>CAZKEF010000023.1:0-47753 GCA_964551735.1 uncultured Anaerolineales bacterium
AAGTATCATCGGGTGCTGAAGTGGGCGCGAACGATCGCCGACCCTTCGTCGGGCTCAGGGCAGGCCTGGCGGGGCGCGAACTCGCACCTGCACTTTGCCCTGCGGGCAACCGCAGGTGTGAGTGTCCAGTCGGCGCACAGCGCGCCAGTTCGCTAGCCGGCGGACTTAGTGGGGCAACTACCGTGAGAACCTGCTGCTGATCGAGGAGCGCATGAGCGAGTCCTTGGCGTTCACCGACGTGCCGCTGCAACTGGTGCGGAGCAAGCACCAGATCAGGGCGCGCATCGCGGCGTTGGAGCGGCGGTTGGTGGGGTGATGGGGAAATGGGGAGACAGGGAGAGGAGGGGATAGGGGATGACGGGGGAATCGGTGAGATGAGGGCGCTTTGTCATCACGATGGTGAGGCACCTTGATGGACGTCAGTCCCGCGACCTACAATGAGTTGCTGCGTGCGCTGACCCCGCGCGAGAACCTGCACCAGCAGGTCTGCCCGATCTGCCTGTTGGTGCAAAAGGCGTTGCGCGACTACCTGGAGGATTTGATCGGCTCCTTCGGGGTCGATCGGGGCGCGCGTGCGGAGATGCGGGCGGCGCGCGGCTTTTGCAGCGAACACGCCCAGCAGTTGCGGGACATGGTCGGCGTGGGGCTGGGCGTGGCGTTGATCCACTGGGACATCATCGAGACGGTGCTGGAGGAGACTGAGGGCGACCGCCGCGCGCTGACCGGCGCGCGGCCCCGGGGCTTACTGGCGCTGCCGGGCCGCTGGCGATGGCCCGACCAGGTGGCGGCGCGGATCGCGGCCGCGTTGGCGCCGCGGCGCGCCTGCCTGGGCTGCCAGCATCAGGCCTCGGTGGAGAAGGTTTACCTGGTCGCGCTGCTCCACTACATCGGCGATCCGGCGTTGGCGGCCGCGCTGGAAGTTTCGCCAGGCCTGTGTCTGCCGCACCTGCGCCAGGCGTTGGCGCTGCCTGCCGACCGCCGCGCCCTGGCCCGCTTGCTAGAGATCGAGACCGCCTGTCTGCGGCGCCTCAACGCGGAGCTGCAAGTCCTGGCGCGGCGGCTCGACCACCATCAACGCGGTGAAACGATCGGCGACGAACGCGACGCCTGGCTGCGCTCGTTGGATCAAGTTTCTGGCTTACGAGGCACGCGTTGAGGCAAGATGTCCAGGATCGCCGCACCAGCTCCAACAACGGCGGGCAGGCACAATCCGCGTGCCAGGATGGCGGTGTGTCAGGTTGCGCCGCCGGTCGCTGTGCAGAAGCCGAGCACTTCAGCGAGGGCTGCGAGTCATCGTGCGTAATCCGGTGGGTGACCGCGGGCTGGGCCTCCTGTAACAGAAAGGTGGAACCTACGGCGATCCCAGGTGCGACGCCGATCCCCGAACGTGTTTCATGCGGCCTCTCCAAGGTTGTGCAGGATGAGGGCATGTAATGCGCCTAACGCTTCAACGGCACCCTCGCCGTCCGCGCAAATAGTTAACTCACACCCTTTGCCGGCGCCCAGCGCCAGCACGGAAAGGATACTCTTGGTGTTGGCTGACCGGCCAGCATGAATAACGCGAATGTCGCTTTTGTGTAGTTTTGCGGTTTGCACGAACGGGAAGCCGGTCGTGCATACAGCCCAACAGCATTCGCAATGATGGCTTTGATTTTCTGCATTGTCAGCCTCCGCTCGATCCTCCGTAAACGCCATATTGGTGCGCTGTTTCGAAGAACGCCAGAATGTTTTCCAAAGGCACGTCATCGCCGAAGTTATGCGACGGCGCCAAGATGAAGCCGCCATCCTGGCCCAGCTCATCTATGCGCCTGCGCACCTCGTCGCGCACCCCCTCGGCCGGGCCGCGCATGGTCTGCTGCACATCAACGCCGCCCAGGAAAACGATCTCCTTGCCGAACTCAGCTTTCAGCTTCGCCGGGTCCATGTTCCGCGCCAACGGCTGGATGGGATTCAGGATCTCGAAGCCCGCCGCGATGAAATCGGGGATGAAGGGCTTGACCGCGCCGCAACTGTGGAGCATCACCCGAGCCTGGGGCGCGTGCTCCTTGATCGTCCGGATCACGTAGGCGTGTTTTTCGCGCAGGATCTCCCGATAGAGGCGGGGCGCAAACAGGGGCCCGGCCTGCGAGCCCAGGTCATCCGCCATTTCCACGATCTGCACATAGGGGCCGACAACGGCCAGGTAGGCCCGATAGAACTCCGCTAACACCTCGGCCAGCTTCCAGAAGAGCGCATCCACGAACGCCCGGTCCAGCAGCAGGTCGGTTAAGAGCCTCTCCATCCCGCGAAGCTGCACGGCGAGCTCGAAGATGCCGGAGATAGTGGGGCGATACGCGGCGATCGCGTAAGGGGTGTCCCGCGCCAGCGCTTCGACCTCTTCCGCCAGCCCGGCCACGCGCGCCGGGTCGTGCGGATCGGGCCAGGGGTAGCGCGCCAGGTCGGCCGCGGTCGCCTCTGCCAGTGGCGTGCCCCCCAGCTCGTAGAAGCCGCTGGGCAGGACGCGGTAATGGAACCCCCACTCGTTGCGCCAGCTTCCGTCGGGGTACTGCTCTGCCATGAATGCGCGCGGTGGCCGCAGGTGGACATGGCGGATATCGGTTCCCAACGCATCCAGAACCCGGTTATCGGCATAGCTCAGATAGGCGCCGGTGAGGCGCTGCGGGGAGTCGCCCACGATGCCGAAGTGCTCTTTGAGGAGCTGGTAGCGCGAATCGGCCAGCTTGTGCGCGGTGCCGCCGAGGCTGAGCGGGACGCGATCGGGTTGTTTGTGGGACAGAGTGAGAGCGATGCGTTGGCGTGAGTTCATTTGCTTGACCCTTGAAAATATGATCTTACGCTTTTGGGTTGATTCTAGCAGATCGCGCTAGAGTTGTCAATAGGTTGTTTTACCTGGTCTCTGTGAATCCAGACCCATTCGGCGCGCGGGATTTGGTGTGGCAAAAGGCACAACTTGGGCAGGTTTACGTCGCTACGAGGCCTCGATCTGGGTCGTTTGGGGGAATTATTTGTCCAGATGTGGGCAATTTTCCATATTGACAACGTGATTGGTCTGTGATATGATGAAATTCGCAAATGTTCAGAGTGTAAACGTATAGATTCTTGTGTGTGTTTTTTCTTACTTGTGATCCGTATCTAGCGGCGCTTGGTTTGAATCGTAGATGATGTCCATTATACAAGCTAATGCTTGCAAGGTTATCATCTGAGGTGCGAGCTGATCCGCCGGGAAGGAGGTTGCAGAAGGAGGAGAACTGCTCTGGTCACGTCACAATCAGAGCGAAACGAGTCAGAGCCCCCTGATGTGCAGCAGTCGGCGATGTCGTGCCGAGGAATCCGAAGACGCGTTCATCTATTCAGCAAGGAGACCACCATGTTCGCCACCAAGCGTTTGCTCTTCCTGTTTGTCGTGCTGACCGTCATCCTCAGTGCTTGCGGCCAGCCAGCGCCGGCCCCCACTGCGGCGCCTGTGATCCAGACCGTTATCGTGCAAGGCACGCCGCAGACCATTGTCGTCACCGCAACTCCGGAGCCGCCCAAGGACCCCTGGGCGCCGTTGAAGGAGTCAGACTTCACGAACGCCAAGATTGACTGGGGAGCGCCGGCCAAGAGCGCCCCTGGCGGAAGCATCACCATCCACGTGGCAGCCCTGTCACACCCCTACATCAACGCGCTACGCCCCTACGTGCCGCTGTTTGAGAAGCTCAGCAACATCAAAGTGGTCTACGATATCCTGCCGGTGGAGGAGTTCTGGACCAAGACGGCCGCTGACCTGCAGGGCGGCACCGGTTTCTATGACCTGATCCAGAACGGCACCGAATTCGAATGGGCCTATGCGGAAGCTGGCTGGACCGCCGATCTGAACAAGTTTCTCAACGATCCGGCCTTGACCGACGCAGCGTGGTACGATGTCCAGGACTTCTTTCCTGCCGACTGGGCCGCGCACGCCTGGAACGGCCAGTATGGCATCGGCACTTACGGCAAGGGCGCGCAGAACGCCATCCCCGTGAACTCCGAGCCGCTCATGCTGATCTGCAACAAGGATAAGTTGGCGAAGGCCGGCTTGGCAGGGCCGCCCAAGACCTGGACCGAGTGGGCCGAAGCGGCCAAGAAGATGACCGGCGGCGACGAATACGGCGTGGTGCAGCGCGGCGCGCGCGACTACAGCCTGATGTACGGTTACGCCCCCGGCTTCTTCGCCTATTCTGAGCGCGACCTGGATGAGAATGGCATCCCGGTGTACAACTGCGAGAAGTGCGCCGAGTACACGCAGCTCTATGGCGACACGCTGCGCCAGTACGGCCCGCCCGGCCAGACGAACATCGGTTGGGATGGGGTGGTCGCGAACATGGCTTCCGGCAAGGTGGGCTGCACCATTGACGACATGGCTTTCGCGGATACCTATGAAAACCCCGAGAAGTCCCAGGTTGCCGGCAAGATGGTCTATGGCAACCCGCCCGCCGGCCCCACCGGCTCGATCCGCATCCCGGTGTGGTACTGGGCCTGGTCCATCAACGCCAAGGCGGTCCATCCGAGTGCGGCCTGGCTCTTCCTCCAGTGGGCGACTAGCAAGCCAGTAATGAAGGTCGTGAGCGCCGAGCAGCGCGCCATGATCCCGGTGCGCAAGTCCACCTGGGAAGGTGAGGGCATCATGGCGATCACCAAGGACTGGGGCAACTACCGCGAAGCGGTGGATGCGTCGCGCCAGTACTGGGGCAACTTCTACACCGTTAGCCCGCAGATGGTCGCGATGACCGGCCCATGGGTGATCGCGGTCCAGCAAACGATCCTGGGCGAGAAAAGCGCCAAGGACGCCCTGGATGCGGCGGTGAAGGAATCGGAGAAGATCATGCGCGACGCGGGTTTCTACGAGAAATTCGCCCAGAAGAAGTAACGCAACACCGCTCGACACTCGGCCGCGCCGTAGCGCCCCATCCGGCGCGGCCGAGTCACTGCCGGCGCCCGCCGGCACAGTCAACTAACCAGCCGTGGAGAGCGAGCATGAGGATTTCACTGAAGCGACTTCAGGCGCGAACGCCGGTCATCCTGGCGCTCCCAAGCATTATCCTGGTCCTGCTGATCGCCATTTATCCGATTCTCTACGCCTTTTACACCAGCCTCACGAACGCGGTGCTGAACGCGCCAACGTCCAAGTTCATCTTCCTTGGAAACTACGTCAAGATGTTTACGAGCACGACGTTTTGGCACGCGGCCTGGATCAGCGTTCAGTATGTGGGTCTGGCGGTCGGGGTAGAGATGCTGTTGGGGTTCGGTTTGGCGTTGCTGCTCAATCGGGCCATGTGGGGGCGCTCGCTCTTCCGCGTCCTGATCTTGTTGCCGTTGATGCTGCCGCCCGCGACCGGCGCGCTGATGTGGAAAGCGCTGCTCGATCCAAGCCTGGGCTGGATCAACTACGCGCTGCGCCAGATCGGCATCAATGCGCCGGCCTGGCTGGCGAACGCAAAGACGGCCATCTTCTCGGTCGTGGCGATTGATGCGTATCACTTCACGCCCTTTGTCGCCTTGATCCTCCTGGCGGGGTTACAATCCATCCCGCGGCTGCAATACGAGGTGGCCGAGGTTGACGGCGCAGGCCCCTGGAAGACCTTCCGCATGGTCACGCTGCCGCAGTTGGCGCCGACCATCTTCCTGGTGCTGCTGTTTCGCCTGGTGCTCTGCCTGAACGGCTACGACATCATTCAGGTGGCAACGAGCGGTGGGCCGGGTGACACAACCACGACCCTCAGCTTCCAGGCCTCGGTGAGCGGCTATCGGAACCTGCTTCTCGGTCAGGCCGGCGCCTACTGTATCACCTTGTTCTTCATCGTCATGTTCATCTCGAAGAAGTTGTTTACGCGCATCTCGCGCACCTGGCTGTGAGGAGGCGATCATGAGCGCGATACTCGAGGGGGCTCCCCTGACGCGCGCAGAGCGGCAGTCACTGGAGATTCACAAGACTGCTGCGCGGCCCGGCGAGCTTGTGGGCAAGATCCTGACATACGGGGCGCTGGTCCTCTACAGCCTCTATTCCCTGCTGCCCATCTACTGGATTGCCACGTTGGCGTTCAAGGTGGACACAGAGATCTACACCTCGCAGCCCAAATTGTGGGGGTTTGCGACCACGCTCGACCACTGGCGCGAGGTCTTTGCGGGCCGGGCGTCGTCTACCGGGGTTGACTTCATCCAGGCCATGACTAACAGCGTGCTGACGGTTGTACCCGCCGTGCTGCTGGCGCTGGTGCTCGGTGCACCGGTGGCCTACATCCTGGCGCGCTACAACTTCAAGAGCAAGGGGGACGTGCACTTCTTTTATCTCAGCCTGTACTTCATGCCGCCCCTGCTGATCCTCATCCCGCTGTTCGTGCTATACAACAGGACGGGTCTCTACAACACGTACCTGGGCATGGTGCTGGTGCTCCAGCTCATCAACCTGCCGCTCGTGGTGCTGATCTTGCGGGGTTTCTTCGAGGATATTCCCGTCGAGATCGAGCAGTCCGCCCGGGTGGACGGCGCGCGCGGCCTGTACGTCTTTTGGAAGGTGATCCTTCCGCTGATCCGCCCTGGCCTGGTGGCGACCGCCTTCCTGTGTACGATCTTCAGTTGGAACAACTATATCTTCAGCTTCATGCTCACCAGCGGCGAGCACCAGACGGCCGTCGTGCGGCTGACCCTCTACAAGACCTTCACGGGGATCATGTGGGGACCGATGGCTGGGGCCATGCTGCTGACGGTGGTGCCGGTGCTGTTGCTGGCCATCGCGATTCAGCGCGACATCGTGCGCGGCCTGACACTGGGCGCGGTTAAGGGTTAGGTAGGAGGCGCGCGTGGCTCATATCACCTTCAACAAGGTCTGGAAGATCTATGCCGGGAAGGTCGTCGCGGTGCGGGACTTGAACCTGGTGTGCCAGGACCATGAGTTTATGGCGCTGCTCGGCCCTTCAGGCTGCGGTAAGACCTCCACCCTGCGCATGGTGGCCGGCCTCGAGGACATCACGGCCGGTGAGATCCGCATCGGCGACCGGGTGGTCAACGATCTGAAACCGCGCCAGCGCGACATCGCGATGGTGTACGAGTCGTATGGGCTTTACCCGCACCTGACCGTGTTCGAGAACATCGCGTTCCCGCTCCGGGTGCGTGACTTCAGCGACGCCAAGATCAAGGAGCGGGTCGCGCACGCCTCGGAGGTAGTGGACTTGCAGGGCATCCTGGACCGCTACCCGGCCGAGCTGGGCGACGGTCAGAAGCAGCGCGTGTCCATCGCCCGCGCGATCGTGCGGGAGCCGGCCGTGTTCCTGTTCGATGAGCCGATCTCGCACCTGGACGAGACTTTGCGCCGCCGGATGCGCAAGGAGATCAAGCACTTGCAGAGCAGCCTGGGCACCACGATGCTCTACGTGACCCACGACCAGATCGAAGCGATGGCCATGGCCGATCGGATCGTCGTCATGGACCTGGGCATCGTGCAGCAGGTCGGCTCGCCTGATGACCTGTTCGACCATCCCGCCAACCTGTTCGTGGCCGGCTTCATCGGTGAGCCGCCGATGAACATCATCAAGGGCCAGGTGCGGCGGGAACAAGGCCGGCTCCTGTTTCAATCGAACGGGTTGGCGCTCCCGATTGCCAACCCCGCCACCGCGGCGGCGCTGGATCGGGCCGGCAAGTCGGATCTGATCCTCGGCGTGCGGCCCACGCATGTTAACCCGCGCGGCGCGCCGGGGGATGCGACCGTTGCGGCCGAGGTGTATGGCCTGGAGCCGCACGGCGATTATAACGTCGTCACGGCCTGCATCGGGGCCGAGATGGTGCTTGCCGTTTCCGGGTCCGACTTCTTCCCCGGGCTCCGGCAGCCCATCTACCTGGAGTTCACCAACCATTTGCATTTCTTCGACGCAGAGACCGGCCAGAACCTCGTGAGCGGTCAAGGAGCTTAGACATGGCTGAAATCAGGCTCGAGGGCGTTACCAAACGCTACGGAAAGCTCACTGCCGTTTCAGAGATGACGGTAACGGCGCGACAGGGCGAATTCCTCGTCCTTTTCGGGCCGGCTGGGGCCGGGAAGACGACCACGCTCAAGTTGATCGCCGGCCTCGAGCCGTTGGACGATGGGCGCATCTTCTTTGACGACCGGCCGATGGCGGAAATTGACACCCCTGATCGCAACGTGGCGATGGCCTTCGAGAACTACGCTTTGTATCCCCACCTGTCCGTGTTCGAGAACATCGCCTTTCCCCTGCAAGTTCCGGGGCGGCGCGGGCAACACAGCAAGGCCGACGTCGAGCGCCGGGTCAAAGAGATCGCTCAGGTGCTCCAGATTGATTCGTTGCTGCAGCGCACCCCCCGCGCCCTCAGCGGCGGGCAGCGGCAGCGGGTTGCGCTCGGGCGGTGCCTGATCCGCGAGCCGGCGGTCACGCTGCTGGACGAGCCGATTGCCCACCTGGACGCCAAACTGCGTCACCGCATGTACGCCGAGCTGAAACGCATCCAGCACGACCGCGGGACGACGACCCTCTATGCGACGCCAGCCCAGACGGAAGCGATGGCGATGGCAGACCGGATCGTGGTCATCTTCAGCGGCAAGGTGCAGCAGGTGGGCACGCCGCGCGAGCTCTACGAGCGGCCGGTGTCCGTGGATGTCGCGCGTTTCGGCGGCGATCAAACCATGAACATCCTGCCAGCGCGCCTGGTTTCGACGAACGGCCACATGGCATTCGACCTGGCGGGCCACCTGGTTCCGCTCGACGAGTGTACGCGCGACGCTCTGCTCGACAGCGGCGTAGGCCAGGATGTTCTCATCGGCGTGCGGCCGCCCGATGTGGCCTCCGATCTGCAGGGCGTTCCGCACTCGATACCCGCCACGGTGTACGCGGTCGAGCACTCGGGCCGCCAGCCGCTTGTGACGGCGCAGTTCGGCCAGCACCTGGTGGAGTTGATCTCTGAGTGCCTGGCCACCGCGCCGGTTGGCACACCGCTCTGGTTGTCGTTCGAGCACTGCCGCCTGTATGTGTTCGATGCGGCGACGTCGAAGTTAGTCGCCACCGCCAACATGGGAGATAATTAGCCGGTGAGCGGTTCAGCGGATTTCCGGGTGCCGGAGGAGCTGGTTGTCGTACACATGGCGGCAGCCACAGCGGTTGAGGTTATTCAACGGCTCGGCGGCGTGCTGGTGGCGCACGGCTATGTGCGGCCCAGCTTTATTGCTGCCGCCATCAGCCGGGAGGAGACGTGCCCGACCGGGCTGCCGACCCTCGGCCTCGGCTCGGCGATCCCGCACGCGGGCGTCGAGCATACGCTCAGGCCTGGCATCGCCATCGCCACCCTGGCGCAGCCGGTGGCCTGGGGCGAGCTGGGGGACCCGGAGAGCCTGCTCGACGTCTCCATCGTGTTTATGCTCTCGGTCACCGAACCGGAGGCGCAGGTCTACCTGCTGCGCTCCATCGTTTCGGTCTACCGCGATGAGGCCGCGTTGCGCCGGCTCTATGCGGCTACCGACCCTGCTCAGATCGCCAGCGCGGTGAACGAGGCGCTGGCGCAGCCCAACCCTTGAAGAAGAGGAGCAACCATGTCGAAGAAGATCGTTACTGCCTGTGGCCTGGCCTGTTCCATGGCGCCGTTGATCGCCGAAAAGGTGAGGGAGCGGCTCAAGAAAGAGAAGGTGACCGGCGTCGAGGTGGTCACCGCAAAGGTGCCGGAGTTGGCCACCGCGGCGCAGGATGCGCTGTGCATCGTCACGACCGTCAAGATCCGCCAGAATCTGGGCGTCCCCATCATAGATGGCAGCGATTTCGTGATGGGGCTGGATGGCGACGACGCCCTGGACGAAGTCATGCGGATCGTGAAGGGCAAGTAAGCGGCGCTAGCGCGCGCCGCGCAGCAGCTTGCTTTAAGCTAATCACAGAAGCAGATCGGTCACAGCACCACCTGATTCGGCCCTTGGGGGCGGGCCGGTTTGCTTCGACGCGCAATTCATCAACTGATCACCACCGTTTTATCCTCAGCAAGCCACCAAAGGAGGGGCGCCATGAACATTACTGGATTCTTCGCCGATGTCGCTATCTTGCCCGCAGCAGCCACCACTGCTATCGTCGTCTTCCTTTTGAGCGTCATCATCCGTCAGCCGGTCAAGAAGGCCATCCAGGGTGGCATCAAGGTCGGCATGGGTGCGCTGGCGATGTTCGGCCTGACCTACCTGGCCGTCCGCTTTTTCACGCCGGCCGTGCTCGGCGCGGCGCAGAATTTGGGCGGCTCTTTCAACAAGCTGACCCTCGTGGATGTCGGCTGGTCCAACGCCGCCGGGGTGCTGGTCAACCCGTTGATCTGGGTCAACATCCTCTTGATGGTCGCGGTCAACATCGGCCTGATCTGGATTCGGGCCACCAAGACGCTCTACGTTGATTTCCCCTGCATGTGGCGCGGGGTCTGGACGGGCATGGTCGTCTGGTATGCCACGAACAGCTACTGGTGGGGCACGCTGGCTATGATCATCTTCCTGGTCAGTGATGTGTTTCTGGCCGATTGGAACGCCAAACGCCTCCAGGACTTCCACGAGTTTTCAGCCACGGCCAGCTTCCCGAACTCGCAAAACGCCTTCATCCTGGCGGCACCCCTCGCCTGGGTGCTGGCGCGCATTCCGGGATTGAACAAGGCCAACATCAAGACCGAGTGGGTGGAGAAGAATCTGGGCTTCTTCGCCGAGCCGTTGGTTCTGGGTTTCATCACCGGCACGGTGTTGGGCTTGCTGGCGGGCTTCGACGTGCTCTCGGCCATGGTGGTTGGCATCGTCTCGGGCATGATGTTTCACGTCTGGCCGATGGCGCTCGGCGTCACCTTCGAAGGCTGGGCGGTCTTCAACGAAGGGCTGCGCAAGCTTCTCGTGAAGTGGTTCAAGGGCAAGCGTGAAGTGTACGTGGCCGTGGATACCAGCGTGCTGCTGGCGCATCCGACCGTGGGCGTTTCCACCACGTTGATGTATCCCATCGCGTTCCTGCTCTCGATCTTCGTGCCCGGCATCGGCATCTTCCCGATCATCAGTGTGCAGATCATCCAGTGGTGGATGGCGCACATCACCGGCTGGACCAAGGGCAACATCATCCATAACCTGATCATCTGCTCTCTGCTCGTGGTGTTGTATGGGCTGGCCGCCACCGCGATGGCCGAGCCGTACACCTTCTGGGCCAACTTCTACAACATGATCCCGAAGGAGCTGGCCGGCACCGTCCAGGTCACGAACTGGGACGGTGGCGGCGACCTGCGCATCTGGCTGCTCTACAAGCTGTTTGCGTTGATCGGTCGCTAGGAGGCGCCGCTATGGCCGGGATGACACCGCGCGCGCGTGTGCGCGCCGCGCTCGATCACCGCCAGCCCGATCGCGTGCCTGTGTGTGTGGGTGGCACGGGCGGCAAGATCACCGAGTCCCGCATGGACCTGCTCAAGCGGCATTTCGGCATCTCGGGTGACGTCGAGCCGGTGCTCGTCGGGCCGCAGATGATGCGGCTGGATAACCGTGTGCTGGACGCGCTGGGCGCCGACGTGCGCTACCTCACGATGCGGCCGCCCACGGGGTTTCGGGCGCGCACAGCTCCCGATGGCGGCTGGTACTACGACTGGGGGCTGATTTATCGCGAGCACGGCGACGGGAAGATGTACGAATACACCAACCAGCCCCTGGCCGACGCGACCATCGAGAGCCTGGCCGACTTGCCGCTGCCGGATGCCGGCGATCCGGCCCGTTGGGCGGGGCTGCGGGCAGAAGCGGAACGCCTGCACCGCGAGACAGACTATGCGCTCGCGGCATACCGGCCGAAGTACAACGGCCTGTTCGAGCTGTGTCAGGTGCTGCGCGGCACGGAGCGCCTCTTCACCGACATGGTGCTGCAGCCGGACTTCGTTGAGGCGCTCTTCTGGCGCGTGGGGGCTGGACTCAAGGCGTTGTATCTGGCGCAGCTCGATGCGGTGGGCGAATTCGTCGAGTGGGTGGAGATGGGGGATGATCTGGGCTCGCAGGCGGGCCCGCTGATCTCCCCCGCGACGTACCGTTCCCTGCTCAAGCCGGTGCATGCCGATCTGATCCGGGCCATCAAGGCGCATTCGCCCACCGTGCGGGTGATGTATCACACGTGCGGGGCGATCCGCCGCTTCCTGCCGGACCTCATCGAGATCGGCGTTGACATTCTGAATCCGATTCAAGTGGCCGCGAAGGGGATGGATCCGGCGCTCATCAAAGCTGAGGCCGGCGATCGCCTGTGCTTCCTGGGCGGCGTTGATGCTCAGCACTTGCTGCCGGCCGGCCGGCCGGCCGAAGTGCGGGATGAGGTGCACCGGCGCATCCAGGAGCTGGGGCCGGGCGGCGGCTACATCCTGGCCCCGTCGCACAACATCGGCGATGACGTGCCGCTGGAGAATATCCTGGCCTTCTTCGACGCGGCGCGCGAGTACGGCCCCTATCCGTTGCAGTGAGGGCATGATGACCTCTGAGTTGACTTCACGTGAACGCGTGCGCCTGGCGCTGAACCATCAGGAGCCGGATCGCGTTCCCATTGACATCACCTGGACCAAAGTCCCTTACGCCGATACGCGGCGCGTCCTGGGCCTGCCGCCCGAGGTGCTGAAGCCGGATGTCTGGGACCGGGTCAAGCCGGGGCTGGACGCAATCGAGCACCTCAGCGTGGATTTCATCTGGGTGGGATTGCGCGGCCCACGGTCGCGGCCGCCCTTCAGCTTCGATATGCACGAATGGACAGATGAGTGGGGCGTGACCTTCCGAAAGGTCACCCGGCCCGATCAGGGCGATCAGTTCGAGATCCAGGACTGGCCGATCAAGGAGCCCGCGCGCGCGCTCCTTGACGCCTACGCGTGGCCCGACCCGGTGGATCCTGCGCGTTACGAGGGCGTGGCCGACCAGGTGCGCCACCTGTACGAGACGACCGATTACGCGCTCTGCGGCCGGCTGGGCGACAGCATCTGGGAGCAGGGCAACTACTCGGCCGGGCAGGCGCAGTGGCTCATGTACGTCGCGACCAACCCGGACTTCTGCCAGGATCTGATGGCGCGCGCGGCGGCCATCCAAAAGCGCGTCTACATGGAAGGGCTGGCGCACATCGGCAAGTACCTGTCGGTGATCCGGTTGGGCGGCGAGGACTTCGGCATCCAGACGGGGATGCTGATCTCCCCGCGCGCATTTCGCAGCCTGGTGAAGCCGATCCTGAAGGATGTCTACCTGGCCGTCAAGGAGCGCTTGGCGGACCTGGGCAACTATGACTGCAAACTGATGCTGCACTCTTGCGGCGCGGTGGCGCCCATCATCCCGGATCTGATCGAAATCGGGGTTGACGTGCTCGACCCGGTGCAGACGCGGGCCAAAGGGATGAACGCGCTGGCGCTCAAGGAGGCCTACGGCGATCGCCTGTCGTTCCACGGCGGGTTGGACACGCAGGGTGTGTTGCCGTTCGGGACCGAGGAGGATGTGGCGGAAGAGGTGCGGCGCAAGATCCAGATGTTTGCGCCGGGCGGCGGCTATATCCTCTGTCCGACGCACAACCTGCAGGCGGACGTGCCCGGCCAGAACGCGGTGGCGCTGGTCCAGGCAGGTCTTGCGCATGGCCGCTATCCGATCGAACGCACCTACGAGCGTACGTTCCTGCTTGGCCTGGATCACTGAACCCCAGGAGGTATCGGCGATGGACTACGTCAACCTGGGCTGCACCGGTTTGAAGGTTTCGCGGCTTTGTTTTGGGATGATGTCCTTCGGCTCGCCGGAGTGGAAGCTGGCCGCCTGGACCCGCCCCGCGGCGGAGGCCGAGCCGTATGTCCGGCGCGCGCTGGAGGCCGGCATCAACTTCTTCGACACGGCGGATGTATACTCCAACGGCCTATCAGAAGAAGTCACGGGCCGTCTGCTCAGGGAATACGCCCGGCGGGACGAGGTCGTGATCGCGACCAAGGTTTTTTTCGGCGCGCACCTCGACGCAGGGCCGAAGCCGAATCAAATTGGCTTGTCGCGCAAGCACATTTTCGAGGAAGTGGATGCTTCGCTGAAGCGGCTCGGCCTCGAATATGTTGACATCCTCTACATTCACCGTTGGGACGCCGCGACGCCTATCGAGGAAACGATGGCGGCGCTGCACGACCTGGTGCGGGCGGGTAAAGTCCTTTACCTGGGCGCGTCCAGCATGTACGCCTGGCAGTTCGCGAAGGCGCAGTACACCGCGCGACTCAATGGCCTGACCCCCTTCGTTGTCATGCAGAACCACTATAACCTGGTGTATCGCGAGGAGGAAAGGGAGATGATTCCGTTCTGCGTAGACCAGGGGGTGGGCATCGTGCCGTGGAGCCCGCTGGCGCGCGGCTTCTTGACGGGCAACCGGACGCGCGACCATCAGCCGGTCACCGAGCGGGGCCGCACCGACACGTGGGCCCACAACGCCTACGCGCTTGACTCAGATTTCGATGTGGCCGATGCGGTGCAGCAGGTGGCCGCGGCGCGCGGCTGCACCCCCGCCCAGATCGCACTGGCGTGGGTGTTAAGCAAGCCGTTTGTAACGGCTCCGATCCTGGGCGTGACGAAGTCCCATCATCTCGAAGAGGCGCTGGTGGCTGCGACGATCAAGCTCGGCGCCGATGAGGTTTCTCGTTTGGAGCAGCATTACCGTCCGCATCCCGCCGCCGGGCCGATGTGAGGTGGTTCGATGTCAAGGGCAAGCCCTTCACCAGCCGAGCAACTCCAGTTGACGGCCAACGTGGCGCAGTGGTATTATGTGGAAGGGTTGTCACAGGAGAAGGTCGGCGAGCGCGCTGGTCTGACGCGAATCGCAGTGAGCCGGTTATTGGATGAAGCAAAGCGGCTCAAGATCGTTGAGATCGCGATCCGGCCGCCGATCCCCACCGTGTCGGAGTTGGAAGCGCGACTGACACACAGCTTCGGCCTGCGGCAGGCGCGCGTGCTCGAACGCCGGAATGCCACCGATGGCGAAGCGCTCCATGCCCTGGGCCACTTGGGCGCGTTGGCGCTGGCGGACCTGCTGAAGAACGACATGGTGTTGGGGGTGGCGTGGGGGACGACCAGCCAGGCCGTCGTGCGCGCCCTGGCCCCGGCAACGCTGACCGGTGTGCGGGTGGTGCAACTGGTGGGCAGTGTCGGCATGTCCTATCGGCCCATAGATGCGGCCGAGCAGGTGCGTCACGCGGCGCGCGTGTTGGGCGCACAGCACTTCTACATCAATGCGCCGTTGATCGTGAGCTCGCCCGCGGTGGCGGCGGCCCTGCGCGTGGATCACTCGATTGCCGAGGTGTTGGACCTTGCGGGGCGCTCCGATGCGGCGTTGCTGGGGATCGGCACGACAGACCCGGAAAGCTCCACGACGCATCAGGCCGGTTATCTCTCGCGCGAGGAGCTGGCTGCACTGCGTGCCGCCGGCGCGGTAGGCGCGTTCTGCCAGTTCTACTTCGACCTCCAGGGCCAGCGTTGCCCGGCGCGCCGGTTAGAAGAGTGCGCCATCGGGATCTCGTGGGAGGACCTCCACCGCTTCGGCGTGGTGGTGGCCGTAGCTGGTGGCCGCCAGAAAGCGCGCGCCATCCTGGGTGCGTTGCGGACAGGCATCCCGGATGTGTTGGTGACGGATGATGTGGCGGCCGAGGAGGTGTTGGCGTTGCGGCAGGCGCACCCCGGTTGAGGTTCGCGGGTCGGCGGTTCATAGCGTTGGCGTTGTTGGGAACGAAAATTCGACGTTTGGAGATACAAGGATGCCCGAGCAGATATCATTGGATCGTTTGCAACTGATCGCTGAGATCGCCAAACATTACTACTTGAACGGGCTGTCGCAAGATGAGATCTCCAAGCTTGTCGGTCTGTCCCGGCCTTCGATTTCGCGATTGCTTCTCGAAGGCCGCGAGTTGGGCATCGTCGAGATCCGCGTCAACCCGCCGATCCCCACTGTCCCCGCGCTCGAAGAGCAGTTGGTGCATAAGTTCAACCTGCAGGAGGCGCACGTCCTGGAGTGCCGGAACAGCAGTGATGACGAAGTGCGCCGCCAGCTCGGCCGCCTGGCGGTGATGACGCTGGACAGGACCTTGCAGGACGGGATGACCCTGGGACTGTCGTGGGGCACTACGGTCCACGCGGTGATCCGAGAGCTGCGCCCCCGACGCCTGCCCAACGTGAAAGTGGTGCAGCTGATCGGCGGGGTCGGGGCGCCCCACGCTACGATTGATGGCCCCGAACAGGTGCGCCGGGCGGGCGAGTTGTTCGGGGCACAGCATTACTACCTCAACGCGCCCATGCGTGTGGATAGCGCCAGCGTCGCCCAGGCCCTCCGGAACGATCATTCCGTCCGTGAGGTGCTGGATCTGGCGAAACAGTCGGACGTGGCGCTCGTCGGCATCGGCTCGATCGTCCCCAGCGTGTCCACCCAATATCACTCCGGCTACATCTCGTACGATGAACTGCGCCGGCTCGACCGTACCGGCACGGTCGGCGCGATCTGCGCGTCCTTCTTCAATTTGGACGGGGAATATATCGAAGTTCCCTGGTTCAACTCCTGCGTGATCGGCGTGGAATGGGCGGACCTGAACCGGGTTCCCACCGTCATTGCGGTGGCGCTCGGAAAGCTCAAGGCGCCCGCCGTCCTCGGTGCAGTGCGCAGCGGCGTGGTGGATCGGCTGATTATTGACGATCTCGCGGCCGAGGCGGTCCTGGCATTGGTGTGATCAGGCAGGCCGGTAGATCGCCAGGATGTTTTCCAGCGGCGTCTCCGGCGCGGCTTCGTGGGAGGGGCCAAGCACCAGGCCGCCCCTCGTGCCCCACAGGTCGTGCGCCCGTTGCACCTCGGCGCGCACCTCGGCCGGCGTCCCATTCACCAGCAGCTTTTGCACGTCAATGCCGCCGCTGACGCAGATGTCCTGCCCATAGCGCCGGTAGATGACCTCTAGCGCCATGTCCCGCGCGGAGGTCTGCACCACATCGAACACATCAATCCCCGCCTCGATCATCAGCGGCAACACCTGGTGTACGCTGCCGCAGCAGTGATAGCTGACGATCAGGCCGTAGCGTTTGGCCTCCGCGATCATCTGCCGGTAGAGCGGCTGAAAGTAGCGGCGGAAGAGCTTCGGCGCGAACAGGATGCCATCCTGGCCCGCCACATCGTCCCACAGCGCGTACAACTCGGCCCTGGCGCCGAACGCGGCCAGGTAGCGCCGGCTGAACTCCAGGCAGAACGCCCCGACCTCGCCGATCAGCCGTTCCGCCAGCGCCTGGTCCAGGGCCAGGTCTAGCAGAAACTGTTCCATGCCCCGCAGGTAGCAGCAGATCATGTAGAGGTTGTTCAGGATGCCCATGCAGAGGACGTGCTGGTCGCTGACGGCCAACGCCTCGTAGGCGAGTGGGCCGCCAGCCGGCAGGCCGGCCGGCGCCTGGCGGTTGACCAGGGCCTCGAAATCGAAGTACGCCAGCCGCCGCGTCAGATAGCCGGCGGGAATATCGCTGGCCCGCTCGATCCCGGCCAGCGGCGGCTCGACATAAGCAGCATACTCGAAGCCCAGCGCATCCACGCCGCCGACGATGGCCGGAATGCCGAGGGTGTAGAAGGCGGACGCGTCGGTGACGTAGGGCGCCTGCGGTTGGGGGCCGCGGTAGGTGGGTAGGAAGGTGGCCCACGCGTCGGGTCTCGAGCCCGAAGACCAGAAGTCCGTGCCCAGGTTGGCGACCAACGCCTCGGCGGTCCCGAGGCTGCCGGCCGGGTCAAGCCCGAAGTGGGCCATCAGCCGCCGCGCCAGGACTTTGGCGCCGCGGAAGTGTGTCGGGATGCGGTCCACCGGTTGGCGCCGCGCGGCTGCCAGGTAACGCTGCTTGGGGTTCATGCTCACCCCGCGAATTTCGGCTCGGCCAGCCCCTGGATATCGGTGTGGACCACGAACAGGTCGCCTGAGCCTGGCGCGGCCTGGCGCTCGGCGTCTGTCAGCATCAGCCAGGCGGAGGTGACGTACAGATCCTTCAATTCAGGCCCGCCGAAGGCGCAACTTGTGGGGTTTGGCACAGGCAGCTTCACCACTCGCTCGATCTTGCCGTCGGGGTCGTAGCGGGTGATGCGCCAGCCGCCCCACTGCGCGCTCCACACGCACCCTTCCGCGTCCACGGTCAGCCCGTCGGGCAGGCCGTCGGCCTCGGGCACTCTGGCGAAGGAGCGCCGGTTGGCGATCTCGCCGGTGGCCGGGTCGAAGTCGAACGCCAGCAGCTCGTAGGCGAACTGCGCGGTGACGTACATGGTCCGGTTGTCCGGGCTCCAGCCCAGGCCGTTGGAGCAGGCCAGCCCGCCGGCCATCTTGTCCACGTGACCGTTTGGTCCCAGGCGGTAGAGCGAACCTTCCGGCCGGAACTGGTCATCGGCATAGGTGGAGCCGGCCCAGAAGCGGCCTTGGCGGTCGGCCGAGCCGTCGTTGAAGCGCACCGGCCGGTTATCTGCTTCCGGGTCGTGGATGAATTCGCTCTGCCCGGTGCGCTCATCCCAGAAGTACAACCCCTGCCGGGTGGCGAACACGAAGCCGCCCCCGGCCCGGCGGGCCTGGCCTGTCACGGGTAAGCCCGGCGCCCAGCGTGTGAAGGCACTCGTCGCCGGGTCAAAGCGGAATACGGCCGGGCTGTTCCAGATGTCCAACCAGTACAACGCCCCCTCGTCGGCGTCCCAGCGCGGGCTTTCGCCCAATTCACTTTGCACGTTCAGGACATTCTCGATCTCGAACACGGTTGCTCTCCCTGCTGAAAGTCATGCCTCGTTCGTTGGATAGACGCGCTCCGGCGGCACGCGGCCTTGGGGCCGGGCGATGAGCTCGATGATGGCGCCGAGGTCCCTCTCGGTGTCCAGGTACGCATAGTGCCCGTCGCCATCGCGGCCGAAGCCGGCGCCATCCATGGTCATCCCCAGCCCTGCCGCGTCCGCCTGGGCCAGCGCCGCATCCATGTCATCCACCAGCACGCCGAGGTGATGGATGCCGTAGCCGTGCTCCCGCACGAAGTCGGCGTATACCGAGTCGCCCCCGATCGGTTCGATCAGCTCGATGCGCAACGGCCCGATCCACGCCAGTGCGATGCGCATGGCATAGTCGGCCGGCTGGCCGCGATAGGTCATGTGGGCCACCAGCGGCTTGCCGTAGGTGTAGATGTGCCACGGCCCGATGCCGAACTGCTTCCAGTAGCACTCGACGGCGCGATCCAGATCTGGCACGACCAGGCCCACCTGGGCGATGCCGCGCTTCAGAAATGGCAGAGGCTCGGAGGCCATTTGGGCAGGCATGTGTACCGTCCCGGCCTTTCAGAGCGAAGCTGGCGCGGGTTGGCGCGACTGGTGGTGCAATTCCAACACCAGGCGCGCCGCACGCGCATCGGTCACCAGACAGGTGCAGAAGCGCCCGCGCAGGCCGGCCAGGATGGCGCGCGCCTTTTCGACCCCGCCGGACACCGCGATCACGCGCGGGATACGCCGCAACGCCTCGGCGTCCAGGCTGATGGCCCGGCGGTTGGCCGCGATGTCGAGCCAGTGGCCCTGGGCGTCGAACTGATGGGCCACCACGTCGCCCACAACCCCGTCGGCGATCAGATTTTCGATCTCAGCGCGGGTGAGGTAGCCGGCGCGCAAGAGGCTGGATAACTCCGGTTGCGGGGTGCCGATGCCGATTAACGCCACGTCGGCGCGTGCGGCCAGCGCCAGTGTCTCTTCGATGGTGCGCTCGCGGCGCAACGCCGCGGCCAACGACTCATCCTCCACCAGCAGCGGCGCCGAGAGGAACCGGAACGATGCGCCAAGCTTCTGCGCCAGCCAGCGGCCCAGCTCCGCGCCATCCACCAGGGGATCGCCATGGCCCACCGCGCCGATGAGCTGGACCACGGTGGTATCAGGTATGGTGGTGGAGGGCATCGCGCTGACCACTGCATGGACGGCGGTCCCCCAACTAATGCCGATCACGATGCCGCGGCGTAGCGACTGCTGCAGGCACCGCGCGCCCAGCTCGCCCAGGCGCTTGAGAAGCAGATTGTAGTCGTCTGGCGGCTCCGCCAGCACGGTCGCGTTGGCCAGGCCGAATTCCTCGCACAACTGGCGTTCCAACTCGGCATCAGTGCGTAGAGGATAGTGGACCTTGACCTCGACCAGGCCGGAGGCGCGCGCCTGATCCAGCAGGCGAGACACCATCGAGCGCGACTTGTTGATGCGCTCGGCAATCGCGGCCTGATCCAGGCCTTCCTCGTAATACCACAATGCAACCTGCGCGAGAAGGTCAAGGCGATCATCTTCCATGGATTTTCGCTCCTCCGGCGGCCGCGCCGCTTCTTGTCAGGAACTGATCGTTTTCCGCCAATTGGACAGCAGCCTGGCAACTCAGGTAATCTTTGGCTACGTCCGCGGCGTTGTTGATTATACCTTGTTCTTCGTTGCGCGCAATTTTCACATTCACATATGTGCAGCCGTTGCCCCGGTCAGCGCGTCTTCCCAGGCCGCGATCAGCGCCGCGATGTCTTCGAACACGAAGTCTGGGCCGTAGGCCAGCGCTTCGGCGCGCGTCGTCGAGCCGGAAAGCACCATGATGGTCCGCAGCCCGGCTCGCACACCGCCGATCATGTCGGTGTCCACCCGGTCGCCCAACGTGGCGGTGATTTCGGGTGTGGCGCCCATTTCCGCCATCGCCAGCTCGAACATGGCCGGCTCCGGCTTGCCGATCGCGATGGGCTGCGTCTCCGCGCCGGTGGCAATGGCCGCGATCAGCGCGCCGGTCCCGGGCACCAGCCCTTCCTCGGTCGGCCGCGTCGGATCGAGATTGGTGGCGTAGAACCGCGCGCCCCCGCGGATCAGCAGGCACGCCCGCTTGATCTTGTCGTAGTTGACCCCCCAGTCAATGCTGGCGACAACGGCCTGCACGTCGCTGTCGGCCAGGACGAAGCCTTGTTCAAGCATCGCCTCCCGCAACGAGTTCTCGCCGAATACGTGGACGCGCGCGCCTGGCGGGAGCTCGCGCGCCATGATCAGCGCGGTCGCCGTGCCCGAGGTGATGATCTCGGCCGGCGCGACCTCGGCGCCCATCTTCTTCAGCTTGGCCGCGTACTGCGTCGGCGTGCTGCCGGAGTTGTTGGTCGCCAGCCGGAACCCGATGCCGTGCCCGCGCAGGAACGCGAAGAACTCCGGCAGTCTCGGCAGCGGGTCGTTCCCCCGATACAAGACCCCGTCCATGTCAATGACGAGGTGGGTGATGTTGCGTAGATGTGTCAAGGGTTGCTCCGTGGTGCGTGGTGCGTGTTGCGTATTGCGTACTGCATTGTGCGTCATTCGTCATCCGTCGTCCGTCATCCGTCGTTCGCCAAGCGCGCCAACCGGTTCCAGGGCTCTTTCAGGGCTTCCAGGATGTTGATGTACTCCCGGTAACGGGCCAGGTAGGCGGGGGCAGTCTCCGGGTTGGGTTGGTGGACGCGTTCGACCTGTACGACTTTGGCGACGGCCTCCGCGTAGTCACGATAGACCCCGGCGCCGATGCCGGCCGCCAGCGCGACCCCGCGCGCGGCCACTTCCGCGCCTTCGGGGACCTCGATGGGCAGACCCAGCGCGTCGGCGAACATCTGCGTCCAGACGTGGCTATGCGAGCCGCCGCCGGTCATGCGCGCTTTGTCGATCACGGCCCCGGCTGCCCGCAGCTTCTCGATGTGGTGCAGGTGGCCGTAAACCACCCCTTCGTACAGGGCGCGCAGGACGTGCGCCTTGGTGTGCCAGGCGCCCAGCCCATAGAAACCGGCCCGCGCCGTCGCCTGCACATCGGAGCCGAACAGGTAGGGATGGAAAATGATGTCCACGCTGCCCGGCGCCAACGCAGCCACCTTCTCGTTGCATACGTCGTACACCGAGATGCCGCGCGCCTCGGCCTCCTGCTTCTCCTCGAAGCAGAAGTTGCTGACAAACCATTCCAGGTTGGTGGCTGATGTGGCGCTGGCTTCGATGGTGAGCCACATGCCGGGGACGGCGTACAGCGAGCATTGGTAAAGCCGCTTGTCGATGATGGGGTCGTTGGTGACGACCTCGTTAATGCTCCAGGTGCCCGCGATGATGCACAGCACGCCATCGCTGATCACCCCGGCCCCAATGGCCGCGGCGTCTATGTCGAACAGGCCGCCCGTGACCGGTGTGCCCGCAGCTAACCCGGTGAGCGCGGCGGCCGCCGGTGTCACGTGGCCGGCGACTTCATGCCCCCAGACGGGCCGCGGCAGGGCGGGCAGCATTTCGGGGATGCCGTAGAGCTCCAGCAGTTCGCGTGAGTACTTGCGATTGGGCGAGTCGAACAGGCTGCTGCCGCTGATGATGGTGTAGTCCGTGGTGTGCTCACCGGTCAGGCAATACTTGATGTAGTCGGTACACATCATCACCTTGCCGATCCGGCGGTAGGTGTCCGGCTCGTGGCGTTTCAGCCAGGCCAGCAGCACGCTGGGCTGCGCGGCCCAGCAGGCCTGTTGGATGTAGGGGAAGGCCTGATCGCGCACGCCGCCCGGCCGGTTCCACTCGTCCACGATATCGGCCCCGCGGCCGTCCATGGATGCGATGCTGGGCCGAAATGCCTGGCCGTCGCGATCCAGCACGTACAAGCCATTGCCGTGGCCCGAATTGCCGATGGCGAGGATGTCACCAGGGTTGACGCCCGTCGTCTCGATCACTTCGCGGATCGCCTCGGCGGTTTTCGGCCAGATCACAGCCATAGCGCGCTCGGTATAGCCCGGTTTGGGATAGTGTACTTCGATCTTGCGGCTGGCGACCCCGATCGTGCGGCCCTCCAGATCGAAGAGCGCGACCTTAGAGAGGGTCAGGCCGTTGTCAATTCCCATGAGATACTTACCCATCGTCACCTCCATCGGTTCGTAATAGCGACTTCAGTCGCTGGATGGCTGGCAGTAACGACTGAAGTCGTTACTACGAACTGCATGGCTGATGGCAACGACTGAAGTCGTTACTACGAACTGCGTTTACTTGCCTGCCAGCTTGCGCCGTTCATGGCCCAGCGCGTCGGCCGCAACCATCGCGCTGTAAAGGTCGAACGGCGTCACGGTGAAGACGTGGTTGTGCGCGATGGAGCCCGGCCCGGCGAACCCGGCCGCCAGCTCCTGCAATTGCTCCTTGCTGATGCCACCGATGCCCAGCTCCTCAAACGTGACCGGCAGGCCGACGGCCACCATGAAGTCCACCACGCGCAGCCGCTCGGCCACGGGGATGTCCTCGTCCATGCAGAGCTGCGCGGCCAGGCCAAAGGCCACGCGCTCGCCGTGCGAGAACGCCTTAGCCACCGAGGTCAGGCCATTGCCGATGGCGTGGGCCGTGGCGACGCCGCCGCTCTCGAAGCCCAGGCCAGAGAGCAGGGTGTTCGCCTCGACCACCTTTTCCACAGCGGGCGTCACGATGTGGAGCTTACAATCGCGCTTCGCATCTACGCCAAACTCCAGGATCGTCTCGCCGCACAGCTTGGCCAGATTCATCGCGGCCAGGGTGGCGACCCCGCCAGCCAGGCTGGTCCGGCGACCCTTGAATGCAGCCTCGGCCTCGTACCAGGTGCAGAGGCCGTCGCCCATGCCGGAGACGAGCCAGCGCGCCTCCGCGTTGACGATCACCTGGGTGTCCACCAGCACCAGGTCGGGGTTGGCCGGCCAGATGTCCCAGCCCTCGAAGTCGCCATCGCAGGTGTAGTAGACGGTGGCTGCGCTCGTCGGCGCGTCGTTGCTGGCGATGGTGGGGATCGACGCGAACTTGACGCCCGCGCCCATCGCGATCGCCTTGCCCAGGTCAATAGCCTTGCCGCCGCCCAGGCCGACCACCATGTCCGCGCCCTCGGCCTTGACCTTCTCCACGCCCGCGGTCACCTGTGGCCGGTCGCATTCGCCGTTGAAGACGTACGAGAGCAGCTCAATTTTGTGTTCGGCCAGGCTCTGGCGCACCAAGTCACCGAAGGCCTGGCTGACGTTGGGCCCCCAGGCCACCAGCGCGCGCTTGCCCAGCGGGGCCAGGTATTTGCCGATTTCCTTCAAAACGCCCACGCCCTGGACATAACGCCGCGGTGCGATGAAAACCTTGATCATTTGTTGCCTCCTTGCGGGCAGGCGCGAGGCCTGCCCGCTACACCATGCCGATATCATGCCTGCATTTGCCGGGCCATGTCACCGCTGTCATACAGCTCCCAGCCTTCGGCCAGCTTGCCGTTTTCGATCCGGAACGTGCTGATGGCCGCGATGCGGATGGCGTTGCCTTTGGCCTTGAGCTCGCCGAAGTCGGCTGTGTGCTTGCAGAGGAGGGCGAAGTGGCAGTCCACCAGATCTCCCTCGGCGACCATGCGGTCAATCTCGACCCGCATCTCGCTGAAAACACTGCCCAGGACGGCGGTGAACCACTGTTTCACGCCCTCCGGGCCTTTGGGCATGCCGGGCAAGAAGTGGTGGTCGAAGTAATCCTCCGCCACGATCTCTTCGATCCCGGACAGATCCCCAGTGCCAGCCGCATAGAAGCGGCGAACCAACACTTTGTTTACCTCGGACATGGGACACCTCTTAAGTAGATTGATGGAGCGCTAATCGCTCTGTGCGCAACGAAACCCGTTGGTCGGGTCGAACAGGATGAAGTCGCCCGGAAAGGGCGGCAGCCGGTAGGCCACGCGCGATTCGTGGCGCTCGTTGATCCACGAACCCCCGCGCAGGGTGCGGGTCCCCTTCGCTTCGAGGTCCTCACGACCATCGTCGGGGTCGTAAGGATAGCTTCGGTGCAGCGTGCTGCACCATTCCCAGGCATTGCCCGTCATATCGCAGGCGCCATAGGGGCTGCCCGCTCCCGCCTCCCGGCAAAACTGGCCGGCCGGCGTGGTGTGCCGCAGCCCCAGTTCCGCGGTGTTGACGCGCTGCGGATTCCAGATATCACCCCATGGATACTTGAGCTTGCGGCTCTGCTCCTGATCCCACCCGGCGGCCTTCTCCCACTCAGCCTCGCTCGGCAGCCGGGCGCCGGCCCACCGGCAGTAGGCCACCGCCTCGTACCACACCACGCCCACCACCGGCAGGTCGGGCAGGTTCCACGCCGCCTGATCCCAGTACTGCGGCTGGGCGCGCGTTTCGCGAGCCTTCCAGTCCCAGCCCGCCTCTGTCCATAAGCTGCGCTGGTCATAGCCGCCCGCTTCGATGAAGAGCCGATACTGCCGGTTGGTGACCTCGTACTGGTCAATCCAGAACGCGGGCAGGCTTACTTCGTGCGCAGGCCTCTCCCAGTCGAACCAATCGTTTGGACAGGTCGTACACTCCTGCAGCACGGCGGTGATCTCGTCGGCGGTGCTGCCCATGCGGAACGGGCCCGCAGGCACGAAGACCAGCGGTGCGTCATCAGCCGGTCGCGTCTTCGTGGCGATGGGCGTCGGTTGCGGCCGGCTGCTCTCCGTGCTTGTTGGCGTGGTTGGCGCGGTGCATGCGGCCAAAAAGCCCAGGGCACATAATGCCAACAAAGCTCCGCCAACTGCCCTCGTTGTCACTCGCGGATCGCTCCATACGTCATACCGCGCACGATGTACTTCTGCATGTAAAACGACAGCAGGATGATCGGCACCACCACCATCAGCCCCAGAGCGGAGATGGCGGCCCAGTCCGGCTCGAACACGCCGATGGTCAGGCCGGGCACCGCCTTCGGGAACGGCAGGATATAGCGCCCGGTCAACAGCGTGGCGAACAGGAACTCGTTCCAGGTGAAGATCACGATGAACAGAGAGACGGCTACCAGGCCCGGCGCAGCCAACGGCAGGATGTGATCGCGGACTATCCGGAACCAGTGCGCGCCGTCAATTTGGGCCGCCTCCTCAATGGCGTAGGGGATTTCGTCAATGAATCCCTTCATGATCCAGACAACAAACGGGATGCTGGCCATGGCGTTGACCATCATCAAGAGGCCGTAGGTGTCAAAGATGCGCAGACGGGTCGCGATCAAGTAGAACGCCACGGAGGGCGCGATGGGCGGCATGAAGCGGAACGACAATACCGTGAAAGAGAGGTTGTCGCCGCCTGTCTTGTGCCTCGAGATGGCGTAGGCCATGGGCAGCCCCAGGACCAGCGAGATGATCAGCGTGCCGGCCGCGATAATGGCGCTGTCCCGCACCCCGCGCGAGCCCCCGTGCGCCCAGGCCTCAAGGAAAGCCGCAGTGGTGGGGCTTTGCGGGAAGAAGCTGGGCGGGAAGGAGCGGATTTCCGTCTGCGGTTTGAACGCGGTGATTAACATCCAGTACAACGGCAGGGCGGTCCACAGCACGCCGATGATCACCACGATGTACGCCCATGCCTTGGATCGTTTCTGAGTATCCACAATCAGCCTCCGTCACTCAAGCCTGTCGCTGGGCTTCTTGCACCCGCGAGAGCTGGGTCAGCAGCATCTTGCCGGCGATGATGATGATGATCAACTGGAGCACGCTGAGCGCAGCCGCCAACCCCAGGTCAATGTACTTGAACCCGATGGTGTAGGTGAAGAAGGCGATGCTCTCGGTCATGTCGCCCGGCCCGCCGCGCGTGACGATGAACACCAGGTCGAACAGCTTGAAGGCGTCAATGAAACGGAGGAAGACTGCCAGGAAGATGAAGGGCTTCATCAGCGGCAGAGTCATATCGAGAAACGCCTGTTTGCGTGAGGCGCCGTCCATGTACGCGGCTTCGTACACCTCGCGCGAGAGGCTCTGCAACCCCGCCAACAGCAGGATCGTCATAAACGGCGTCCACTGCCAGACATCCGCCACCACCAGCGCGGCCAACGCGAATTCGGACGTGGCCCACTCCGGCGCTTTGATGCCGAACAACGAAAGGGTGTAGTTTAGCGGGCCGATGGTGGGGTGGTAGATCAGCTTCCACAGGGTGGCGACCACGGCCGGCGTCATCATGAACGGGATCAGGAACAGGGTCGTCACCGCCTTGCGCAGCCGGGGCCCCACTTCCTGGAGCGCCAACGCCATGATGAAGCCGATCACCAGTTGGATCGCTACACCGCCGATGGCGAACCAGGCCGTCACCTGGAGGCCGTGCCAGAAACGCGGGCTGGCCAGGGCTCGGGCGAAATTTGCCAGGCCGATGAAGCGCATTCCTGTTTCCGGGTCCCACTTGCTGAAGGACAGGGCGAACACATAAATGGTTGGATAAAGGCCGACTAACAGCAGAAACAGCAGCCCCGGCGCCACCAGCGCCCAGCCAAACCGTCGTTTGTTGACCGTGAAGCTTTCCTGTCCGTTTTCCGGCGCCTGGATCGTTCTCGCTTTCGCCAAAACGGTCATACATTACTCCTCAAATAAGCGTGGGATTGTGATGTACTGTGACTGGCAGTGGTCTTCAGTGAGTCAGATTAAGGATTCGTAGGGGCAGTGCCGTGCGCCTGCCCTGGGTGACCGCAAGGGATCGCCCCTACCACGAAACATAATCTGAACATCTAGAGTGCCTCAACGTTAGCCCAAAAACCGTCCGTACAACTGCCGGCTGACCGGGGCCAGGGCCGGATAGAGCTGCTTGTAAATCGTGAAGAGATCGGCATACCTGGCCGACACCGCCGGGTCCGGCTCGTAGACCACGCCGGGCTTGCGCACTTGCTCGAAGGCGTCCTGGTCATCCTTGTAGATCCCGACCCCCATGCCGGCCAGCATCGCCGCGCCCAGCGGCGTCGCCTCTTCGACCTCCGGCACCTCGATGGCGCGGCCCACCATGTCGGCCTTGTTCTGCATCCAGAACTTGTTACGGATGACGCCGCCCACCACCACCAGATGATCGAACGGCACGCCCAGGCCCTGCATGGTCTTGACAATGTCCAGGAACTGATAATCCAGCCCCTCGATGATCGCCCGTAGCATATCGCCCTTGGTGATGAAGTTGCTGAGGCCCACGAACGCGCCCAGAGATTGGATGTCGTTGACCGGACAACCGCCGCCTGACAGATGGGGCAGGAACATGACGCCCCGCGCGCCGACCGGCGAGGCGGCCGCCTCGGCCATCAGATAATCCCAGTCCACGCTGCCGCTCTGCTCGGCCTTGTGTTTGGCCTCGAACCCGTACTCCTTGCGATACCATTCCACCATGTCGGAAGAGACGGCGCCGCCCCAAATGCCGTACAGATCCCGTGCGACATGGGCTTCGACCGTCACGCCGGTCCTCTGCGCTTCTGGCGTGAGCACCGGCTGGCGGGTGGCGGCCAGCACCACCTCCCACGTGCCGCTCACGTCCAGGATCACGCCGGGCCGGATCGCGCCTACCGGCAGCGCGCCGCACAGATAATCGTGCCCGCCCAACACGACGGGCGTCCCCGGTGCGAGACCGGTGGCCGCGGCCGCGGCCGCGGTCACCTCGCCGATGCGGGTGCCGCTGGGGTAGGCCGGGGTCAGCAGGCGGCGGTCAATCCCGGAGAGGCCGAGGATCTCCTCCGACCAGTCGAGCTTCCGCTGGTCGAAGAGCAGGGTGCATGAGGCCATGGTGTAGTCGGTGGCAAACTGGCCCGACAGCATCATGTTAACGTAATCTTCGATCAGCAGCCATTTGTAGGTGCGCTTCAGGATCTCCGGCTCGTGTTCGGCCATCCACAGGAGGCGCAACGCGGTCGAGAAGCGCCAGAGGGTGTTGCCGCCGAGCGAAAAGGTCTTCTCCGCGCCGATGTTTTTGACCCACCAGTCGAACTGCGGCTGGGTGCGGGGGCAGTGCCAACTGATGAAGGGGTAGAGCCACCGGCCGCGCTCATCCACCGGCACACCGTCCATGCCCATGCCGGTGACCGCGACCCCCTTGACCTGCGCCGGGTCGCCGATCTTTGTGATCGCTTCTTTCAGGGCCGCCGCGCTGCCGCCCCAGATTTGATCCGGCATCCAGACGGTCCACTCAGGGTGCGCCGGGTCCGGGTGGAAGCGTTCCGTCGGCCGGCTTGCGCTGGCCACCAGATTCCCTGCCGTGTCGTAGATCACGGCTTTCAACGAGGTCGAGCCCAGGTCTATGCCCGCGAGATACGCCATTGTGTTACCTCCAGTCAATGATCTAAGGATTGTGCAATCATTCAGCCCATCTCCTGGCGTCGAGGCTCACTTGCACCTGCGCTGCGCTTCGGCGCAAGTGCAGGTGTCAGCCGGTCGTGCGCAATACCCGGAGAGACCGGCTCAAGCCTCGATTCCAGATGTTGTCAAACAAATACCTGCCCGACCCCCATCAAATCGTCCCAGGGGAGCGCCAGCGGTGTATCGGTCGTGAGCGCGCGGCTGATCGCGCGCAGCATGGGCAGATCGTCCGGCCCGATGCGGCCTGCGGCCTGCCAGACCGGCAGAATGCGCGCCATTTGCAGCACGGCGAACGCGCCTTCCAGCGTCTCCTCTTGCATCGCGGCCTGCGCCTGGGCGTACGTCAGCCCTGTGCCCAGGAGCCAGCCCAGGCGGAAGGTGCGGCCGCCGGTGCAGGTGACGTAGAGGTCGCCCGCGCCTTGTAGCCCTGCAAACCCCTCCGGCCGGCTGCGCATGAGCCTGACGATCTGCGCTAACTCGTGCGCCGCGGCCGCGAAGAGCAGGGCGGCCGTGTTGTGCATGGCGGCGTTGATCTCGTCCGGCCCGCCCGCGGCTTCCAACATGCCGCGCGCCGCGCCGATGCCGATGGTGTAGGCGTTCTTGAGCGCGGCGAAAACCTCCACGCCCGTCAGGTCGGTGGAGAGCCACACCCGATAATACGCGTTGTGGAAGATGTCCCGTAGCCGCGACAGTGCGTCCCGCTCCGGCCCGCAGAACACGGTGCCGCTGATCCGCCGGCCGCTGAGCTCGTAGGCCAGCACCGGCCCCGCCACGGCCGAGATCGTGACTGCCTCCCGCAGCCCGGCGGGCAGCTCAGACGCCAGCACCTCGGGCAGAGTGCGGAGCACGCCATCCGCGCCGGCTTCCAGCCCCTTGCTCAACGACAGGATGGACGCGCCCGGCCACAGTCGCGGGGCCAGCGTCCGGCCGATCCAGTGGACGCCCAACGAGTTCACGCCGCTGACGATGACGTCGGCCCCGGCCAACGCCTGGTCGAGTTGTTCCAGGTAGAGCGGCTGCACGCCGTCGGGGATGCGGCGGCGCAGGCCGGGGTGGAAGCGCCGCTCCTGGCACGCGCGGATGATCTCGCCGTCCAGGTGCGTGCCCACCAGGCGCACCTCGTGGCCGTTATCCCGCAGCGGCCATGTCACCGCTGTGCCCATGCGCCCCGCGCCGAGGATGGTCACGATTGCCATCGCCTCAGTATCTCCCGTATTCCTGCAGCGTTCGCATCAGCGCCACGTAGTTTTCCGGCTTGATGCCCGAGTGGATGCTGTTGCTGGAGCTTAGGATGAAGCCGCCGCCCGGCATCCCGGCGCGCAACGCGGCCTTGGTGGCTTCGGCGGTCTCCTCTGGCGTGCCGAAGGTCATCAAGTCCGCGCAATCCACGTTGCCCTTGAGCGCGATGCGGCCGCCGTACTTCGCCTTCACTTCGCCGAGATCCATGCCCGCAATGGGATCAATCGGGTCGAGGCAGTCAATCCCCGAATCCACGATCATGTCCAGGATCGGCCACAAGTTGCCGTCGGTGTGTTTGATGACGTACAGGCCCAGCTCCTTGAACCCGCCCATCACGCGGCAGAGGCCGGGATAGAACAGCTTGCGGAAGTGCCGCGGCGACATCAGCGGCCCTCGGGTCGCGGCCACGTCATCGCCGGTGTAAACGAATTGCACGCCGCGGGCCACGATCTCTTTCGCCATCTTGAGGTTGATGTCCACCGACATATCTACCAGCGCCTGCACCAGCTCCGGCTCCGCGACGATCGCCATCAGCAGGTTCTCCATGCCCATCAGGTAGCGGGGCAGCGAGAAGACGTCGTTCAGATGGACGATGACCGCGTAGTGGTCGCCGTAGGTCGCCAGCGCCTGCTCGATAGCGGCGTAGCGGCCCGGCGCGTAGGGATCGGGCGGCGTGTAACGCTCGAAATCGGCCAGGGTCTTGATGGGCGATTCGACCTCGATGCCGTGCTCTTCCTGCGTCTTCTGGCCCACATAGCCCCACTCGCTGAGATAGCGGCCATCGGCCAGGGGCGTCTTCTTGAAGCCGGGGTCCACCAGCACCGCGTCGTGGCCCAAGCGCACGGCGAAATCGTTGTGATCCTTGCAGCCCGGCAGGATGGCCTCGCGCACTTTGCGATCCACCAGCCACTCGAAGTGCGGGACCCGGTCCGGCTCCTGGCGTTGGAGGACCCGGAGGATGCGTTGTTTGGGTGTCAGTTCGGTCATGAAAACTCCGTGAAAGGATAGTAAGGTTAGTGTCATCCTGAGCGGGTTAACGAGTCAACGCCCGTTACGGTGAGCCCCCAGCGAAGGATCTCGGCACAACCACGAGACCCTTCGCTGACTTTGAGCTGTCACCGCGCTGTCTTGTAGACCCGCTCAGGGTGACAGAGCGAAGCTATTTCCCTAGTTGGTTACAGTTTGCCCAGTGCGTCCCTGATCCCCGCTACGATGTCATCCCGATCCACCACGATCTCGCGCATCAGGATCGGGTTTGACGGGTAGGGCGCATCGGGCGCGGCAACGCGGATCACGGGTGCTTCCAGGGCCTCGATGGCATGTTCCGCGATCAGGGCGGCGACTTCGGCCCCGGCGCCGGCCGTCTTGACGCCTTCGTAGGCCACCACGGCCCGGCCGGTCTTGCGCACCGAGGCCAGCACGGTCGCTTCATCCAGCGGTTTGAGGGTGCGCAGATCGATCACCTCGACCTCGATCCCTTCGCCGGCCAACGTCTTGGCCGCGGCCAACGCTTCAGATACCAGAAAGCCGTAGGTGATCAGCGAGACATCGCGGCCAGGCCGCGCCACCGCCGCGACGCCGATGGGGACGGCATAGTCCCCGTCCGGCACCGGCCCTTCGGTGAAATAGAGCGCCGAGTGCTCCAGGAACACCACTGGGTCATCGTCGCGGATGCTGGCCTTGAGCAGCCCTTTGGCATCGGCCGGGTTGGATGGCGCGACCACCTTGAGCCCCGGTGAGTTCATCAGCCAGGCGTCCAGCAGCCCGCAGTGGTGCGGTCCCGAGGTCACGCGCAGCCATGAGGCGGTGCGGATCACCGCCGGCACGCGGATCTGGCCGCCGCTGAGATAGTGGAACTTGCCCGCCTGGTTGTGCAACTCGTCGCCTACCAGCGCCAGCAGGTTGTTGAACATGATCTCGGCCACGGGGCGCCGGCCGAAGATGGCCGCGCCCACCGCGCCGCCCGCGATGGCCGCCTCGGAGAGTGGGGTCTCCATCACCCGCCAGGGGCCGAACTCAGACTGGAGGCCCGCGGTGACCTTGAACGTGCCCTCTTGCTTGCCGCCGATGGCCTCGCCCATGAGGAACACGCGATCGTCCCGGGCCAGCTCCTCGGCCAGCGCCTCACGCAGGGCTTCGAGATACTTCATGGTGCGCGCGGGCCGGGCGGATGGCTGCGCCGGGCGCACGGCCGGCCGTGTCAGAGGCGTCGCGTACACGTCATCCAGGCCATCGGCCGGCGCCGGGTCGGGCGAGCGCCGGGCGAACGCGATGGCGGCGTCGAGTCGTGCGTTCACGCGCGCCCGGATGGCCTCTGCCCCGGCCGCGTCCAGGGCTCCTATCGAGAGCAGCCGCGCCTCGAACAGCTTGACCGGGTCGCGATGGAGGCGCCAGTCGTCGCTCTCCTCTTTGGGCATGCGCAAGTTGGTGCCGCTGTCGGTCCATTTGAAGGTCTTGCACTCCAGCAGCGCGGGCCCTTCCCCGCGGCGCGCTCGCTCCGCCAGCTCGGACGCGGCTTCGTGTACGGCGACCGGGTCGTTGCCATCCACGGTGACGCCAGGGATGCCGTAGGCCGCGGCCCGCTGCGCTATATCGGGGACTGAGAGCACCTCGGCCGCCCGGTTCCACATCTGGTAGCCGTTGAACTCGCAGACGAAGATCACCGGCAGCTTCTTCACCGCGGCCAGGTTCAGTCCCTCGTGGAAGGTGCCCCGGTTGGTAGACCCCTCCCCGCCGAACACCGCGGCGATGCGGCCCTTGCCCTCCATCCGGGCGGCCAGTCCCGCGCCCGTGCCCAGCACCCACTGCGCGCCCACGATGGCGTTGCCCGCGATGGTGTTGGCGGCCATGTCCACCAGGTGCATCTGGCCGCCGCGGCCTCGCATCACGCCGGTCGCTTTGTGATAGTACTCGGCCCACAGCCCGTTCAGATCGCCGCCGCGCGCGATGTAATGCCCGCCGCCGCGGTGGCCGGTGACGACGTAGTCATCCGGCCCCAACACCTGCGCGAACGCGGCCGGGATGGCCTCCTGGCCCAGGCAGGGCAGCACGTGCCCCTTGAATTCGCCCTGGCGATACGACTCGACCATGCGTGACTCCGATTCGCGGATCAGCAGCATGGTTTCGTAGATTTCCAGCAGCGTTGCATTGTCCAGTTTCACGAAACAACCTTTCGTTCGGGTCGGGGCATGGCCTTGCGCCTGCCCCGTGCGGGCGATCGCCGGGCGACCGCGGGGGCGACCGCGGAGGGTCGCCCCCTACACCGGGTACTCGTGCCAGTGGCCCAGGCAGCCGTGCCCTCGGCGGACGTGCAGCCGGCCGCGGGCAGGTTCGGCGATGTAGCCGGCGATGGAATGCCAGCCGGTCGCGCCGTGGCGGCAGATGCCGGCCGGGTCGCCCTCGTGGTCGGCCAGGATGCGCTGTAAGTCCGCCACCGAAAGCTGGCCCCATTCCGCCTCGATCAGGTGACGCAGGCGCGCCAGGCGCGGGATCGAGTCGGGGATGGCGCCGGTTTCGTGGGCGGCGAACTCTGGCGCCAGGGCGTGATTGGTGTGGAGCGCTACCTCGGCGCCCTGGTTGTGCGCGCTGCCGGCAGGGCCGAATTCTGTCCAGGCGGTTGCGCCGTGCCGGTCGCACAGCACGAAGTTGCCCGCCGATGCGCTTTGCCAGCGGGCCAGCAGCGCAAGACACGCCGCGACGTTGCGCTGTTCCAGCAGCAGCCGCTTAACCGGCTGCCGGGGCAGACCGTCTGCGATTTCCCAGCCGTATAACGCATTGTGAAAGAGCGCCAACCCCCATTCGTTCATGCCGGCGTAGCCCAACTGCCCGGCGAAGGTGACCATCAGCGCCCGCGGCCGGCCATCGTTCGGTGTGACCCGCAGCACGATAGCCAGATCAGCATACTCCGGCTCCAGGTCCTGATTCTGACCGGCCAACGGCTGGCCGTCGCAAGTGGCAAGCCCGCTGCAAGCGAAGGCAGTGCAACCTTGCGCCGCTTGCCATTCGTTCGCCTCGCTGCGGCATTGGATCAGCCACGCCTCTTCGAACGCGATGCGGGCGCCGTCAGCCAGGCCGCGCACCTCTTCGATGTAGGCCGGGCTGATCGCCTGCAGCGCCGGCAGGTAAGCCAGCGCCCGGCGGGCCAGCGCAGCGCGCGGTATCCTTGCCCCTTTTTCAACCCACGCCAGGGTGCGCCGCACCAGGTCACCGGCCTCGGCGCCGTGCTGGTAGCCCATTTGGTACGCGCTGCCGGATACTTCGAGCAGTGGGAAGCCCGGATTCTGCATGAATGCCCCTGTGGCGCACGTCGCCGGCTTACGTTAGGCCGGGAACGCCCCGGCCACCAGGTCCGCCACGAACTGGCGGGCGGCGCGGGCCGCGGCCACCGGATCACCGGTGTGATCCATATCGGCCCACATCTCCACCACCAGCGGGCCGCGGAAGCGTATGTCCGCCAGGGTGCGGAACACCGCCGCGAACGGCACGATGCCAGCGCCGAACGGCACCCCGCGCACGATCTTGGGCAGCCCATCCTTCACATGGACGGCGACCAGATGCCCGGCGCAGAGCGCCAGCTCAGCCACGGGGTCGTGCCCCATCGCGGCCACGTTCGCCATGTCCGGGTAGATCTGGAACCAGAGCGAGTTGACCTGCCGCACGATGTCCATGCTGGCGGCCAGCGACCCGGTCAGCGGGACGTCCACGTTTTCCAGCGCCAGCATGACGCCCGCGGCGGCGGCCCATTCCGCGCCGCGGCACAGGCCCTCCATGTAGCGCGCCGCCGTCCCGGCATCGCTTGGCTCGTAGAATACATCGTAGCCGGAGACCTGGACGATGCGCACGCCGACGTCCACCGAGAACTCGATGGCCCGGCGCATGAGCGCCAGCGCCTGTTCCCGCACCTGGGGGGACCGCGCGCCCAGCGGGTGCTTGCGATGGCCGCTGAGGCACATGGTGGCGATGTGGACGCCGCTATCGGCGATGGCTTTGCGCAAGGCGGCCCGCTCGGCAGCGCCCCACTCCAGCCGGGCCAACCGCGGGTCGGACTCGTCAATCGAAATTTCGACGAGGTTGTAGCCGGCTTCGGCCGCGGCCGCCAGGCGCCGGTCCCAGCCCCACTCGGCCGGGAGCGCCTTCTCGTAGAGGCCCACCGGCAGCGTGTTAATCTCAGGCATCACAGCACCCGTTTTTCCGTGACCGCATCGAACAGGAAGAACCGGTCGGGCGCGATGACCAGGGAAACCGGCTCGTCCATGTCTACCTTCAGCGTGTCCTCGGTCAGGATGGAGACGATTTCCTTGCCGACGCGCACGCGCACCAGTTGCTCGGCGCCCAGCGGCTCGCTGACGTACACGGTTCCGGTGACGATGTTCTGGCCCTCCCCCTGGAGCGTGCCGTGCTGCACGGTGATGTGCTGGGGCCGCGCGCCGAACAGCATCTCGGCGTTCTGGGTTTGCTCCAGGACCTTCTGGCGTGCCTGCGGCGTCAGCGTCACGTGCATCCCCTCGCCCACCAGGTGCGTCTTGTCGCCAGCCGATTGCATTTTGCAGGGAAGCAGGTTCATCGAAGGCTCGCCGATGAAGCGGGCCACGAAGACGTTGTTGGGCTGGCCGAAGAGCTCTTGCGGCGTGCCGTGCTGCTGCAAGACGCCCAGGTTCATCACAGCCACGCGGTCGGCCATGGTGATCGCCTCCAACTGGTCGTGGGTGACGAACACGGTCGTGATCCCCAGATCCTTCTGCAGACGCTTGAGCTCGGCGCGCATGTAGGCGCGCAGCTTGGCGTCGAGGTGGGACAGCGGCTCGTCCATGGCGAAGGCGGACGGCTCGCGGACGAGCGCTCGCGCGATGCCGACGCGTTGCTTCTGGCCGCCCGAGATCTCCTTGGGATAGCGATCCAGCAGCGGATCGATCTCCAGCAGCTTGGCCGCGTGGCGCACCTTTTGGTCAATGGTGCTTTTGGGCAGGTTGAGCAGCTCCAGCGGATAGGAGATGTTCTTGTAGACCGTCCGGTGCGGGTAGAGCGCGTAGTTCTCGAACACCATCGCGATGTTGCGCTCGCGCGGGGCCAGATGGTTGATCGGCTTGTCGTCGAAGTAGATGGCGCCCCTGGTCGGCGTTTCCAGGCCGGCCGTCATGCGCAGCGTGGTGGTCTTGCCACACCCGGAAGGGCCAAGCAGGGCCAGGAACTCACCATCTTTACAATCCAGGTTGAGTTCTTTGACCGCGATGACACGGCCAAAGTCCTTGGTGACGTTCTCCCATCGAATACTTGCCATATTGTGGTTCTCCTCAAGTGGAATGATTTCGTTTAGCTGGCGTATTGCGTACCGCGTATTCCATTGTGCGTCGTCCGTCGCCGGTCGTCGGTCGCTCGTCCTCCCTACTCGCGTATCGCGCCGTAGCTGAGTCCGCGGACGATGTATTTCTGCAGGTACCAGGCCCCGACAACGATGGGAATGATGACCAGCAGGCCGATGGCGGCGATGGCGCCCCAGTGGGGTTCGACGTGGCCGATGTTGATGCCAGGCACGATCTTGGTGAACGGCGTGATGGTGCGACCGGTCAGCAGGGTGGCGAACAGCAGCTCGTTCCAGGCAAAAATGAACGCGAACAGGGCGACGGCCACCAGGCCGGGCGCGGCCAATGGCAACATGTGATCCTTAAACAGCCGGGGCCACGATGCGCCATCTACCTGGGCAGCTTCTTCGATGGAGTAGGGGATTTCTTCGAAGAAGCCTTTCATGATCCAGATCACGAACGGGATGATCGCCATGCAGTTAACGATGATCAACAAGAAGTAAGTATCGAAAATCCCCAACCAGTTGGCGATCATGAATAGCGCGACCACCGGCACGATGGGCGGCATGAAGCGAAAGGATAAGATGGTGAACGACAGGTTGTCGCCACCTGTTTTGAAGCGCGCAATGCTGTACGCGGCAGGAACGCCGACCAGCATAGACACCATGAACGTGCCTGCGGCAATCACCAGGCTGTCCAACAAGGCCGGCAGCCCGCGCTGCCGGATCAACGCCTCGGTGAAGTTGTCCAGCGTCCAGGTGGTGGGCCAGAATGTGGGCGGATAGGTCATGAATTCGTTCAAGGGTTTGAACGCCGTGATGAACAGCCAGTACAATGGGAAGATCGTCCAGATCAATACCAGAATCACGACTGCGTAGGCCACGCCATCAGCAAGCGCGAATTTTTTCTTGTCCATCTTGTCACCCCTGATTTTGGGTTGAAACGCGGCTCAATTGTCCCAACAACGCCTTGCCGAGGAAGATAATGATCAGCAGTTGGATGAAGCTCAGCGCGGCCGCGTACCCCTGCTCGAAATAGGTGAAGCCGATCTTGTAGGTATACCAGGCGATGCTCTCGGTGAAATCGCCTGGCCCGCCGCGGGTGACGCCGTAAATCAGGTCGAAAGTCTTGAAGGCGTCAATCATCCGCAGGAACACGGCCAGAAAGATAAAAGGCTTCATCAGGGGCAGCGTCATGTTCTTGAAGGCCTGCCAGGCCTTGGAACCATCCATATAAGCCGCTTCAAAGATCTCTTTGGGCAGGCTTTGCAGCCCGGCCAGGAGCAGGATGGTGATGAACGGTGTCCACTCCCAGATATCGGCGATCATCAGTCCTGCCAGCGCGGCGGTTCTATCTGCCAGCCAATCCGGCCCCTGGATGCCGAAAACCTGCTCCAGGAAATAGTTCAGAGCGCCGTAGCGGGCCTTGAAGATCATCTTCCACAACACGCCGACGACGGTCGGCGCGATCATCATCGGCACCAACATGATCGCGGTGGCGATCCGGCGAAACTTGGGGTTGACGCGTTGGAGCGACAGCGCGGTGATGAAGCCCAGGACAAGCTGCACCCCGATGGAGAAGAACACGAACCAGCCGGTGACATACAACCCGTGCCAGAATCGGGCGGTGGAAAAGGCGCGGACGAAGTTGCGCAGGCCGACAAATACCAGCGGCTCGCCGGGTGAGTATTTGGTAAACGATAGGATTAGGACAAACAGCGTGGGCCCGATGACGACCGGGATTAGGACCAGCAGCGCCGGCAGCATGAGCGACCACGAGAAGAGGCCTTTGTTTTCCAGCCAGCGCTGAAACCGGCTCACCCAGGACTCCCGCCGCGCAGGCTGCCCCGGCAGGGTCGGTCGAATCACTGATGAGGCCATAGCAATCACTCCTTCAGACCAGAGCCTCGGCGCGCTTGGCCAGTAAGCGCTCAATTTCGGCCAGATCCTCGTCGGCAAGGAGATAATCCCCCGCGCCAGCGGTCTCTTCGATTTGCGCCGGCTTGCGTGCGCCGACGATGGCCGCGGTCACCTCCGGCCGGCACAGCACCCAGGCGATGGCTACCTCCCCGACGCTGCGGTTGTGACGCGCGGCGATCCCGCGCAGCCCCTCGACCAGCGTGATGTTGGCGCTCAGCGCCGGCTCCTTGAACTCGGGATTGTACTCGCGGCGCCAGTCATCGGCCGGCAGGGCGGCGGCCCATTCACGCGTTACTTTGCCGGTCAGCAGCCCACTGTGCATGGGGCTATAGGCCACCACCCCGATATTGTTCGCCGCGCAGAATGGCAGCAGCTCCGCCTCGACCCCGCGCGCCAACATGCTGTAGGGCGGTTGCAGCGAGGCAATGGGGTGGATCGGTTGGATGCGCTGCATCTGTGCCACCGTGAAGTTGGACACGCCCGCGTAGCGTACTTTGCCCGCTTGGACGAGATCGGCGATGGCGCCCCAGGCCTCTTCCAGGTGGGCCTCGTCGTGCGGCCAATGGATCTGATACAGGTCAATGACATCCACATCCAGGCGGCGCAGGCTGGCCTCGCACTCGGCGCGCACGCTAGCCGCCGTGAGCCGCCCGAAGAGGTCACCGCTGCCTTCTTCCCACACCAAACCGCACTTGGTGGCGATGACGACGTCGCGGCGGCCGGCCAACGCTTTGCCCAACACCTCTTCGGCGTGGCCCAGGCCGTAGGCCGCAGCGCAGTCTACCCAGTTGATGCCCAGCTCAAGCCCGCGCCGGAGCGCAGCGATCGAGGCTTCGTCGTCCTGTGGGCCCCACGCCCATTGCCATCCGCCGCCCCCGATAGCCCATGTGCCCAGTCCAACCGTGGTCAGATGGAGGTCGGTGTATCCCAGTTCGCGAGTCTGCATGGCGGCTCCTCTTTGTTTTCGTGAAACGAAGCATGCTTCAGCTCATCTTCCGGAGTGGAGGCTGTGCGAAGCCTCCTTTCGGATTAGCCGGTTGCTCTGATGATTCGGAGCAACCGGCTGAGCCTCTAAGAGCCTATCCGAATAACCCGTAGCATCGGGCCTTGTGCCCGTTCGGAGCGCCCACAAGGGGGCTACGCTACCTTTATCGGATAGGGTCTAAGTCAGTCTGTCGCCAGAATCAACTCACGGATAGAGATTCTTTGGCTTCAGCACCGTGTCAACGTAGCTCTGATATTCTTTGATCTGGGCATCGCGTCCGATTTCGTCGGTGATCTGATCGAATTCCTTCGCGATGTTCGTGCAGGCTTCCTCCGGCGTTGTCTGGCCGGCCCAAGCCTTCTTGCCCCAGCGTTCCAGCACTTCTTCATATCGGCCAGAACCAGGGATCTGCAGGGCGGGGTAGCCGTTGGCGGTCCCCATATTGATTGCGTCAATGTAGCCCTGTTGGTTGTCTGGGCAATCCTTCGCCAGGGCGCCCATGTTGGCCTTTTCAAGGTGCGACTTGCGATACGGGTCCAGCCAGGTTTCGTTGTTGAAGACCAACTGCTTGGTGCGTTCTTTCTTGCTGAACCACACCAGGGTCCTATAGGCGGCTTCCTTCTGCTTGGAAGCCTTGTTGATGACCAACACGCGGCCGCCGTTTTCCTCGGGCCGGTGGACGGTCTTACCGTCGGCGCCCTTGAAGCCAGGCAGCTCGGCCGCCCAGACGTTGCAGTAGGCGGTCTTGCTGGCCTTGGTCGGGTCGTTGGCCCACTTCCAGACGTCAGGCCACTGGATCATCATGGCGACGCGATCCTCGGTGATGATCTGATTGCGGGCATCTTCGAACTCGAACGATTTGGCTTCCGGGGGCGAGAACTTGCTGAAGGTGTCCTGGCCGTTCTGCACTGCTTTCTTGCAGATATCCATGTTGGACTCGCCCGTCGCACCGACCCCACCGAACCCCTTCATCTGCTCGTAGTCGAACAAGTGGCCGCCCATGCCTTTGATGCGGTCTTTGAGGGTAAAGGCGCCCAGGAAGCCGGCGATTTCGGCCGCGCCGTAGAAGTTCTTGTCGGGCCGGGTGAAGAACTCGGCCACATCGAGGTACTGATCCCAGGTCAGGCTGTTGATGTCGAGATCGTAGCCGTACTTGGCCTTGAAAGCCTCTTTTTCCTGGGCGTTGGTGACGAGGTCATACCGGTAGTTCAGCAGCTTGACATCGCCATCATAATGCGTGGCGTACTGGATGCCCTTGTAGCTGTACACCCACTCGTAACCGGCCTGGATGTCAGCCATCTCCAGATCTTTGGTGACCGCCTCTTGGCCGCCCGGCGTGATGTCTTTCAGCGGCACCAACCACTTGTAGAAGTCAGCGGTGTACATGGGCCAGTAGGAGAGGATATCGTACTGTCCAGCGCCTGAGGAGAGGTCCAGGTACTGGATCTGGAATTGTTCGGAGAAGGGATGCGCGACGACCTGCAGGTCAATGTTCATTTCCTTCAGCAGTTCGTCGTGGAAAGAAATGAAAGTTTTCTCCTGCGCGCCGGATTCGACGGAGAGGACCACGGTGGTCTTCTCTTTCATCGGTTGGTTGGCCCAGTTCGGGTCCACGGCGGCCGCGGCCGGCTTGGCTTCCTCGGCCGGTTTGGCCGGCGCCGCAGGGGTGGCGCAGCTCACCAGGAGCATAGATACGACTACGATCAGACTGACAAACACCAACAATTTGCGAGACATGTGGCTCCTCCTTAGCCTTGTGCTTCTTTGACATAGGTAGATAACCCGTGAGACTCTTCTTTGAGCATGGAGCCCGGTACGCTAACGCACCGCATCACCTCCCTTCAGCCCGGTTCGTGTTCACCCTACGAGCCGGTTCTCCCCGCTCTGGCAGACAGCTTCGGGAAGCCCTTGTTCACGCTCATCCGTTCATGAGCGCGCGCGTCATCTGCACCCACTGCGCCAGCCGCGGCCGGTCGCCGTTGATGGTGTAGATGTCGCGGAAGCACAACTCGAGGCTGCAGCCCGCCGGAATCGCCGCAGCCAGGGTGTCGCGCACGTCCTTCTCCACCAACTCCCAGTCTGGATTGGGGCCGCTGATGTAAGCGGGAGTCGGCTTGCGCGAGTAGACGTATTTCTTGCCCAGCAACTCGGCCATGCGCCACGGGTTGCTCCAGCCCGAGACGCTGACCGCGCGCAGGTTCGGGATCGCTTGTTCGATGTACGGGAACCGGTCGTCAACCCGTTCGCAGCAGCCCCAATAGGCCAGCCCGAAGGGCCGCGTGATGTCGGCGATGTACGGCAGGAAGAACTCGGCGAACATCTTCGGCGAGATGGGCGCGCTCTCCTGCGATTCGACCCACACCCAGCAGTCGGCCCGCGGCGCGGCCACGCCGTCGGCCGAGGGCTCGGGCAGGTCCGAGACGAAGCCGTAGCTGCCGGGGCAGGGCATCCAGGTGTCGGTGTTGCAATAGAGCAACCCCTCGCGTTCGAGCCAGGCGAAATGCGCGGCGCGATCATCGTGGATCACCTGTATGATCTTGCGGATCGTCTCGGGCTCGTCATACACCCAATAGAGCAGCCGGCCGTTGCCGATCAGCTTGAATAGGTTCATGGTCAGGCCGCCGAAAAGGTTGCCCAGCCAGGGGCGGTAGCCCGGATCGGGATCGAACGGGTCATAGCCGCCCAGGCGCACGGGCAGGATGTCGCCGAAGATGTCCTGCAGGAGATCGTGCCGCTGGTGGCTCAAGGGCCGATCGACGCGATTTTCGCGCAGGTGCAGCTTATCAGCATCGGCCGGCGTTTTGAGGCTGAAATCGAACGAATAGCCCAGGTCGCTGCCCTCGGTGCTGATGGCATGATGCGCCTCGATGGGCAGCCCATAGTCGCCGACCTCGATCTCCCAGGGGATGCGGAAGTACGGGCCCACCACGATGTCATCACCGATCTCGTCGGCGTGGCGCACGATCTCGAGCAGCGATTTCTCGATGTTGCGCAGGTAGGGCTCCTGGCACACAAGCTCGTCCGGGCTGATGTAATCAGGGAGCATACACGTTTCGACCAGGATCACCGGCCGCTCCATTTTCAGATCCTTGACTGCCCGCCACAGCCGCCGCCGCTCCGCCATCACCGGATCAGCCGCATGCGCCATCCACCGGCTGGCGAGCGCACGCAGCGAATCACGTTCTTTGTCTTGAATCATGAAAGCCCCTCCAGAGAATCAGTGAATAGCGAATGGCGAATGACCGACGACGGACGACAGACGACGGATGACGGATGACGAATGACGGCTGACGAACGACGAATGACGCACAAAAGAATACGCAGTACGCACCACGCATCACGTCCCACCCATCACGCCCCCACCCGCTCCCGGACCAGCAGATGGTTGAGCACGACGGCGAAGAGCAGGACGCTGCCCTTGGCCACAACCTGCCAGTAGGCAGGGATCACAGTCATCAGGCCGGTCGTCACGCACACGATGATCAGTGCGCCGACGATGGTCTTCGCCACCGACCCTTCGCCGCCCGAAAAGGCCGTGCCACCGAGCAGCACTGCGATGATGCAGTCGAGCTCCATCCCGTCGCCCGAGAGTGGATCGCCCAGTGACATGTAGCTGGCGCGCGCGACCCCAGCCAGCGCGGCGAAGAACCCCACGATGACATACAGGAGCCACACATACTTGACCGCGTTGATGCCCGATAGCTCGGCCGCAGTGCGGTTGCCACCGATAGCCGCGGCGTACTTGCCCAAGATCGTCTTGCGCTGCACGATGACAAGGAGCGCGATCACCGCCAGGGCGACAAAGAACGCCCACGGCAGGCCGAGGAAGGCATCCTGCCGGGCGTAATAGTTGATAAATGCGGGCATCTTTTGCGTGGCGGTGCTCTTGACCGCCGATGTGCCGTCCGGGACGATGAGCAGGGCGATGCCCTTGAAGAGGCTCAGCGTCACCAGGGTGGCGATCACCGGCGTGATGCGCAGCTTCATGACGTTGAAACCGTTGAGCAGGCCCATCCCGATCCCCACGACAAGGGTGATCAGCAGGGCGGGCAGAAACGGGGAGCCGTTGAGGATCATCCACGAGAAGACGACTGCGCTCAGGCTCATGGCGCTGCCCACCGACAGGTCAATGTAGCCGGAGATCATCAGCAGCGTGAAGGCCCCGCTCAACGTCATGATCGGCGCGGCGATGCGCAGCATGTTGATGATGCTATCCCGGCTCAAGAAGGCCCCGCGGCCGAACAGCCCGACCTGGTCAATTTTGAGCACACTGAAGACCATCACGATCAAAAGCAGGACGACGTAGATATAGAATTTCTTCACCGCAGCCCGGACGGCCTCGGAGCGATCCACCTTCGCCCGCAGCGACTTCTGACTGGTAATATTCACCGCATCCCCTCCTGGTATCCTCTCAATAATCGGGGGGTAGGGGCACGGCCTTGCGCCTGCCCGTGGAGGCGACCGCAAGAGTGCGCCCCTACAACTTGCTGCCGCTCAGCCCTTCCGCTTGTCTAGCGCATACCGTTGCGCCAGGATCGCCACGAAGGTCGCAACCCCCTTGAGGGTGAATTGCCAGTCCGGCGACAGCAGCAGGCCGGTGGCCGACGAAGTCATCACCGAGAGCAGCACAGCGCCGACGAACATGCCCAGCACCGACCCGAACCCGCCCGCGATGCTGACCCCGCCCAGGAGGGTGATCACCAACGCGTCGAATTCATAGCCTGCAGCCCGACTGGAGAGACCAGCCTTATACTCCGACGCCAACAGGATGCCGGTGATGCCGGCCAGCAGCGCGCTCAGCAGATAGAGCGCGGTCAGATGCCGCGTCACCTTGATGCCCGAGAGCTTGGCCGCCTCCTGGTTGGCGCCGATCAGGTAGGTGCGCCGGCCCGCCACCGTCTTCCGCTCGAAGATGAAGGCGATGATCACCAGCGCGACCATGATCAGCACCGAGACCTTGATCGACGTGCCCGGCACAGCCAGGTTGCCGATCACGCCATAGACGTCCGGGAGGCTGGTGTTGCGCTGCGCGCCCCTGGCCACCACCTGGCCGATGCCGCGCGCCAGAAACATGGTGCCCAGCGTGATGATGATCGAAGGCACCTTGAGCTTCGCGATGAAGAATGCGTTGATCCCGCCTACGGCCATCGCACACACCAACGCCAGGGCGATCGCGACCCCGTAGGGCAGGCCCAGGCCGTTGGCCAGCTCGTTCTGCGACACATTGGCCGCCTGGCAGAAGTAGACGGAGAGCACGCCTGTCATCGCGATGATGCCGCCGACCGACATATCGAAGTTGCCCGTGATCAGCAGGAAGGTGACCCCAATCCCTATGATGACGATGTACCAGTTGTTCGTCAGGATGTTCAGGATGTTTTGGGGCTTGTAGAAGTTGGGCACCACCGCCGAGGCAATCAAGAACAGGACAACGAGGACGCCGATCATGAAGAGGGTGATGAACGACTCGTTGCTGATTCGGCTGCCGGCGCGGGCCTTGTGCTCCGCTTTGGTTGTTTCCACGTTCACTCTCCCCCTGTCACCACATGGATGATCTTCTCGCTGTCAATGTCGCAGCCGTTGCGAATTCGTTCCTTGAGGCTCCCGTCATAGAGGAGGTAGATGGTGTCGCAGATGTTGACCACTTCAGGGAGCTCGGATGAGAAGATCAGGATGGACTTGCCTTCGGCCGAGAGCTGGCGGATGATGCTGTAGATCTCGCTCTTGGCGCCGACGTCAATGCCGCGGGTCGGCTCATCCAGCATCAACATGCCGGCATCGGCAAACAGGCACTTGGAGAGGACGACCTTCTGCTGGTTGCCGCCGGAGAGCTGGGCCGCCTCTTTTTCGATGCTGCTGGTGGCGATCCTGAGCTTGTTAATGTATTCCAGCGTAACCTCCCGTTCACGGGCGCCATTGATAAACCCGCCCTGGGAGATTTTCGCCATATTCATGACCGGAATGTTGCCGCGGATGGTCAGGACGGTGAAGAGGCCCTGGGAGCGCCGTTCCTCCGGCACCAGCGCGATCCCCGTCTCGATCACCTGCGCGGTGGAAGCCGGCAATTTCCTTCCGTTGAAGATGATTTCCCCGTGGTAGGGGTCGGCGCCATAGATCGCCCGGGCGAGCTCGGTCTTGCCCGCGCCGATCAGGCCATAGAACCCGACGATCTCGCCGCGGCGGACATCGAAAGAGATGTCCCGTAGCTTGTGGTTGGAGAGGTTGCGCACCTGGAGGATGACGTCGTCGCAGTCCTGCTCCCGGGGGGTGTATTGCTCGAAGACCGTCTTGCCGATCATCATTTTGATCAGCTCAGAGCGATCCTTGACCTGCGCGATGGGCTTTGTGTCAATGTGGTGGCCGTCGCGCATGACCGTGACGTAGTCGCCCAGCTCGAAGATCTCATCGAGCCGGTGCGAAATGTAAATCACCGTGACGTTGCGCTGGCGCAGGCCTCGGATGATTGTGAAGAGCCGGGCGATCTCCCCTTCGGAGAGCGCAGCCGTCGGCTCGTCCATGATGATGATGTCGCACTCGGCCGCGACTGCCTTTGCGATCTCTACGATCTGCTTCTTTGCCACGCTTAGCGTCGAGACCGCTTGCTTCGGGCGGATGGAGGGTTCAAGGCTGTTCATCACGCTGACGATCTTGTTGATCTTGTCGGTCTTGCGCAGGAATCCCAAACGCGTGTCTTCCACCCCCAGCGTCAGGTTCTCCTCGACGGTGAGCTGGTCCACCACATTGAGTTCCTGGAAGAGCGTGCTGATCCCGGCCTGCTTGGCTTCGCGCGTGGTGCGCGCCGCGTACTCTTTCCCGTTGAGGCGGATCGTGCCGCTGGTGCGCTGGTACGCGCCGGTGAGGATCTTGATCAGCGTGGATTTCCCGGCGCCGTTCTCACCGACCAGGCAGTGGACGGTGTTACGCTTGATGTCGAAACTGACGTTGTTGACCGCCCGCACGCTGGGAAAGTCCTTGACCAGATCCCTGATCTCGAGAACATTATCTGTCAGTTCCATGCATCTGCCCCCTCCCGTGAGGCCTGGTTCCGCCGGCTCTGTCCACCCGCGGGAGGAGACTTCACCCCTCCCGTCGGGTCATGCTCGGGCCTGCCAGATCGTCACCGCCGCTTCCCGGCGTGAGACCTGGCAAGCCCTCTGCGGAATGCTTACTTGATGTTCGTGCCAAACTGGTTGTTCAACCAGGTGGCGGCATCCTTCTGGGTCATCGTCCAGTAGGAAACGTTGTAGGCTTTGTAGAAGCCTTCCTGTGCAGGTTGCGAGGTCATCGGGACCTTGCCGGCGGCGACATCCATGATGAGGTCAATGCGGCCCTGGCCGGTTTCGAGCGGGGGCAGGCCCATGGAGAGCTTGAGCGAGCTGTTCGGGTCGTAGACCTGCTTGTACTCGATCTCATCGAAGTCCACCGAGCAGACGATCTCGGTGAGCGGCTTGCCGTTATCCATCTTGCCGCGGCCGACCTGGGTGAGGGCGGCCATGGTGCCGACGGTGAGGTTGGAGGCTTCGGAGTAGATCAGGTTGACTTCGGGGTGCTGGGTGACGAGGTCAATGATGATCTGCTTGGCGGTGTCGGCGCCCTTGGAGGCGTCGAGGCAGCCCAGGTCTTTGGCGGTGGGATCCACGGAGAGGACGCCCTTGACCCAGGGGTCGGTGCGGCCGGACTTGACCTCGGTGTGGTTGGGCCAGCCGAGCTGGGCCATGACGATGGGCTTATCGGGGTGCGCGGCCTTCCACTGCTTGGCCATCTCGACGCCCATGGCGAAGGAGATGCCGGCCTCGTCGGAGCGGGCCACGGGGATGCCGCTGTCGCCCAACGGGCTGAAGAACGAGGTGAGGATGATGCCCTTGCTGAGGGCTTCCTCAACGGCCGGTTTGACGGTCTCATAGTCCCAGATGTGGAGGGTGGCGGCGTCCATGCCCTGGGCGATGATCTGGTCCACGTTGGCGGTCATGGTGGCCGAGTCGGACTTGCCATCGAAGACGAAGACCTCGGCGCCGTACTTCTCTTTGGCGTAGGCCTTGGCTGCGGTGAACTGGCCCTGGTGGAAGACGTTGGTCAGGTCCGAGACAAAGAACGCGATCTTCTTCGGCTTATCGGTGGCCGGTTTGTAGGGGGAGGCGGCGGCCGGCTTGGCGGCCGGGGCTGCGATCTTGGTGCCGAACTGGGAGTTGAGCCAGTTGACCGCGTCGCCTTCCGTCATCGTCCAGTAGGAGACGTTGTAGGCTTTGTAGAAGCCTTCCTGTGCAGGTTGCGAGGTCATCGGGACCT
>CAZKEF010000023.1:47853-86633 GCA_964551735.1 uncultured Anaerolineales bacterium
CGTCGGAGCGGGCCACGGGGATGCCGCTGTCGCCCAACGGGCTGAAGAACGAGGTCAGGATAATGCCCTTGCCGAGGGCTTCCTGCACCGCGGGCTTCACCGCTTCGTAATCCCAGATATGGAGGGTGGCGGCGTCCATGCCCTGGGCCATGATCTGGTCCACGTTGGCGGTCATGGTGGCCGAGTCGGACTTGCCGTCGAAGATGAACACCTCCGCGCCGTACTTCTCTTTGGCGTACTTCTTGGCTTCGGTGGCCTGGCCCTGGTGGAAGACGTTGGTCAGGTCCGACACGAAGAACGCGATCTTCATGGGCTTGGCTTCCGCGGCTGCGGGCGCCGTGGTCGGTTCAGCGACCGGCGCTTGGGCCGCCGGGGTGGGGGTGGCGCCCCCGCCGCACGCCGCCAGGATCATGCCGGCGAGCAGCGCCAGGGCCACAAGGGCAAACAGATTCTTCTTCATGGTGCGTTTTCTCCTCTTTGCTAAAGGGTTTCTTGTTTGCGCCAGATTGCGCATCGGATGACGAACCGGCGCTGGTTCCTTCACCCGCGCACATCACGCTTCACTTGCAATGACACCTCCTTGTTGCCTTAAATCAGGAGAAAGTATCAGGCATCAGTACCCGCTGACGTCCTGCGCCAACCCGTAGAGCACCAGCTCGGTGACGCAGCCGCCCCGCGTCAGTGCGCAGGTCTGGTACACCATGTCGGCGAAGTGCTCGGGGCGCACGGCAAGCTCCTCGTCCCACTCGAACTTGTTCACGCCCTGGGCCGCCGCCTGGAAACCGGTATTGGAGCCGCCCGGCACTAGCAGCCCAACCGCGATCCCGTGGGGCCGCAGCTCGGTGTAGAGGCAGCGGGTGAAGGAGTTGACGGCCGCCTTGGCCGCGGAGTAGACCGACCAGCCCGGCCACGAGCGGCGGTCGCACGCGCTGGAGACGTTGATGATCTTGCCGTAGCCCTGCTGCTTGAACTGCGGCGTGAAGGTCCGGCAACTCATGATCGTGCTGAAGAGGTTCAGCTCGATGATGCGTTGGTTGATAGCGTCATCCATCTCTTCGATCGGCGCCACCTTCAGCGCGCCGCCCGCGTAGTTGATGAGGAAGTCAACCTTGCCGAAAGCCGCCAGCGTCTCCTGCAACGCGCGCGTCCAGGTCTCCGGCCTGGTCACGTCGGTTGCCAGCGCCACCACCTGCGAGCCGGAGGCCGTGCAGGCGTCGGCCGTGGCCTGGAGGGCCGCTTCATTGTGGTCAATCAGCACCAGGCTCACTTGGTCGAGCGCGGCGAACAGCTCGGCCGTGGCCTTGCCGAAGCCGGAGCCCACGCCGCTCATAACCGCCACTTTTCCTTTGAGAGATTCAGCCATGAGTACCCCCTTCGATGTTGAATGGTCGTCTCTTCAGACTTCAAGCACCACTTTCCCGAACTGGCTGGCCGCTTCGAGATAGGTCTCGGCTGCCGACGCGTCGCGCAAGGGGAAGACCCGGTCAACGACGGGGCGCAGCTTGCCGGCCGCCAGCAGGCCCATGACCGCTCGGAATTCCCGGTCGTTCGCCATGGTGGAGCCGTGCAGGCTGACCTGTTTGCGCCACAGGAGCCGTAGGTCCAGCTCGGTGAGCGGCGCGGTCGTGGCCCCACAGGTGACGTAGCGGCCGCCTTTGCCCAGGCAGCGCAGGCTGGTCTGCCAGGTGGCCGCGCCCACGCTGTCGCACACGACGTCCACGCCCTGGCCGGCCGTCAGCCGGGCCACGGCCGCCGCGACGTCCTCCGCGCGGTAGTCAATGGCTGCGTCGGCGCCCAGCGCACGGGCGCGGCGCACTTTTTCGGGGCCGCCGGTCGAGGCGTAGACGGTGGCGCCCAGCAACTGCGCGATCTGGATGCTGGCCGTGGCGACCCCGCCCCCCGCGCCCACGACCAGGACGCGTTCGCCGGGCTGAATGTTGGCTTTGCTCACCAGCATCCGCCAGGCGGTCATAAAGACCAGCGGCGCGGCCGCGGCCTCGACTAGGGTGTAACCGGCCGGCAACGGGTGCAGGTTTTGCGCGGGCACGACCACGTATTCTGCCATGCCCCCGCGCGCGTCACGGCCCAGGATGCCGAAATGGTCGCAGAGGCTCTGCTCGCCCGCCAGGCAGTAGGGGCAGCGGCCGCAGCTCAGCGCGGGGTTGAGCGCTACCGCCGTGCCCGGCGCCACCCCGGTCACACCCGGCCCCAGCCCGGCCACGATGCCCGCCGCGTCCGCGCCGGTGATGTGCGGCCAGGGCAGGCCCGCAGCCGGCCCCCGGCCCCGCACGATCAGGTCCAGGTGGTTCAACGCGCACGCTTTCACCTGCACCAACGCCTCTCCGGCGCCGGGTACAGGATCGGGCACATCTTCATAGCGCAGGACATCGGGTCCGCCGGGGTGATGGAAGGTGATGGCTTTCATCTATCTGCGTAACTGCTGCAGCAGCTTAGTCAGCTCGGCGTCGTCAATCTGATAGGTGTGCTCGGGCGCCGGGAAGCTGCCGCCTTCGACCTCGCGGCGGAACTGCCCCAGCGCGTTGACGGTCGCGGTCGCCATGTCGGCGTACACTTTCAGGAACCGCGGCGACATCTCCTTGAACAGGCCGAGCATGTCTTGCGTCACCAGCGCCTGGCCGTCGCAATCCGGACCAGAGCCGATGCCGATGGTTGGAATCTCCAGGCTGCGGGTAATGATCTGCCCCAGCGCCGTGGGCAGGCATTCGAGCACCAGCGCGAACGCGCCCTGCCGGGCCATTTCCACCGCGTCGTTGATGATCTCTTGCGCGGCCGCCGCCGTCTGGCCCGGCAGCTTGATCCGGCCGGTGCTGATGATCTTCTGCTTGGTGACGCCCACGTGTCCCATGACGGGGATGCCCGCGGCCGCGATCTCGCCGATCAGGTGGGCCTCGCGGCGTGTGCCCTCCAGGTGGACCGCGTCCGCGCCGCCCTCTTTCATCAGCCGGCTGGCCGTCCGCAAGGCGTCTTCGGTGGTGTTGTACGAGGCGAACGGCATGGTTGTGACGACCAGACAGCGTTTCGTCCCGTTGCGCACCGCGCGCGTGTGGTAGATCATCTCGTCAACGGAGACCGACACCGCTTCCCCGCGGCCGTTGCCGACCGTGCCCACGGCGTCGCTCACCAGCACGATGTCCGCCCCGGCCTGGTCAATGAAGGAGGCCATGGGGAAGTCGTACGCGGTCAGCATGGTGATCTTCTGGCCGCGGTTCTTCTTGCCGCGCAGCGACGATGGCGTGACTTTGGTCTGTGTGCTCACACTCGCTTACTCCACCACTACGGGCAGGAGCGATTCGAGATCCAGGTGCGGGCTGGGCAGGATGCGGACTGAGACAACCTGCCCCAGCCGCCGCGCGGCCTGGCTGCCTGCCTCCAACGCGGTGCGCACTGCGCCCACGTCGCCGCGCACCATCACCGTCATATAGCCGCCGCCGATGGCCCGGCGCTGCAACAGCTTCACAGTGGCCGCTTTCACCATGGCATCGGCCGCCTCGATGCAGGGGATCAACCCCTTGGTTTCAATCATGCCCAGGGCCCGCATCCCGGGGTCCATCTCGCCATGGGTTGTCTGAAGTTCGTTTGCTTGGGTCATAGCTTATGCCTTCCTGAAGACCATTTCCCCGTTGTAGCGCAGGGAGTCAAGGATACCGATGATCGCGGCATCAGCCGGCGCGCGGTCGTTGCCCACGGCCATGCGCGCGGTGGAGCCCTGGCACACCATCACCAGCTCCCCATCGCCCGCGCCGATCAGGTCAACCGCCAGGAACGGAGCCCCGGTCGGGCTGCCCTGCGCGTCTGCCTGGCTCACGACCAGCAGTTTGGTCGCCTGCAGTGCATCCACTTTGACTGAGGCGACGGCCGCCCCCATTACTTTGGCGATGATCATGTTGTGCGCCTCCTCAGCCTCAATTCCGCCCGTAGAGCTGCTTCACAGCGCCGATCAGTTGGTCAACCACCGGGCTGGCCGCCTTCGGGCTCGGGGCGGACTGTGCGCCGCGCCCGCCGTCCAGGGGGCCATGCTGGCACCCCTTGGGTTTGCCGAACACGGCCGCCGGTTGGCTGCTCGGCGACCGGGCCGTTGCCGCTGCGCCGGGCGCCACCAGCTTCACGCCGAGCTGCGTGGCGGTCTCGCGGGCGATGGCCGTCAGGATCGTGTCCTCGTCTACGGTCAGCTCGCGCACGCCCTGCGCAGCCAGCGCCTCGATGTCCGTGGCGGAAATGAAGGTTTTCACGTTATGCGCCCCCCTTGCCGCGGGCGGCGCCGGGCAAGCTGTTGACCGCGGTGACGGCCGCGTCGCGCGCGACGCGCACCTCCGACTCGGTGCCTGAGATGTAGAGGCGGCCGAACTTGCCCGCGGGCTGATAGTGGACCAGGGTGATGTTGGCCGCCTTCTCGGCCTCATTGGCTGCCAGCATGACGTAGGCCGCGGGCACCACCTCGATCACACACAGGGTCTGGCCCTTGAGCAGGAGCCCGCCGCGGCTGGCCTGGTTGACGAGCTGCGCCTCCCAGGGATCCACACCGGTGACGGTCTTCACCGACACGACCTCCGGCTTCCAGCGGTCGGCCTCCGTCAGGCCGAACTTCGCCAGCGCCTGGCGGCCCGCGGTTTTGACCCCTTCCTGGAAGAAGCCGTGGATCTCCAGCGTGCCGTACTCGCGCTCAACCCGCAGCAGGCCCGGCCGGACTTCGGTGGTCTTCAGCGCGGCGTCCAGCACTTCGTACACGTCGCTGGCCGGGGCCAGCTCCATGAAGATCTCCGCCATCCCCTCCACAGGGGTATCTCCTTGCAGCAGGATACCGGTCAGCGCCGCATACTGAGGCTGCATGGAGTCTATGAGCACATAGGTCCTGAGGTCCATCGGTCAACCTCTCAATCGGCCAACGCCCGCACGACGCGGGCCGGGCCACCGGGCAGCAGCTTCTCCACCAGGCCATGCGGCCGGGCGATGACATGGGCGGTCACGAGCTCACCAGCCCGCTTCGCGGCGGCCACACCGGCATCCACCGCGGCTTGCACCGCGCCGACCTCGCCCCGGACGAAGATCGTGACGTAGCCGCCGCCGATTTCCTCCTGCGCGACGAGCCGGACGTATGCCACCTTACTCATGGCATCCGCGGCCTCGATCGAGGCCACCAGGCCCCGCGTCTCGACCATGCCGAGGGCCGTCATCTGCACGTGGGTTTGCGCCATTATTCCTCCTTGGGTATCTGCGTCTGCTATCTGCGACTAATTGCGCAGGATCTGTTCTGCCACCGCGATGCCTGCGGCGACATCTACCGCGCATCCGAGCCCGCGCACCGCGTTGCCGGTGGCCCGGAGCAAGTCGAGCACCTCGGTGGGCGTTGTGTTCGGCAACTGCCCGGTATCGAGGATGAAGCTGCTGTCGCTGCCGCGCCCCACTGCGGGGGAGTGGCCGAAGCCCTGGGCGATCTTCGCCACGATGTCGCCGGCGTTCACGCCCGGCGGCGCGGCGACCTCGACCCGGCTGCCCCAGCAAAAGCGCTGCGGTGAGTCACACCCCGGACACTCGCGACCGTCCACGGTGAGGAGCAGCCCCATCTCGCTGAGGCCCCAGCGGACCGCCTTGGCCGCGTTCTCCACGGCCGTGTTGGTGGCTAACTTCCCGCCGGGAAAGGGGGGCATCGGGCTGCCTGCTCCCCCTGCGCCCCACAACCGATGCATCTCGGCCCGAAACTCGTGGGCCGACTGCCGCGGGTCCGGCGTCTCGCGGATGCCGCGCCCGCAGATCACCACGGAGACGGGGAGCGACTGGAAGAAGGGCAGCAGCGGTTTCGTGATGCCGCCTGTCACCGTGATCTTGAAGCCCATGTCAATGAGCTGGCGGATCACCGTGCGGTCTTCCTCCACCCATTGGCGGGCGAAGGTCTGCTCGTCCCAGCCGCGATGATACACCATGCGTTCCACGCCGATCTGCCGCCACTCTCTGGCGCGGGCGAGGATGTCGCGCACCCCGGTCAGCTCCATGAGCATCTCTTTGCGCGCGGTCTTGGCGGCTTCCAGGGCCGATTCCACCGTGGCGAGCGCGGCGCCCCCGATCACGGTCATCATGTCGGCCCCGGCATCGAAGGCCATTTTGGCCTCGAGCCCCCCCACATCCGGGCTCTTGAAATCCGCCAGGATCAGCTTGTCCGGCCCCACGAGATCACGCATGGCCCGGATAGCGTCCAGACCCACCGCCTTGCACAGCGGCGTGCCGATCTCGATGATATCTACTTCAGGCGCCACCTTCACCGCCATCGCCAGCGCGGGGGGCAGCGTGATGTAGTCCATGGCAATCTGGAGCATCGGTACAGAAGACATTCGTTTGCTCCTTACGGTAAGTTATGCCAGCAACAGCCCCGGATGCTCCAGCACCCGTTGCAGCGCCGCCAGGAACCGTGCGGCGGTCGCGCCGTCCAACACCCGGTGGTCGGCGGTCAGGGTTAAGGTTGTCATCGGCCGCACCTCGATGCGGTCGTCCGTGGTGACCACCGTGCGCTTAGCCACGCGGCCTACGGCCAGGATCGCAGCCTGCGGCGGGTTGAGGATGGCTGTGAATTGATCAATCCCGAACATGCCCAGGTTGGATACGGTGAACGTGCCGCTCTGCAGATCTTCGAGCTTCAGCCGATTCTCGCGCGCCCGCACCGTCAGGTCGGCCAGCCGGGCGGCGATCGCGGCCATCCCCAGCGCATCCGCCTGGCGGATCACCGGCACGATGAGCCCGGCGTCAATCGCGGTGGCTACGCCGATGTTCACCTCGGCCCATTCGGCGATCTGGTCATCCTGATAAGCGGCGTTGACCCCAGGATGTTGGCTGAGGGTCCATGCGCACGCTTTGACGAGCAGCGCGGTGAGGGTGATGCGCGGTTGGCCGTGCCCGGCGCTGTCCGCGCCGCGCAAATCCTCCACGATAGCCAGGGCACGCGTCATGTCCGTCTCGACGCTGATGTTGAACTGGGGCGCCTCCCGGACACTGGCCGTCATGCGCTCCGCGATGGTGCGGCGAATGTTGGTCAGCGGCACGAGGCGGCGGATGGCTGGCGTCGGGCTGATGGCTGATGGCGGATGGCTGATGGCGGACGGAGCATCCTCAGCGGAGGGCCGCAGCCCGGAGGCTTCGGCGAGCTCAGTCGAGCCGTCGAAGGACGCGACGGATGGCGAGGCCCCCTCCGCGAGCGCGCGGACATCTTCGGGCTGGATGCGGCCTTCGGGGCCTGTGCCGGTCACGCGCTGGAGGTCCACGCCGAGCTCGCGTGCCAGGCGGCGGGCGGCCGGTACGGCGCGCACCTTGCCCGCGCCGGCGGCGGCTGCGGTCTGCTGGGCGGCGGCGTAAGTCTCGACATCTTCGCGCGTCACCTGCCCGCGCGGGCCGGTTCCTGTCACTGCTCCTGGGTCAACGCCCAGGCTCTCAGCCAGGCGCAGGGCGAGAGGCGAGGCCCCCGCGGCCGCCCGGCCGGCCGCGGGCTGCGTCTCCGGCGCGGCGGGTGTGGCCGGGGCTGCGCCGGGCAGCGCCTCGCCGGGCTTGAGGATGTAGCCGATGGTCTTGCCGATGGGCACGACATCGCCGGCGCGGGCGGTGAGGCCTGCCAGGATGCCGTCGGCCTCCGCCTCGACCTCCTGGTTCAGCTTGTCGGTCTCGACCTCCAGGATGGCGTCCCCTTTTTTGATGACGTCTCCTTCGGCCTTCAGCCAGGCAGCGACCTTGCCGGTCTCCTGCGCCATCTCGAATTTGGGCATGATAATCGCGGTTGGCATAGGCTCTCTCTCAGATCTCGGTGCGGGCCAACCGCCGCGCGGCCGCGACGATGTCGGGCGTCTGGGGCACCGCGGCGCGTTCGAGCACGGGATTGTAGGGGATCGGCACGTCCGCGCCGCCCAGGCGCACGATGGGCGCTTCCAGGTAGGCGAAGGCGGGGCTTTGCGCGATCATCGCGACGATCTCGCCGCCGAAGCCGCCGATCAACGGCGCCTCGTGGACCATCAGCAGCCGGCCGGTGCGTTTCACCGAGGCGATGATGGTCTCGGCATCGTAGGGCTTCAGGGTGCGCAGGTCAATCACTTCCAACTCGATGCCTTCCTGCGCCAGCTTCTCGGCCGCCTCCAGCGCACGGGTCACCATGATGGAGGTCGCTACCACGGTCACGTGCTGGCCGGGGCGCCGGATGAGCGCTTTGCCCAGGGGGACGATATAGGGCTGCTCAGGCACGGGGCCCTTGACTTTGTAGAGTAGCTTGTTCTCGACGAACATCACCGGATTGTTGTCGGCGATGGCCGCCAGCAGCAGGCCTTTGGCTTCGTATGGGGTGCTGGGCGCCACCACCTTCAGGCCGGGCACGTTGACCAGCCACGATTCCAGGCTCTCCGAGTGTTGGGCGGCCGCACCCGTGCCCGACCCGGCCGGGAGCCGTAGGACCATGGGCACGTTGGCTTTGCCGCCGAACATGTAGCGGATCTTCGCGCCTTGTAGCACCAACTGCTCCATGCTCAGGGTGAGGAAATCCATGAACTGCATCTCGGCGACGGGGCGCATCCCGGTCACCGCGCTGCCCACGGCCGCGCCGGCGATCGCATTTTCCGAGATGGGCGTGTCACGCACCCGCTCCTCGCCGAACTCCTCCACCAGCCCCTGCGTCACGCCGAACGCGCCGCCGTAGATGCCGATGTCTTCGCCGAGCAAGAAGACCCGCTCATCCGCTTGCAACGCCTGGCGCATGGCCTCGCGCAGCGCCTCGGAATAGCTCAGCTCGCGCGTGCCCGGCGGCGGGTTGATGGGCGTGGCCGGGCCGAAGGTCGCCTTGATCCACGCGGGGAGGGCCCGCTCCGGCGCGGCCAGCACCGCGGCCTCATCGTCGTACACATCGTCGGTCAGGTCCGCCACCGCGGGATCGGGTTGCGCGTCGCCCCAGGCAATGGCAGCGCTGATGGTCTGCTCGGCTCTTGCGGTCAGGTCGGCCGCGGACTGCCCGGTCAGGACGCCGGCCGCGATCAGGCGGTCACGGAACGCAGGGATCGGGTCCTTGGCCCGCCACTGCTCGACCTCATCCTTGGTTCGGTAGCGTTGCTTGTCGCTTTTCGAGTGGCCGTAATAGCGATAGGTGACGGCGTTGATCAGGATCGGCCCGTTGCCCGCCCGGACATACGCCACAGCCTGCTTCACCGTCTCGTACACCGCCAGCACATCCATGCCATCCACCACGCGGCCGGGGATCCCGTAAGCCACCGCGCGGTCGGCAATGTCCGCGGCCGACATGACGCGCTGAACCGCCTGCGACATGCCGTACTGGTTGTTCTCGCACAGGTAGATCACCGGCAGCTTCCAGACCGCGGCCATGTTGATGCTCTCGTGGAACGCGCCTTCGTTGGAGGCGCCGTCGCCGAAGAAGCAGATGCACACCTGGTCGCCCCCGCGCAGCTTCAGCGTGAGCCCGGCGCCTACGGACAGGGGGATGCCGCCGGACACGACGCCGTTGGCGCCCAGGCTGCCCAGGTTGAGGTCGGCCATGTGCATCGAGCCGCCGCGGCCCCGGCACACGCCGGTCTCCTTGGCGAACAACTCGGCCATCATGGTGTTGATGTCTTGTCCTTTGGCGATGGCGTGGCCGTGTCCGCGATGGGTGGAAGTGATCAGGTCATCGGGGCGTAGCGCCGCGATGGCGCCGATACCGACCGCCTCTTGCCCGGCGCAGAGGTGCATGGTGCCATGCACCTTGCCGAGCGCGTATTGCTTGAAGGCAGCCTCTTCGAAGAAACGGGTGAGAGACATCTTGTAGAGCATGTCAATGAGTTGTTCGGGCGACAGTCCGAACGCCGTTTCCAGGGATGATTGTGTGGCGATGGCTTGCTGCATAACGTCGGCATCTCCGGTTATGGTTGAAAGTGGGTTGGGGATACGTCCTTGGCGCATTACAAGGAGTTATGCTCACAAATGTGAACTGTCTTGGATATTAGTGCATTCATATGCTATCACTGAGATTCACATTTGTCAATAGGGAAAACCTTAAAAATCACACCGCCGGGGTGAGGCTCGCTTGACAAAGGCATTTCCTTGGTGTATGATGTCGCTATGCAAGTAAGTGAGTATGCTATTCACTTTTGTGAAAACCTCATATTCAAAAGGATGGTAGCCCCATGCTTGAAACGCTACGTCACGAAGTATGGAAGTGCAACATGGAACTCCCCAAACAGGGCCTGGTGAAGACAACCAGCGGCAACGTCAGTGGCCGTGACCCCGAGACGGGGCTGGTGGTGATCAAACCCAGCGCCTACGCCTATGAGATCATGACTCCGGAGGACATGGTGGTTGTGAACCTGGTCGGGGAAGTCATCGAAGGCCACCTGACGCCCTCGGTGGATCTGGCCACGCATCTCTACATTTATGCGCGGCGCCCCGATGTGCTGGGCATGGTCCACACCCACTCGGCTTACGCCAGCACGTTCGCGGTGTTGGGCGAACCGATCCCCGCCTGCCTGACGGCGTCCGCGCTGTTGGGGGGCGAGATTCCTCTGGGGGGGTATGTGCCCATTGGGGGCGAGGCCATCGGCGAGGAGATCCTGAAGAAGATCGGGCACGCCAAGGCGATCATCATGCAGAACCACGGCGTGTTCACCATCGGTCACTCCGCGACGCACGCGACGCAGATGGCGATCGAGGTCGAGGACATCGCCAAGATCGTACACTTCGCGCTGTGCCGCGGCAAGCCGGTGCTGTTGCCGGAGCAGGCCATCGCGTATACGGGTAATCTCTACGAGAACGTGCGCGGCCAGCGGTAGCTGGTGATGGGAAAAGGTCCCAGGTTGCGCGCAACCTGGGGCCTTCTCCCTGACTTAGCTTGCCCTTATTGCTCGAACGGGTAGCGGAACCCCCACTGCGCCCGGATGCTGTCCAGCGTGCGCATGATCGCGATGCTCTCATCCAGCGGCATCACCGGGCATTCGGTCTGGCCAGCGGTGATGCAGTCCATCACCGCCAGCGCCTCGTATTCGTAGCCGGTGTAGCGGCCCAGCGGTATGTCAATCCGCTCGGGGGCTTTGCCCTCCACCGACAGGGTCATGGCGAACGGTTTGTACCATGGGTCATGGATCTCAATCTTGCCGGTCGCCCCGTAGATCACCGCCTCTTTGACGTCGTATGACACCTGACAGCATGTGATCGTCGCCAATTGCCCCGCCGGAAACCTCATCAGCACGCTGGACCGGTAGTCCGCCCCCGATGCGCCGAAGTAGGCCAGGCCGGTCACCTGCTCGGGCGCGCCGAAGAGGCTATAGGCCCATGAGATGCCATAGGAGCCGGTGTCGAGCAGCACGCCCGCGCCCAGATTCAGGTCGAAGAAGCGGTTCTTGAGGTCGAACGGCGGTTTGGCGATGAAGTTGATCACCGCGCCATGCACCTCACCGATACGGTTTTCGGCCAACAGCTCCCGGATGCGCACATGGATCGGGAAGAACCGGGTCCACATGGCTTCCATCAGGAAGCGCTGCGCGGTGCGGGCGCGGGCCACCAGCCGTTCGGCCTCCCCGGCGTTGATGGTGAACGCTTTTTCGCACAGCACATGCTTCCCTGCATCCAGGCACATGGTCACATCACGTTCGTGATAGACCGTGGGTGTGCCGACGTAGATGATGTCTACATCGGGGTCGTTCATCACCTGCTCGTAGCCCTGGTAGCGTCGCGGGATCTGGTAGGCCGCGCCGAACGCATCGGCGGTCGCCTGGTCGCGCGAGCCAACAGCCAGCAGCTCGGCGCGCTCGGGGATGTTGTTGAGCGCGGATGCAAAGCGTTTGGCGATCTTGCCGGTGCCAAGGATGGCCCAGCGCATGCGGTCGGACATTGAGAACCTCCTGTGTACCGAAATCAAGTCAGTTTGGAAGTAAAAGCAACGGGGGAAGCTCGGCTCCGTCGCCTCTTTAGGATGGGTCGGCGCCGCCCAGCAACACGGCCAGAGCGTCGAGCCTGATACGCGATGTAAGATCCAGGCTTAGCGGCGTGAGCGAGACGATGCCGTGCGCCAGGGCCCAGGCATCGGTCCCTTCGGCCGAGTAACGGCCCTTGGCCACGGCCATGGTGATCCGCCCAGGGCCGGTGAACGGATCGGTGCGCGGCGGCGGTTCGGGCGTGTAGTACGACATGCGATCCTGTCGGGTGACGCGCCACGGCGTCGCGGGTGTGGCCGCGGCCGGCACATCCACCTTAAGCACAGCCACATCGGCCGGCAGGCTGCGTCCGAGCATCCGTTGGGCAAAGAGGCCGGTGAAGTGCATGGCGGCGGTGAAGTCTACTGCCAAGTCATGCTCGTAGTAGCGCATGACGCGGGTCTCAAGGGAGATGGCCAGGGCCGGGATGCCGCGCTCCGCGGCCTCGAACGCGGCGCCGAGCGTGCCCGACACAGTGACGCAGGTGCTGACGTTCTCCCCATAGTTGATGCCGGAGACGACTAACGCCACCGGCCGCGGGGCCAGCTCGCGCAAGCCGTGCTCAACCGCCAGCGCCGGCGTGGCGTGCGCAGCCACGGCCAGCCAGGAACGGCCATCGTAATGCACCTGGGCCCGAAATAACCGGCCGTCCAGGTCGCCCTGCTGGCTGCGGCTGCGGCCCATGCTGGTCTGCTGGGTGGCCGGCGCGATGATGAGAAGCTCGCCCAGGGGCGCCAGCGCGGCCGCCGCCGCGGCCAGTCCCGGAGAGGCGATGCCATCATCGTTGGTCAGCAAGATGAGGGGGTGTGCCATTTCCGCTCGTTGTGGTTAGTCGTGCAACTTTGTGAATTCTAATGCACGAAGTAATAGTAATCCAGTTTTTATGGGTTGTCAAGGATTTGACAGCCCGGCGCAATGTTTTATAATAGTACCGATTGTGAAGATGGAATTCACAAATGTGCATTTATGTCTTTGACCCCAGCAGGTGCGCAGCCATGACGATTGCCCAGTTCTTACCTCCGGAAGCGATCGCCCTTCATGTGCAGGCCACAAGCGCCGAGCAGGTGATCCGCGAGCTCGGCGAGCGTTTGCGCCGCCTCGGCCTGGTCAAGGATGGCTTCGTCGAGGCGACGTTGCGCCGGGAGGCAGATATGCCGACCGGCCTCCCACTTGGCGGCGAGATCCACGCCGCGATCCCCCATGTTGATATCGAGTTTGTCAACCAACCCGCTCTGGCCCTCGCGACTTTAGACGCGCCGGTGGTGTTTTACAACATGGTCGAAGCTGATGAAGTTGTGCCGGTGCGCCTGGTGATCATGTTGGCGCTGGATCAACCGAAAGCGCAGATCGAGATGTTGCAGCAGGTCTCCGCGTTGCTGCAGCGGCCCGAGCTGGTGGCCCAACTAATGACAGCCGAAAGCCCGGCGGAAGCGCTGGGTATGTTGGCGGCGGTCTGATATGCCAGGCTCGTCCGCCCCCACAGTTCACTGACTCAGCAGGAGGTAAGGGAACCATGGCCAAGACCGTCATCGTCTCGTGCGGCACTGCAATTGCCACATCCACCGTTGTCGCCACTGCCATCGAAGAGGCGTGCAAGAAGAACGGTATCGCAGTGCATGTTAAGCAGTGCAAAGCAGCGGAAATCCCGATCTATCTGGAGCAGGGCGCGGATCTCATCGTGACAACCACGCCGCTCCGCAGCGATCCGGGCATCCCAGTGATCAAGGGGCTGCCTTTTCTCACCGGCATCGGCACCGAAGCCGTCCTCAAGCAGATCATAGACGTGCTGAAGAAGTAGAGGTCTGCTCCGTGATGGCCCGCGCAGCCGTGCGCTGACCCGAAAGGAGGGTTGCCTATCGCCTGATCCCCCACAGTTTGGCTTCCATCTTACTCATACTCATTTCTGTCAGGAGGCAATTTCAATGGATGCAATTCTCCAGGCACTGAAGACACTGGTGGATACCCTCGGTGTGACTGTGCTGCTCCCCTTGTTCATCCTGATCTTCGCCTTGATCCTCGGCGCGAAGCCGGGCCGGGCGTTCCGCTCCGCGATTACCATCGGCGTGGCGTTTGTCGGCATCAACCTGGTCATTGGTCTCATGTGGGGTTCGCTCTCGGGTGTCTCGCAGGCGTTGGTCACCAATGCGGGTATCAAGCGCGATATCGTAGACGTGGGTTGGCCGGCCGCCGCGGCGGTCGCTTTTGCGACCAAAGTCGGCCTGGCAGTCATCCCGATTGCCCTTCTCGTGAACATCGTTTTGCTGGTCACGCGCGTCACCAAGACGCTCAACGTAGATGTCTGGAACTTCTGGCACTACGCGTTCTTGGGCTCACTGGTGACCGCGGTGACGGGCAGCCTGCCGATGGGCCTGGTGGCCGCGGCCATCGGCGCGGCCTTCATGCTGCTCCTCGGCGACTGGACAGCGCGCGGCACGCAGGAATTCTACGAACTGCCCGGCATTTCCATTCCCCACGGCATGACCGCTCCCATCGCGGTGCTGGGTATACCCCTCAACTGGCTCATCGAGAAGATCCCCGGCCTGCGCGACATCAAAGCGGACACTGAGGGAATCGAAAAACGGCTGGGGCCGACCTTTGGCGATCCCATGGTCATGGGCCTGATCATCGGCGTGGTGCTGGGAGTGATCGCGTACATCGGTGACTTCGGCAAGGACTTCCTCGGCACCCTGGCCAAGATCCTCATCCTGGGCGTTCAACTTGCTGCGGTCATGGTCTTGCTGCCCCGCATGGTGCGCATCTTGATGGAAGGGCTGATCCCCGTCTCTGAAGCGGCGCGCACCTTCATGTCGAAGCGCGCGGCGGGCCGCGAAATCCACATCGGCCTGGACTCTGCGGTGCTGGTCGGCCATCCTGCCAACATCTCGGCCGGCCTGCTGCTGGTTCCCATCGCGATCTTGCTGTCGGTCATCCTGCCGGGCAACCGCATGTTGCTCTTTGCCGACCTGGCGGTGCTCGTCTTCTTCTGCACGCAGTTCGCGCCGGCCGCCAAGGGCAACGTCGTCCGCATGGTGATCATCGGCACCGTGCTGCTGATCGCCGGCTTCTACATCTCGAACGCCCTGGCGCCGACTATCACGAAAGTCGCACTGGAGGCCGGGTTCAAGGTGCCGGAGAACGCGCAGAGCGCCGCGTACATCTCCAGCATCGCCGATGGGTTCGTGTGGACCCCGCTGGCGTTCCTGGCCCTGGGCAAGTTCCTCGGCTGGATCGGTATGTTGATCTTCGCCGCCATCACAGCCGTCGGGTTCTGGTTGTTCAAGCGGAACGAGCACACCTGGGAGGTGTTTGCCGGCGCCGCACCCCGACGCAAGTAACAACATCTCATCGCAAACACAGATCACACGCGCTGCCTGGGATTGCGCCTTCTGCCGAACTAACGGACAGCAGGCGCAATCCCCCGGCGCGATCTCCTGCGATTTGCCCCAGAAATCTGCGCACAGTTGAGGCCAGGGCCCCCGACATCGGCTTCTGAGCCTCGAAAGGGACATGCTTCATGATCCGTGGCGTGATCGAAGCGATGCTTGGGGAGGTCGGGCGTTCGGTGCTCGCCTTCTACGAGGCGCACGCCCTCACCCTGAGCCTGCTGATCCTTGCATATGGGCTCTTGATGTATCTGTCGTGGGCGAACCTGGTGCGGATCTACCGTTACCTGGTGGTTGCGGCGGCGCAAGCGTTGGGCCAGGCGCCAGGCCGCGCTGCCGGCGACGGGCCAGGGCTGCCACTGCCGTGGCAGGCGGCGGTGGACAGTGTGCGGTTCCCGCTGGTGGCGCGGCGGGCCGGGCTGTGGCCCATGCGCAAAAGTGTGCGGGCCGCGCAAGCGATCATTGACGAGCGGGAGCTGTTGCAGCACGCCCAGGCCGTGGCTGATGGCGCGGATCTGCGCCGCATCACGCCGGCCTATCGGCTGGCGCCCCCCAGGAAGGTTGAAGGTCATGGCGAGAATTGAAGTCATCATCCGGCACGCGGTCGGGTTGCACGCGCGGCCGGCCGCGTTGTTCGTCAAACAGGCCAAGGAATTTCCCTGCGCCATCACAGTGCGCAACATCACCGCAGATGGCAAGGTCGTCAATGCCAAGAGCATCCTCGGCGTGCTCACCCTGGGCGTGCAGCAAGGGCACGTGATCGAGATCCAGACCGACGGCGAGCAGGCCGACCAGGCGCTGGCCGCGCTCCAGCAGTTGGTGCTCGACAATTTCGGCGAACCATGAACGGGTAAGGCCCTATGCAGACTCTGACAGGCATCCCGGCCGCGCGCGGCATCGCGCTGGGTCCCGCGTTCCGGTTCCTCCGTCCCAGCCTGACCGTCACCCGCCATCCCGTCAAGGATCCCATGGTCGAATGGGCGCGTTTCGAGTCCGCGCTCTTCGTGGCGCGCGCGCAGCTTGCAGACGTGCAGGCCAGCGCGGCCGCGTCCCACGGCGCGGAGGAGGCGGCCATTTTTGAAGCCCAGGCGATGATGCTGGATGACCCTGATCTGATGGAGGCGGTGCGTCTCGCGATCCGGCAGGATGGCATCAATGCCGAGGCCGCGCTAAGCGCCGCGGCCGAGAGTTATGCCGAGGCCCTGGCCGCGCTGGATGACGAGTATCTGCGGGCGCGCGCGGCCGACGTACGGGATGTGGCGAATCGGGTCCTCCGGGTTTTGCTGAACGTGGCCGGGTCGCCCACCGCGGGCCTCAAGACACCCTCCATCATCCTTGCCGCAGACCTGGCGCCTTCGGACACGGTGATGCTGGACAAAACGCTGGTGCTCGGCTTCTGCACCGCGGCCGGCGGCGCGACCTCGCACACCGCGATCCTGGCGCGCGGGCTGGGGCTGCCGGCCGTGGTCGGCGCGGGCGAGGCTGTGCTGGCGCTGCCCGACGCTGCACCGCTCATCCTGGACGGGTCGGCCGGCCTGGTGATCGTGGGCCCGGACGCCCCTACGCTGGCCGCGTATCGGGCCAAACAGGCCGGCGCCGAGGCCGCCGAGATGGTCGCGCGCAGCCGGGCGTTGGAACCCGCGATCACCCGCGATGGCCGGCGCGTAGAGGTGGTGGCAAACATCGGCAACGTTGCCGGCGCGCACACGGCGCTGGCAACCGGCGCGGAGGGCGTGGGCCTGCTGCGCACGGAGTTCCTGTTCCTGGAACGGGCGAATCTGCCTTCGGAGGAGGAGCAGTACCGGGCGTATAAGGAAATCGCAGACGCCTTTGGTGGGCTGCCGGTCGTCCTGCGCACATTGGACGTGGGTGGCGATAAGGAACTCCCTTATCTGGCCATGCCGCCTGAGCAGAATCCTTTCCTGGGCGTACGCGCGATCCGGCTCTGCCTGCTGAGACCTGATCTTTTCAAGCCGCAGTTGCGCGCCGCGCTGCGGGCGGGCGCAGGCAACGGGTTGAAGTTGATGTTCCCGATGGTGGCCACTGTGGGCGAAGTGCACCGGGCGCGCGAGCTACTGGAAGCCTGCCGCGCGGAATTGGTGGCCGAGGGGCTGCCGGTCGCGGAGGCACTGGAGGTCGGGATCATGATTGAAATCCCCTCCGCGGCCGTGGTGGCGGATCAGCTGGCCAGGGTGGTGGATTTCTTCTCGATCGGCACCAACGATCTGAGCCAATACACGATGGCGGCGGACCGGACGAACGCGGGCGTGGCCGCATTGGCGAACGCGTTTCAGCCGGCCGTGCTGCGCCTGATCCGCCAGGTGATTGACGCCGCGCATGCGGCTGGCAAGTGGGTGGGGCTGTGCGGCGAACTGGCCGGCGAACCGCTCGCGATCCCGATCCTGCTCGGGCTAGGGTTGGACGAGTTCAGCATGAACGCGCCGGCCATCCCGGCCGCGAAGCAGGTGATCCGCGGGCTGGAGATGGATGAAGCACGCGCAATCGCCGTATCTGCGCTGGAGCTAGACAGCGCCGAAGACGTGCAGGCGATGGTGCGCGGCCGAATGAGCCAAGCGCACATCATTTACCCCCAAACCTGATAACAGCAAACGAGTGATTACCACACCTATCAAGCAGCCTGTCGAACACTACGCTCTCTTCGACAGGCTGCTTGATAGGTCGCGCCATTCAATGGCACGAGCATTACTTCCCATCACTCCAGGATCGGATGATAGTAAACGGGTAACCGGTGCAACTATGTAGACATCTATGGATAGGAGCACGTCAAGCGAGCGTTCATTGCTATCGACTGCCGGGCTTGAAGTTGAACTTTGTACGGACTGTAAGATGGCGTATAGTGCCATCCAGCGAGGACACCTTTCTCGAATTCCGCAGGCGGAATCGGGCAAGGCGGCTTAGATAGACATAACAAGTAAGGGGGATGCTCCGGCAACCGTAGCGCTCACGGTTTTCGTGGAGCCTTGATGTCGGTGGTGCTGACCGTGATGTCGGTGGTTGCGCAAACGGCAGCCGGAGCGAGGATTTGCCCCGCGCCGCTCTGGAGAAAGTGAAATGCAAACATCCACCGCTTTGCTAGAAGAACGTGTCCCGCTCGCCAGCCGCATCTGGATCTCGCTGGCGGATGCCTCCGTGGCCATTCTCCAGTCCCTGGTGGTAGCCGGCGCGTTGACGTACTAGTTCGTCAACATCCGCGGGCTTGCCACCTCCTATACGGGCATCGTCTGGTTGTTGTTCGGTGTCTGGAACGCGATCAATGACCCGCTGTTCGGGTACATCAGCGATCGCACTAACAGTAAACTCGGGCGGCGTATCCCCTACATCCGCTATGGAGCGCCGATCTTGATTTTGAGTTTCATCCTGTTCTGGCTGGATGTGCCGGGCGTGAACAGCCAGGTTGGCCTGTTCGTTCAGATGTTGTTGGTGCTGTTTGTGTTCGATTCTCTCTGCACCGCGATTGCCATCAGCCTGTACATCATGCCCTACGAGGTGGCGATCTCGAACAAGGCGCGTTCCAGCATCTACATCTGCTGTCTCTGATGACTGCGTTCGGTTACGATCAGGCTCTGGGCAAGGGACTGCAATCGGCCAACGCGGAAACAGGCATCCTGCTTGGATGGGTGCTCGTTCCAGGCATCCTGCTGATCCTGTCCTTCCTCGTGTTGCACTGGTATCCGTTGGATGGCAAAGATTGGCTCGGCATCAAGGCGGCGCCGCAGTGCAGGTGGGAGACACGTACCGGCTTCTATCGGCGCCAGCCGTGAGGCGTGTGCCGCACGCCACCGCATTCATCGTGTCGCGCAGGATGCTCGGGCTTGCAGTTCAACGCCGAGCAGCGCATCTGCCACCAGACCGCGTTTAGCGCGTCTCCGAGGCGGCTCAGGAAGAAGAACCGAGCAGAAAGCGCAAGGGAATGTAGACGCGCTCGCGCCATGCGCGCTCGGAGTGCTCTGCGCCGATGAACTTCTCCGTTAGCCAGTCAATCCCCTGCCTGTAGCCAGCCGCCGCCACATGCCGAGCACCGGGTAGCGCCTCGCACCATCTGCGTAACCGGGCGGCAACCAGACCTCCACGGTGCGCGGCCGGATGTATCGCGCTGGAAACGCGTCGAGGCGCTCGTGTGCGGCGGGAGTCTCAGCGACAGCCGCAGGCATAGGCCCTTCCTTACGAAATGAACGCGCCGCGGCGCGGCGGCAGGCAGAGCGACAGGCGGCCGTCTGCGATGCGGAGCGGATGTCTGTTGAGCCGGTCGGTAACCGCTTCGGGTCCGATAAATGGTAAGTCGAGATGCTGAGGGTCAGGACCGGTGTTTAAGGCCACGAGTACGTCGCCGGGTGCGAACCGGTCCGCGCTGGCGACTCGGGCATACGCGTAGATCCCGGATGCAGCGTTCAAATGGAGCACGGTGCGCGTGCCGGTACGGAGGACCGGGTGTGCGTGGCGCAGCGCAATCAGGCGGCGGAAGGTCTCAACCAGACGCGTGTTCTGCTCCGCGCCCCATTTCATGGGCAAGCGCGCCTCCTCGAACCGGCCAACCTCTCCGTCGTGAATCGGCCGCTCCTGCGTGACACCGGCCTCCGTCCCGTAGTAGATGATGGGCGGCGCTGATAGGGTGAACAGCACGAGCGCGGCCAGCGTCAGCATAGCGGGGTCGTCGCCCGCAAGGTGCAGGAACCGGTTCATGTCGTGGTTGTCGAGGAACGCGGGGCGTGAGAAATCCGCTGGGAAGTAAGCCTCGTGCGCGCTCAGGAATGCCTCGAACTCGGCCAGGTGCCACCGACCACGGCCGAAGGTGTTGCGCAGCGCCTTCGCCAGCAGGAAGTCCAGCGCGCCGTCCAACCGGCCGGCGTAGGTCGCCTGCACCTCCGGCGTGTGCACGACTTCGCCGAACAGCCAGCAGTCTGGCTTGACAGCTCTGCACGCCTGCCCGAAGCGGGCCCAGAAGTCATGTGGTGGGCCGTAAGCGAAGTCGAGCCGGTAGCCGTCCGCGCCCCGCTCGAGCCAGTAGCGGGCCGCCTCCAGCAGGTGGTTGCGGGCGGGGCCGGGTTTCAAATTAAGCTCCGGCATCTCCCGGCCGCCGAAGTAGCCGCAGTATCCGTCCGGCCAGCTTTCCCACTCGTACCAGTCGTGGTACGGGCTGTGTTCGTCGGCAAGCGCGGCCTGGAACGTCGGGTGCCGGTTCGACCAGTGGTTGGCGACGAAGTCCAGCAGGACGCGCAGGCCGCGGGCGTGCGCCCGGTCGAAGAGCTCGATGAGGTCCGCGTTTGTCCCCAGCCGCGGCTCGACGCGGAAGAGGTCAGTCGTATCGTAGCCGTGGTGGCTGGGGCTGGCGAACACCGGCGATAGCCAGATGGTGTTGAAGCCGAGCGACTGAATGTAATCCAGCTTTTCGATCACCCCGCGGAGCGTGCCGCCGTAGAACCCTGACAGGTCGGCGGGCTGTTGCCAGACCTTGCCGTTGCCGGGGAAGAAGCGGTCCAGGAAGATGTGGTAGACGATAGCTTCCCGCGACCACTCGGGTGCCCCCGCCCATACCTGGAACGCGAATTCCGTGGCGTCCGCAGCCGTCTCCGCCTGGTTGTCGGCATAGATCCAGCGCTCACTGCCGGCAACCCGGGCGGCGAGCCGATAGCGCACGAGTGTGCCGGTTGCTTGTGCAGGGAGCTGGGCGCGCCAGCGGCGCACGTAGCTCCAGGTGACCTCATCCCAGCTTACTGAGTCAGGCTGGAGCTCAACAACCTGGGGCGCTGCCTGCCTGTTGTTCGGCCCTGCCAGCTCGCAGCAGTACCAACAGCGAGCCATATCGAAGGGGAGCGGCCCGCCCGTCGTAAGCCACAACGTCACTGGGTATCCCGGTGCTGGCACGACAGGCGCTATGTTGTTGCGATGCTGGACGCCGAGACGGTTCGCTGCGTGACGAGCGATCCGCTCCGCAGCGTCGTCCAGGTCTCCAAAGATGATATCTGTGTCCACGACTCTCTCTCACTGACTACGGGTGGCCCGAGGCTAAACCCGTCAGATAATGAGTCAGCCCCGTCTTCACCTTAAGCAGCAGCGCGTTGAGCCTGGTCTGTTCCTCCGCGCTCAACGGCGCAAGGCGCTGCCAGACGGAGGCGCGATGAGCTTCGTGCGCGGCGGCCCAACGCACGCGGCCCGCCTCCGTCAAGGTGACGCAGGTTCGGCGGCCGTCCGCCGTGTCCCGCGTCCGCAGGATCAGACCCTCCTGCTGAAGGCCGTCAAGCAGGCGGGTGACGTTCGCCTTGTCGCAGAGCATCAAGACACACAGGTTGGACGCCGTGAGCTCGCCCCGCTCAGCGATGTGGCTGAGCGCAAAGTACCGCGCCGGGCTCAGCCCGAACTGCTGCAACACCTGCCGGTCGGCATCCGCGGCCTGAAGGTTCACCTCTTGCAGCAACCTGTGATTCTCCAATGCCAACTCATCTCGCTCAGTCATGCCCCTCGCTCCTCGTGGTTGATAGATCAACAAACGCTATCATAGCACAGTAGCAGCCGGGCCGCCAAGCGCGAGGCGAACTGCCAGCCATTCTCGTTGTAGGCGGGAGCGGAGGCGCCCTGTCCTGAAAACACGCCCCGTCGCCGGGCGTTTTCGGAGCATCCTGAGCGGAGGGCCGCAGCCCGTAGTCGAACGCTTTGCGTGCGGAGCGGCCTTCGTGCTAAGTCGCATCCCTTCGGCGGGCTCAGGGCAGGCTCTTCGACTGCGCTCCGCCGCCCGTCCTTCGACTCCGCTGCGCTACGCTCAGGATGCTGGGCGGCTCCGCTCCGCTCAGGACGCTTGCATGGCGTGTCACATTGAGAAGCTGGCGAACTACCCCTTGACGGCGCCTTGCGTCAGCCCACCGATGATGAAGTCCTGCAGCAGGATGTACAGGATCACGATGGGCAGCGCGCCGAGCACCGCGCCCGCCGCGTACGCACCCCAGTTGTTGCCGTAGTCATACTGGATGAACTGCTGCAACCCCAGCATCAGCGTGAAGAGCTTCTGATCCTGGATCATGATCCGGGCGATGCCCCAATCGCTGTAGATGCCCACGAACGTCAGCAGTGAGATCACCGCGATGATGGGCCGGGCCAGTGGGAAGATGATCCGCCAGAAGGTCTGCCACTGCGTGGCGCCCTCCACCGAGGCCGACTCGTCGATTTCGCGCGGGATTGAGTCAAAGAAGCCCTTCATCAGCCAGACGTTAATGCCGAGCGCGCCGCCCATGTAGAGCAGGACCAACCCGCCGCGGCTGTTGAGGCCGAGCGCGGGGACGTACTCGCCGATCTGTCGCATCAGCGCGTAGAGCGCGGTCATGGCCAGCAGCGCGGGGAACACCTGCACCATCAGCGTCAGCAGGAGCAGCTTGTTGCGCACCGGGAAGCGGAAGCGCGAGAAACTAAACGCGGCGAGCATGGTCATCAAGACCGACAGTGCGGTGGCGAGGACGCCGACCAGGATCGAGTTGCCCATCCAGCGCAGGAAGGGCTGTTCCGTGAGGATCGTCCTGAAATGGTTGAGCGTGGGCTGGGCCGGGATCAGCGCCTGGCCGCTCAGGCCGTTGCTCGGATTGAACGCGGCCGACACTGCCCAGGCGATCGGAAAGAGCGAGAAGGCCAGGACGACCACCGCCAGCAGCAGGCGCAGGGCGATGCTGATGCGGCGCTGGTTGCGCTTCGAGTGCGTCACCCGGGACCAGAGCGAGGGGGTATCCGTGTGAGTTGCACTAGACATTTTCGCCCACCTTCTCCAGCGTTCGCATCGTGCGGAACTGGAACAACGTGATGACGGCCAGAATGATGAAGATGATCATGCTGATGGCCGAGGCGTAGCCGAAGTCCTGTCCGCCGCCGCCCGCAAAGGCCAGCCGGTAGACGTAGCTGATCAGGATGTCGGAGTGGCCCGCGGGGGTGGCGGTCCCCACCATCGGCGGGCCGCCCTGGTTGAACAGGTAGACGACGTTGAGCGAGTTGAAGTTGGCGATGAACGAGCCGATGAGCAGCGGGCCGACGGCGATCAGCAGCATGGGCAGCGTCAGATAACGGAACTGCTGCCAGCCATTGGCCCCGAAGATGCTGGCGGCCTCGTACATGTCGCTCGGGATGGCCTGCAGCGCACCGCTGCTGACCAGCATGAAGTACGGGTACGCCAGCCAGACGTTGATGACGATCAATGCGACCTTGACCCACAGCGCATCGGCGAATACGGGCGGCCAACCCGCCGGCTGGTTGAAGATGCGTGCGAGCGTGGTGCTGATCACGCCGTCCAGCGGGTTCAGCATACCGCGCCATACCAGGATCGTGATGACGTTGGGCACCGCGAACGGGATGATCAGCAGGCCCTTGATGATCTTCGCGCCCGGCATGTCGCGCCCGAACGCGATCGCGATGAGCAGGCCCAGCGCAAAGGCCAGGAACACGCTCAACAGCGCAAACAAAAACGTCCAGATGAACACGAGGAACAGTGGGCCGCGAAACGATGGGTCGGCGAAGAAGCGCTGGAAGTTGCGCACGCCGACGTTCACCTGGTAGCCGGGCACGATCGTCTCGCCCGCCTGGGAGGTGAAGAAGCCGTCGCGGTTATCGGCCACGTAGAGGGTGTTCGTCTTGCGGTCGAGCATGGCGTCCGCGCTCGCGTCGAACTGGTAGCGCGGTTCGAGCTCCGCAGCCACGCCCAGCCGGGAGGTGAGCTGCGCCGACTTGCCGTTGCCGGTGAATGTGGTGTTTTGGAGCGCGCTGAGGGCCTGGATGACCTGCGGCCGCGTGAGCTGGGCATAACCGGCGATGGCGGTAGGGACGCCCGTGTCATCGAGCGCGCCGACCTGGGGTGCGGCGCTCACGCCCTCCGGCAGCGCGAGGAAGCCCGGTCCGCTCTCGGGCTGCAGCCAGAGCGCGAAGTCGTTCTCACCCGCCCGGAAGAGGGTGTACTTGTAGGTCTTGCCGGTCTCGGGCAGGAATTGCCGTTGTTCGAGCACCTGGATGGCCTGCTGCTTCGGCAACAGGTGGCCGGTGCCGAAGTTGGTGAACGAGATGTAGATCGTGTAGATGATGGGGTAGACGCTGAGCAGGAGCATGAACGCGAGGCCGGGTGAGATCCAGCGCAGCGGAAACGCGTCCGCCTTGAGCACGACGTAGTTGATGCCGGCGGTGATCAGGATCACCATGGCCGCGAGCTGCCAGTAACCGTCGCCGAAGAGGAGCCAAACCCAGACCGACACCAGCGCGTCGAGGGCCATCAGGCCCAACAGCCGCAGGCCGAGATTCGGCAGGCGCCGCGCGCGGGGCGGGACAATCGTTATAGCTTGTGTCGTCATTGCCGAGCCTCCTGACACCGGGGGGCAGGCGAACCGGCGTCCGCCTGCCCGTTCCGGCGAACCTTTAGTTGCCCTTGGCGATGGCGTCGCGAACCTGCTTCGCGCCGGTCTTCATGGCGTTCTCGGGCGTCTCGCTGCCCTGGGCCACCAGGGTCAGGGCGTTGCCCCAGGCGGTCCAGACCGCGCTCATCTGCGGGATGGCGGGCATAGGCACGGCATTTGTCCCCGCCGCGGCGAATGCCTTGATGTTCTTGTCCTCGATCGCGTTGGCTGTCGGCAGGTAGGCAGGCGGCCGCGGGTCCGCGTCATAGAACATCTTCATCGCCTCGTCGGTCGCCACGTACTCGGTGAGGAACACCTGGGCGAGCAGCGGTTCCGCGCTGAAGGCGCTCAGCATGAAGCCCTGCGCGCCGAGGAAGGGCTGGCCGGCTTGCGTCGCATTCGGGATGTTGCTGTATTCGTAGTTGATTTTTGAATCAGCCAGCCGGGGCAGATCCCACGGCCCGCTGATGACCATCGCGACCTTGCCCTGGTCAAACCAGGTCTGCAGGGTGTCACCGGCCATGCCCTTGGGCTGCAGGCCATCGGCGATCATCTTCGCGTACCAGTTGACGGCGGCGATGGAGCCCGTGTCGTCCAGGCCCACATCCTTCGGGTTCCAGTTGCCGTCGGCGGTCCGGCCAAAGACATAGCCGCCGTAAGCCGTTTGGATGGGGAAGAAGGTGTAGGGATTGCCTTCTTCGCGCACGAAGCCGTAGACGTTGGCGTCAGAGCCCGGCTTGTTGTTGGCAGCCAGCTTCTTCGAGATCTCCGCGACCTCGTCCCAGGTCTTCGGCGCGTCGGGCACCAGGTCCTTGTTGCGCAACAGCGCCACGTTCTCGACCGCGTTCGGCACGCCATAGAGTTCGCCGTTGTAGGTGAAGGCGTCGAGGGCCGCGGGCGCGAAGTCCTGCTTCTTGTCGCCCAGGTCAACCGGCGCCAGCAAGCCGCTCGTCGCCAACTGGCCCAGCCAGTCATGTGCGCCGACGATGATGTCGGGGCCTTGCCCCGCCGGGCCGGCCACGATGAAGACGTCGCGCACGTCGCCGAAACCGAGTTGCTCCACGACGATGTCCACGCCGTTCTCGGCCTTGAACTTCTCGGCCAGCGACTTCAGCGCCAGCGTGCGCGTCCGGTCGGCCCAGATCACCAGGCTGCCCTTCTTCGCGGCTGCGGGCGGCGTGGTCTTGATGCCATCGCTCTTGACGTCAACAAGATTGGTAGCCGGATCGAACGCGAACTTGACCGGCGCGTCCTTCGCCAACGACAGCTTCAGGTTATCACCGCCGGCCTTGCCTTCCTTGCCGAAGTTGATGTCCCAGCCGTTGTTGATGGCGATCTTGTATTCATAGTCACCTTGTTTGATGGTGAACTCGCCACGCCAAACCTTCGCCATCCCGTCCCAGGTGAGGGCGGTCTTGGCGCAGTCGGCCTTCCAGTCGCCATCGCAGCCGAGTTGGGCCTGGAAGGTGCCGGGCAGGTTCACGGCGGTATACTCCACGGCAGCGGGGGCGGCTTCTGTGGCCTTTGGCGCCTCGGTTGGTGGCACCGCGGTCGGTTTGGGAGCTTCGGTGGGTGGCACGGCCGTCGGGGCCGGGGCCTGAGTAGCTGGGGCGGCAGCCGGCGCAGCGGCCGGCCCTCCGCAGGCGGTGACGAGCAGGCTTGTCACCAGCAGGATCAGGACGATGAGGCTGAAGGGGCGAGTGCGCATCGGATATCTCTCCTCACAGATAATAGAAAGTTGACTTATCAACTAACTGCCTGTAATATACTCCTATTCCTGCGATTTGTCAAGAGGGAATTTGGACGAATTCTGAGGAGGCAATCCATGGAGGTCACCCTTTCCGATGGCTCCGGCGTCATCCAGCGCCATCACGACTTTACGACAATGCAGTCTCCGATGCGCTTCGTGGACGTCTGGCTGCCGCCCGGCTATGCGGCGGGCGCCGTGCGCTACCCGGTCATCTACGTGCATGACGGGCAAAACCTGTTCGACCCGGCCACCTCCTACGGCGGCGTGGATTGGGGCATAGATGAAGCCATCATCCGGCTGATGGACGCGGGCAAGGTCGGCGGCGCCATTGTCGTCGGCATCTGGAACACCCCGCAGCGCCGCAGCGAGTATATGCCGCAAAAGCCGTTCGCCGCGTCGCCGTTGCTGGCGTTGCGTACGATGTGGGCATTCTGGCACATCTTGCGACCCGGCTCCGACGCCTACCTGCGCTTCCTGGTGGGCCAGGTCAAGCCGCTCATTGACAGCCACTACCGCACCCGGCCCGATCAGCCGCACACCTTCGTCATGGGGTCGAGCATGGGGGGCTTGATCTCGCTCTACGCCCTGGAGGAGTATCCGCAGGTTTTCGGCGGCGCGGGGTGCCTGTCCACGCACTGGCCGGCCGGCGGCAACCGGCTGGTGGATGCGCTGGCCGCGGCGCTGCCGAAGCCGGGCGGCCATAAGCTCTATTTCGACTTCGGCACGGCGACGCTCGATTCAAGCTACGAGCCGTATCAGCGGCGGATGGATGCCCGCCTGGCCGCGGCCGGGTACACCGAGGGGGTGGACTGGCTGACCCACAAGTTCCCCGGCGCGGAGCACTCCGAGAAGTCCTGGCGTGAGCGGGTACACATCCCGCTGGAGTTTTTACTGAAGGCATGATACATAGGTCCATGCGCTGTCAAGTGAACGGCCAAGAATACAAGTATGAAAACTTCTCAGGTTGACTTTGCCCCCACCGCGCGCGAAATGACCGCGCACTTTGGCCGGCTCAACCATGCTTACCCGCCCGAAGCCGTTCCGCCGGCGCGCCGCGCCAGCCTGTGCGAGTTGGTGGCGTCCGCTGGCTATTTGCCCTGGTCGCAGCAGCAAGCCCTGGAGGAACTCTCCGCGGCCGAAACCCTGCTGATTCTGGAAGAGAAGCTACGCCTGAACGGCGTCTACACCCAGGGAGGATTCGCCTTCAGCGCCGAAACGCTCAGCCCCGTGCGCCGCGCCGGCTACACCGATTCATCCTGGATCAAACGAGAAGGGCACGAGATCAAGCTGCTCAACCTGGCGGGGCTGGGCAATGCCAACCGCAGCCGAGAGCCCGGGCGTATGATGGACTGGCTGAAGCAGCTTGTCATCCTGCCCGCCGGCGATCCGGCCCGCGGCATCCTGGCCACGACGATCTACCTCCTGCCCTTTCACCCGCGCGAGTTCGGCTCGGCATATATCCCCGCCAGCAGCGGGGTCAGCCCCTTGCTCGCAGATCCGCGCCTGGCAGAGCACCTGGGCCTGGACGCGCACGGCCAGGTTCGGCTCTTCCTTGCGCTGGCGCAGTTGGCGGGGCACCCGCTGCTCTACGACGTCCTGCCGCAGACCGGGCGCTTCTCCGCGCAGGTGCTGGCCCGTCCGGGGTTGGTCCGCTGGTTCGACATCCCCGCGGCCATCCGCCAGTGCGTCAAAACCGACAAGCGGGCGGTCTCCGCGGCAATGATGGGTCGCGAAGTGCAGCAGATGCTGGCGGGGAGGGTGGAGTGCATCGTGCGAAAGATGCTCAGCTTGGGGCCGGAGGCGCCGGTCGCCGAGGAGGACGTGCTGTCGCAGCGGGGCGAGATCAGCCAGCGCCTCATCGAGGAGGGCCTGTGGTCGGCGCCAGGCGGGGCCTGGTGCTCATATGGACCGCCGGTCTTCGATCATCTCCCGACCGGTGGCGGGGCGCCGGCCTTCCGTCACTATGACCGGGATGGCCACGACGTGACCGCTATGGCGAACCTTGATTGCCTCGCTCCCTACTATTTCACCTTTTGGGACAGGCGCGAATATAACGAAGAAGTCATCAGTTGGTGGATCGAACACCTCGGGCTGCTGCGGGCCGAGTATCAATTCGACGGGTTCCGCTTCGACCATGTTGACCACGTCGTGGATGGGGTGTCGCTCGACCACGGCTTTCCCATGAGCTATCGGATCCCCGCAGAGGTGCTCCGCCGCGCGAACGCAGCGCTGCGCGCCGGCTTGCCGCACTATGCCGCCGTGGCCGAGTACATGCTATGGGACGACCTGCTGGCCGAGTATCACCGCGGCATGGATTTTGACTTGTTGTGGGGTGACGATATCATTTCGCAGCAGCAGAAAGACGTGGCGCGGGTCGTGGCGGATAACGGAGTTCTCGCCGCGTATAACAGCGGTACGCCCGCAGCCGAGCGGCTCGCGATCCTCAAGACCTACAACAACCAGGACGGCGAGTTCGGGCCGATCAGCCAGTATCCGGGGCAACTCGGCGAGGCCGGCGCCCTGTTCAAATGGTTCAAGCTATGGTTTACTCCCGGCGGCGACGCCGCAGCGCGGCCGGTGATGCACGTTGATGGCGACGAATCCTTTACACCTACCGGCGTGCAGTACGCGATCGCGCACGAGGCGGCCATGCCACGCCGTCGAGACGACGAGTTTACGCGCCGGTTCGATGCAATCCGCCGGCTGGCGCGGGTCCTGCTTTGTGCCGGCAGTTCTTGCCAGGTTTGTGTTGCGGAGCCAGGGGGCTTGGCGAGCTGGATGATTACGCGACCTGGCCGGGCGCCGCTGTGGGCGGTGGCGCACGAAAAGGCGCCGACCGAGTGCGAAATCGGCGAAGGGCGCGAGATGCGCTTCGTGACGCGCCGGCCGTTGCGCGATGTTCGCGTGCCCGCACCGCAGGGTTTTCGGCCGGCGGTAGAATGGGTGTTGGCGTCCGGTGCGCTCGACTACGCCGAGATGCGGATGGTGCACAGCAGCGACGGCTCGATGCACTTCGCCATTCTTCAGCCAGGCGAATTCCATCTTTACGGGCTCGAGACGGTTTAACGCCCGGTTCGAGTGCCCCGCTTTGTCGATAGGAGACAGATCATGAACGCTTACGAACGCTGCAGGTCACGCTTGAGGGGTGAGAGGGTAGACCGGTCACCGAATTTTGATATCATGATGCAGCGCGCGGCACACCACATCGGCGAGTCGCTGTCGCACTACTATCTCGACCACAGTGTGCTCGTTGCCGCTAACCTGGCAGTGGTCGAGGATTTCGGCGTGGACATCCTGCAGGCGATATCGGATCCCTACCGGGAGGCCGCCGATCATGGCCTGGCAGTCGAGTTCCCCGATGACGGCTTGCCGCTGAGCAAGACCCCGCTGCTGGCCGAGCCGGAGGATCTGCGCAAGCTGCGGCCGGTCGCACCCGAGGCGGGCCGGCGCATGAGTGACCGGGTGGAGGCGATCCGGCTTTTCCGGCAGCAGGCCGGCGGGCAACTGCCGGTCATGGGCTGGGTCGAGGGCGCGCTGGCCGAGGCTGCGGACCTGCGCGGTGTGGGCCAGATTATGTCCGACCTCTACGACCGGCCGGAGTGGGTCACCGAGGTGCTGGAGTTTTGCACCGAGGAGGCCATCGCCTTCGCCCGCGCCCAGATCGCGGTCGGCGCCGACATCATCGGCGTGGGGGATGCTGTCTGCTCGCAAGTATCGCCCAAGATGTACCGCCAGTATGCCCTGCCTTACGAGCAGCGCATCTTCGCCGCCATCCAGGAGGCGGGCGCGGTGGGCCGGTTGCACATCTGCGGCAATACGAGCCGCATCGTCGCCGACATGGCGACCAGCGGCGCTCAAATCGTGGACGTGGACTGGATGGTCCATTGGGGCCAGGCCGTGCAGATTCTCGCGACCCGGGGGGTGGCGGCCTGCGGCAACTTCGACCCCGTCAAGGTGATGCTGCAGGGCACGCCGGACCAGGTGCGCCAGGCCGTGCTGGGCTGTGTCGAAGCCGGGGGCGCGACCAGCTTCATCATGGCCGGCTGCGAGATCCCGGACGGCACACCGGTTGAGAACCTGCTGGCGCAGCAGCGCGCGCTCTGCGAGCGACACTAATCTCGAGGCGGTGCTTGGGACGGCGCGGCCGCCCGAAACAACCCCGGAATCGAAAAGGAGACCATGTCTGACCCTTTTGCCATCGTTCATCCCATTCGCCCGGCATATCAATGGCTGCGTTTCGGTGAAATCAAACCGCAGGGCTGGCTCCGCCACCAGATGCAGCGCGACCTGGAAACGGGTTTCCTGGGCCGCCTCGACGAGCTGGTTGCCGGCCTGATCTCTGATGACGATATCTATGGCCGCGACCGGCTGACCGCGCTGAGCAGGCACAAGGACCTGGGCACGGTTGCGACCGACGCTGCCGCACAAATCCAGTACATGTGGTGGAACAGCGAGACGCAATCCAACTGGCGGGATGGCCTGGTGCGCACGGCATTGCTGCTGGATCACGCCGCGACGTTGCCAGAGGCCCGCGCCTGCATCAACCGCATCCTGGCGACCCAGGACGCGGACGGCTATCTGGGCATCCATGCCCCCGACGTGCGTTTCAACTTCAGAGGCGAAAACGGCGAGCTGTGGGCCCAAGCGACTCTCTTCCGCGTCCTGTTGGGCTATTACGAAGCGACGGGCGACGCGCGGGTTCTGCGGGCCGTCGAGGCCGCGGCTGGCGTCACGATGGCCGCTTATCCCGTGGGCCGGTCGCAGCCGTTTCCCGGCGGCGATGTGGTGTGCGGCGACAGCCACGGGTTGGCCTTCACCGACGCGCTGGAGCGGTTGAGCCAACTGACCGAGAACCCGACATACGTCCAGTACGCGGCCTGGCTGTACGCAGCTTTCAGCCAGAGCCAGGTGAGCCAGGGGGACGCGCAATACAGCCATCTCGTGAACCCCGCCTACCGCTTCCAAATGCACGCCGCGCACACCTACGAGCACCTGCGCTCTCTGCTCGTCGCGCTCCACACGACCGGCAATCCCGAGTTGGAAGCCGCGCTGGCCGGCTATCTGGCGAAGCTGCAACCCTGCCTGGCTCCCAGTGGCGCCCCGATCGGTGACGAGTCAATTGACGGCAAAGACGCCGACCCTTCGGAAACCGGTTACGAGTACTGTTCCATCCATGAGCTACTCGACTCGTACACGCACTTACTGCAGAAGCGCGGCGCGGCCGAATGGGGTGACCGCGCGGAGTGGCTGTTGTTCAACGCCGGGCAAGGCGCGCGCCACCCCCACGCCAGCGCCATCACGTATTTGCGTACCGACAATTCGACCACACTCAACGGGCCCCTGCACCCCGGCGACGCGCCCACACACCAGGGGCCGCAGACGCGCTACAAGTACTCGCCGGTCCACCAGGATGTTGCGGTGTGCTGCGCACCGAACGCAGGGCGCATCTATCCGTACTTCGTCAAAGCCATGTGGCTGCGGAGCGACGCCGGCCTGGTGGCCGTACTCTACGGTCCGTGCGAGGTGCGCACCGAGGTGACCGGCGTCCCCGTGCGGATCGTCGAAGAGACGAACTACCCGTTCGAGCTGACGGTCGTCCTCACCGTCGAAGCCGCCGAACCGATCGAGTTTGAGCTGGCGTTCCGCGTCCCGGCCTGGTCGGACGGCGTCCTGTGCGTCTCCTCTGACGGCAAAGAGGTCCGTATCCCCGCTGCCGCCGGGTACGGGCGGCTTCGCCGCGCCTGGCACAGCGGCGAGCGGGTCATCCTCGTCTTCACCGCGGGGGTCACCGCCCATGCGTTCAGGCCCGGCGAGCGCTACTTTTCCCGTGGGCCGCTCGTGTTCGCGCGGCCGATCGCTGAGCGCACGGCCGAGGGCCGGGCCTATCCGGTTGACGGCTTCTGCGACCTGCACTGCACGCCGCAGGATGCCGCGGAAGCGCAACCCTACCGGCTGCCCCAAGGCGCGGTCTTCGAGGTAGAGCATCGCCCCTTCGACGCTGAGCGGGCGTGGCAGTCAGGGCCTACGCTCGTGGGTGAGATGCTGCAAGGCGCGAGCGGGCAGGCTGTCGCCACGCGGCTCGTGCCCCTGGGCGGCACGGTGCTGCGACAAGTGACCTTTTTGGACTCATAAGGAGCATATCCATGACTCACACTACCCGTTGGACGCTCGAGAAAATCACGCGGCGGTTTGATCTGATCCGGCCGCTTGTCCACCGTCGTCGCGCGACCCTCCCCCCGTTCAGATTCTGCCTGTTGCCCGATCCCGCGCTCGACCCACCCGTCTCTCCCGGCGTCAACGATAGCGGCTGGCCGATCATCGAACCCGGCTCGAACTGGGGCGGCCCGGATGTCAATTTCACGCTGCGCACCACGTTCCGCACGCCCGCGGACTGGCCGGACGGTCCCCTCGCGCTGTCGCTGCGCCTTGGCGAACGACTTGACTTCAGCCTCCCGGAGGCACTGGCCTACATTGACGGCATGCCCTGCGCCGCGGTTGACCGTCACCATCGCGAGTTTCGCCTGCCCGAGTGGGCGTGCGATGGGCGCGAACACCTGCTTGCACTGCACGGCTGGAGCGGTCTCGACGCGCGCGTCGCTTACGCGACCGCGCCGCAGTTGCACATGGGCGCCTGTGAACTCGTCCAAATCGATCCACCGACGGCGGATTTTGCCGCCACGGCCCGTGTTGCGCTCAACGCGGCCAGGGCGCTCGATGCCAACACCCCTGCGCGCGGCGCGCTGCTCAATGCGCTCGATGTCGCGTTCAAGGTCTTGGATACGCGCGAGCCGTTCGGTGACGCGTTCTATGCCAGCGTTGCGCCGGCCTACGAGGCGCTGCAGGCGGGGATCGCCAAAGCCGGACCGCCGCTCGACGTCAAGCTCACCGCCACCGGCCACGCCCACATCGACACCGCGTGGCTGTGGACGCTCGGCCAGACGCGGCGGAAGGCCGGCCGGACCTGGCACACCGTTATGCGGCTGATGGAGCGCTTCCCCGAGTATCACTTCACGCAGAGCCAGCCGCAGCTCTACGATTTCGTCTGCGAGGACTATCCCGAGTTGTTCGATGCGATCAAGGCGCGCGTCGCTGAGGGGCGGTGGGAGCCCATCGGCGGGATGTGGGTGGAGGCGGACTGCAACATCAGCGGGCCCGAATCGCTGGCGCGGCAGTTTTTGCTCGGCCGGAGCTTCTTCCGCGAGCACTTCGGCCGCGACGCCGAGTCGCCGGTGCTGTGGCTGCCCGACGTGTTTGGCTATGCGTGGGCGCTGCCGCAGTTGATCAAGCAGGCCGGGCTGGACTATTTCTTCACGATCAAGATCGGTTGGAACCAGTATAACCACCTGCCCTACGACAGCTTCTGGTGGCAGGGGCTCGACGGCACGCGCGTGTTGACCCATTTCAGCACCACGACCGAGGCAGATGGGCAGATCATGAGCACCTACAACGCTTCGGCGCGGCCCGAGGATGTTCTGCGCACCTGGACGACCTTCCAGCAGAAGGAACTGCAGGATGAGGTCTTCATGTCGTTCGGTTACGGCGATGGCGGCGGTGGGCCGACGGAAGAGATGTTGGAAAACCTCGACCGGCTGAAGGCGTTCCCCGGTATGCCGCAGGTGCGGCAGCGCGCTGCGGGGGAGTTCTTCCGTGAGCTGGAACAGAATTCGGGTCCGGGCTTGCCTGTGTGGAACGGCGAGCTTTATCTTGAGCTGCACCGTGGCGCCTACACCACGCAGGCCCGCAACAAGCGCGCCAACCGCACGAGCGAGTTCCTGCTGCACGACGCCGAGTTCCTGGCCGCGTTCGCCGCGGTCGTCGCTCCCGCCTATCGTTACCCGGCCGAGTTGTTCACGCGGGCCTGGCGATTGGTCTGCCTGAACCAGTTCCACGACATCATCCCTGGCAGCAGCATCGGCCCCGTGTACGAGGAATCGCAGCAGCAGTACGTGGAGGTGCGGCGGTTGGCGGAGGCCGCGCGGGACACGGCGCTCGAGGTGCTGGCCGCGCGGGCAGGCGGGGATCTGCTGCTGGTCAACCCCACCGGGTTCGCACGCGACGACCTTGCCTGGTGGCCGGGGCAGTTGGCGCGCAACGAGCAGCTGGTGCGCGGGGACGGTGCGCTCGTACATATGCAGGCGTCCGGCGACGGCACGTGGATTGCAGCGGGCGAGCTGCCGCCGTTCAGCGCCACCGCGCTGCGCCGCGTGCCGTTCTTCGCGGAGCCTGCACCCGCGGCCGGCACGGAGTTCATTGTCACGCCGCTCTTGATCGAAAACAGCATCCTCCGTGTGGAGCTCAATATGGCCGGTGACATCGTCCGCATCCTTGATAAGGTTGCGGGGCGGGAGGTGCTGCCCGAAGGCGCGGTGGCGAACCAGTTCCAGGCGTTTGAAGACCGGCCGAAGGACTGGGACGCGTGGGACATTGACATCTACTACGACGATCGCATGTGGCTGGCCGGGCCTGCGGAGTCCGTGCGCGTGGCCGAAGCGGGACCACTGCGCGCGACGCTGGAAATCAGGCGACGAATCCTGCACAGCACATACACGCAGCGCATCTCGCTGTGCGCAGGGAGCCCGCGTCTCGACGTGGAGACGGTGATTGACTGGCGCGAACGGCACATCCTGCTCAAGGTGGCGTTTCCGGTCCACATCCTGGCGCCGTCGGCGACGTACGAGATCCAGTACGGCAACGTGGAACGGCCAACGCACCGCAACACGAGCTGGGATTGGGCGCGCTTCGAGACGTGCGCGCAGAAGTGGGCCGACCTGAGCGAGGGCGGCTACGGCGTGAGCCTGCTCAACGACTGCAAGTACGGTCACGACATCCGTGACAACGTCATCCGCCTGACCCTGCTGCGGTCGCCCACGTATCCCGATCCGGAGGCCGATCAGGGCGAGCATCGCTTTGCATACAGCCTGCTGCCACACGTTGGCGGCTGGCAGGCCGGCACGCAGCGCCAGGCCTACGCGTTGAACGACCCGCTGATCGTGTCTCGCGGCCAGGGACAGCCGGGTCAAGGGCTGCCATCGCTTGTCGCCTGCGACCGCGGGCACGTGGTGATCGAGACCGTGAAGCAGGCAGAAGATGGCAACGGCGTGATCGTTCGGCTATACGAGAGTCAGCGCCAGCGCGGTCCGGTCACCCTCCGCTGTGCTTTCCCCCTGGCCAGTGCGGAGGTCGTCAACCTGCTCGAAGAGAAGCAGGCTGACCTGACCCCGGCGGGGCGTGAGGTGACGCTGCCGCTGCGACCGTACGAGATCGTGACCTTGCGGCTCGTGCCGGCATCGTGATAAGCTGCCGCGATGCCTTTTGAAATAAATCTGCCCGATGACCCTGTGGGTTGCTTGCAGTTCGACCGCCAAAAATCGGGCGAGGCGGCGAGCTCTTGCGCCATCTGGCGGGCCTGGGCCAGATCGATCGGCTCGCCCGGCTCGAACTGGTAGATGCCTGGCTCGGAAAGATAGGCGTGCAGGTCATCAGCGTTGGCGGGCGCAAAGGCGCGCAAGAGCAGTCGTGCGGTAAGGATGTTAGACATAATAGTGGCCTCCGTGTTTGAGTGCTCCTGAACCTGCTTGAGAAGAATGACCGTCATCACAATGCCAACCGTGGCCATGAAAGGCGACAGGGTTCATGGTTTGGGTTCCTGTTTTTCCTCCTTCAGGACGACATGCCGCCCGGCAAAAGCGAAGCCAATCAGCACAGCCCCGGTCAGCCAGCCGCCCAGGCTGAAGATGGGCGGCCCGTAGAGCGCCAGCCCGGTCCCGGCGACCACCAGCAGCACGGCCAGAACGCCGAACAGTCTCATGCCATACAGGGTGATAAAGGGCAGGTAATGCGAGCCGATGACGACCATCGCCGCCGGAAAGAACCAATCTTCGCGGTAGAGCGTCGCCGCGCCCACCAGCAGGAAGTTGAGCGGCACGGTGAAAGCGACCTGCGAGCCGAGCGGCCATAGCCCGTTCTGCGGGCTGACCTTGCCGGGGCGGCCCAGCAGGCGCACCGCCAGTTGGGTCAGCGGGAAAATGCCCATGCTGCCGAAGAAGAGCGCCGCCATGCCCGCAGTTGGCGAAACCCAGGTCCCAAACGCCGCCGCGGCCAGCCAGATCAGGCCGGAAACCAGTTGCCCGGCAAACCCGCCCAGGAAGGCGGAGCGCATTTCGCGTTGAGAATCAAGGATGTTCATCATCCGCCTCCAGCCGTTACCGCGCCGATGGCCATAAAACTGAAGATAGCTACATCCTGCCAAAAATGGATGAACCAGGCCCAGAAGAAGCCGCGCGTTTCCAGCATGGCCTTGCCCAGCATCCAGCCCAGGAAGGTGGACATCACCACGCCGAGGATGCCGTAGGGCACGCCGTAGTAGTGCGCCAGGCCGAAGAAGACCGAGGTGAGGAAGAGCGGCTGGCGCGGCGGGATGACGCCATCCAGCACGCCCAGCAGGGAGGCGCGGTAGGTCAGCTCCTCGCTGAAGGCGTTCATGGTCGCCAGCAGCAGCACCATGGGCAGCAGGGGCAGGACGGCCAGGAATGCCGCTGGCGCCGGCCGGCCGCCGATGATCAGAAAGACCAGCGTGCCCAGGGTGATGAAGAACGCCCAGGACGCGCCGAAGCGAGTCCACGGCTCCGGTTTGTGATAGCCCAGCCAGTGCACCGGCCTGATGGGGGCGTCCAACTGGCCGCGCACCAGGCAGAACTGCCGGCGGCGGTAGCCCATCAGCAGCAAGGCAGCCAGCACCACCAGGGTGACAGCCAGCCGCTGCAACTGAATGCCCAGCATCTGCCCGCTAAACGGCCCGCCCGATCCCAGCCAGGCCGGCCACCAGACGGCGTTGGCCAGGAGGGATGTGAACAGGTAGTTGGCCGCCAGAATCAGCAGCAGGATGACCATATACGGGCGCAGCGGCTTGAGCCGGGGCAGGACAAAGCTGGCGGCGAGCAACGCGGCCAGCAGCCCGCTCTTGATCGCCAGCCAGGGCAGCGCCTGGCCGAAGACCTCCTGCCCGATGATGTTGGGTAGCAGGCTGGCCGCCAGCATGATGCCCCAGGCGGCAATCGTCGTGCGTTTCATGGATTCGGTCATCGGATAGATCCCCTTGTCACCTGGTTTGTGAGCGGTTTGCTGTTTGGATGTTGTACGTGACGCTGTTGATGTCCAGTTTGCCATAGACGAAATCGCCATCCGGGTAATGCCAGATCATCTCGCCGTAGGTGGGCAGGTTGTATCCGTTGAGATTGCGATAGCGCGACACCGGCGTGGAGAACGGGTATTGCTTCATGGCGGACACATCCCACCGGTCGTGGGAGACGAAGTTGACCAACTGGCCTTCATGGTTGAAATAGAGCACGGCGCTGACCGTGACGCCCTGGTTGGTGAAGCTTCCTTTGACCGTCAGGTCGTCAACCGCCTCCCAGGTGATGCGCTGGTCAAGCAGGGTGGCGGGCGCCATCAGGCACATGTCGTTGAACATGGTGACCGTATCCGCTTCGAACATGACTGCGCCGTCCACCTTGACCAGCGGCAGCAGCCCAAAGAGACGGACATTCATCGCTGCGCTATTTTCCTGATAACGGTGGTAGCCCGGCACGGTCAGGCCGAACATCCGCCCTTTCATGAAGAACAGGCGGGTCGGCCGGTCGAAGAAGTTGTGCTGCTCGGCGGTCAATGGGAAATAGGCCCGCCCCCGCTGGCGCATTTCGCCGGTCATCTCCGCGACCATGCTGACGACCTTCGGCTGGCCCACCACGCCCACGTAGCGCAGATAGCGCTGCACCGGCCGCGGCAGCGCCTGGATGTCGGACTCAGTGACAGTTTCCACCGCCAGGCCGCGCACCCGTTCCTGACTGTTGTACACATCCTGCCGGTAGCCGCGCTCGAAGCGGACGCTGCCCAGGGTCAAGAGCGCCACGATCAGGATGATCAGGTTGGGGCTGGAGCCAACCCTGGCGTCCTGCCAGGCGGTGAAGATGAGGATTTGCGAGAGCAGCGCCGCCAGGAAGGCGACTGCCCACCACCACTGGTTCTTGAAGGCGAAGGCCACGGCCGTGACAACCAACACCAGGGCTGTAGCCAACCATAGGATGCCCAGGGGGCGACCGATCGGCCGGGTCAGTTCATTGATTTGCGCCAGGTCGAAGGCTTTCAGGAAGCCGAGCAGGTGAAGCAAACCGTGGAAGGCTACCATCAGGACAAAGATCAGTTTTGCGATTGATTGGATCATTGAGGATACATCCTTTGTAACTTTAGTTTTTCGCCGTCCGTATGGCTTTCAACGATGCCAGAAACATATCCGGCGCCAGTTGCTTGGAAACAAAACCATCCAGGCAGTAGTCCCGGACGA
>CAZKEF010000024.1:0-84832 GCA_964551735.1 uncultured Anaerolineales bacterium
GCGCCGGGATGGCGGCCAGGATCTCGTCGTCGGTCACCTTGATGTAGGCGCCGTCAGTTTGGCGCACGGCAGCCAGCGCCTTGATGCGGTCAGCCGGAAGGCCGGCCGAGATGCTGTCGGCGATGGTGTGGGCATCAATCGGTTTCATCTCAGTTGCGCTGATCCCGGCCCGCCACGCGTCGTACAGCGCGGCCGAGCCGGCGGCCTGCACGCCCATGATCTTCGGCATCTTGGTGATCCAGCCCAGGGCCAGCAGGTCGCGCAGGCCCTTGTGAACGCCGCCGATGATGCAGCCGTCGCCCACGGAGACGAAGATACGGTCCGGCGCGTCCCAGCCCAACTGCTCGCACACCTCGAGCGAAACCGTCTTCTTGCCTTCGCTCATGTACGGGTTGTAGCCTGTGTTGCGGTTGAACCAGCCGAACTCCTTGGCCGCCTGGCCGCAGAGCTCGAATGCGTCGTCGTAGGTTCCGCGCACCAGGACCACGGTGCTGCCATAGACCAGCAGTTGCGCGACCTTGGCCGGTGGAGCCGTCTGGGGCACGAAAATGACATTGGGCTGGCCCACACTGGCGCACATAGCCGACAGGGCCGCACCCGCGTTGCCGGTGCTGGCGGTGGTAATGATCTCGGCCCCGCGCTCCTGCGCCTTGACCACCGCGACCACGCTGGCCCGATCCTTGAAGGACGCGCTGGGCTGGCGGCCATCGTCCTTGACCCAGACGTGCTTCAGCCCCAGGCCCGCAGCCAGCCGATCCGCCCGGTAGAGCGGTGTCCAGCCCACGGCCAGCGGGGGCACTGGGCTGTCCGGCTTCACCGGCAGCAGCGGCTTGTAGCGCCAGACTGTGTAGTCGCGGTTCTCGGCCAGCGTCGCCGGGCTGATGCGGCGGCCGATCAGCTCGTAGTTGTACTGGACGTCCACGATGCCGTCGTCGCCGTGGCGCGGGCACACATATTCGATCTCATCCGGCCCATACTCGGCGCCGCAAATGAGGCATTTCAGGGATTTGACGTGATCCATGCGTTGCTCTCCGTAGTAGACAAGGAAACAAGTAGATAGGGAAACAAGGCCGCCTTGTCTACTTGTCTACTTCTTCCCGCCGATACCGTTCCGCGATCTCTCGGATCTGCGCCAGGTGCTCGCGTTCGTGTTCCAGCGCGCGACGGGCGACCTTGCGGGGCGTCCATTCCTCGCCGTAATGCACGGTGACCTGGCCTCGGTTAGCGTCGGCCAGGTCGCGCAAGCTGCCGGTCAACAGCTTGCGGGTGGCAGCCAGGCGCTCTTTGACGTCGGTGGGCCACCTTTTCAGGCGCTGGACGTACCACCAATCCGCGTTGCCGATGTGGTTGAGGATCTCGCGGATCGAGTAGACGTTCGGGTTCGGCTTCCAATCCAACGCTTCCGGGGGCAGCTTAGCGACGGTCTCCAGCAGCTCATCGCGGCTGACTTCCAGCCACTGGACAAGCTGCTCGGTTTCGTTAGGCATCAAGGGGTTGTAGTCGGACGGGAAGATCGAGCCGGCGCACTCACGCACGTCGAATTCCAGCTTGTCGGTCTCCCGCGGCACGCCGCTGGCCCCGGCATGGATCAGGAGCGCCAGGAACGAGCGCAGGGTCTCCTCGCAGCGCGCCACGGCCTCTTTCTTGGTCAGCCCTCGTCCCACGCACCCCGGGATCGCCGGAATGTGCGCCAGGTAGCCGCCCTCCTTGAGGGTCTCATCATCGCATTCGATGTAGATGACGTATTTCATGGCGTGCCTCCGGGAACGGGTAGACAGGTAGGCAGTAGACGAGTAGACAAGTAGGCAAGTAGGCCAAGGGGCAAGGACTGCTACTGGTCAACTTATTTCCTTTGTTTCCCTGTTTCCTTGGTTCCCCGTCTCCTTGTCTACTCAATTCGCGACAATATGCGTCCCGGTCTCACCGCGCAGCGCGCGGCCGATGTTTTCCGGGTTGGTGATGATCGCGTGCTTGCCGCCGTTCTCCAGATACCAGATGATCGCCTGGATTTTGGGCGCCATCGAGCCTTTGGCAAAATGCTTGCCCTCGGCCAGGTATTGCTTCGCCTCGGACAGGGTCATGCGGTCCAGCCACTGCTGATCCGGCTTGCCGAAGTTGATCGCCACTTTCTCGACCGCGGTGGAGATCAGGAACAGGTCGGCGTTGACGCTCTGCGCCAGCAGGCTGGAGGCATAATCCTTGTCAATCACTGCGGCCGTGCCCTGATAGTTGCCGTCGCCGGGATCAATCACGGGGATGCCGCCGCCGCCCACGGTGATGACAACCACGCCCGCGTTGAGCAGCGCCTTGACGGTGTCTAGCTCTACCACTTCCTTCGGCAGCGGGGAGGCGACCACGCGGCGCCAGCCGCGGCCGGCATCCTCGACCACCGACCAGGCCATCTCGGCCTCGCGGCGCTTGGCCTCGGCCTCGTCCATGAAGCCGCCGATCGGCTTAGAGGGGTGCTTGAATGCGGGATCATTGCGATCCACCAAGACCTGGGTGATGACGGTAGCGACGTTCTTGTTGATCTTGCGTTGGAACAACCAGTTCTGGAGGGTCTGTTGTAACGCGTAACCGATGGCGCCCTGGCTGTCCGCGCCGCAGACGTCGAGCGGCACCTCGTGCATCCCCTCGGCCTTGGCTGCGATCTCGGAGCGGCGCAGGATGAAGCCCACCTGCGGCCCGTTGCCGTGACCGATGGCGACGTCCCAACCGGCCTCGATCATGTCGGCGATGTGGTAGGTGGTCTCCTTGGCCGCTTGATACTGGTCTTCGACTGATTGATGCTTGGCGTCTTTAATCAGCGAGTTGCCGCCGATAGCGACGACGGCGACTTTGCGGGTAGTGTTTTGGGTCATATGTGTGCTCTCCTATGCATGCAGTAGACAAGGAAACAAGTAGACAAGTAGGCAAGGAAACAAGGTTAAGATGCTGGCAATTCGGTAAGTTCATCGGCGAAATCGGTAGGTGTCACGTCATACATCGCACCTTCTTCGGCAACGAGACGAGTTCCATAGTGCACCTGGCCTTGCTGTTGTCGCCAGATGTAGGCAATGTAGCCATTCAGTGCTCGTTCGGCTTCACGACCGAGGTCGTAGAGCTCCTGGTAGCGCTGAACATCCATGTAGTTCAGATCGTGCGCTGTGATGATGTGATTGATCGTCTCTGTCAACGAACGACGGGCGATGTAATAGAAGCGCAGACAGTCCAGAGGGATAACGTCCATAGCCCTCAGCAATATTCGCCATCGTGCTTTTGGACGACTTGCGGATTTGCGGTGCCAGATCGAACCGTTCAATAGCCGGCAGTGTCTCCGCCAGCTTGTGGCACTCGATCATCAAACGGCACGTCAACTACCAGGCCTTCAAATCCTCAAAGCCCCTGTTCGCCACTTCCCCATCCTTCCCCGTCTGCCTCGTCGTGCCCTCGTCCCTTGTTGCCCTATTTCCTTGTTTCCTTGTCTACCCCGGCCTTATCTACATCGTCAACGCCATGACCGCCTTCTGCGCATGCAGCCGGTTTTCCGCCTCGTCGTACACCACCGAGTTCGGGCCGTCAATGACGGCATCGGTGACCTCGATGTTGCGGTCGGCGGGCAGCGGGTGCATGTAGATCGCGTCGGGCTGCGCCAGGGCCATCTTGGCCTCGTCGGTGATCCAGTTCTTGAAGGAATCCTGGAGCTTCTTGCCCTCCACCTTGTCGGTAGTGGTCAACAGCGGGCCCCACGACTTGGCGTAGATCACATCCGCGTCCTTGAACGCGATATCCATGCCATTCACGTCTTCCACGATCTCGAAAGCGGTCTTATACTTGCGCGCCTGCTCCTGGGCCATGCCCACGATCTCGGGCATCAGTTGGAAGCCGGGCGGATACGCCAGGGTCACGTCCATGCCGAAGCGCGGCATCTGCAGGATCAGCGACTGCGGCACAGAGATCGGCTTGAGGTAGGACGCGGCGTAGGCCCACGAGACGACGATCTTCTTCTTGCGCAGATCGCGGCCCTTCTTTTCCATGATGGTCATCAGGTCGGCCAGGCACTGGAAGGGATGGTAGATCTCGCACTGCATGTTCAGCACCGGCACGCGGGAGGCCTTCGCTACTGCGTTCAGGTACGCGTTGCCGATGGGCCAATCGCAGTGGCGGATGGCGATGCCGTCGAAGTAGCGGCCGAAGATCTCGCCGATTTCCTTCGGGGTGTCGCCGTGTGCGATCTGGGTGGTGGTGCTTTCGATGAACGCCGCGTGGCCGCCGAGCTGGGCCATACCGGCCTCAAACGAGCCGCGGGTGCGGGTGCTGCTGAAGAAGAACAGCATCGCCAACACCTTATCGCGCAGATACGCGTGGGGTTCGTTCAGCGCGCGCTTGCGCTTCAGATCGAACGCCACGTCCAGGACGGTTTCGACCTCTTCCTTGGAAAAGTCGAGGTCGCCAATGAGATCACGACCGTGAAGATAGGTTTGCATAGGTTGAGTCTCCTTGTCTATTGGTAAGCTGGTAAACGGGTAGATTGGTGGATTGATGGACTGGTAGACTGGCAAGCGGCCTGAACGATGAGGACATCCCCAGCTTACCAAGTTACCAGTTTACCAAGTTACCAGTCTACCGATTGCCTGTATAGTTCGTCGAAGCGCGTGAGCAACTCCGGTTTCTCAAGCGCCTCGGCGAATTGCGCCAGCCAGTCGCTGACGTAGCTCACGTTCAGCTTGCCACGTTGGCGCAGCAAGATGCCCTCGATGTCCTGCCAGTCCTTTGCCCGGTTAGCGATGGCCTTGTGAATAATCAAGTCTTCGGCTGTGCAAACCGGGAGGAGCAGCCCTTCCAATTCGATCAGTTCCGCGTGCTGGATCGCCTGTTCCTCGTAAGGCAGAACGGCGACCAGCAGATCCACGATCATGTCGGGCACAACTTCGATGGCGATGACCAGCGCGCTCTCTGCCTTCCCCAGCCAGGGTCGGCGGTAGGGTTTGAACCGCGACTCGGTCAGCGTCCGAAACTGGGCAATCGTCATGCCCTTGACCAGCACCTTGAGATCGGCGTCATGTGTGGCGCGCGGCTCACCGCGCACGGCGTTCGCGATCCCGTCGATGATGACGTAAGGAACGTCCAGCGCCTTCAGGAAGCTGTCAACCTGTCGGAGCGCATCAACCTGGAACAACATAGTTCCACCTGGCTGCGGCTTTTCGCAGGTCTGCCTCAAGGCCCAGATAATGCTGGCGGCGTTTCTCGGCAAATGCCTCGCGCGCATCGGGTGAAAGCTTCACGAGGAATTCGCACAGCGCGAGATAACTGCGGATGCTGTCTTGCGGAAGTTCCCGCGGCAACCTCCACTTAAGTTCCTCGCGCTCGGCTTCGTTGATCAGCCGATACTCCGCAGCCCATTCCTTGACGGTCATCATGGTGTGGCCTACCAGTTTACCGGTTCGCGATTTCGTCCGTGCGGCCCAGAACCAGCGCCAGCAGCGCCATGCGCATGACCACGCCGTGGTACGCCTCCTGCCAGTAGCGCGACCACTTGGTGATGTCCACATCCAGCGGGATTTCATCCATACGCGGCAGCGAGTGCAGCAGGATCGCATCCGACTTGGCCTTGTTCGCCAGCAGCTCGCGGGTGATTTTGTAGGCGGCCGGGGTCAGGCTCTTGTCTTTGCTGGCCTCCTGGCGCGCCTGGGTGTAGTCGGGCTGGATGACCGGCTCGACCAGGATCACGTCCGCGTCCGCGATGACCTGCTCGACATGCTCGGCCTCCTTGAAGTCGAGCGAATACCGATCGAAGTCCGTCTTGTATTCCTCCGGCATCCGCATGTCGGGCGAGCCAGGGAACAGGGCGTCGGGGGTCGGCCCAACGAACGTGACCGGGCAATCGAACTGCGTCAGCGCATAGCCCAGCGAGTGCATGGTGCGCATCCGCATGTCGCCGACCGCCACCCACTTCAGGCCATCAATGCGGCCCTTTGTGCGCAGCACGGTGTAAAGGTCGGTCAAAATTTGGGTGGGGTGCTCGCCCCAGCCGTCACCGCCGTTGATGATCGGCACCGACGACCATATCGCCGCTTCCTGCGGCGCGCCTTTCTGGTAGTGGCGCATCACGATCACATCGCCGTAGAACTCCAGCATCTTGACGGTATCTTTGATGGACTCCTGGTACCAATCGCCCGCGCGGGTCATCTTGGCGTCCGAGAAACCGGTGACATGACCGCCCAGGCGATGCATGGCGGCCTCATGCGCCAGGCGCGTCCGGGTGGACGGTTGGTAGAACGCGGTGACCAGCGTCTTGTCCCTCAACAGCTCCCCGTTGTGCCGGTTGCGCGCAAATGGCTCCATCTGTTCTGCTACATCGAACACGCGGAAGAATTCCTGCCGCTCGAAGTCCTTGAGCGAAAGGATGTCACGACCCTCAAAACTACGCATGTGAAAAGCCTCCTCGTTGAGTTGAGTAGATATTACTTCAGATAGTCCTTAATCGTCTTGGGCAGCCAGGCATACCATTCCGCTGCGCGCACCACATCGTCCAACGGCACGTTCTCGTGCATCATGTGCGCGGTCTTCTCATCGCCCGGCCCCAGGCCGATGGACGGGATCTTCGCCTTGCCGGCCCAGTAGGTGCCGTTGGTGGAGAAGTCCCAGGCGCCCAGCGGCTTGGCCTCGCCCCACAGCTCCTGCATGGCCTTCAGCCCGGCTTGCGCCAGCGGATGCGTGTCTTCCAACAGCCAGGCGGGATAGTACTTGCTCACCGGGAAGACGAAGCCGGTGTACGAGGGTTCGTCGTAGAACAGCTCCTCGACTACGATCTCCTGCTGCAAATAGTCCGGGATCAGGCCCTTGATCTGCGCGATCACCTCATCGTGCGGTTCATTCAGGGTGATGCGGCGATCCAGGAAGATGGTGAATTGATCGGGCACCGCGTTCAGTGAAGCCGTGCGCACGGCAACGTCGGTCACCGCGATGGACGACATGCCCTGGAGCGGATGGCCGCCCATGCCGAACCGGAACCGGCGATCCAGGTCGCGGATCGCCATGATCACGCCGGCCATCTTGTACACCGCGTTATCGCCCAGGTAGTGCGAGGCCGCGTGCGCCGATCGGCCCGAGGCGGTGATCTTCAACTCGATGCGGCCCTTGTGACCGCGGTAGACCTGCATTTTGGTGGGTTCGCCGATGACCACGAAATCGGGGCGCACCTGGGGATCAGCCTCCACGAAGGCGTTGGGCGCGATGCCGTCGCACCACTCTTCCATGTTGCCGAAGTAGTACACGGTGTAGTCGTCCAGTAGGCCCAGGTCTCGGGCGATGGCCAGGCCGTAAACCATGCCTGGGGTGCTGCCTTTCTCGTCGCACGCGCCGCGCGCGTACAGCAAGCCGTTCTCCACCTTGCCCACGAACGGATCCCAGTGCCATTCGTTGGGATCGCCGATGCCCACGGTGTCAATGTGCGAATCGTAGACGATCACTTTGGGGCCATCGCCAATGCGCCCGATGGTGTTGCCCATCTTGTCGAAGCGCGCTTCATCGTAACCGAGCTTGCGCATCTCGGCCTGGATGCGCTCACCTACAGGGCCGATCTGCGAGTTCATCGAGGGGATCGCGCAGATGTCGCGCATGAACTGGATGATGTTGTCGCGCTGTTCGCGCACACGTTTTCTGATTTCGAACATTCGATCCATTGCATTTTCCTCCAGGTGTAAGTCGAATATGCTCTTCGCCAGCGGTCGGCAGGGACATCAAGCGCTTGCCACGCGGCGTACTACGTGAAAACGAAAACGGCCCGGGACAAAGTGGCTGATGGAATAGTCAACGATCTGCCCATCGGGCGTAAACAACTGGGCCTCGAGCTTCATTAGGGGCGCGCCGCGTTGGATATGCAGGGCGCGGGCGTTTTCGTTGTCAGCAGCTTCGGCGCATAGCTCGGTGCGGGAGTGCGAAAGCGCCGGCCGGCCGCTTGTCAGGAAATGTGCCAGCACTGAGCCCGTGAAATCTGCGTCCAAGTCTGAATGGCGAAGATACGTCTGCGGCACGACATCAATCAGGTGCGCGATCCGCTGTCCCTCAGCCAGCATGACGCGTGTGATCGCGGTGATCGGGGCTCCTGTCTCGAGGCCGAGGCCCTTGCTTTCGCGCTGGGTGGCCGGCCGCTCCTGGATGACGACTTCGCCCATTTGGATGCGCAGACCGCTGCGTTCGGCCAATCGCTCCAGGCTTTCCAATACCTCCAGGCCGGCTTGAATGACCGGTTGTGGCTGGGCAACGAAAGTGCCTACGCCGTGGCGGCGCACGATGGCGCCTTCTTCTTCGAGTTGGTGTAGCGCCTCACGCAATGTCGGCCGCGAGATGCCGAGCTGTTCGGACAGCGCATGTTCGGAAGGCAGGCGTGCGCCCGGCGCGTAATTGCCCCCTTGCAGCAGGTCTTTCAGCGCTGCACTGGCTTGGGCGTAAAGGGGGCGGGGATTTGCCCGCAGACGAACATCATTAACCATGAGTGTAGAGTTCTTACGGCGCAGACTATTGAGTGTTGTAAGACGTCTGACAACTTGGATTATATACAGAATCGGTGAAAGCGCAAATCTGCCCACCGGTCTCTGCGTCTTTTAGCCGACCTTCAATCCGAGCTTGCAGGCGCGGTCAGAGCCGCGCTGGTGCAGGTCATGGCCCAGTAAGACGCGTTCCAGGTTCGCGGGTAAGTCGGTGACCCGGCGGCCGGTGGCGTGCGCGATGGCGTTCAGGATAGCAGGCGCGGTTGGGACCATGGCCGGTTCGCCGATGTTCTTGGCCCCGAATGGCCCTGAGCTGAACGGTTTTTGCACGAAGTGGCCCACGATCTCAGGTACGTCCACCGCGGTCGGGATCAGGTACTCATCAAAGTTGGTGGCCTGGATGTAACCCTGGTCGAAGTCCACCCGCTCCATCAGCGCGTAGCCCAACCCCTGGGTGATGCCTCCGTAAAGCTGGCCCAGGATGCCTTGCGGGAAGACGACTGTGCCGGTGTTATGCGCGGCCCAGATGTTGGTCACATCAACTTTTCCGGTGCCGATGTCCACCACCACCTCGGCCACTTGCGCGCCGTAGTGATAGGCAAAGTAAGGCTTGCCCGTGCCTTCCTCCTCGGACCAGTGGATCTTCGGCGCATCCCAGCGGCCGTGCGCCGACAGGGTCAGGCCCATCTCGCGGGCATGAACAACGATGTCCTCGAAGCTGGCCGGTTCTTCTTGTGGCCCAACAAAGAGCTCGCCATCGCGCAACACCTGCACCAGGCTGCACCCAAACAGGTCGGCCGCGGCCTGGTGCAGCAGGCTGTTGAGCCGCTCGGCCGTCACGCGCACCGCGTTGCCGCCGAGTACTGTCGCGCGGGAGGCGACAGTCGGCCCGCTGGCGATGGCTGTGTCGGTGTCGGGCCGGTGCATGTGGATGCGCTCCGGTTTCAGTCCCAGGGTCTCCGCTGCGATCAGCGTGAAGACGGTGCGCGAGCCGGTGCCGTAGTCGGTCAGGCCCGAGGTGAGGCTGAGCGAATAGTCGTCGTTGACCTGGATCGTGCTGACCGCGAAGTCGTCGCCTTCTGCGCCCAATGACAGGCCGTGGAAGAAGCAGGCCACGCCGATGCCGCGGCGGAGTTCACCGGCTGCGGATGGCAATCCGGCGGATTGCCGTACGGCGCGTTTGCGATCCCAGTCGGAGACGCGGCGCACGTGGTCCAGGCAGTCGGACAGGGCGACGTCATCGCCCAGGCGTTGGCCGTGCGCGGTTTCGTCGCCGGGCCGCAGGCAGTTCATCAGCCGCAGGTCAATGGGGTCAATGCCCAAACGGTCGGCCAACTCGTCCATGGCCTGTTCGATGCAAGCTGTGGTTTCCGTGTTGCCGAAGCCGCGGAACGCGCCGGTGTAGCCGTTGTTGGTGTATGCCACATGGGTGTCCACGTGGCAGGCATCGTAGCGATAGGCGCCCATGGCGTGGATGTTGCCGCGCCACGCCACGAACGGCGTGATGGCGGAGTACGCGCCGCTGTCCACCACGAGATCCACCTTGCTGGCCTTGAGCTTCCCGGCCCGGTCGGCCCCCAGCCGGATATGCACCCGCATGGGGTTGCGCTTGTAGGAGAAGATCATGGACTCTTCGCGGCTGAAGGTCATGCGCACGGGGCGGCCGGTGAGCAGCGCCAGTTTAGCCACCTGCCCGGTCGTCTGGTAGATCTGGTCGTCCTTGCCGCCGAACGCGCCACCCACCGGCGGCTGGATCACACGCACGTTTTCCACGCCCAAGCCCAGGACCCGGCAGAGGTTGTTCCGGTCGTTGAACGGGCTCTGGCTAGGCGAATAAACGGTGACGCCCCCGCCGTTGGGCCAGGGCACCGCAACTGCGGCCTCGGTCTCGATGTAGGCGTGTTCCTGGTGCGCGGTGGAGTACTTCTTGTCCAGGATCACCTCGCAGCCGGGCAAAACCGCGTCGGGATCGCCCTTGCGGACGATGTGCGTCACCAACAGGTTGCCCCGCGGCTCGGTGGGCGCGTTCCATGGTTGCTCGCCCACCAGCGGCGCGTCCGGTCGCAGCGCCGCTTCCGGGTCGAACACGCCGGGGAGCGGCTCCAGCTCGACCTCGATGGCGGCCAGGCCCGCGGCCAACGCCTCCGGCGTCTCGGCGGCCACGGCTGCGATGGCATCACCCACGTAGCGCGCGCGGCCGCCCTCAGGGGCTAGCATATACATGTCGGCCACCGGGAAGCCGAACCGGCCCTGATCCACGAAGTCTTCGCTGGTGATGGCGGCCAGCACCCCCGGTACCTTCAGCGCAGGGGCCACGTTCACGCGCACGATGCGGGCATGCGGCAGATCGCTGCGCAGACAACGCGCGTAAAGCATCCCTGGCAGCTTGTAATCACCGGTGTACTTCGCCGTGCCCAACACTTTATCCAGCGCGTCGACGCGCTGGGTGGGTTTGCCGATGTATTTGAATTCGGTCATGGTGCGTTTCTCCGTTGCGCTGCCGTCACCTCAATCGCGTCCACAATCTGCTGATAGCCCGTGCAGCGGCACAGGTTGCCGGCGATAGCCTCGCGAATCTCGGCCCGGTCGGGGGTCAGGGTGTGCGCCAGCAACGCCTCGCCTGCCAGCACCATGCCGGGGATGCAGTAGCCACACTGCACGGCCCCGTAAGCGATGAAGTTTTGTTGCAGGTCGTTGGGCCCGCCATCTGCGCCGCGGATGCCTTCGATGGTGGTGACGTTCCGACCGGCTGCCTGGGGGGCCAGCACCAGGCACGAGTTCACCAGCCGGCCATCCAGGATCACGGAACACGCGCCGCACTCGCCGACCCCGCACCCTTCCTTGGTGCCGGTCAATCCCAGGTGGTCGCGCAGCAGGTGCAACAGGTTGATATCGGCCGGCGCCTCGACGCTGATTGGCTTGCCGTTGAGCGTGAACGAGATTTTCATCACGCCGCCTCCTGATGATAGCTTCCAGCTTCTAGCTTCCGGCTCCCAGCCCACGGCAAGCCGAACACCTGCAACAGGGCCCGTGTCACCAACGCCAGCAGCGCGGGTTCCTTGAACTCGCTGGACCAACGTTTGCCGGTAATCTTGGTCATCTCGGTCACTGCCAGCCGGCCCGCAGCTTCGCACAACTCGACGCTCGGCGCCTGACCGACCAGCATCTGCTCCACCGCGGTGAAGCGCCGGATTTGCGGGGTGGCCGAGCCGGGGACAAGCCGCGCCTCGGCGATGCGGCCATCCGCATCCACCCGGCCCAGGGCAGCCACGGTGAGGCGGGAGATCGCCAGGGCGTTGCGCCGGCCCAACTTCAGGAAGACGCTGCGGCTGCCCGGGGCGGGCACGCGATAGCTGAGCGCGGTCAGCAACCCGCCCGGCGGCAGTTGGGTCCGGTTTGGCTTGACAACGAATTCGGCCACCGGCCACTGTAGGGGCAGGACGTGCCCCTGCCCACCTTCCAGGGTGAGCACCTGCGCCGTAGCATCCAGGCACACCAGCGCGGGCAGCGAGTCGGCGCAGGCGGCCGCGTTGGCGACGTTGCCGCCCAGGGTGCCCATGTTGCGGATTTGCGGCGCACCCACCTGGCGGCATGCTTCTGCCAACACCGGCGCCGTTTCGTTGACGATGGGGCTTTCGATGACCTCGCTGAAAGTGGCCCCGGCCCCCACGGTGACGGTGTCATCCGTGCGGGTGATGCGGTGCATCTCGGGGACTTGGGTGATATCTACCACCTGGTCACAGGCATCCTCTTCGCGCAACAGCAACACCAGGTCGGTGCCGCCTGCTAATGGCCGGCTGCGCACCCCTGGGGTGTTCAACAGGGCCACGGCTTGCGAGACGCTTTGTGCTCGCACGTAGCTGAACCGTTCCATCTAGGCTTACCCCTTTACGCCACGCGTCGGACCTGGCTCATTGGCCGCACGATCCGGCGGATGACTGTATAATTGTAGTGATCCGTGATGAAGTAATTGCGGAAGAGGGCGATGGGCGCATCTGCGTCGGAGTATACGATCTCGGTCAGATGAAGAATCTCCCGGCCCTCAGCAACGTTCAGGTGGTCAGCCAGATCCCGTTGAGCAGCGATGGCGCATATGGCTGTGCGCGAATAAGAGATGGGGAGGTGGGCCTGGCGATAGAGGTGCTCCAGCAATGACCCGTCATCTGTGGTCAGTTGCTCAAGACTCACCAATTCTTGCGCGATGAATCCTTCGAGATATGCCAACCGGATGCCGTTGACGGCTTCGATGGCGCACACCTGCACGACTGGGCTTCCCGGTGGCTTCTGGAGTGTGGCAGCGATCGTGGCATCTGCAATGACTAAGCTAACAGCACGCGATACCACCTGCACCGTGGCGCCGGCCAGTTCGGCGACGGAACGAAAGCTGGCCAGCCGCTCCAGGCCGCCGGAAATGTGCGAGGATCGGGGGGTGACGAAGGTGCCAACTCCCTGTTTGCGGATGATCAGTCCGTCTTTTTCGAGATGGCTTAATGCTTCCCGGATCGTTGACCTGGAAACCCCCAACAGCGTCGCGAGTTCTGCTTCGGCGGGCAAAGGCCGCCCAGCTTCGTAGATATTATGTTCGAGCAGTTCGTACAGCGCATCAACCGTCTGGATGTAAAGCGGCCGGGTGTCTGAGCGCAGGCTATGTACGATCTGGGCCATGGTCGGCTGTCACTCAATTCTGAGCATTGGACGTAGCAGTTTTTAGGGCTTCATCCATAGGAACGCCAGCCATCATCAAGCCAAGCTGTTCGATGGTGGCCTGATCGCGTTTCACTACACCAATGATCTGCCCCTCATAGATGACTGCGATGCGGTCGGAGAGCGCCCGCACCTCGTCCAGATCCTCGGAAATCAACAACACAGCTTTGCCCTCGGCGCGCTGCTGGAGCAGGCGCTGGTGGATGTATTCGGTGGCGCCGATATCCACGCCGCGCGAGGGTTGGGCCGCAATCAGGACCTTGGGCTTGCGCGACAGCTCGCGGGCCATGATCGCCTTCTGAATGTTGCCGCCGGAAAGGTTCTTGATGGGCGTCTCCAAGCTGGGCGTCTTAACGGCGAATTCGTTGATCAATGCCTTGGCGTGCGCGGCCATCTTGGGGAAATCCAAAAATACCCCATGCGTGAATTGGGGTGCGGCATGATCCAGCAAGAAGAGATTCTCCTGCACCGAGAACTCCTTGATCGCGCCGTCTCGCATGCGCTCCTCAGGGATGAAGGCTTGTCCCGCCTTCAGGCGTTCTTGCACCGAGACGTGCGTCAGATCCTTGCCGTCCACGATGATACTGCCCGCGGTCACTTTGCGCATGCCGCCCAGGCAACCCGCCAGCTCACGCTGCCCGTTGCCTGACACGCCGGCCATGCCCAAGATTTCGCCTGCGTGAATCTCTAGGTCAATGCCGCGCAGCGCTTCTACGCCGCGATCGCCCATCGCGCGCAGCCCCCTAATCTGCAGCAGCGGCCGGCCAACTTCCTGTTTGGGCGGCGTGAAGCGTTTGATCTCGCGGCCCACCATCATCGTCGCCAACTCGTCACGCGTGACGTCTCTGGTCAAGCACTCGCCGCTGAACTTGCCATCGCGCAGCACCGTGATGCGATCGCTGATGGCCAGCACCTCGTAGAGCTTGTGCGAAATAAATACCAGCCCGTGTCCCTCAACCACCATGCGCTTGAACGTCACGAACAGGTCTTTGACCTCTTGCGGGGTTAACACAGCGGTGGGCTCGTCCAAGATAATCATGCCGGCGCCGCGATAGAGCGCCTTGAGGATCTCCACCCGCTGCTGCTCACCAACTGAAAGCTGCCAAATGTAGGCGTCCGGATCAATCTTCAGGCCATATTCTTCGGAGAGCTGGCGCACGCGTTTTTCGACCCGCTCCAAATCCAACAGCGGCCCGCGGGAAGAAGGCAGCCCTAGCGCGACATTTTCCGTCACCGTCAGCGTGGGCACCAGCATGAAGTGTTGATGGATCATCCCGATGCCGGCGCGGATGGCATCAGCCGGAGAATGGAACACGATCGGCTTGCCATCAACCAGGATCTCGCCTTCATCGGGCTTGTAGAGGCCAAAGAGCTGGCGCATCAGGGTGCTTTTGCCCGCGCCGTTTTCGCCGAGGAGGGCATGCACTTCGCCGGCGTTGACGTCGAAACAGACCTTATCATTCGCGAGGACGCCCGGAAAACGCTTGGTAATATTGCACATTTCGATGCGTTGGATGCGTTTGAGCGCCGCAGGATCAGAGATAGTCCCATGGGGATGCTTCGCAATCGCCATCTTTTCTCTCCTGGCCGTTATGGGGGCGCTTCACCGCCCCAGGCAACTTGGGCGAACCAGGTTTCCCCGGGGAAACCTGGTTCGCCGTCGTTTGCTGTTAGTTACGGAGTCACTTTGATGCTGCCGTCGGTGATGCCCTTGATTGCCGCATCAGCAGCCTGCTTTGCATCAGCCGGAAGCTGATATCCGGGATTGTAGACGATCTTCAAGCCGCCGTTGCTGAGCGTCAGGGTGAAGGCTTCGCCGCCCAACTTGTTGTTTTTGCGGTTCTCGATGATCTGCTTCAAGACGGGGAGCCAGTCATACTGCTGGCTGGCGACGACGTTCGCCGGAGCCAGGGACGCCTGGTCTTGCTGGGTGCCGAACCACAGCACGCCGCCTTTATCCTTGGCTGCGCCGACTGAGCCCACCGATGACTGCGAGGAGCCGGTCAGCACGTCCGCGCCCGCAGCGATGTGCGTCTTGGCCGCCTCGGTCATCAGCGCCACGTCCGAGAAGGAGCCGGTCCAGGTCTTGGCGACCTTGATGTTCGGATCCACGGCGGCGACGCCTTGCACGAAGCCCGAGACATAGGTCTTCGCGTCACCCGCTTCGACAGGGCCGGTCACGCCGATCAGCTTGCTCTTAGTCACCTTGGCCGCCAACACGCCGTTGACGTAGCCGCCCTGTTCGGCGCTCGGGTTGTAGGCGTTCACGTTTGCGAGGCCAAAGGTGTTGACATCGTTGCCCCACGCGAAGGTCGTCTTGGGGAAGTCGGGCGCGATCTCCTGGATGGAGGAGCCGTACTGCGACCCGTGGGCGATGACGATGTCAAACCCCTGGCTGGCGTAGTCGCGCATGGCGGCCGCGGCATCCGCCACCTTGAACATGTTCTCCGAATACTTCAGTTCCAGGGCGGATTCGCCGCCCATCTCCGCTTGAAGGGACTTCAGGGCGGACCACATGGATTGGCTGTAGGCCATGTCGGTCGTCGCGCTGGGCATGACGACTGCGATGCGCAGCGGCTTATCGCCGGTCTGCCCACCGGTGGTGGTTGCGCCGCCACCGCAGGCGACCAGCAAAGCAGCCACCATAACAAGAGCGAACAACGTGCGGATCTTCATACTTTTCTTCTCCTTGGGTTTTGAATGAGATGGTTAGTGCGCCCCTCGCTCGAAGGGTTTGTTGATCGCAGCCGGCCCGCGTACACGGCTTACGGTAAGGGCCAGCGCCACAATCGTCAACAAGTAGGGCAGCATCACTGCTACATCGGATGGGATGGGCACGCCCAGCACTTGCATCCACAATTGGAACGCGTTCACGGTGCTGAAGAGCAACGCGCCGAGCATGATGCCCAACGGCCGCCAGCCGCCGAAGTAGACCAGCGCCACCGCAATGAACCCCAATCCGGCGGTCAGGTTCTCCTGGAACAGGTTCACCAGCGCCAGTGACAGCGATGCGCCCGCCAACCCGGCCAGCATCGAGCCGATGCAGGTGGCGATGTAGCGCACCCGATCAACGTTGACGCCCAACGAATCGGCCGCGGCCGGGGTTTGCCCGACGGCCTTCAGTTGCAGCCCCCAGGTGGTCTTATCCAGGATGAACCACGCCAGCGGCACCAGGAGGAATGCGCCGTAGACCGGCAGGCTTTGGTTGAAGAAGATCTCGCCGATGAAGGGGATGTCACCGAGCAACGGGATTTTGACGGGCTGGAAACCCGTGACGGTCTTGACCGTGCCGATGGTCGTCTTGAACAGCAGGGTGGAGAGGCCCAGGCCGAACATATAGAGGCCGATGCCGCTGATGCCCTGCTCGGCCTTCAGGGTGACGCTGATGAACGCCATAAGCAAGCCCATCAACAGGCCGATGAGAACGCCGGCCAACATCCCCAGCCAGAGGCTGCCTGTGCTCAGGGCCACGAAAAATGCCCCATAGGCGCCCAGCAGCATGATGCCATCCACGCCCAGGTTCAGCACGCCCGAGGTCTCTGAGATCGCTTCGCCGATAGCGCCATACAGGTACGGCGTCGCCAGGCGCACGGCAGAGGTCAGGATGCCGACGATAATTGCAGCGGTAGTGAGCTCGTTCATGACTTGGCCTCCGCGTTCTTCTTTGCGAGTGCGATGGTCCGGCGCGTTGCCAGGCGTCGTGACCACATCTGCGAGCCGATGACCAACAACACGATCAGGCCCAACAGGGTGTCAATCAGCGCCGAAGGCACTTGCACGGCTCGCTGCATCATGTCTCCGCCCACCAGCAGGCTGCCGAAGAGCCAGGAGGCGGGGATGAGGCCCAGTGGATGCAGGCCACCAAAGAGCGCGGCGACGATGCCCGTGAAGCCGTAACCGCTGGTCACGCCCTCCAGCAGGCGGTGCTGCACGCCGATCACCTCAACCACGCCGGCCAGCCCGGCGAACCCGCCGGCCAGCGTCAGTGATAGCGCCTGATAAAACGGCACGGGGATGCCCGCATATTTGGAGGCTTCAGGGCTGAGGCCCACGGCACGGATGCGATAGCCGATGGTGGTGCGCCACAGGAAAATGTAGACCACCACCGCCAGCACCAGCGCAATGATGGCGCCGGTGTGGAGGAGGGTTTGCGGGACCAGCCGGCCCAGCCAAACATGCTCAGGCAGACGCTCGGATTGGTGCAAGAACGTTCCCGCAGCGACGCCCGCAGAGTCAATCAGGGGGCCGCGCAGCAGGAGGTTCATGAGCTGCAAACCGATGGCGTTCATCATCACGGTGCTGAGGATTTCGTTGACATTCAGCCGCGCCTTGAGGATGCCGGGGATGAACCCCCAAAACGCGCCGGCAAGAAAGCCCATGATCATGGTGGCCGGGATCAACAGCCAGCCCGGCCAGGTGCGAAACTGCAGCGAGAACCATGTCGCCATCAGCGCGCCGGCAATGATCTGGCCCTCGCCGCCGATGTTGAGCACGCTGGCGCGGAACGCGATACAGATGCCCAGGCCAACCAGCAGCAGCGGTGTCGCCTTGACCAACGATTGCGTGAAGCCGTACAGGCTGCCAAACACGCCCTTGACCATGGTGCCGTAGGCGGTCAGGGGATTGGCCTTCAGCAGCAGGAGCATAACCGCTCCCACCACCAGTGCGATCAGGATCGCTAAGATCGGCATCGCGGATCTGAGCAGGAATCCCTGCCAGTCGAATGTTGGCTTGCGAGCCGTGCGTAGGGTATCAGTGGCCGTATCTGGTGGCATGGCCTACTACCTCCATGGGGTTGAAAGGTGAATCGGGACGGGTGCAAAGAGCAGCAGCAACGTTAAGTGGGCGATACGGGCGGAAAGCAGAAGACCGCGCAGCCTTCTCCTGGCATTGGAGGCAGGCCAACGGTCACCTAAGTGGAAAGTGTCATCCGAGTTGGGGGTCGGCATCAACGACTCGCTCCAAGCAGCAATCATCGCGTGTTGGATCGGCCCTGGAATCCTCAGACATCAGACGTCTGATGGGTAGATTACTATGAAATTCACAAATTGTCAAGAGGCAAGAAACGGGCTTGATGCATTTATTAAGCTAGGCAACCCTCCAAGGCCTGCTGGCAAGAGGCTTCGGAGGGCTGCAAGATAGGCAGGGGAGGGCCGTCGAGATTTGCAGTTCAGGCCCTGCCCCTGGCAGAGAACTTCGAGCTGCTCCCTACTTCCAACTCCCCAAAACCTTCATGTAGTTGGCTCGTTCGAAGGCGGCCGGTTCGGCCACATTGCGCTGGCTCAACGCGCCCTTCATCTGGCTCACGGATTCGTACTCGTGATCTTCCATCCACTGGCGCACGCCGGCCAGCAGGCCGCCAATGGCCCCAGGGCCACGTTCCAGCAGCACTGAGGCGACGTTTGCGATGTCGGCCCCGGCCATGACCGCTTTGACAACATCATCGGCCGCGTGGATGCCGGTAGTCAATGCCATTGAGGCTTTGACGAGGCCGTAGAGGATCGCGATCCACCGCAGCGGCAGGCGCATCTCCCACGACGTGCTGAGTACCAGGTGCGGGGTGACGGTCAGTTCCTCTAGGTCGAAGTCGGGCTGGTAGAAGCGATTGAACAACACCAGGCCGTCGGCGCCGGCCCCATCTAGCCGATGCACCATGTTGGGCAGCGAACTGAAGAATGGGCTCAGCTTCACAGCTACCGGGATGCGGACATTGGCCTTGACATCCTGCAACACATCCAGGTAGATCTGCTCAACTTCATTGCTGGTTTGGTTGAACTGCGTTGGGATCAGGTAGACGTTCAATTCCAGCGCGTCCGCGCCGGCTTCCTCGATCAGTTTGGCGTAGCGGGTCCATCCGCCTGGCGTGACACCGTTCAGGCTGCCGATGATGGGAATATTCACGGCCGCTTTGGCGTCACGAATCAGGTCAAGATAGTCATCCGGCCCACGGTTATAATCGGCGGCGGCCGGGAAGTAGGTAAGCGCCTCGGCGTAGCTGTACGTCCCCTGCTCCAGGAAGTGGTGCAGCGACAGCGCTTCCATGTCAATCTGCTCTTCAAAGAGTGAGTACATGGTCACGGCCGCGGCGCCAGCATCTTCCAGCCTTTTGATGCGATCCACCGAGCGGGAGAGCGGCGATGCTGACGGCACGATGGGGTGCTGCAAGGTCAGCCCCATGTAAGTGGTGGTGAGGTCTATGGTCATTGGGTCAATCCTTTTTTCGAGAGAGGGTAGACTGGGAAATTGGTAGACTGGGAGTTGAGAACCTGCCGACTCACTAATCTACCAACTCACCAATCTACCGACTTACCGTCCTATTTCTCGCTCTTGGCTGCCAGTTGCATATACTGCTGCCAGCGGGCGTTCACGTCATCTTGGGCCAGTTTCAGCAGCTTTTCAGCCCGTTCTTCATCCGCGCGCACCAGCATGCTGTAGCGCGTCTCGTTGTAGATGTAATCCTTCAACGGAATCTTAGGGGCCTTGGAATCGATGGTGAACGGGTTCTGACCCTCAGGCGCGGCCGGATTGTAGCGGTAGAGGGGCCACGCGCCGCTCTCGACCGCCAGTTTTTGCTGGTTCATGCCCTTGGCCAGATTGAACCCGTGGGCGATGCAGTGGCTGTAGGCGATGATCAGGCTGGGGCCAGGGAAGGCTTCGGCCTCCAGGAACGCGCGCACGGTCTGCGCGTCGTTGGCGCCCATGGCCACCTGGGCCACGTAGATCGAGCCATAGCTTGCCGCGATCATGCCCAGATCCTTTTTGGGCAACGGTTTGCCGGCGGCGGCAAACCGGGCCACGGCCGCGCGCGGGGTGGCTTTGGAGGCCTGGCCGCCGGTGTTGGAATAGACCTGGGTGTCCAGCACCAGCACGTTGACGTCGCGGCCCGAGGCCAGCACGTGATCCAGGCCGCCGTAACCGATGTCATAGGCCCAGCCATCGCCGCCCATGATCCAGACGGAGCGCTTCACCAGCATGTCCGCCAGGCTGGTGAGTTGCATGGCCCAGGGCTCGGTGTTGCCGCCCAGCTTCTCCTTCAGGGCAGCCACGCGGGCGCGCTGATCGGAGATGCCTTTTTCGGTGCTTTGATCTGCGGCCAGTAGTTCGGCGGCCAGGACATCGCCCAGCACATCCCGGTGCGCATCCACCAGCTCGGCCGCGAACTCCCGCTGCTTGTCAATGGTCAGGCGGTAGCCCAGGCCGAACTCGGCGTTGTCCTCGAACAGGCTGTTAGACCAGGCCGGGCCGCGGCCGTCCTTGTTCACCGTCCAGGGGGTGGTGGGCAGGTTGCCGCCGTAGATCGAGGAGCAGCCGGTCGCGTTGGCGATGATGGCGCGATCCCCGAAGAGCTGGCTCACCAGCTTGACATATGGGGTTTCGCCGCAGCCGGAGCAAGCGCCGGAGAACTCGAACAGCGGCTGGAGAAGCTGCGAGTTTTTGACGTTGTTCAGCGGGATGATGGTGCGATCGAGCTCCGGTAAGTCCAGGAAGAACTGGAAATTCTCGCGTTCAGTGAAGCGCAGAGGTGGCTGCGGGGCCATGTTGATGGCCTTGAGCCGGGGCTCGCTCTTGTTTTTGGCCGGGCAGGCTTCCACGCACAGGCCGCAGCCGGTGCAATCCTCGGGGGCTACTTGTACGGTGTACTTCATGCCCGGCAGATCGCGGCTCTTGTAGTCCACGGCCTTGAAGGGTTCCGGCGCGCCGACCAGTGCCTCGGCCGGGTAAGCCTTGGTGCGGATGGCGGCATGTGGACACACGAACGCGCATTTGCCGCACTGGATGCAGATGCTGGCATCCCACACCGGGATTTCCAGGGCGATGTTGCGTTTCTCCCACTGCGTAGTTGCCGCCGGCCAGGTTCCGTCAATCGGGAGTGCAGATACCGGCAACTCTTCGCCGCGATTTGCAATGATCTCGGCGGTGACGTTCTGGACGAATTCCGGCGCCTCCGCAGGCACGACGGGCGGCATCTCGATTGTGCTGGTGACCATCTTGGGATAGGCCACCTGGTACAGGTGCGATAGGGTATGGTCAACGGCCGCGAAGTTCTGTTGCACCACCGCTTCGCCGCGGCGGCCATAAGTGTGCCGGATTGACTCTTTGATCTTCTCGATTGCTTCATCCCGCGGCAGCACGCCGGAAATCGCAAAGAAGCAGGTCTGCATGATCGTGTTGATGCGCTGGCCCATGCCGGTGTCTTTTGCCACCTTGTAGGCATCAATCACGTACAGCTTGATGTTTCTGTCCAGGATGGTCTGTTGCAGCGGCCTCGGCAGCTTATCCCACACCTCTTCGGTCCCGTACAGGCTGTTCAGCAGAAACACCGCACCGGGTGCAGCTTTTTCGAGCAGGTTGTAGCGCTCAACGAAGACCCACTGATGGCAGGCGATGAAGTTCGCCTTCTGAATCAAGTAGGGCGCGCGGATGTTTTCGGGGCCGAAGCGCAGGTGCGACGTCGTGGTAGAGCCGGACTTCTTGGAGTCGTAGACGAAGAATCCCTGCGCGCTGTTGGGCGTTTCGGTGCCGATGATGCGGATGGAGTTGTGGTTTGCGCCCACGGTGCCATCAGCGCCCAGGCCGAAGAAGAGTGCGCGCACTGTGTTGGCCGGCTCGATGTCGAAATCGGGATCGAAGGCCAGGCTCGTGTGCGTTACATCGTCGTTGATGCCGACGGTGAAGTGATTCTTCGGGCTGGCAGAGGCCATGTTATCGAAGACAGCCTTCACCATGGCCGGCGTGAATTCCTTGCTGGCCAGACCGTAGCGGCCCCCGAGCACGCGCAGGGGAACGCCTGCCTCGGCCAGGGCGGTCACCACATCCATGTAGAGGGGTTCGCCTGCGGCGCCCGGTTCCTTGGTGCGGTCCATGGCGGTGAGGACCTTGACCGACTTCGGCAGCGCGGCGGTGAAATGCTCGATGCTGAACGGCCGGAACAGGCGCACCTTCAGCACGCCGACCTTCTCGCCCTGGGCCACCAAGTGCTTGACGGTTTGTTCGGTCGTTTCCGCGCCCGAGCCCATGATGACCATAACCTGCTCGGCATCGGGGGCGCCGATGTAGTCGAACAGGTGGTATTGCCGCCCGACGATGCTTGCGAACTTGTCCATCTGCTCCTGGACGATTTTGGGCACGACCGTGTAAAAGGGATTGATCGCCTCGCGCGCCTGGAAGAAGACGTCGGGGTTCTGTGCGGTGCCGCGGATGACCGGCCGCTCCGGGGTGAGCGCTCGGCTGCGGTGCTGCATGACTAGCTCATCGTTTATCATCGCACGGATGTCTTCGTCGGCGAGCTCCTCGATTTTCATCAGCTCATGGCTGGTCCGGAAGCCATCGAAGAAGTGGATAAAGGGCACGCGCGCCTGGAGGGTGGCAGCCTGGGCGATCAACGCCAGGTCCATCACCTCCTGCACGCTATTCGAGCACAGCAAGCCCCAGCCGGTAGATCGCACGGCCATGATGTCACTGTGGTCGCCATAGATCGATAAGGCGTGCGTCGCAACTGTGCGGGCCGACACGTGGAACACGGTCGAGGTCAGCTCGCCCGCGATTTTGAACATGTTCGGGATCATCAGCAGGAGGCCCTGCGACGCGGTGAAGGTGGTGGTCAGGGCGCCGGTTTGTAGCGCGCCGTGCACCGCGCCGGCTGCGCCGCCCTCCGACTGCATCTCGACCACCAGCGGCACGGTGCCCCAGATGTTTTTGCGGCCCTCGGCGCTCCAGGCATCGGCCCATTCGCCCATGTTGCTGGATGGAGTGATAGGATAGATAGCAATGACCTCGTTGGTCTTGTGGGCAACGTAAGCTGCCGCTTCGTTGCCGTCGATGGTGACGATGTGTCGTTCTGGCATGTTTATCCTCCGAACGTTGAGGCGCTGTTTGCGCTTTACGTATGTTTGATGTGGAACCCAAACGCAGTTGGATTGCTGCGGGGATGCTCGTCGCCTGTGTGCTGAGTGGTGCAGCGAGTATGCCCGAACTGCGCGACAAAACCGGACCGGGCAATACGGTCCGGGACTGGCATCTCTAAATACAGTCTCAATGACTCGCAGGATAGCATTGAAAGTGCGCTGAAGGTATGATAGACATCATAACGCGGCCACTTCACGGCGCATTAGATATCACCTTGGCGTTCTTGCCGATAGCGGAGGTCGTGCGAGACAGATCTCAGGTGACATAAAACAGGCCGTGCGATGTCTTTTGCACGGCCTGTTGCCTCTTGACTGCGTCTCGGTGGGCTAGTGCTTTTCTTCGCGCGAGTATGGCAGCCCCAGCGCGGCCGGCGCGCCGGCATGTTTGCGAGCCGACTCCAACCAGGTGATGCCGGTTAAGACCAGGATGGTGAAGATGTAGGGCAGCATACCCAGGAACGCCGCCGGAATCGTAGTGCCCGCCGCCTGCATCCGGAACTGGATGGCATTGATGCCGCCGAAGATCAGCGCGCCCAGCAGCGCACGGCCCGGATCCCAGGTGGCAAAGATGACGAGTGCGATCGCGATCCAGCCACGGCCGCCGGTCAGGTTTTCGGTCCAACCGGGCGTGTAGGAAAGCGAGAGATGCGCGCCGCCCAGCCCGACCAGTGCGCCGCCGAGCATGGTATACAGATATCGGGTGCGGGCAACGTTGATGCCTTTCACGTCGGCTGTGCGCGGGTTCTCACCCACCGCGCGCAGATGCAAGCCGGGGCGCGTGCGGTAAAGGTAAAACACGGCCAGCGGCACCAACAGGTACATGATGTACACCAGCAGGTCTTGCTGGAACAGCGCCCGTCCCACCACCGGCAGATCGCTTAAGAATGGGATTGGCAGGCGATCGAAGCGCGGGCCCACCAGTCCTACCAGTGGCTTGCCGCCCGGCCCCAGCCGTTGCCCCAGGAAGCTGGACAACCCGCTGGCGAAGATGGTCAGGGCCAGGCCGGAAACGACCTGATCGGCGCGCAGCGTGATCGTGAGCACGGCGTGGATCAAGGCGAGCAGTGCGCCGACAATCATGGCGGCTGCCACGCCGGCCCAGACGGTGCCGGAATGGTAAGCTGCCGCGAATCCGCTCACCGCGGACATCAGCATGATCCCTTCCAGCCCCAGGTTCAGGATGCCTGAGCGCTCAGTGTAGATCTCGCCGATGGTAGCGAAGACCAGCGAGGTCCCCGCCCGCACGGTGACGGCCAGGATGGAGATGATCAGGAGCTCTGTGGTCATGGTCGGTCACCTACCAGTCGGGTCTTGGACGGTCGGTCGATGCGCAGGCGATACTGCGTAAAGATCTCACCGCCCAGCACCAGGAACAAGATGATGCCCTGCAGCACAAGCGCCACCGATGCCGGTAGCCCCATCGAGATTTGGATCTGATCCCCGCCGACCAGCAGCCCTGCCATCAGCACGGCCACCAGCAGGACGGCCCACGGGTTCAGTTTGCCCAGCCAGGCCACGATGATGGCCGTATAGCCGTAGCCTACGGTCAGGCCTTTCTGCAAGCGGTGCGAGATGCCGGCGACTTCGCCCATGCCGGCCAACCCGGCCAACCCCGCGGACAACAGCATGACCAGCAAGACGTTGCGCGCCCGGTTGATGCCGGCGTAGCGTGCCGCCGTTGGGTTCTCGCCGATCACGCGAATTTCATAGCCCCACTTGGTGCGGGATAAGATGATCCAGAGCGCGATGGCGGCGATGACGGCGATCACGATACCCAGGTGGACGCGCGTATTGAAAAAGCGCGGCAGCCAGGTGAATTCGGCGAATTCGGCGGTGCCGGGGAAGCCGAAGCCCTTGGGATCCTTCCAGGGACCGTAGAACAGGTGCTCCACCCAGAGGATTGCGATGTAGTTCATCATCAAGGTGGTGATGATTTCGTTGACGCCGACGTAGGCCTTCAGTGCGGCCGGGATGACACCCCAAATTGCGCCCGCCACGAACCCGGCCAGGATGACGCCCGGCAGGCCGAGCCATTCCGGCAGGCTCGGCGCAACAAAGAGCGCGAACCCAGCCGACGCGAACCCGCCCATGGCCAACTGCCCCTCCGCGCCGATGTTCCAGAACAGCATGCGGAACGCGATCGAGACCCCCAGGCCGGTCAACATCAACGGGATCGCCTTGACCAGGGTTTCGGACACCGCGTAGCGGCTGCCGAACGCGCCCACTAACATCGCTTTATAGGTGGAGAAAGGGTTGGCGCCGGCCAGGGCCAACAGGATGCCACCCAGGATGAGCGCCAACACCAGGGAGACGACGGGGACCAGGATGGCCGCCGTGCGGGAGCGTTGGAGACGTTTTTCAAAACGGATTTTCATGGCTGCCCCGCCTTCTTCCCGGCCATCATCAGGCCGATTTCGTCCACGTTGGCCTCTTCTGCTAGGAAGCTGCCCATGATCTCGCCGCCGTGAATCACTGCGACACGATCGCTGACGGCCAGCAGCTCTTCGAGATCTTCCGAGATCAGCAGGATGGCGGCGCCCGCGCAGCGCTGTTCGATGAGCACCTTGCGCACCGATTCTGTCGCGCCTACGTCAAGGCCGCGCGTGGGGTGCACAGCCACCAATAAGGCCCGGTGGCCGTTTCCACCCGCCCCCAGGGCTTCGCCGGCAGATAAGATCTCACGCCCCAGGATGACCTTTTGCAGGTTGCCGCCTGAAAGCAACCTCACCTGCGTGTTGTGGCCGGGCGCGCTGACGGAAAAGCTGGTGATCAGATGTTTGGCGAACCGGGTGATCGCGTTCCGATCCAGGAAGGGGCCGCGGGCCAGCGGGGGCTGGCGATAGCCCTTGAGGGCCGTGTTGTCTGCGATGGAGAGATTCGGCACCAGCCCCATGCCTAGCCGATCCTCGGGCACGTGGCTGACCCCTTGCTCGATGATGTTCAGCGGTGAGTTGTTGGTTACGTCTTTGTCCAGCACAAGCACATGGCCGCTCGTCGCTTTGCGCAGCCCGGTGATCACTTCCGCCAACTCGCGCTGGCCGTTGCCGGCCACCCCTGCGATACCCAGGATCTCGCCCGCGTGGATGGTGAGCGATAGATCGCGCAGCGCGGGCAGGCCCTTGTCGTTCTGCGCGCACACCTTGTCAACGGTCAGCACAGGTCGGCCGAGCTCGGCGCACGGCTTATCCAGATGGAAGAGCACATCGCGGCCCACCATCATGCGCGCCAGTTCGGCCTCGGTCGTTTCGGTCGGCGATGTGGTTCCCACCACCTTGCCGCCGCGCAACACTGTGACACGATGCGCACTGTCGTAGACTTCGTTCATCTTATGGGTGATGAAGATGAAGGATTTGCCTTCCCCCACCAGCCGCCGCACTGTGGCATATAGCTGGTCGGCCTCCTGGGGGGTCAGCACCGCGGTTGGCTCGTCCAGCACCAGGATGTCAGCGCCCACGTACAGCGCCTTGAGGATCTCAACCCGTTGCTGTTCGCCGACCGAAAGCTGCCAGATGCGAGCCGTGGGATCAACATCCATGCCGTAGCGTTCCGCCATGGCCGCAACCTGCTTCTCCACCTGTTTCATGTCCAGCATGAAACGCGGTTGATCCAGGCCCAGGATGATGTTCTCACTGACTGTCTGCGTCTCAACGAGCATGAAGTGTTGGTGCACCATGCCGATGCCTGCGGCGATGGCGTCACGCGGGGAGCGGAAGGTGACCGGCTTGCCGTGGATAAAGATCTCACCTTCGTCCGGCCGGTAAAGCCCTGCCAGGATGTTCATCAGGGTGCTTTTGCCGGCGCCGTTTTCGCCCAACAGGGCGTGGATTTCGCCTTTCTGGACGACCAAATCTACGCGATCATTGGCCAATACGCCTGGGAACCGTTTCACGATGCCGCGCATCTCAACGGCAGGAGCGTGGTTGTCCAAGGCAGTCCTCCTTCGGTCTCTAGCTAAAAGAAGTGCGACAGGGGGCGGTCGGGGAGATTCGGAAACTGAGGGAAGTCGGGGAACTGAAGGAACTGGTGCCGCCAGTTCCTTCAGTTCCCCAAAGCTGCCTTAGTTCCTTATCGTTCCTTAGGAACGAATTTCTACTGCGGGATTGTCCCCTTCACGCCCTCGACCAGCCAATCGAAGGCCAGCATCTCCTCATCAGTCATGGCGACGCCAGCGGCTACGCGTTCTTTGCCGGTGTTATCCTTAAGGGGGCCAACGAAGACGTCAAACTCACCGCTGACGATGCGCGCCTTTTCCGCCTCAACCAGCGCTTGCACGTCAGCCGGCACCATCTTGCCGAACGGGGCCAGGTCGAGCAGGCCGTCCTTGATCCCCCACCAGACCGGCGTGGGGGTCCAGGTGCCGGCCATCACTTCCTCGACCGCTTGCTTGTAGTACACGCCCCAGTCCCAGATCGGCGCAGTCAGGACGGCATTGGGGGCCACATCGGCAGAGATCGCGTTGTAGCCGATCGCGTAGACCCCTTCCTGCTCGGCCAGTTTGTCGGGTTCCACCGAGTCGCTTTCGCGCGCGATCACATCTACACCCTGGTCAACCAACGCCTGCGCAGCCTCGCGTTCTTTGCCGGCATCGAACCAGGAGAAGATCCAGATGGGGATCACGGTCGCTTCCGGGTTAACCGAGCGGGCACCCAGTGCGAAGGCGTTCATGTTGCGGACGACCTCCGGGATCGGATAGGGCGCCACATAACCCAACGAATTCTTCTGGGTCATCTTGCCGGCCACGATGCCCGCCAGGTACCAGCCCTGATAGCCGCGGCCGTCGTAGATGCCCACGTTGTCCGCGGTCTTATAGCCGGTTGCGTGCAGAAAGACGGTGTCCGGGTAGTCTTTGGCAACATTGAGAACACCGTCCATGTAACCGAAAGAGGTGGCGAAGATAACGTTGTAGCCTTTTTCCGCGTAATCGCGGATCACGCGTTCGGCGTCTGGCCCCTCGGCCACCAGCTCGCTGATGGCGGTTTCGACCCCCAGATCTTTTTCCAACGCCAGGCGGCCCTGGTCGTGCGCGTAGCTCCAGCCCAGGTCACCCACCGGGCCAACGTAGACGAACGCGACCTTCGGGTTCGGGACCGGTTTCCGGGCCGTGGTCATGCCCGCCGGCGCCGGTTCGCCCTCCAAGGCCCGGCCCTTAGCCGCCTCGCCGCGCACGCCCTCGATGAAGAAGTCCATATTGAGCTTTTCTTCCAGGGTCATGCACTTGCCTGCCGCCAGCACCTCCACGCCATCGGCGCTCTTGAATGGGCCGCAGAAGACGTTGAACTTGCCATCAACCAACGCTTGCCGGCGTTCTTCGACCAGCGCCTTGACATCGGCGGGCACGCGTGCGCTGAGGGGGGCCAGGTCGAAGGTGCCGTCCTTGAGCAGGCCGTAGAACGACTCGCTCTTGTAGGTGCCGGCCTGGATCTGCTTGATGATGTCAATGTACTTTGGGCCCCAGTTCCAGATGGGGCTGGTGAGGACGGTGTCACCGACGAATGCGGCCATGTCGGAGTCATAGCCGATGGAGAAGGCGCCGCGATCCTGGGCGGCCTTCTGCGGTTCGGTGGTGTCCTGGTGCTGGGCGATGACGTCCGCGCCCTGGTCCAGCAGCGCCTCGGCGGCTTCCTTCTCCTTGACCGGGTCGAACCAGGTGTTGGTCCAGACGACGCGCACCTCGGCGTTGGGGTTGGCCTCGCGGGCGCCCTGGGCGAAGGCATTGATGCCGCGCACGACTTCGGGGATGGGGAAAGCGGCAACGAAGCCCAGGATGTTGCTCTTGGACATCTTGCCGGCGACCAGGCCGCTGAGGTAGCGGGCCTCCTCGATGCCGCCGAAGACGGTGGAGACGTTCGGCGCGGTCTTGTAGCCGGAGATATGCACGAACCAGGTGTCGGGGAACTCCTTGGCGACGGTGATGGTGGGATCCATGAAGCCGAAGGAGGTGGTGAAGATGGGGTTGTAGCCCTTCTGTGCGAAGTCGCGGATGACGCGTTCGGCGTCGGGGCCTTCGGGCACGTTCTCGATGTACGCGGTCTCGACGCCCAGTTCCTTCTCTACCGCCAGGCGGGCCTGATCGTGCGCCCAGGTCCAGCCCAGGTCGCCGATGGGCGCCACATACACGAACGCTGCCTTGACCTCTTTGGCAGGCGCCACGGCGGCGGCGGCGCCCGCCGGCGCCGCCGCACCTTCAAGGGCTCGCCCCTTGGCCGCTTCGCCCTTCACACCCTCGATGAAGAAGTCCATGTTGAGCTTTTCATCCAGGGTCATGCACTTGCCCGCGGGCAGCACTTCCACGCCATCGGCGCTCTTGAATGGGCCGCAGAATAGCGCGATCTCGCCCTTGATCAGGGCCTGTTTGCGTTCTTCGACCAGCGCCTTGACATCGGCGGGCACGCGTGCGCTGAGGGGGGCCAGGTCGAAGGTGCCGTCCTTGAGCAGGCCGTAGAACGACTCGCTCTTGTAGGTGCCGGCCTGGATCTGCTTGATGATGTCAATGTACTTTGGGCCCCAGTTCCAGATGGGGCTGGTGAGGACGGTGTCACCGACGAATGCGGCCATGTCGGAGTCATAGCCGATGGAGAAGGCGCCGCGATCCTGGGCGGCCTTCTGCGGTTCGGTGGTGTCCTGGTGCTGGGCGATGACGTCCGCGCCCTGGTCCAGCAGCGCCTCGGCGGCTTCCTTCTCCTTGACCGGGTCGAACCAGGTGTTGGTCCAGACGACGCGCACCTCGGCGTTGGGGTTGGCCTCGCGGGCGCCCTGGGCGAAGGCATTGATGCCGCGCACGACTTCGGGGATGGGGAAAGCGGCAACGAAGCCCAGGATGTTGCTCTTGGACATCTTGCCGGCGACCAGGCCGCTGAGGTAGCGGGCCTCCTCGATGCCGCCGAAGACGGTGGAGACGTTCGGCGCGGTCTTGTAGCCGGAGATATGCACGAACCAGGTGTCGGGGAACTCCTTGGCGACGGTGATGGTGGGATCCATGAAGCCGAAGGAGGTGGTGAAGATGGGGTTGTAGCCCTTCTGTGCGAAGTCGCGGATGACGCGTTCGGCGTCGGGGCCTTCGGGCACGTTCTCGATGTACGCGGTCTCGACGCCCAGTTCCTTCTCTACCGCCAGGCGGGCCTGATCGTGCGCCCAGGTCCAGCCCAGGTCGCCGATGGGCGCCACATACACGAACGCCGGCTTGACTTCTTTGGTCGGTTGAGCTGGGGCGGCTGGTTGCGTTTCCGGTTGCGCTTGCGGGGTTGGTGTCTTTTGGCCACAGGCGCCCAACAGCAGGGAGAACACCAGCAGGATGGCGAATACTGCCCAAATCCGGGTGCGGTACATGCGATCTCCTCCTTAGGAAAGCGTGTGATTGGGTATGGTCTATGTTGCTATCAGGTTGAATACACTTCTGTGCGAACCTTGGGGAAAAGTGTGTGTTGTGGAATCACCCCCCTTCGGATGACTGGAGCGCCTGTATCATTACAGGTAAGATGCACTCAAACTAAGCGATATTTTAGACCAAGCTTGCCCGCTCTGCAAATGACTCACATCATGTCGTGGCCCATCAATCCGTTCATGGTATAATCAGGCGAATCTGAGCCTAAGCTGGGCTGTTGGGATGAGCGTAACTGGACTATTGACCTAAGGAGGATAGCCTGATGGCAGACTTGAAGGAGCTGGTGCGCGCGGCGCGCGGGGACGCGACGGCCGATTTGCTGTTGCGCAACGCGAAGTTGGTGAACGTCTACTCCGGCGAGATCTATCCTGCGGATGTAGCGTTGCTGGGAGATCGTATCGTCGGCATCGGCGAGGGTTACACCGCGCACAAGGAGATTGACCTGAAAGGCAGCTACCTGGCGCCGGGTTTGATCGACGCGCACGTGCATATCGAAAGCGCGATGGTGGGGGTGCGCCAGTTCGCAGCAGCCGTGGTGCCGCGCGGTGTCACGGCCGTGGTGGCCGATCCCCATGAGATCACCAACGTGTTCGGCCTGGATGGCATTCGCTACATGTTCGATCAGGCCAAGTACGGCCAGTTGAGCATGTACGTGATGGTCCCGTCGTGCGTGCCAGCCACCCATATGGCGACCGCAGGTGCATACCTGGAGGCTAAGGACATCGCCTCGCTGCAGAACGACCGCTGGGTGTTGGGCCTGGGGGAGATGATGAACTATCCGGGCGTAGTCAACGAAGACCAGGGTGTGTTGGATAAGATCGAGGCGTTCAGGACGCGCGTGCTGGACGGTCACGCGCCCGGTTTCAGCGGCAAAGCCCTGAATGCCTACGTGGCCGCGGGCATCGGCTCGGATCACGAGTGCACCACGGTGGCTGAGGCGCAGGAGAAGCTGCGCCTGGGCATGTATATTCTGATGCGTGAGGCGACCAACGCACACGACCTGGCCAACTTGCTGCCGTTGATCACGCCCGACAACGCGCGGCGCATCTGCTTCTGTACCGATGATCGCCACCCCGGCGATATCCTTGACCAGGGTAGCGTGGACTACCTGGTGCGCACGGCCATCCGCTCTGGGGTTGACGTGGTTACGGCGATTCGTATGGCCACGCTGAACACAGCCGAGTGGTTCCGCATGTATGATCGCGGCGGCATCCGCCCCGGCAACCGCGCCGACCTGATCGTATTCGACGACCCGGAGGCGTTCGACGTGCGCCTGGTGATCCGTGGGGGTCAGGCGGTGGCGGAAAACGGCAAGCTGCTGCCGTTCGACGTGCCGGAGCGTCCGGCCTACCTGCGCGGCGCAATGAACGTCAACTGGCACGCGGTGAACTTCACCATCCCGGCCGAGGGACGCCGGGCCCACGTGATCGGTGTCGTGCCGGATCAGCTGGTCACCGAGGATCGCATCCTGGAGATCCCCTCCACTGCCGGTGTGGCGCGGTCCGATCTCGAGCAAGATATCATCAAGATGGCGGTGATCGAGCGGCACATGGCCACCGGTAACGTGGGCAAGGGATTCGTGCAGGGGCTGGGCTTGCGCCGTGGGGCTATCGCGTCCACCATCGCGCACGATCACCACAACCTCGTGGTGGCCGGCGCCGACAACGTCTCGCTTACCACCGCGGCCGCGGCCGTGGCCGACATGGGCGGCGGCCTGGCCGTGGCCGATGGTATCCGCATCCTGGGGCGGCTGCCGCTGCCGGTGGCCGGCCTGATGTCGAACAAGCCGATCACCGAGGTGCGCCGGCAATTGGACGAGGTCATCGGTGCCGCGCGCGGCCTGGGCTCCGAGCTGCATGATCCTTTTATGGCGCTCAGCTTCCTCGCGCTGGAAGTGATCCCGCACCTGAAGCTGACCGATCAGGGGCTGGTGGACGTGGATAAGTTCCAGTTCGTGCCGCTGTGGGTGGATTGAGTCGTAGGGGCGGGTTTCTTCGCACCAGCGGGAAGCTTGTCACGCTCGCGCTGCTGCCAGGTCAGACGGGATTGCGTTAACCGTGCAAAACCCGCCCCTACCTTGAAACCGTGGGCGGTTCCCAGGCCTGCTCCCAGGTCTCCAGCAAGGGGAGCAGGTCATCAATCTGCGCGATCCGGGCGTCCGGCACGATGTCGGGGTTGTGCTCCACCCGGTAAGGGGATGCCACCTGCACGGCGCGCATCCCGATTTTTTGCGGGCCAGCGACGTCCACATCCAGCTTGTCGCCCACGAATACTGCCTCAGCCGGGGCCACATCCAGCCGGTCCAACGCTTCGCGGAAGATGCGCGGGTCAGGCTTGGTGAAACCGGCCGCGCATGAGTAAACCCGCACGGGCAGGTATTCCAGCAGGCCAAAGCGCACCAGGTCCGCGTCGTGCATCTCAGGTGACCAGAAGGTGTTGGAGACCAGGCCCAGGCCTCGGCCCTGCTCTGTCAATCGCGCCAGCACCCCGCGTACATCGCCGGCCACCGGTATGACCACAGCCGAGATTGCCTCGTAATAGGCTGCCAGCGCGTTGGGCCAGACCTTGTCCGGCACCTTTATCCCGACCGCGGCCAATCCCTCGCGCAGGATCGTGTCGGCGTTGGTGGCATAGTGGGTGCGCTTGGCCTTAGCTTCCATCGCAGAAGCCATGCGCCCAACCGCGCGGATGGCCAGCTCAGGATCGGGTACCCTGGTACCGCCCCTGGCCGCAACCTCCAGGAAGGCACGCAGGGCGCGGGCATTGATGGCCTCGAAGGCATTTTCGGGAGGCTGATCGTAGTGCAACAGCGTGCCTCCGAGATCAAACAAAACGACTTGGATGACTGGCATGGATCTTTTCCCCCTGCTGCGTGTCAAGAACTGGCGGTTGGTTAGCCGGCGCCGGAAGCGGCGGCTACACCCAAATAGCTGAGCACCTTACGCACATTGATCTGCAACGTCTCGGCCGTGTCCACGATGAGCCGCGGGCCGCTGAGCCGCTCGAATCTGGCCTGGTCAGAGCGATAGGTCTCCCAATCCCGCGCCCGGTAGTCAGGCAGATCGGTCCCGCGGCGCTCGATGCGATCCCGTAGCAGCCCTTCGTTGGTGCAGATGCACTCGATCAGCTTCAACTCGACCTGGGATGTGCGCGCAAGTTGCTCCACCTTTTCACGGAAAGTGCGATAGCCGGCCGGGCTGTCCAAGATCACCGAATGGCCCAGGGTCAAGTTGTCCCGTGCCAGGTTCACCAGCAGCTCATAGGAAAGTTGGCCGGCCAACTCACTGATGCGCTCAACCCTCAGCTCGCGCCCCAGGGCCATCGCGGTGTCTTTGATAGTGTCTTTATCCAGGTAGACCGCGCGCAACTCGCGGGCCACTGTCCGCGCCAGGCTGGTCTTGCCTGTGCCAGGCAAGCCGGCAAAAACGATTAGCTTGCGCTCAGGCATGACGCCTCCCTGTTGCACCCAAGTCTACCCAGATACCGACACGAACGCCCTGAGCCTGTGCAGGCGCAGTCATCCTTCACCGGGCTCAGGATGGCTGCCGAAGCGTGTTTCGGATCGGCCTTATAATGAAATCCCCAACAGGCCCAATAGCAGCACGATCATAGGGGCGACAAACACCGCTGGCAGCAGGTTCGCTGCTCGGATGCGCTTGATGTCGAGCAGCAGAAAGGCGATGCTCAAGATCACAACCCCGCCTGTGGCGGTCATCTCCACCACCCACGGCGTCGTCTGCGTGACCCCACCTAATGCTGCGCCGAAGGCCATTGCCAACAGGCTCAACCCGCCCTGGTAACCCAACACCGTGCCAGCGGACAAAATCACGCCCGCGCCCAATGATGCGGCCAGCGCCATGGCTGCGAACCCATCCATCAGCGACTTGATTGCCAGCAGGGTATAATCGCCCGTTAGCCCGTCTTGGATCGAGCCGAGCACCGTCATCGGGCCAACGCAGAAAACCAGGCTGGCCGTGATGAACCCCTGGGCCGTGCGGCCGCCGCCCGCGCCGAACACGCGGCCCAGCCTGGTCTCGGCCCACCTGCCCAACCGTTCCAGGCCATCTTCGATGCGCAGCGCCTCACCGAGGATCCCGCCGATGAGGATGCTGAACAGCGGAATCAGCGCGTTTTGCGTGCCGATCGCCATGGTCACGCCGATGACAACGGTCATTAGCCCCAGGCCATCCAGCACGGTGCGACGCATTTTTTCGGGCAACCGATTGCCCAGCAATGTGCCGAGCGCGCCGCCCACGACGACGGTTGCAACGTTGATCAGAGTACCGTTAATCATGGCGAATAGCGAATAAAGAATGGCGAAAAACGCTCCGTTGCGCCGATCAAGACAGGTAACTAAGCATAACAGATGTTGCGCGGCAGAGCAAGCGCGGGATTTCGCACAAAGGTTGACAAGGCGTGCCAGTATGGTGTACAAGTGCAGTGAATTCCCATCTCAGGAGGCCCAAGATGTCCACACTTCTCCTCAAGCACGCCGACCTGCTGGTCACGATGGATGCCGGCCGCCGGCGTATCCCTGATGGGGGCCTGTTTGTACAGGACAACGCGATCCTCCAGGTTGGGCCCACCGAAGCCCTCCCGGAAACGGCCGATCAGGTCATTGACGCCCGCGGCATGATCGTGCTGCCGGGCCTGGTCAACACCCACCACCATCTGTACCAGACTCTGACCCGCTGCATCGCCCAAGACAGCGTGCTGTTCGATTGGTTGGTCACGCTTTACCCCATCTGGGCACGGATGACGCCGGAGGCGGTGTACGTCTCCGCGAAAGTTGGCCTGGCGGAATTGATGTTGAGCGGTTGCACCACCACCAGCGACCACCTGTACATTTACCCCAACGGCTGCAAGATCGAGCACGAGATCGAGGCCGCGGTTGAGTTGGGCATGCGCTTCACCGCCACCCGCGGCAGCATGAGCCTGGGGCGCAGCAAAGGTGGTCTGCCGCCGGATAGTTGTGTGGAGGACGAGGATTTTATCCTCAAAGACAGCCAGCGCGCCATCGAGCAGTACCATCAGAAAGAGCGCTTCGGCATGGTGAACGTGGCGTTAGCGCCTTGCTCGCCCTTCAGCGTCACCGGCGACCTGATGCTGGAGAGCGCGACCTTGGCCCGCGCCTACGGCGTTCGCCTGCACACCCACCTGGCCGAGACCATGGACGAGGACGCGTTCTGTCTGGAGAAGTTCGGCGTCAAGCCGGTGGATTACATGGCGTCGGTGGGCTGGATCGGCGGTGACGTGTGGCACGCCCACTGCGTCGTCTTGAACGCCGAAGAGATCGCGCTCTTTGCGCGCACCGGCTGCGGCGTGGCCCACTGCCCCAGCTCCAACATGCGCCTCGCTTCGGGCATCGCGCCGATCCGCGCCATGCGGGATGCGGGCGTGCGCGTGGGCCTGGGGGTGGACGGATCGGCCTCCAACGACAGCAGCCACCTGCTGGCCGAGGCGCGGCAGGCGATGTTGTTGCAGCGCATGGGCTCCACTTTTGTCTCCGATCAGGCCGTGGGCACGACGCGCGCGCGCTCGTTGGGCAACCCGGCCGCGCTGGGCGCGGCGGAGGTGTTGGAGATCGCGACCCTGGGCGGCGCCAGTGTGCTCGGCCGGGACGACATCGGCGCGCTGGCCCCCGGCATGGCTGCGGACTTCATCGGCTACCGGCTGGAGCGGCTAGATTTCACCGGCGCGCTGCACGACCCCCTGGCCGCGCTAGTCTTCTGCACCCCGCCGAAGGTGGATCTGAGCGTGATCAATGGGGCAGTGCGCGTGCAGGATGGCGAGATCGTCGGGCTGGACCTGCTGATGCTGATCCGGCGGCATAATGCGATCAGCGCGAAGATGGTGCGGGGAGAATTGTAACGAGCGCAACTCGCTGTATTTGGATAAATTCGGATAGTATAGTAGCCGATATTCAGGGAAACTACGTATGCGTGAAACAATCCTCGCCCTCGCTCGCCGCTACGACTTCGAGGAGGGCCACGCGCTCCAGGACGAGCGCCTGGCCCTGCGCCTGTTCGATGAAATGGCGCGGCTTGGGCTGCACACCCTGGGCGCGGCCCAGTTCCCTGCAATTCCCTCAATTTCCATAGTCCCCTCAGTGCCCTCTTCTTCCGCTCGCTCCGAATCCCCCCTCATCCCCCGCGAGATCCTGAGCTACGCCGCCCTCCTTCATGACATCGGCTACGTCGAGGGCTACGAGAACCACCACAAGACCGCGTTCCGGCTGATCATGGCTGCGCCCATCCCCGGCCTCTCCGTGCGCGATCAGGCGTTGATCGCGCACGTCACGCGTTACCACCGCGGCGCGTTGCCTGCGCCGGCCAAGCATGAAGCTTTCGCCGCCCTTGCCCCGTCAGACCAGCAGTTGGTGACCCAGCTCGGTGCGATCCTGCGCTTCGCTGACGGCCTGGATCGCAGCCACACGGATGCGGTGCAGGACCTGGGCTGCGCGCTGGAAGGCGGCACGCTGGTCGTCACGCTGCTGCCCGGCCGGGACGATGACAGCGAGCGCTGGGCCGGGCAGAAGAAGGCGCGATGGTTTGAGAGCGTGTACGCGGTGAATGTGATCATCCGGTAAGGACTAGCGTCGTCCAAACGCCGTGACGTAACTGAACGGATCGGCCGTGTCACCGGTGAACACGCGGCGGCCGTCGCCGGTGACGGCCACGCCGAACGGCGAGAGGAACTCCCCTGCCGGCCACCCCTCATCGGTGCGCACCCCTTCCCCGCCGATCCACTCGATCAGCCCGTGGCCCTGCGCGCTGAGCACAGCCACCGCGGTCGGGATCTGCGTCGTCACGTACAGGTTCCCCGCCTCGTCGGCCGCGATCATCTGCGGCCACGCGCCGGCCAGCGCGGCCTCGCCCACGCGCTGGATCAGCCGGCCGGCCTCCGGCTCCACTTCGGCCACGTAGCCCTGGCGGTTTACGATGAACAGGGTGCCATCGGGGCCGAAATCCATCCCCACCGCGTCCATGCCCGGCTCGGCCGGGAAGCTGCGCAGGAACTCGCCGGTCGCGCTGAAGACCAGCACGCGCATCACCTTTGCGCCGCCGGCATCCTCGTTGGGGTCCAGCACGAAGAGCTCGCCGTCGGGGCTGACGGCCAATGCGGCCGGGCTGTCGGAGCCAAACTCGCCCTCGCCCGCGCCGTAACTGCCGAACCCGCCCAACAGGTCCAGGTCCGCATTGAACAGGGTGATCTGGTGCAGGGCCGCGTCCGCGATGTAGACCGTGCCATCGGGGCCGACTTTAACATCGGTGAGATACCCGATCTCGCCGGCCGAGATGACCCCCTGGTACGCGCCGTCCAGATCGTAGATGTACACGCCGCCCAACCGGTCGGCCACATAGACGCGCTCGCCGGCGGCATCCAGCCCGCCCAGGCCGGAGAAGGGATTATCGGCCGCGTGCCTGGCACCGCCGACGCGCCAGCGCACCGTAGCGGCCGGCGGGTCCATGGGCGACGGCGCCGCGACCGTGCCGGTGGCCGCGGGCGGGGGTGTGGGTGGCGCGAGGGTTGCCGCGGGCGCCGTAGCCGGCTGCGGTGTGGCGCTGGGGGCCACCGTGGCCGGGGGTGGCGTGCGCGCGGTGGGCGGAGCGGCGTCACTCGCTCCGCCCGCCGCAGGTCGCGTGGCAGGCGGACTGTCGGCACATGCGGTCAGCCACAGGGCTAGGATGATCAGGCAAAGGTGAGAAGCTCGCAGCATGGTGTCAAATCTCCCGGAGCGCCAGCGACGCTCCCTTGTGGTGTGGCGCACGATGGTTGAGAAACATTTTACCACGGCCGGCGCAAAAACGCGCCAGACCTGCACCCTCGGCAGGGCGATTTCATGTTGCGGCTGACCACACGGGCCGGCCGTTGAAACTGCGCCTACCGTTGCAAAACCGGCCTGCGCCGGTTGGTCTCCGGTCTGCGAAGGCAGACCTTGCACGGGTAGCCGCAACTTCAGTTGCCAGGCAGGGCGCCCGCCGCACAATGACTTCGCCCTGCCCCCTCGGTTCCGCCGCTTGCGCGGCAGTACAAATTGTGATAATCTTCGCTAGTCCACAGATCAGGCCGCCGCATCTCGCCGACCTCCACGCGACCCTGCCAGCACTGTTGTCTCAACCCAGGTCGCGCCGAGATGCTCCCGAAGGGAGGTCGTCATATGCACACGCGCACGTCCGCCAGCCGCGCCATGCGCAGGCTCAGCCCACTTGGGCTGCTCATCATCGCTTTGCTGATCCTCTCTGCCTGGGCTATCGCCCCAGAGGTCGCGCGTGCCCAGGGGCGCGCGCCGGCCGGCGCGCAGGTCAGCGAGACGCTGTATCCCACAGCCGATGCTTATGTCAGCCAGTACGCGCCGACGACAAACTATGGCGCCCTGACGGATCTGTATGTCGGACGAACAAGCAGTGAATATGACTCCTGGACTCTGATTCGCTTTGATCTGTCGTCCATCCCGACGGGAGTGACCATCAACTCGGCCACACTTCAAATGTATACGATGGTCAATCTGGCGGCGGCAGGCGACTTGCCCGCTGCCGCGTATCAGGTCTATGCATACCGTACCAGAGCCGGCACGAAGACCGAATACTGGGTCGAAACCGTCGTGACGTGGAACAATCAGCCCACAACGGAAGCCACGGCTGACGACCCGCCGTCTACGGTTGATTCGAGTGATGGCTGGCACGACTTGACCGTCACCGCCGCGGTCAAGCAATGGGCCGAGAACGGTGCAGCCAACTACGGGTTCACGCTGAAGGGGGATGGTGTCAGCGCCTGGCCGGCGCCGTTCCAGGCGTTGTCCAGGGAGGCTGCCGCCACCTATCGGCCGCGGTTGGTGATCAGCTACTCCTTGCCTGCCACCCCGACACCGACGCCGACGGCTACGCGCACCCCCACGGTGACGTGGACGCCAACGCGCACGCCGACCGTGACGCCCACCGTCACCCGCACCCCGACGCGCACGCCAACCCCGACGTATACGCGCACGCCGACGCACACGCCTACGCATACACCCACGTTCACGCGCACGCCGACCAAAACGCCGACACCGCCGTCAGGGGTGGTGGGAAGCTGTCCGGGTCAGGTGTGGGTCTACGCAGATCGGGACACCTGGGTCGGTTCTGCCGCGCCCAACGCTGTTCACGGCACCGAAGACAGGCTGGACCTGCGTGACAGCGGCGCAAACGAAAACAGGGTGCTGCTACACTTCCCGCTGACGGGCGTGGTGCCGGCCGGTCAGTACGTCAACGCCGCGCGGGTGGATCTCAACGCCTTCGAGTACGACGACCCCAGCGCAAACCGCACGCTGAACCTGTTCACGCTGGCGAGCGCGTTCAGCGAGGGCACGACCACGTGGGCCAACAAGCCGGGTAAGCTCACGACCGTGGGCCAGCGGCAGGTCAGCTCCACCGGCCAATCGCTGGATGTGACCAGCATCGTCCAAACCTGGACGCAAGGCGCGACCGACCCCAACCACGGCCTGGGCATCGAGCCGGTCTCGGACGACTTTTACTATCGCTACGGCAGCCGCGAGTACTGGGTGTCACCACCCAAGCTGGTGATCTTCTGCAGCGCGGCCGACTGGACGCCGACCCCCACCCGCACGCCGACGCGCACGCCGACCATCACGCCCACGCCGACGGCCACCACGCCGATCAACTTCGCCATCACCGTCACGCCGGCCGCGGTGCAGTTGGACCTGGCCCCGCTGCTGGTGGCCGGTGGGCCAGAGGTGCAGGAGGCGCAGGTCGCGGTCAACGTTGCGCTGGTCAGCGGGTCGGCGCAGCGCGTGACCCTCTACATGCTGGATCTGCCCCTGGGGGTGGAGTACGACTTCACGCCGGGGACCGGCACGCCGCCCTTCGCCGCCACGCTCACCCTGCGGGCGCGCCGGGGCAGCCTCCCCATCACCGGCTCCCTGACCGTCAAAGTGGAGGGCGTGGCCGCGGATGGCGCCAGGGTCACTCGTGCGCTGACGCTGAACATCGTCTCCACCGGCGACCTGCGGGTGCTCAGCAGCGCCCCGGTGCAGGTGGTGGATCAGGCCGGCGCCGCCTTCCCCCTCGTCAAAGACAAAGGGACCGCCTTCCGCGTTAAAATGCGCAACTCGTTCCCCGGCCCGGTCGAGGCGCAGATCAGGCTGGTGCTGCCGGCCAACGAATGGCGCATGACGCCCGCCTGCGGCAACGGCCAGATCATCCCCGTGCCCGCCGGCTGGCAGTACCCCGAGGTCTGGGGGCCGGTGCGGATCGCGGCTGGGGATAGCGAGATCGTGCTTCCTTACGTCCCGCCGGGCGGTGAAGCCCTGGCGTGGGATGCCCAGACCAACCCGGCCGGGCAGATTGACTGCGGCTGCGTCGGCGCGCGCTGCGCGCCCGACGTGCGCGCCGTTCCGCGGCCGATCGCCGCCTCGGCCAGCGTTCGCGCCGAAGTGGACCCGAACGCGGCGATCCCGGAGGCCAATGAGGCTAACAACACTGCCGGCACGTTCAGCTACCAGGTGCAGGACACCCAGCCCTGGAATTTCCTGTTCTATCGCTGCAAGGACCCGACGGACGGCGAGGCCTACCCCACCACGACAGAGACCGCGTTGGCCGCGCAAGCGCAGCTCCAATACCTGCTGGGCAACTTTCCTATCGCGGATGCCGAGGTTTGGTACAGCATCTCACCGACAGGTGTCATCTGGGAAGATGATGAAGAGGCGGCGCCGCCGGGCTGCACCGGCGGTGCGTGCTTCCGGGACCGTCCAACGTTCCTTAATAACATCCTGGCTATGGCCCAGGCGGAAGGCTTCCGGTTTGGGGTGGCGGTGGGCTGCGGCGGCCGGGGCGGCGCCAGCGGCAGCACCCAGGCGGTCTTTGTCGAGGCCGAAACCGGCGCTTACTCGGAGCTGCTGGCGCACGAGTTCAACCACGCCACCGCGCCGATGGGCGACATCTATTCGCTGGACGTGGCGGGCGGCTGGCACGAGCATTACTGCGAAAAGGATGGGACGCGCGTCTTCGGCTGTTGGGAAGATAGCGACAAGAAGGGCGGCACGGTTTTCCCCTACTGCACGATGGTCGGGGATGTCATAGATTGCACTCCGATGTTCACGAAAAATTGCGTGGTCAACTGCGGCTGCTCGGAGTGGTCAGAGGACTATGCCGCGTGCGCTGGCAAGCCGATCGGCACCGAGGCGGCCTGCATAAGCAGCCTCGACGCGGCGGTTTCCTGCCGGGCCGAGGGCGGCCGGATCTGGCGGACGCCGGACAGCCGCATCTTCCATCCGGCCGCGCCGGGGTTCTGGGTCTACCGGTGGCTGCCGATTGACAGCACCATGAACTATTTCATGGACAGCAACGCCGGGCCCACCGCGCCCCACTTCTGGATGCGCCTGGACAACACCTATAACCACGCAGATGGCTTCATCTTTCCGGATGGCTATCGCAACCTGCTAAACAACCCGCTCTTCGCCGTCGCGGCCACCCCGGCCGCGCAAGCGGCAGCGGCCGCCCCGGCCGCGCTGCTGGTGAGCGGTATGGTGACGCAGGCCGGCGCGGCAACTCTCGATCCGTTCCTGACCCTGGCCGATCCCACGGTGGACCTGGCGCCGGGCGCGGCGGGCGCGTATCAGATCCGGCTGCTGGATGGCGACGGCGCGCTCCTGGCCACAACCGGATTCGACCTGCTCTTCTACCAGACCGACCCGGACGGCGGCCCGGTGGATCGGGCGGGCTTCTCGCACCGTATCGCGTGGCAGCCCGGCACGCGTAAGATCGAGCTGCGACACGGCGCAGCGTTGATCGCCAGCCGCGATGTCTCGCTCGCCGCGCCGCAGGTGATACTGCTCGGCCCGGAGGGCGGCTCTTTTGGGGCGGGCGACGTGATCCCTGTGCGTTGGACGGCGACCGACACGGACGGGCCGGCGCTGACTTATGCTCTCGCGCTCAGCCCCGACGCGGGTCAGACTTGGCTGCCGGTGGTGCGAGACCTGGCCGAGACGGCCTACGACCTGCCGGTCAGCGTCGTGGCGAGCGGCTCCTATCTACTGCGGGTGACCGCGACGGATGGCGTTAACACGGGTTACGACCCTTCGAACCAGTCATTCGTGGTGGAGCGTGAGATCTTTCTGCCGCTGATTCTGCGCTAAACAGCACCACCATGCCGCCGGCATCCTCTCAGCAGGAACAGGTCGGCGTTGAACGTCGAAAGTCATTGACAATCACGGGCGCATCTGATATAGTGACGACAGCAACAAACTGAATATGTTCGGCTCAGCAGGACCAACAACTCCTTCCACCGAGAAGGGAGATGACTATTGGATTAAGCCGGTATCTTTTCCGATGGGGAGAGATACCGGTTTTTGTTTGTGGCGTGGTGGTAGCCGGAAAAGGAGAATCCCATGACCCGCACCTACAGACACCTGCTCTTGATTGGCACAGTATGCGCTTGGCTGTCTTTCGTTCTGACGACGGGCGCGGCGGCCATCACTGCTGCGCCGCTGGCTATGGACACTACTCAGGTGCATACGAACGTCTCCGGCCCCATCGTCGGTGATACCACCTGGACGCTTGCTGCCAGCCCCTACGTGGTCACCGGCGACGTGACGGTGAACGCCGGTGTGACGCTCACCATCGAGCCCGGGGTGGTGGTCAAGTTCCAGACGCAAGGCTGCGACCTCATTGTCAACGGGCGCCTGCTGGCGCAGGGATCGGGTACGCAACTCATCACCTTCACATCATACAAGGATGATGCGCATGGCGGCGACACGAACGGCGATGGCAGCGCCAGTATGCCGGCCCCTAATGATTGGGGTGGGGTGGTGATTGCCGCCTCGAGCAGCGGCAGCATGCTGCAGCACACCTGGATTGGCTATGGGGGCTATGGCGGCGTGCCCTACAGCTACGCTAACCTGCATCTGTACACCAGCGACGTGATGGTGCAAAACAACACTATCGCTTATTCGTCGCACCGCGGCTTGCATGTGGGTGGGGTAAGCCCGGCGCACCCGTTGGAACTCACCGGCAACACCTTCGTCGCTAACGCCGAATGGGCGGTATATGACGATACCACCGGTGTTCGGACTGACATCATGCTGACAGGGAACACGAGTAGCGGTTCGCTGAACAACGGTTACGGGGTGCGGGGTGCTATTGCGGGAGAGGTCATCTTCAGCAGCCCGGATAACTTTCCGTTCATCATCTGGGACTCCACGGCCAATCTCAGTGTGGATGCAGGGGCAACCTTGGCCTTCACCCCTGGCACGGTCATCAAGTCTCAGGCCAACCGTCATCTGGCGGTGAATGGCCGTCTGTTGGCGCAGGGGACGGAAGCTGAGCCGATCGTCTTCACGTCGATCAAAGACGATGCGCATGGCGGCGACACGAATGGTGATGGCAGCGCCAGTACCCCTACTCCCAATGACTGGGCTGGCATTGGCTTGGCCGCCTCGAGCAGCGGCAGCATGCTGCAGCACACCTGGATTGGCTACGGCGGCTATGGCGGCGTGCCCTACAGCTACGCCAACCTGCACCTGTACACCAGCGACGTGATGGTGCAGCACAACACTATCGCTTATTCATCGCACCAAGGCATTCACGTGGGTGGGGTGGTTCCGGCGCACCCGTTGGCGCTCACCGGCAACACCTTCGTCGCTAACGCCGAATGGGCGGTATATGATGATGCGACAGGGACCCTGACGGATATCACGTTGGTGGGCAACACGAGCAACGGCTCGGCCTACAATGGTTTCGGCATCATGGGCGTGGTTTCCGGCACAGTCACTTATGACAGCGAGGCCAGTTTCCCCTTTGTCGTGCCAAGTGACCTGACGGTGGCGGCAGGGTCAACGCTGACGTTTGCGCCGGGGGTGGTGGTGAAGTTTGAGTGGTGGGGCGATGAACTGCGGGTAGAGGGTCAGTTGCTGGCGCAAGGCACGGAGACCGCGCCCATCATCTTCACCTCGCTGCGCGATGATGCGCACGGTGGCGACACCAACGGCGATGGCAACGCCACGACTCCCGCGCCCGGCAACTGGACGGGCATCGCGCTGACTTCGTTGAGCAGCGGCAGCATGCTGGAGCACACGTGGATTGGCTACGGCGGCTATGGTGACTCGCCCTACAGCTACGCCAACCTGCATGTCTACACCAACGATGCGACGATAGCGAAGAGTACGATCGCGAAGTCCGCGAACCGCGGCATCACGGTGAGCGACGCGCTGCCGCGCATCGAAAGCAACCAGATCCGTGAGAACCAGGTGGGTATCTATTGCATTAACGGCGCGCTGCCTCGGCTGCGGGACAATGTGATCGAAGCCAACACGCAGTACGGCTTGCAGAACACCAGCGCAGGCGTCACGGTGGATGCGCGCTACAACTGGTGGGGCAATGCCAACGGGCCAGCGCATGCCTCCAATCCTGGCGGGACCGGCAACGCGGTCAGCGACAACGTGACATTTGCGCCGTGGTACAGCGCCTTCGAATGGCGCACACCTTTTTCCGTCGTATTCCACGGGACCCAGACAGTGGGATGGGGCACGTTCGGATCCACTGCAGGCACGGCTGTTGACGTGGCCTATCGTGGGGCAGGGGACTGGCAGATGTTGGGGACTGGGCTTCCGATTAACGGGGGCCTGGATTGGGACACCGTTGTCGTGCCTGATGGATGGTTTGACCTGCGAGCCCGGCTCTATGACGCGGGGGCGCACCTGCTGGCGGAGCGGGTGCGGCGGGTGCTGGTGCTCAACGCCCCGAGTATCGCCTGGCACGCGGGCGACATATCGGCCAGCGAGACCTGGCACGCGGGCGTGCTGCACCTCGTGGGGAGCGATGTGCTCCTCGGCAGCGGGGTGACGCTTACCGTGGCGCCCGGTACTGTGGTGAAGGCCGCCTCCGGTGCGGGCCTAATCATTCCTAGCACCGCGACGCTCCAGGCTCTGGGAACGAGTGAGGCGCCCATCATCCTCACCTCGCTGGCGGATGACACCGCGGGCGGTGACACCAACCTCGATGGCAGCGCGACGCTGCCGCGCCCGGGCGACTGGCTGGGGCTGGTGCTCCGCGGTTCAGGGCAGGCGATCCTCAATGCGTACACACAGGTGCGTTACGCGCAGGTTCAGCACTCGGGTGCGCTGGCTGAGGATACCGTGTGGTCGAATGAACTGCTCCACGTCATCAGCAGCGATGTGATCATTCCCAACGGCGTCAAGCTCACCGTCGAACCCGGAACCATCATCAAGTTTGCCAGCAAGCGCGGGCTCACGATCCAATCCGGTGGGCAGTTGCTGGCGCAGGGGACCGTCGCCCAACCGGTGACTTTCACCTCGCTCAAGGATGACTCGGCAGGCGGCGACTCGAACGGTGACGGCGACGCAACATGGCCGCTGGCGGGCGATTGGCGTTGGATTTATCTGGATGGCGGCACGGCCAGCATCAATCACGCGGTGATCGCCTACGGCGGCGGCACGGCTTCGGGTGCCTGGGACAGCACCGGCGTGCTGCGCACTAACGGCAGCGCCTCGCTCACCCTCGAAAACAGCGTTATCCGCCAGGCGTTCTTCGACGGGGTGCTGGCCTGGGGCGGGCCTGTGGTGGTCAAGAACACGGTGGTCACCGGCGCCGACCGGGGCATCTGCGCGCATCCGAATTCCACCGTGACAGTGCTCAACAGCACAGTCACGGGCAACCGGGTGGGGCTGTTGTTGCATGGCGGCATCTTCGCGATCCAGAACACGTTGGTGACTCATAACTTCGCGTATGGCATCCTACATGATTACGGCGGCGACACCATCACGGTCCATTACTCGGATATCTGGAACCCGGAGGCCGTCAACTACAGCGGCACCGCAGATCGCACCGGTCAGGATGGCAACCTCACGGTGGACCCGCAATATCGGGATCGGGCGCGCGAGAACTTCCAGTTGGGGTATCTCAGCCCGGTTATTGACGCTGCCGATGGCGCTGCCGCCCCGGCGACGGATGCCATGGGTGCGCCGCGCTACGATGACCCCCGCACGGAGAACACGGGCCTGCCGGGCGCGGGCAGCGTCTACGCCGACATGGGTGCGTTTGAGTTTGTGGAGACCGCGGCCTCCAATATTGACCTGGTGGTGACGCGGATTAACGGTCCTGCCACCGCTCAGGCCGGCGAGACGGTGCTGCTGGAATGGGTAGTGACCAACCTGGGGCCACAGGTCCCCGCGGCCCACGCCTCGGCGGAGCCGGATTCCGCAGCGGATCAGGCCATCGGGCCCTGGCACGATAGCGTGCGTCTTGTGCTCAACCCCGATACCCAGCCGGTCGTCATCCCGGCGGGCGAGTTCGAGATCGGCGCGGGCGTGGCGCTGGGGGTGGGCGAAAGCTTCGCCGCCAGCGCCCTGGTGCGTGTGCCCGGCAGTGTGGTCGGCGACCATTTCTGGCAGGTAACCACCAACAGCCAGGGCGAGGTCTTTGAAGGGCAGCACAGCGCGAACAACACCACAATCTCGGCGGCGTCGTTTGCACTCGATCTGCCGGAGGTGTTGGTCGGCGGGCCTGCGCTGGACAGGCAGTTTGACAACGCAGGCGACCAGGTTTGGTTCAAGCTCCAGCCGGTCGTGGGACAGGATATTCTGGCGGGGCTGACGTTGGATGAGAGCGCTGGTATCGGAGAACTCTATCTGGCGCAGGGCACGATGCCCACCCGTCAGGATTATCAGATCCGCTCGCCCCTGCCCGACGGCGCTGCGGTGCAGGCGCTCATCGCTGGGGCGACAGGGCAGACGTATTACGGCATGGCGTATGCGCGCTCCGTTCCGGCAAGCGGCTCGGCGCTGCACCTGAGCGCGCAGGTGTTGGCCTTCTCGCTGAACGCTTTCTCTCCGACAGAGGCGGGCAATCTGGGCGAGGTGACGTTGCAGCTGACCGGCGGGCGGTTGACCGCGGATGCGACTTACGAGCTGGTGAGCGTTGGCGGCACCGCCAGGGCGGCGGCAGGCGTCATGATGGTGGATCCCACGCGCGTGTATGCTACCTTCCCGATGGAGGAGCTAGCGACAGGAGCCTACACGGTGCGGGTCCGTAGTGGGACGACAACAGCGACGGCCCCCGACACGTTAGCCGTGGTGGCGGGACAACGCGGGCATGTGGAGGTGAGCGTCTCTATGCCCAATGTGTTGCGTCCCTATTGGGAAGGGCCAGTGGCGCTCACCTACCACAACACCGGTAACGTGGATCTGCCCGCGCCGCTGATGCAAGTGCGCGTCACGAATGCGCAGATCCGTTTTACCGGCGATTGGAACTACACCGGATCCGAGCTCATGCTGCTAGGGACCAGCGCTCATGGACCCGCAGATGTGTTGGCCCCGGGCGCAAGCAACACGGTGCAGCTGGTGGTGCGTCCGACCATCGAGAACGGGGACTATCAGCTCTCGGTGGGCGTTTTCAGTGAGGAGCAGGCAGGGACAGCGATCAACTGGGGCGCTCTGAAGGCGGGCTTGCGACCACCAGCGGTGCCCGCGGCGGCGTGGGATGTGATCTACGCCAACTTCACGGGGGAGGTAGGCAGCACTCTGGGGCAGTTCCAGGATGTGTTACGGGATAATGCTCGGCGCCTGGGCGCGATGGGCCTGCCCACCCAGAACGCGGTTGAGCTGGTCATCTTTGAGCTGTACCAGGCGGGCATGGCTGAGATGACGCAGCGCTACACGTTGGGCGCCTTTGGACGCGGCGTGCCCGCACTATGGGAGGTGCGGGTGCAACGGGATCCGTGGGATCAGATCTATGTCCAGAACGGGGCGGAGGTCTACTATTTCCGTAGCCTGCCCTCCCTGGCCGCTGCGCCGGCTTCAGGAAGCATTTTCCCCCCTCAGGCCCCCACGACGACGGAGACCTGGTACCCAGCGCCGGGGAATTTCACCGAGCTGGTCATAGAGGACGGGATCCCGCGCTGGCGCTCGCCGGCCGGCATGCTGGCGGTCTTCTACGCCGATGGGCGGTGGAACTACATGGAGGACCGGAACGGAAATCGCCTGACCGCGGTTTATAGCGGAGGGCGCGTTGCCCGCCTGGACCACAGCAACGGCGACCAGGTCAGCATCGAGTACAACGCGCAGGGGCGCGTGAGCCGGATGACCGGTCCTACCGGTGAACAGACCACCTTCACCTACGACGCTGCCGGCGAGCACCTACTCACTGTGAGCACTGCGCAGGGCACGATCACCTACAGCTACACAGACGGTGGGCCGGCAGCGCAGCACACCCTGGCGCAGATTGACTTCGGCGACGGCACGCACCTCAACTTTCAATACGATGCGCAGGGGCGGTTGACCCGGCAGTATCGCGGCGGCACTGTGGCCGTGGATGATCTGACGATAAGCTACGACAGTGCAGGCGGGTTGACTTTCACCGATGCCACAGGGAGCGCGACGTTGTGGGCTGACCACCAAGGCTTGTATCACAGAGTCGTGGGTCCGGAAGGCTTCACGACGGTGAACGACTTCGACCGCAACCGGCAGTTGATCCGCCAGCAACTGCCGTTGGGCGCCACGGCCTATTTCGGCTATGACGCGTGGGGCAACCGTACACTGGCGGTGGATGCGCTGGGGGCCCAGGTGAGCCTGGGATACGACACTGGCGTGGGTTTGCCGCATCGCCTGCTGGCAGCCGCGAATCCCGCCGGGCGCGTGACCCAGTATAGTTACGACAGCGCGGCAAACCTGCTCTCTTTGACGTACCCCGATGGCGGCCGGGCAACGCTGGCCTACGATACGCATGGCCGCGTGACCCAAGTGACCAATGCCCGCGGGCAGACGGTGGCCTTTGCTTACACCGCGAAAGACCTGCTGCAACAGAAGACGTTGCCGGGCGGCGTCCAGATTACGTACACTTACGATGCCCATCGCAACCTGCTCTCGGCTACGGGACCGATGGGCGCGACGGCGTTCCAATACGACGCGGCGGACCGCTTGACCAAGGTAACGTATCCGAACGGGCTGTGGCTGGCGTTTACGTATGATGCGGGCGGGCGGCGGACACGCATGGCGGAGAAGGGTGGATACCAGATGAACTACGCTTATGACGCCGCCGGACGCCTGGCGCGGCTGAGCGACCAAACGGGGCAGACGTTGGTCGCGTACACCTACAACGCTGTGAGCCAGGTGAGCCGCCAGGACTTCGGTAACGGGACCTATACAACCTTCGCTTATGATGCCAACGATCGGCTAACGCAGGCGAATCACAACTCCCCCACGGGCGCACTGCTGGCAAAGTATCATTACACCTACGACGCGCTCGGACGACGCCGGACCATGACCACGTTGGAGGGCACGTGGTCCCTTGGCTACGACCTGCGGGGGCAGTTGATCTCCGCGCAATCCCCGTCAGGGCGCCTGATCACCTACACCTACGACGCCGCCGGCAATCGTGTTCGGGTGGACGACAGCGGCTCGGTAACAGAGTACCAGGTGAATGCGCTGGATCAGGTGCTGCGGGCGGGCGGAGACACGTTCAGCTATGACGCCGACGGCAACCTGGTGGGGCGCGGCGGAGCGGGCGGCGGCTGGGCGTATGTCTACGACGCAGAAGGCCAGCTCACCAGCGTTACGGGGCCCGATGGGACGTTCACTTTTGAGTATGACGCGCTCGGCAACCGCATCGCCAGCATCAAGGACGGGGTGCGCACCAACTACGCGTTTGACCCGATGGTATACGGGCTGGTGGTGGGGGAGTACGACGCCACGGGCAGCTTGCAGGCGTACTACGGCTACGGCAATGGCCTGGCAGCGCGCCAAGGACCGGGTGAGGCGGTGTTCTATCACTTTGACGGCTCAGGCAACACGGCTCTGCTCACCAGCAGCGGCGGCGCGGTCAGCGCCACCTACAGCTACCTGCCCTTTGGCCAGGTGCTCTCAGCGACCGGGACGACGCCGAATCCCTTCCAGTTTGGCGGGCAGGGAGGGATGCTCACTGCGGGAACGAACCTGGTGTTGACGCCAGTCCGTTGGTACACGCCGCAGTTGGGGCGTTTTGGCAGCCGCGAGCCGCTGCCTGCTGCCGGGGTGGCTCTGTACCTGTATGCCTCGAACGACCCGCTCGGGAGCATTGACCGCGACGGCCTGGAAGAGGAAGACACCGTGAAAGGATGGTGGTTTTTCCTCTTTGACCGGTTCAGTGACACAGCCAGTCTTACCAGTTATCAGTACGGTAACCTTGTCAAGGCAATGGAGCAGGCGATTGTGAGTTTTCGCGATTCGGCATATATCTCCGCAGCGCGACTCGATGATGTTGTTGGAGCTGTCCGCAAGTCAGCGGAGGCCAACAAGACGGCAGCCGCTCTCAAGGGTGTGTCAAAACATGCCGCATGGTTTAAGAAGCTATCCAGGCGCCTGGATACGATCGCGGCCGGCATCGCCTGGCACGATGCGTATAAGACCTACAGCAAGAAGGGGTGGAATGAACAAACCAGCCATGATACGCTTGTGGCGGTGGCCAAGACCCTGGCCATCTTCAGTCCGATTCCCTGCACAAGCACGATCGTGGATATTGTGGATTGGGGCAGCTACTGGGTGCCCTATGCGTTAATGAGCGCCTGGGATTGGATGACGATACCAAACTACCAGTTCTCGTGGAATGGGCCTGTGGTGACCTCGCATGATCCGAACGACATCCTGGGGCCAGCAGGCTTTGGCGATGACCACTGGATCCCAGCCGCCGGTACGCTGGCGTACACCATTCGTTTCGAGAACGACCGCGCGGCGACCGCGCCGGCGCAGATGGTTGTTATCCGGCAGACGCTAGATCCCAACCTCGACCTGACGACGTTCCAGTGGCTGAGCTACGGCTTCGGTAATACCCTGATGAGTGTACCTGCGGCCTTGAACGCCTATACCTTGCGGTTGGACATGCGCGCCGTCAACGGGCTCTATGTGGATATCAACGCGAACCTGGATCCGGTGATGCGCCAGCTCACCTGGGAGTTCCGCTCGATTGACCCGGTGACCGGTCGCCCGCCGGCGGATCCGTTGGCGGGCTTCTTGCCGCCTAACGTGACCGCGCCGGAGGGCGAGGGCTTCATCGCGTATACCGTTGCGACGCGGGGCGGGCTGCCGAGCGGAACGCAGGTGAATGCGCAGGCGGATATCGTTTTCGACACGAACGCGCCCATCCTCACGCCACTCTACGTGAACCGGCTGGATGCCCTGCCGCCGGCCAGCAGCCAGGTGAAACCCTTGCCGGCGCAGGTGAGCAACGCTACCTTCGATGTCACCTGGGGCGGCAGTGATGATGCTGGCGGTTCCGGCATCGGCGTGTACGACATCTACGTCTCGGTGGATGGGGGCGCGTTCAGCCTATGGCAGACCGGTGCCCGTACTACCAGCGCCGCATTCACGGGGGTGGATGGCGTGACGTACAGCTTCTACGCTGTAGCGACGGATAACGTGGGCCACCGGCAGATTAAGACAGCGCGTGTCGAGGCATCTACTACCGTGAGCGCCGGCTCTGAACGCCACATCTATCTGCCCTTGGTGATCAGGGGGTAGATGTACTTTGAGCGAAGAAGGTGGGTCGGACCGATGCTGCCGCCGATCCGACCCACCGGAGTCCTGGCTCATCGCCCCAGGTAATCCGAGTATCCCCCGTCAAACGCCACGATCCTGCCGTCCTCTAACGCCGCCACCCGGTCCACGATGCGGTCCAGGAAATACCGGTCGTGGGAGATCACCAGCGCCGTGCCGTTGAACTCCTCCAGCGCAGCCTCCAACACCTCGGCCGAGGGGATGTCCAGGTTGTTGGTCGGCTCATCCAGCAGCAGGAAGTTGGCGTCGGAGAGCATCAGCCGGGCCAGCTGCAGTCGGCTGCGCTCGCCACCGCTGAGCTGGCGCACCAGCTTGCGGCAGGCCTGGTAATCGAACAGAAACCGGCCCAGGAACGCGATGGCGTCATCTTCGTACATCGGCCGTGCGTCCCGGATCTCCTGGATCAGCGTCCAGTCGGGGTGCAGCGTCTCGTGCTGCTGGGCGTAATAACCAACCTGAACGCTAGGGCCCAGCCTGACCGTGCCGCCGTCGGGCTGCTCAGCGCCGATGCCCGCCGCCCCCAGGATGCAGCGGAACAGCACAGACTTGCCCGCGCCGTTGGGTCCCACCAGCCCCACCCGCTCCCCGTGCCAGATGGTCAGATCCACGCCGTCCAAGACCAGGTTGATGTCGTCAGCGCCCTCGTACCATTTCACCAATCTACCAATTTCCAACACCTTGTTGCTGCCGCGCCAGCCGCCCAGTTCCAGACGCATGCGCCGCCCCTCGGCGGGCCGTTCGATCTTGTCCATCCGCTCCAGCATCTTGTAGCGGGCGCGGGCCTGCCGCGCGTGGCGCTCGTCCACCACGATGCTGGCCCACAGCTCGAACCGGGCGATGGCCGCCTCGATCTGGCTGATGCGCTTCTGCTGTGCGCGGTAGAGCTGCTCCTGGCGCAGCCGCGCGAGCTGCTTGTTGACCGCGTAGGCTGAATAGGTGCCTGGCCAGACCGTGATCCGGCCCCCTTCCAGCTCGGCGATGCGATCTACCACTTGGTCGAGCAGGTAGCGGTCGTGAGAGACGATGATCACCGTGCCCCCATAGCCCCGCACTAGCCGCTCGACCACCTCCTTGCCGGCCACGTCCAGGTGGTTATCCGGCTCGTCCAGCAGCAGCACGTCCGGCCCCCAGACCAGCAGCCGCGCCAGCCCCACCAGCTTGGCCTGTCCGCCGCTGAGGGTGCTCATCGGCTGGTCGAAGGTCTCGTCCCCCAGTCCCAACTCGCGCAGGGTGGAGCGGACGCGATTCTCGTAAGTGAGGCCGCCGGCCGCCTCGTATGCGTGCAGCAGCCGGCCGTGCTCGTCGAGCACGCGCGCCAGCCGCCCCGCGTCGCCGTAGACCGCGGGATCGCCCATGCGCGCCTCGGCGTCGGCCAGGGCGGCGCGCAGGCGGGCGATCTCGGGCGAGCCGGAAAGCGCGGCGTCGAGGACGGACTTCTCCCCCTGCCCCCTTTCCTGCGAGGAGTCACCTCTCCCCCAACCCCTCTCCTCGCAGGAGAGGGGAGCCAACTCCCCCTTCCCTGGGAGGGAAGAGCCTGTCCTGAGTGTGTCGAAGGAGGGTCGGGGGGTTAGATCGCCTCCCGCGTCCTGCGGCAAGTAGCCGATGGTCAGGTCTTTGACCCGGAAGATCGCGCCGGCGTCGGGGGCATGTTCGCCCAGGATGAGCCGGAGCAGCGTGGACTTGCCCGTGCCGTTGGCGCCCACCAGGCCGATCTTCTGGCCGGCCTGGATCTCCCAGCTCAGCCCGGCCAGGATGGGTTTGTCGAAGTATGTGTAACTGACATCGGTTAGGTTAAGGATGATGTTTGCCATGAGAGATGCCTCGTGATGCGTGCTGCGTATTGCGTATGGCTTGCTGGGCAACAAAAAAGCCGTGAGTCTGCGCTCACGGCCGGGTGGTTGACGTAATAATCCGAACGGTGGGCGCGTTGAAGCAGGTTCAGGCCGCCCAGGAAGCGACGCGAGGCATGGGGATGAGGGAAAAGGCAACACGAATATACAACATAGGTGCAGTATAACTGAGGATTGCGCGTGCTGTCAAAATCGGGGCCACAGGGCGGGTGCGGTACCGGATGGGGCAGAGCGGCCGTCATGCTGAGCGGGTTTGTAGTGAGCATCGCGTTGCGGCGAATTACCAGCGAAGCATCTCGCCAGCGGGGGTAACCGCGGCAGGGCGAGATGCTTCACTGGTTCATCGGGATTCTGGAATCTACGCTGTTGACCCGCTCACGGCAAAGCCGTGACAAAGGGGAGCGCTTGGTGCTAAACTTAGAACTGCGCTCCTGGCGGTGCGGCGTCCGATTACACCAGGTGGCGAAATTGTGCTAGAATCGCATCATATGCCCATTCGGGCAGATCTCATGCTGAATATCAGGAGAGGTGGACGACGATGACCACAGACGCACGCAGGCGCTTGCGGGACGCTACGAAAAAATCATGGGCTGAGCCCTGGAAGATCAAAATGGTGGAGCACGCGCGCTGGACCACGCGCGAGTATCGCGCCCAGTGTCTGGCCGAGGCCGGCTACAACACCTTCTTGTTGCGCTCGGCCGATGTCTACATTGACCTGCTGACCGACTCGGGCACCTCGGCCATGAGCGACACCCAGTGGGCCGGCATGATGCTGGGCGATGAGGCCTATGCCGGCAGCCGCAACTTCTACAACCTGGAAGCTGCGATTCAGAAGTACTACGGCTACAAGTACGTCGTGCCGACCCACCAGGGCCGTGGCGCGGAGAACATCCTGTCGCAGATCTACATCAAGCAGGGCGACTACGTGCCCGGCAATATGTATTTCACGACGACCCGCTTGCACCAGGAGCTGGCCGGCGGCACCTTCGTGGATGTCATTATGGATGAAGCCCACGATTCCCAGTCATTGCACCCGTTCAAGGGCAACGTAGACCTGGGCAAGTTGGAGGCGCTGATCGCCAAGGTCGGTGCGGAGCGTATCCCCTACGTGTGCCTGGCCGCCACGGTGAACCTGGCCGGCGGCCAGCCGGTCTCCATGCAGAATGCGCGCGAGCTCAAGGCGCTGTGCGTCCGCCACGGCATCCCGGTGATGATGGACGCCACCCGCGCGGTTGAGAACGCGTACTTCATCCAGCAGCGCGAGCCGGGCTACGGGGACAAGAAGATCACCGAGATCCTCTACGAATTCTGCGCCTACACCGACGGCTGCACCATGAGCGGCAAAAAGGACCCGCTGGTGAACATCGGCGGCTGGCTGGCGCTGAACGATTACGAAAAGTTTGAGGAAGCCCGCAACATGGTGGTGGTCTACGAAGGGCTGCACACCTACGGTGGGATGGCTGGCCGCGATATGGAGGCCATGGCGCGCGGCATCGAGGAGTCGGTGGACGACGACTATATGCGCTCGCGCATCGGGCAGGTGGTCTATCTGGGCCAGAAGCTGTTGGACTGGGGTGTGCCCATCGTGCAGCCCATCGGGGGCCATGCGATCTTCCTGGACGCGCGGCGCTTCTACCCGCACATCCCGCAGAACCAGTTCCCGGCCCAGGCGTTGGCGGCTGACATCTTCCTGGAGGGCGGCATCCGGGCTATGGAGCGCGGGGTTGTGTCCGCCGGCCGCGATCCCGCCACCGGTGACCACCGCTACCCCAAGCTGGAACTGGTGCGGCTGACCATCCCGCGCCGCGTCTATACCCAGGCGCACATGGACGTCACCGCTGAGGCCGTGGAGGAGGTGTTCTGGGGGCGAGACCGGGCGACCGGGCTGCGCATGGTGTACGAGCCGAAGTACCTGCGTTTCTTCCAGGCGCGGTTCGAGAAGTTATAGCAGGCAGGAGGCCCGAAATGGACGCCGTCCAAGCGATTCGCAGGCGACGAAGTATTCGGCGATACACAAGCGATCCCGTGCCCAAGGCGGATCTGGAGACTATCGTGGATGCAGGCCGGTTGGCGGCAACAGGTTCCAACCGGCAGCCGTGGGAGTTCATTGTTGTCACCGATCGGGCCACCATCGAGCAGTTCACCGTGTCCGGCGCCTGGATCAAGATGGCCGCCGCAGTGATCGTCCTGGTCATGGACCCCGCATCGCGCTGGTGGATCGAAGACGGTGCGGCCGCGATTGAGAATATGCTCCTGGCCGGTACAGCTTTGGGCTATGGGACGTGTTGGGTTGAAGGGGATGCCTTGCCGCGGGAGGCACAATTCCGAGACCTGTTGGGTGTGCCGGATGATAAGCGCATCATGGCGCTGATACCGGTGGGTGTGCCGGCAGAGGCGCCACAGGTGGAAAAGAAGTCTTTGCTTGACCTGCTGCATTGGGAGAAATACGGCGCTAAAGGCGCATAAAAGAAGGTGTTCTTGTGTCCTCCGTCCCAGCAGGAGGTAGTGCCCTGCCTCCGTGGTTGTCCACCTTACGCTTGGCGCTGGCGCGACCATTGCCTGGCTTGCCGGCGCAGATGGGTATGGCGCCCAGCCCACGGCCCGGCACCGAGCGCATCCTGGACCCGTTCCTGGATTGCCGTCGGGCCGGGGTGCTGGTGCTGCTCTATCCAGCGCCTGTAGGGCAGTTTTCCAAATTGCCCCGCGCGGATGACGAGGAGGTATGCCTGGTCCTCACCCGCCGCACCGACGCGGTGGACAACCACCGCGGCCAGATCTCCTTCCCCGGCGGCAGCATGGATCCGGGCGAGGATATCGTGGCGACCGCGCTGCGGGAGGCGCGCGAGGAGTTGGGCATTGACTCCGCCCGCGTCGAGGTGCTGGGCCAGCTTTCGCCACTCTATATCCCGCCCAGCGGCTTTTGCATTTACCCGGTGGTCGCGTGCACAGCCGAGCGGCCCTGCTTCATCCCCGCGCCCGATGAGGTGGCCGAGATATTGGAGACACCGCTGGCGCACCTGCTGGACCCGGCTACTCGCGAGGAGGAGGTCTGGCCGATCCGCGGGCAGCACGTGCGTGTGCCGTTCTACCGGGTCGGCCCGCACAAGGTCTGGGGCGCTACCGCGATGGTGTTGTGTGAGCTGTTGGTGCTGTTAGCGTAGAAACCTGGTTCCTGCCCGGTTGATTTGTAGGGGCGATCCCTTGCGGGTGCCTTGGGCAGGCGCGAGGCCATGCCCCTACATCAGGAGGTCTTTAGGAATGAACGCAATCCGTTACCACGAATTCGGCGGCCCCGAAGTCCTGAAGTTGGAGGAACTCCCCGTGCCGGCCCCCGGTCCCGGCCAGGCGTTGGTCAAGATCGCGGCCGCGGGGGTCAACTTCATTGACATCTACCAGCGGTTGGGCTGGTACAAGGTCCCTCTGCCAGCCATCCCTGGCGGCGAGGGCGCGGGCGTGGTCGAGGCGGTCGGCCCAGGTGTGACCGGGGTCGCGGCCGGCGACCGCGCGGCCTGGTTCGGCGCGTCGGGCTGCTACGCCGACTACGCGCTGGTCCCCTCCGACAAGCTGGCCCCGCTGCCCGTTCCCCTGAGCTTCGAGCAGGGCGCCGCGGCCATGGTGCAGGGTGTGACCGCCTACGTGCTGAGCCACGTCACCTATCCGCTGAAGTCCGGCGACCGCTGCCTGGTGCATGCCGCGGCCGGCGGCGTCGGCCTGCTGCTATGCCAGATGGCGAAGGCGGCCGGTGCGACCGTCATCGGCACCACCTCCACACCGGAGAAGGCCGCGCTGGCGCGCGCCGCGGGCGCGGACGAGGTGATCCTTTACACGGAGCAGGACTTTCTGGAAGAGGTCAGGCGCATCACCGGCGGCGCGGGCGTCAACGTCGTTTACGATTCGGTGGGCAAGGATACCTTCGATCGCAGCCTGGAGTGCCTGGCGTCGCTGGGGATGCTGGTCAGCTTCGGGCAGTCCAGCGGCTTCCCGGCCCCGCTGGACATCCAACGCCTGGGCGGGATGCGCTCTGCGTTCGTCACCCGGCCCTCGGTGTTCGCCTACGTGCAGCAGCGGGAAAAGTACCTGGCCTACGCCCGCGCTGTGTTCGACCTGGCCGCGTCCGGCGCGCTCACGCTGCGCATCGGCGGCGCCTACCCGCTGGCCCAGGCCGCGGCCGCGCACATCGCGCTGGCGGGGCGGGGGACGACGGGGAAGCTGGTGTTGACGACGTGAAGAATCATCGGAAAGTAGCAGCCAGCATCCTGAGCGGAAAGCAGCGATAGCAGAGTGGAGTCGAAGGGTGCGGCTATCCGTGAAGACCGCCCCTTCGACTCCGGGCCGCGCACTGATGCGGCCTTCCGCTCAGGGTGCTCGTGATCCAAAAACAACAACAAAGGACCCATCATGACCCACAACTTCATCACCATCGCGCCCACCGCGCTGCGCGACAACCCCTTTCAGCTCATCGGTCGCGACTGGATGCTGGTAACGGCCGGTGCTGCGGACGCGTTCAACACTATGACTGCGAGCTGGGGTGGGCTGGGCCACCTGTGGAACCGCGATGTCAGCTTCTGCTTCGTGCGGCCGCAGCGCCACACCTACGGCTTCATGGAGGCGGCGAGCTACTATACCCTGAGCTTTTATGACAAAGCGCACCGCGCGGCGCTGGAGTACTGCGGCAACCACTCGGGCCGCGAGGGCGACAAGGCCGCGGCCGCCGGCCTGACCCCCATCACCGATGAGGCCGGCGCGATCTACTTCGCACAAGCGCGGCTGGTGCTGGTCTGCCGCAAGCTGTACGGCGGTGACATCATCCGCTCGGCCTTCGCCGATCCCGCGGTGCCGGCGGAAGTCTATCCCAAGGGCGACTTCCACCGCATGTACGTGGGTGAGATCGTACGCTGTTTGATACGTGAGGAATAGGATGCAATATCGCACCTTCGGTAGATTGGATTGGCGGCCGTCCGCGCTGGGCTTCGGCGCGATGCGGCTGCCGGTGATCAACGGCGAACCCGGCCAGATTGACGAGCCCGAAGCGACCCGGATGGTGCGGGCCGCGATTGATGGCGGCGTCAATTACGTTGACACCGCCTACCCTTATCACCGCGGGACCAGCGAATCATTCCTGGGCCGCGCGTTGAAGGATGGCTACCGCGAGCGGGTCAAGCTGGCAACCAAGATGCCGTGTTGGCTGATTAAAGAACCGTCCGATTTCGACCGCTACCTGGACGAACAGCTGGCCCGGCTGGACACGCCGGCCATTGACTTCTACTTGCTCCACGGGCTGGGCGCTGAGCGTTGGCGCACGATGCGCGATCTCGGTGTGCTGGCCTGGGCCGAGCGCGCCCTGGCCGACGACCGGATCGGACACCTGGGGTTCTCGTTTCACGACAGCTATGAGGTGTTCCAGGAGATCGTTGACGCGTACGACGGTTGGACTTTCTGCCAGATCCAGTACAACTATCTGGACGAAGAGCACCAGGCCGGCACGCGCGGGCTGAAATATGCGGCGGACAAGGGGCTGGGTGTGGTAGTGATGGAACCGTTGCGGGGCGGGTTGCTGGCGGGCAACGCGGGTCAGCACCAGGGGCGGGGTGTCCCGGCCTCTATCCGGGCGCTGTGGGATACCGCCCCGGTCAAGCGCGACCCGGCTGAATGGGCGCTGCAATGGGTGTGGAACCACTCCGAGGTCTCGTTGATCCTCAGCGGCATGAGCACGCTGGCCCAGGTGCAGGAGAACCTCGCCAGCGCGTCTCGCTCAGCCTCCGGCCTTTTCACCGAAGAAGAGCTGGCCCTGGTGGCGCGCGTGCGCGATGAGTACCGCCGGCTGGCGCCCATCCCTTGCACCGACTGCAAATACTGCCAGCCGTGTCCCAACGGCGTCAACATCCCCCGCGTCTTCGACATTTACAACCAGGCGATGATGTTCGACGCCCCAGAGCACGCGCGTTTCGTCTACGCCAACTGGGTGCCCGAGGCCGAGCGCGGGGATAAATGCCTGGCGTGCGGTGAGTGCGAGATCAAATGCCCGCAACACATCGCGATCATCGAGTGGCTGGAGACCGCGGACCGTTATCTGGCTTCGGGGGGTGTTTGACGTGTGAACCGACTGGAATTAGCCGAGGCATTCGCTAAAGCGCGGCGCCAGGCTGACCTGGAAGACCTGGTGGCGCGCCTGCGGGGCCGGGACAACGATCTGTTGAATTACGACGAGGTGCGCCGGGCCTTGCGCGGCATGCCAGCCGCCGCTTCAGTGTTGGAGTTGATCCCTCTGACGGCTATTGTTGGGACCGTGGGCCGGCAGGTCGATTTTACGCGCAGCTTCCTGCCGCGCAACGACGGCAACCAGGCCCGCTGGGGTGCCATCTATGCGCAGATGCTGGGTCTCGAAGGGCTGCCGCCGATCCAGGTGTTCCGCATCGGTGATGCCTATTTCGTGCAGGACGGCCATCACCGGGTCTCAGTGGCGCGACATCTCAACACTACCCATATTGACGCCTATGTCACTCACGTGCAGACGCAGACAACCTTGACGGCTGACGCCAGCCTGACCGATGTGTATTTGCAGGGCGCACATGTCGAATTCCTGGCCGAAACCGGCCTGGATCCGCTCCGACCAGGACATAGTGTGACAGCCAGCAGCCCCGAAAGCTACGCGGCGCTCCGCAGGCATATCGCAGCGCACCGGCAAGGCATGCAGGTGCGCATGGGCCACGAGGTCGCGCTTGAGGAAGCAGTGGCGGATTGGTACGACAACGTTTATACGCCGGTGGTGGCCACTATCCGGGCGCAAGACCTGTTGCGTGACTTTCCGGGACGCACCGAAGCCGATCTTTATCTGTTGGCCTCCGGCTATCGCGCGTTTGAGGCCGCGGGTTTGGACTTCAGCGAGGCGGCTGAGCTTGCAGGCGCCCCACCACAAGGCAAGGTCCGGCGGCTGCCCGGCGAAGACATCCTGCCGGGCGAGTGGCGGCGGGAGCGGCTGTGGGGCGGCCGGCTAGGCGCCGCGCCCGACGACTTCCGGTTGTTTACAACCATACTGGTGCCGGTGACCGGCCAACCGGGGGGCTGGGCCGCGTTGCAAACCGCCCTCGACCTGGCCCAAAAGGAACGGGGCCGGGTGTTGGGCCTATACGTGCTGCGTAAGGCGTCGCCTGAAGGACAGGCCCGCGCGGCAGCCGTAAGAGCGGAGTTCGAGGAACGTTGCGCAGCGGCAGCTATCCCCGGCGCGCTTGCGGTGGAGACCGGCGACGTGGCCGAGCGCATCTGTGTGCGCTCGGCCTGGGCCGATCTCACCATCATCAAGATGGCGTATCCGCCCTCCGCCCACCCCCTGGCCCGGCTTAGCTCCGGGTTCCGCACGCTGATCCGCGATGCCGATAGCCCCCTGCTGGTGCTGCCCGGCGAGGAGGTCCCGGCCTTGCACCGTGCCCTGGTGGCTTATGATGGCGAACGCCACTCCGAGCCGGCGCTGCTGGTTGCAGCTTACTTGGCCCGGCGGTGGGGCGTTGCGTTGACCGTGTTTACGGTAGGGTCGCAAGGCCCAACATCCCAGACAATCCTGGACCGCGCGCGGCAGCGATTGGCGCAGCACAGCGTGGATGCCGAATTCGTGCACCGCAGCGGCCCTGTAGCTGAGACTGTCGTTGACACCGCGCAACGCCTGGAGTGCGACCTCATTATCACCGGCGGCTACGGCCGGCCGGTGCCGCTAGAGATGGCGTTGGGCAGCGCAGTGGATGAAATCCTGCGGACCTCCTGGCTGCCGACGCTAATCTGCCCATAGGGGGTAGCGTGGAACGCTTGATCCGAGAAGCCGCACGCCGCCTGGCACAGGTCAGACATGTGGTGGTGTTGACCGGCGCGGGCATCTCCAAAGAGTCCGGCATCCCCACATTTCGTGAGGCGCAGGATGGCCTGTGGGCGCGCTATGACCCGATGCTCATGGCCTCGCGTGAGGGCTTCATGAGTAATCCGAAGCTGGTCTGGGAATGGTACGAGTACCGTTTCGGTATGGTGGAGGCCGCACAGCCCAACCCGGGGCATGTTGCCATCGCTGAGTTGGAACAACTCATCCCCTCGACGGCGGTGGTCACCCAGAATATTGACGGCCTGCACCAGGCAGCCGGCTCTCGCAACGTGTTCGAGTTGCACGGCAGCATCCGGCGGTATAAGTGCCTGAACGGCCGCCACGCCGGCTTCACCCGCGCCGACCTGGTCGGGCAGGAGAAGCCGCCGCGCTGCCCCCGCTGCGGCGATTTGCTGCGGCCTGATGTGGTGTGGTTCGGCGAGTATCTGCCGGAAGACGTGTTGGCGACATCCTATGCGCTGAGCGAACGATGCGACGCGATGCTGGTCGTGGGCACGTCGGGCGTGGTGCAGCCGGCCGCCTCGCTGCCGTATGTGGCGGCCCGCGTCGGCGCAACCGTCATTGACGTCAACCCTGACCGGGACGAGATCGCGCGTATGGCCGATATCTTCCTTCAGGGTACGGGGGGCACAGTACTGCCCACGTTAGTGGCCGCGTTGCGAGCGGCTCAACAGGCGTAGGGGCGATCCCTGGCAGTCGCCCACTGGGGCAGGCGTAATGCCATACCCCCACTTAAGACAATCATGAGGTGGTCCATGACAACAACTCTGGTCCGCAATGGAACACTGATCACCCCGGCCGGCGAGATGGCGGGCGACCTGCTGCTGGCCGGCGAACAGATCGGGGCACTCGGCCCTGGCCTGGCGGCCGAAGGCGTTGACCGCGTCGTGGACGCAGCCGGCTGCATCGTCTTTCCCGGCCTGGTAGACCCGCACACCCATATCGTACTCGATACCGGCATCTACAAGACGCCGGATGATTGGGAAGTCGGCACGCGCACCGCGGCCTGCGGCGGCGTCACCACGGTGATCGATTTCGCCACCCAGTTTCCGGGCCAAGACGTGCGCCAGGCGCTGGCCGTGCGGCAGGCGGAGATCGGTGGGCTGGCCCAGATAGACTACGGCCTGCACATGATGCTCACGGCTCTGCCGGAGACGGATGTCGAACTGGATGCCTGGATGGCCGACCTGCTGGCGGATGGCATCAACGCCGTGAAGGTCTATACCACCTATCGACCGAACTACTATCAGGATGACGCGGCGTTACTTCGTGTATTCAGCAGCGCGGCACGTCATGGTGTGGTCGTGATGATCCATTGCGAGAACGACGCTCTGGTGTCAGCGGCGCGTGCCCAGCTAGAAAAGGTGGGCAAGACCGGGCTGGCCTACCACGGCCAGGCGCGGCCCGCATTGGCCGAGGTCGAGGCGGCAAACCGGATGTTGTTCCTGGCCGATAGCCTGAAACCGCTTCGGCCATGCATCTACGTCGTTCATTGCTCTGTTTCCGGTACCGTGAATCAGGTTGCCGTGGCCAGGGATAGAGGCGTGGACGCGATTGCAGAGACCACTCCGCAGTATCTATTACTTGACGAAATGGTCTATGGCGGGAAAAATCCCCAATGGGGTATCATGCAGCCTCCACTACGCGAAGTCAACGAAAAAATGCTATTATGGAATCAGATCGCCCAGGGCCTTGTTTCGACCATCGGAACTGACCATTGCGACTATACGATAAAACAAAAAAATAGTGCTACGGAATTTACCAAGACGCCCGGCGGCATCCCAGGTCTGGAAACCATGTTGCCGCTGTTGGCGACATATGGCGTGGCTGCAGGCCGCGTTACCTGGTTGCGGCTGGCCGAGTTGTGCAGCACCAACCCGGCGCGCATCTTTGGGTTAGGGTGCAAGGGCGCGCTAGCCGTGGGACTGGACGCCGACGTAGTGGTCTACGATCCGCGTTCGGCCGGGAGGGTGCGCGCGGATCGATTGCACAACCTGGCCGGTTACACGCCTTACGAGGGGATGGCAACCCAGGGCGCGGTGCGCGATGTCTTTGTGCGTGGGCGCCAGTTGGTGTCCGAAGGCGAGTTCTTTCCTGCAGTGGGTTGGGGCCGCTTCGTGTGTGCCGGCAGATAGAAACAGGCACTCCGTCGATCTGAAACCGGCGGAGTGCCTGTAACTGATGATTGACCTGATGATTTCTTCGACGATTCGCTCCAAGCTCATTGCTTCAATGTCGCAACCAGCAACTCCCGCATCATCACTGGATTGCCCTTGCCTTTTGTCTCCCGCATCACCTGGCCCATGAGCCAGCCGAAGAGCTTATCCTCGCCGGCCCGGTAGCGGGCGACCTCGGCCGGGAACTTAGCCAGCGCCCCGGCCACGGCCTGCGCCAGCGCGTCCGCGTCGCTGACCTGGGCCAGCCCTAGCTCCTGGACGATTTGCGCCGGAGGGTGTCCTGTGTCGAACATGACGCCCAACGCTGTCTTGGCACTGTTTTGATTGACCTGACCGGCTGCAACCAATCCCAGCAGGTCAGCCAGTGCAGCCGGTGTCACCTTGACCATCGCGATCTCGATCCCGGCCGCGTTCATCAGGCGGAACAACTCGCCAGTGACCCAGTTGGCGATGATTTTGGGTTCGATAGTCACTAGCCAGGTGGTCGCTAGTCCAGTTGTCTTGGAGACAGAGGATACCACGGACTCGAAGTATTCGGCGATGAGCCGGTCTTCAGCCAGCAGGCGGGCATCGCGCGGGTCTAGCCCTAGCTCGGCTACATAGCGCGCGATCTTGGCGTCCGGCAGCTCCACCATGCGCCCTCGGATCTCCTCCACCCAGGCCCGGTTGATCGCCAGCGGCGGCAGGTCGGGTTCGGGGAAGTAGCGGTAGTCGTCCGATGATTCTTTGGTGCGTTGCACAACCGTGCGCCCGGCCGCTTCATCCCAGCCCATCGTCACCTGAACGACGCGCCCTCCGCGTTCCAGGGCCGCGATCTGCCGGCTGACCTCGTATTCCAGAGCCAGCTTCACCGAACGGAAGGAGTTCAGGTTCTTGACCTCGACCTTGGTGCCGAATTCGGCCTGCCCGGCCGGCCGCACACTGACGTTGGCCTCGCAGCGCATCGCGCCCTTCTCCATATCGGCGCTGCTCACGCCCAGGTAGCGCAAGATCTGTTGGAGCTTCACCAGGTAGGCGCGCGCCTCGTCGGGTGAGCGGATATCAGGCTCGGTGACGATCTCCAGCAGCGGCACGCCCGCGCGGTTGAGGTCCACTAACGTATGGCTGCCGCGGCCCTCGCTGAGGCGGGCGCCTACGATACCGATCGCCACATGCGTCAGTTTGCCGGTATCTTCCTCCAAATGTGCACGCGTAATCCCGATCCGCTTAACTCGGGCCTCGGCCTGAACCTCAGCCTTAACCTCAACCTCGACCTCGATCCACCCGTTTCGGCAGAATGGCAGCTCGTACTGGCTGATCTGATACCCCTTGGGCAGGTCGGCGTAGTGGTAGTTCTTGCGTGCGAAGACCGCTTCAGGGCTGATCTCGCAATTCAGCGCGAGGCCTGCCAGGATCGTCTTCTCCACGGCTGCGCGGTTGATGACCGGCAGGCTGCCAGGCAGCGCCATGCACACCGGGCAGACATGGGTATTGGGCGCGGCGGACGCGTAGTCGGCGCTGCATGAGCAAAACATCTTGGACTCAGTCAGAACCTGGGCATGGACTTCCAGGCCGATGATGGTTTCGTAGGTCGTCATAACTTACTCGTTGAGCACCACAGGATCCTGAAGATCATGGCGCGGATAAGTGAATTGACGTCAGATGTTCGTTTCAGCTAAGAAAGCGCGCACCACTTCTATGTACCGCCCGAACTGCTCACGGCGGATACTGTGTCCCGCGCCCGCAATGTGGGCGACGCGCGTCTGCGGCGCCAGGGCTTGCAGGGCGGCCGCGCTGTCAGGCGTGACCAGCGCGCCTGCCGCAGGATCCGCCGTGAGCAGCAGCGCGGGGCAGGCGATGCTGCTCACGATGACAGGCCAATTCAGTGGTGGCGGCTCGCCTGCCAGGAGGACGTGGAAGCTGAAGCGCAGTTTCGAGTCGGCCCAAGGGCCAAGCTCAGCTTCTGGCCAGGTCGGTGATTGCTGGTGGGCGTGGGCGATCAGTTCTTCGCGCGTCTTGCGCTTCAGATCGACGATGCCCACGCGGATCGGCTGTGGCCGTGGTGGGATCGGCTGCGCTGGCATCGGCATCCACCACGGGGGGGGATCCTCTAGCAAGATCGCGCGCAGCAGATCGGAGTGCGTACCGGCCAATGCCAAGGCTGATGCCGCGCCCATGGAATGCCCCAGGACTGCAGGCCGCTTCAGCCTTAGGGCCTGGATCACGCCGGCCAGGTCGGCCGCGTGATCGGCAGAGCTGTAGCCTTGCTCGGGCGCATCCGAGCGGCCGTGGCCGCGCGCATCCGTCATGATAACGTCGTAATCGGCTTCCAACGCCTGGGCCACGGGCGTCCAGCACAGCCCGTCGTCCGAGAAGCCGTGCGCCAGCACCAGCGGTGGTTTCGCGCCGCCGGTTCTGGTGTAGTGCAATGTCAAGCCGTTGACTTTGACGTCGCCAGATCGCCAGTGAGACATCGCTTTGCTCCTGATCAGATAGGCCTGCCGCATTCGTCAGCGTAGCACTAGCGGCAGGTAGACGTACTGCGTGGTTGGCGGCGTGATGACTAACGGCCCGAGATGGGCGAACTTCAGATCTCGGCTTGCTCCATCCGCATAACTGATCTGTGGGCGGTTATCGGCATTCAATGCCAGCGATGTGTAATAACCCACGTTACCGACGCTCTCCACGACCTGAACCTGCCAGCCCTCCGTCTCCCGGAAGGCGTATTTCAAGTCGGCACGCACATAGTCATAGTAGCTGATGTGCGGACGTCCGCTGTTGTCCAGCGCCAGGGACGCGTACTCGCCGACGCCGCCGCCTGCGTCCACCGGCTCGAACTGCCAGCTTGCCCCGACCAAGCGAGCATACCACAGGTTATCGCTGGCATGATAGGCGATGTGCGGAACGTTGCTGCCGGAGAGGGCGAGGGATGTGGCGGCGCCTTTGGCGATGCCATCGGTCACGTCCTCACTGTGCCAGCCCGTTGCTTGCCGGTAGGCGTAACGCAGCGTATAGGTCACGCCGTTATAACTGAGGTAGCTGATGTGGGGCGTGCCGTCCGCGTCCAGGGCCAGCGATGTGTAACGGCCCATGATGCCGATGCCATCGGCCGTCTCGATGTGCCAGCCCGCGGCATCGCGATAGGCGTACCGCAGGTCGTCATCAGGGGTGTTGGCATAGTAGCTGATGTGCGGGTAACCGTCGTTGTCTAGCGCCAGCGATGCGTATTCGCCCGCGTAGCCATCCTGGTCAATGGTCTGGATGTGCCACCCCAGCGCATCCATGGTCGCATATTCCAGGGAGGTCGTGGAGGCATTATGATAGACGATGTGGGGATAGCCCTGGCGATCGAGCGCGAGCGAGGTGTGTCGGCCGGTGTCGCCCAGGGTTGCCACGGTTTGCGTTTGCCAGCCCGCGGCGTCCAGGAAGGTATACTTGAGGTTTTGCCGCGTGAAATCGTAGTAGCTGATGTGTGGGTACTGGCTTTTGTCCAGGGCCAGCGAAGTGTAAAGGCCCACGACCCCGCCGGAATCTACCGTTTCCGGGTGTGAGCCGGTTTCATCCAGCACCGTGTATCTGAGCTCCCCGGCCTGCAGATAGGCGATGTGGGGCCGGTCGGCGCCGTCCACTGCCAGCGAACTGCCCCAGGGACTGTTATCCGCGCCGTCCAACGGCGTCACGCGCCAATCCAGTTCTTCGCCGCCCAACCGATAGGCATGCTTGGGCTGTGTGCTGCCGAAAAAGCTGATGTGGGGCGTGCCGGCGGCATCTAATGCCAGTGAGGTGTAGCCGTTGATGCCCGAGCGAATGACGCTCTCGAAGACCCAAAGCGCGCCATCGAAATAGGTGTAGTAGATCGCGTCATCGTTGGCATCGTAATAGCTGATGTGGGGCATGTCGGACGCATCAAGCGCCAGGGAGTTCTGGCGCCCCAGGCTGCGGCCGGTGACAACTGTCTCGATGTGCCAGCCGCCGCCATCGCGATAGGCGTATTTGAGCGCGGCCAGCTCGCCGCCGTCAGCGTGAAAGCTGATGTGAGGTTGCCCGGCCGCATCCAGCGCCAGCGAGGTGTCCTGGCTGTTGTAGCCATCGGTGCTCACGGTGCTTGTTTGCCAGCCCGTAGCCGCATCCCGGTAGGCATAGCGCAGGTCCCCATTGCTGTGGTAGCTGACATGTGGGATGCCCGCATGGTCGAGCGCTAACGAGGTGTAGCTGCCGGCCGCGCCGCCGTCGGCATCAATGGTCTCCAGATGCCAGCCGGTCGCATCCCGATAGGCGAATTTGACATCCGCGTTCGCCTCGTCACTGTAGGCAATGCGCGGGTTGCCAGCATCATCCAATGCCAGGGCAGCATAACTGCCGACTGAGTTGGCCGTATCCACCATTTCGGTGTGCCAGGACGCGCCGTCATGCCAGGCGTAGTACAGGTTTTCGCCGCCATAGGTAATATGGGGATTTCCGGCGCTGTCCAGGGCCATGCTGCGGTCGGTGAGGGCCGTGAAATAGGGCGGGCAATCGGCGCACATGATCTCCCAGTCGGGGGCGTCGGCACGCACCGACCGCAAGCCCAATTGGAGCGGTGCCAGCGTTGCAGCCAGGCATGTGGCCAAGCTCAAGGCAAGCACCCAAAGGCGGGTTTTGCTTTGTGTTGTCATAACAGTACTCTCGGGTTAGGCAGACTCCTATCCGTGCCTTCTTACAAACCGGTTCATCCGCTCCAGCGCCTCTTCGATCTTGTCCTTGGCGGTCGCGTAACACATGCGCACGTAGCCCTCGCCGCCCAGGCCGAAGGCGGGGCCGGGGATGCAGGCCACCTGCTCTTCTTCCAGCAGCGTCCAAGCGAACTTGTCGGAGGTCATGCCGCTGACGCGGATATCAGGGAAGGCGTAGAACGCGCCGCGCGGCTCGAATGCGGGCAGGCCGATGCTGCGCAGGCCATCCACCAGCAAGCGGCGGCGCACGTTGTAAGATTCGCGCATGGCGTGGACAGCCTCTTCCGCGGCCGGGTCGGTCATCGCGGTGATCGCAGCCACCTGCGCCGTGGTGGAAGCGGACATGATCGTGTACTGATGGATCTTGCGCATCTGCGCCAGGATGTCGGCCGGGCCCAGCGCGAAGCCCAGGCGCCAACCGGTCATGGCGTAGTCTTTGGAGAAGCCGCCGATGATGATGGTGCGGTCGCGCATTCCCGGTAGGCTGCCAAAGGTGATGTGCGGCGCGGCGTACACCAGCCGGTCGTAGATCTCGTCGGAGATCACCAGCAGGTCGTGCCTTTCGGCCACGGCCGCGATCTCCAGCATCCGTTCATGGTCCAGGGTCGCGCCGGTGGGGTTGTTGGGGTAGTTGATCAGGATCGCCTTGGTGCGCGGGGTGATCGCGGCCTCAAGCTGTGCCCCGGTGACCTGGAACATGGTCTCGACGTGGGTGGCGATGGGCACAGGCGTGCCGCCAGCGAAGATCACCTCGGCCTCGTAGGAGACGAAGCACGGCTCCGGGATCAGGACCTCGTCGTCCCGGTTCAGGATGGCGGTGAGCGCCAGGTAGAGCGCCTCGGAGCCGCCCACGGTGATCAGGGTCTCAGCCTCCGGGTCATAGTTGACCCCATAAAGCTGTGCCCATTTGGCCACGATGGCCTGACGCAGCTCCAGGATGCCGGAGTTGGAGGTGTAACGCGTCTCCCCGCGGGTCAGCGAGGCCATGCCGGCCTGCCGGATCACCTCGGGGGTCACGAAGTCGGGCTCGCCGATGCCCAGCGAGATCACATCCTGCATGGTGGCGGCGATGTCGAAGAATTTGCGGATGCCGGAGGGCGGCACAGCGACCACCCGGCGCGAGAGACGATCGGACATGAAGATGGCCTCCATTTAGTCTGTGTTTTCGCCCCAGATTCTGATGCGCGTTTCCTCGACGATCCAGAGGCGTTTTGTATTCTCAACGGGCAGGTTTTCGTCTACTCTGAACTTCATGCGAAGGCTCCAGTAGGCGTGAGGACGATTCGTTCACGCGCAAGGTCGGCTGCGTAGGCTATCGCTGCCTGGATGTCCTGTGACTTGAGTGCTGGATAGCTCTTAAGGATCTCTGACGGGCTCAGATTCGCCGCCAGGTTGTCCAGGATGACCGAAACCATCACGCGCGTGCCTTTGATCCATGCCTTGCCGTGGCATACCAGGGGGTCCACCACAATTCTATCTTGCCAGTCCATCGTTTCCTCCCGAACTATTGCAGTTCATTGATGATCCACTCATCAGTAGCCAACTGCCAGCTCAACCTATAGCATACGCCATTTTCGGCCTGGACCCAAAAGATGAATTCCGTTGGCGTGTATACTTGCCGCTCAACCTGGGTGACGTTTAACCAGTGGCCTTTCCACTGGAGCGCAACCGGCCGTTCGGGGTAGCGCGTGCCCGCATAGCAGCGGACGTTTGCCAGCCGTACAATCCCTGACACGACCAGCCCATCGGGGATCGCGGCCTGCTCGCCCGTCTCGTTGATCACCTCGGCCAGGCCGCGGCAGACCACGCCCCGCCCAAACCGCACATCCCCGCGCACGGCCAGCCGCTCGCAGTCCACCAACGAGGGCGGGCCGAAGGGGAAGCGGGCTTCCAGGTCGTCAATGCGCTTATAGAAACGCGAGTCCAGGTCCACCACCGGTGGGCCGGGCCGCGTGCGCGCCGGGTTCGCCACCACCTGCCAGTCCGGGGTGAGCACGTAGGCGTCGGAGCGGACGGCCAGCAGGTCATCGCACGTTTTCACCGGCGCAAAGCGCGTTCGCGGCACCCGCAGCGCGGCGGCGGCCTCGAACAGGCCGATGGCCGCGCCCATCGCGGTCTCGATCTGGTACACCGCGGGCGAGGCCGGGTCCCGCGGGTCCAGGGTCTTGCCGTTGCGGATCAGCGGCAGGCCCAGCACGCCGGCCCGCTCGTCCAGCAGCCGCTTCAGCGCGGGCAGGTTTAGCCACAGGTTGTTGGTGTTGAAGTAGCGGTGCCGGCCGATGTCCTGGAACGCGTTGGTGTCCCCGGCCGGGCACTGGGCCGATTCGCGCAGCACCAGCCGGCCATCCGCGATCCGCTGCGCCAGGTGGCCGCCCTTGCGATCTACGGGTGTGCGATCGGCCACTTCCATCAAGAAGGGTAATTCGTGGCTGATGAAATAACCCAAGATCAGCGGATCGAGTTGCGCGCCCAGGTTATCGGCGTTGGCGACGAAAGCGTAAGTGTAGCCGTGGGCCAGCAGCGCGTCCAACATGCCGCTGGTGAGCACCGCCGTATAGATGTCACCGTGGCCGGGCGGGCACCATTCCAGGTCGGGGTCGGCCGGCCAGGATGCCGACGTCAGGTCGGCCGCCAGCACCTTGGGCACTTTGTGCTGCACGAAATCCAGTGGGATGGGGCCCCTCAGCTCCGGGTAAGCGCCCAGGGCTGCTAATGAGTCATCGCGCGTCGCGAAGCTGTTCATCAGCACCAGCGGCACGCCCGCACGCAGCGCCTGCCGCGCAATGATGTCCAGGAAGGTCAGCCCGTCCTTGATGGCCAGCAGCGTCTTGGCCCGCTCCAGTCCCATGCCGGTGCCCAGGCCGCCGTTGAGCTTCACCACGACGGTGCGCGGCAGTGCGGCGCGGCCGATCTCGGCCAGATCGCCCGGCAGATGTTCCAGATCGGGCAACGTTGCGACGGGCCGGATGGCAGCCTCCGGGATCAGCCCGGTCTCCCCGGCCGCGAGCTGCTCGTAATAGCGCCGGAAGGTGCGGATCACGATCTCGGGCAGGTGCTCGGCCCGCATTTTTTCAGCAAAGGGACCGAAATCAACGAGGGCTACGCTATCCAACCTCTAACCTCCAGCCTCCAACTTCTAATCTCCAACCTCCAAAACCGGCTTCCGCCGATGCCATTCCGTCGCCTGCTCATACGCATACGCTGCAGCCAACAGCAGCGGCTCCTGGAACGCGCCGCCAATGAGTTGCAAGCCGATAGGCAGGCCCGCGGCGTCGAATCCGCAGGGCAGCGACATCCCTGGCAGGCCGGCCAGGTTCAGCGATAGCGTGAAAATATCCGACAGGTACATGCTCAGTGGGTCGTCCGTTTTTTCGCCTATGCGAAACGCGGTGGTGGGCGTGGTTGGGCAGGCGATGATGTCCACTTCGCGTAGTGCAGCGTCGAAGTCGGTCTTGATCAGTGTGCGCACCTGCTGTGCCTTGAGGTAGTACGCGTCGTAGTAGCCCGCGCTGAGCGCGTACGCGCCCAACATGATGCGGCGTTTCACCTCCGGCCCGAACCCCTCCCCGCGCGTCCGGCGATAGGTCTCCCATAGCGAGGCCGCTTCCGCCGACAGCCCGTAGCGGATGCCGTCGTAACGCGCCAGGTTGGCCGACGCCTCGGCCGGTGCGATGAGGTAGTACACCGGCAGCGCCAGGTCGGTGTGCGGCAGGCGGACCTCGCGCACCTTCGCGCCCAACTCAGCCAATGTCTGGATGGCCGCGCGCACCGCCGCCTCCACCTCCGGCTGCATCCCCGGCACGAAATATTCCCGCGGCACCCCGACCCGCAGGCCGGATAAACCAGGCTTCTCCGAGAAACCTGGTTTGTCAAGCACGGACACATCCACGCTGGTGCTGTCCCGCGGATCGTAACCCGCGATAGCGTCCAGCAGCAGCGTCGCGTCGGTCACGTCCTTGGCGAACGGCCCGATCTGGTCGAGGGAGGACGCGTATGCGGCCAGGCCGTAGCGGCTAACGCGGCCGTAGGTCGGCTTCAGGCCCACGACCCCGCACAGCGCGGCCGGTTGACGCACGCTGCCGCCCGTGTCGCTGCCCAGGGCGCCGAGGCATTCGCCCGCGGCCACCGCGGCCGCGCTGCCGCCGCTGGAGCCGCCCGGCACCCGATCCAGGTCCCACGGGTTGCGCGTGGTGAAGTAGGCCGAGTTCTCGGTGCTGGAGCCCATCGCGAATTCGTCGGTGTTGGTCTTGCCCAGGATCACCGCACCGGCCGCACGCAACCGCGCGATGACTGTGGCATCGTAGGGTGGGATGTAGCCTTCGAGGATCTTTGACCCGGCGGTGAGCGGCACACCTTCCACGGTGATCACGTCCTTGATCGCCAGGGGGATGCCGATCAGGGCTGGCAGCGTGTCCAGGTCGCCGTTGCGCCGGGCCGCTGCGATGGCAGCATCCGCGGCCGCGGCCTGCTCCAGCGCAGCCTCGGGCGTCAAAGTCAGGTAGGCCTTGATCGCGTTGTCCACCGCCAGGATGCGATCAAGCACCGCCTCGGTCAACTCGCTCGCCGTGACTTCACCTGTGCGCAGCAGCGCCGCGGCTTCATGGATGGTCAATTCATGCAACACCAGCGCTCCTCCTCATCCAGCCTCCAACCTCCAACCTCTAGCTTCCAGCTTCCAGAATCGACCCCACCCGAAAACACCCGTCGGCCGCATCCGGTGCGTTGGCCAGCACATCCTCGGCCGGCAGCGAAGGGGCAACGATGTCATCGCGCATGACGTTGCGCAGCGACAGCACCGTGGCCGTGGGGGAGATAGCCGAGGTGTCCACCTGTTGCAGGCGCGCCGCGTATTCCAGGATGGACGAAAGCTGTTCACGGAAGAGCGACTTCTCGGCGTCGGTCAGACGCAGACGGGCCAGCTCGGCGATGTGTTCGATTTCGGCAAGGGTCAGGGGCATGGTTATCGCTCCCGCAAGGTGGACGTGGCCGGATGGTCCTATGGCGCACCGCGGCCATCAGCCATTATAGCACCGGGCAAGGTTGGTTACAAACGGTTGGCGCTCCCGGTCTGTTGTGCTATACTGGCACCTGCTTTTGCATGTTCTTGGGGAGGTGGCGATGGAACGGCGGTCCTTTGGCGGATTGCTGCGTCTTGCTCCGGTCGCGGCGTTTTTTGTCTTCCTGGCGCTGGCTGCAGCCCTGGCCGGGTGTACGGCATTTCAGAAGCCGCCTGACCCCTACGCCGAGCTGCGGCAGAGCTGGCATCCCGATTTCAAGATGTCCGATGCCGAGTTGGACGCGCTGCCGGCCTACAGCATCACCGTGCGCATTGACCCGGCCGAAAAGAGCTACACCGGCACCCTGCAATTGCGCCTTCCCATCTCGACCACAACCCCGCTGCGTGAGCTTTTCTTCCGCACCTATCCCAACCTGTATGCCTTCGGCGGCAGCCTGAAGCTGACCGGGGCGCGGGTGGATGACGCAACCGTGCCTTTCGCACCGACCGCCGACGGCGTGGCCGTGCGTCTGGCATTGTCCAAGCCGCCAGAGCCCGGGGCGTGGGCGCAGGTCTGGCTGGCGTTTGCCGGCGAGGTCACGCGCGAGAGCAAGCCGGGCGAGTACACTATCTTCGGCCTGAACGAGGACGTGTTCAGCCTCACCAATTTTTACCCGATCCTGGCGGCTCAGCGCGCGGACGGCCCGGCCCTGGACGTGCCCCACCCGCGCGGGGACGTCGGCTTTCATGATGCGGCGCTGTATCGGGTGCAGGTGACCGTGCCGCAGGGCCAAACCCTTATTGCCACAGGCTCGGAGATCACCCGCACCGTGAATGCTGACGATCTGCTCACGGCCCGCTATGTGCTGGGCCCGGCGCGCGAGTTCACCCTGTTGCTGGGTCGCTATGACGTGCTGGAGGTCGAGACGTTGGGCACGCGCGTCCGCTCCTACTTCTATCCCGGCCTTGCTGACGCGGGCAAGTCCGCGCTGTACGACGCGGTCGCCGCGCTGCAAGTCTACAGCGACGTCTTCGGCCCCTATCCTTACCGCGACATGGCTGTGGTGCAAGCGCCCCTGACCTATCACGGCATGGAGTTCCCCGGCATCAGCCTGATCGGCAGCCAGGTTTACGACCGTTACACGGAGGACCTGCAAAACCTGGTGGTGCATGAGGTGGCGCACCAATGGTGGTACAACCAGGTGGGCAACGACCAGACACGCAACCCCTGGCTGGACGAAGGGCTGGCCGAGTTCAGCATGTACGTCTATACCCTTGGCCGCTACGGCGCGCCCATGGCCGAGCGCTTACGCGAGCTACGGTGGGCGATCCCGGTAGCTGATGTCGCGCGCCGCGGGGGCGATCGGCCCATCGGCCTGCCGGTGGTGGATTACACCGAGAACTATGAGACGCTGATCTACGGCAAGGGTGCGCTCTTTTTCGCCGCGCTGCGGGACGAGCTGGGGCCGGCCCGGTTCGAGACGTTGCTGCGGACCTACCTCGAACGCTACCGCTGGCAGATCGCAACTCCGGCGGAGTTCCAAGCGTTGGCAGAGGAGGTGGCGGGGAAGGATTTGGATGGGCTGTTCAATGAGTGGGTGTATGCGAAGTGAGGGCCGGCCAGGATGGAGCCAGAAGCACTGATCCCCAAGCACGGCGGTTACCGGAAACTCAAGAGTTTTCAGTTGGCGCAGTTGATCTACGACGTCACGGTGCGCTTCTGCGATCGGTACATTGATCCCCGCAGCCGCACCCATGACCAGATGGTGCAGGCCGCGCGCAGCGGCGTCCAGAACATCGCGGAGGGCAGCCAGGCCAGCGGCACATCGAAGAAGATGGAGCTGAAGCTGACGAATGTGGCCAGGGCGAGTTTGGAGGAGCTGAAGCTGGATTATGAGGATTTTTTGAGGCAGAGGGGGCTAAAGCTGTGGGAACGAAGCGACCCACGGCGGCAGGAACTTGTGCAGCGGCGCTGTACCACAGCCGACGAGGTGGCAGCTTGGATTAAGGAGATTCATGGACGGTATGGACAGAATGGACAGGCGAAGTTGTCCATATCTTCCATACCGTCCAGCTACCCTGAGCTTGCCGCCAATGCCGCTCTTGTCCTGATTGGAGTAACGACGTCTCTTTTAGACCGCCAACTCGCCTCCCAAGCCGCCGCCTTCGAGCGGGAAGGCGGCTTCACCGAGCGGCTGTACCGCGTGCGAAGCGCAGCTAAGAGAGGTAAACCGTAAGAAAGCACGCCTGAGCGGGCGTTTGAAGCCCAATACCATTCATGAGACAAGGAAGTCCCAGCTGAAGTCCCCATCCAGTGTTCGCCGGCTGCTGCCGGTCGTCCTTGTGGCTCTCTTCGTCCTTACCATTTTGCCGGCCGCAGGCTCATCGCCTGCCGGCCCGGCTACGGATCGTGCCGAGCTTGCTCCGAAAGGAGACGAACCTGGCGCCCTGATAATCAACGAGGTGATGTTCGCGCCGGCCCCGGGCGGTTATGAGTGGGTCGAGCTGAAGAATGACGGGGCTGCGCCCGCCAATCCCTTCGGCTACCGCATCACTGACGAAGATGGGAACGAGTACCGTCTGCCTGGTGCGCTGCCGGACGTGCCGCCTGGCGCGTTTGTCGTGGTGCTTTTCGATGGGCTCGGCGCGGCCGGCAACGACCTCGATTTTGCCGACAATGTGGCCACGCTGCACACGGGTTCGGGAGTGGTTGACGTCTTCGAAGACGACACCGACCAGGTCGCGCTGTACAACACGCGCCGGTTGGTTTACCTGCCTCTGGTCCTTTCTGGGAGCACGGGAGCGGCACAGGCGGTTGCCTGGAACTTGTCCTCGTCTGTACCTGCGGCTGCGATAGCCGCCTCAGATATTGTCTCCTTTGTCGCCTGGGGCGCTGATCCAGGAACAGACGCCGCCAACGCTGTCGCCGCAGGCATTTGGCCCGCAGGAACTTATCGGGGCTTGGGCACGGGCCTGGGAGAGGTTTTTGGATCGGCCGTCCCCAACGACTCTATCGGACTGGTCCCCGGAGGTCAGGGGTACAGCGTAGATGATTGGACATACTACGAGGCGAGCCGGGCGACCAAAGGGACTGAGAATCCCTTGCCGGTTGCTTCCTGGCACTATCCCGTGGCAGGGGCAACATTGGACAGTGTCACGTTTGCGCTAAGCTGGAACCCCCTGGAAACGGCGACGGGTTATCGTTTCCAGATGGACAATGACGCCGACTTCAGTTCCCCAGCGGTCGATTTGGTGCTGCTAAGGGCGTCTTACTTGCCGGATGGTCCGGTAGCGGCCGGCGTCTATTACTGGCGAGTTAAGGGGATATTCGCGGCTGGCGAGAGCGATTGGTCCGCGGGCCTGGAAGTACGCAGTATGGACCTGCCCTATACCTCCTTCAATGGGGTTCTTGATGTATTGCCCACAACGCTTGGTGTCCCCTGGCAATTGCAGCACAAGGACACGAAAATGGTCTGCCTGGACGGTGATCCTGAAACAGGGGCAGGTGCGTGGGATAGCCCGCACGTGAGCACAGGTGTCCATGGGGCCTATTACTGCGTTCAGGCATCCGTGGCGATGCTCGCTTCCTAACTACGGCGGAAAGCTCAGTCAGGATCGCATCAGTTATGAAATCTTCAAAAAACTTGATCCGGACCCCGCGGGAGACCTGGGGCACGGCATGGCAGTATATCAGTTAGAGGCGGTTAACGCGTTGTCATGGGCCCTGGGCGTGACGGTCCCCCTGGTAGAAGGCAAGCCAAGCTTTGCTGAAATCAAAGAGTTGATTATCGCCAAGGCGCCACTTCGTGCCGTCATCCCGGGTCACTCGCGTGTGATAGATGGCTACTGGGAGTTCAGCGTCGGCCCAATCCAGTGGCAATTCCTGCACGTACTTGACCCCTGGGACAAGGCAAAGTGGGTGAACTATGACGATGATAACATCCGGTACGTGCAGGTCGGGCCACCCGGGGTCGCGGGCGCTCCCAATGTCCAATCTGACCCGGATGTGGATGGGAACAGCGTGGCCGACACAATGCAGGATTCCGATGGCGATGGCTTAGTCGATTTCGACGAGCGTGGTCGCTTTCGCACTGATCCGCAAAACCCCGACCACGACGGCGACGGCGTGCCGGACAAGGCGGACATGCGCGAGTATGTGTTTGACAATGCCGGCCAGTATCGCCCCCGGCGCGCAGACTGGGACGGCGATGGTCTGCGAAAAGAGCTTGATCCCGACAACGACAACGGCGGCTGCAAGGACGGCGCGGAAGACGCCAACCACAACGGCAAGCAGGACGCGGGCGAGACAAGCAACTTCGCTGCCGCGGATGATGGCGACTGTGGCGATATGGTCCCCGTCCCCGCCGGCACGTTCCTCATGGGCTGCGACCCGGCGCACAACGGCGGCTACTCGTGCTGGTCCGACGAGCTGCCGCTGCACACCGTCTACCTGGACGCGTACCGGATTGACCGCACCGAGGTGACCAACGCGCAGTACGCGGGGTGCGTGGCGGCCGGCGGCTGCACCGCGCCGGCGTACAACGATTCCTGGACCCGTTCGTCCTATTACGGCAACCCAACCTACGCCAACTACCCGGTGATCTGGGTGAGTTGGTATCAGGCCGATGCGTACTGTCGGTGGGCGGGCAAGCGGCTGCCGACCGAGGCGGAGTGGGAGAAGGCGGCGCGCGGGGCCGGCGATACCCGGGCCTACCCCTGGGGCGACGCGGCGCCAACCTGCGCGCTGGTCAACGGTTATGTGAACGGTTACTGTGTGGGCGACACCAGCGCGGCCGGCAGCTACCCGGCCGGCGCCAGCCCGTACGGCGCGCTGGACATGGCCGGCAATGTGTTGGAATGGGTCAATGATTGGTATGATAGCAGCTATTATAGCAGCTCACCCGGCAGCAACCCGCCGGGGCCGGAAATGGGGACTGATTTTGTGATGCGGGGGGGCGGTTGGGCCTTCAGCGGCGGCGACCTCTTCCGGGCGGCGAAACGCTACAAAAGCGGCCTTCCGAACGAGAACATCGGTTTTCGGTGTGCGGCGGCCCCAGGCAGGTGAGCAACGGATGCCGCGGATAAGCGGATGTAGCCCATGCGCCTGCCCTGTGTGGTAGATCGCGAGGTTCGACGCTCAGGGCAGGCGGTCTGTTTTCAGTTGCGTTCCTCGACATGTGCCACGGCTGTGCACACGGCGCATTGGACGCTTGCAGGTCGCGGGGTGAGGGGGTATACTACAGTTAAATGAACGTAGCGACATGCGACAGTGACTACTGTCGTACTCGACATGGAGTTCGATGATGGGTGACGTGGCTGTGCTGGTTGACTATGTGCGCCATCCCCGCGGCGGCAAAGAAGGCGCGCTCCTGGAAGTCTTCAATGCGGTGGGGGAGGCCATCGGTTTCGCAACCGTTCCCGTCTCAGCCATTGCGCCCCTACGCGCCGATCAAGTGCCGGCCGTGCGGTTGATCTTGCAGCCGGCGTAGGATACTCTGACAAGGCTTGTCGCTGTCGGTGGAGACGGCTTCGAAGACAGCAAGTGCGTCTATGGCGGGTGTTATGTAGAGGGATCGAATGAAGGAGACTGGTGAAATGACTGAAATGGATCTGATGAAGCGCATTACTGTGAATCCGAACATCTTCGGCGGCAAAGCCATTATCCGCGGACGGCGCCTGGCCGTGGAGCATGTTCTGGGCATGCTGGCCGCAGGCGATACGCCGGATACGCTGCTGACCGCCTATACCTGGCTGGAGCCAGACGACATTCGCGCCTGCTTGCTCTATGCGCGCAAAGTGGTCGGAGAAGAACGCATCGAGCCCTTGATCCTTGAGGCCGTAGCATGAGGGTCTTGCTGGACACCTGCGTCTGGGGCGGTGTGCGCGAGGCACTCTCCGACGCGGGCCATGATGTCGTCTGGGCCGGCGATTGGGCTGAAGATCCCGGCGATGATGAGATCTTGGCCCATGCATACCATGAAGGTCGGGTTCTGGTGACGCTTGACAAGGATTTCGGGACGCTGGCTTTCTTGTACGGCAGGCCGCATTCAGGCCTTGTGCGTCTGGTAAACCTCTCCACGCGGCAACAAGTGTCTGTGTGTCTGCGCGTCCTCGATGAGTATGGTTGGCAACTTGAGCGAGGCGCGATTATTACTGCGGAACATGACAGAGTGCGCATCCGTCTGTCTGCGGAGCCACGCGCATAAATGCCTCTTGTGGGCTGTATTCGATACGAAGAGCCAATGCCATCCTGGAACTCAGTCTAAAGAGTGGCCTCAAATCAACCAGGCCCCGGAACTGCTCACCGCAGCCCGGGGCCTGGCATTTTTGTCGGCGACGTCCGCTACCCCCCAGCCTTTCCCGCCACCGCCTGCTTTTCCGGAATGAAGAACCGTTTTGCGTTGCCTAGCGTGCTGGGCAGCTCGGTCCAGAAGCTCTTCTTGCTCACCTTCTCCCACACCCGCTTGGGGCGGTAGAGGTAGAAACGGCGGTACGCCTCTTTCCACTTCTTCACCACCATGTCCGGATCGTAGTCGGGCATGGTGAAGCGGGCTTTGTCCGAGTGGATGGCATAATCCTCCCACTCGTTGGCGAAGACGTTGCCGTATTTACGGATCACATCGTACATCTCGGTGCCCGGATAGGGCGTGGCCAGCATGAAGTTCGCCAGGTCGGGATCCAGCTCCAGTGCGAACTGGATGGTCTTCTCCATGGTTTCGGCGGTCTCGTGGGGCATACCGAAGATGAAGAAGCCCATCGTTTGCAGACCGGCCGCGCGCGCCCACTTGAACGCGTTGCGCACCTGGTCCAGCGACTGGCTCTTCTTGATCACGTTGCGCAGGATCAGGGGGTCACCGCTCTCCACGCCGAAGCCGACGCGCTTGCAGCCGGCCTGCTTCATCAGTTGGAAGAGCTCGGCGTCCGCGTGGTTCACCTTCATGCCGTGCACAGTGACCCACGGCACCGTGTTCAGCCCCTCGGCAACCAGCCGGCGGCACAGCTCCTTGGCCCGCGGCAGCTTCAGGTTCCAGATGTCGTCCGTCATGCCGATCTCGGTGGCCTTCAGGTCGTGCACCAGCCAGCGCCACTCACCGATCACATTCTCCACCGAGCGGCCGCGCCAGGTGTCGCCGGTGATGGGCTTGGAGCAGTAGGTGCACTTGTACGGGCAGCCGCGGCTGGTCATGATGGTGTAGGCGCGGGCATTCTTGTCGAGCCCGTCGGTCAGCGGCTGGAGGTTGGTGTAGCGCTGGATCTTGTACAGGTCGTGTGCCGGGTAGGGGATGCTGTCCAGGTCCATGATCAGGCCAGCCGGCGCGTTGACCACCATCTCGCCGGCGCGCCGCCAGTAGAGGCCGTGGACCGCCTCCAGCGCGCCGCGGCCTTCCAGCGCGTCCACCAGCTCGATGATGCTCTCCTCCGCCTCGCCCTTGATGACATAATCTACTTCGGGGTGCTCCGGGCCGATGGATTCCTCCGGCATCAGGGTCAGGTGCGGGCCGCCCAGCACGGTGATCAGGCCCAGGCGCTTCGCCTCTTTGGCCATCGTCCAGGCATCCACGATCAGCGGGGTGACGGCGGTGATGCCGATCATCTCGTAGCCCCCGCGCTTGACTACGGTTGCCAGCGGCTCGTCTTCGACGGCCGCGTCGTATAGCCCCACCTGGTGGCCGTTTTCGCGCAACACCGCGGCCAGGTAGCCCAGCCCCAGGGGGATGTGCTTGCGTGATGTCCAGACTTCCGATTCGGGACTGGCGAGTAGGACTCGCATAAAACTAGAACTTCCTTTCAACTATACCGGTGCGCGAACTCGCGGCGGTAGCCGATGTCCGTGCTGTAGCTCGATACGATGCGCGCCGGTCGTTTGGCCCACGGGTGGCGCAGCAGGGCGCGCGTGCCCCGGCGGGCGATCGCCGACGGCGCAAAGATCTGGCGACAGAGCCAATCGTAGCCATCGGTCAGCTCCTGCGGTGTCATGCGGGCCGGCACGAAGGTGACGTGGTTGGTGTCATACTTCGCCCAGCTCAGCCCCTCGCCATCAGCAGCCGGGTGCGGCAGGATGCGGCCGGTCGCCAGCAGATCGCGGCGCTGCTCTGTGCCCGGATACGGCGTCAGGATCGTGGCGCTGACGCTGTCCAACGCGCTGCTGCGGATAAACTCGGCCGCGGTCGGGAAGATATCGGTGGTGTCGCTGTCAAAGCCGAACACAAACAGCCCCACTACGCCGATGCCATGCTTGTGGATCCGGTCGGTCACTTCGCTGTAGCGTGCGACCTCGCCCCGCGCCTTGCCGCCCAGCTCCTTGCGGTTGCCGGGGTTCACCGACTCGAAGCCGATGAAGAATTTGTCCAGGTGCGCCTCCCGGGCCAGGTCAAGCAGGTCGGGGTAGTCGGCCACCATCTGCTCGGCCTGGCAGGTCCAGCCCTGCAACGGCAGCTTGGCCAGCGCACGGAACAGCTCTTCCATGTAGTTGGGATACAGGCGGAAGTTGAGGCCGAAGTTGTCGTCGGTCAGGAAGAAGCGGCGCAGGCGGCGTCGCTCGATCTCCTCGACGACCTCGGCCACGGGGCGCAGGCGCATCTTGCGGCCCGAGACGCGGATCGCGGTGCAGAAAGTGCAGCTCCGCGGGCAGCCGCGCGTGATCTCCAGGTAGGGTGTCCAGTAGTTGCGGTGCTCATCCACCATCTTGAGGACGCGGTCTTGCAGCAGCGCCACGCCCGAATCCAGCGGCGCCCAGTCTTCGTCTACGTACAGCTTCTGCAGCGTCCCCCGGTCGAAGTCGCGGATGATCTGCGGCCAGGTGCGATACCCCTCGCCCGCGGCGACCGCATCGGCCCACGGCGTCACCTCTTCGGGAACCAGGGTGGCGTGGGTTCCGCCCACCACCACCGTGGCCCCGCGGCGCTGGATCTGCCGGGTGAGGACCTTGGCGCGGTCAATCAGCAGCGTCTTGGCGCTGATGCCCACCAGGTCTTGTGGTCCCAGCGTCTCGATGGGCAGGCGCATCAGGTCCTCGTCCCAGATCTCCACCGGCAGGTCGAGTGGGACGAGGGACGCCAGGCGCATCAGGGTGTACGGCTCGCTGGTGCCGCGGCCGAGGAACCGGCCATCGCGGCGCGGTTGGATGAGGACAACTTTGCGTATGGTCATGCTTTCACACCGCTGCCTGCATGGCCCGTCGCAGCTCAGTTTTCTCTTTGCGGGGCACGATGGTGCGCCACGCCATGCGCGCGTTGCGGCCGAAGTTCATCCAGAAATCCTTGCGGCTCATCGCGCGGGCGATGTACTTGGGGCGCCAGTAGAACTGCCGGTACGCCTTGCGGTACATCTCCTCCATCAGCTCGGCGGTCAGGTCGCCCATCTCATAGCGCGCCTTCTGATCGAAGAAGACGTAGTCCTCCCAGTCCTGCACCAGGAACCGGCCGTTCTTCTTGACCTGCTCGTAGACGATGGTGCCGGGGTAGGGGGTCATCATGCTGAAGTTGGCGATCATCGGGTCGAGCTCGATGGCGAAGTTGATGGTCTTCTGCATGGTCTCGCGCGTGTCGCCGGGCAGGCCGATGATGAAGAAGCCGATGGTCTCGATGCCTGCGGCCTTGGCGTTCTTGAACGCCTGGCGGATGGTGTCGTGATCCACGTGCTTGTCAATCTTGATGATCATCTGCTCGTCGCCGGTCTCCACGCCAAACGCGGTGCGCTTCAGGCCGGCCTGCTTAAGCTTGGCCAGCAGCTCGTAATCGGCCAGGTTGGCGCGTATGCCGTTGACGAAGATCCACGGCACGTGGTTCAGCTTGTGAGCGATCAGGTCGTCGGCCAGTTGGTGCAGCCGGTTGCGGCGGATGTTGGCGCTGTCGTCCAGCACGCCGATCTCCAACGCGCCCAGGTCGCGCACCAGGTGCTCCCACTCACCGATGACGTTCTCGGGCGAGCGGGCGCGCCATTTGATGGGCATGATGCTCTGCGAGCAGAAGGTGCAGCGGTAGGGGCAGCCCCGGCTGGTCATGATGGAGAAGCTGCGCTCGCCGGGGATCGCGTCGGTGGCCGGCTGCAGGTTGGTGTAGCGGTCCATCTTGAACAGGTGATAGGCCGGCCAGGGCAGACTGTCCAGGTCAGCGATCACCGGGCCGTCGGGGTTGCGATGGAGCTGGCCGTCGCTGGTTTTGTAGCTGGTGCTTCTGACCTCGCGGAAGAGGTCGAGCGCAGGGTGCATCAGGCGGCGACAGAAGTCCGGCTTCTCCGGGCCTTCTCCCTGATCCCGCAGAAATGCATCCACCAGGTCGCTGACCTCGATCCAGGGGCCCTCGCCCTCGCCGCGCACGACCAGGTCTACGGGAGGCTGGCGCAACGACTCGAAGTCCAGATCGTCAGCCACCACGCTGGGATGCGGGCCGCCCAGGACGATGGGGATGTCCAGCACCTCTTTAATAGCCGCGGCCGTGCGCCAGGCCTGCTTCACCTGGGGCGTGTTGGTCGTGATCCCTACCAGGTGCGGGCGAAATTCCTTTAAGAATTCCTGCAAGGGTTGGTCTTCGACGTCCGCATCGTAAACGCGCACCTCATCCCCGCGGCGCTCTGAGACTGCGCCCAAATAGGCCAGCGCCAGGTGCGGCGATGTGCGCGTGTCAATGGGTAGACGGAACAGCGGATTAATTAATGCGACTCGCAAGGGTACCTCCGGGATGGTAAATTGGTACATCGGTAGATTGGTAGTTGGTGGGAGGAACTGGCACAAGTCTACCAACTCATCAAGTTACCAATCTACCAAGCTACCGATCTACCTATCAACTTCTGATTTTCATAAAGTGCAGAGCCGTCTTCAGTAGCTCGCCGGGACCCGCTTTTATCGGGTGCACGCGATGGTAGATGGCGTAGCCCTTGTGCAGCTTGTGCACCCACCAGAATAGGGTGTCCACAACCCGGTTGTGCGGCAGCTTGAGCAATCGGCGGATGACCGGCTCCAGCCAGGGCCACTCGACGCCGATGGCGAACAGGCGCTGCAGGTGCTCCCTGGCGCGCTTGTCATCTTCGCTCTTGAAGGCCAGGATGGAGTGATCCCAGGCAACCTCGCCGATATCGTCGAGCTCGTGCGCCAGTAGATCGTTGTCTTCGGTGAACTGGCCGAGCTCGGTGCCTGGGTAGGGTTGGAAGAGGAACGCATACGCATAGCTGATCCCAGCCTGCGCGTTCAGACGCATGGTGTCCAGGTCATCTTCCAGGGTGCTGGTGGGCAGGCCCAGGATGTTGGTGGCGGTGAT
>CAZKEF010000025.1:0-84625 GCA_964551735.1 uncultured Anaerolineales bacterium
AACCCCTTGCCTCTACAGTGCGATTGTAGCGCTCTCCCAGATGAGCTACAGCCCCGTGAGCAAAAAACAGTATACGCAGGATGGGCATTAGTGTCAAATAAGTGCACCTTGCGACTCACCAGGCGTCAGTTTGACGTTGGCCGAAATTCGCGATATTGTAACGCCTGTACAATCATAACCATCTTCATGGGAGGCGTTATGGGATTCATTATGTTATTGCACAGTCACGGACGCTGGGTGCTGCTCGTCGTCGCGGCGCTGGCCGTCTTGAAGGCGCTGGCCGGCTGGCTGGGAAAACAGCCGTGGCGCAAGCTGGATGATCAGGTTGGCCTGGCCTACGTGCTGGTGATGGATATCCAATTCCTGTTAGGCCTGATCATCTGGTTGTTCGGGCCGACCGGGCTCCGGATGTTGTCCAGCGTGATGGACAACGCTTATGGCCGGTTTATCGCGCTGGAACATGGCCTGCTGATCGTGATCGCGTTGGTTCTGGCGCACCTAGGGCGAGCGCGCACCAAGAAGGCGGGCCCGGGTGCTGCCAAACAGCGCAGCGCCTTGATCTTTTACGGCCTCAGCTTCGTATTCGTGGCGCTGGTCTTCGTAATGGAAGCGATGGCCCGCTGAGACTTGACGACCACGCATCTGAGAGACTGCTTTGGTCTTTGAAAATTACTACATCTACAAAGCCGCGATCTGGCTGGCCTGGCGCCTGCCGCGCGGCTTCATGTATTTTCTGGCCGGCTTCCTGGCCGAGTTGAACTTCTTCTTCAATGCGCGCTCCCGGCGGGGGGTCTATGCCAACCAGGCGCACGTGCTCCCCCAAACAACCAACCACTTCACGCGCTGGCGGATGGCACGCGCCGTGTTTCGCCATTTCGCCTATTCGATCCTGGACTTCTTCTACATCCCGCGGCTGACCCCGGACAACCTCAACGACTTCCTGGCCGATATCCGCGGGTGGGAGCATGTGCAGGCCGCGCTGGCGGCAGGTCACGGCGGCATCTTCGTGACTGCACACATGGGGAGCTGGGAGCTGGGCGGGGCGTGTGCGGGTCTGTTAGGTGTGCCGCTGACCGCAGCCGCGCTGCCGCACAAAGACAAGCGCATAGATGACATCTTTCTGCGCAACCGGGCGGCCGGCCAGATTGAGGTGGTGCCGGTAGGCGGCGCCATGCCGAAGCTGGAAAACGCCCTGAGGCGCGGCCGCTTCATCGCCCTGGTCTCGGACCGCGATGTCAGGGGGACGGGCTTGAAGCTGCCCCTCTTCGGCCAGCCCATGCGCGTGCCCAGCGGTGCGGCGCGGCTGGCGCTCCGCACCGGCGCGTGGATCCTCCCCGGCGTCGCCTATCGCGAGCGTGATTGGCGCATCGTAATAGACATCCGTGCGCCGATCATCCCCGATCCGGCACGAGATACCGAAGAAGCCTTGGTCCAACGCTACCTGCGCGTGCTGGAAGAGTTCATCCGTGCGCGTCCCGACCAGTGGCTGTCGTTCTTCGATCTATGGAGCGAGACGGAGCTGCCGGTGGCGTGAGTGGGTGTGGGTGTGGGTGTAGGAAGTATGGGAGTGTGGGAGTGTCGGGTAGGGATGTAGACTCCCGCACTCTCACACTCGTTATCCGTGCAACGCCCGCAACGCGGCGATCTGCGTCTGCACGGCTGCGCGGCTGGTTCCACCGGTGACGTTTCGCTGCTCCACTGAACGCTCGAAGTCCCACACGGCGGCCATGTCGGCAGTGAAGTGCGGACTGATAGCCTGGAGGTCCGCCAGCGGAACAGCACGCAGAGCGCAGCCCAATTCCTCGGCGCGGCGCACGGCCTGGCCAACCAGGTGATGGCTCTGCCGGAACGGTACGCCTACACGCACCAGGGCGTCGGCCAGATCGGTGGCAAGCAGCTCATCGCCCAGCGCGGCCGCCATCCGGTCGGGGTGGATGGTGAGGGTCTCCAGCACACCCTGGGCCACAGGCAGCGCCAGCCGCAGCGTATCCACCGCGTCGAACAACGGCTCCTTGTCCTCTTGCAGGTCCTTATCGTAAGCGCTGGGCAGCCCTTTCAACATGACCAGTAGGCCCGTCAACCCACCAACCAGCCGCCCGGCCTTACCCCGCAGCAACTCCAACGCATCGGGGTTCTTCTTCTGCGGCATCAGGCTGGAGCCGGTGCTGTACGCGTCGGCCAGCGTCACGTAGCCGAACTCGCGGCTGCTCCACAGGATCAGGTCTTCGGCCCAGCGGCTCAGGTGGACGCCGGTCAGCGCGGCCCAGAACAGAAACTCGGCCACGAAATCCCGGTCGCTCACGGCATCCATGCTGTTGGAGCTGGCCGCGGTGAAGCCCAGGTCGGCCGCCAGCGCCGCGCGGTCGACCGGGAAGGGGCAGCCAGCCAACGCGCCCGCGCCCAGCGACGACACGTCCACGCGGCGCGCCAGGTCCGCCAGCCGCTCCAGGTCGCGCTGCCAGGCCCAAGCGTGGCTCAACAGCCAGTGGCTCCAGCGCACCGGCTGCGCGGGCTGGACGTGGGTATAGCCCGGCATCAGCACGTCAATCTCGGCCTCGGCGCGGTCGGCCGCCGCTTTGATCAGGCCAGTGAGCGCCGATTTCAAACTCGAAGCTGGGAACTGGGAGCTGGAAGCTGCCCCCTGACGCCTGACCCCTGTCCCATGTCCCCTGATCTCCGCCTTCAGCCACAGGCGCACGTCCGTGGTCACCTGGTCGTTGCGGCTGCGGCCGGTGTGCAGCTTGCCCGCCACGGGGCCGATGTCCTCGGTCAGCCGGTGCTCGACGTAGCTGTGGATGTCTTCGTCAGGTGCATCGGCGAACGCGGCCTGCGGATCAGGGGCGATCTCAGCTCGAAGGGACTCAAGGCCGGCGATGATCTGGTCGCGCTCGGCCGCGGTCAGCAATCCGGCGCGAGCGATGGCGCGCGCCCATGCGATCGAACCGGTGATATCCGCGTCCCACAGCCGCCAATCGAACGGCAGCGACGCGTTAAAACGAGTCATGAGCGGGTCGTTGGCAGCCGAGAAACGGCCGCCCCAAAGTGGGCCCATAGAATCCCTACTCCCAAGCGCTGGCCTTACCCAGGGTCTCCATCTCCTCAGCGCTCAACCGGACGCCGGCCGCGGCCAGGCTCTCGCTGAGCTGCGCCACCGAGTTCGCGCCGATGATGGGCGCGGTGATCACCGGTTGGGTCAGCAGCCAGGCCAGGGCAACCTGTGCCACGGCGAGGCCCCGCGCGGCAGCGATCTGATCCAGAGCGTCCAGGATAGCGAACCCGCGGTCGTTGAAGTAGCGCCGCTGGATGCCCTCGGCACGGGCGCTGGTCGGCACGCTATCGCGCCGGTACTTGCCGGTGAGGAAGCCTCCGGCCAGCGGGCTGTACGGGATCACGCCGACCCCTTCCTCCTCGCACAGCGGCTTGAGCTCGCGCTCAAACTCGGCGCGATGGGCCAGGCTATAGTGCGGCTGGAGGGAGTCGTAGCGGGCCAACCCCAGTTTGTCGCTGGCCCACAGCGCCTTGGCGAAACGCCACGCCGGGTAGTTGGATGCGCCGACGTAGCGCACCTTGCCGGCGCGCACCAGGTCATCCAACGCGCGCAGCGTCTCGTCAATGGGGGTTTCGGGATCGAAGAAATGGGTCTGATACAAATCAATGTAGTTTGTATCCAGCCGGCGCAGAGAGTCCTCGCATGCGCGGATCAGGTGGCCGCGACTGAGGCCCTCCCCGTTCGGACCGTCCCACATGCGGCCGCGGGCCTTGGTGGCCAACACGATCTGCCCGCGGTTGCAGCGCGCCTTCATCCACCGGCCGATGATCTGCTCCGACACGCCGCCGGGGTTGCCCTCGGCCCAGCGTGAGTAGATGTCGGCGGTGTCAATGAAATTGCCGCCGGCCTCAGCAAACGCATCCATCACGGCGAAGCTGGTCGCTTCGTCGGCGGTCCAACCGAACTGCATGGTGCCAAGACACAGCTCGGAGACTCTAAGGCCGGTGCGGCCCAGACGACGGTAGTTCATGAAAGCCTCCTCTAAAGAATACTTACGTTCGATAATGGCCGTTGATGCTCACGTAATCATGGCTCAGGTCGCACGTCCACACCGTGGCCGCTCCGGCGCCCAACCCGAGATCCACCGTCACGGCGATCTCCAGCCCGGCAAAGATGGCGCTGGCGGCCTCTTCCGAATATGGCAACGGCTGGCCGGCGCGCACGAGTTGCAGCGCCTCCCCGCGTCCCCGCCTCGCCGCGTCCCCATCTGCGGTCCCCGCCGCGATCCACAGGTCCGCCTTCCCCGGCTCCACCACTGCGCCAGAATAACCCACCGCGGCCAGGATGCGCCCCCAGTTGGCGTCACCGCCGTAGAACGCAGTCTTCACCAGCGGCGAGTTGGCGACGGCCTGCGCGGCCTTTCTGGCGTCCGCATCCGAGGCCGCGCCCACCACCCGCACGGTGATGAACTTGGTCGCGCCCTCGCCGTCGCGCACGATCTGCTGAGCCAGGTCGGTGCAGAGCGAGGTCAAAGCTGAGGCAAAGGCTGAGGCTGAGGGCTCGGAGCTGCCAACTTCCAGCTTCCAGCCCGCTGCGCCGTTCGCCAATAACAACACCGTGTCGTTGGTGCTGGTATCCCCATCAATACTGATCGCGTGAAAGCTGACGTCCACGGCCTGGCGCAGCATGGCCTGCAAGGCGGCTGGCTCGACCGCGGCATCAGTGACGATCACGGCGAGCATGGTGGCCATGTCGGGGTGGATCATGCCCGCGCCCTTACACATACCCAATAGCAGCGCGCCGTCGGCCTCCCGGAACGCGACCTTGGGCCGGGTGTCGGTGGTCATGATAGCACGAGACGCGGCGTCCCAACCCTCGGCTGAGAGCGCGGCCGTCGCGATCTCGATGCCGGCTGCGATCTTCGCCATGGGCAGCCGCGGGCCGATGACGCCGGTGGACATCACGGCGGCCGAGCGCGGGGGCAACCCGGCCGCAGCCTCCACCAGGGCCGCCATCGTCGCGGCGTCGGCCAGGCCCGCGTCGCCGGTGCAGGCGTTGGCGCAGCCCGCGTTGATGGCGACCCCGCGCAGCCCGGCCGAGTTCTCCGCCACCAGGCCGCGATCGTAGAGCACGGGCGCGGCCGGGAACGCATTCTGTGTGAACACGGCCGCGGCCGCGCATGGCCGGTCGCTGACGATCAGCGCCAGGTCCGCCGCGCCGGTCTTTTTGATGCCGGCCGCGACGCCGGAGAAAGTAAAGCCGAGAGGAACTTGTTCAGGCATGCTTCCAACTCCAATAGGCGGCATAAACTGGAAGCTAGTTATCTGAAACGAGGTGCTCCCTGCATTTCCAGTATCCAGCTTCCAGTATCCGGCATCCAGCTCAGTCCCGCTTGAACGCCGAATAATCGGGCCCGTGGTACTTGCTGCGGCCGGTGCCCTCGATATCCAGCAGCGCGGCGACTTTCATGGGCAGGCCGAAAAGCTTGATAAAGCCCTCGGCATCCTTCTGATTGTAGACATCTTCCTCGCCGAAGGTGGCGTAGTCCTCGCGGTAGAGGCTGAAGGGCGACTTGCGGCCCACCAGGATCAGGTTGCCCTTGTACAGCTTGAGCCGCGCGACGCCGGTGACGCGCTGCTGTGTCACGTCCACGAACGCATCCAGCGCCTCGCGGATAGTCGTGAACCACTGGCCGTTGTACACCAAGTCCGCGTATTTGAGCGCGATCACCTGCTTGTAGTGCAGCGTCTCCTTGTCCAGGCAGAGCTGTTCCAGCGCCTGGTGCGCCTTGTAGAGGATGGTGCCGCCGGGGGTTTCGTAGACGCCGTGCGACTTCATGCCCACCAAGCGGTTCTCCACCAGGTCAATGCGGCCGACCCCGTGCCGCGCGCCGATCTCGTTGAGCTTCGCCACCAGCGCAATGGGCCCCATGGCCTCACCGTTGATCCGCTTGGGCACACCCTGTTCGAAGTAGACCTCCAGATACTCGGCCTCGTCCGGCGCGGCCTCGGGGGCTACAGTGAGTTGGTGCATCGGCTCTTCCGGCTCTTGCCACGGATCTTCCAGGATGCCACCCTCGTGGCTCAGGTGCCACAGGTTGCGGTCGCGGCTGTAGATGGACTTGATGGTGGCTGTTACCGGCACATTGTGCTCGGCCGCGAATTTCAGCGCGTCCTCGCGGCTGCGGATGTGCCACTCGCGCCACGGCGCGATGATCTTGAGCCTAGGATTAAGCGCCATCACGGTCAGCTCGAACCGCACCTGGTCGTTGCCCTTGCCGGTGGCGCCGTGCGAGACCGCGTCCGCGCCTTCCAGCTCGGCGATCTCCACCATGCGCTTCGCGATCAGCGGCCGGGCGAAGCTGGTGCCCAACAAGTATTCGCGCTCGTAAATCGCGCCGGCCTTGAGCGTCGGGTAGATGTACTGGGTGATAAACTCCTCGCGCAGGTCCTCGATGTAGAGCTTGCTGGCCCCGGACGCCAGCGCCTTGGCCTCCAGCCCCGACAGCTCCTCCTCCTGCCCCAGATTGGCGCAGAAGCAGATCACCTCGCAACCGTAGTTCTCCACCAGCCACGGCACGATGCACGACGTATCCAACCCGCCGGAATAGGCGAGCACGACTTTGTTGACGGATGATTTCTTGGCAGGCATGAATTGCTCCTTGGTGGGTTGGTAAGTTGGTAGATAAGGAAACAAGGAAACAAGGGAATAGGGAATCCTTGTCTACTTGTCTACCTGTCTACTTGTCTACCTATTTCCTGTCAGCGTAATCACATCCCGCAGCATCGCGGCTGCGGTGGGCACGGGGCCGCGCTCGTCCACTTTGAATTGCTGCAGGCCCATGATGTCGGTATCGAAGATGATGCCCATCTCCCAGCCGCTGACGCCGGCCAGAAAATCGCCGACGGGCAGCCATTCGGGTTGGATGGACAGAGCATAGCGGCCACCGAGGCCGCGCTCCGCCCGCGCCACCAGCTTGATCACCTGGCCCTGGGCCGCGGCCGCCCGGATGTCGTTGGCAGTGATGCCGGTGATGCCGATAACGGGGGTCGCATCGGCCAGAGTCGCGGGCTGGCGCAGGATGCTGTTGGTGATGATGACCAGCTTGTTGGCGGTGTCCCACCCCTCGACGTCCAGGGTCGGGTCGGCCTCCGCGATGCCGTCGATCTGGGCCTGGCGCAAAGCTTCCTCGTAACTGCCGCCCTGCGCCATCGCGGCCAGGATCGAGTTGCTGGTGGAATTGAAGATGCCGGCCACCGAGCGGATCTCGCATCCGGCCAGATCGCGCTGGCCGATGTTGACCACCGGCAGCGCGCCGCACACGGTGGCGCTGTACGCCAGGCCGACGCCAGCCGCCCGCGCCGCGTCTTCCAGCTCACCGAATGCGTACACCAGCGGTCCTTTGTTGGCCAGCACCACGTGCAGCCCCCGGCGGATGGCCCGGCGGGCGCAGTCGAGGCCTGGCTGGCCGGTGCGCAGGTTGACCGCCGAGGCTTCCAGCAGCAGGTCGGCCGGGGCTTGGGCGGCCAGCTTGAATGCGCTCATGCCCGGCACGCCGCGCACGAAGGTGGCCGCGGCGCCCCCGCGCGCCTTGTGCTCGTGCAGCGCAATAGGGTCAATACCGCTCCCGTCCATCACCGCGCCGGACGAGTCGGCCGCGCCGGTCAGGACCAGCTCCAGGTCGTAGCGTTCCCGCAGCAGTGGCGCCTTGGCGACCATCAGCTCCAGGAACGCGCGTCCCACGTTGCCCAGGCCGATGAGGGCGAGACGGATGGTTATCGGCATGATGAGCTCCTCAGTTTACCAACGCTAACCGCAAACCCTGCCACAACTCCTGGCTGATCTCCGGTGCGATGGGCTTCGGCGCGACTTGCGGCTCGGTCAGGTTCATCAGCACCGCGATCTCGTCGCACGCATCGAACTTGGGGCAGTAAATGCACTCGTGCCAGATCTTAGTCGAGATGGCCCAGCGGTCAACGGTGGCAAAGCCGCACCGGTTGAAGAATCCCTCGCTCAGCGTCAGCGCGCAGATCTGATCGTAGCCGTCCGCCCGTGCACGCTCTACCAGGGCTGCCACCAGACGGGCTCCCAGACCCGCACCGCGCAGCGCCGGCGCGACCGCCAGCGATCGCAGCTCGGTCAGCCGGGGGGTCAGTTCCACGTTGGAGCCGCAGCCTACAACCCGGCCATCCTGCTCGGCCACCAGAAACCATTTGAGCACGCGGCGGATCTGCTCAGGCGTGCGCGGCAACATCAGGTTCTGCGCGGCGTACCCATTGACGATGGTCAGAATCCCCTCGATATCGGCTTCAACGGCCCGTCGGATCCCGATTTCCCTCATTTCCCTGCATTTCCTCACTTTCTTGACTTCCCTCAGCTCCGTCAAACCGCTTGAAAAACTGCGTTCAACCGTTCGATTACTTGATCAATCTCATCCCGGCCGATGATTAGCGGCGGCACGAAGCGCAAGGTATTCGGCCCCGCATTGATCAGCAGCAGGCCGTGGCGATAGCCCGCGTTCACCACGTCTGCGGCCGGGATGTCCAGGTCTGCGCCGATCATCAGCCCGCGGCCGCGCACCGCGGTGAGGTGCGGCGAGTTCAGCTCCTCCAGCCGCTCCTTAAAGTACGCGCCCTTTGCAGCCACGTCGGCCAGGAACTCGGGCCGATTGACCCGCGCCAGCACGGCCTCAGCCACCGAGGCAACCAGCGGGCTTCCGGCGAAGGTGCTGCCGTGATCGCCCGGATGCATTACATCGGCCACGCGTTGGGTCATCAAGATGGCGCCCATGGGTAGACCGCCCGCCAACGGCTTCGCGGCGGTCAAGATGTCCGGCGCCACGCCAGGACCCTGGTGCGCCCACAGCGTGCCGGTCCGGCCGAGGCCGCACTGCACCTCGTCGAAGATCAGCAGCGCGTTGTGGCGATCGCACAACTGGCGCAGGCCGGCCAGAAACTCCGGCGTGGCCGGGTGGATGCCGCCCTCGCCCTGCACCGGTTCGACGATTGCGGCGCAGACGTCGTCGCCCATGACCGCAGCCATGCCGTCCAGGTCATTGAACGGCGCGATGCGCACGCCCGGCAGCAGCGGCCGGAACGCGGCCTGGTATTTCTCCCGCGGGGTGGCGGCTAGTGCGCCGAAGGTCCGGCCATGAAACGCGCCGGTGAACGCGACAATGGCCGTCTTTTCGGCGTTAAAGTTGTCGCGCGCCCACTTGCGCGCGAACTTGAACGCGCCTTCGTTGGCCTCTGCGCCGGAGTTGCAGAAGAACACCTTGTCGGCGAAGCTGCTCTCGCACAGCTTGCGCGCCAGCCGGGCATGATGCGCAGTGTGATACAGGTTGGACACATGCCACAACCGGGTGGCCTGCTCGGCCAGCACGGCCGCCAGGCCCGGATCTGCATGCCCGAACGCGTTCACCGCGATGCCCGCGGCGCAGTCCAAGTAGCTGTTCCCCGCGGTGTCGTAGATCCAGCATCCCTGGCCGTGATCCAACACGAAAGGTGGCCGCGCGTAGGTGCCGAGGACGTAGTGCTGCTCAAGTTCAACAATGTCTTCCATCGTAATGCACTCCTGGTCAGTGGTGCTGCGCACCGCGCATTTGTGTACCGAGATGATTTGGTTTGAACGGAATCCGTCGTACGCAGTATGCAGTAAGTGATCCGCTCTCTCCATCACCTTCCAAGGATCACCGCCGTCCCTTCTCCCCTCGCCAACCCCGCCAGATCCGTGATCACCGCCTGGTGCACGCCCTGTTCGACCGCCTCGGTGGCCGAACGCACTTTAGGGATCATGCCGCCGGTGATGTGGCCATCAGCGACCAGGCCCTCGACCTGCCCCACGGTGAGCGCGCGCATGGTGCGGCCGGTGATTTGCACGCCGGAGACGTTGCTCACGAAGATAAGCTTGCCCGCCTCGACCGCCCGTGCCACGCCCGCGGCCACGTGATCGGCGTTGACGTTGTAACTCAGCCCGTCCTCGCCCAGGGAGACCGGCGAGATGACCGGAGTCAGGCCCAGGTCGAGCAGTTGCAGCAGCGCCTCGCCGTTGACCGGGCCAACCTGGCCCACCAGCCCCAGGCTCTTGCCATTGACCGTCAGCGGCGTGGTGCGCACCAGCCCCATGTCCACCCCGGTGAGGCCAAGCGCATCCACCCCGCCGTTCACCAGCCAACGCACCAGCCGGGTGTTCACCGTGCCGTTCAGCACCATCTCCACCAGCCGCATGCTCTCCGGGCCGGTGGCGCGCAGCCCCGCGACCGTCTCGAAAGCCACGCCGAGCTGGCCGTGCAGGTCGCTGATCTCCTTGCCGCCGCCGTGAACGATGATCACCGCGTGCTCGGCCAGCAGCTCCTTGACCGCGGCCACGAACCCCGCCAGGAATGCCTCATCCTCCACCTGGTTGCCGCCGATTTTGAGGACGAGAATGGATTTGTCGTTGGAATGCATTTTGCCTGCCCTGCTCTTGTTGTTGCACACGACGTACTACGTATTGGGTGGATTCACCCCGATCTCGCGCAATGCGTAGTACGCAATACGCTTCACATCAGCCCCATCGTCTCTGCCAACCCGAACATCAGGTTCATATTCTGCACCGCCTGGCCCGAGGCGCCTTTACCCAGGTTGTCAATGCTGGACGTGACGATCAGCGTGCGCGTGCCGGGCACGAAAGTCAGGCCGATGGCGCAGGTGTTGGTGTGCGCGGTGTGGCCGAGGGTGGCGACCTGGCCCGCGGGCAGCACGTAGGTCAGCGGCTCGCCCGCGTAGGTGGCCTCATACCGCACCCGCACTTCCACCTCCCCCACCCCTTCCGGCAGCGTCACATAGATCGTGGACAGCATCCCCCGGCTCACCGGAACCAGATGCGGGGAGAAGACGATTCGCTGATTCGCTGATTCGCTGATTCCCAACTCCTGCTCCATCTCCGGCAAATGCCGGTGCGCCCGGCCGATGCTATAGGGGCTGAGGTTCTCGTTAGCTTCCACGAAATGGGTCTTCAGGCTGAGTGACCGCCCCGCGCCCGACACGCCCGACTTACTGTCCGCAATGATCGTGCCGTTCAGCCAGCCCGCCCGGGCCAGCGGCGCCAGGCCCAGGACCACGCTGGTGGGGTAGCAGCCGGGATTCGCCACCACGCCCGCGCAGGCGATCCGGTCACGGTAAAGCTCTGGCAAGCCGTAGACCGCCTGAGCCAGAAGCGCCGGCTCGGTGTGCGCGTGGCCATACCACTGCTGGTAGACTGCGGGGTCGCGCAGCCGGTAATCCGCACTGAGGTCAACCACCCGCGCGCCGGCCGCGCGCGCGGCCGCCACCGGCGCCAGCGACGCCGCGTGCGGCAGACAGCAAAAGACCAGGTCCACGGCCGCGTAATCGGCCTGCGCCAACTTGATCAGTGCCCGGTCGCCCAACACGGGCGGCACCGCGAACACGTCGCCGAAGCGCTGCCCGGCCGACTGCTCCGACGTGAGCCAGACGATCCTGGCGGCTGGATGGCGCTGAAGCAGCCGCAGCAACTCCAGGCCGGTATAGCCGGTTGCGCCGATGATACCAATTCTAACCATGTAGTTCACTCCACACAACTACCGATATCCTTGCTGCCTGCAAGCACCCTGAGCGGAGCACGGCATTCGTTCGCCGTTCGCAGTCGAAGGGTGGCGGCCTGACACATAAGACCGCTCCGCATCCTTCGACTGTGGGCTGCGGCCCTCCGCTCAGGATGCTCCGCCACCGTTGAACGGCGAAATCACACAAAAAAGACCAGCTCCCCGGAACTGGGTGCTGGTCTGCCTCGTGCTGTCGTAGACGTTTGGCTCGCGCGTGCCCTGACCGGGTGCTATCCCGATGAGTTGGGACGACGACGAGGGAAACGCAGGCTAAAAGCCACTGTCTTGCTCCAAACGTTGGTTATGCTTCTGGCACGGCGGCGCATCCCGCCGCCCATCTTTTGCGGGTGGGAGTGTAGCACAGGTGGCCGTGGCTGTCAAACACGACTTGGCCCTTGTAGCCACGCCTCCAGCCGCGCCTTGACCGTCGGCCACTCCCGATCGAGGATGCTGTAATACACCGAATCCCGGATCGTCCCGTCCGGCGTGATCATGTGGTTACGCAGGACGCCCTCTTTGGCCGCGCCCAGGCGCTCGATGGCCCGCTGGGAGCGCTCGTTGCGCAGGTCGGTCTTGAACTGTACGCGGATACAGCCCAACGTCTCGAACGCGTGGCGCAGGAGCAAGTACTTGCACTCGGTGTTGACGGCCGTGCGCCGGAAGGCCGCGCCGTACCAGGTGCCGCCGATCTCCAGGCCGCGGTCGTGGCGCCGGATGTCCATGTAGCGCGTGCAGCCAATGGCCCGATCGGTCAGTTGGCAGATCACTGCGAAAGGCAGATCCGTGCCGCGCGCCTGCCGCGCCAGCAGATCGCGCACAAAGCCCAGCATCTTGGCCTCACTGTCAATATCTCCGTACAGCATGTAGCGCCAGATGTCCGGGTCCAGGCCCACTGCGGCCAGATCGGGCACATGCGTTTCGGTCAGCGGCTCCAACCGGACGCACCCGGCGGTCAGGGTAATGGGTTGGATGTTCATGGGGGGCAGTATAGAACAGGTTGTGCAACGGGTCAATTGGGGAATTTGGACTATTTCTCTCACAGACTTTGACAAAAATCGCCTTCTGGGCTACACTATGAGTGTTATGAGGCGGCGCACGTCTCGCTGGAATGTATCCATATGGATGTCGTCTGGGGCAGTTCGCCGGACGACTTTTTTATTGGGCCCCGATCCGCGCGATCCGGGCCGGGAAGAACAAAAAATGACGGAAAGTCTGCGCATCATCCCCTTGGGCGGCCTGGGGGAAGTGGGGAAGAACATGATGCTCTTCGAATATGGCCGCAACATCCTGGTGGTAGACGCAGGGATCATGTTCCCAGAACAGGACATGCTCGGCATTGACGTGGTGATCCCCGACTACTCGTATTTGCGCGCGCGCGCCGACCGGGTGCGCGCATTCGTGATCACCCACGGCCACGAGGACCACATCGGCGGGTTGCCCTATCTGCTGGGCGACGTGGTGCCGGCCAACACACCGATCTACGCGACACCCCTGGCCGCGGGCCTGATCCGGGCGAAGCTGGCGGAGCATCCGAAACTGGGCACGCCCAACCTGCACCCCATCACTGCCGGCGAAACCTTTCTGGTCGGCCCGTTCGAGGTGGAGTTTCTGGCCATCACCCACTCAATCCCCGACGGGGTCGGCCTGGCCATCGGCACGCCGGCCGGCAAGGTGCTCCACACCGGCGACTTCAAGTTCGACTACACACCGGTACGCGGGGGTGGCCCCAGCTTTGCGCGCTTAGGCCAGTTGGGCGCGCAGGGGGTGCTGGCACTGCTCAGCGACTCCACCGGCGCAGAGAAAGCGGGCTCAACCCCTTCCGAGGCGGTCATCGGCCCCGCGTTTGAACAGATTTTCCGGGAGGCGCCGGGCCGGATCATTATCGCGACCTTCGCGTCGCTGCTGAGCCGCGTGCAGCAGGTGATCGATGCGGCGGAGCGGCACGGCCGCTTGGTTGCGCTGGCCGGCTACTCCATGGTCAAGACCGCCGAGATCGCACGCGAGCTGGGCCACCTGGAGGCGCCTCCCGGTCTGCTGGTTGACCTGAACGAGGCGTTGAAGCTGCCCGATGGCCGCGTCGCCATCGTCACCACCGGCAGCCAGGGCCAGCCCGAGGCCGCGCTGGCGCGCATGGCCCACGGCACGCACCGCCAGATTGAAGTCAAGGCCGGCGACACCGTCGTCCTGTCATCAACGCCCATCCCCGGCAACGAGGAGGTGGTGGCGCGGCTCATCAACAAGCTGATCGCCCGCGGTGCGGAGGTGATCTACCCGCCGCTGGCGCCGGTGCACGTGTCGGGCCATGCCAGCCAGGAGGAGCAAAAGCTGATGCTGTCGCTGACCCGGCCGCGCTTCTTCATCCCGGTGCATGGTGAGCTGCGCCACCTGCACGCCCACGCGCGGCTTGCACGGCAGCTCGGTATCCCGGCCGATAATATCGTGGTAGCCGAAAACGGCGCGGTGATCGAGCTCAACGCCGATTCGGCGCGCATCGTTGAGCAGGTTCCAGCCGGTGAGGTGTACGTGGATGGCTCTGGCGTGGGGGATGTGGGACCAAAGGTGATGGCTGAACGCGAGATCCTGGCCCGCGATGGCTTCGTGATCGCGTTAGTGCCGGTCAGCGCGGCCACTGGCGAGGTGGTCGGCAGGCCGGAGCTGGTTTCCCGCGGGTTCGTTTACGTGCGTGAAAGCAACGACCTGCTGGAACGGGCAGCGGATCGCGCGTACTCCGCGCTGCGGGTCACCAACATCCGCAAACGCCAGGCCATCATCGAGCGGACCCAAGATGCGCTGAAACGTTTCCTGTTTGACGAGACCGGCCGCAAGCCGATGGTGGTCGCGATAGTGATCGAGAAATAGAAAAGAGGGAGGCGGGTGACGGTCGTCACCCGCCTCCCTTCACTATCAAGCCGTAAGAGCTACTTTGCCAGCTCCACCGCGCGCGTCTCACGCACGACCATCACCTTGATCTGGCCCGGATACTCCAGGTTATCCTCGATCCGCTGAGCGATCTCCTTGGCCAGGCGGATCGAAGCCAAGTCGTCCACGTCTTCGGGCTTCACGATCACACGCACCTCGCGGCCGGCCTGGATCGCATAGGTCTGCTGGACACCCTGGAACGAGTTGCCGATCTCCTCCAGCGCCTGGATACGCTTGACGTAGGTTTCCAACGCCTCGCGTCGCGCACCGGGCCGCGAGCCGGAGATGGCGTCCGCAGCCGTGGCGATAGCCGCTTCCACCGACAGCTGATCCACCTCGTGATGATGCGATGCGATGATATTCACCACCTCGGCCGGCACACCGTAGCGCTTGGCGATATCTGCGCCCACCTGGGCATGCGCGCCTTCCACCTCGTGACTCACGGCCTTGCCGATATCATGCAGCAGCGCGCCCATCTTGGCGATCTGGATGTTCGCGCCCATTTCAGCAGCCAACATCGCCGCGATATGGGTGGCCTCCACGGCGTGTGCCAGCTGATTCTGGCCGTAGCTGGTACGATATTTCAGGCGGCCCAAGAGCTTGACCAACTCAGGGTGCAACATCTGTAAGCCCACCTCGATCACGGCTTGCTCGCCCGCGTCCTTGATGGACTTCTCCACCTCTTGCTGTGCCTTCTCGACCTCTTTCTCGATGCGCGCCGGGTGGATGCGGCCATCTTGCACCAAGCGGCCCAAGGCAATGCGCGCCACCTCGCGGCGGACGGGGTCAAAGCTGGATATGATCACCGCCTCGGGTGTGTCATCCACTACCAGGTCCACCCCGGTGACCTGTTCAATGGCCCGGATGTTGCGGCCCTGGCGGCCGATGATGCGGCCCTTCATCTCGTCCGTAGGAAGCGGCACGCTGGAGACCGTGGTCTCCGACACGTGCTCCGAGGCCACCCGCTCGATGACGCGTGTGATGATGCGGCGCGCTCGCTCGTCAGCCTCGGCCATGGCCTCAGCCTCAACCTCCCGGATCTTGCGGGCCATCTCCTGCCGGGTGCTCAGCTCGACCGCGGCCAACAGCTCGCGTCGCGCGTCGTCCTGGCTCATGTTGGCGATCCGCTCCAGTTCCAGGCGGCGCTCCTCCTCCAGCTTGACCAGATCGGCCTCGCGTTTGTCCAGTTTGGCCTGGCGCTGATCCAACTTGCGGTTGCGCGCATCCGCCTGTTCCAGCTTGACGTCAAGTTGCTCCTGGCGTCGCTGGAGCCGCTCCTCGCTGCGGTCCATTTCTCGGCGCCGGCGTTGGATGTCTTGCTCCGCCTCTTCAAGGATGCGAACCTTCTGTTCCTGGGCAACCAGCGCTACGGTCTTGGCTTTGCTTTCAGCCTCAGCCAGGATGCGCTTAGACTCGACCTCAGCGTTGCGGGTGAGGGCCTCGGCCTCATTGCGCGCCTGGAGCTGGCGAGAGCGCACGATCAAGTAGCCGATGACCCCGCCGGCCACGCCAGCCGCCAGGAAGATCAGCAGGTCCACCACCACGCGGAGACCTGGATTTCCGATAAACATCGTTAATTCCTCACTTTCAGTCTGGCATTATATCTTGGGAAAGTTCACGCAGCAACCGGGCGACGGCCTCTGCGATCACGTCATAGTCAAAGCCACGGCGCAACAAAAAGTCACTCAACTTGCGCCGAAAGCTTGTGGGATCCACCTGCGCCAATTGCGCAAGACGCTCAGCGCGCGGCTGCGCTGCCCGGTATGCGGCCTCAGCCGTATCCAACCTTTCCAGCGCCCCGGCGATGGTGTCAGCGTCAAGGCCGCGCTGCCGCAATTCCTGGCGCAACGCTCGCTCCCCTTTGGGGCGAAAGCGTTGGCGGTTCTCGACCCAGAACCGGGCAAACTCAGCGTCGTCCAGGTAGCCTTGTTCGGCCAACCGGGCCAACGTCTCTTCCACAGTATCCGGGTCAAAATCGGCCTCGACCAGGTTCCGCCGCAGCTCGGCCGCGCTGCGCGGCCGATAGCTCAGGTAATGCAGCGCACGGTCATAGGCTTTCTGCCGGATATCCAGCGCCCGCAATTGGGCGATCTCGGTGTCGTCAAGGTGCTGGCCCACGCGCAGGCGGGCGGCCTCCAGGGCCGGCAGCGCCAGGACATATGTGCCGTCCAGGTATACGTTCACCCGGTCAGCCGTCTGTTTTTGAAACTTCAAACTCGTGATCGTACCGGCCATCCGAGCCTGTCTCGGGAGCAGGCGCGAGGCCGTGCCCCTACACATTGATTAACAACAAAAAAGCCGTAGCCACAGGCTGCCCCGTTGAGGCCCTGCGCCACAGCTTTTGTCTCGTTTACAGCGCGCGCGAATGCTGAACTTACCCGTGCAGCAGCGTCAGCACGCTCGAAGTTCTTCGGACGTGGAGAGCGCCGGAGAAACCGGCCAATTCCGTACGCCGGGGCATCCCAACATCGAAAGATATGCCCGGCTCAACTCACAGGTGCGTGAGCAACCTCGCACCCCTGCGCATGGGCTTGCGAGGTTACTTGCGCTACGCCATGGATGATACCCCCACGAGTCTCCAGTGCCAGCGCCGCTGCAGCGGCGTATAAACGGCGATTCAAACTGTGTCCAGGCCCCAACCAGGGGCAAAAAGCTGCTCCGAAACCGGTCTGCCGACCGCCGGCCCCGCTGCACAGATGACAATAAGCGCGCGTCGGGGTTCGGAGCAGGATGGCTGACGCCTGCCTCCGGGGCGCAGCGTCAGCCAAAGATAACAGCAATTACTCCTCGTCATCCATGTCTTCCGCCTCGACCGCCACGGCCTGAGAAGGGCCGGTGGACGATGCGGCACGGATGGCGTCTTCGATGCGTTGGGCGATGGCAGGCTGGTTCTCCAGGAAATCCTTGGCATTCTCGCGGCCCTGGCCCAGCCGGGTTTCTTGAAAGTTATAAAAGGCGCCGCGCTTGTCAATGATGCCCATCGCTGCGCCCAGATCCAGCAGGTCGCCCGCCTTGCTGATCCCCTTGTTGTACATGATGTCGAATTCGGCCTGGCGGAACGGTGGCGCAACCTTGTTCTTTTTGATGGTCACGCGGGTGCGGCTGCCGACCGTCTGCCCGCCCTGCTTGATGCCTTCCAGGCGGCGCACATCCATGCGGACGCTGGCGTAGAACTTCAGCGCCAGGCCACCGCTGGTGGTTTCGGGGTTGCCGAACATGATGCCGATCTTCTGGCGTAGCTGATTCGTGAAGACCAGGGCTGTGTTGCTGGTCTTGATCGCGCCGACCAGCTTGCGCAGCGCCTGGGACATGAGACGGGCCTGCAAGCCAACGTGGCTGTCGCCCATCTCGCCCTCGATCTCGGCCCGCGGCACCAGCGCGGCCACCGAGTCAATGACGACCACATCTACCGCGCCGGAACGGATTAACGCCTCGGCGATTTCCAGCGCCTGCTCACCGGTGTCGGGCTGCGAGATGTACAACTCATCCACGTTGACACCGCAGCGGCGGGCGTAATCAGGGTCGAGCGCGTGTTCCACATCCACAAACGCGGCGATGCCGCCGATCCGCTGGGCTTCCGCGATAATGTGTTGGCAGATGGTGGTCTTGCCGGAGGATTCCGGGCCGTAGATCTCGGTAATGCGCCCGCGCGGCACACCGCCGATGCCCAGGGCCAGGTCCAGTGAGAGGGAACCGGTGGGGATCGCGGCCACCTTCAGGCGCCCCGCCTCGCCCAACTTCATCACAGTCCCTTCGCCAAAACGTTTCTTCAAGGTCGCCAGGGTCGTATCTAACGCCTTCAGCCGTGCAACTTCCGCCATACGTCACTCCCTCTCAAGTACACGTCAACGAATCAAACTTATGTGCGAGCGATGACAGGAGTGTACATCAGGCTGGGGAAAAACGCAAATTACGAAACGAGAGAACGGATGTTCGTAAAACAACAAAGCCCTGCTCTTGAGCCGATCGAAGGTCCTCTTTTCAAGAGCAGGGAAGGAGCAAGGGCAGAGATTCACCGGAAGCTGCGCGCTCATGGCCGCAGTCATTCGTTCCGCTCAACCGGAGACGTGCTACCAGCACCGCCGATAGACCGGGACCATGCTCGAAGTCGCCACTTGGCTTTTCAGTCCGGTCGCGCTCACCGCCATGATCTGATAGTAGACCACGGGGTTGTTGCACATGTTGACCGCCTGGGCAGCAGAGGAGCAATCATCAAACTGAGACGAAGCACCCGGCACCTGTACGGTACCCAGGGGCTCATCACCTACAAGCGTGAGCTCATATTTGTCAGCTTTGGCGGCAGGCGCATCACTCGTGGCAGGCTGCCATGTGACGTGAAAGCACTTGTTCGTCGGGTTATAAAGTGCATTGTCCGAAGCCTGGACATTCGTCACGCGCATGGGTGTCCATTGACTGGGGGGCACCCAATTGATAGAACAACGGAAGTTGGCTACAAGGCGCACAGAACCGAGTACACCAATCACGTATGTACTGGCCGTTTCGCTATAGTCGATCTGCATTTCGTTTTGCACGATGTCGCCGGTGAAGTTGAGGGTGTTCGTCCCGCTTGACACAGGCTCCAGATGCAGCCGCAACCTATCAGGCGCGGGATAGGTGATCTCTGCCGGTGTAACAGCATAACTGGACATGTAATCGCCGAGCAAGACGCCCGTCTTGGCCCGAAAGATCATCGCCTTCATATTTTCCAACGTTCGGCTTTGAGCTTCAGCCGCGGTGAACGGCTGTTCAACACCCGAATAGTATAGAAAACCATACGCCGAGTTGAATGCGCAGCGGCTAGTATCCAGGACAAAGTTCTCCTGTGCCCCAGGTGTCTCGAGCGTTCGCTTGATCCATTCGAAGGCTGTCCCTGCAGGCGGCGTCTCAACCTTGGGTGGTTTCGCGATCAACGGCAGATAAACGGTCTTGCCTCTGGCAGGGGGCGGGGGTGAGGGTGTAACGGTGACATCAACCGACACATCATCAAGGGTAAACCCAATATCGGTGATACTACTATCGCTGAAAAACGCCAGGGCCAGCCATACCTGGCCGACGCCGAGCCGGTCGTCAAGCGGGTAATCAATCTGGTAGTATCCGTTGCCCGCATCACCCCCCGTTGCGTCACCACACAACGCCCCACCCGCCAAATCGGTGTCATCGGTAAAGGAGCCCACGAACAGGCCATCATAGCAAGTATCCCCTTGCGGGGCTTCTGTCCGACCCCAGACATGGAAGCGGAGGCTGGCGGCCGTGGCCTGAGTCAAATCAATGGGACCGTAGATTGCCCATGTCTCGATGTTATCGGGGTAGTTGCCAGTGCAACCCAAAGCGCTGCCGTTTGCGCCGCCTCCCACCGTCCAGCCAGCGGCACTGCCCGTGCGGGGATGGCAGGTGCGCTTGCCGAGGAGATACTCGCCTCCGTCCGCAACACTGTTGTCAAGAAGCTCCCAGCCGGTGGTGGGCCAGGCTCCCTCGAAGCCCTCGCTCATCTGAGTTGTTGCGGGCTGCTGCACCCCGGCCGCGGTCACCGGTGCAGGCGGCAGGATGAGCACCCGATCCACCCATTGTAGCTGGCCATCGGCATCCACGCTGCGCAAAGGCGGCACAACGCCCATCGCCGTGCCGGAATTGGGCACGCCGAGCAGGGTCAACAACACTGTGACGAAGATCAGCTTGTCAAGCAGTTTGGGTAATCGTACCTTTGTCATGGTTCTCTTCCTCCTGATAGTTTTGTGATGCGAGTGCCTGCTCATCCGAGCAAGGCATACACTCCCCGGTCTGAGTACGCAGGTACATCCACAGGGCCGTCAGCCCTGCGAAACCATGCCGCTGGCCTGTCGTGGCATCCTGCAGCATGGCTCGCCAGGGGCTGTACGGGCTCTCACGCCAGAGCCGCAGCAGGTAGGCGTGATAATCGGTTCGGTTTGACTGGCCGGGTTGCTGATCCTGTGCCATACGCCCCCTTCTCTTACACCGCATCCTACTCCACGACCGTTAACGCAACGTTACGCGGCCCGCGAAACCCCTCGTTTTCCGGATTATTAAGGGATATTGACAATACCCCCATTCCCTCACATGTGAATTTGCCCACAGATCGAAACAATGCTAGAATCCACGACATGGCGCGCCTGAAGCTCTCTCTCCTGGGGCCGTTCATGGCCACCCTGGATGGGGCGCCGCTAGCAGGGTTACGCTCCGGCAAGAGCCGAGCCCTGCTGGCCTACCTGGCAGGCGAAGCCGGCCGCCCGCACCAGCGCACGGCGCTGGCCACACTGCTGTGGGGCGAGCATCCCAATGACGCTGCCCGGTTAAGCTTGCGCGTGGCGCTTTCAAGCCTGCGCGAGGCTCTCGCTCCGCTAGACCCCGGCCAGGATCATCCAGCATTGCTGGAGATCACCCACCAATCTGTCCAGCTTAACCTTGAACCGGAACGCTGCTGGGTGGATGCGGTCGAGTTCGACGCGCGCCTGACGGCTTGCGCTGCCCACCCTCACCACACCATCGCCCGCTGCCCATCCTGCATCCAAAACCTCGAAGAGGCGGTGGCGCTCTATCGCGGAGATTTCCTGGCGGATCTTGCGCCAACTGACTGCGTGGACTTTGAAGAGTGGCAAGTTCTTTGCCAGGAGCGTTACCACCGCCAGGCCATTGAGGCGCTAGAGCAGATCACACAACACTACCTGGGGGTGGGCAACTACGCCGCAGCACAGCGCTATACCCGCCAACTGCTGGCGATGGAACCCTGGCACGAACGCGCTCACCGCCAACTGATGCAGGCGCTGGCGCTGGATGGCCAACGCGGCGCTGCCCTGGTGCAATTCGATAACTGCCGGCGTGTTCTCGAACGGGAGCTAGGCGCCGAACCCGAAGCTGAGACAACGGCCTTGTGGGCCAGCATCCGTGACGGCACTTTTGAAGGTCCCGTGGGCGTCGAGGTGCCTATGCCTCTAACCCCCTTCGTCGGGCGCACAACGGAGTTGGCGCACATCAGCGCGATGTTGGCCGATCCCGCCTGCCGGCTGGTGATCCTGGTTGGCCCCGGCGGCATCGGCAAGACGCGCCTGGCGTTGGCCGCGGCCGCGCGACAGAAAGGCCTATTCCGGGATGAGATCTGCTTCGTTCAGACACCTGCTGCCAGCACGCCTGAAGGGCTTGATCTCGCGCTGGCCGAGGCCTTACACCTTACTGTGGGCGGCCTTGACTCGGCCCCAAAGGCTCGGCTTTTGGGCTATCTGCGCAGCAAAGAGCTTCTGCTGGTGCTCGATGATCTGCAGCCACAGCCGGCGCTCGCTGCGTGGATCGTTGACCTGCTCCAACGCGCGCCAGGGGTCAGGATCCTCGCCACAGCACGGCAGCGACTCAATGTACGCGGGGAGTGTGTGTTGCACCTCGTGGGCCTGGAATTCCCGACAACTGCAGCCGATCCTTGCATCCATGAACCCGAAACGACGAGGTGCTGCGACGCCATCAGTCTGTTCGTGCAAAACGTGCAACGCCTGCAACCCGGTTTTACGTTGACGGACGCCGATCTGCTCCACATCATGCACATCTGCCAGATGGTGGAAGGGATGCCGTTGGCGATTGAGCTGGCAGCCTCCTGGATCCCGACCCTTTCATGCGCTGAGATCGCCCAGGAAATTCCCCGTGACCTGGGATTCCTCGCCACGACCATGCAAGACATGCCCGAGCGACACCGCAGCCTGCGCGCGGTGTTCGCTCAATCATGGGAGCTGCTCTCGTCCTCTGAACAGGCGGCCCTGGGCCGGCTGAGCGTCCTCCAGCGCGGGTTCGACCGAGCCAGCGCCAATGCAGTTGCCGGCGCCGGCCTGCCACTCCTGGCGTCGCTGACCGATAAGGCGCTCTTGCGTCGCGACAGATGCCCACCTGGCCCGCTACGGGCCAGCTCCTCCGCCGCTGACCAAGGCAATGATGCCGGCGCCTGCTACAGCCTGCACGAGTTAGTGCGCCAGTACGCGGCCGAACGCCTGGCCGGGCAGCCGGGTGAGCCGGCAGCCACGCAAGAGCGCCACAGCCGCCATTTCCTCGCCTTTCTGGCGAAACGACAAGCTGCTTTGATGGGCGCAGGCCAGCCGGAAGCGCTGGCCCAGATCGCGCAGCAGAGTGAAAACTGGCGCGCAGCCTGGTATTGGGCCGTCGAGCATGAATCCTGGCCAGAACTACAAAGCGCCCTGCCCAGTCTATTCCTGTTCTGTTACATGCGCAGCTGGTTCTATGAAGGAGAAACCGCCATCAGGTTCCTGGGCGACACACTGGCCAATCGAGGTGACGCCAGCACAGAAGCTCTCTTCGGCCAGGCGCTGGCGGGCCAGGCCTGGTTTGCCTTTCTGATAGGTCAGGCCGAGCAGGCTCAAACATTGCTTAACCGCAGCCTGGCGCTGCTGCGCGCGGCCAATGCGCGCACGGCGCTTGCCTTCGCCCTCACCTACCGCGGCGCGATGGCTTTGCACCAGGGCGACATCCTGAGTGCACGCACAGCCTGCGCAGAGAGCCTGGCCATCTACGAGGCTGTGGAAGATCATTACGGGATCGCGGTAACCTGCAACATCCTGGGGCGGGCTGCGCATCAGATGGGCGACTACGATGAAGCGCAGCGGCAGTGCCAAAGGAATCTGGAGATCGCCCGCAGACTGGGCAACCAATGGAGCATGGCCTTCTCACTGGAACTGCTGGGGCGCATCGCCCTCGCCCGGGCCGATGCGCTCACAGCCAACGAGATCCTTGCTGAATGCCTCGCCATCCGACGGGCGATGGACGATCGGCGCGGCGTGGGCCTGACCCTAAACCTGCTCGGCGATGCTCATCTGGCGTGTGGCGCGCACACCGAAGCCGAATGCTGCTATCGCGAGGCGCTGGGCATCTTTCAAATCTTGGGGTACCAGTCGGGCAGCGAAAACGCCCAGGCCGGGCTGGCCAGCGTGAGCCAGGCGAATCTCCAAGCGGCGCAATCAGAAAGAGAAGCTTCCGCCAGTTACTTCGCCATCGCGAGTGACCGGCAAAGGCCTGGAGGCCGGACCATCATCTGAACATCCACGGAACAGACTGAGAGGCGTGTCATGTTGCGCTCCCTGATCTCATCTTTCATCCTGGAAGCCTACATCCTCGGGGAGTGCGAGGGGTGTTTCCCCGCGGCCAGCCTTTCGCTGGACCTCACAGGCTTCACCGCGCTCACCGAGACACTGGCCCAACACGGCCAGGCCGGTTCAGAGGCTTTGGCTGACGCGCTGAGCGCCTTGTTTGCGCCGCTGGTGCGCAGCATTCACGCCCAGGGCGGTTTCATCACCCAATTCGCAGGGGATGGCTTCACAGCGTTGTTCCCGGAACAGGACGCACCCGGTCTCTCATCGTCGGAGGCACACACCGTTCATCGTGCGTTGGCCGCTGCGCAGGTCATTCAGCACCATCTGCAGGCCCATCCCACCTGCATTACCCCCTTCGGCGCATTCCCGCTGATCGCGCGCATCGGCGTGGCGCGGGGCGAAGTTATCTGGGGAATTCTTCGGGCCGGTGACGGCGTGCCACATGCCTGGTACTTCAGCGGCCCCGCCATAACCGAGTGCATCTGCGTCCAGCAGGGGGCAGCCCAGGGTGAGGTCGGTGTCAGTGAGGCGGTGGCGGCTCACGAGCCTGGCCCGGTGAAAGACCGGCCGGCGCCAGGGGAGACCATCGTGGCCGGGCCGGCTGCGTCTGCCGACCCAGGGACGTTAGCGGAGGCGGCCGCGGCCTTCCTGCCCGCCACCCTGGGCCAACTGGTCGGTCGGGGAGAGTTTCGCAACGCAGTCGCTGTCTTCCTGACCGGCCAGGACATCCGCGACCGACAGGCACTGGCTGCGTTCATGGCGATCCTCTTTGAGCAGCAGCGGCGGCATGGCGGCTTCCTCAGCGGCATTCATTGGGAGGGCGACCGCTGCACGGCCGTGCTCTTTTGGGGTGCGCCGGCAACCCACGAGGGCGATGTCGCGCAGGCGCTCAACTTCGTCCTGGACACGCAGGCGCAGGCCAAACATCCCATCCGGGCCGGCATGACCTACCGGATCACGTACGCGGGCCTGGTGGGCGCTGCCGAGCGCGCCGATTACGGCTGCTACGGGCCCGGCACCAACCTGGCGGCGCGGATGGCGGAAGCTGCTCCCTGGGGTGAGCTCTGGCTGGATGAAGCCATCGCCCGCCGCGCGCGGGCTCACTTCACGGTCGAACCGTTGCGCGCGCGGGACTTCAAAGGCTTTGCGACCCCGCAAAAGGTTTATGCACTGTACGGCCAGGGGGCCATGTCGGCGTCGGCGCGCTTCACCGGCGCCTTCATCGGCCGGCAGCACGAGCTGGCGCAATTGACGAGCGCCGTGGCGCCTCTCCGCGCCGGCCGACCGGCGGGCATCATCGCCATCTCCGGCGAGGCCGGCGTGGGCAAAAGCCGCCTGCTGGCAGAGCTGCGACAGGCGCTGCGTGCCGCAGGACCCGGCGCGGAGCCGCTGACCGGCGCACAACCGGCCGCAACCTGGTTCCACTGCCCGGCCGATGAGATCCGCCGCTCCTCACTGGGCCCGTTCCGGCGGCTGCTACGCGCCTGGTTCGAGCAAACTGCGGCAACCGATGCGGAAAACGCGCGCCGCTTCATTGACAAGATGGGATCGCTCATCGCTGCCACGAGCGATCCCGGCCTGCAAGCTGACCTGGAACGCGGCCTGGCGTTCCTGGCGGCCCTGGCCGACCTGTCGTGGCCTGACCCACGCTACGCTGGGATCGAGCCCAAGGCGCGCTTCGACAACACCCGCCTGGCCCTGCAAGCGTTCCTGTTGGCCGAGAGCCGCATCCGGCCGCTCATCCTGGCCGTCGAAGATGCCCACTGGCTCGATGCTGACTCCGAGGAGCTTCTGCGCACGCTGTCGTTCAACCTGGGCGACGCACCGCTGACCATCGTGCTGGTGAGCCGCGAGCCGGCGGCGCTTGACCACTACAACGCGGCGCTGCCGCGCCACGAGCTGCACCTGGCGCGGTTGACCGAGGCTGAATTGGCTGCGTTGGCCCAGGCACGCCTAGGGGCGCCGGCGCCCCCCGACCTGCTGGCCTTGCTCCAGACGCGCACTGAGGGCAATCCCTTCTTCGCCGAGCAGTTGCTGCGCCATATGCAGGAGCAAGGGCTGATCGGCGCAGGCTCCGGCGGTGTGCTGGCGGTGGCCGGCGCGCCATCTTTGCCAGCCGACGTGCGAGGGGTGCTGATCGCCCGCGTCGATCGGCTGGCCCCGTCGGTGCGGGATGTGGTGCAGCGCGCCGCCGTTCTGGGCCGCGAATTCGAAACGGCCGTGTTGGCGGAGTTTGCGCCGGTCAGCCCCGCATTCGACACGCAGCTCGCGGCCGCCGCGGGTGCGGGGATCTGGGCGCCGCTGGACGTCATCCGTTATCAGTTTCAGCACGCGCTCCTGCGCGATGCGGTGTATGACATGCAATTGCACGCCCGGCTCCGCCAGCTTCACGGCATGGCCGCCGAGGCGCTGGTGCGCGTCCACGCTGCCAACCTGGCGCCCTACTACGGCGACCTGGCGTATCACTACGGGCAGGCCAGCGACACGCCCCACGAACGGCGTTATGCGCGGCTGGCCGGCGAACGCGCCGCGGCCCAGTACGCCAACGCCGAGGCGGTGGCGTATCTGAGCCGGGCGCTGGCGCTCACGCCGGAAGACGCGACCGCCGAGCGCTACGCGCTGCTCTCAGCCCGCCTGTTCGTTTATGACCTGCAAGGAGCGCGTGCCGCGCAACGGGAAGATCTGGACGCGCTGGCCGCGTTGGCAGACCACCTGAACGACGCCGCGAAGCGGGCCGAGGTGGCCATGTGGAAAGCGCGTTATGCATATCTGACCGGCGATTACAAGGTGGCCGTCGCTGACGCACAACGAAGCCTGACCTTGGCCCCTGCCGGCTCTGCCACTGCGGCCCGTGCATACCTGGTCTGGGGCAAGGCGGCAAGTTGGTTGAACGATTACCCGGCCGCACGAACCCAATTGAACGAAGCTCTGATCCGCAGTCAGACCCTCGGTCTGACCCAAGTTGAGACCGATAGCTGGCTCAACCTGGGCATCGTCTCCTACAGCCAGACCGATTTCCCGCGCGCCCGCGCTGAGATCGCTGAGGCCCTGCGCCTGGCCCAAGCCTGCGGGGATCGGCGGCTTGAGGGTATGGCGCTGGGAACGCTGGGCAGCATCGCCTTCGATCAGGGCGACTACCACGAGGCATGGCCATGGTATGAACAGGCGCTGCGGCTCAACAGGCAGGTTGGCGATCGGCTGAACCAGGGGACAAGCCTGGGCAACCTGTGCAATATCACCTTGTACCAGGGCCATTACGACGCGGCGCGCGCTTACGCTGAAGAGGCGCTTGCGATCTTCCTCGAAGTGGGGGCCTTGTACGGCGCAACGGTCGCGTATCATGTGCTCGGGCAGATCGCGCGCAACCAGGGGGACGATGCCAGCGCGGCCGCACATTACGAGCAAGCGCTGCGATTGGCGCGCGAGACAGAAGACACATACGAGGAAAGCGAGGTACTGGCATCATTAGGGTTGCTGCATCACCAGACCGGCGATCACTGCAGCGCCGAGCGTTTCTGTCGCGCGGCGTTGGCCGCGGTCGAGGCGTTGGGCGAGCAGCACGTTCGCACCTATGCCCTCACCAACCTGGGGCATACGCTCGCTGCCCTGGGCGACCTGGCCGGCGCGGCCACGGCCCACCGGGACGCGCTCGCCATCCGCCGCGCGGCCGGTGAGAAGACGCGCGCGCTGGAGAACCTGGCCGGCCTGGCCGAGATCGCCCTGACCGCGGGTGACCTGGCCCAGGCTCAGCAGCACGTCGAGGAGATCCTGGCGCACCTGGCAACAGGGTCCGTGGACGGCGCCGAGGAGCCGCTGCGCATCTACCTGGCGTGCTACCGGGTCTTGCAGGCCAGCAGCGACCCGCGCGCCGCGGACATCCTGGCAACCGCGCAGCGTTTGCTGGCGGAGCGCGCCGGCCGGATCGGCGATCCGGCCTTGCGGCGGTCATACCTGGAGAAGGCGCCGGTGCATCGGGCGCTGGCGTCGGCCGGTGCCCCTGGTCTACCCTGATCATCCGCCGCAGTCACAGGGCTGCTGCCCGAGGTATCACCGCTTCACCGCCCAGGCTGTCAGCCGTCAACGCACCACGTACGGAAGATAGGTCCGATGCACTTGAATGGTGCCGGTCACCAGTGTGATCAAGATGTCCGTTTCCGTGGAATCGCTGTCGTAGTTGGTGGTCGGATCAATCACGAAGTAGAGAAAATCGCCCGGGCTGACGGAAACGCTCGTCAGGTTTCTGGCTCCGACACCATCACCGAAATTCTGCGCGCCACCTTGCGGCAGAAAGCCCGACACCAGGTTGGTCGTGTTCTTGTCGATGTACCAGTCGATGCCGTTGCCCCAGCGGGTGTCTATGTCACGGACGTAACCCTCCACCGCAACGCTACCAGCGACGGGACTCCGCCAACCGACCACGGCAAGCTGTTGGGGTCCGGGATGGATTCGGATGACGCCCGGCGACCAGCAGAAGGTGCCCGGCGGATTCGGACATTGCGTGACACCACTGGTATTCAGTCCTACTGAGGGCGTATAGGAGGAGAGAGAAGGGTGAGTTCCGAGCCACTCCTGCATACCCTCCCCTCCGATCTGATTTGCCACGAAGCGCTGGAGCAGCGCATAAGTCCGAGGGTCCCGAACGCGGCTTGTGCTTTCAATGAAGTGCCAGACACCCGGGTTTCCGTAGGTATCACGGTTGGGATTCTCCTGGTTGGGGGAGGTTCGGAAATCGGCCGCGAGGTTCCAGGTGGCCTGGGGCACCGGGTCCGTATTGACATCGATCGTGAGTTCCAGGACGGTGGAATCGCAGTAGTAAGTGTCCTTGGGGTGGACCGTGACGTAGATGAAGTCGCCCTGCTTGACCTGGATGTCCGCCAACCGGTAGTTGCCAATGGCGGTCCGAAACTGCTGGCTGCCCCCATTCGCGTAGGATCCAGCAGCCAGATTGCTCGCGCCCTTATCGATAGCCCACGAAATGCCATCTCCGCAAGCAGCATCCGCGTCCCATACGGAACCGGTCAGCGACACCCTGCCATCCACGGAACTTCGCCACCCCACGACAGCCAGTTGGCTGGGGGCGGGGTGAACCAGGATGGCGTGCGGCGGCCAGTTCAGCGCACCGGGCGGCTGCGCTGTGCCGGTGGCATTCAGGCCGATCAGCGGTGTGGAGGAAGCAGTATCGCCCGTCCACCCCTGAAGACCGTCTACGCCGCTCAGGTTCGGCGTGAAGTGCGGCAGCGCCGAGTAGCCTTGTGCATTCCGGTCGAGGCCCGCGCTCTGCATGAAATACCAAACGGCCGGGTTGCCGCACGCATCGGGGTTGGGGTTCTCCTGGTTTGGATACACGCGGAAGTCGGACGCCAGGTTCCAGGCCGTGCAGGATGCAATGCTCGCGGCGCGGCCCGGACCGACGCCCAGTGCGAACAACCCCAGGAACAGGCCAATACCGCATAAGCACACAATCACCAAAGTCCGCTTGTTCATACGACGCCTTTCGATAGTAGGAGATGGCAGTCCGGCGGGCACGACGCTTCGCCACGCCGCTCCCCCGCCTGGCGGTCGCCCTGTCCGCCGTCCCGCATCAGCACCGCCAAGTCGAAGGTGCCGCCGCCGAGGTCGTAGACCAGGACGTGGTCGCCGACAGCCAGGCCGGCGCACTGGCGGGTGAGGCCGGCGGCCACCTCGACCGGCTTGACGCGCTTGCGGCCGGGCAGGGCGGCTGTTTGCATTCCCCTAGAAACGACAGTTGACGCCCCTCCCCGTTGCTGCTCCCGCCAGCACCAGGCCGTGCCCTCTGATCTCCGGACTTCCCACCCCACCGGTGAAACGGCAATTCATCAGGTCTACCCTACCACCTTCGCCCAACATCACTGTGGCTGGCGCAGAGCCGAAGGGATGAAAGGTGATCTCCTCGGCCTGCAGACTACCACCCTGCACCCCCGCGATAGTCTGCGGTGTGCCGTAACCCACCACAGTTGTCGAATCCCGGCTGGCACCCACTTGCCCCATGTATGGACCTCGGCCCCGTTTTCTCGCTGACTGCACCTTCGACGGAAGCGCGCTTGACAGCAGCTTGTAGGCGAGTCATACTGCCATACATCAAACTGGTGTTCGTCTCTCGTTTCCACCTGAGAACATCTCGCGCATGACCTCACTTGAACACAAGACCCCGCCTCTTTGTACTTCCCTGCGCTCCACGCGTGTTCTACGCGGCTGCCTTTCTCAGAGCAACGGCGGCATATGGCCGATTGTGTGCATGTGCCCGATGACGCGTACTGCCATGTATTCTAATCGTGAAACCCCAACAAGCACTGCGCCTTACCAAACCACGAAGCCATTTGAGATACCTCCTTAAGCAGTTGCCTTTTGGGTTCGGACGGTTATCACTATCTGGTCCGCGTTCGCATTTCACTGACCGTGGCAAGTCTACCCACCTACCGTTAAAGAAACGTTACGCGACCGGCAACCACCCCGCTCCTCGCGGCTTTGCCCGGACCTCTCCCTGCGACACACCTCTGTCAGGTTTGATACCGGAATTGGATTTGTGGATTCACTTTCCGTGCGCTGAGCGCAGAAAGGCTGGCGCCGATTGCTAAACCGGCGCCAATGGGACGAGGAGATCTTCTCTACAACCAGTGAGAGAAGGGCGTCTGCGAAGAAGCGTTACCGCCCCCAACTCACCACCCGCTCCGCGGCGAAATCGTAGCTGAAGCGGATATCTTTGAGCACGGCTGGGAGGAAGGGCGCCTGGCCGGAGCCATCGGCGTTCATGCGGTAGAGCCGCCACGCGCCAGCGCGGTTGCTGAGGAAGAGGAGGGATTTGCCGTCGGACGACCAAGCCGGCGCGACATTGTGCACGCCGCCGGTTGTGGTCGCGGTCAGTTGGGCCACCCGTTGGCCCGAGGCGTCGAACAGGAAGATATCGGTGCGATCGTGCAGCCGCACCTGGGCCGCGATGCGCGTGCCATCGAGGGACCAGGTCGGACTGCCCACCGCCGCATCCTGCACCAGGGTTTGGGGTGAACGACCAGGGCCGGTCGTCTGGAACCCATTGGCCCCGCGATAGAGGAGCGTGTCACTTCCAGGCTGCCAGGCGGCAGCCTGGGCATCAGCCGCGGCCGGGATGTCCAGCCAGCCCTGGCCGTCCGCGTTCACCCGCGCGATGCCCATGCGCTCAGTGGTCCGCTGCTCGTAATCTTGGATGCAGGTGCGGCCGAACGGGGTCACCAGACAATCCTGTCCACCGAAGCGGGCGCGCAGGGTCGCCTCATCAAGGCAGCCGAAAGGACTCACCAGACAAGTGTCGGTGCCGATCAGGTGAACGAACGCGATCTGGCTGCCGTCTGGGCTCCAGGTTGGGCTGCGTGGCCGGTTAGCAGAGACCACGCGGCGCTCCTGACCAGCGTGCAGATCAAGTAGGAAGACGCCGTGGGGCGCGCCCCAGCGGGTAAAGGCGACCTGCGTACCATCAGGTGAAAGCGCGGGATCGATGCCGTCGGTCAATCGGCGCAGGCCTGAACCATCCGCGTTCACCAGGTAGAGGTCTCCGCCGGTGGCGACCTGAAACACGATCTTGCCCGCCAGGCGCGGCGCGGTTGCGGCTGGCCGCGTCACGGCCGGTGCAACAGCCAGCAGTTCGACGGTTTGGGACACCACCGGTAATCCGGCGGTGTCCCCGAACAGCTTGAGGTCACGCGCAGCAGCCCAGGCGCGCCCACCCTCGCCATAGGCCACCCACAGCCAGGCGCCATTCGCACTGCGCCCTTCAGCCCGAAACGTTTGCGCACCAGGAACTTGGACCACAACCTCGGCAGTCTCCTGTGGTTCCGCGCGCAGCACAATCGTCGAACGCTGACCCAGGGCCAGCAGGCGCGTCGGGGTGGGTTCGACCGGCGCAACAGCCGTCGCCGCAGGGGCTGGGCTGGATGTGGTTGGAGCTGCTGGGGCAAGCGTGCTGCCAGCAGAGACTGGCACCGCTGCCGACGCTGTTGGTCCAGGCGCCAGCAGCACCGGCGTCAGTGTGGGCGTGACAGGGCGCTGAGAAACAACCTGGCAGCCTGCTAATGTCAGGCTCATGACAAACAGAAAAAAGTGCCTACGCATTCCACTCGCCCCAGAAAAAGCGCCTATCACGCTGGATTCGAGGCTTCAGCCAGTTTTTCGCGTTGAGCATATGACCGGCCGAAGCCTCAATTCCGGGCAGTCTGGTTTGGCTTTCCTTTGAACTGCCTGCCGTTATCGTGACCCCTGGCTCACTCATAACGCAGCGCCTCGATCGGGTTCAGCCGTGAGGCGCGCGTAGCCGGATAGATGCCGAAAAACAAACCGACTGCGGCCGAAAAGCCGGTAGCCAGCAGGACGGACTGCGGGGTCACAACGGCTATCAGGTCGCTTTGCAGCCGTGAAATGCCGAACGCGCCGGCCGTGCCCAGCGCGACGCCCAACAGGCCGCCGATCATCGCCAGGATCACCGATTCGATCAAAAACTGCACCAGGATATCCCGCCGCTTGGCTCCGACCGCCTTACGTAGGCCGATCTCCCGCGTGCGTTCCGTAACCGAGACCAGCATGATGTTCATAATGCCGATGCCGCCCACCAACAGGCTGATGCCGGCGATGGCGCCCAGGAAGATGGTCAGCACGCCGGTGATCTGGCCGAAAATGGCAAGCAAATCCCGTTGGTTGATCACCGTGAAGTCATCTTGGTCCTGAAAGCGAATGTCATGGCGCTGGCGCAGCAGATCAGTGATCTCCTGGGCCGCGGCCTCCATCCGATCCTCGCTCACCACCTGGGCGTAAATGACCGACAGCATGGGCTCGCCCTGGCGGTTGAAGAAGCGGGGGAACAGGCGCTGATGGGCGGTGCTGAGGGGGACCATCACCACCTCATCCTGGTTGCCACCCGGCCCGCCCGTGCCCCCTTTCGATTCTAGCACGCCGATCACTTTGAACGGGATATTGTTGATCTTGATCGTGGCGCCGATGGGGTAGATCCCATCCTCATCGAAGAGCCGGGAGGCGATGCGGCTACCCAGCACGGTAACTCGCGCCCTCGTGTTCAGGTCGGTCTCATCAATAAAGCTGCCGAGATCGACTGGGAAATTGCGCACGCTGGCATAGGCTGGCGTAACGCCAGACACTGAAACCCGCAGATTGATCTTGCCGTAACTCACGTCGGCCGAAGAGAGCACCTCGGGCGCGACCCCCACGACATCAGGCACATTGAAGGGATCGGCCATCGCATCGGCGTCGCTCAGTGTTAGCGTCAAGCCCCCCGAGCTGCGCGCTCTGATGCTGCTGGAATCCAGGTTGCCTGAGACGACAAACAGCAAATTGGTGCCGATGCTTTGCAGTTGCGAGGCAACCAGGTTTTGCACCCCCTGCCCCACCGACAACAAAGTGATGACCGCGCCGACGCCAATGATGATGCCCAGCATTGTCAAGGCTGAACGCAGCTTGTTTACCGCTAAGGAGCGCAGAGCCAAGCGAATTTGCTCTAACACATCCATGCTCAGCACCCCCTCGGCTGACCCAGCCGGCTACGGTAGGCCGACTCGCCGGCCATGCGCGGCTCGGCAATCTGCTCGTCGCTGACGATCAGGCCGTCGTAAATGTGCAGGATGCGCCGGGTGTGCTCCGCGATGTCAGGCTCGTGGGTCACCAGGATGATGGTGATGCCTTGCTCGATGTTGAGCTTCTGGAACAGCCCCATGACCTCAGCACCAACCTTGGAGTCCAGGTTACCGGTGGGCTCATCAGCCAGGATGATGCTGGGGCGGTTCACCAGGGCACGGGCGATGGCCACGCGCTGTTGTTGGCCGCCCGACAGCTCATTGGGGCGATGATGCAGCCGGTCACCCAGGCCAACGGCCTCCAGCGCATCTTTGGCCCGGGCGCGACGCTCAGTGGCGCGCACGCCGGCATATACTAACGGCAGCTCCACGTTCTGCAAAGCATCGGTGCGCGCCAGCAAGTTAAAATTCTGAAACACGAATCCGATGCGCCGACTGCGAATGGCGGCCAGGTCATCATCGCCCAAGCGCGAGATGTCATCCCCAGCAAGGTGGTAGGAGCCTGCCGTAGGCTGATCCAGGCAGCCAATGACGTTCATCAACGTGGATTTGCCAGAGCCGGAAGGCCCCATAATGGCCACCATTTCACCCTGACAGATCTGCAAACTGACGCCGCGGAGCGCGTGCACCTCAACATCGCCCATCTGGTAGACTTTGGTGATGTCTTGCAATGCGATGACTGCCCCATTACGTTGCTCATTCATAGACTAGAACCCACCAAAGGTCTGCTGGAGTTGCTGTAGGCTTGTGCGGCTGCGGATAAGAATCTCATCGCCCTCACTCAACCCCTCGCTCACCTCGCTGCGCTGCTCATCACGCAGACCCAGGCGCACTTCCACCCGCTGCGGCTCGCCGTTGGCCAGGCGCTCAACGAAGGTCCGCCCCGTCTCTCGCTCAAGCTGCACCGCACGATTGGGGATCATCAACACGCCCTCCTGCGTATTGGCCACAATGGTCGCCGTCGCGCTCATGCCCGCCCGGAGTGCCGGGGTAATCGAAGCGATGTCGATACGCACCCTATAGGACACCCCGCCCGTAGGTGTAGTAATAGCCGCAGGCGCGATACGGAGCACCTCACCCGAGAATGCGACATTGGGCAGCGCATCTACCTCGATCTTCACCGGCTGGCCGGGAGCAATAGCCGCCACATCTACCTCATCCACCTGCACATCCAAGTGAAACTTGCTGACATCAGCAAGCTGGATCGCCGGTGCTGCGGGTTGGGCTAGCGCGCCGATGACCGGGGTCACGTTGGTGACCACACCGGCCCAGGGCGCGACGATGCGCGCGTTCTGAAGCCGGCGTTGGGCCTGCTCCAGGGCCAGCTGCGCCTGATCCACACCCGCTTGCGCGATGGCGATCTGTTGTGCCGAAGGGCCGCGCTGCAGCCGATCAAGGCTGGCCTGCGCCTGGGTTACTTGGGCCTGCGCGGCTGCGATTTGCGAGGCCGTAGCCCCACGCGCGGCCACACGATACTGCGCTTGGGCCGTGTTGTAGTTGATCGTGGCTTGCTGGAGTTGCAGCGACTGCGGCAGAAGTCCGACATCGGGCCTGTCTTTGACCCGGTCATAGGCTTGCTGCGCTTGATCCAGTGAGGCTTTGGCCTGTTCAACCTGTGCGCGGGCGGCCGCAAGCTGATCCTTGTCAGAACCCTGCAACAACTGCGCGTAAGCTGCCTGAGCACTTTCCAAGGCGGCCTGCGCCGCAGCGATATCGCTCTCGTTCGATCCTTCTTGAACCTGTTGCAGTTGCGCCTGGGCCTGGCGCACGCCGATCTCGGCCTGGCGCACGGCCAACGCCAGGTCGGTCGTGTCAAGTTGGGCCAACATCTGCCCAGCGCTCACCCGCTCACCCACTTCAACCGCCACGTTGGCTACAGTCCCCGAAGTTTGAAAGGCTAGGCCCGCCTCACGCTCCGGCAACACCGCCCCGGTCGCGCTCACAGTTGCGGAGATCGTGTCTCGCACGACACGGACCACCTCCCATGAAGGCGCGGCCGCCGCGCGCCCCTGTTCCATGCGCTGATAGGCGACCCACCCGCCGCCGGCCGCAATGGCCAGGATCAGCAAGACAACGATGAATTTCCGCATACCGATATTCCTCGACAGAAGTGTGGATTCCGTTTGATCACCATTGAACTAACTACGCCATTATCGCGCCATACGATCATTTTGCTCCGCAAGGTACATTCCCGATGCGGCGCGCGCTTACCGACCAATCGCCTGCGCACGGCTCTCACATCCTTGTTCTTTACGTAGCGAGCCTCCTACAGGTTGCACGCGCGCATAGCACTGAGGCCTTGTCAAGAGTTGCACAAGAAGCGCACTTGTGATATGCTTCCACCATTGGTGTACAGAACAAGCACGAACCGGCCGCAGCCCAAACATGACTGCACGGCACAATGACAGACGAGCAAACTGCTCATATCTATAAGGAGATGAAGATGGGCAAACGCATAATTCCGGATATTGTAATCGGACGGTTACCTGTTTACCTGCGGGCCTTGGGGTTTCTGATCGCTGAAGGGCGCCAGATCACATCCTCCCAAGAGCTGGGTGACAGACTGGGCATCTCGTCAGCGCAGATCCGAAAGGACTTATCGCATTTCGGTGAGTTTGGGAAGCAGGGTACCGGATACGACATCACCTTCCTATACGACCAGCTACGCCAAATCCTGAAGGTTGACCAAATGTGGGATGTTGCCCTGGTGGGCGCAGGCAACCTGGGCAAGGCCATAGCCGACTATAATGGCTTTGCGGGCAAGGGTTTCGTCATCCGGGCGATCTTCGATAACGATCCCGCCAAGATCGGACAACCGATGGGCATCCACAACACTCTGGTGCAGCCGATCGCTGAGCTGGCGAGCACCATCGGCGAGAAAGAGTTGGCGGTGGGCATCATCGCAACTCCAGCCGAAGAAGCGCAGGCCATTGCGCGGATCATGGTAGATGCCGGCGTCAAGGCTATCCTGAACTATGCGCCCATCACCCTCACAGTGCCGAATCACGTGCGCGTGCAGTATATTGATCCGGTCGTAGGCTTGCAGCGCATGACTTACTACCTCTAGCGCCGTTTAGCTGGGAATCAAGCGTTGCCCCGTCGTGCCTGACGCGGCGGGGCGCGCTTTTCCATCGCGGCTGCCACGAGGCCTGAGCCGGGCAAGTTACGCTCGGGGTGCCGAGCGCCTCGATGTCAGCCACCGAGATGCATGTCAAGCGACATGACCCGCATCATACATCCAGGAACCTCCCAGTGCTAAAATGATGGCAGTGCCCGACAATGCGCGCGTTTTCAGGTGCTCCTGCGGACGACAGTGAATCCATTAGTTTGGTAAGGCATCAATCGGCCTAGGGAGGTCGGCCTATGCAGGCCAAGCGTACGGTCGCGGATATCATGACCGCTAATCCAACCACTGTAAGCCCCCGAAACGCCATTCGTACGGCGATCAACCTGATGCGGGAGGGCGGTTACCGCCGCTTGCCTGTGGTCGATCGCGGGCGTTTGGTGGGCATTATTACTGACCGTGACCTGCGTCGTGCTGCAAACTCTCCATTTGTAGTGCGCGAGCAGTGGTACGATAATTTTATCCTGGATCATATCGAGGTGGGTTCTTGTATGACTCCGAACCCATTGACGATTGAGCCATCCACACCCATCGCCGAGGCGACGCGTTTGATGCGCAACCACAAGATCGGCGGCCTGCCAGTGGTAGCAGATGGGCAGTTAGTGGGCATCATCACCGAGACTGACCTGCTCGACTTCTTGATCGAGCTGCTGACAGGGGAAGGCGTACCTGTCTAAATCCTCGGCATCATGATGACCCCTTGAACCAGCACACCTGCGAAGTCCCGCAGGTGTCTGTTTGAATATGGAAAGTGTAGAATGTTTAGTCGAGCCGATCTAGTCTTCTTACATGCGCCCAGTGTCTATGACTTTCGCAAGCATTCCATCCTATATGGGCCCGTCAGCGACCTTGTGCCTTCCACACCTGTTTTCGAAATGTACCCCATCGGCTTCACAACGATGGCGGAGTATCTGGAACGGCATGGTCTGCGTGTGCGCATCCTCAACCTGGCCGTGCGCATGCTCAACGATGATGCATTCGACCCGGAGGCGCTGATCAAGTCCATCAACCCGACGGCTTTCGGCATTGACCTGCACTGGTTGCCGCACGCCCACGGCGCCCTGGCCGTTGCCGAGATGGTCAAGCGCCATCACCCGGATACGCCCATCATCTTCGGCGGGTTCTCTTCGACCTACTTCCACGAGGAGTTGATCCGTTATCCCTTTGTGGATTTCGTGATCCGCGGCGACTCAGCCGAGGAGCCGCTCCGCCAGCTCGTCAATCACCTCACCGGCACGCGCAACGCGCCAGCCTTGAAGGATATCCCGAACCTGACGTGGAAGGCGCACGATGGCACGGTGAATGTCAACCCGCAGACTTACCGGCCCGATACCCTGGATCACGTGATGCTGGATTATCGCTACGTGGTGCGCGCGGCCGCGCGTGAGCTGGACCTGAGCAGCTACGTGCCGTTCAAGGATTGGACCGATTACCCCATCATGGCCGCACTAAGCTGTCGGGGCTGCACCCAAAGCTGCGTGATCTGCGGCGGCTCGGCCGCTTCTTTCAAGCAGATGCATGGACGCGACAAGCCCGCGTTCCGCAACCCTGAGCAGTTGGCGCAGGATGTTCGACGCATCGCGACCATGAGCAGCGGACCCGTGTTCGTGCTGGGCGATCTACGCCAGGCGGGTCGTGGCTATGCCCAACGCTTCTTTGACGCGATCCGCGGGTTCTCCGGCCCGGTGATGTTGGAGCTTTTCTCCCCAGCGTCGCGCGGCTTCCTGGAAGAAATGGGCAAGGCACTGCCGAACTTCACCCTGGAGGTCTCGCTGGAGAGCCATGACCCCGTCGTCCGCCACGCTTTCGGCAAGCATTATGACAACCGGCCCATCGAGCGCACTATGGCCGACGCGCTGGATGCAGGCGCCAAACGGCTGGACGTCTTCTTCATGGCGGGCCTGCCCCAACAGACCGCGGCGTCGGTGCTGGGGACCATTGACTACTGCGAGGACCTCCTGCGCCGCTTCGGGAAAGACGGCCGGCTGGCCCCGTTCATCTCGCCTCTGGCGCCCTTCCTCGATCCCGGCAGCCGCGGCTTCGAGAACCCTGACGAGCACGGCTACATTCTACAAGCCCACACCTTGGAACAACACCGCCGGCTACTGGTTGCGCCAAGTTGGAAGTACGTGCTAAACTATGAGACACGGTGGATGGATCGCCACCAGCTTGCTGATGCCACCTACACTGCCGGCAAACAGCTCAACCGCATCAAGGCTGAGTATGGGCTGGTGCCAGTGGCACAGGCTGAGGCCACCGAGCGCCGCATCAACGAAGCAGTCAGGCTGCTCGCTGAGATTGACCGATTGCTTGCCACCACCAGCAAGGTCGAGTTCCAGAACGAAATGGCACGCTTGCGACCGGAAATCGAACAGGCGAACATGTCCACCGTGTGCGACAAACGTGAGCTGAACGTAGACGTCAACGGCCCCAAAATCCGTTACGCCCAGGTTGCGCAGATCATCGTCCAGGATGCCCTGCAATCGTTGGGGCGAGCGGCGAGCGCACCGTTCCGGCGTCCGGCCTCAGCTTATGTGAGAAGTGAATAGCAGATCGCGAAATCATCGTAAGGGTGGGTTTCTGCGCATCAACGGAACCCCTCTGCCACGATACCCTTTACATATCAGGCGGACCGGTGTTGCACGCGCCGATCCCGCCCCGACTACCAAACTGTCCCAAGGAGGTGACAGGTATGGTCAAAGGCACTGTCGTTATCGAAGTTGACCGCTGCAAGGGCTGCGAGTTATGTACCACCGTGTGCCCGCAGGGCATTCTTCACATGAGCCGCGACCAGTTTAACGCCCGCGGCTATCGGCCAGTAGTTTTGGTTGACCCGGAACAGAATTGCACCGGGTGCGCGCTCTGCGCACTGATCTGCCCAGACGTCGTCCTGACCATCTACCGCTACGACTCGCGCAAGGCGCAAGCTTAGGAGAAAAAGCCATGGCAAGGGAGCTTTGGAAGGGCAACGAAGCCATCGCCGAAGCCGCCATCCGTGGCGGAGTTGAGGCGTTTTTCGGCTACCCCATCACCCCGCAGACCGAACTATTGGAATACATGTCGGCGCGCCTGCCGGCCCTGGGGCGCACCTTTCTGCAAGCCGAAAGCGAGGTCGCGTCGATCAACATGGTGTACGGCGCGGCGTGCGGCGGTGTGCGGGCCATGTCATCCTCGTCCAGCCCCGGCATCAGCCTGATGCAAGAAGGGCTGTCTTATATCGCGGCATCGGAAGTGCCTGCCGTGCTGGTGGACGTCATGCGCGGCGGCCCTGGCCTGGGCAATATCCAACCCAGCCAGGCCGACTACTTCCAGGTAACCCGCTCCGCGGGCCACGGCGACTTTCACCCCATCGTGCTGGCTCCAGCCACGGTGCAAGAGGCGATCGATCTCACCTATAACGCCTTCGTGCTGGCCGAAAAATACCGCACAGTGGTCATCCTGGCGGCCGACGGTTCACTAGGTCAGATGATGGAACCCGCCGAAATGCCTCCGATGCGACCGTCGTTGACCGAAGCAGAACGGAGCGAATGGGCGGTGCGCGGCAACGCCAACCGGAAGAAACGCATCATCACCTCGCTGTTCCTCAAGGAAGCGGAATTGGAGGAACTGAACCGCCGGCTACAGGCAAAACTGCGCACGATCGAGTCTGCTGAACGCCGCTGGGCCGAATTGCATACCGAAGACGCGGAGTACCTGTTGGTGGCCTACGGCTCGGTTGGCCGCACCTGCATGACCGTGGTCAAGGAAGCGCGCGCCCAGGGCATCAAAGTCGGTCTGTTCCGGCCGATCTCCCTCTGGCCGTACCCCGGCCCGCGATTGCGCGAGCTGGCCGAAGGCAAGCGTGCCTTACTGGTGGTCGAAATGAGCGCCGGTCAAATGCTGGAGGATGTTCGCCTGACCATCGGCGATCGTGTCCCGGTGGAATTCTACGGTCGGATGGGCGGCGTCATGCCGCTGCCCGATGAAATCTTGGAAGCGCTGCGCGGAGTGGCTTTCGCCTATCGCGGCCTGGAAGATGGCGTCGAATCACGTTATATGTGACGGTAGTCAGGAGTGATGAAAATGACTGATGCAACCCTCATTACCCCGGAACAGATCATCGCCGAAGGCCAGGTGGTCTATCAGCGACCCGATGCCCTCTCTGAAACCTCAACGCACTACTGCCCCGGTTGCACGCACGGCATCATCCACCGCTTGATCGCGGAGGCGATTGACGAACTGGGCATCGCGGGCAAGGCGATCCTGGTAGCGCCGGTGGGCTGCTCGGTGCTGATGTACTACTACTTCGACGTAGATGCCGTGGAGGCGGCTCACGGTCGTGCGCCGGCCATGGCGACCGGCCTCAAACGCACACAGCCGGATAAGGTGGTGTTCACGTACCAGGGTGATGGGGACCTGGCCTCCATCGGCGCCGCCGAGATTCTGCACGCGGCCAACCGGGGGGAGAACATCACGGTCTTCTTCGTGAACAACGCCGTGTATGGCATGACCAGCGGCCAGCTCGCGCCCACCTCCTTGCCGGGCCAGGTAACCACCTCGTCGCCACAGGGCCGCGACGTAAAGCTGCACGGCTACCCGATGCGCATGGCCGAGATCATCGCCGGGTTGCCAGGCACGGCCTATGTGGTGCGGCGTTCGGTCTACGACGCGCGCACCATCCGCCAGGCCAAGAAGGCTGTTGTGACGGCCCTCAAGACGCAATTGGCGGGCCTGGGCATGAGCATGGTCGAGTTCTTGTCGAGCTGCCCCACCAACTGGCATATGTCGCCGCCCGATGCGCTCACCTGGATCAAGGACAACATGGTGCCTTATTTCCCGTTGGGTGACTTCAAGGTGGCAGACGAAGTCAAAGCGTTGGAACGTTGAACCCTTCGGCATGCTCAGGGCAGGCCGTTGGAACGTGCAAACGTCAAAGGAGACAAGAAGAATGCACGAGGAGATCATCTTCTCCGGGTTTGGCGGACAGGGCGCCCTGTTTGCGGGGCAATTGCTGGCCTACGCGGCGCTGGATTCTGGTCTGCAGGTGACATGGATCCCATCCTACGGGCCGGAAATGCGCGGCGGCACCGCGCATTGTACTGTGGTGATCGCCGATGAGCCAATCGGGTCGCCGCTGGTGCGCCGTCCGCACTCGGTGGTTGCGCTGAATCTGCCGTCGTTTGAGAAGTACGAACCACTCATCAGGCCTGGCGGCTTGCTGGTCTACAACCAGTCGTTAGTGCCCGCCACGCCTTCTCGCGCCGACATCCGGCACGTCGCCGTGCTGGCCAACGACATTGCTGAGGCGCTGGGCAACGTGCGCCAGGCCAACGTTGTGCTGTTGGGCGCCTACCTCGCCGCGACGGAATTGCTGCCACTGGGTGCTGTGGAAACAGCGTTGGATCACCATCTACCGGAACGCCAGCGCAAATACCTGGCGAGCAACAAAGAAGCGCTGCACCGCGGTGCGGCGAGCGTCATCACCACGCCCGCTGCGGCGTGACCTGCACCACTCAACAAGGAGGTTGAGTCATGGCGACACCCTGGAAGAACCGCTACGCGCAGCGCAATCAGCGCATGACGCGTTCAGTGATCCGTGAACTGCTGAAATACACCCAACAACCCGACATCATCTCGTTTGCTGGCGGGCTGCCTGCGCCGGAGATGTTCCCCGTCGAACAAATCCAGGAGGCGGCCTGCCGCGTGCTTAGCGCATACGGCGCCAAGGCACTCCAATACGGGCCGACCGAAGGCTACCTGCCGCTGCGCCAGTTCATCTGCGAGCGTATGAACCGTTACGGTATCAAGTCGGAACCGGGCAACGTCTTTATCACCACCGGCTCGCAGCAGGCACTTGACCTGATCGGCAAGCTGTTAATCAACCCGGGCGATCGGGTGCTGGTAGAGGAACCGACCTACCTGGGCGCCTTGCAGGCCTGGAACGCGTATCAGGCAGAATATGTCTCCGTAGCCAGCGACGACCACGGGCTGCGGACCGACCTTCTAGAAAACGCGTTGCGGATCGGGCCCAAGTTTATGTACATCTTGCCGAACTTCCAGAATCCGGGCGGCACTACGCTGCCGCTAGAACGGCGCTTTGATCTGGTGCGCCTGTCCAACAAGTACGGCATCCCCTTGGTTGAAGATGATCCCTACGGAGCGTTGCGCTACGAGGGTGAGCACCTGCCGCCGCTGGTTGCGCTGGACGCCGACTTTCAAACCGAGGTTGGCTTGAATGGCAGCGGTTTCATGGCAGGGAATGTCATCTACCTCGGCACCTTCTCGAAGACGCTGGCTCCCGGCCTGCGCCTGGGCTGGGTGGTGGCGCCTGTCGAGGTGATCGATCAACTGGTGATGGCCAAACAGGGCACTGACCTGCACAGCAGCAGCTTCGACCAAATGGTGGCCTACGAGGCACTCCACACTGGCTTCTTGGACGACCACATACGCCGCATCCGCGAGGTGTACGGGGAACGCCGCGACGTGATGCTGGCTGCAATGGAACGGTACTTCCCGGAAGGCTGCTCGTGGACCCGTCCGGAGGGCGGCCTGTTCCTGTGGGCACGCGTGCCCGAATGGATTGACACGGCAGACTTGATGCAGGAGGCTGTCAAGGCTAAGGTGGCTTATGTGCCCGGCTTTGCGTTCTACGCCGATGCCTCGCACGGCCGTAACACCATGCGCCTGAACTTCTCTAACGCTCAACCCGCACAAATCGAAGAAGGGATCAAGCGCCTGGGCAGCTTGCTAAAAGCCACGATCTCACGGCATAATCGGCTTGAACAAGTCATCAGTCTGTCGAAGGAGTAGATACCTATGGAACGAATGCGGGTACGCGATGTTATGAGCACCTCACCCATCACTGTGACCCCTGACACAACGTTGCCAGCGGCCACGGCGCTGATGCGTGAGAAGCGCATCCGCCATCTGCCGGTGGTCGAGAATGGCCGGCTCGTAGGCATTGTCAGCCGGGGTGACCTGCGCGAGGCATCGATCACAGCGGGCATCAATGCTGACTCCTATGAGCTCCACTTCATGCTCAGCCGGCTGACCATCGGCAAGCTGATGACGCGCAAGGTCTTCACAGTGACGCCCGATGCGCCGGTGGTGCACGTGGCCGAGCTGATGACCGAGCACAAGATCGCCGGCCTGCCAGTGGTGGATGAAACCGACACCCTGGTGGGCATCGTCACTGAGTCGGATCTATTGAGGATGCTGGCCCATAAGCTGCGCGAGGCGGAAGAGCGCGAGCCAGAGCCCAGCGCGTAGAACTCTCCAATCGCCCATGGACGCTCATCTCGCACGCTACGCGCGCCAAGTCATCTACCCCGGCATCGGAGAAGCCGGACAGCAAGCTCTGCTGGACGCCCATGTCACGATCATCGGCGTGGGCGCCACCGGCTCGGTGCTGGCCAACCACTTGGCGCGGGCCGGGGTGGGCCAGCTACGCCTGGTGGATCGCGATTTCGTGGAGCTGAACAACCTGCAGCGCCAGCTCCTCTACGACGAAGACGACGTTGCCGGCATGTTGCCGAAAGCGATCGCGGCCGCGACCAAGCTGCGGCGCATCAACTCCGAGATCGCGATCGAGGCGGTTGTCGCTGACGTGGGGCCAACCAACATCGCCGACCTCATCGCCGACGCCGACGTGGTGCTCGATGGCACCGACAACTTCGCCACGCGCTACCTGATCAACGATGCGTGCGTCAAGCTGGGCAAACCGTGGGTCTACTGCGGCGTGCTGGCCACCTACGGTATGACCCACACCGTCCGCCCCGGCATCACCCCCTGCCTGCGCTGCATCATGGGCGAGCTGCCTGCGCCCGGAACTGTTCCCACCTGTGACACCGCCGGCATCATCGGCCCCATCGTCGCGCTGATGGGCTCGATCGTGGTGGCCGAGGCGCTGAAGCTGATGGTGGGCCGGGGCGAGCCCAACGATGGCATGGTGCATGTGGACTTGTGGGATAACACCTACGAGCGGTTCGACCTGGGCGGCCCGCGGCCTGATTGCCCGGCGTGCGGCCAGCGCCGGTTCGAGTTCCTCAGCGCCGAAGCGGGGGGGCGCGTGACCTCGCTGTGCGGCCGCGAGGCCGTGCAAGTGAACGTGGTTGGCGCGCACAACATTGACCTGGTGGCCCTAGCCGAACGGCTCAAGGTCGCGGCCGATCAGGTGCGCGTCAACCCCTATCTGTTGCGCGCCGTCATCGCCGGCCACGAGTTTACGGTCTTCCCTGACGGCCGGGCGATCATCAAAGGCACAACTGATGAAGCCGCGGCCGCGACGTTGTACGCGAAGTATGTGGGGATGTGACGAACGACGAAAGACGGACGACGAAAAACGAGAAGAGGAGCGTGTCGTCATTCGTCATTCGTCCTTCGTCCTTCGTCATGCACAACATCATGAACGCCGACTCCATTACCCTCACTACCTTCTATCCGGCCCGCCTGCCAGCCCTGGTGGCGTTCCTGAATCACGCGCTGGCGGGCCAGCGGCACTGGGCCCCCATCACTGAGGCGAACTTCACCGAGCGGGTGTTGGCGCAGCCGGGCTTCGACCCCAGCGGCCTGATCCTGGCACGCGCAGGCGAGCGTATCGTGGGCGGCGTGCATGCCATTAAGCCCGCGGCCGATATGCCCGCGTACCGCAACGCGGAGCCACGGCATCACATCGCCTGGCTGGCAGTAGATCCGGCTTACCGCGGGCAAAACGTGGGCGACCGGCTGCTCCGCTCGGCCGAGAACTACCTCTACTATTGCCCTGTCTACTTCGCGGCGCAGAGCGCGCCTTTCTACGGCATCTTGGAGAAGCTGTGGGTGCCCTGGTACGGCTCCACCGAGCGGATGGGCGTCAGCGCATTGTATGACAAAGGACTGATCGCCTGGCTGGGCCGCCGCGGCTACATCGTCACCAACGCAGGTGACGTGAGCATGACCGCCAACCTGCACAACCGTGAGCGGCCAGATGATCCCGGGCTGGTCGAGCGCGGCCTGCGAGTGGTGATGATCAACGAGCAGAACCCGTGGCGAGGCGACGAGCCGTTCTACCAGCTGCGCGCCTGGGGCCATAATGGTGACCGGCAATATCAGGGCCTGGTGGTTGCCGACGGCGACCGGGCCGTTGGCAGCATCGCCTGGTATCCCCTGCCCGACGACATGACGGCCGCGCTGGCATGGATCGGTTTGGAGCGGCCTTACCGCGGCCTGCGCTTTGGCTCCTACCTGCTGGATCGTGCCCTGACCGAAATGGCGAGCCGCGGCTACCTCAACGTCGAAGTCCACGTCCACAGCAAGGACAACGTGGAGGCATTCTCTCTCTTCAAACGCCGCGGCTTCAACGTCATTGACTACTGGGTGAACCTGGTGAAGACCTGAGCGCTCCGCAACACGCGGCTTGTAGAGCCACTGGAGTGAAGGCACATACCATCTTCATGGTTGATGATCATACCCCGCCAAAACAGAATAACCGTATTGGCGCTAACGCCGCGCTTTGCCCAGTTTCCCCAGGATCCATCTGGCTGCCAGGATGAAGGCCAACGATCCGAGGAACGTCTGGATGACGTACACGCCCGCGATGGAGAGACCCCATTGGCCCAACACCACCTGGCCGATAAAGCCGCCGATGAAGCCGGCCACGATGTTGCCCAGCCAACCGTAAGGTAGGTCGGTTTTCGCCACCCGTTCAACGATGGCGACGATGATGATCGTAACGATCAACGAGGCGATGAACCCTAGCATGATTTTTTCTCCTTGTTGTGTTGTAGAAGGGAGCCTTGCGCCCGTCCGCCTACAGGATCGCGATCACGATGCCGATCACCGCGACCAGGAACGGCACAGCCAGGACCATGCCGCCGCAGCCGATGCAGCCTTTTTTGCGCATGACTTCGTTGGGGCTGTAGTAACGCTTCTTGGCCGGGCCCGCCTCGACCGGTTCGACTTGCCCGGGCGCGATGCTGGGAGCTTTCGACTGCTTGGCCGAACTGCCGGCCTGGGGCAGCTCGGACTTCGGCTCCGGTACAACCTCGAACTGCTCCTGGCCGAGCTCGCCGGCCGAAAAGCCGCTTTCCGGTTCAAGGGCGGAGAAGTCGGGTTCACCGGCGTTTCCGCTGTCGTCCGAGGTCAGGTGGTCTGAAGCCTGAAAACCGCCTTGTTCCTTGCGTTTGAACTGGGACATGATGCACGCCTCCTTGTGGCTGTAGCGCCGTGTCAATGATAGAAACGGCACTAGTATACGCCGGAATTGTTACGGAACAAGTGACGCAGCCAGGCCACTGACCGCGGCGGTTGGGGTGCATCAGCATGGCATGCAGGCCCTTGCCCCGAAAGCGAACCGCACCCAACGTCTCCATCACATTGGATGGGGCTCCGCGGCCGCACAGGTTTCGTTCCGCCTGTCATTTGACATGCACCCCAGGCCGGGTATAATGCAACCCGTTCGTGCATAAGTAAAAACGTTGACCGGGACGAGTACGCGGCCACGGAAGCGCCAGGGAGGGCGGGCCACCGATTGCAAGCCTGTCTCGCCGAAGTCCGCTGAAAACCCCCCGGGAGTGGGCGCCTCAAATCACGTCGCAGAGTATGGCGCCCCGGGTCGCTCCGTTAGCTGCGTGCAAGATGGTTGCGCTTTCATAATGTCGTGCTGAGCGGGTTGGTCCCGTGTCTTTCGTTACGGAAACAGTCCAGCGAAGCATCTCAGGCTGATACCAAGCAATCAATTTGGGTGGAACCGCGGATGCCCCTCGCCCCAAAAGGCGAGGGGCGTTTTTTATCTACAACAAGGGGTTTGTCCGATGCAAGTCATGAAATTCGGCGGCACGTCCGTCAACGACGCTAAGGCCATCGCGCAAGTGGCGGCCATCGTGGCCGACCAGCTCAAATCCGACCCAAATGTGGTCGTCGTGACCTCGGCTATGCGCGGGGTCACCGACCTGCTGATTGACTCAGCCCGGGCCGCTGCACGCGGCGACCGGCAGAAATATCGCGACGCGCGGCAGGCCCTCATTGCCCGGCACCGCGACGCGGCCGAGGCGTTGATCCACGACCTGGATGACCTGGCCGCGATTCAGGCACTGACCGACGAGCGGGTGCGCGAGTTCGAGCGCCTATGCATGGCCGTCGCCATCCTGGGCGAGCTCACCGACCGGGGCCTAGCGGTGGTCTCCGGCCTGGGCGAGCGGCTGTTGGCGCCGATCCTGGCCGCAGCCATGCGCGCGGCCGGCCTGCGCGCCGAATTCGTGGACGCGGGCGAGCTGATCGTGACCGACGATAACTACGCCGCGGCCGCGCCCGACATGACAGCCACCCGCACGGCTACCCGCGGCCAGCTGCTGCCGCTGTTTCAGGCGGGCGCGACCCCAGTCGTCACCGGTTTCGTGGCGGCCACCCCCGGCGGCGTCCCCACCGTGCTCGGCCGCGGGGGCTCCGACTACTCGGCCGCAGTGCTGGGGGCGGCGCTAGAAGCCGACGAGATCCAGATCTGGACCGACGTGGATGGTGTGCTCACAGCCGATCCGCGCATCGTCAAGGACGCGCGGCCGGTGCCGGAGCTCACCTACGGCGAGGCCGCGGAGCTGGCCTACTTCGGCGCAAAAGTGTTGCACCCCAAGACCATGCTGCCAGCAATTGACCTGGGCATCCCCATCAGTGTGCGTAACACCTTCAACGCGGCGTTCCCCGGCACGCGCGTGGTGCCCAAGACGCACAACGGCGGCACCGTTAAGGCGCTCACCGTTATCCGCGGGCTGGCGCTGGTCACCGTGGCCGGCCGAGGCATGATGGGCGTGCCCGGCATCGCCGCGCGCACCTTCGCGGCCGTGGCCAGCCAGGGCGCCAACGTGCTGATGATTTCCCAGGCCTCATCCGAGCAAAGCATCTGCTTCGTAGTGCCCGAGGCTGACGCGGGGCCTGTGGCGCAGGGATTGGAAGTCACCTTTGCAGACGAGATCCGCCGCCGGCTGATCGACCGCGTGACTGTGGAGCCAGAAATCGTCATCGTGGCCGTGGTGGGCGAAGGGATGCGCGGCACCCCCGGCATTGCGGCCCGCCTCTTCGGCGCGCTGGGCGAGCATCGCGTCAACGTCATTGCGGTCGCCCAGGGTTCGTCCGAGGCCAACATCTCCCTGACCCTAGCCGCGGCGGACGCGGACGCAGGCGTGCGGTACATCCACGCGGCGTTCGGGTTGGGGGGACAACCATGAAACACACTCCTCTCATCATCTTCGGCGCGGGCAAGGTGGGGCGGGCGCTGGTGCGCCAACTGCTGGACGCGGCCGAGATCCACGCGGGGCGCGATGGACTGGCATTCCCGGTCGCAGCCTGGTGCGATCACGACGGCGCGGCTGTGGACGAGAAGGGCCTGCCCGCTGAGGCCCTGGCCGCGCTGCTGGACGCAAAGGCCGCGGGCTCGCCCTTCGTCGAGACCCCATACGGCTCGCCCCAGACCGATCTCCATGCCATCGTGGATATCGCCGGCTCCGACGGCTGCATCGTGGTTGACGTCACCGCATCCGATGCCACCGTGCCGGCACTGGATCTGGCGCTGCGCCGTGGCTACGCGGCCGCCACGGCCAACAAGGTGCCCCTGGCCGGGCCGCAGGCGACTTTCGACCGGCTCACCGCTGCTGGGCGGCTAGGCTACGAGTCCACCGTGGGATCGGCCGTCCCGGTAATCGCGACCGCGCAAGGGCTGATGCGTGCGGCGGATCGCGTGGACGCGGCGCGCGGCGCACTCAGCGGCACGCTGGGCTTCATCAGCACCGGGTTGCAGGCCGGACAGCCCTTCTCCGCGCTGGTGGCCGAGGCGATGCGTCGCGGCTACGCCGAGCCGGACCCGCGAGTTGATCTGGGCGGCATGGACGTGGCGCGCAAGGCGCTGATCCTGGCGCGCACTCTGGGATGGAAAGCGGAGTTGAGCCAAGTGGAAGTGACCGGACTGCTACCAGCCGAGTACGCGACGCTGCCCTTGGCCGGCTGCCTGGCGCGGCTGCCGGAGCTCGACGTCGACTTCGCAGCCCAGGTCGCGGACGCGACCGCCGATGGCCAGGTGCTGCGCTACGTGGCCGAGATCAAGGATGGCCGCGCCGCGGTCGGACTGCGCGCCGTTCCCGCGGATAGCGCGCTGGGCCAGCTCCGGGGCAACGACAACCTGGTGGCGTTCCACACGCGCTACTATCCCGACACGCCGCTGGTGCTCCAGGGCCGCGGGGCCGGGGTGGACGCCGCTGCGGCAGGGGTGCATTCGGATATCGTGGCGTTGGCGCAGCGCAAACTCGGCTAACACTGGAATCGAGGCTTTCGCCGGTCACTCGCGTTATCCAGCGAAACCGATTGATCCTAAAGGAGGCTACGCATAGCCTCGAATCCAGCCCCAGTGGAGGGATATCTATGTACCCAACACCCAAGATTAAAGTCGGTGTCCTCGGTGCGACCGGGGCGGTGGGGCAGCGCTTCATCCAGATGCTGGCCGGCCACCCCTGGTTCGAGATCGCCGTGCTGACCGCGTCGGATCGTTCGGCGGGCAAGCGCTACGGCGATGCGGCAAAATGGCTGCTGCGCGGGGGGATGCCCGCCCCCGTGGCCGACATGACCCTGCTTCCCACAGAGCCGGACGCCATTGGGCCGGACGTACGGCTGCTCTTCTCCGCGCTGCCAGGCGGGAACGCGCGCGAAGTGGAGGCGGCGCTGGCCGCGGCCGGCTACGGTGTCTGCTCGAACGCGTCCGCCCATCGCATGGATCCCGACGTGCCGCTGCTGATCCCCGACGTCAACCCGGAGCACACCGCCTTGATCCGGACGCAGCAGGCGCGGCGCGGCTGGTCGGGATTCATCACCACCAACCCCAACTGCACCACCACGCATCTGGTCTGCGCGCTGAAGCCACTGCACGACGCGTTCGGCCTGACCGCGGTCAATGTGGTGAGCATGCAGGCGATCTCCGGCGCGGGCTACCCTGGCGTATCGGCCATGGACATCCTCGACAACGTCATCCCGCACATCGGCGGCGAGGAGGAGAAGGTGGAGCAGGAACCCGGCAAGCTGCTGGGCACGCTGGACGGCGATGCGATCCGGCTGGCCTCTTTCACCGTCAGCGCGCAGTGCAACCGGGTCGCCGTGCGCAACGGCCACCTGGAGGCGGTCAGCGTAAAGCTGCGCCGTTCAGCCAGCCTGGAGCAAATGGCCGAGGCGCTGGCGTCCTACCGAGGTGAGCCGCAGCGCCTGGGCCTGCCCACTGCGCCCGACCCGGCCATCGTGCTGTTCGCCGAGGCCGACCGGCCCCAGCCGAGGCTGGATCGGCTGGCCGGCGGCGGCATGGCTACGTGCGTTGGCCGGCTGCGGCCCGACCCGCTGTTCGACTACAAGTTCATCGTGTTGGGACACAACACCATCCGCGGCGCGGCTGGCGGCTCGCTCCTGAACGCGGAGCTGCTGGTGGCGCAGGGGTGGGTGACAGACGACTGATGACGGCTGACCGATGACGGACGATGGCAGCACAATGTGAAGTACGCAGTACGCAGTACGCAGTATTGTAGTAGTACGCAACTGTCAGAACAGGTGAACCCATGTGCACAAAATCCTCCCTCTCCGAGCTCTTTGGTGATCTGGTGATCTACCGCGACCTGAACGCGGTGGATGAACGGCTGCCGCGGTATGCCGAGGCATATGCCGAGATGGGCCTGCCGAGCCCGATGCCACCGCGCAAATTGGAACGCGCTTACGCGCAGGCGCTGGCCTGGCTGTTAGCCCGTGCCCAAGCGGTCAAGCACCCTGGCCGGCCGCTGCGCGAGATCATCTATATTGGCGACACGCTGCTCAACGACGGCGGCGCGTTCAGCAACCTACGCACCTTCACCGGCTGGCCCGGTTGGTGCTTTATCGGCACGGAAAAGGACGAGGAGCTGGCCGTGACCGAGAAGAACGGCCTGTACCAGGCCAACCGCTGGCATGCGCTGGCTGAGTTCCTCTCGTGGCTGCAAGGCCAACAAGGCGCGGCGCTGGACGCCGGGACGGCCGTAATCGTGGACATTGACAAGACGTTGCTGGGCGCGCGCGGCCGCAACGACGGCTCGATTGACCGTGCTCGCCTGGCCGCGATCGAGGTCACGCTGGCCGATGCCATCGGCCCGGCATTCGATCGGGCTGCGTTCCGCCAGGCCTACGCGGCACTCAATGTGGCGAAGTATCACGCGTTCACCGCCGATAACCAGGATAACGTGGCCTACATCTGCCTGATGCTGAGCGCGGGCTTCACCACGTTGGACGCCCTATTGGCGGACGTTGCCGCGGGCACCTTGCCCGACTACCACGCTTTCATGGCGCAGGTGGACGCCGCACGGGATCGCCTGCCTACGGCCGCGCTGGCCGCGCTGCACGACGACATCTACGGCCGGGTGTGTGCGGGCGACCTGACGCCATTCAAGGCGTTCCGCAGCCGCGAGTATCGCGAGACCGTGAAACGCATGGGCCACCTGCCTGATGACACGGCCCTGGCCCGCCGGCTATTGGAAGAGATCTGCCTGACGCGCGAGGTTTTCGACGTGAGCGCCTGGCTGAAACGACGGGGCTGCCTGATGGTGGCGCTCTCTGATAAGCCAGATGAAGCCACTGCCCCCGCGGGTGAACTGACCGCGCTCGGCTACCTGCCGTTGCACCGCACAGCGACGCACGTCATCGGCCAAAGGCTGGATGGGTTATTGCCTGAGGCGTAGTCGTGATTAGACCTGCGCCCCCGTCCCTGCTATAATCTTGATCGGTAAGCTCAGGAGACACGGGAGGTTGTTTCTTGGAAAGACACATAGCGCCATTGCGCTGTAGCGTAGGGGTTACTGCCTATAACGAAGAGGCCAATATCGGTCGGTTGCTCGATGCCTTGCTGGCTCAGCACTTGCGCGAAGTTGAGATCAGCGAGATTATCTTGGTAGCCAGTGGCTGCACCGATAATACAGTCCCCATCATCGAGTCGTACCTGGATGGAGACCCGCGCATCAAGCTGCTGGTGCAACCCAAACGCGAGGGCAAAACCGCGGCCATTAACCTCTTCTTGGCGCACGCCCGAGAGTCGATCTGCGTGCTGGAAAGTGGCGACACCTTGCCGCACGAAGACGCAGTGGAGCACCTGGTGCGCATGTTCGCCGATCCCAGCGTGGGTATGACCGGCGCACACAAGATCCCGGTCAATACGCCCGATCATCTGGTGGGCCTGTTCACCCACATCCGGCTGCGGCTGGAGCACCAACTCTGCCTGGAGATCCCCCGCCTGGGCGAAATGATCGCATTCCGCAAGGTGTTTGACCGGCTGCCGCCCGACGTCGCGATGGACGAGGCGTTCGTCGAAGCGCTGGTGGTAAAACGCGGGTTACAGGTGCGCTATGCGCCCGATGCGGTGGTGTATAACACCGGCCCCAACACCGTCGAGGACTTCGTGCGGCAGCGCCGGCGCAACCATGCCGGCCACCTCTACCTCAAGGCCAAGTACGGTTATGCCGTGTCGAGCATCCAGAACACGCGCGTCGCGAAGGTCGCTCTGAAGGAGATTTGGGGTGCGGTGCAGCTCGTGTGGACGCTGTTCCTGCTGGCTGTGCTGGAAAGCTGGTCACGGCTGTTGGGCTGGTATGATTTTGCCATCAAGAAGGACCGCCACGTCGTGTGGGACATGGCATGGTCGCAGAAGACCGATGTGGAGGCCGAGCGCGCACAGATAACTGCGACCGATGATATTCGCCCGGCTGCGATCGCTCGCAAGAATTAGGCGTGCACATGACACATCCCCTGCGCGACAACCTGATCACTATCCTCAAAATTGTCATCAGCATCGGCCTGATCGCGTTCGCGTTCACCCTGGTGGACATGCGCCAGGTGGGCGCACAACTGGCACGCGCGCGGCCGGCGCTGTTCGTGGTCGCACTGCTCACCTATGTGCTGGCGATCATCGTGAACGGCGCCAAATGGCAGGTGCTGTTGCGCGCCCAGGGCATTCGCATCCCCTTCCGGGCGTTGCTACGCTTCCTATTTGTTGGCTTTTTCTTCAACAACTTCCTGCCGGCCAACGTGGGCGGCGACGTGATGCGCGGCTACGGCCTGGCGCGCTATACCGACCGCGCGGCTGATGCCGCCGTATCGGTAATCATGGATCGCATCATCGGGCTGATGGCCTACATGAGCACTGCGGTGGTCGCCGCTATCGTCGCCGTGAACCTGACCGGCCACAGCGAACTGGCGCAGGTGGAATGGGTGGCATTGGTGGCCCTGGGGGTGCTGCTGATCGGGTTCGGGGTGCTGCTCAGCCGCCGGCTGCGCTCGTTGATCGCCCGGCTGTTCACCTGGCGTTGGCTGAAGCCGCTGGCGCCGCTGTGGGGGCGCGTCTCCGACGCGTTCAACGCGTACCGCTTCCGGTACGACGCGCTTGTCCTGGCCTTTGGCGTCGCCTTGACCGGAATCTTGTGCACCACCTTCGTCAACTGGCTGTTGTCGCAGTCCATGGGCGGGCTGATGCCGCTCTCAACCATCTTCCTGTTCAATCCGCTGATCGCCCTGGTGCTGATGATCCCCATCTCCATCGGCGGCATCGGGGTCAGCCAGACCGCGTACCCGTTCTTCTTCGGCCTGGCCGGCGTGCCCAGCGACCATGCCCTGGCGGTGTCCCTGTTGATGCAGGCCATTGCCTTGCTGGGCAGCCTGCCGGGCGGCGTGCTGTGGCTGCATACCCGGCGCGCAGCCAGATAGGTTACTCGGTGCTGTTCAGACATATCCTGGAACCGAGGCTTCAGCCGGTCTCTTGTACCGAGCGCCCAACCGGCTGAAGCCTCGATTCCGACAGACTGAGGTTCACCATGACCAGATCAATGATCGCGCCCTATGGCGCATGGAAATCGCCTATCACTTCCGACCTGATCGTCGCCGGGGCCGTTGGCCTGGGTGGGATCACGGTGGATGGGGAGGACGTCTACTGGCTGGAGAGTCGCCCTACGGAGCGCGGCCGCTCGGCCCTAGCCCGCCGCTCGGCCGACGGGCAGATAGCAGATGCCATCCCCGCCCCGTTCAACGTGCGCACGCGCGTCCACGAATACGGCGGCGGTGAGTACCTGGCCGCCGGGCGCGAGGTCTTCTTCGTCAACTTCGCGGATCAGCGCGTCTACCGCCTGGCACCGGGTGGCGACGCCGCGCCGCAGCCGATCACGCCGGAGCTACCGCTGCGCTATGCCGATTTCGTGCTGGATCGCGGCCGGGGTCGGCTAATCTGTATCCGCGAGGATCACACCGACCCGGCGCACCCTCCGGTCAGCACGGTGGTAAGCCTGGAATTGACATGCGACCCTGATGGCGGCCGGGTGCTGGCCTCGGGCAACGACTTCTACGCGTCCCCCCGGCTGAGCCCCGACGGAAGCCGGCTGGCATGGCTCACCTGGCATAACCCCAACATGCCCTGGGACGGCAGCGAGTTGTGGGTCGCTGAGCTGGGCGCCACGGGGACGGTCAGCCGCGCCGAGCTGGTGGCCGGCGGCCCGGAGGAGTCCATCTTCCAGCCCCAATGGTCACCCGATGGCATGCTGCACTTCATCTCCGACCGCACGGGCTGGTGGAACCTGTACCGCTGGCAGGATGGCCGCGCCGAGCCGTTGGCCGAGAAAGCGGCTGAGTTCGGCCTGCCGCAGTGGGTCTTCAACATGTCTACCTACGCCTTTGTGGACGCGGGCCGCATCGCTTGCGCATACACGGAGGCCGGCATGTGGCGACTGGCGCTGCTGGATAGCGCCACTGGCACGCTGACACCGCTCGAAATCCCGTACACTGAGATCAGCAACGTGCGCGCAGCCGGGGCGCACGTTTACTTCCTGGGTGGCGCGCCCGATCAGCCGGCCTCGGTTGTCGCGCTGGACCTCCTGACCGGCCGCTGCGCTGTGCCGCGCCGATCCAGCGACCTGGTGGTGGACGCAGGCTACATTTCACGGCCACGCACCATCGAGTTCCCCACTGAGGGCGGGCTGACCGCGTTCGGACATTTCTACCCACCATGCAACCGCGATTACGCGGCGCCGGCCGGCGAAAAGCCGCCGCTGCTGGTCTTCAGCCATGGCGGGCCCACCGGCAACTCGTCCACCACCCTGCGCTTGGCCATCCAATACTGGACGAGCCGCGGCTTCGCGGTGCTGGACGTGAACTACGGCGGCAGCACCGGCTACGGCCGCGCGTATCGGGAGCGGCTGACCGGCGGCTGGGGCGTGGTGGATGTAGATGACTGCGTCAGCGGCGCGCGTTACCTGGCCGGCCGCGGCGAGGTGGACGGCGGCCGGCTGGCGATCCGCGGGGGCAGCGCGGGTGGCTACACCACGCTCTGCGCGCTGACCTTCCGGGATGCATTCCGGGCTGGTGCCAGCCACTATGGCATCGGCGATCTGGAAGCGCTGGCCCTGGACACGCACAAGTTCGAGGCGCGCTACCTGGACCGGTTGGTGGGGCCATACCCCGAACGCCGTGATCTGTACGTGGCGCGCTCGCCCATCCACTTCACCGAGCGGCTGGCCTGCCCAGTCATCTTCTTCCAGGGCCTGGACGACAAGGTGGTGCCGCCCAACCAGGCCGAGGCGATGTTCGCGGCGGTGCGGGCTAAGAGGCTGCCTACGGCCTACCTGGCGTTCGAGGAGGAGGGGCACGGCTTCCGTCAGGCGAAGAATATGAAGCGGGCGCTGGATGCTGAGCTCTACTTCTACAGCCGCGTCTTCGGGTTCGAGCTGGCCGACCCGATTGAGCCGGTAACGATCGTAAATCTTTAGATTATCATATGCACAAGACAACGATCACCATCGAGCAAGCCCGGCTGCTCTACGAATCCGGCGGGGGCGGGCACGACTTCGACCATGTGCTGCGCGTGACCGCGCTGGCCGAACGGATTGCGGCCGCCGAGGGCGCCGACTTGGCGGTCGTGCGGACGGCAGCACTATTGCACGACGTGGCCGAAAGCCGCGCGCGGCATGATCATCACCTGCGTGGGGCTGAGCTGTCTCGGGAGATCCTGGCAGACCAGCCGGCTGACTTCGTGGATGCCGTCGCTCATGCCATCGAAGCGCACCGCTTTCGCGAGGAGCCGGCCCCGCGCACCCCTGAAGCCCAGTGTCTCTCCGATGCCGACAAGCTCGACGCCATCGGCGCTATCGGGATCGCGCGGGTGTTCGCGTACGCGGGCAATCGCGGTACGGCCCTGTGGCATCGGCCCTGGCGTGAGATCGCGGTCGAGGGTGGTGACCCCCTGCTCATGCCCAAGCTGCTAGGCGACAACTACACCCCGACTCACGAATTCGTCTACAAACTGGATCGCATCCCCGACCGGCTCTATACCGCGGCCGCGCGCGCCATCGCCGCCGAACGGCAGGCGTTCATGCGCGCGTTCTTCGAACGATTGGATGACGAGATGTTGGGGGATACGTGACAACGCGATGACGTGATAACGTGCGAACGTGCTAACGTGAAATGCAAAAGTCGCGGCGCTGCAAGTCACGCATCACGTATCATGCAGCACGTCATCACTGCCCGATATCCAACGTCGCGGTCACCATTTCACCCGTCTGCACCGTGATGCCAGGCAGGCTGCGCGTGCCGCGCAGGTCGGGCAGCACCACTTCCACATCGTAGGCGCCGGCTCGCAGGGTGAAAGTCGCTGGATTCTCCGTGCGCCAGCCGGCCGGGTTCTGGCGGTCACCAGCCGGATAAACCATGATGTCCACCTGTGGGATCGTATTGCCCTGGGTTACTGTGACGGTCAAGGTGCCCAGGTCCAACACTACATCCCGCGAGGTCACGCTGCCCGCCATCACTTCAACCGCCGTCAAACGTTCCTCATTATCACCGGCTCGCGCTACCACATCGTACGGGCCATCCGCAAGTGCAAACTGGGCTTCAGCCTCTTGGCGCGCGGCGACGGGTGACTGCTGACCGGCCGGGTAAACCGTCACGGTAACGCCGTCCGCCAACACCCCAGGCGTCTCGAACACACGCACCAGCAAAGTCGTCGCCGGATCAAGCGTAGGCGCTTGCCCGGCTGCCGGCGCGGTTGCTGCCAACGCGGATACGTCTACAGTTTCGGCAGGCGCCTCTACCGCAATAGCCGGATCATCGTAGCCCCAGAAGCGCCAGACTACTTCCAGCCAGGGGGCCGGCTCGCCATCGGACCCAATAATGAGCAAGGTGGCCGCGGCTTGATAGATCCGGCCGCTCTCCCCGACCCAGTACGTCACCGTGTGCGGCGCCAACAACGGGCGGAGCTGCGCCTCCAAGGCCTCTCGCTCTTCCGCCTGTGCGGCCACGGTCGAGACACCGGCGCGCAACAGGCGTTCGATAGTGGCCGCCGAGAAGAATGCCTGCACCTTGGTCGTCGGCTCGGTGACATCGGCGACGGGATCCGGCTCACCGGTCGCGATCTCATCGGCCAGGGGGTAGAGCCGCAGCACGCTGAAGGGCGACGCCAAGCCCCAACCGGCATCAAAGCCAGCTCCCGGCCAGCGGATCCAGGTAGGATCCGTCTCGGCGCGCGTGTAGCTGCGCAGCGTCCCACCCGGTGCATCCGCCACGATGATCAATTCTTCTGGGATATCTTGGCCGTGCCGGGTGATCTGGGCCAACGCGCCCTCGCGATACTCCCCCGTGATGACGGTCAACGGCTCGTCGGGCGCCCTCGCCGGTCGCAGCGCCACCTGGTAACGGAAAGCTGTGGGCAACGCCAGGATCGCCTGATCGGCTGCAGGCAATGGCGTGGATGTTTGAAGCACGACCGGCTGAGGCGTGGTTGGAAACTGAGTTGGCGTAGTCGGGCCAGGCGCCGATTGACAGCCGGGAAGGGCAAGCAACAGCGCCAGCAGCACCGGCAAAAACGAGCGAGTCATGGCAGGTCTCCAGGGGCGGCTGCACAGCCGCAGGGTGACAGGATTATACCGCATCCGCGAGCCGAATTGAAATTGCCGGGAGACATGGTGCGATTGACACCCCTGCTGGGGCCGATTAGAATAGACGCAATCTGAGACACCAGGAGGACCCTCATGGCCGAGTTAGCACTGCAGCGCGGGCTGTATTTCGAAGAATACAATATTGGCGACTTCATCACCACGCCCGGCCGTACCATCACTGAAGCTGATATCGTGAATTTCGCGGCGCTCAGCGGTGACTGGAACGCCATCCATGTGGACGCCGAATACGCCAAACAAGGCATGTTCGGTGAGCGCATCGCGCACGGTCTGCTGGGTTTGTCTATTGCGTCCGGCCTAGCGGTGCAGATGGGCTTCATCACGGGCACCGTGATCGCGTTCATGGGGCTGGACTGGAAGTTCCGCGCCGTTATCAAAATCGGCGACACCATCCACGTGCGCGCTGAAATCGCGGAGAAAAAGGCTGTGCCGCGGTTGGGCGGCGGTGTTGTCACCTTTAACGTCGAGGTAATCAACCAGCGCGGGGAGACGACGCAAAAGGGCACGTGGAGCATGCTCGTGAAATTCGGGTCGGAAGGATGAGCAGGGTGACGCAGCGCCGGTGCACAGATGCGTCCATGGCTGGCGCGTTCGCGTCCCCTGTGCTACAATGGCGGCCTAAATGAATCTTCTTCGCGCGAGGCATGATGTCACCCTGGCCTATCACCGGACACGAGTGGGCGTTGGAACTGCTGGCGCACGCGCTCCGCGACAGCCGGCCCAGCCACGCCTACCTTTTCACCGGTCCGGCACAGGTAGGCAAGACGACCGTCGCACGCGCGTTTGCCCAGGCGCTGGTGTGCGAGCGAAGCGATCAAAACGGGGGCACACCGTGTGCAGATGGGCAAGACGCCTGTCGCACATGCCAGCGCGTGGCCCAGGGTCGTTATCCCGATGTTCAGCTCATCGCCGCCGAGAAGAACACGATCCAGATTGACCAGGTGCGCGCCCTACAAAGCGATGCGGCAATTGCCCCGCTTGAGGGCCGACGTAAAGTCTTCATCATCAGCGAGATCGAACGCGCCAGCTTGCCAGCCGCTAACGCGCTGCTCAAAACCCTGGAGGAGCCGCCATCGCAGGTCATCCTGCTGCTGACCACGGCACGCCGTGACCTAGTGCTGCCGACGATCCTGTCGCGCTGCCAGGTGATCGCACTGCGCGGGCTGCCGCTGGCGCAAGTGCGCGATGCACTGCAAACACGTTGGGGCGTGGATGAGGAGCGCGCCACGCTGCTGGCACAACTCAGTGCGGGACGACTGGGCTGGGCCGTGAGCGCGCACACTGATGCTGCATTGTGGGAGATGCGTGCCCGCCACCTGGATGCGCTGCTGGCGCTAACCGGCGAAGGATACCTGGGCCGGTTAGCCTATGCGGAGATGCTAAGCCGGGCGGGGGGCGAGCTGGAGACCGCGCTGGGCCTGTGGGCGACCTGGTGGCGCGATGTGCTGCTGGTGCAGCGCGGCCTGGTCACCACTGTGTTGAACCTTGACCGCAAAACGCAGCTCATACAACAGGCCGGGCTGTATCGGGCCGAGCAGGTGGAAGCGGCCCTTGCCGACTTGGTGCAGACCGTGCGCCGCATCAAAGCTAATATCAACGCGCGTCTGGCGCTCGACGTATTGCTGCTGCGTCTGCCGAGGCCGACCGTCGCCTGATGGACCGAAGAGGAGTCTTTATGCCGATCGTGGTCGGTGTTGCCTTTAAGCCCGTAACCCGTGTCTATTACTTCGATCCTGCAGACCTGAATGACCTACAGCCGGGAGAACACGTAGTGGTGGAAACCTCGCGCGGCCGCTCCCTGGGCCAGATCGTGTTCGCAGCCAAGATGGTGACTGATTCGGAGATCAGCGGGAGCCTGAAACCGGTCGTGCGCCGCGCTACCGCCTGGGACATGGTCCAGAACGACCAGATGGCCCACCGCGAGCCCGAGGCGCTGGACATCTGTCGCAAGCGAGCGCGTGCACTGGGCCTGGACATCAAGGTCGTGAAGGTGGAATTCAGTTTCGATGGCAGCAGTGCAGTCGTCTATTTCACCTCTGAGCAGCGGATTGACTTCCGTAACCTGGTGCACGAACTCTCTCAGCAGTTGCGCACCCGCGTGGAAATGCGCCAGGTGGGCGTGCGCGATGAGGCCAAGTTCCTGGGCGGGATCGGTCGATGCGGCCGAGAGTTATGCTGCGCGACCTGGCTGCGCGAGTTTGCGCCCGTCTCGATCAAGATGGCCAAAACCCAAGAACTTCCGCTGAACGCGCCGGAAGTCTCCGGCGCGTGCGGCCGTTTGTTATGCTGCCTGGCCTACGAAAACGATTTCTATGCCGAAGCGCGCAAGCAGATGCCGCGCATCAATAGCATCGTGGAAACGCCCCAGGGGCCGGGTAAGGTGAAACAAGTGCATGTGCTCACCAGTTCGATCCGTGTGCTGGTGGAGGGCCCGAACGAAACACGCCAAATGGTAGACATAGCCGTGCCAGAGCCAGTATTTCAGCTCAGGCCGCAGCAGCATGCAACCACAGCCAGCTCAGGCCGCCGGCTATCATCAGAACCCGTCGAGGAGGAAGCAGCGGAGGAATCGCCTGCCCCGGAGGCCACAAGCGAGGAGCCGTCACAAACCGAAAGCGCCACGCCGCCTTCCAAGTCGCGGCGTTCCCGTTCACGACGCAAGAAACGCTGAACATGCCTCACGCACAGGGTGGGCGCTACGCGGCGAACGGCCCGCGCAACCCGGTCGTGCTGTGAGCAGCACACTCATGATCTGGGTTCTACGACAAACTTGATCGCAGTACGCTCCTTGCCTTCAACATCAATGTCAACAAACTCAGGGAAACACCGAATATCAATGTTGTCCGAGGCAAGATAATTCCTGGCGATCGCGATGGCCTTGATGGCTTGGTTGACGGCACTGGCGCCGATCGCCTGTACTTCAACATAACGGGTGTCGCGCATCATACCAGCAATGGCGCCAGCGACCGCAGTAGAACGAGAACGGGCCGAGACCTTGATGATGTCCATGGAAGCCTCCTGCGTTAAGTCGTCGTTGGCAACCGGGAAACTGACCTGCTCGGCTAATTGCGCCTGTACATACGGATTATTTTACACCCATCGCAGCCTAAATGCAAGAGGAAATGCAAGATTGGGTGAGTTCCGGGTGTGTGATAACTTCGCTAAGGACATCTTGCGTGCGTGTCGTCATGGTCTCTAAGGCGCTGGTGGTGGGCGCCTACCAACGCAAACTGGAGGAATTGGCCCGCCAGCCCGACATCGAGCTGATTGCCATAATGCCATCCTGCTGGCGCGAGGGCCATAACGTGCTGCCGCTGGAACGCGCACACACCCATGGCTACGACCTGATCGTCGCGCCGCTAGTATTCAACGGCCAGTTTCACCTGCACTTCTACCCCACTCTAGGCCATCTGCTCAATAGCCTCCGCCCCGACGTGCTGCACATGGACGAGGAGCCCTACAACCTGGCTACCTGGCACGCGCTGCGCCTGGCCACGGTCAAGGGTGCGGCCAGCCTGTTCTTCACCTGGCAAAACCTGCATCGCCGCTACCCCTGGCCGTTCAGCCATTTTGAACAGGCCAACTATCGGCGGGCAGCCTATGCCATCGCCGGCAACCGCGACGCAGCGCGGGTGATGTGCGACAAGGGGTACCGCGGCTCAGTGGCGGTCATCCCCCAGTTCGGGGTGGATCCGGACATCTATGCGCCCGCAGCGCCGGCCCCCCGTGAGGAGTTCATCATTGGCTATGCCGGCCGCCTGGTGCCCGAAAAAGGCATCGCCGTACTGCTTGAGGCTTGCGCGCGTCTACGGATCCCCGGCTGGGCGCTACATCTGCTGGGCGACGGACCGGCGCGCGGCCAGTTCGAAAGCCTGACCGCAGCGCTGGGCATCGGCGAACGTGTGCGATTCCTTGGCCGCCGCCCCTCCACACAAACGCCCAGCTTCTACCGGAGCCTGGATGTCCTCGTCCTCCCTTCGCTGAGCCAACCCAACTGGGTGGAGCAATTCGGCCGGGTGCTGGTGGAGGCGATGGCCTGCGGGATCCCTGTCATCGGCTCTGACAGCGGTGAGATCCCGAACGTGATCGGCGACGCAGGGCTGGTGTGCCCAGAGGGCGATGCCGCTGCGCTCAGCGCTGCCCTGGTGAACCTGGCGCAGGATCCCGTGCGACGAGCTGCTGTGGGGGCGCAGGGGCGTGCTCGGGTGCTGGCTCACTACACACATCAGCATATTGCCGAGTCCACAGCCCAGGTCTACCGGGAGATGCTTGCCTGAAAAATAAATCGCAACAAGGCAAGGACACCGCAATGCTCATAGCGAAATACATTGTCGCTCCGCTGCTTGCAATGATTATGTGTGTTTGGTCAGGGGTGTTATAATTGCGCCTGTGTACGCAACATCGCGATCCATGCATCACATCGGCCTGAACGCGCATCTGCTCTCACTGACCCAGACCTACCGCGGGGCTGGGATCAATGGGTACATCTACCAACTTCTGCGGCATCTGCCGCAGGTCGAAGGCCGCGGGCTGCGTTACACGGCCTATCTACACGATCCTGCATTCAGCCCCCCAAACGGTCTGGCTGTCCACCGTTCGCGCTGGGACACGCGCAGTCCCTGGCGCCGGATCCTGTGGGAACAGACGCGCCTGGCGGGTTTGACCCGTCGCCTGGACCTGCTGCACGGCCTGGCCTTTGCCGCGCCGCTAGGCGCGACCTGCCCGACCGTGATCACGGTGCACGACTTGAGCTTTCTGCGTTTTCCGGCCGCGTTTCGACCGTTCAACCGGCTGTACCTGAGCCTGGTTACCCGGTGGTCGACACAGCGGGCCGCCCGCGTGATCACTGTGTCCGAAAGCACGCGGCAGGATGTAATCGCCCTGTGCGGTGTGCCGGCCGAGCGCGTGGTGGCCGTGCCCAACGGCGTGAGCGAACAATTCGTGCCCGCCGAACCGGCCGCAGTCGCTGAGTTCCGCGCTCGCGCTGGCCTGCCGGAGCGCTTCATCCTGTTCTTGGGCACACTGGAGCCGCGTAAAAATATCACCGGCCTGCTAGACGCGTATGCGCTGGCGCGAGAGACAAGCCCTGAACCGCTGCCCAAGCTGTTCATCGCTGGCGGCAAGGGCTGGTACTACGACACCATCTTCGCCCGCGTCGCCGAGCTCGGGCTGAACGGCGACGTGTCCTTCCCGGGCTTCGTGCCTGGGGAAGAGCTGCCCTGGTGGTATCGCGCCGCCGAAGTGTTCGTCTATCCATCGCAGTTCGAGGGGTTTGGCCTGCCTGTGCTGGAAGCCATGGCGTGCGGCACGCCTGTCATCACATCCGATGCTTCTTCGCTGCCCGAAGTGGCCGGAGATGCGGCCGTGCTGGTGCGACCGGAAGACACCAGGAGCCTGGTTGACGCTTTGCTGTGCGTGCTTGCCGACCCACAACAGCGCGCCGCAATGCGCATGGCGGGCCTGCATCAAGCCGCACGGTTCTCGTGGTCACGCACTGCCACAGAAACGATCGCTGTCTATCGCGCCGCGCTGGAGCTGGTGCCTCAGGGAGATCCGACATGAAACAGGATTTCCGAAAATGGATGCCCTGGGTCACCCTGGTGACCGACATCGTGCTGATCAACATCGCTTTCCTGATCGCCTATTGGCTCAGGTACGATCTACAGCTTTTCCGCTCGGTGGACCCGGCAAACAACGTCCCCTACGCGGTCTATCTGCCGCTGGTAGGCCTGTTGACGATCGTGCTGGTGCTGGCCAACCGCCGCGAGGGGGCCTACGATGTCCGTCGGGGCCGGCCCTTGTTCGATGACATCTATGGCGTGATCAACGCGACCACACTGGCCATCATGTTGTTAGTAGTGCTGGTCTTCTTCTACCGGCGGCTCTTCTACTCACGCATTATCTTCATCTACGCGGGCCTGCTCATCGTGGTGCTGCTCAGCCTGGCGCGCGTGATCCGATCCATGGCCCTGAACCGCCTGCGCCAGGCCGGCAAAGGGGTTGATCGGGTACTCATCATCGGCGCTGGCGAGGTGGGCCGCACGGTGATGCGCAACCTGATCGCTCAACCCGACCTGGGCTACCGCGTCATCGGCTTTCTGGATGACAACCCGGCCAAAAGCGACACCGACATCGGCCCCATCAAGGCCTTTGGCCCTGTCGAAGACCTGCCCCAGGTGATCCGAGAGAATGCGATCGACCAGGTCATCATCACCTTGCCCTGGCAATATCACCGCAAGATCATCCGCCTGGTGAGCGAGGCTGAACAGACCGGCGTGCGCGCCCGGGTGGTGCCCGATCTGTTCCAATTGAGCCTCGGCGGGGTGGATGTGGAGGCCATCAACGGCATTCCCTTGATCAGCATCAAGCAGAGCGCACTCACCGGTTTCAATCAAACCATCAAACGAACGGTGGATCTTCTGATCGCGGGCCTGGGGATCGCCCTCCTGACCCCCGTCTGGCTCACCGCCGCTATTGCGATCAAGCTGGATTCTCGCGGCCCAGTATTCTTCCGCCAGGAACGCGTGGGACGCGGGGGGAAGCGGTTCATGGTTTACAAGTTCCGCTCTATGTATGTGGATGCGGAGGCACAGCTCGAGAAGCTCCGCGCCCAGAACGAAGCGGCAGGACCCCTGTTTAAGATGCGGGACGATCCGCGGCGCACGCGCGTGGGCCGCTTCATCCGCAAAACCAGTATTGACGAACTCCCACAACTGATCAACGTGATGCGCGGCGAGATGAGCATCGTCGGCCCACGGCCAGGGCTGCAAAGTGAGGTGGATCAATACCAGGATTGGCATCGCAAACGGCTCGAAGTGCAACCCGGCATCACCGGCCTCTGGCAGGTCAGCGGCCGCAGCGATCTGACTTTTGACGAAATGGTCATGCTCGACATCTATTACGCTGAAAACTGGACTCTAGGGCTCGATTTGCGCATCATCCTGCGCACCGTGCCCCAGGTGATCTTCGCAGAAGGCGCTTACTAGACCCCATTCCACCCTGAAACGGAGGACAGCAACATGCTCTCCCTTTCCGCCACCGATACCGAGGGCCTCATCCGGCTGGCGCAAGGCTTGATCCGGACACCCAGCCTGCCCGGCGAAGAGGCTGCCGTAGCCGCGTTGCTGCGCGAGGCCATGCAGGAAAGCGGCTTTCAAGAGATCTGGACCGATCGTGCTGGCAGCGTCGTCGGCCGGTACGGCGCAGGCCGTGGCCCAAAATTGCTCATCGAAGGCCACATGGATGTTGTCGCCATCGGCAATCGCAACGCATGGACGCACGATCCCTTGGGCGGCGAAATCGAGAACGGCTACCTGTACGGCCGGGGCGCGACTGACATGAAGGCGGCGCTCGCGGCCATGGTCTACGCCGTGAAACATCTGACTGGGACCGGTGCCGCGCTGAACGGCGACCTGTACGTGGCGTTCGTCGTGCAAGAGGAGCCATGTGAGGGCATGGCCACCCGTGTACTGATCGAAGAAGAAGGGCTCCTGCCCGATTTCGTCATCCTGGGCGAGCCCACAAACCTGGGCCTCTACCGCGGCCAACGCGGCCGGGTCGAGTTGCAGGTCACAACGCACGGCCGGGCCAGCCACGCAGCGCTGCCGCAAGAAGGCGTCAATGCGGTGTTGCTGGCGGCGCGGCTGCTCTTCGGCATCGACCTACTAGGGACGCAGCTATTGGCCGATCCGCTGATGGGCCAGGGCAGCGTGGCCGTCACACACATCGAAAGCTCGGCCAGCAGCCTGAATTCGATCCCGGACCGCTGCGCGTTCATATTGGACCGGCGGTTGACCCTCGGCGAGACGGAAGCGCGCGCCATCGCCGAGGTGCAACAGGTCATCCGCCGCGAGGGCGTACGTGCCGACATCGCCACCCTGGAATATCAGCTTGCCACCTATACGGGCTATGTGGCTCACGGCCGGAAATATTACCCACCCTGGCTGCTGCCGGAAGACTCACTTCTGGCCCGGCGGGCCGCCCGTGCGCTGGAGAGAGCGCTGGGCGCTCCCCCGCGCACGGGGCTATGGCCGTTCTCCACCGACGGGGCCTACACCATGGGTGTGGCTGGCATCCCCACCATTGGGTTTGGGCCGGGTGACCCGGAACGCGCACACACGGCCGATGAGGCCGTGCGCGTCCTTGATATCGTTGCTGCGGCCCAGGGCTACGCCCAGCTTGCAGTCGAATTCCTAAAATAACAGGCGCCGTTTCCTAGGATGATGGCTTACAGCTTACCACGCATCACCATCCTCAGCGCGGATTCAGGCGGTGGACATCGCGCGGCCGCGGCGAGCCTGACCGAGGCACTGGCAGGCCGCGCGCACGTTTCCTGCATTAGCCTCTTGGATGACTATGCGCCTTTCCCGTTCAATATCTGGTCCGACTTGTACGGCCCGTTTGTGAACCTCACGCCCCAGCTCTACCGCGCGCTATATGACTACGCCGGTTCACGAGCCCGGTTGCTGCGCACAACACGCGCTGTCTACCCCCTGGTGCGCCGGCGCCTTACAGCAGCCCTGGCAGCAGAGCGCGCCGACCTGGTGATCAGCGTCCATCCGCTGCAAACCGACATCGTGCATTGGGCCCTAACCGATTGCGGCCGCCGTGTCCCGTTCATGATCGTCGTCACCGACCCGGTGACGGCGCCGGCTGCCTGGTTCTGCCCTGAGGCGGATTGTTGCATCGTAGCCACCGAGCCGGCACGCATCATGGCGCTGGCGTGCGGTGTGCCCCCGGAACGGGTGCGCACCATCGGGCTGCCCATCCGCGCCGCGTTCGCCGCCGCGCAGGGCCGGCCGAAACCTGAAGTGCGCAGCGAACTCGGCCTGCCAGTTGATCGGCCGCTCGTTCTGCTCACCGGAGGTGGCGCCGGCATCGGCCGCATCGCGATGCTGGCACGCGCGGTAGCACGACAGCTGGCGCATCATCCGGCCGCGCCACAAATGGCGGTCATCACCGGCCGCAACGTGGGCCTAAAACGCCAGCTGACGGCCGAAAGCTGGCCGCTGCCGTTGGCAGTGCTGGGCTTCGTGAACAACATGGCCGATTGGCTGGCCGCCAGCGATTTGCTGATCACGAAGGCCGGTCCCGGCACTCTGGCCGAAGCTGCCTGTCTCGGCGTACCCGTGATTATCACCGACTTCATCCCCGGCCAGGAGAACGGCAACGTGGCCTGGGTGAAGGACAACGGCGCGGGCCTCTTTGAGCCCAACCCGGCGCGCGTGGCTGCGCTGGCAACCGAACTGCTGCGGCCCGGTGCAACGGCGCTGGCGCAGATGTCCCAACGCGCCCACGCCATTGCCCGCCCCCAGGCCGCGGCCGAGATCGCTGATGCAGCGTTGGCGTTAGTACATGCGCCGCAGCACACGTAACCTTGCCGCACCATGCGCATCAAAGCAGCTTGTAATCATGAACAAGGAGAACGTCAATGACTACCGCTAACATTACATGGGTTGAAGGGATGCAATTCGTCGCCTCGGGCGACTCGGGCCATGCCATCGTCATAGATTCATCCGCCGATGTGGGCGGGCACGACAGCGCCGCGCGCCCCATGGAAGTCTTGTTGATGGGGCTGCTGGGCTGCACGGCTATGGATGTCATCAGCATTTTGAAGAAGAAACGCCAGCCAGTTCAGGGCTTCAGAGTTTTCGCCACAGGCGAGCGCGCCCCTGAACATCCCAAGAAATACACCAAGATCCACCTGGAATACGTGGCCTACGGCGATGTGGATCCAAAGGCGCTGGCGCGCGCGGTCGAGCTCTCGGAGACGACCTATTGCGGCGCGATCGCCACCGTGCGCGGCGTCGCCGAGGTCACATCTAGCTATCGCGTCGAGCCGGTTGCTGCCGGTTGATCTCGGGGCAAGCGATGGCAAAAACAGGTAAGCCGCGCAACCGCGATCAGAGGCAGCGGCCACTCGCGCTGGGCCTCCTGATCGCCCTCAGCCTGTTGCTCATGGCGGTTGGCGCCTGGCTCGTGCTAGACCAGCGGCAGCAGGTGGCGGAGCAAGCGCAACCCGCAGCCGCGACAGCCGCGCGGCAGGCCCCCGATTTTGTGCTGCAAACGGCCGACGGCGCGACCGTCCGGCTGAGCGACTTGCGCGGCAAAGTGGTGCTGCTCAACTTCTGGGCCACCTGGTGCCCGCCGTGCAAAGCCGAGATGCCGGATTTGAACGCGCTGCACGAAGAACATGGCGCCACGCGTGACTTCATGGTGCTCGGGATCAACATGGAGGAAAGCGCGGCCGAGGTCGCAGCTTTTGCCGGGCCGCGCAAGTTGACTTTCCCGCTGCTGCTCGACCCCGATGGGACGGTGTCAAGCGGCCTCTATGCAATCCGGTCGCTGCCGACGTCGCTGATCATCGATCGCGAAGGCAACATTCGTGACTCCTGGATGGGGCAAATCAGCCGCGAGGCCATGGAGGCGCGGCTCCAGCAGGTGTGGTGAGGTAGTACAGAATCGCTGCTCGCTGCCGTGGAATCGAGGCTTTCAGCCGGTTTCTCGCGTCACCCACCTGACCGGCTAAAACCTCGACTCCAGGCACAAAACCTTCTATCTGTCGACAGCCCGAACTGGGAGGCAGCCAACTGCAACGCCCGCTGTTTGACATCAGGCAGCACTTGCCGCCATGCGATGCCGGCGGCGCATCATCCCTAACACCCTGGGCATGGCGACTGTGTAGGCCCAATACAGCGGCCGGCTGACCGGGTAGTCCCAGGCGCCGATGTGCGGCTCAAACCTCCCGCCAAACCCCTGCTTGAAGCGATACACGCCCCACATGGGATCGTTTTCATCCAGCACATCGGGCGCGCCCCACCAGTCATAGCGAGTGCAGCCAGCGGCCTTCGCCCAGCGCATAGCGGCCCATTGCAAGGCATGGTTCGGCATCAGGTCACGGCTCTGCGTGGTGGATGCACCGTAGAAATACCATGCGGTCGGCCCGAAACGGAACAAGATCAGCCCGGCGACCGGCAGCCCCGCTACCTCGGCCAGCAGCAGATGCGCAGTTCCTTCGGCCATGAATCGGGCCCAAATCGTCCGGTAGTACTCGAATGGCCGCACCAGGAAGCCATCACGGCTGCCGGTCTCCTGGTACATGGCATAAAACGCCTGCAGATCATCGCCCATACCCGGCCGCACGACGACTCCGCGCCGCTCGGCCAGGCGGATGTTGTAGCGGCACTTGGGCTTCATAGCGGCCAAAAGTGCATCCTCGTCCGCGGCCAGGTCGGAGACTACCGTGTTACGAAACTGGATCTGCTCGGCTGAGGGCTGCCAACCGCGGCGGGCCAACAGCGCGGCGACCGCCTGGCCCATCGGCATGTCGCTGCGCACGTCAGGATCAATCTTAACGAAAATGGCGCCTACGCGCCTGGCTTCTGCCTCCAGGCGCCCGAGCATCGCGTCGGCCAACCCGCTATCCGACCAATCCAGGATCGGCCCTTTGGGCACGTAGCCGACGGCCAGAGGGAGGAGTGCGGCTACGCGTCGCACCAGCAGCGCGGCTGCCGCCAGGGGACGCCCGACCGCCGGTGGTCTGCTCGTGCCTTCAGCGCTAAGAATGCTCCTGTGCGAAGCTGGATTCGAGGCTTCAGCCGGTCTGGTGCTCAATGGGAGAAACCGCCTGAAAACTCGGTTCCGGTCGCCCACAGCTTCATGCGCGATGGCGATGCACACCTCCTGGTCCTCTGCCTCACAGATCAACAACCGCTTTGCCCACCAACCGGTTTGCGACTTGAGCTCGCCCCAGGCCCAGCTTTGCAAAACATGAGCGCCTGGCAGCCCCAGTAGCGCATTGTCCCAACCGGTTTGCAAAGCGATCTCCATGCAGTTCGACGTAGCCATGATGTCAGTTACCATCGGTCCGGCCGCGGCGGACGCGCAGCGCCAGGCGATAGAGTCCATACCCTACGCGCGATAAGGGCAGGTCCCATGCGCCGGTGTAACGCACCACGCGGCCTCCAAAACCCTGCTTAAACCGGTACACGCCCCACAGGCCGCCCTCACCCCAACTTTCAGGCTCGGCGTAGGCCGCCGGGTTCGCTCCAACCTCGTCGGGAATGCCCCACAGATCGTAGATTGTGCAGCCCCGCGCGCACGCCCAGCGCATCGCTGCCCATTGCAACGCGTGATTGGGCATCAGATTCCGCCCCTCATCGGCCGATGCGCCCCACATATACCAGGCGCTGCGGCCCACGGCAAAGACCGCAATGGCCGCCAAGAGCCTGCCCTCGGCTTCCGCCAGTAGCCAGGTCGCCAGCCCGGCCGACACGAACAACTGACTGGCAAGGGCGTAATACGCGGCGCTATGCACCGCAAACCGGTCGCGCAAACCGGTCGCGCCCATTAGCTCCTGGATAGCTGGCAGATCGTCCAATCCGCCGACGCGTACTCTAACACCCTTCCGTTCTGCAAGCCGAATGTTATAGCGCCACTTTGGCTTCATGCGCGCCAGGAGCGCTTCTTCGTCGCCGGTCAGGTCTATGTGGATGGTGCTGAGCGGTTGGACGCGCTGCGAGCTGGGCCGGAAGCCGAGGTTCGCCAGTTGCGCGGCCAGTGCAGGCGTGTCGAGTTGCTCAGGCTCGATCTTGAGCAGCGCAGCGCGCTGCTTGTGCGCGGCCTCGCGCGCCATCGTCAGCACGGCCCGTGCCTGGGTCGGATCAGTCCAGTCCACGGCCGGGCCTTTGGGCACATAGGCCAAAGTCTGGCCCCATGGCAAGCGGCGAAACAGGATGCTGGCCCCGCCCAAGATCGGTGCATCATCACGCGGGATAGCCCGCAGAATGACGCGCTGGCTGCGCCAGCCGAATTCGGCCTTAAGCCGCGCCCAGCGGCTGGTTTGCAGCACATGGCCATCCGGACATTCAGCCAGAAATGTGTCCCATGCCGCATCCGCGTCCACATCTGCTGCCGGCACATAGCTTGCGCGCGCCGTCACCCACACGTGTTTGGGTTCGGGAACTTCAGAATATAGCTTCTCCAGATCTGTGGGCATCATGCTCCAACGGACTTACTCAGCGTGCTCGTGTTGGGTTCACATTGCTTGCTCGCCTTCGGCGTCCACCAAGATGTCGGCGGCTCAGTGCCCGACGATCGGCGCGCGCCCTGATTATACCCATGTTTGCAGCGTTCGCGGAAACCGTGGTATCATCCGTGTACAGCAACGTGCCAGGCCTGTGCTTCGGCCTCGCACGTTCATCTCGTTTATGGTGACAGGCACATGCAGGCAAACCTGGTCAACGGCTGGCGCGAGGTGCTGGCCCGCATCATGGAAGGCTTCGACGCGGAATTGGGCGTGATCCCGGAATGGCTGGTCAATCCGGACACCAATCGGCGCCTGAAACTGGACTACCTCTACACTGACATCGCCTTTGCGATCCGTTTCATCGGCCTGGAGGGCACCCAACGTAAAGGGCGTAAGAGCGATGAGGAGGTCACGACTGAGGAAGAACGGGAGGCCGCCCGCGCTGCGGTCTGCCGGGAGCACGGCGTCACCCTGGTAAGCATAGACCCCGACGGTGAGCCGCGCGTGGCGCTCCGCAACCTGGAAACCGGCCTGGCGCGCGCCACCGCGGCCCTGGCCCAGAACAGCAGTGTGCCCCACCCCAAAAAGCAAGGGCTGATGCCGTTGTTGAGCCTGGCGCGGCGCCGCGCGGGTGAGTTCACGACCAAGCTCGATCCCCCTGAAAAACTCAACATCTACGCCGAGATGTGGTGGGACCGGCAGGCCAACCTGGCCGCTCAGGCCCCAGCCCAAAAGGCGACAGCCAGGCCGCAGCCGTACCGCGTGGGGATGTCGGTCTACCATGCGAAGTTCGGCCCCGGCGAGATCACGGATATCCAGCCTGATGGCAAAGATATGGCCATCACCGTCAACTTCGTCACGGCCGATGTCCGCACGTTCCTGGCCAGCCTGGTTGCAGATAAGCTCACACCGCAATAAGGGTATGCCGCGAGATATCCGTTGCAGAAAGGCCGCACCCATGCCTGAGCGCAGCCCCGACGATAGCCGGTCCCCGCAGCAATCCGGGGCGCGCTGGCCGATCGTCTTCCTGGATCGGTTGCCCGTGCGCTATGCCTGGGCGGCTGCAGCGATCCTGCTGTTAGGGATCGCCAGCCTGATCCTTGAGGCATGGCTGAAGGCAACAACTGGCCTTGCTGCGGACTGGCGCGAGGGGAACGCGACCCTGGTGGTCGTACTTTACATCCTCACCCATCTGCGGCTCATCAAGGATGTCAGCATCGAAGCACTGGCACAGTTGCGCGCGGCTGTCAGAATCTCCGACAACCGCTATGAGCAGATCGCGGCGCGGCTGATCCGGCCTCGACCGTGGATCGAGGCGATGCTGGGGGTTCTGGCGTTGGCTTTGGGGGTCGTCTTTTTTGTGCTGCCGCCGGATCAACTGCGTGCGCTGCCTCATCAGACGCCGGGCGCTGTCCTGGCGTTGGCGCTGATCTTCCTTTTCTATGTCATCAGCGTGGCGCTGCTGCTCAGCCTGGTCTACACCGGTATTCGTAACGCATTTGGCCTGGCCGAACTGGCGCGGCAGCCCCTGACTGTCAATGTCTTCGATCCGGGGCCGCTGTTGGTGTTTGGCCGACTCAGTTTGCTGCACAGCCTAGCGTTCGTCGGGGTTTTCCTGATCCCGTTGGTGATCATCGGGCCGCCGCAGCAAGGGGGGGGCTGGCTGGTGATCGGCCTCTCAACGCTGAGCCTGCTAGCGTTGTTCCTGCCGCTGTGGGGCGTTCACCGGCAGATCGTCAAAGCCAGGGAGCAGGTGTTGGCAAGCATCTGCGAGGAGTTGATGGCAGTGCAGGCCGCGTTGGTCACGGGGCTGCCCAAAAATGCCGAGGCGCTGAAGACATTAGCGGAACGCGCCGAGGCGCTGAGCACGTTTCGCAAGAACGTCCTCAGCGGGCCAAGCTGGCCCTTCCGCGATTTCAGCGCTGTTCTGCGCGCCATCACCGCAGCAGCCAGCCCGCTCATTTACCTGGTCTTAAACCAATTGATTCAAACCTATGTGTTCCCGCTATTCAGCGTCCGCTAGTCCCTCGGCTTACCAAAAACTCAGACCATAACGCGGCCCTGACGGCTCGATCACCGCCGAGAAGTCGGCGGCCAGCCGCTCCAGATCCTCAGAGTTCAGGCTGCGGATGCGCGCGATCTGCGCGCTGTCGAGCCGATATCGCAAGCTGCGCGCAGCCTTCTCGGGATCTTCGATCAGCAACTTGCGAAAGTCGTCGCTAAACAGCGCGCGGCCGATCAGGCGATCCATCTGTGCCGATGTTGCCATTTTCTCATCTCCTGCTCTCATAAAATGCTCACGTGGTATCGCTAAGCAGCGCAGCCGTCGCCGTTCGCAGCTGCTGACGCGCTGCACGGGCCCACTTGCTGCGCAAAGCGCCGGCCGCATCTTCCAGCCAACCGATGTACCCGGCCAAGGCGCCGAGGCCAACCTCATCTGCCAGGCCCAGTGCGAAACACAGATGTTGATGGATGACAGCGAAGTAGGGGCGTCCGGCTGCGCCAACTGCCAGCTCTTGCATCACGGCCCGTCGCCCATGCGCCAGATCCTGCAGCGCGCATGTGCCGGTTATCTGCGCCATGAAGGCATTCCAGCGACCAGCGGCCGCATCCTCGGCCCAATCTTGCGCATGATCCAGCAACACGGCGGCCACTAGCAGGTCGTCCAGCATCGTTTCCAGCATGACCAGCTTGTTGGGCCGATCAGCCAGCAAGCAGGCAGCGGCAGCACAGGACTTCAGCGGAGCGCCGCGCTGCGCCAGGGCCAACAAATCGGCGCGATCAGCGATATCGAAATATTGAACCGGCTCATAACTGCGCCAGGCAGCGGCCAGCCATTGTTGCAGATAGCTATCGAAGCTGCGCCAGAACGCTGGCGCCACTCCGCAGAGATCCATGTAGCACGACAGCCACATGTGCAGCAGCGCTGTGCCCAAGAGGCGCGCAGGGACCTGCATCTCACTCCCCACTGCGCCATCCGCCAGATCGTCCTGCAAGCGGATGTAGGTCAGGCCGAGGACGTTGGCCAACACTAGGCTGCGCGCCTGTTCAGTCCTCAGCCCGAGCGCCTTGCCCAACCACCACGGGAGCGACCATTCCAGCGCCCAATTCGGAGGTCGGCTGCGGGCCAGCATCTGCTCGGCGAGCCAGGCCACCGGCTCTGGCAAGCCTTCACGCGCCAAAAGTGCTCGATAGGCCGCCGTTGCCCAATCAATTTCGGCCTCTGGCAAACACGGCGGCGCCTTCATGCGCGCACCTCCGCGATCCTCACCCGCACAAAGCCCTTCACAGCACTCATGGGCAGATGCTACCATATCGTTCCGCACTTGTCAATGTCTTGTACTAAAAATGCCCCCAGTGACGATCACATACCTGATCCTAGCAACGCGCAATTGAAGCCGCACGCGAACCTGTGATAGGATCGGCGAGACGAAAACCTGAGCAAGGCAGAGCAATCCAGTAGATAGTACGCCATGCATCGAGCATTCAGGCGGCTAGGTCAACCCTAAAGGGTGCTGGCGCGCAGCCTCAAATCCGGAATACGAGTTCTATCTGTGTTCCCTAACAAGAAAGATTGGCGAGGGACCCGGAGAAAGCCTATGCCCGTTACACCCTTGGCCAGCCGGCCGATCATCCTCGACACAGACATCGGCACCGACGTGGATGACTGCCTGGCCCTGGCGTTGCTCCTCGCTTCTCCCGAACTGCAATTGATGGCCGTGACCACCGTCTACGGCGACACGCTCTTGCGCGCCCGTATGGTGCTGGAGCTGTTGGCGCTGCGTGGTGTCGCCGGTGTCCCGGTCGCGGCCGGCGCGGAGAAGCCCCTCTTAGGCCGACCGCCGGTTTACTGGGAGGGCCATGAAGGGGAAGGACTGCTGGGACTAGCTGACGAAGGGTTGCGACCGGCGCCGGAACGGGCAGCAGAGCTGATCGTCCGCACGGTCATGGCCCGCCCCGGCGAGATCACCCTGATCGCGATCGGCCCGCTGACCAACGTGGCGCTGGCCATGCTCCTGGAGCCGCGATTGGCGGGCGTCCTGGCAGGTTTGACGATCATGGGCGGGGCGGTAGGTGGGGTGCAGGCGCTCCATCTGCCTTGGGTCGAGCACAACTTTCGGAGTGATCCGGAAGCTGCGGCTATCGTCCTGGCGTCCGGCGCGGCGATCCGGGTTGTGCCGCTGGACGTGACCACACAGGTGCGCATCCGGCCGGCCGATGTGGCACGCATCCGCGCGACGGATGGCCCGTTTCACGCGGCCGTCGCAGACCAGATCGAACGGTACCCCCGGTATCAACAGCGCGGTTGGACTTACCTGCATGACCCATTAGCCGCGGCCACGGTGGTTGCGCCCGACCTGGTAGGGTGGGAACCGGTGCACGCTGGGGTAGAGACGGCCGGCCAACATACGGCAGGGAAGCTGCTGGTGGCGCTGCCCCATGCAGGTGCGCCCGCCTGTGCAGAGGTGGCGCTCACCGTCAACGCTGCTTTGGCCGAGACGTTCATCAGCGCGCGGCTGACGCAATAAAGGAAGGCGACCTGGTAAGGCCAGATGCCTGCCAGGTCGCCTGATTCGTGCTACAGGATCTCGTGCAGAGAATGTCTCATCCCAACGCAGCACGCACGGCCGGGATCTGCCCGGCGCTGCCAAGCTTGCCGTTCTTATCCGCGATGAACTTGGCGTACTCCGCCATGAAGATCTTGCCCGGATCGCGGAGATCAAACTTCTCCGGAAAGTCGCGGAAGAACTCACGGTGCACCCGCGTCCATACCAGGCGGCCGTCGGTGTCAATGTTGATCTTGGTGACGCCCAACTCGGCCGCGCGGCGGAACTGGTTGTCATCCACGCCCTTCGCGCCTGCCAGCTTGCCGCCCGCCGCGTTGATGCGTGCAACCTCATCCTGCGGCACCGAACTGGAACCGTGCATGACCAACGGGAAGCCGGGCAGTCGCTTCTGGATCTCGCTTAACACATCGAAGCGCAGGCCCTGCGTGCCGCTGAACTTAAACGCGCCGTGGCTGGTGCCAATGGCGCAAGCCAGGGAATCACAGCCCGTGCGAGTGACGAAGTCCCTGGCCTGATCCGGATCGGTCAGCTTGGCATCCGCCTCGCTAACCGAAACGTGTTCCTCCACGCCACCCAACTGCCCCAACTCCGCCTCAACGACGATGCCGCGCGCGTGGGCCGCATCCACGACCCGCTTGGTGATCTCGATGTTCTTCTCGTATGGCTCATGACTGGCATCAATCATCACCGAGCTGTAGAACCCGCTTTCGATGCAATCCAGGCAGGTCTTCTCATCGCCGTGATCGAGATGCACAGCGAAAATGGCCTCCGGGAAGATCTCATCGGCCGAGCGGATGATCGCTTCCAGCATCTTCTTGTTGGTGTAGGAACGCGCGCCCTTGCTGATCTGGATGATGAAAGGCGCCTGGCTTTCAACGCAGCCACGGAACAGGCCCATCGTCTGCTCGGCATTGTTGATGTTGTACGCGCCCAAGGCATACTTGCCGTAGGCAAGCTCAAAGAGTTTCTTGGTAGTGACGATCATAGGAATTCCCTTTCCGAACGTAACATAACTGCGCTTAAATGCACCAATCCAGTATACTCGCAACTGCCAGCCTGGTCAAACCTCTCAACCTCTCATCTTTCCAGGACTGCCTTCAGAGCTTCCAGGCTGGCGCTCCAACGGCGTTCACGGACATTGGATCACCCCTTGCGCCCACAGGCAGCCGCCGCATGCCGGCAGGAGGTTGCCCCGGCAATCCTCCAGGTTCGCTTCGGCCCACTCACAGCCGCCGCAGAAGGTGCACGGAGAAAACTCGAAGTTCTGCACCCGCTGGCGAAAGGCCACGTAATCCGGGGCCATCCAGAGATCGCGCAGGCTGCGCTCCAGCACATTGCCCACTGCGTGCCGATGGTTCACCCGCGGCTTGCCGTGCAGATAGCTGATATGCGTGTGCATCAGCGGCCAGCATGGGCTGACATCACCGGTCCAGGCGATGGACATGGTGCCGCCTTCGATGTAAGTGCAAGTGTTGCTGGCCTCAGCCCAGTTCTGGCCAGCGTAACTAACGTTGTAGCCCGCCTGGAAAGCCTGAAAAAGCGCGTCGCGCGTGAACTCATCAAAGTCCATTTTGGGCAGATTAAGCTGCGGCACCGTGACCGAATCAATATAGGCCAGCGCATTCCTGGCGCGCGTGTACAACATCTCCTCTTGCAGCTCAGGCGTCACCGGCAGGACATTGCTGACCGAGAAGTGCCTGGCGCCAAGGTCAAGTCCCAATTGCAGCACAGCGGGCAGGTCAGCGATGTTGCGTTTCATGGCCACAAACGCGATGCCGATCTCCGGATGAGGGTGATGGCCACCCTTGCGCAGCTTGCTGAAGCGGGCCAGGTTGGCGACGACGTGCGCCAGCTCCGCGCCCAGACGTACATCGGCGTAGCTCTCGGGCCGCGCGCCGTCAATGGACACCCACAACAGATCCAGCCCGGCGTCAATCAGGCCGTGTGCGACCAGTTCGTTAAGCAGCATCCCGTTGGTGATCAGCTCGGTGCGCGCGCCCAACGCGTGCGCCTGCGCCACCCACGCCACCGTCCGCCGGTGGGATAACGGCTCGCCGATGCCGCCGAAGTACACGGTGGGCAGCGGGTTAAATGCCGGCAGCCCTTTCAGGATCGCCGCATAGGCCGCGTCGCTCATGCGGCCGGTCGGTTCATCCCAGCCATGGCGAAAGCAAGTGGCGCAATCCAGGTTGCAGGCGTTGGTCGGCTCAAGATAAAGCTTGGCCAGGTGTGTGACGGGGCGGTGGAGCTGCAGGCCGTTGCGCGTGGGATCTACGCGCACCTGAGCGCCCGGCGTCAGCCCCAGCTGCGCCGCCATCTCCGGGGGCAACACCAGGCGGCCTTGTTCATCAACGTGCGCCCAACCAGTCCTCGAGGTCGGCGCCGGCTTGCCCGTGAAGAACGCGCGGGCATCAATGGTCATGCTGGACTCCTGGAACAGACCCTAGGTTTCTCGGAGAAACCTGGGGGCTCTGTCTGTGTGGCAGATGGCATAGTATAGGATACAGGAGGCGTTGCGTCAACAACCTCAAAAAACGCGGGCGGCAGGGTGCGTGCTCCCCACCGCCCGAAGACCCATGCTAAACCTGGCAACAGAAGTTACGGCTACTTTTGCAAAGTCCCACGAGGATGCTTCGCGATCGGCCTGCGCCGACTACTTCCTTTGTTTCCGTTATTTCCCTCAGTTCCTTCGTTGCCCTAAACGATCTCCAACTCCTTCAACTTCGCCTCCGGCACCACACCATCCACCCAGCCGCGGGCTTCGTAGTACTCCGCCAACATCTGGGGCAGCTCGGAGACATGGCCTTTGGAGCCACCGAAGGTGGAGGGCTCTTCCAGGAACCGCTTGGGCAGCGAATCGTCCTTGCCCACGAAGCCGTTCAGGTTGTTGTAGTAGCGCTCCAGGTTATAGACGCGCTCACCGGCCTTCAGCAGGTCGTCCGCGGTGCAGGGCGCTCCGGTGATGGCCGAGAACTGCATCGCGAATCCGTCCAGCGACTCAGAGAAGGTGGCAAACTTGCACACATCCAGGCAGTCGGTGACCGCGTGCACGTTCTGGAAGATCATGATCAGCTTGCCCTTGCCCTCCCAGGCTAGCGGGTCCACCACCGGCGCGGGGCCGAGCACGTTGCCGGCGACCTCGGCCGCGGGGGTGTAGCCGCGCAGGTGGCACGCGCCGCGGTTCGAGGTGGCATAGCCGATGCCCATGCCCTTGATGCCTCGCGGATCATAGGCCGGGATGCCCTGATCCTTGACCGCCATCGCCAGCTCGGGATATCCCAACTTCTTAGCAGCCTTGCCGGTGCCCTCGGCCAGGATGTCGCCCACGCCCTGGCGGAACGCGATCATGCGCGCCATCCGCACCATGCCGTGGGTGTCGCCCCACATCAGGCCCTCGCCCGCCTGGGCGTAACCGCGCTGCGTATATTCCATGTACATCGCCAGCACGGTGCCGATCTCGATGGCGTCGAAGCCGTAGTCATTAGCGCGGTCAATCAGGTACGCCACGGCCGCGATATCATCGTTGCCGCAAAACGCGCCCACCGACCAGGCCGGCTCGTACTCTACGCTCTCCATGCGCACCTTAAACGGCCCCTCAGTGACCTCGACCTCTTTCTTGCAGGCGACCGGACAGGCGTGGCAGGTGGGATCGTCCACCAGGATGGTAGCCTTGACGTGCTCGCCGCTGAGCAGCTCCGCTCGCTCGCCGAAGGAAGTTTCCTGGCCGTTGCGCACGGGCAGCGCGCCCATGTTGCTGGTAATGTTCATCAGCACGTTGGTGCCGTAAACCGACAGGCCACCCTTACGCGGCGCGGTCAGCACCCGCTCGTCCATCAGTTCGGCCAGTGCGCGCTTCTGCGCAACCTTCCAGCCCTCTTTGTCCACTGGCCGGGGCCGGTTGGCGTGCACACCCTTGATCACGATCGCCTTCAGGTGTTTGCTGCCGCCCACGCAGCCGGTGCCGCCGCGGCCCGAGGAACGGTCGTTCTCGTTCATCCAGTTGGCAAACTTCACCAGGTTCTCGCCTGCCGGGCCGATGGTGATGACGCTGAGGTCCTTGCCGCCGCCGTGCCGCTCCTGCAAGACCCTAATGGTCTCATGGACATGCTTCCCCCATAGGTCGCTGGCGTCGTGCAGTGTGACCTTGCCATCTTCGACGTAGGCATAAACCGGCTTGTCGGCCTTACCCTTAAAGACCAGGCCATCAAACCCCGCCCACTTGAGCCGCGCGGCCGACCAGCCGCCGTGGTGCGAGTCGGTCACAGTGCCGGTGAGGGGCGACTTGGTGACGACGGCCATGCGACCGCTCAAGTTGACATCGGTCCCGGTGAGGGGACCGTTCATAAAGCAAAGGATGTTGTCTGGGGATAGGGGGTCCACCAGCGGGCCGTTGTCGAAGACGTACTTGACGCCCAGGCCGCGCGCGCCGATGTACTTGCGCGCATCTTCCGGATCAATTGGCTTGTACTCGATTGCCCCACTGGCCAGGTCGATCCAGGCCACACAATTGACGTAACCGCCCAGTTGCATAGATTCACCTCCTTGTGCGATGCTGACAGAAACGCATGATCGGAGAACACAGACAGGTTCCGATCGGGACCACAACAAAAAACCGGGGAGCGCTATGTCTGTCTTACATAACGCCCCCCGGCCATTTCAGCGACCCGAGGCTCAATGCTGGTCCCCCGGCCGTGCCCATGTTGTGGATTGCGCACGGACTGGAGCATATTTCCCATAGTCAAATACTGTATGAACTGTAGACTACAAACAATAGTATAACCGAAGATGTTCGGACGCGCAAGTTTCAGGAAGCACAAAAGGGTGCGGCTTAAGCCATGGTGAGAAGAACGGTGCGCCTGGCGTTACGACACAACCCAAACTCACGCTACTTCACCGCAACACGCCAGAAAACGTATCTACAAACACATCTTCCAAGGCCTGATCCAGGCGTTCTGCGAAACGGCTAAACCGGGCAACGAGATCGAGGCCGGTCGCGGTCAATCGAGCGCCGCCGCCACCTACGCCTCCCACACGGCGCTCAATCAGCTGCAACCCCAGACCTTCCTCCATCTCTTGCAGGCGATCATAGGCTAACCGGTACTGGATGCCCATGCGTTCCGCCGCTGCGCTGATCGAACCGCTGTCCGCTACGGCCTGGAGCAGTTGCACGCGCCATCGGCTGAGCACCACTTGGTTGCTGCGCGTGATCCATAAATTGAGGTGCGGGGTCAGATCGGTTGTAAGCTCAGACATGGCGCCTCCCTGGTTACCGAATCTTCTCAAGGATACACCGACAACGACAGATGGGCAAGATGCAGGTCCGCTCAGAAATCCATCTCGTTGACGCAACTGCGCCAGGCGTGCTACAATTTGCCCACGCAGAGCGTGTTGTGCAACAGGTCGAGCACGGCGATGCGCCTAGGGCAACTTGGTGCATCGACTGTAACCGCATCGGAGGTGGATGAATCAAAAATATGTACGTCATCGCTCGTAACGCCTGCCTGCGATTACGCATGCACTAGTTGTGCCCCGATCATTGACTTGGGCACGCATCAGACCACACAGGAGGAATGAATACTATGGCGCTTCTGAACGCAGAGATCCGTAAAGAGGTGAAGGCCGCGCTATCGGACGTGACCACGCCCGTCACGTTCAAGGTCTTCACCCAGGCCTTCGAATGCCAGTATTGCAAGGAAACGCGCGAGTTGGTTGAAGAAGTCGCCGCACTCTCGGACCATGTATCAGCCGAAGTCTACGACTTCGAGAAGGACAAAGCACTGGCCGAGAGCCTGGGAATTGACAAGATCCCAGCTATCGCAGTTATCGGCAGAAAAGACTACGGCGTCCGCATGTTCGGCATCCCATCAGGCTATGAGTTCGGCAGCCTCATCGAGAGCATCAAGTTGGTGTCGGCAGGAGACTCAGGCCTGGCTCCGGAGACCCGGAAGCAGATCGCCAAACTGACGAACCCGGTCACTCTTCAGGTGTTCATCACCCCTACCTGACCGTACTGCCCGCGAGCCGTGATGCTCGCCTTCCAGATGGCGCTGGAAAGCGACTTGATCCAGGCGCACATGGTGGAGGTTGTGGAGTTCCCGCACCTGGGCAACAAGTATCAGGTGATGGGCGTGCCTCGCACTGTGATTGATGAGACGATCCACATCGAAGGTGCGGTGCCCGAGCCGATGCTCATGAAGGAATTCGCCAAACTGCTGAAGTAAATCGGCTCTCATGGACGGCCCATGTCAAATAAACCTGACCTGTTTGCAACTCAACGCTACACGGCAGCGTTTTGACGCAAGCCGTTGTCTGTGTTATATTTGTACCATAGATGTCGTAAGGTGCGCCGCGGGGTTGAGGCGCATTCACACCATAATGATGAAACAGCAGGAGGCAGCAGTGAGCAATTCAGAGGCAACGAAGCCCGCAGCCGGCAAGGGCGGCGGCATGGCAGGGATGGTCGTGGCTGATAGCAATATCAGCTTCGTGGATGGCAACAAAGGTATCCTGGAGTATCGCGGTTACGATATTCGTGTGCTGGCGGAACACAGCACCTTTGAGGAGGTGGCTTATCTCCTGTGGAACGGCCGCCTGCCTACAGCCCATGAGCTCGAGGAAATGAAGCGCCAGTCGCGTGCGTGTCGTTTCATGCCACCGGAGATCATCGCCGCATTGCGCAACATGCCCAAAAACGCTGATCCCATGGCCGTGATGCGCAGCGCGGTCTCGATGTTGGCACATTACGACCCGGAATCGGAGGAGAACTCAGCCATCGCGCACCAACACAAAGCGTGCCGGCTGCTGGGCCAGATTTCGGGCGTGGTGGCCGCGTTCGAGCGCATCCGCCGCGGCGAAGAGCCGGTGAAGCCCCGCATGGACCTGGATCACGCGGCCAACTTCCTGTGGATGCTGACCGGCGAGGATCCGGAGCCGACCGCGGCCAGGGCGCTGGACCAATACCTGCTGCTGCTGGCTGAGCACGAGCTGAATGCCTCCACCTTCACGGCGCGCGTCATCGCCTCCACCGGCTCAGACCTACACTCGGCCATCACCGGCGCGCTGGGTGCGTTGAAGGGGCCAGCGCACGGCGCGGCCGTGCAGGAAGCCATGGAGCAATTCCTAGAGATCGGAACCGAGGACAACGTGGAGCCGTGGTTCAGGTCGCTGGCCGGCACGGGCCGCCGCGTCATGGGCATCGGTCATCGCGTCTACAAGGTGCGCGACCCGCGCGCCGCGCCGTTGATGGCGAACGTCAACCGGATGGTCGAGGCCACCGGTGAGCGCACATGGTTCAACATCGCCAGCCAGCTTGAGGCGCTGGCGGTCGAGGATGAGTATTTCAAGTCACGCGGCCTCAGCGCTAACGTGGACTTCTACTCCGCGCCGCTGCTCTACTCCATCGGCATCCCGGTGGACGCGTTCACTTGTATGTTCGCCATGAGCCGCATCGTGGGCTGGACCGCGCACGTCTACGAGCAGCAGGCCAACAACCGCCTGATCCGGCCGCTGGCGAACTACACCGGCGAGCACCAGGTGCCGTGGACGCCAATCGAGCAACGCGGCTAGCCCACCACAGCAGCCCAAAAAGAAACCGGGTTTCTGCGAGAAACCCGGTTTCTTTTTGGGCATCCGCACCCCCTCAAATCCAGTGCTGCTCCTTCGCAAACCGCGTCAACTCCTCGCGGAACTGCGGCGCGGCGATGTTGATCAACGACTGGACGCGGTGACGGATGGTCTTGGCGTGCAGGTCAGCCACACCGTATTCGGTGACAATGTAATGGACGTGGTAGCGGCCGGTTACCACCCCTGCACCGGGCTTCAGCGTAGGCACGATGCGGCTGATCGCCCCGTCCTTGGCCGTGGCCGGCAGCGCGATAATGGGCACACCGCCGGGCGAGCGAGACGCGCCGTAGATGAAGTCGAGCTGGCCACCGACGCCGCTATAGAACTGCGTGCCGATGGAGTCGGCGCATACCTGACCCGTCAAATCTACTTCGATGGCTGAGTTGATAGCGACCTGCTTGCTGTTCTGCGCGATCACGAACGGATCATTGACGTAATCTTGCGGATGGAACTCGAACAGCGGGTTGTTGTCCATGTAATCGTACAATCGTTGCGAACCCAGCGCGAAGCCAGCAATGATCTTACCCCGATGGATCGTCTTGGCCGCGTTCGTGAGCACCCCCGTCTCGATCAGCTCAATGACACCATCCGAAAATAACTCGGTGTGTACCCCCAGGTCCTTCTTGTCTTTCAGGTAGAGCAACACCGCGTCCGGGATCTCGCCGATGCCCATCTGCATGGTCGCGCCGTCCGGGATCAGATCGGCGATGTTGCTGGCGATCTGTTTCTGCAGCTCACCCGGCGAGCCCATAGGTACCTCGACGATGGGGTAACTGACAGGCACGATGTGGGTGAGCCGGCTGACGTGGATGAAGCTGTCGCCCAGGGCGCGCGGCATCTGGTCGTTGACCTCGGCGATGACGACCTTGGCGGACTCGGCCGCAGGCTTGGTCAGCCCAACCTCGACACCGAAGGTGCAGAAACCGTGCTCATCGGGTGGCGAGCAGTGCACCATCGCCACGTCCGGCTTGAGTAGCTTGGGGTCGCGCAGGGCACGCGGGATCTCGCTGAGGAAGATGGGGGTGAAATCGGCGCGGCCCTGGTTGACCGCCTGGCGGACGTTGTGGCTGATGAACAGCGAGTTCACCCGGATGTGGCCCTGCATTTCCGGCTCGACGTATTCGGCCGGGCCGATGGTGAGCACCTGGCAGATCTCGACATCCTCCAACTGCGGCGC
>CAZKEF010000026.1:0-19300 GCA_964551735.1 uncultured Anaerolineales bacterium
GCGACCGCGGGCGCGGCCGGGGTGAGGGACGGCTCGCCGATGCCCTTGGCGCCGAACGGGCCGACGCCGGTGCCCGATTCCAGCATGATGACCTGCGTGGTCGGGAAGTCCATGGATGTCGGGATCAGATACTCGGCCAGGGAGGGGGTCTTGAGGTAGCCGTCCTCCATGCGGAAGTCCTCCATCAGTGCATACCCCAGGCCCTGCATGCCGCCGCCGGCCAGTTGGCCGATGGCCGCGGCGGGGTTGATGGCCCGGCCGACGTCGGTGCAGGTCACGGCTTTGAGCACCGTCACCTCGCCGGTCTCCGTGTCCACCGCCACCTCGACGCCGTACGCGCCGAAGGTGAAATCGGGCCACACCCGGCCCTGGCCGGTCTCCGGGTTGATGGGGTCGGTGAACGGCGCCTTGAACATGGCGAGGTTGGCGAGCGGCAGCCCCTCGCTGGCGCACACCCTGGCGAGCTGGCTCAGCTCAAGCGATTGCGCCGGATTGGCTACCACAAACGCCTTACCGTCGGCCAGGTCCAGCGCCGTTTCATCTTCCTCGAAGTACTGCGACGCGCGCTCGATCAGCACCTTGCGCACCGCGTTGGCAGCCATCAGCGTCGCGTTGCCCGACATGTAGAGCTGCCGCGTGGCCGTGGAGGTGCCGGAGAGTGGGGTCAACGCCGAGTCGGTGGCGTAGACCGAGACCTTGTCCAGCGGCACGCCCAGCACCTCGGCCGCGATCTGGCACAGGCTGTTGACCTGCCCCGCGCCTAGGTCGGGCACGCCCGCGCGCACCACGACCGTGCCATCCTGCTCCAACCCCACCCACGCCTGCGAGGTGTCGTGCATCCAGGTGATCCGGCCGTAGGCTTGGAAGTAGGAGGCGACGCCGCGGCCAATACGAGTGGTCAGGGGCCAAGGGTCAGTTGACAAGGTGACACGGTGATGGGGTGACACGGTGACATTTTCAGCAGGCGACTTTGTCTCCTCGTCTCCTTGTCTCCTTGTCTCCTTGTCTCCGTTCTCCAGCGCCGCCAGCACCCGCGTCGCCGTCTCCTCCAGCCACGCCGCGGTTTCGATGGGCTGGCCGGTGCCGGTGGTGTCACCGGTGCGCAGGTAGTTGCGCCGGCGCAGCTCGTAGCGATCCAGGCCGAGCGCGTCGGCGATGGCGTCCATCTGGCCTTCGTAGGCGAAGGCGGCCTGGGGGCCGCCGAAGCCGCGGAACGCGCTGGTGAAGGGGTTGTTGGTCGTCGCCGCCACGCCGTCCACGTGCAGGTTGTCAATGCGATACGGCCCGGCCGCCATGCCCACGGTGTAGAGCAGCACGTAGGGGCTGAGGTACGGGTACGCGCCCGACTCGGCCACAACGTCAATTTTGGCGGCGGTGATCACGCCATCCCGCGTCACGCCGGTACGGTGGGTGATGATGTAGGGGTGGCGCTTGGAATGGGCGATGAACGACTCCTCGCGGGTGTAGACCAGGCGCACGGGCCGGTGGGTGGCTTTGGTCAACAGCGCCAGGTAGATCTCGACGGTGATGTCCTCTTTGCCGCCGAAGCCTCCGCCCACCATGGTGCCTTGGATGCGGATCTGGCTCTGCGGGATGCCGACCGCGCGGGCGATGGAGCGGAAGTGCTCCACGACCTGGGTGGAGACGCGGATGTTGATCACCCCCCGTTCGTCAATCCAGGCGACGCCGGCCTCCGGCTCCAGGTACGCGTGCTCCTGAAACGGCACGCGGAAACTGTTTTCGATGATCAGGTCGGCCTGGGCAAAGCCCTTCTGCAGGTCGCCCTTGCGGATCTTCCAACGGCCCACCACGTTGTCCGGCTCGGAGATGACCGGCGCGCCCGGCTTGAGCGCCTCCAACGGGTCAAACACGGCCGGCAGCGGCTCGTACTCGATCTCGATCAGCTTCAGCGCCCGTTCGGCGATCGCCAGCGTCTCGGCTGCGACCAGCGCGATGGGGTCGCCCACGAAGCGCACGCGTTCCGAGGCCAGCACCGGCACATCGGAGCCAGCGCGCTGCTTCTGGCCGGTCTGGCCCGGCAGGTCGGAAGAGAGGCTGGCCCCCGGCAGGTCTGCCCCGGTCAGCACGCAGACCACGCCCGGCAGGGCGCGCGCCCTGCTCACATCCACCCGGATGATGCGGGCGTGCGGCTGCGTGCTGCGGAACACCTTGGCGTGCAGCATCAGCGGCAGTGAGAAATCGCCCGCATACACGGTCGCGCCGGTGGCCTTGCCCATTGCATCGACGCGACGCAAGGGTTTGCCGACCTGGCGCAATTCAGGCAGCGTGTGGGGCGGAAGAGGTTTGACTTGCATTGTCATAGCTTACCATCCTGGAAGTCACAAGCTGAAGACTGCCGGTTGCAATTTTTCAGCACCAGTACTCGCCGTCGTCACCCTGAGCGGGTCAACAGCCCAACGTCAGTAACGGCGCAACACCAGCGAAGGGTCTCGTCGGCTGCGCGAGATGCTTCGCTGGGGTCTCGCCGCGCCTGACGCTGAGTCGTTAACCCGCTCAGCATGACAATCAGCTAACTGCCATCTGCTGGGCGGCGGCCTGGATCGCCTCCACGATCTGTCCGTAACCGGTGCAGCGACACAGGTTCCCCGAAATCGCGTCGCGAATCTCCAACTCCGTCGGGTGCGGGTTGTGATCCAGCAACGCCTTGGCTGCGATGACGAAGCCGGGGGTGCAGTAGCCGCACTGGATCGCGCCGTGGTCGGCGAAGGCGGCCTGGAGCGGGTGCGGGTTCGTGACCGTGCCCAGCCCGGCCGCGGTGACGATGGTCGCCTCGTCGGCCTGGCCGGCCAGCACCATGCAGCTATTGACCGCCTCCCCGTTCACCAGCACAGCGCACGCGCCGCAGTCCCCCTTTTCGCAGCCGGATTTGACGTCCACGTAGCCCAGGTCGCGCAGTGCCTCGAGCAGGGTCGCGTTGGGCGCGGCGGCTGCGGTGTGGGTGCGGCCGTTGATGTGTAAAGTGATGAGTTGTGGTTTCATGTCTTAATCTCCGATGCGCGGCGGGGTGTTTGGATCACGAAGGCGCGAAGATTGACGAAGGGCGCGAAGCACGAAGGGCACGAAGATACTCGTCGGAGTGGGCGCCTTCGCGCTCTTCGTGCTTCGTGTCTTCGCGTCGCTTCGTGCATTCGTGATCCAGAACTTCACGCCATCTGCTCCAACAACCGCCGCACCATCACCTCCGTCACCTGCCGGCGGTAGGCCGCGGAGCCGCGGATGTCGCTGATGGGGCTGGCAGCCTCGGACGCCAGCCGGGCGGCCTCGGCGATGATCGCCGGCGTCAGCTTCTCGCCGGCCAGGACCGCTTCGGCAACCGTCGCGCGCAGCGGCCGAGGGGCCACCGCGCCCAGCGCGATGCGGGCCGACGCGCAGCGCCCCGCATCATCGAACGCCACCGCCACGGCCGCGCTGAGCACCGAAATCGCGTCCGCCTTGCGCAGCCCGACCTTGTGGAAAGCGGTCATCCGTCGTCCGTCGTCGGTCGCGGCCGGAAACCGCACCGCGGTCAGCAGCTCGTCGGGCCGGCGCAGCGTCCGCCGCACCCCCACCAGGAAATCGGCCAGGGGGACGCGGCGCGTGCCGGCCGCGCTGGTCAGTTCCACCTCCGCGTCCAACGCCAGCAGCGGCGGGGCGGTGTCGGCCGCGGGGGACGCGTCAACCAGGTTGCCGCCCACCGTGGCGCGGTTGCGGATCAGCGGGCTGGCGAAAACCTGGGCGGCCTGGGCCAGCGCGGGCGCATGTTCGGCCACCAGCGGGTCGCGCAGCAGCTCGGTGATGGTGGTTCCGCCGCCGATGACGATGTGGCCGTTCTCGCGGCGGACGCCTCGCAGCTCGGCCAGGCGGCTCAGGTCCACCAGCGCCGTCGGCTCGTGCTTCCCGGCGCGCAGGTCCGCTATGACGTTGGTGCCGCCGGCGATGGGCATGGCCCCGGCCCCGGTCAGCATTTCTAAGGCTTCAGGCAGTGTTGTGGGCCTGAGAAGATCGAATTCTGGCAGCATGGCTCGCTCCTTGATGGTGGTCTGTGCTGCACACTCTCGCGTTTTGGCAGGACGAAAGGCTGGTCATCTGGACTCGAGGCTTTAGCCGGTCATGCTTGTTAACCAAGAGACCGGCTAAAGCCTCCACTCCGGGCCTGGGCCATTCATGCACCAATCTACCAATTTACCAACCTACCAATTTACCCTTCTCCCGCCGCCGCCAACACCGCACGCGTTATCGCCGCGTAGCCAGTGCAGCGGCACATGTTGCCGCGCAAGTGACGGCGCACATCGTCCTCGGTGGGGTGCGGGTTCTCCAGCAGCAGGCTCTTGGCGGTAATGATCTGGCCGGGCGTGCAGTAGCCGCACTGGTATGCGCCGTAGTCAATGAATGTCTCTTGCAAGGGATCCAGCGTGCCGTCGGGCTTCGCCAGCCCTTCGATGGTGATGATGTCGTGGCCCGCGGCCTCGACTGCCAGCACCAGGCACGACAACACCGGCCTGCCGTCCAGCAGCACGGTGCACGCGCTGCACTCGCCGATCCCGCAGCCGTATTTGGTGCCGGTGAGTTCCAGGTCGTTGCGCAGCACATTGAGCAGCAGATCGTGCGGCGAGACCCAGACGCGTGCCACGCGGCCGTTGACTTTCAGCGCGATCAGCCGCTTCTCATCCGCCCCCAAGTGCGCTGCATCCTTCGACTCCGCTGGGGCCCCTACCCCGGCTCCGCTCAGGATGCTTCCCGCGTCCCTGTGTCCCCGTGTCCCCCCGTCTCCGTGTCCCCCTGTCTCCGTGTCTCCCCATCCCCCCATCTCGCCCACCTCCGCCCGCTGCCAGGCCCAACGCAGGCCGTCACTCACCATGACGCGCACGGCCTCGCGGCGATAGGCGGCTGTGGAACGGACATCGTCAATCGGCGTCACCTCCGCAGCGGCAGCCTCGGCCGCGGCGTCGGCCAGCGCCTCGCTCCAGACCTGGCCGGTCAGCAGCGCTTCGGCCCGGGGGGCGCGGATCGGGGTCGGGGCCACGGAGCCGAAGGCCAGCCGGCAATCCAGGATGCGGCCGCCCGCACCCCGGACGAGCATGACCGCGCAGTTGGCCTTGGCGATGTCGTTGGTCACCCGTGAGACCTTGGCAAACGCGCTGCCTGTCCCGGCCTGCGGCTGCGGCAGCGTCACGGCGGTGATCAGCTCGCTGGGCTGTAAGACGGCCTTGCCGGGGCCGAGGAAGAATTCGTCCAGCGGCAGCGTGCGCTCCCCGCCCGGGCCGGCCAGCGTCAGCATCGCGCCGAACGCCAACAGGCTGGGCGCAGAGTCGGCCGCGGGGGACGCGTTGCCCAGGTTGCCACCGATGGTGCCCATGGTCTGCACTTGGGTGGAGCTGAAATTGGCGCACGCTTCCGCCAACGCCTGGTAGTGGGTGCGCACCAGCGGATGCCGCTCGATGGATAAGATGGAGGCCCGCGCGCCGATGCACAATGCCTTCTCCTGAACCTCGATCCGATCCAGCCCGGGGATGCGGTTCAGGCTGATCACCGCTTCGGGTGCGAGGCGCTCGACCTTCATCTGCACCAGCAGGTCCGTGCCGCCGGCCATCAGCCGGGCGCGGCCGTTGTGCTGTGCCAGCAGCGCCGCCGCCTCGGCCACGGTCTCCGGCTCGTAGTAATCGAACGCGTTCACAAGGATGTGCGAATTGGTCATGGGTTGTGGCGTGTTCATGCGGACACCTCCCGGACGGCTGATGGCTGACGGCTGACGGCTGACGACTGATGCCGACCATCGTCGGTCGTCGGTCGTCGGTCGTCCGTCGTCCGTCGCTCTGCCAGCGCCGCCAGAATCCTCTCCGGCGTGATCGGCAGTTCGTAGAAGCGGATGCCCAGCGCGTCGCGCACGGCGTTGGCATACGCGCCGGCGACCGGGTTCGTGGCCGCCTCGCCGATGCCTTTGGCGCCGAACGGGCCGCTGGGCTCGTAGGTGTCGGCGAAGTGCGTGGCGATGTCGTCCAGCCGCGGGCTTTCGTTGATGCCCGGCACCTTGCCGTCCACCAGGTAGCCCTTGGAACGCAACTGCCCCGTGGCGTCCCACTCCAGGTTCTCGTAGAGCGCGAAGCCGGCGCCCTTGGACAGGCCGCCTTCCAACTGGCCCGAGACTTGCACCGGGTTGATCACGGTGCCCGAATCGCCGCCCATGACCGCCTTCACCGTGCGCACGACGCCCGTCCAGGTGTCCACCTCGACCTCCACGAACACGCTGACGTAGCAGGGGGGGCAGTTGACGGGCCGGTAGCTCTCCACCGCGGCGATGGTCTTCCAACTGTCGGTCCAGCAGCGGGTGGCGATCTCGCCGACGGTCATCTGCTTGCCGGGCAAGGAGGGCGCGTAGACGACCCCCTGGCCCAACGCCTCATCCAACCGGAGTCTCAACGCCTCCGGCTGCACGTTCATGTAATGGCTGGCCGTTTGCAGCAGCTCCTCACGCACCTTCTGCGTGGCCTTCAGCACCGCGCCGCCGCCAGCGTAGATGCCGCGCGTCGCGTGCGTTACCACGTCGTACACGCTGGTGCGGGTGCCCACCGGCGAGACATCCACCTTATCCAACGGCACGCAGAGCGCCTCGGCGGTGATCTTGGCGAACGCCTCCAGGGTGCCGCCGCCGTGATCCATCACCGCCGACACCACGTCCACCGAGCCGTCCTGGTTGATTTTCACCAGCGCGCCGGAGAAATCAATGATATCGCCCGGCGCAGGCGCGCCCGCACTGGAGGTGTGGAACCCGCGCGCCAGGCCGATGCCGCGGCGATAGCGGGATTGTGGAGTGGGGATTGCGGACTGCGAATTGGCCATCCCCTCGTCTCCTTGTCTCCTTATCTCCTTGTCCCCCTCGTTCCGCCGCTCCCATCCAATCAACTTCGCGCCCTCGCGCAGGAGCTGCGGTACGCCGTCGCTCTGGACGATGGACTTCACCATCGGCCCCTGGCCCCAGGAGGTGTCGCCCAGTCCCACGTAGTTCTTCAAGCGCAGCTCGATGGGATCCATATCCAGCTTGCGCGCCAGCTCATCGATCAGCGATTCCACTGCAAATGTGATCTGCGGGTTGCCGAAGCCCTGCATGGCGCAGGAAGGCCCCTTATTGGTGTAAACGGCCTTGCCCTGGTAGCGCAGCGCCGGGAACCGGTAAAGCGACATCAGCCAGCCGGCGCAAACCCCCAGAAACGAGTAGCCCTGGATGATGTGCGCGCCGATGTCCGCCACTACCGACATCTCAGCGCCCAGCAGCGTCCCGTCCTTTTTCGCCGCGATCTTAAGTTGGACGTCGGACGGATACTTGCTGTGGTCGTGCATGTCCTCTTCGCGCGTCAGCGAGATCTTCACCGGCCGGCCGGCTTTCAGCGCCAGCGCCACGGTGACGGGGATGACCGTGTTCATCTGGATGGACGAGCCAAACGTGCCGCCGACCGGCATCCGCCGCACGTCAATCTTGCTCAGCGGGATGCCGAAAACCTGGCCAAGGATGATGCGGACGTTGTGGATGGACTGCGTGGTGCACCACAGCGTGAACCCGCCGTCCGGCTCCGGCTTGCAGACCGCGCCCTTTGGCTCCATCTGCATGTGGTAGATCTTGGGCGTCTTGAAGTGGCCTTCCACGAACACGTCCGCCTCGGCGAACGCCTGCTCGATGTCGCCCTGGTTGATCTGCCGCGCCACGATGGTGTTGTTCTCGACTTTGATCGTCTCGCCCAGGCCGTAGGCCACGGTGTCGTAAAGCTGCGGCGCACCCGGCTGCATCGCTTCCCACGGATCCGTCACCACCGGCAGCGGCTCGTATTCCACCACCACCGCCCGCGCGGCGCGCTCGGCCAACTCCTCAGTCTCGGCGGCCACGGCTGCCACCGGCTCGCCCATGCGCCGCACCTTGTCGGCCAGCACGAAACGCTCCTTGTGCAGCACCCACGGCACCGAGACGATGCGCTCGTTGAAGGGCACGTGCGGGACATCGTCCCACGTGATCACCACCGCGCCCAGCGCCTCGGCTGCGCGGGTGTCCACGCTCTTGATGATCGCGTGCGCGTATGGGCTGCTCACATAGCGGCCGTGCAGCATCCGGGGCAGGCTGATGTCAATCGTGTACTGCTCCTGCCCTGTCACCCGCGCCACGCCGTCCTTGCGCCGGGTTTGCTTGCCGATGGTGTTGAAGGTGGGGTTGTTCATTGTGCCCTCAGTGGTATTGCGTATTGCGTACTGCGTATTGCGTATTGCGTACCAGGTCATCCGTCATTCGCTGATTCGCTGATTTAAACTGCCCCCAACACCATCGCCAGCAGCGCCATGCGCACGAAGACGCCGTTACCGGCCTGGCGGAAGTAGGCGGCGTTGGTCAGGGGGTCCACGTCAGTGGCGATCTCGTTGACGCGCGGCAGCGGGTGCAGCACGGTAACGTCGGGACGAAGGCGCTCGACCAGCTCGCGGGTCAGGATATAGCTGTCCTTCAGTCGCTCGTATTCGGCCGGGTCGGCGAAGCGCTCCTTCTGGATGCGGGTCATGTAGAGGACGTCAGCTTTGGGTAGAGCTTCCTCTAGGTTGGGGGTCAACTCCACAGCCACGCCGAAGCCCTCCAGCCGGCCCACCACTTCGGCCGGCATTTGGAGCTGCTCCGGGGCCACGCAGATGACCCGGCAGCCGTAGTGCTTGTAGATCTCTGCGCCGGAATGGACCGTGCGGCCGTTCTTCAGGTCGCCGCAGAGCGCGATGGTGGCGCCTTCGAGGCTGCCCCGCTCGCGGCGGATGGTGTAGAGGTCGAGCAGCGCCTGGGTGGGATGCTGGCCCGCGCCGTCGCCGCCGTTCAGCACCGGCGCGACGGCCACCTCAGCCGCCTCGCGCGCCGAGCCGATGCGTGGGTGGCGCATGGCGATGACGTCGGCGTACTGGTCCACCATGCGGATGGTGTCGGCCAGCGTCTCGCCCTTGGCCACCGAGGTGGATTCGGCCGACGAGAAGCCGATGACGCCGCCGCCCAGCCGCTGCATCGCGGTCTCGAACGACAGGCGGGTGCGGGTGCTGGGCTCGAAGAAGAGCGCGCCGAGCACGTGGCCCTTCAGCAAGTCAAGGCCTCGTGTTTCTTCCAGTTGGCCACGAAAGTCGTCGGCCACGGCCATGATCTGTTCGATCTCGTCGCGGGCGAATTGTGCGCCGTCGAGGATGTCTTTGCCTTTGAGGGTGCTCATGCAGTTGCTCCGATCTGCTAATGTAAGGTTAGTGCGGATCGTACAGGCCACGCTTGTTGGCGGAACCTGGTCTGTGCGATCAGCCGGTTATGCGCCTCCCGACGCAGGCCGGTGGCCGGATAGGGCCGAGATACGGTCAGCAGCGTCGCGGCAAAAGCGTACGTAATCGTACGTCTGCTGCTCGCTGTAGCGCACGGTCGGGCCGGCGATACCCAGCCCGGCTACCACCTCCCCGCGCCAGTTGCGGATCGGCGTGGCGATGCCCCACGCGCCGATGTCGGTTTCCTCGTAGCTTTCGGCGTAACCGTGCTGGCGGATCTCCTCCAGTTCAGCGTGCAGCGCTGCCGGTTCAGTAATGGTGTTCGTGCACAGCCTGGGCAGGCCGTGCATCCGGATGACCCGGTCTATCTCGGCCTCGGGCAGATACGCCAGTAGGATCTTGGACGAGGCGCCGGCATGCGGGGCGCGTACTGCGCCGACGTTCATCGCCAGACGCACGGAATGTGAGGTTTCGATTTTTTCGATGCAGATGACATCGCCGTTACGGTATTCCGTCAGCATCACGGTCTCGCCGGTGCGCCCGGCCAGTTCTCCCATGATGGGTGCAGCCACCTGGCGCAGTCCCGTGCTCTCCACGGCCAGGCTGCCCCAGATGAAGAGCCGATGACCCAACAGCCATTTGCCGTTCTCGTCGCGGCGCATGATGCTGTGGCGCTCCAGGCCGACCAGGAAACGGTGCAGGGTGCTCTTCGGCAGTCCAAGCCGGACAGCGAGCTCGGATAACGACCAGACGGCCCTTTCCCTGGTGAAGCAGTTCAGGATCTCAACCAGGCGGTCAATGGTTCTGACGGAGGAGTTTTCCATAGTGATGCCATAGCGTTGGGTTGGCTGTTCATAATAATGGAACACTGTTTGACTAAATGATATGATACCACGAGACGGGATGACGTGTCAAGAGGCAAAAGGGGAAGAGGGCGCGCGATTTAAGGTTTGGTGCTATCTGAGGGGCAGGGCGGCGTCGCACGCTTATGGTTCCGGCGCCACGAGAGCGCGCACGCGCGCACACAGAATCGGCAGGGCCGCCGATACCGAGGGCGTGAGGGCTTCCCCGTAATCGAATGAGCCACCGCTGACGGTGAATAAGGTGGTGGCCGGCGCGTGGCCGTAGAGGATCTGCGCCATGGCGAGGAGGCCGGCTGCGTTCACATGGTGGGTCAGGCTGTGGTGTTCGGTTTGCTGCGGCGTCAGCGTCTGTTCGGTGATGGTCCCTGGCGCGCCGGACGCGCACGCATCGATCAGGACTAACCGGTCCGCCTCGGCGATCCGCGGGGCCAGCTCCGGGGTGAGCTGGTGACACGCGATCACCTCGACGCCATTATCCTGTAGGGGCGGGGTGTCCCCGCCCCCCTCCGCCAGCACCTCCGCTGCGCGGCAGCCGATCCCATCGTCCCCGCGCAGCGGATTGCCGTAGCCGATAATTAGTGTCTGGTGCATCCAGGCGACCAATGGGTTCCGTTGTTCTAAAACAAGCAAGCGCCCTTCGACTCCGCTCCGCTGCGCTCAGGGTGCTCCGCTGCGGATGAAAGGCGGTTGATTCAGACCTTACCCCCGCCGCACCTCGTCGAGCACTGCGCCATCCGGCCCGACCAGCCGCACCTGCAGCGGCATGTCGCCGAACGCGTGGGTGGAGCAGCTCAGGCACGGGTCGTAGGCCCGAATCACGGCCTCCACCCGGTTCAACATCCCCTCCTGCAGCCGGTCGGCGCGCACGTAGCGCTTTGCCACCTGCAGCACGCTGCGATTCAGCGCCAGGTTGTTGTTGCCCGTGGCGATGATCATGTTGAGGCTGCGGATCAGGCCGTGCTCGTCAATCTTGTAGTGGTGGAACAGGGTCCCGCGCGGGGCCTCGCTGATGCCGATCCCCTCCAGCGCGTTGACGCCGGCCGTGGCGCGGACGTGCTTGTTCAAGATGTTGGGATCGTTGACGATCTGCAGGATGGTCTCCAGCGAGTATACGATCTCGATCAGCCGTGCGTAGTGGTAGTAGAACGAGCTCAGCACCGCGCGGCGGTCAATGGATCGGAACTCGGCCCATTCGACGTCCGCTTTCGGCGTGCCGCAGCGGTCTATGATGTTCAGGCGGGCCAGGGGGCCGACGCGGTAGATGCCATCGGGGTAGCCCAGCGGTTTGTAGTACGGCGACTTGAGGTAGGAGTACGGCTCCACCGCCTCGCCGATGACGTCCATGTAACGGGTCGGATCCAACTCGTCGGCGATCACCTTGCCGTTGGCGTCGGTGAAGCGCAGCCGGCCGTGATAGTGCTCCAGCTCGCCGTCGGGCGTCACCAGCCCCATGAAGAGGCTGGGGAAGTTGCCGAAGGAACGCGCTTCCTCGCTGTACTTACTCAGGTTGTTTTTGAACCAGTCCAGGGTGCGTTGGGCGATGGTCATCGCTTCCAGCCAGCCCGCGGCGATGCGGTCGCGCACTTCCGGGGTGAGGGGGGCGCTGACGCCGCCCGGCACCACCCACGTGGGGTGCACGCGTTTGCCGCCCAGCCATTCGATGATGGATTGGCCGTACTTGCGCAGCCGGATGCCGTCGCGCGCGATCTCGGGGTATTTCTGGATCAGGCCGAAGATGTTGCGCTCCGCGGGCGGGGCGTCCATGCCCAGCAGCAGGTCGGGCGAGGACAGGTGGAAGAAGCTGAGCGCGTGGGACTGGACCATTTGCGCCAGGTTCATCAAGCGTCGCAGCTTAATCGCGGTCTCCGGGATCCGCACGGCCATGATCTGGTCGCACGCCTTGGCCGATGCCATTAGGTGGCTGACTGGGCAGATGCCGCAGGAGCGCGCGGTCAGGGCGGGCATCTCGTAGAAGGGCCGGCCCTCGGCGAACTTCTCGAAGCCACGGAAATCAGTCACCTGGAAGTGCGCGTCGCTGACCTGCCCTTGCGCGTCCACAAAGATGGTGACTTTGCCGTGGCCTTCGATGCGGGTCACGGGATCAATAACGATGGTTCGTGTGTCCATGTCGTGCTCCTATCGGCCGAAGCGCGTGAGCGCGCCGGGGTCCGGTGTCTTGCCTGCCAGCAGATCACTAACCGTCGCGAAGATCGCATCCGGCGGCGGCGGGCAGCCTGGGATGAAGATGTCCACCGGCACATACTCGTGCACCGGCCGGGCATGGGGCAACAAGGCCGGGACCCCTTCCTCGCCCGTTATGGGGAGGCCGGGGTTCAGGGTGACGTTTTCAATGTACGCGCGGGCCAGCACGTCTTTCAAGGTGAACTCGTTGCGCATCGAAGGCACGTTGGCAGTCACCGCACAATCGCCGAACGACACCAGGATTTTGGTGCGCGCGCGAATCTTGCGGATCTTCGCCAGGTCCTCCTCAGTGTTGATGGCGCCCTCGACCAACGTTACATCCACGTCTTGGGGGAACTCCTTGATATCCATGATCGGGCTGAACACCAGATCCATCTTGTCGGCCAACGCCACCAGGCGCTCGTCCATATCCAGGAACGACATATGACAGCCGGAGCAGCCCTCCAGCCAGATCGTTGCGACGCGTGGTTTTGCCGCCGACACTGTTCCCTCACCCTGTCCGGACGTTGCTGCCCCCTGACTCATGACACCTGACTCCTGTTTCATGCCCAATCCTCCTCGCGCATCACCTTGAGATACGGCAGGAACTGCCGCTTTTTGGTCATTTCGGCGGTCGCGCGGCCCTTTTCTGCCAGGGCGCCGGTTGGGCAGACATTGACGCACTTGCCGCAGCCCGTGCACGATTCCGATGTGCCCCACGGTTGATCCAGGTCAATGATCACCCGTGAATCAACGCCGCGTCCCCGCACGTCCCAGGTGTGTGCGCCCTCGATCTCGTCGCAGACGCGTACGCAGCGCTGGCACAGCAGGCAGCGGTCGTGGTCCAGGATGAACCGCTCGTGCGACGCATCGAAGGGCAGCGTGGGGTGCAGGTAGGGCAGCCGCACGTGAGTGACGCCCAGTTTCTGGGCCACGCGCTGCAGCTCGCAGTGGCCGTTGGAGACGCACACCGCGCAGATGTGGTTGCGCTCAGCGAACAGCATCTCGATGATCAGCTTGCGGTAGTTGTGCAGCCGTTCGCTCTGCGTGTTGACCACCATCCCCTCGGTCACGGTGGTGGTGCAGGCGGGCAGCAGCCGCCGCTGACCCTGGATCTCCACCAGGCACAGGCGGCACGCGCCGATGGGGGACAGGCCCTCGACGTTGCACATGTAGGGGATGTAGATGCCGTTCTCGTTCGCGACCTGCATGATCGTCTCGTCCTCGCGGGCGCTCACGTGCCGGTCGTCAATGATCAGGGTTACGACACGAGTGCTTTGCACTGCCATCATGCCACCTCCGTCGCCGGTTCAGCGACCATCTTGCACCTGCCGGCCGGGCAAGTGTGCTGTGCGATGTGCGCCTCATATTCGTTGCGGAAATACCGCAGGGTCGAGAGCACGGGATTGGGCGCCGATTGGCCTAGGCCGCACAGGCTGGTGTCGCGCACCATCACGCTCAACTCTTCCAGCAGTTGCAGATCGGCCGGTAAGGCCGTGCCCTGGGTGATGCGGGACAGCAGGCCGTACATCTGGGCCGTGCCCACGCGGCACGGGATGCACTTGCCGCACGATTCCGTCATGCAGAATTCCATAAAGTAGCGCGCCACGTCCACCATGCACGCCGTGTCGGCCATCACGATCATGCCGCCTGAACCCATGATGGAACCCAAAGTGAGCAGCGACTCGTAGTCCACGGAACGATCCAGGTAGTCCGCGGGGATGCAGCCGCCCGACGGACCGCCGGTCTGCACCGCTTTGAAGACGCTGCCTTCAGGCACGCCGCCGCCGATATCGAAGATCACATCGCGCAGCGACATCCCCATCGCCACCTCGACCAGGCCGGTGTTGCGGATGTCACCGGCCAGGGCGAACACCTTGGTCCCCCGGCTCTTCTCGGTGCCGATCTTTGCGAACCAATCGCCGCCGTTGCGGATGATGGGGGCGACGTTGGCGAAAGTCTCCACGTTGTTGATCAGGGTCGGCTGGTCGTACAGGCCGGACTCGGCTGGATAGGGCGGCCGGGGCCGCGGCTGGCCGCGCTTGCCCTCGATGGAGGCGATCAGCGCAGTCTCCTCGCCGCAGACGAACGCGCCGGCGCCCAGGCGCACGGTGACGCTGAAGTTGAAGGTTGTGCCTGCGATCCCATTGCCCAGCAGCCCGCGGCGCTCGGCCTGGCGGATGGCGGCCCGCAGACGCTTGATCGCCAGCGGGTATTCGGCGCGCACGTAGATGTAGCCGCGATCCGCGCCGACGGCGTAACCGGCAATCGCCATCCCTTCCAGTATGCGGTGTGGATCGCTCTCCAGCACGCTGCGATCCATGAACGCGCCCGGATCCCCTTCGTCCGCGTTGCAGATCACGTATTTTTGGCTGCTGGAGGCCTTGGCGACCGCGCTCCATTTGAGTGCAGTCGGGTAGCCGCCGCCCCCACGCCCACGCAGGCCGCTCTTGTTCACCTCGCTGATGACCTCGGCGGGCGACATCTCGGTCAGCGCCTGGATGAGGCCATGATAGCCCTCGGCCGCCACGTAATCCTCAAGCCGTTCGGGGTCAATCACGCCTGAGTTCTCGAGGACCACCTTGTGTTGGCGAGCGAAGAAGGACGTTTGGGGCGGGATGTAGAGCCGTTCGGGCGGGATGCTTCCCAGGCTGTCCACGACGCCCGCCGCGTCCGCCGGCGCCACGTTGCGGCAGTACGCGTCGTCCACCTTGATCAGCGGCCCTGCACTGCACAACCCCAGGCAGCCGACGCCTTTGACCTGGCAGGTGTCCTTCAGGCCGCGCGCCTCGACCTCTTTTTGCAGCGCATCCTTCACCTGCTCGCTGCCAGTGGACATGCAGCCCGCAGCGACGCAGACCCGGATGGTGTGCTGGTAAGCTGCTTGCCGCTCCTGTTCCTCAGCGGCCAGTTGGTAGAGTTCTTCTGCGATCATTGTTCCACCCACCTCTGCAGGCGCGCCAGGGTTCCCCCGGGATCCTGGTTGCCCGCCACTTCTCCATCGTACACCACGGCCGCTGCAAGGCTGCATGCACCCAGGCAGCGCGCGGTGAGCAGCGACACCTGGCCGTCTGCCGATGTTCCTCCTGACTTAACGCCGAACGCCTCCTGGATCGAGTCCAGGATCTTGTCGGCGCCTTTGATGTAACACGCGGTGCCGGTGCAGACCACGCAGGTATGCTTGCCGGCCGGTTTCAGCCGAAAGAAATGATAGAAAGTGGCGACACCATAGGCGCGGCTCAGCGGCAGGCGGAGCGCCGCCGCCACATAGCGCAGGCTGTCGTCATCCAGGTAGCCGAAAGCTTCCTGTACGGTGTGCAGCGTCTCGATGAGCGCATCCTGGTGGTTGCCGTTGCGGCGCATGGTCGCCTGCACCAGCTTCCACCGCTTGTCATCGGACGGTGGGGTCGGTTTTGCGAAATCCAAAGGCATATCTGCCTCCCCGATGTGTGTTAAGAACCTCCGTGAAGTATTTCACAGAATTGCGGATTCTGGAATGATTTGAATCATAAGCGGGGTGGTCATTCTTCACGTGTATACGTAACGTTGTACAGCGGTGCACTTCTCTCATCAGATTCTCAACTGCTTTTCGCTCCATTCTCAGGCAGCCGGTGTAGACTCAGGAGAGGAATGACAAGAACCATCAAACGCACTCAGGAGGTGAACATGGCGCGTAACGGTTCTAGTTCGTGGGGCACGGGTTTGTTGTTGCTGGTGGGGGTCACGTTAGCCATCAGTTCCGGTGTTGTGAGGGTCAACGCCGGGGATGGCGCGGCTTTGACAGTGAACGCTGCCACGGCTACGCCGGTCACGGTTTCCCTGACGAATGCAACCAGCGTGGCCGCCAGCTCGGGGCCGGGGTTGGAAGTGGTGTACGAACAGGTGAATCCATCGGTGGTCGAGGTGATCAACCTGGCCGACGCCGGCCGGTACAGCAGCACGCCGGTGGAGCAGGGGCTGGGGTCCGGTTTCGTGTGGGACGAAGCGGGCCACATCGTTACCAACCAGCATGTGGTGGCCGGGGCCAGCGCCTTGCAGGTGGTGTTCGCCGATGGCACGCGGGTGGTGGCCGAGCTGGTGGGCGCCGATGCCAGCAGTGACCTGGCGGTGATCCTGGTGGATCCCGGCCAGGTTGATCTGGCGGCGGTGACGGTGGGCAACATGGCGCAGGTACGCGTGGGGCAGACGGTGATCGCGATCGGTAACCCCTACGGCCACCTGGGTACCATGACGCAAGGGATCGTCAGCGGCCTGGGGCGCACCATCTCCTCGCAATCCACCTTCAGTATCGCCAACGCGATCCAGACCGACGCGGCCATTAACCCGGGCAACTCCGGCGGCCCGCTGCTGGACGTGCAAGGCCACGTGATCGGCGTCAACGACCAGATCGAGTCTACTTCGGGCAGCAACAGCGGTGTGGGCTTCGCGATCCCCATCAGCATCGTGCAGCGCGTCGTACCGGCGCTGATCACGGATGGCGGCTACCGGCATCCCTACCTGGGCATCAGCGGCAGCACCTACAATGTGATGTGGGCGGATGCGCTCGACCTGCCGGCAGATGCCGGGGGCGTGTATGTGATGGGGATCACCCAGGGCGGGCCGGCGGCCAAGGCTGGGCTGCGCGGCGGTTCACAGGCCAGCGACGTGCTGCTGGAGATGACCCAGCGCGGCCCGCAATACCTGCCGGCTGGCGGCGACCTGATCACCGAGATTGACGGCGTGCCGGTGACCAGCATGGACGGCCTGATGGCATACCTGGCGGAGCAGACCTCCCCCGGCCAGACCGTGCGCCTGACGGTGCTGCGGGCGGGAGGCCAGGAAGCCACGGTGGACCTTGTGGTGGGCGTGCAGCCGGCACAGGTGGTCGCGACGCAGACTGTCAGTTAGCAGCCCGGGTAGAAAGTCTCGGCCTCGATGCCTCGCTGGTGTGTTCAGATGACGCCAGCGCAGGCATCCTAGCCGGGCCGTGCGATACAAGATCTCCTACGAGTGGGCCGCAAGGGGCGCTGACGTCTGTAGTTTGAGCTCTTTATTCTCCGAAACCTACACCGAGTTAGCGTTGTTTTTCACTTGACGTGTCCGGTGTATGGCGCGATAATCCTCCTCGCTCTCTTGTGCTGCGCAACTCGACCCTTGAGCCTGTCCGCATAACCCGTAGTGCAGGGACTTGTGCCCGTATGGGATGCGCGTAAGAGGTTATACTATCTTTTTTAGCCACGTTTTTTGGCAGCACCGGTCCGAATCAATGGAAGTCCCAGGGCGCTTCAAAGTCGCGTCGCAGGGATGGGTCTTGCATGGTGCCGCGACTTCATAGATGGTGCATCAGACAAGGAGATCCCGATGCACGGCTATCCTAACACCATTAGCACACCCCATGACCTACACTGCTTGTATCAACACCCGCACCGTCGAAACTGCCGAATTATCTGCAACGGCTCTTCAGCGAGCATCATCTGTGAAAGGAGATGATCCCATGTTTGCTCATCGTATGCGCTGGATTCTGGTTAGCGTGCTGTGTGTGTGGCTGCTCCTTGGGTTGTCCGCAGGAACGGCCGTTGGCGCTGAGGCTCCCGGTTTGCTGGAGGGGTGTCAGGCTGCGGTCGTTGCATCCCAGGGCATCGAGGGCATCAGTCCGTTCACCGATGTTTCTGGTAACATAACCAGCGACACTACGTGGACGCTGGCGAACAGCCCCTACCGGGTGACGGGCCACGTTACCGTCCTAGCCGGGGTGACGCTGACCATTGAGCCTGGGGTGCAAGTGATCTTCAACCAGTGGGTGGGGTTGTGGGTGGAGGGAAACCTGCAGGCGGCCGGCACGGCGGCATCGCCCATCGTGTTCACGGGCAGCACGGCTACGCCGGGATGGTGGTGGAAGATCGAAGTGCGTTATGGGGGTTCGGCGACGTTGGAGTATGTGGACGTGGCGTATGCGGGGTATTCGGACGGCGTGGCGCTTGTGAAGAGTGGCAGTGGGGCGTTGAGTCTGCGTCACTCGACCATTCGGAACACGGCTGGCGACGGCTTGCGCGTCGGGGCGGGTTACAGCGGGTTCACGTCGGCAGACAATGCGTTTCAGAACAACAGCCGATACGGGGTGAAGGTAGGGATCAATGCTTCGTTGACGGATGACACGTCCAGTTTTGCCGGCAACGGGCTGGACGTGTACTTGGATGGGGGCGACATCACGGCGGCGGTGACGTGGCAGTTGAATCCGGCGTACTCGCTGTATGTCAGCAGCAATATGACGGTGAAGGCTGGGGGCGTGCTGACGATTGTGGCCGGGACGGTGGTGAAGTTTCCGCAGTGGGTAGGGTTGTGGGTGGATGGTGGGCAGTTGAGCGCCGTGGGGACGGCTGGGGGGCCGATCACGTTCACGGACTGGCGGGACGACACGGCGGGTGGGGATGCGAACAAGGATGGCAGCGGGACGGCGCCGTCGGTGGGGTGGTGGTGGGTGATAGATGTGCGGAATGCGGGTTCGGCGACGCTGGAGCAGGTGCAGGTGCGTTATGCGGGCTATTCGTCTGGTGCGGGGGTGGTGAAGAGCGGGAGCGGGGCGTTGACGCTGCGGGACACGACGGTCAGTCAGATCAGCGGCGAGGGGCTGCGGGTGGATGGGAACAGCGGGGTGGTGACGCTGGAGAACGTGGTGGTGACGGGGAACACGACGGGGCTGCGGCTGCGGAATGCGGGGCCGGTGACGGCGAGCGGCTGCCAGTTTCGGGACAACGCGCAGTACGGCCTCTTGCAGGAGTTGAATGAGAGCTTCGGTTACACGGGCAACAGCTTCAGCGGCAACGGTCTGGCTGGGGTGGGCGTCAACGGTGGGGACTTGACGCGCGCCATCACCTTGAGCCCGGCGGGCAACCCGTTCCGGGTGTTGTCCAACATCACGGTGAAACCGGGGGCGACGCTGACGGTGGAGGCTGGCACGCGGCTCGAGTTCAACCAGTGGGTGGGGTTGTGGGTGGAGGGAAACCTGCAGGCGGCCGGCACGG
>CAZKEF010000026.1:19400-83854 GCA_964551735.1 uncultured Anaerolineales bacterium
CGGCATCGCCCATCGCGTTCACGGGCAGCACGGCTACGCCGGGATGGTGGTGGAGTATCCATGTGCGCTACTCAGGTTCGGCGACGTTGGACTATGTGGAAGTGTCTTACGCCGGCTACTCGTACAACGCAGGTGTCTGGAAGAGCGGCAGTGGCGTGCTCACCCTGCGTAACTCCACGATTCGCAACACGACCGGTGATGGGTTGCGGCTGACAGCGAGCACGGGTGCGCATGACATCACGCGCAACACCTTCGCGGCCAATGGAACCGGCGTGCTGGTGCAAGACCAAGCTGAGACCCTCTATCTGGTCAACAACCTGATTGAAGGCAATACCAGCTTTGGCGTGCGCAACCTGAACTCGGCGGTGGTGTATGCGCGTTACAACTGGTGGGGCGATGCCACCGGACCCAAACACCTCACCATCAACCCCAGCGGCCTGGGGGACACGGTCAGTGACGGCGTGCTCTTCTCGCCGTGGACGCAGACCCGCACGGTGGATCAGGAGATACCCCCAGAAATCTTGGTAACCAGCCACGGGCCGGCAACGTTCAGCCCTGGTCAAACGCTCAAATACGCGGTGAGCTACTTGAGCCTGATGCCTGGCGTAGTGCAAGACGTGGTGTTGGTGGTGCAGTTGCCCGCGGCCGCCGAGTATGTTTCCAGCACGGGGGGCGTCTATTGGCCGGATCGGCATCAGGTCTTTTGGGTGCTGGGCGACATTCCGCCGGATGGCAAGGGCGCCCTGCTGGTGGAGGTGCGCTACCTGTGGGGCCTGCCGTTAGAGTACACCGATGGCATCATCGCCCTGCTGGGCGGCGTGGAGTTCAATCCCACGCAACTGGATCGGGCAGCCTACCTGACCTTCGTGCCGCTGCAGATCGCAGGCACAACGCCGGTCAGCGATGTTCAGCTCAAGGCGATGATGGCCGCGGACGCTGAGCTCAAAGGCCTCTTCGACGCTGCCCTGGCTGAAGGCTTTGTCTATGACAACCAGGGCGGCCTGACCATTGCGCCCGTCACCGGCGAAGCCACGCTTCAGATCATTCTGGTCAAACCGGATCGCTCGGCTATGCGCTATGTCCGGCGCACGGGCGATGAGGCGCATGCGCTCACCTATGCCCGCGACGGCTTCACCATGCAAGATAGCACCGGCGGGGTGAGTATCCCGGTGGACACCAAAGAGCCGGCCTTTTTCGGTGACTGGGCGGAGGGGACGGTTACGGTTACCCGTGTAGCGTCCGGCTGCACCGAAGGCCGCTGCTTCTGGAATTGCGCTCTGCTCAAGGCTGTCGAGTGCGGGGTGGGCCTGGACAAGGTGCTGAGCGTGCTGAACACATCGAGCTGTGTCCATCCCAACAGCCCGGAGTGCCGTAAGGCCCTGCAGGATCTTGCCCTGGATGCGGCCGGCGCGCCGTGTATCGTTGGGGCGGTGGAATGCAAGAGCGACTGCAAAGAAGACATCAACAGCCACTGCTGCAGCGGCGACCAGGTGCTGGTGGCACCGGTGCGCAGCGGCATTGTCGCCGGCTTGGGCGAATACTTGGGCCGTGAGGCGTGCTCCTATCGCAACTGCAACGCCACCACCGGCACCTGGGATCTCTCCACCCTGAGCCGCACCATCTTGTGTCCCACCGGGCAGCGCTGTGTCGCCGCGCGGATCCCCCGCGACCAGTCCATCTGTCGCGCGTGCGGCGCGGCCGCGGCTAACCTCGCCGCGGCCGATCTGTGCGCCGGTACTGTCGGCGCCACGTGTGAGTTCTCGGTCGTGCGCCGGGCCCGGGATCCTAATGATAAGATCGGCTTGACCGGCGATCTGCTGCCCGGCCAGGTGGTGACGTACACCATTACCTACGAGAACCAGGGCGGTGGCACGGCCTACGGGGTGTATGTTTTGGATGAGTTGAGTGATGTTTTCGACGCCAGCACTCTGGCGATCCAGAACGGTGGCCGCTATATCGCGGAGATCCGCTCCCTGCTCTGGGATATCGGTGTGCTAACCGCCAAGGGGCAGACCGGATCCAAGGGGCAGGTCACCTTCAGCGTGCGCCTGCGGGCCGGGCTGGCCGGCGGCACGCCGGTGGTCAACGAGGCAGTGGTCCACTTCCCCAGCGTGCCGGAAGTGACGCCTACCGGCGCAGTGGTCAACCTGGTGCAGCCTGTCGTGGCCACGCCCCAAGAACGAACCACCAACTACATGACCCCCCTCAACGTAACCCTGAGCGGTTACGAAGTCAGCGGCCTGCCGTTGACCTACGAAGTTGTGGAACCCCCGCGCGGCGGCGCTCTCAGCGGCGCGCCGCCCAACCTGACCTACACCCCGGCAGAGGACTTCGCCGGGCCGGATAGCTTCAGTTTCCGGGTCAGCAACGGCACATCGTACAGCCGGCCAGCCCAGGTGCGCATTGAGGTCGCCCCGGTTGGCGACATGAAGCGGCCGACCGTGCTGTGGAGCATCCCGGCTCCTAACGCGGCCGACGTCGCAGCGTCGGCGACGCCTGTCTTCACCGATACGGTCGGCCCACTGTATGCGCCGGCCGTCCTGATAGGCCTCTCAGAGGCGCTGGATCCGGTCACGGTCACCTCGTCCACGGTCACGCTGGCCCCCAGCGGGGGTGCGGCGGTGTCGGCGAATGTCGGGTTCGACGCTGGGACCAACCAGGTCGTGCTGCGGCCACGGGTAGCCCTGGCCGAGGGGAAGTACACCGTCACGGTGACAACGGGCGTCAAGGATCTGGCCGGCAACACGCTGGCTGCGGCACACACCTGGAGCTTCACCATTGGCGCGGGCGAGCGGCGCATTTACCTGCCGCTGCTGCTGCGGGCATGACGAGTGGTGCCGGTGATGAACGCACCGCCGCCGACGGCGTGCATGCGCAAGTCCGGCGGACTGGAATACAGGCATCTATGGAGGATATAATGCCCAAGGTCGCCAGGTTCGTCTATCTGTTCGTGGGCGTGGTTCTTGCGCTGGGGGGAACGCTTTTCGCCCAACCGATGGCCCAAGCCGACTCCGGTGAGCGTTATGCCGCGCCATCGGCGGTGGGCAACGGTAACTATTTCGATGCAACCCCCACCACTACCTTCGACATTCTGTGGCTGGAAGGGGGCAATTGCACCATGCCTCCCTCCAACGCAGTAACCGCCCTCAACTACGCGGCCGGCCTCTGGGGAACGTGGATCGCTTCCGCCGTGCCCATCTCCGTGACCGTCTGCTGGACAGCCAATCCGAGCGGCGGGGACGCGCTGGGCACGGGCATGCCATCCAAATACGTCTACAACTTCTCCAGCGCGCCCTTGGTTAATACGTACTATCCGATCGCTTTAGCGAACGCGCTCAGCGGCAGCGATCTGTACAGTGGGGCGGATATTACACTGCAGTTTGATTCGGACGTCCCGTGGTCTTATGCAACAGCGACAATCGGCGAGAGCGCCCCCACGGAGAGCTATGACTTTATCGCTGTCGCACTGCACGAACTGGCCCACGGCCTGGGCTTCGTCGGCAATATGGTGGAAGAGTACAACGTCGGCTTTTGCGGCAATAGCATGAGCAGCCTCTATTGTCCCACCCCCTACGACTGGTTCGCCGTGGATAGCGCCGGCATCCCATTGCTCAACTACCTCACCCCTGACCCCCGCCAACTGGCCGCCCGCTTGAAGAGCGACGCCAAGTCGGGCGGGCCTAACACCGTTGCGGCCAACGGGGGAGCAGCTGCCAGGCTTCACACGCCGGACGCCTGGCAGCTAGGCAGCAGCCTCTCCCACCTCGACTATACCACCTACCAGCCCACCGCAAACCGCCTGATGACGCCCAGTTACAGCGGCGTCACCCGCCATCCCGGCCCGGTGACGCTGGCGATCCTGCAAGATATGGGCTGGCGGCGCACCGATGGCGTGCCCAATGTTGTCACGACCGGCCCGCTGATCGTTGGCGCAGGACAGGCCGCCGCATTGACCGGCAACCTGGTGTGGTCGGGTTACACCGGACAGCCGATCACTTACACTTGGAAGGCTACGGAGCACACGATCGTGACTCACCCTGGTAAGGCCGATGCGGACAACGCCACGTTTACCTGGATCTCACCGGGCGAAAAGCAGATCACGCTCACTGCTACGGATGGCGTCACGACGGCCCATGCCACACGGAATCTGCTCGTGTACAACGTCACCGCCGGTGGTCCAACGCAAGGCGACCTGAACAAATCTTACACATTCACAGCAGCCATCTCTCCCAGTATCGCGAGTTTTCCCATCACCTACACGTGGGAGGCAACGGATAAGACGCCCGTTGTCCATGCCAATATCTACCAAACCACCGACAGCACCGCTTTCACCTGGACTTCACCGGGCACGAAAACCATCACCATCACCGCGGCCATCGCCGGCGCTGTGACACGCGACGTTCACGAGGTTATGATTGAAGGGGTGGTGCTGGACAAACACGTCTTCCTGCCCTTGGTGCTGCGCCCGTGACAACCTGGCGTTTGCCAGCAGCCACCACTGCTGCTTCGACAACCATGATACCAGGAGTTGGAGAATGAACAGCCCAAAACCCTCGATGTGGCGTATTGCCAGCATTGCCCTGATCGCCTTCGGCGCATTGGTGTTGTTGTTCGGAGCGATGGTGCATTTTGTGGTCGCTCAAACTCCCTCACCGGCTGCCGCCGCTACTGAGATGGTCGCTATCGCCGCCACCGGCGACCCGGTTTCCGTCAGCAAGGACGAAGATGGTTATGCCGTTTGGACTTATGAGTATCCTGGCAGTTGGTGCGTGCCATACTCAAGAATTCGTTGGCCCTTCAATTTGGGCGGCCAGGATCCCAGCGACCTGAGCGAAACGACGTTGATCTTGACTTTTGCCGAACAGCCCTATAGCCTGGATGTGGATGGCAACCCACGTTATACTGACCCCACCTGGGCCGTGGCGCTCAACGGCAAGCCTGGCGCATGGGACGGCAGCGCTTTCACCGGCGAGTGGAAAATTGTTGGCGCCATTGGGACAACGCCGACGTGGCCCAACGCTGTCCCCGTCGAGCAGGAAATCCCCATTGACTACAAACGGCTGATTGATGGCGAGAACAACCTCTGGTTTCAGCAGCAGGACTTCTGCAACTGCTCGGGTCTGCCGGACTGCGCCTGTACGTGCTACAACCTGACCAAACTGCAACTCCGCGCGCGGGCAAGCCTGAGCGTTAAAGAAGTGTCGCCTGAACCTGACGCGCGCAACGTCCCCGTAGAACTGAGCTCGACATCGGCCACATCTCCCGAGATCCGTGTGCGCTTCACCACTGTCGTTTCCGAAACCACAGTGAACGAGAACACATTCCAGGTGTACTATCTTGACGACAAACAAGAACCGGTCCATGTGGTTGGGGAACCCCGCCGTCTTTCAGAGACCGAATACGGCTTCTTCCCAGATGCGCCGCTCAAGGATGGCATTCGTTACCAGGTCAGTGTCTGGGGCGAGACGGATGCGTTGAAGGCGAATCACGCTGACTGGGTCCAGGACATGGGCGGTGGCGCGCTGGAGATTGGCAAACACTGGTCCTTCTGGACGCTCCCGCAACTTGAGGTGCGGCTTGAACCGGTGCAGGTCCTTGAGGACGAGACCCTCGTCGTCGGTAAACCGACCGTGCTGCGCGTGTTCCTGGCCAGCGCCAGTTTCCACCCCGATGTGTGGTACAAGGACCTGTGGGAATACGTGGATGTGGAAGACCTTCAGGTCAGTTGGGGATCGCCCTCGGGGTCGTATCCTGGCGGCCCCATATCGTGGCGCGCCGATGCAGCGGATTGGCACTTCGAATACACGAAAGAAACAGCGCGTCGCTACCGCCTCAACGACAAGGCCGCGCGGCTCGCCTCGGAGGACAGCGTCAACTACTACGGCTTCACGCCTGAAGAGGTTGGGACCTGGCTGATCCGTGCGTCGGTCACGGTGCTGGACAGCCACGGCAAGCCGCAGCGTTTCGCCGGTGTGGAGACCCCCAACGTCGTCCAGACGCGTTGGTTGACCGCGCACTCGCGCGCGCTGGCGGTCGGGGCGGATTACGGCAAGAAGGGCACGGTCAATTTGCGTGATACCGCCCTGGGGTATCGCAGCGGTGTGCAGGCGCTTTACCCGGTTCCCAATGTGTGGTTGGCGCAACCGGCCAGCGCCATCCCTTATTACGCGCCCGTTGCATCGTCGGTGTGGAGCGCCGCGCCGGCCGGTGATTTCCAACTGTTGAAGGCTTTGATGGAACTGAGCGCGCTGTGCGCCACGACCTCCGGCTGTGATTTTATGCTCGGCTATGCGCCGGCTGCCTGGCTGGTTGACATTGGCCTGACCGAACCCGATCGCGCATGGTACAGCATGTTGGTGCAGAATGCGTACGACAGTAACAACCGTTATATCACAGCTCACGAAGCCGGACACCTGTACGGCTTTGAACATGACACGCGCCAGGGCGGGCAGGGCTACGATGTGCGTCTCAGAGCAGACCGTCGCCTCAGCACGGCTATGATGGAGCCGCGCGATCAAAAAACGCTCAAAACAATCAACAGCTTTATGAACGTTGATCCGGTGGAATCACCGCCACCGGAGCGGTTGTGGATCGAATGGCTCAATTATCGCGCGCTACTTACCCGCTTTACCACCGCCTCACAAGCGCTTCAGCAGGCTGCCCTGGCCGATCGGTTGCTGCTGGCGACCGGTGTCATCACGCCCGCCACCGGCGCGGTGGAACTCGATCCCTGGTATCAACTGGAGCCCGGCGCATGGGAAGCGCCGCCTGCAGGCCCCTACACGCTCATCTTTCTCAACAGCGCCGGGCAAGAGATCCTTGGCTACACACGCACATTCAGCCCCGCTACGACCCTGCAATATGCCAGCCAAGACGCGCGAGACATTCCGCCGGACGTCCCCGCACCCTTTGTGCTCAAAGTGCCCTATCCGGCGGCGGCGGCGCGCATCCAGATTCGCCGCAACAGCGACAACGCGCTCCTGGCCGAACGGATGGTGAACGCCACTTCGCCCACCGTGACCATTACCCCTCCGGCCAGCACCACCTGGACGGGCGCGCAGCCTATCGCCTGGCAGAGTGACCCCGGCCAGACGCGCCACTACCTGGTCCAGATCTCCACCGACAACGGCGCAACGTGGGAAGCGCAGGCCGTTCACCTCCCGACCCCGGCTTTTACCCTGGAAACGGCCAGTATGCTCAACACAACACAGGCGCTGGTCCGCGTGCTTGCCACTGACGGTCTTAATACCGCCAGCGCCACCGCCGGGCCATTCACTATCACTAACCCCGTGGGCGTGGATTACGTCTCTCCGGCCCTCGATGCGGTGAACGTCAACGTGGATCAACCGCTGTACGCCGGTTTCCGCGTCGCGATGGACCCGGCGACCATCAACAGCGCCACCTTCACCCTCTCGGGCGGGCCTTACGGCACGGTGCGCGGCCTCATCCGCTACGATGCGGAGCGCCGCGAGGCCATCTTTGTCCCGCAGACCCGGCTGGCCTACAACACCACATACACCGCACAGGTCAACGCCGCCATTCGCACCTCTGACGGGAACCCGTTGGCAGCAGGCATGACGTGGAGCTTCACCACCGAACCGGATGCCAGCCCGCCGCGCGCGCGTCTGCTCTCGCCAGCGCATGGCACCGTCAACATTCCGCGCAATGCGGTGGTCGCTGTGGCATGGGACCGCGCGCTCAACGCCAGCACGCTGACGACGGCGACGTTTCAAATGACGGCGATGCGCGGCCCGGCCGTCAGCGGCGCCGTGGCCTATGATGCTGCCGCGCAGACGGCGACCTTCACCCCGAACACACCCCTTGCGCCGTACACCACCTACGTCGTCACCCTGACTGCCGGCATCTCAGACACGCTGGGCAATGCCACTTTCGATCCCATCGTCTGGGCTTTCACCACCGGTGACGCGCTGCCGGCGCTGGCCCTCACCGGCAGTTACGCCGACCTGGGACAGGATGCCAACGGCGATGGCTTGTACGAGCAACTCGTCATCCGCGTGGGTGTGCAGGTCTCGGCGGCCGGCGATTATGTGCTGAGCGGCTCTCTGGTGGACATGGCCGGCGGCGAGATCGCCTGGGCCTACGTCAGCCGCTCCCTGACGGCCGGGACGCGCTTCCTCGACCTGGTCTTTGACGGCGCCGCCATCGGCGGGCACAGCGTGGATGGCCCCTATATGCTCACCGACCTGGCGCTGACGAGCGGCATGGCGTCCGCGTCACAGCGTGACGCCTACCGCACGTTCGCCTATCCTGTGAGCCGCTTCCCTGCCCCGCTGCGCTTTGGCGGCCTTCCTGATGTGGTGATCAAACCGGGGACGATGTTCCTCAACGCCTTCAACGTGCGCGATTACGCGCAGCACGTCACCCGGCCGAGCGACCAACTGAGCTATGTCGTGATGCTTAACACCAATCCGAGAATGGATGTAGCGTTGCAGCCCACCGGCGAGACGCACCTTACGCCGGAAGCATACTGGCAGGGTAATACCATGGTGACCATCCGCGCCAGCGATGGCGTTCACACGGTGCAAGACACCTTTGAAGCGCTCGTCGGTTGGCCAGACACGATCTACCTGCCGCTGGTTCTGCGCAGCGGCAGTGGAACTGTGGATCCTGCTCGCCGTGATGCCTGGATCACCCAGTTTACCGACGATTTCGAGTCTGACACCATCGGCTGGCACCGCACCGGTTGGACGTGGAAGGAAGGCGCCCTGCCGCCAGGCGTAGAATTCGGTTGGTACCTGTGGGACATCAGCGCTTGTCGCGTCTACGCCGGACAGCAGAGCGCCTGGGCTTATGGCGGCGGCGACGATGGCGACCTGCTGCCCTGTGGTGCGTCTTATCCCGACGCCTACTCGATGGGCACCATGCTGAACCAGACGGAGCCCATCAACCTCAGATACGTCGCCAAAGGCCAATACAGCGCCAAGGTGTGGACCAATCTACCGCCGGACGACAAGGCCTGTCTCAAAGTTGCCGTGCTGGAGTCGGGAAACTGCGACACCGGTATACACAGTCCCTATTATGGCGCCTGTCGCACCGGTGTCACGAACGACTGGCAAGACCTGACGATGGACCTGGCGAATGTGCCCACGCTGGGCAGCGTGTTGGGGAAACAGGTCTGTGTAGCTATCACCTTTGAGGCGGACGATGGCGATTCGCGGCCCGAAGGCGCTTACGTGGACGATGTGGGCATGCGTATCTGCCCGCAGGAGCTGACCGACTTGTGCGCCGGGTCGGTGGGAACGGTTCCGGCGATGAAACCGCTGGTTGCGGGGAACATCGGCGGCTATCCGGAGGCGGTCGGCGAGACGGCATTGGCGGTCGAGGCAAGCGGCCGCGTCCACGCGTTGTGGACGGGGAAACTCAACCCCGCTTTCAATACCTATGTGTTTTACAGCAGTTCGGCCGATGGCGTGAACTGGACGCCATACCAGATCCTCAGCTATTGGGGCGGGCGCGAGCCGCGCGTCATCGTGGATAACGTCCACGGGCGCGTCCACCTGGCTTATGCCAACGACGACGGCATCATCCATCGCACTGTCGCCAGCGGCGTCGTCTCCGCGCCGACGGTCGTCGCGCCGACGCGGATCTATTACCTGCCGGGCCTCAACCTGCCCTCTGGCGGCGTGGCACGGCCCAGTCTTGCCGTTGCCGAGCAGACGGGCTACGCCTATCTGACGTGGGATGAGGCGTATTACGTCAGGGTGGGAGATGGCCGCTACTCGATACGCCGCCGCACCTGGCACGCCTACTGGAACGGCGCAACATGGAGCGCGCCGCTACAAAAGATCAACGATGAGGACACGTTCTACTCATCCATCGTCACCGCGCCGGACGGGCGGGCGATGCTGGCGTGGTTCCAACGCTGGGATCAATCGTCCGGCGGTGGATATGGGCCGGGCGACCCCATCGTGGCGCGATCGGCCTACGGGACGAACCCGGGCAGTTTCCCCCTGCGCCAGGCGACCCACGATCTGTACCCTGTGCCGGAGCGCGATGAGACCATCGTCTTGGCCTACGCTCCCGGCGCAGATGCCTTTGTGTTAGCTTCCAGCCACTCCATGTGGCCGGGACACTCGCGCACGTACAGGTACATCTGGAAAAACGGGGCCTGGTCCGAACCGGTCAGCGTGGCCGAGAACTATTCCGGCCTTAGTTCGCCGTCCTACATCGGCGCAGCGGCCAACTCCACCTTGATCAATTACGTGTACAGCGACGCTTGGATGCTCAAGATGCGCACGGAGGCCGATGGCGTCCTCGGCCCGGCGCAGCACCTCGCCGATTATCTGAGTGCGCGCAGTTACGCCGGCACGCCGCTGGCCTACTTCACCGACGCGGACGGCAGGCTCCACATGGTGATCAGTGGGGAAAGAAACGGCGTGGTGGGGTTCTATTACGTGAAGCCATAGTTGTGGAGCACTCTTCGCGCTTCGGTATTTTCGGCGAGACCTTGCGGGTCTACTTGCCGCTGGTGCGGCGTTAGGATGCCTGTTGGCGCATGACAGAGCAACTGCCTCCGCTGGCTGCGTCGCCCCGGTCTGCGAAACCGGACGGCGCGCCTGACGGCATGCCAGGGCCGGCCCTGACAGCTGGCTTCTCAGACCAAACCGCTGATTTTGACGCGGCGATCAACTACGCGTTGCGCCGGCTGGCGCGCGAGCTGCCGCCGATCCTGACGTATCACAACTTTTGGCACACCGTCGCAGACGTGCTGCCGGCGGCGCGACGGCTGGCAGCCCTCAGCGGTGTGAATGGCAGGGACGCGCGGCTGATCGAGGTGGCCGCGGCCTATCACGACATCGGTTTCGTCGTCCAGCCCGGCGATCACGAGCGCATCAGCGCCGAGATCGCCGCTGAGACGCTGTCCGGCTTTGGGTTTGCGCCGGAGCAGGTGGTCGCGGTGCAGGGCATGATCCTGGCGACGAAGCTGCCGCAATCCCCCCGCACCCCGCTGGAGGAGATCCTGGTGGATGCTGACCTGGATGTGTTAGGGCGAGAGGACGCCCTGTCCCGCAGCGAGGCGTTGCGCGCTGAATTCGCGGCCTTGGGGAACCGGATCAGCAAGGATGCCTGGGTGAGCATCCAACTTGCGTTCTATCGGCAGCATCGCTACTTCACGCCGGCCGCGCGCGCGCTGCGCCATGCGGGCAAGGCGCGCAATATGGCTCTGTTGGCAGCGCTGCTGCCGGTCGGTCAGCCCCCTTCGTCCAACCCGTAGTACGCCGCGCCCAACAGCGCCACGTGGGGGTTGGTGATCACATAGATGGGGATCTTGGCCAGCCACGCCTGCATGCGGCCCTTGTTGCAGAACGCAGCCATGAAGCGCGGGTGTTGCAGCGCAGGGATGATGCGCGGGGGGATGCCGCCGCCCAGGTACACCCCGCCGGTCCCCAACACCTTCATCACCAGGTTGCCCGCTTCCGATCCCAGGATCGAAACAAACCGCGCCAGCGTCTCGGTGCACAGCGCGCACGCCTTTTCCGGGTCCAGCGCGTTTTGCACGATGATCGGGGTGCGATCTTTGGCCGCGGCCAGCTCAGCCGCCAGCCAGGCCGGCTCAGGCGCGAAACCGGTGTCCCGCAGGTAGCCGTAGATGTTGGGGATGCCGATGCCGGAGCAGACGCGCTCGTAGCTGACATGATGGCCGAGCTTATCGAACAGGTAGCTTACCAGGTCGATCTCGTCGCGGGTAGCCGGCGCGAAGTCGGTGTGGCCGCCCTCTGACGCGTGCGCGCGATAGCGGCTGCCTTCCCAGGTCAGGAACGCCTCACCCAGGCCGGTGCCGGGCGCGATGACCGCGATGGTGCCGCCTGGCGCTGCCTGGCCCGGGTTAAGTGTGAACAGGTCCTCAGGTCGCAGCCGCGGCACCGCGCAGCCGATAGCCTGCAAGTCGTTGATCAGTTGCACTGTGGTCAGACGCAACTCATCCCGGAGATGGCCTTGATCGATGATCCAGGGCAGGTTGGTGGCGACGACGCGGCCCTCCACCACCGGGCCGGCCACACCGAAACTGGCGCTGCTGATCGTGGCGTCGGTTTGGGCCAGGAAAGCACGGATCACCGCCTCCAGGCTGTCGTAGTTGCGGCTGGGGAAGCTGGCCTCGGCTACAGCCGCGCGCGGCCCGATCTCAGGGTCAATAATCGCCAGGCGGGTCTTGGTGCCGCCGATATCGCCAGCTAACAGCATGGACAAGCCTCCTCAATGGGCAGAGAGTGAACCAACCCCGCCATTCTAGCACAACCTGTTGCAGCCTGGAAAACGTGAGGGCCGAAGACTTTCGCACTCCGCGGCTCACAGGCTGGCGAACTGATCATCTCAGCCGGGTATCGGGCCGTGCCGCTGGCTATGGCTGAGGCGGATCTTCGGCCATCTCGAACCGTTGGTGGGCGCTGGCGGGCCTTTCGATCGGCGCCAGGTGGCGGCGTTCGCCCAACTCATGCGGATCAGTGGCGGAACAACGCCGTCGGGTGCTCAGGGCGGCGCGCCTAGCCGTCGCGCCGCCTCCGCGGCATCGCCTTCTGCCACCACCACCAACACGTCGCCGGCCTGCAAAACCGTGTCCCCGTGAGGTATCAGCATTTGGCCGCCGCGGCGGATGCTGGCGATCACGGCGTCCCGGGGCCAGGCGACATCCCGCACACGACGCCTGTCACACGCCGCGCCGGGTTGGATGATGATCTCCGCCACGTTGAGGGCGCTGGTGGCGGCATCCAGCCGGGCCTGGTGCGCGCGGTGGCGCAGCGCCGCGCGGCGCGTCAGTGCGATATCGTAGGCGCGCACCAGGTCGACGCGGCGCAGCACCCCCAGCAAGCGCCGCGGGTCATCACGCGCGACCACGGGCAGCCGGCCCACATCGCGGCCGCTCATCCGGCGCAGCGCAACCCCGATGGTTTCGTCGGGATAGGTCACCAGCAGATCGCGCGTACATGCCTCGCCAACCGTGCTGAGCGTTCCCGTGCCCGTCTGAGCGCGCTCCAGATCCCGCACGGTGAGGACGCCTATCAGGCCGCCGGGCGCGTCAATAACGGGCAGGCCGTGGTGATGCGTTCTGCTGAAGACCTCCGCGGCTGCATCGAGGGTGTCGTCGGCGGCCAGGACGCGGATATCGCGCGCCATCACTTCGCCCACGGTCAAGCCTTCCAGGACCTCGACATCGCGGCCGCGCTCCAGGCGGAGGCCTTTGCGCGCCAGGCCGAGGGTGTACACTGAATCGCGGCGCAACGCCTGGGACAGCAGCATGCTGATCACCACCGCGGCCATTAAGGGCAGGATAATGCGGTAATCGTGGGTCATCTCGAACAGCAGGATGATGGCCGTGAGGGGTGCATGCACCGCGGCCGCCAGCACAGCCGCCATGCCGACCATGGCATAGGCCGGCGGCGCGATGAGCAGGCGGGGAAACAGCTCCTGGGCCACCGTGCCATAAGCCGCGCCCAACGTGGCGCCCAGGAAGAGGGACGGCGCGAAGACGCCGCCGGGGAACCCGCCGCCGATGCTGGCCGCGGTCATGACTAGCTTGGCTGCCAGCAACGCGATGAGCAGCAGCACGGTCATGGAGGGCCCGTTAAAGATCGCGTCTATCGTTTCGTAGCCGACCCCGAAGATCTGCGGCAGCCAAACGCCGATGATGCCGACGGCCAGCCCAGCGGTCGCCGGTTTCAGCCACGACGGGATCTGCCAGCGGCGAAACAGATCTTTGGCGTAGTAGAGCGCGCCGATGTACAGGGCTGCCAGCGGGCCCGCCAGCAGCCCCAATCCCAGGTACAGCGGCAGCTCCGCGGCCGAATGAAACGCGTATTGGGGTACGCGAAACGCGGGCTGCGCGCCCGACACCGACTGCGTGAAGACCGCCGAGGTGACTGCGGCCAGCACTACGGCGCCCAATCCACCGCTGCTGCCGATCTCGCCCAGCACGATTTCCAGCGCGAAGAAGACGCCGGCGATGGGCGCGTTGAAAGCCGCCGCGATGCCGGCAGCCACGCCCGCGGCCACCAGGGTGCGGATCCAGGCATCGGAGAAATGCAGCTTCTGCCCGGCGAACGAGCCCAGGTTGGCGCCGATCTGCACCGAGGGATCCTCAGGGCCCACCGACGCGCCGCTGCCGATGGAGAGCGCAGCGGCCACGGTCTTCACGGGCGCCAGACGATATTCCAGCCGGCCGCCGATCAACGCCACGGCCTCCATGATCCCGGCCACGCCGTGGTAACGCTCTTCGCCTACGAACCGATGCCAGAGCCACCCGACCGCCAGCCCTCCAACGGCCGGCAGCAGGGTCACGGCCCAACGCGCCTCCCCGGCGGACGGTCCCAGGCGCGCCAACGCGCCGCCCAGCCACTCGAAGATCGCGATGTGCGCCCATTCGATCATCTGTTTGAAGAGCCAGATGCCCACGCCCGCAGCGAGGCCGACGAGCACGGCAGCCGCGCTCAGCAGCACCAGGCCGGAGGGCTGCAATCGGGCCAGCCAACGGCGGAAGCTAGGTGAGCCGCGTTGTGAGGAGCGATCCATTAGCCTGATCCTCGCGAAAGGCCGAAATGATTGATAGCTTTTCAGCCCATGTTCCAGGCCAAGCATCCTGAGCGCAGCGGAGTGCAGTGAAAGGGATGCGTCGCGTGGGCTGAATCGAGACGATCATGGTTGATTCATCGTCACAAGCCGCAGGTAATCCACAGCAATCCAGCCATCCGGCTTGCCGGGGGCCAGGACATGGGCCCAGGTGCGGCCGCCGGCTTCGGCGCGTTCGCCCAGCAGGATCACCGGCGTCCCTTCACCGACTGCGCCGATGATCGGCCCGCCGGGCGTGCTGCGCAGGTAGGCCCCCTGGCTGTTCGCGTTGGCGATTACAGCGAACCCGGGCGTCGGTCGCGGAGTGGGCGTCGCGGTGGCGGTCGGCTCAGGGGTGGCTGTCGCGGTCGGGGTGGCGGTCTCGGTGGCCGTGGCCGTCGCGGTCGGCGTGAAGGTGGCGGTGGCTGTGGCCGTGGGCGGCGGCAGCGTTGCGGTGGGCGACGCGGTCGCGATCGCGGTCGGGCCGGGCGTCGCGGTCGGTGTTGGGGTGGGCAGCGGCGTGAAGGTGGGCGGCACGAGCGGATCGAGACGCGTGGCCGGGATCACGTTGAGCAAAAGCGCCACCGGCCGCTGGATGCGGGTGGCTACTTCTCGCTGAAACGCCAAGACGGTCGCATATGGGTATTGCTCGGGTGAGCGCACGGTCACCGCTAGTTGCAGCGTGCCGTCTGCGCGCGCTGTTTGCTTCAGCTCCACGAATTCGCTTCCTGGCAGCAGCATAGCCACCTCGTCTCGAACAGCCGTCTGCACGGCGCGATCCAGCCGCACGACACGCAAGGTCTGGGCGGTGAGGAGCGCCAGGATCACCGTGACGACGGCCAGTAGCGCCACGGCGCCGGCGAGACCCTGCCGCAGTACGCTGCGGCGTGCTTTCTCGCTGGCAGCCGGCGCGAAGCCGAGCAGGAGGAAAACCAGGCCGCCGGACGCCGCGATGGCGATCAGGTTCGTAACGAAGAGCAACAGCGCGCCACCCGCAATGTCACCGCTGCCCAGGGCTAACCCGAGCCCCGCCGTGGTCAATGGCGGCACCAGGGCCGCAGCAATGGCGACCCCCGCGAGGCCAGCCGAAACCCCTTTGCGACACAAAGCGTAAGCGCCCGCCGCGCCCGAGGCCAACGCGACGCCGAGATCGAGCACGCTCGGCCGGGCGCGGCTCATGATCTCAGGCGTGGCGGACGCGTCAGGGATCACCAGGCCCGCAAGCGCGCCGATCGCGACCGCCAGGGTCATGCCGCGCAGTGCAGCCCAGGCTGCCGCGCCAAGCAGGCCCGTGTCGCCCTCGACGACGCCCAGCCCCAAGCCCACGATCGCCGACATAAGCGGCGCCACCAGCATCGCGCCGATGATCACGGCCGGGCTGTTCAGCAGCAGTCCCAGGGCCGCCAGCACGGCTGCCAGGGCGATCATGACGAAGAAATCCGCGCGCGAGCGTGCTCCTTCACGGATCGTCGCCCGCACCTCGTCCCGTTCGCTCGCGGTGAGCGTGGGCAGCGCGTCCGTGACCCGTTGCCAGGCGTCACGCAGCAGGCGCGTCAGCACGGGCGCATGGCGTCGCGCGACGATGACCAGCGCCTGGCTCTCCTCGGCCACGCGCTGGGGCACCTCGCCGAACGCCAATCGGTCAATGAGCGCTTCGCGCGATGTGCCCATGACAACAGCGTCGTAACCGGCGGCCAACTCGGCCAGGATGGCCTCTGCGGTTCCGTCGCTCACCACGGTTTTGCGCGTCACATTGGCTGCCAGAGCAGCATGACTCAATGTCCGGCGGAACTGGCGTTCAGCGGCGGCGAAAACCTGGCTCGGGGAGCGCCCACTCGCCACAACGTGCAGCGCAGTGATGGCGGCGGGCTCGACGCCGCCGGCCAGTTCGCCGGCCAGACGCGCGGCGAGGGCCGCGTGCGATCCTGCGCCGACCGACACCAGGATCCGCCGCTGCGGGCCGGCCGCGGGCCCGCCCACCACGACCACGTCACAGAGCGGGTCCTCCAGGACGGCGGCCAGGGATGTGCTGTGCTGCGGGTTTGTGCCGCGCCACCCCAGGATGACCAGGCTGGCGTGGAGTTCAACCGCCGCCGCGCGGATCGCATGCCCGACATCTTTGGCCGTGCGCACGATCCAGCCGGCCGGTACAGCAGCCTGCCGCACCACTTCCAACGCGGCAGCCAGCGCGGGCCACGCCGCCGGATCGGTCTCCGGCGCGGGTTGATCGGGGCCGCGAGCGGCCGCAACGTACAGGATCACCACGCCTGTCCGCCGCGCGGCTGCGATGCGGGCCGCCACTTCCGCCAGCGTTGCGGCACGCGCGGGGTTCGCTACCGACAGGAGCACAGGACGCTTCACGCCGGGTGGGAGATCGAACGCGACTACCCCTCCTCTTTTCGAAGTGTAGCGATCGCCCTCTTTGTTCTTTACGAGCAATGCCATCTTGGTGTTCCAGGCTGATCCTGAATTTGGGCGCACTGTAGAAGCCTGTCAGACGCCACAGACGAACGGCATTATACTACACTGACCCTGTGCTGCAATCTGCCAGATTGCGGCCTACCATAAGCCAGTAGCTTTGTGGTACAATAGGTCAGACTCTACTTCAAGGAGCACGTGTGAAACGTCAGATCTACAGATGGCTGCCGAATCTCCGCAAGCGCCTCCTGATCCAGGTGCAGGAGCTTAGTGGGGCGGCGCATTGCCAGGTTGACGACCTGGAGCTGGTGAGCCGTCACCTCGTCGATTATCTGACCCAACTATGCTCCCCGCCCTAGTCCGCCGGGAGAGAGCGTCATAGCGCGCGATCGCAGCGTTCCGTTCTCCCTATCCCCGCCCGCAGGTAGATCCGACACCTGGCCGAAGGCAGGCCGTAATCCACGGGATTGCGGCATATATCCTGTAACACAATCCGCCGGATTGTGTCCTCAGCTGCCGTAATCCGCTGGATTGCGGTACAACCATCGAGATAACACCATGGCTCATACTTCTCACAAGCTTCGAAACTCATTGGAAGGCGCGTTGGCTGGCGGCGGCGACGCGGCAACCTCCCCCCTGTACGTCTTTGGGCCCTTCCTCAGTCTCATCGTTGCGTCCGGTGCGGCCCGGATCGTCTTCGGCGGGTCGGTCTGGCTGGCAGTCCTGACCATCGCGGTGGTCTCGGCCATGTATCGGCTGGTTATGCAATGGGTCACCGATGGCTCCGGCGGCAGCGGCCTGAGCGAAGAGGAGTTTGGCGGCTGGGCAGTCAAGGTCAACGCGGGCATCACCTTCATTGAGTACACCCTGACCTTCCTGGTCAGCATGGCCGCGATGGTCACCTTTATTGCCGACCGTTTTCCGGTCCTCAATACCCACGTGCTGGGGTTCCCATACCGCACCCTGGTTGCGGTCGGGCTCAGTCTCTTCACCGGCTGGTTGGTTAACCGCGGCCCCAGGACGGCCGCCCGCACTTTTGGCCCGGCCACCGCTGCCGTGCTGGTGCTCCTGTGGCTGATGATCCTGGCAACGCTGATCCGGACCGGCTTTCATCTGCCGGCGCTGTCCGTCAAAGCCTTCACGCCGCCGAACCTGCACTTCACCGTCGGCGGCTACGTCCGCATCCTGGCGGTGATGACCGGCATCGAGGTGTTTGCCAACCTGGTAGCCGCCTTCGACGGCGCGCCACAACAGAAGAGCCGCAAGGCTTACCGGAGCCTGCTCATCATCATGGGCACCACGGCCGCAACCATGTTGATCGTTGGCCCGGCCATCTTCTCCCTGTCCGATCCCCGCAACATGCAAGTGTCGGTCTTCACCCAGACCATGGACCAGCTCTTGCCGGCGCCTCTGCCCGCCCTGGGCACGTTGGTGGGAATTTTCGTCCTCATGTCGGCCTGCGCGGCCAGCGCCCAGGGCCTGCAGAACCTGGCGCTGGGCCTGAAGGAGCGCCACTACATCCCGCCCGCGCTCGGCGCGCTGAATCGCCATGATGTCGCGGACAGGCCGGTTTGGCTGCAGGTTGGGATCGTCGGCGCCTGTTTCCTACTGTTCGGCACCCACGAGGAGACCTACCTGGCCCTGTACGCGGCCGGTGTCTTCATCTTGCTGAGCATGACGGGCTGGGCCGTGACCCGACGGCTGGTGCGCGAGCTATCCGGCCGCTTCTCATTCCGTGGGGGGGGCCTGGTTATCGGCACAACGACCGCGGCCCTGTTGACAACCGGTGCTACGCTGATCATCTTCGAGGAGAGGTTCCTGGAAGGCGCCTGGGCTTACTTCGTCCTGGTCCCCGTCCTATATTTCGCGTTCACCTACTTCCGCCGCCGCATCGGCGCGCCTTCGCCGGAGATGGACTACCTCGGCCAACTCAATGCCAGTCTGCTGGCCGGCTTTGGCTTTGGGCAGGCGCCGGCCCATGCTGTTGAAAATGGCCAGGCGCCGGGCAAGATCGGCTGGATGCCCGAGCCGGCGCGCACTTACCGCCGGCAGAACGGCAACGTCAAGATCGAGCGCGTTCTTACGCTGCTGGATGGCTCCAGCAATGCGGCCCAGGCGCTGCCCATGGCGCAGTTCATCTGCGAGACTACCGGCGCCCATCTGACCTTGCTTGCCGTTTCCCACGCCTACGAGGCTGGCAGCAGCGCGCAGGTGGAGGTTGCGGCTTACCTCAGTGGGGTGGCCGAGAAGATCCACGCGGCGGGAATCAGGGTCCACGCGGCCGTCCGCCCGGGCTCTCCCGCCGAAGTCACCCGGGAAGTGGTGGCCGATAAAGGCATCGACCTGGTCATCCTCACCACCCGCGGGCGCTCAGGTGAGAAGAATTGGCTGGGCGAGGGGTTGTCAAGCAAGCTGGTCCATCTGCTGGACATCCCGGTGTTGCTGGTCCAGGTCTTCGAGAGCGGTCCCGCTGAAGCGCCCCATCTCGGACGGATCCTGGCCGGCCTGGATGGTTCAGCCTTTGCCGAGCAGCTTCTGCCTTACGCCCGCCTGCTTGCTGGGCAGTTCGACTGCGAGCTGATGTTGCTCACCGTCCCGGCCGTGCCGGAAAGCGAGAAATACCGCGCCCCGGCCGCCGTCATCAACGCCATCCGCAAGCAGGCGGAAGCCAGCATGCGGAAGTACCTGGATTCGGTGGCTGACAGTCTGCGCGCCGAAGGGCTGACTGTCCGCACGGTCGTGACAGGGTCCTATCCGGCGCGCGCCATCGTGGATGTGGGCAAGCGCGAGGGCGTGGATCTGATTCTGATCGCCTCGCAGGGCCGCGGGGGCCTGGATTTGCTCTTCATGGGCAGCGTGGCCCAGCAGGTTGTCCAACTGAGCGACAGTCCGGTGTTCATCCTCCCGATCAACAGAGTGCTTAGCGACTGACGGTTCAAGCAGTGCACAAAGATCATCATGTCCAGTCAGTGGGGAATTCCCTTGTGTGACCGGCGTGGCAAGAACGCGCCGGTCTGCCGACAGTACTCGGCGTAGGCATCTCCGTACCGCAGTAACAGGTCCTGCTCCTCGGCCCAACACATCACCAGGAAGATGGGGACGTAGATGAAGGAGAAGAGGGCCAGGAACGGCGAGTTGAGCAGGAACGCGAAGGCCCACCACAGCCACACCTCCCCGGCGGCCTGCGGGTGGCGGATGCGGCGGTAGATGCCGCCGTACATCTGATGCTCCGGTTTGGGCCGCATCGCTTCCTCGCCCGCGTCCCGGATGCCGACGATCATCAGGGCGCTGGCCGGCAGGGTGATGAGCAGCGCGATCAGGATCGAAACCGGCCACGGCCAGGGGAAGGTTCTGGGCAGGGGAACCGGCAGCGGGTAGAAGAAGTAGGTCCCGTAACCGACCGCCGTGAGCCCCTCAAAGGCCCCGGCGATGATGCGGTCGCGGCCCGCGTCGGCATAGGCGCGTGGGCCGATAATTCTGGCGCGGCCGGCTGGGCTGACGCTGCGCACGTAGTAGTACAGGAAGAGCAGCGAAGCCAGGAGCAGGAGGGCGAGGTTGAGCCAGGCGATCATCGGTTAGTCCAAGAGGCGGCGGATGGTGGCGAAGTGGTGCTCGTCGTGGTGCGCGCCGACCCGCAGCGCCTGGATCATGTTCAGGCGGCCGATCGCCGGATCGTAGAGCGGGGTGTTGCCCAGGACGCCCACATCCTTGCCCGCATAGAAGCGGCGCACCCGGCGATGTTCGTCAATGAATAACTCGTGCAGGGTCGCCAGCGCTGCCGGCCGCTCCGGGGTATACTTCGGCGGCCACAGCCAGCCGACGTTCAACGGGAAGTCGGGCCGCGCGTAGACGTCGTCGATGTCGGTTTGATAGGGTCGGCCGCGGCGCAGATAGCCGATGGGCGCCAGAAACACCCAGAAGACCCCCAGTATTTGCCGAAAGGAGCGCAGCACCGCGGGGGCGTGGGCCAGGTGCTCGCCGGCCGACCACGCCTTGGGCCCCTGGCGCTGCCACAAGCGGGCCGGGTCAACGGTCGCCAGCTCGGCGAAGATCGCCTCACGCTGCGCGTCCAGCAACGCCAGGTATTCGGATATGACGGAATCGGCTCCCAACATCGCTCCTCCTGTGCCGTGATCATTCGCTGTGTAACGCTATTGGCTGGACCTGGTAGGGGGTGCTCTGGATGGCCTCCTGCCAGCGGAAACGCTGCACCATCGTGCCGCCTGGTCCGGGAACGGCGCGCGTCTCATCGGCCCGCGTGGATCGTGACGTGAACGGAATGCGGCAGGCCGAGGCCCAACCTGTGTTGTTGGTCACGGTGATTTCCACCTGATATTCGGCGCCAGGCGCCTGGTCGAGGTTGCGAATCTCGACCACGTAGCCGCCCAGGAAGGAGCCGGACCACTGGTCGGCAAAGAGCATCCTGGCCGTTTCCGGGAAAAATTCGGTGTCGAACACGTAGCGATAAGCGCGGTCGCCCAGCATATTGACGCCGCCGCGGCGCACGAACGCCCGCCGGGCCTCACGGACCCCCTTGTCGGCCATCAGAAATCGCGTGATCTCGCTCTCCGTGCCGAAGGCCTGCTCCTCACCGCCATCCTCGAAGTACCAGGCCAGGGTTAAGTTCAGCGCCTCGGGCAGGGGCCGTTTTTGCAGCAGGCGGCGCAGGCCGATGAGCACCGGCGTGCCCACCTGCGGATGGCGCTTCAATGGTTCGAGGTAGCTCGGGTCCAGCAGCTTGGTCCCGATGTTATCCAGCGTCAGCGGATTCCATCTGACGGCCGCATCCAGCTCCCTGTCGGTTAGCTGCCCCGTCCCGTCGGTGACCCAGACCTGCTCCAATGCGGCCAACAGCGAGCGATCGCCGCTGCGAAGCTGCCGGGCAATGCGCCGTAAGCCATACCCCAAGCGCATCCGCGGCAGCCAGACCCGTGCCAGGCCAGCCGCTGCACACGCTTGAATTGCCGGCTGGGGCGACGCGGGCGCAGTCAGCAGCAGCGCTTCGGCGGGCGGTGGGTCCAGCTGGGCGATGGATGGAACGGCATGCTGTTCGCTTTCAGAACGGGGGAACGGGGCAACCCACGCAACCTCGCAGCCGCGGCCCTGCAGGGTTTGCGCGAGACGGTAGGCGAAGTGCCGCGGGTCGGCCACCGCGCCGGTCACAGCGACCCATTTGCCGGTCAAGGCGTGACGATAGAGATCGGGTGTCGTTAATGACATCATGTTCTTGTGTCTATGCCTGGCGGGGAAGCCATGTCTCACCCACGGAATCACCAATGAGCTCCTGCAGACGGCGCTTCAGCACGACGTAAGAGTAGTGGCGCCGCGCCAACGCGTGGTTGTGCGCCGTCCACGCCTGAGCCAGCCCCGGCGACTCCAACACCTGGCGCGTTTGCCGCAACGTTTCCTCGGTGATATAGCCATCGAATTCGATGACGCGGAACCCCTTGGGCTTCAGATCGGCCACGTAAACGGGGTACGCGTTGACGACGATCGGCCGCCGGACGTAGATCGCCTCCAGGAACGCGTTGCCGAACCCTTCGATCTCGGAGGGATAGGTCACCAGGTCGGCATGGGGGTAGACATCCCACAGCGTATAGGTCTTGCGGCCATCAGGCAAGCGGCCGCGTTCCTCGCTGATGCGGTCAGCGACGAAGGCAGTCGAGACGCCGAGCCGGTCGGCGTAGTCGCGCAGGAAAGCTGCATACGCAAGCCCCTCGTCGCCGGCCGCGTGGGTGATGACCAGCCGCGCGGTGCGTCCCAGCCGCGCGGTCAGCTCGATGGCGCGCTCGATCCCCTTGCGCGGGATGATGCGCGTCGGTTGGAGGATGAGCAACTCGTCGGCGATGAGGCCTAACTCCTGGCGCAGGTCGGCGGTGTACGCATCGGGGGGCGGCGGTGGCGCATCGAAATCCATCACATTGGGGAGGAGCACGCTGGACACGCCCCGGCGCAGGCTGAGCTGTTGGCCCGCCAGCGAGTTGATGACCGCGTGGCGCACCGATGGCAGCGCGGGCGGGAAGGCGGCGTCGAGGTAATCCCCTACGCAGTTGAACAGGAAACGCTTGCGCTCCCACGCGAGATCGTGGTTGTGGGCGATGGTTGGCAGGCCGGTCTCGGCAATGAGTTCGGTGAGCGCCAGCCCCAGCGGGATGTTCATCGGGATTGCCAACGCGTTTTCAGCGATCAGCTGGTTGAGCTCGAACTTGTGCACGAAGGCGTAGAGCTGTGCCTTGAGGTGCTCGGTCAACTGCCGGATGCGTTGGGTCAGCTCCGGCGGCCGCGTCGTGCGCGAGAAAGCCTGCGCCTGCACCACTTCGATGTCGGGATGCCTGAAGTGCGCCTCCGGCGTCACGTGGCTGCGCTCGGCCGGCCGGTCGCACTCGCCACAGAAGTAGAAGCACGCGTGCCCCATCCGTTCGAGGACCAGCGCCAGTTTCGCGGTCTCCAGGGACACGCCATCGGTGCCCGCGAAGCGCGTGGATACAAAACCGATCTGCAGGGCAGGCTGATTGGATTCGGGTTGCTTCATCCCTCTGATTCCTCCACAAGCCACAGCGTTTCATAAGGCGCCAGTTCGGCTGAGCCACCCTGATTCACCAAGAACTTCCGGCCGCTGATCAGATCCCGGGCCGCGTTCGTTTGCAGCATGTTGGCGATGCCGGTTGCTGTCTGCGCCCGACCCGAGACGTTTTGCAGACACAGGACGGCCGCGCGGTGATCAGGCGCTGTGCGCAGCAGAGCGAAGACCGCGTCGCTGGCGGCAATGATCTGCTGCCCGCCGTTCGGGTGAAACGCGGGGTACCCGGCCCGGGCCCGCAGCAGCCGCGCGTAACGACCAAAAACCTGCGCCCGCAGCGAGGCCGGGGCGGCCAGCTCGGCTTCCAGCGCGGCCAGGTCGAGCTTCTGCCGGTTGATGGTGCGGTTGCGACCGGTCTGCGCCACGCCTGCGGGCCAGCCGCGCGAGCCGAACAGGCTGTGGAAGTAGATGCCCGGCACGCCGACCACCGCCAGCAGGATCGCCTGGCTCGCCATGAAGCGGTCCACCTGGCGCGTCAGCGGCTCGCCGCTCTGCGGGTCGTTGAGCGCGTCGAAGTAATTGATGTTCAGCTCGTAGGGGCTGCGGGAGCCGTCGGGGTTGTTCTTATACGAGACCAGCCCGCCGTGCGCTTCGACGCCGGCTACGAGCGCGTCGATTGCCGCGTCCGGCAGGATGTCGCGCGCCGGGTTCAACCCGATGCCATCGTGCGAGGCCAGGAAGTTGAAGAAGGTTGTCTGCTCCGAAGGTAAAACGAGGCTAGAAGCCCATTCCGACAGCACGCGGGCATCCCCGGTGCGCAACGCGTGCAGCGTCAGCGGCGGCAGCGCAAAGTTGTAGATGAGTTGCGCTTCGTTGTAGCCATCACCGAAATAGGAAATGTTGTCGTGATGCGGCACGTTGGTCTCGGTGATCAGCCGAACATGGGGCGCGACCTCATCCAGCAGCGCGCGGATAAGCTGAATGACGCGATGGGTTTGCGGCAGGTGCAGGCACGTCGTGCCGATCTCCTTCCACAGGAACGCGATGGCGTCCAGCCGGATGAATTCTGCGCCCTGGGTGACATAGAAGAGGAGGAGGTCCAGGATTTCGAGCAGCACGTCCGGGTTGGCGTAGTTCAGGTCAATCTGGTCGTCGCTGAAGGTTGTCCAGACCCGCTTCGGGCCAATGGCTGTCTGCACCTCGGTCAACAGCGGCAGCGCGCGCGGCCGCACCACCGCCGACAGGTCGGGATCGCCCTCGACGGTGATGAAATAGCCCCGGTAGCGCGGGTCATTTCGCAAAAAGCCCTGGAACCACGCTCCCTGCCGCGAAATATGATTGATGACCGCATCGAACATCAGCCGGAAATCTCGCCCCAGGCGCGCCACATCCTCCCATGTGCCCAGGGTCGGATCCACGGCCCGGTAATCCAGCACCGAGAAGCCATCGTCGGACGAGTAGGGGTAGAACGGCAGGATGTGGACGCCGCTGACGACGCCTGCCAGGTGGCTGCGGCTAAAGTCCGCCAGGGTACGTAACGGCGCGACGCCTGGCTGGCGCACCTGGTCGCCGTAGGTGATGAGGAGCGCGTCGCGCTGGGTGACATTACCCGCATCCCGGCCAACGGGACGGGGAAGGCGGCCAGCGAGTCGCTCAAACGTCGTGCGCCCTACTTCATCACCGTAGATCGCCTGTAAATGCGCCAAGATGGTTTGTTTATGATCCATGATTCTCCTCAATTACGTCCTTCGGTATAACTCGACCTCCTGTCGTGGGATCGCCACACGGATACCGGCGGACTCCAACACGGTGAGCGCATGTTTGCGCAGCACCGTCGCCACGTTCCACTGCCTGCCGGGCCGGGTTTTCGCCAGCAACCGTACCTGGACGGCCCAGTCCTGCAACGCGTTCCAGCCTATCACCGCGGGCGCCTCCAGCAGGTCGTCTGCGATGTCTGGATCTTGCCCTGCGCTGGCTGCAGCCGTTTGCAGCAAGCCGAGCACGGCATTCATGTCGGCGTCGTAGGACACGTTCAGGTCCACTATCGCGCGCGACCAGCCCACCGTCAGGTTCGACACAGCACGGATGTCACCATTGGGCAGGACGTATCGCCGACCTTCCAAGTCGCGTAGAAAGGTGGCGCGTAGGGTGATCCGTTCCACCTGGCCCTGGTGCTCACCGACTCGAATCGTATCGCCGACGCTGAATTGGCTCTCGACCAGAATGAGCATGCCGCTGATAAAGTCCTTCACGAGCGTCTGCGCGCCCAGGGAGATGGCCAGGCCGACCACGCCCGCGCCAGCCAGCAGAGGCACAACGTTGAGCCCTAATGCCTGCAGGATCATGAGCCCGGCCAACACCAGGAGCAGCCCCAAAAGCGCACTGCGACCGACACGGATGAGAGTCTGCACGCGTTCGGACGCGTCCCGGTCGGCCACCGGGCTCACCAACCTGCGCTCCAGTTGGCGAGCCGAGAACGCCAGGCTACGATGCGCCAGGTAGGCCAGCACGATGATCAGGCCGATTCGCAGCGCGACAGCCACCGCGGGGATATTCTGAAGCGCAGAAAGCCAGTCAGGCATCCTGTTGTTTCCTCCAACCCTATATGATTTGTAGAGATCTTAAGCCATTTCGAGTGCCAGGGCAGCGGACCAGGAGAACTCTGTGGAACCCAGCCCTGCGCCGTCGCGCGGGTCATAATACTCGCGGAAGCCGGATTGACTCATCAATGCCAACGAGTCCCTATCCAGCGCGGCAGCCAACTCATCGTAGCTGTAGCGCCGCAGGCCATCAGCGGCCAGCCAGTTCAGGATGATCCAGACCGGCCCGCGCCAGTAGCGCCGGGCATCCCATGCCGGCTCCCCCTGGCTGGTGGTGGTGAGGCGATAGCGCACGATGTCGTTGACCGCGTACTCGTCAGGGTTCTCCAGGTGTCCCTCGACCAGTCGCCGCGCCTGCCGGGCGTCGGCCAGGCCCGCGTAGAGCGGCAGGAAGGTGGTCGCCACGTTTACGGCGATCGGCGCCGCAGCGCGCACATCGTAGTCGTAGTATAAGCCTGCCGTCTCGTTCCAAAAGTGCGCGTCGAAGTTGGCCCGCACCCTCGCCATCCAGCCCTCGATCTCGCCGGTCGGCTCCCCCAATTCACGCGCCAGGGCGAACAGGTCTTCGTCTGCACGATAAAGGATCGCGTTGAACAGCACATCCTGCACCAGGAACGGTGAGCGGGCCAGCAATGCCTGCGGATCGTAGCGGTTTCGCCGGAACACATCAATCAGGTGGATGAAACGGTCGTAGTCCGCGTCGAAAGGTCGTTCGGCCGCGGCCACGTGGCGTGTGTCGCCTCGGCGAAAAGGCGGCACGTCCACAGGCGTGATGGCCGCCATCGCCCGCAGCCAGCGCGGTGAGTCATCCGTGCCCGATTCCCAGGGGTGAATCAGACACGCCAGGCCGGTCCCATCCGCGTCGCGCGCGGTGTGCAGCCAGCGGTGCCAGGCGAGCAGCGGCTGATATACCTCAGCCACGAAATCGGGGATGGGGGTGCGACTGTGAATCATGCGGACCACGGTCGCCAGCAGCGGCGGCTGGGTGATGCCGGAAGTGGCGACTGCCGGCGCAGCCGGGCTGCTCTCGATCTGCCAGAAGGCCGGGCTGGGAAAGTAGTCGCTCGGCGCGTCATGGTAGACCACATGCGGGACCATGCCATCGCGCCACTGGCCGGAGAGCAGCGCGCGGATTTCGGCCAGGCCGCGCGGCAGGTCGAAGTGGGACAGTCCCAACGCGATGAGCGCCGAGTCCCAATTCCACTGGTGAGGGTACTGGTGCGGGCCAGGCTTGGTGAACGCGCCTGCGTCGTTGCTGCGGAGCACTTCTTCTGCCTGCCGCACCAGGCTCCGTTGATCGTTCATCGTTGTTCGGCCTCAGCTCGGATAAAGCGCACGCTTGGTGTCCGGATCGATCCAACGGATGTGGTCGGCCGGAAAGCGCAGCCACACGTCAGCGTCGGCATGGGTCTGAAAGCTCGGGTGGGTGGAGACTTTGATCCGGTGTGCGCCGAAGGTCACGGTCAGCAGGTTCTGCGAGCCCAGCGGCTCCACCACCAACACGCTGGCCTTGAGCGTGTCGTCGGCTGGGCTGGCCAGCGTCTCCATGTTCTCCGCGCGGATGCCCACCACGATCGGCTTGCCATCATAGCCGGACAGCACCGGTTGCATCGGCGAGGGCGGCGTCAGGTCGAAGTCGCCGACCCGCACGACCATATGACCGTTCTGCCGCTGCACCTGGCCCTCCAGGAAGTTCATGGGCGGCGTGCCGATGAAGCCGCCGATGAACTGGTTGGCCGGGAAATCGTAAATGGTGGTGGGGCGGTCCACCTGCTCGATGATGCCGTCCCGCATCACCGCGATGCGGTCGCCCATGCTCATGGCCTCGATCTGGTCGTGGGTGACGTAGATGGTCGTCGCGCCCAACTCGGCCAGCAGCCGCTTGAGTTCTGCGCGCATCTCCAGCCGCAGCAGCGCATCGAGATTGCTCAGCGGCTCATCCATCAGCAGCACCTGCGACTGCATGGCGATCGCGCGCGCCACGGCCACGCGCTGGCGCTGGCCGCCGCTCATCTTGGAGGGATACCGGTCCAGCATCTTCTCGATGTGGAGCAGCTCGGCAGCCTTGTCCACCCGGCGCTTGATCTCGGCCTTGTCCATCTTCTGCATCTTCAGGCCGAAGGCGATGTTGTCGAACACCGTCATGTGCGGGAAGATGGCGTAGCTCTGGAACACCATGGAGATGCCGCGCTCGCGCGGGGGCAGATAGGTGACATCGCGACCGCCGATGCTGATCCGGCCTTCATCGGCCATGCCCAACCCGGCAATGGCGCGCAACAGCGTGGTCTTGCCGCAGCCGCTGGGGCCCAGCAGCACCATGAACTCGCGATCGCCGACGGTCAGGGTGGCATCGTTGACGGCGATGAAATTGCCGAAGCGCTTGGTTACGTTTTCGATCTTGATCTCAGCCATGCTCGTGCTCCTACAGGCGTCACGGCTGCCAACTTCTCGAAAGTTGGCAGCCGTCTATTTGGTGATCTGCCCCCACATGTTGAACAGGTACTTGCGGATGACGAAGATGAAAATCAACGAGGGGACCAGCATGAAGAAGCCGCCCGCGAACTTGTACGGTTCTCCCGACTGCTGCAGGGAGACCAGCACCTGCGCCGGCAGGGTGCGGTTCTGCACCGTCAACACCGTTGCCGCGAACACCTCGTTCCACGACATCACGAAGGTGAAGATGGCCGCGGCCGCGATGCCCGGCAGCACCAGGGGCAGCACCACCCGGCGGAACGCTTGCAGCGGCGTGCAGCCGAAGACCTGCGCCGCCTCTTCCAGCTCGTAAGGGATGCTGGCGAACACGCTGCCGACGACCAGGATGGTGGTGGGCAAGGTCAGGGCGGTGTGCATCAAGGCCAGGCTGTACACCTGGTCGTAGATCCCCAGACTGATGAACGTCACCGCCAGCGGGATGGAGAGGATGACCACCGGGAAGGCGCGCACCGCCAGGATGGACAGGCGATAGGTGTCGCGCCCGCGAAACAGATAACGGGACGTGGCATAGCCCGCGGGGGCCGCGATCAAGGTCGAGAGCACCAGCGTGACCGCGGCCACGATGACGCTGTTGATCAAGCCGGGCACGATACCCCGCGACGACAGGAAGAACCTCATGGTTTCGAGCGAAAACGGGATGAACGGCAGGATGCCCTTCGGGTAGCTGCGCACCGCCTCAGGGGTGGTCAGCGCCATGGAGGCGATGAACCAGATCGGCACCAGCACCCAGAGCGCGATCAGGATGCCGACCAGGTAAGTCAGGCCCCGGCCCAGCAGCATCCGGCGCCTGGCGCGTGCGCGCACCCGGGCCATCTCCTCACTGACCTGGACAACCGGCGCGGGGGAAGTGTTGGTGATAGTCATGCTTGCGCCTCCTCTTGCGTGCGCACCATGCGCAGGTAAATGACCGCGCTCACCATCGAGATCACAAGGATCAGTGCGGCGTACGCGGCCGCCACGTTCATGTTGCGGAGGTCATAGTATTGCCGGTAGGTCTCGTTGGCGAGCACCGTGACCACATCGCCGCCCGACAGGGCGATCACCACGGCGAAGACCTGCAGGGCCAGGATGGTGCGCAAGATCAGCGCGACCTGCAGGCTGGGCTTGAGCAGCGGCAACATCACGTGCCAGATGCGCTGCCAGAGGGTGGCGCCGAAAACCTCGGCGGCCTCGAGCACCTCCTGGGAGATGGCCTGGAGCCCAGACACGACGATCACCATCACGATGGCCGTCGCCCGCCACACCTCGGCCAGCCAGATCGCGATGATGATCCAGTAGCGCGTGTCTGCGCTGAGGAACGTCTGCGGCGCGGCAATCAGGCCCACCCCTTGCAAGATGCTGTTGAGAAATCCGCTTTGGGTGAAAACCGAATACCACACGATGCCCACGGCCAGGTCGGACGCGGCCAGCGGAATCGCGAAGATGGCCAGGAACAGCGTGTTGAACTTGATCCGCGATTGGATCACCAGCGCCATGATGATGGCCAGGATGAACTGGACAGGGATGATGATCACCATCAGCAGGAAGGTGGTCCCCAGGGCTGGCTTGAAGAAGCGGTCGTTGAGCATCTTCTCGATGTAGGCGGTCGTGAACCTTCCTGTGTCGCCTTCGTCGACGCGTCCGCTGGCGCCATCGCTGTAGACCTGTAGTGTCCGGGATGGCGCCCAACCCGTGATTGTTTTGCCCTCGTCCTGCCCCTTAATCAAGAACCATACTTCGAGGATGCCCTGCTCTTGGATGCGGACCACAGCCCCGCTGTCCAACTTACCTACCACCTCACTGCGTTCGTTAGGGTCGGCGTACACATCGGTAAGGGGGTCGGCTGTGGCTCCCAGTTTGCGGCGTACGGTGCCTTCGATCGGTACGCCCTGCTCATCGCTTGCGCGGACGCGGATGCGGCTCTCAGGGGCCCAGCCCTCAACCGGCGCGCCGATCGGATCGGAGCCGCTTACCCGGAACCACACTTCGGTGATGATGTCGCTGCGCGCAAGGTCCTCCGGCGACGCCAGGTTGCCGGCGCGGTCTTGTACGGCGATTGAAGCTCCCTGGGGTAGGACGCCCGTGGCCGCGCTCCGCGTGGATGCTTCCTCGCGCACGGTCAGAACGGCCCGCTCATCCCACACGGCCAGGCGGATCGCACGCACCATCGGCCACGCGAAAAAGATGGCGAGGTAGATCAGCGAGGGCAGGATCAGGATATACGGCGCCCACTGGATCCTCGGCCGCCGCGATTTGGCGGGTGCAGCAGGTGAAGAGGTCATCATTCCTGCTCCTTTTGGGTTCGTGAGGCTCACGGCGGGTCTTTGCAGAGCACCCGCCGTGAACACGATTGCGCAGCTTGCGGCGGGTCTCAGACCCGCCGCAAGCCAGGCAGGTTGACTAGCGCGGCGCGACCTGGCAGGGCCCATCGGACGGCGGGTCGGGCGCCCAGCATGCGGCGCCGGTCTCGTCCAACAGCTTCTGCAGGTTGGCAGCCTCTTCAACCAGCACCGTCGCCACATCTTCGGCGTTGAGCACGGTGCGGTCAAACGCGTTGCGGAAGATCTGGTTGATCTCGCCGCCGCGCGCGCCCAGGCCCACCGGCAGCAAGGCCGGCAGCGCGTTGGCGGCATTGGCCTGCGCGTTGACCGCGCCAGCCTCCAGCGCGATTCCGGGCGGCAGCTTCGAGGTGTTCACGCCGCCCACCACCGGGAAGAAGCCCAGCTCGCGCAAGATCTGTTCCTGCACGCCGGGCCGGGTCAAATAGTCTATCAACTTCGCCGCGTTCTCCGGGTTCGGCGCGGTCTTGGGGATGCCCAGGCCAACGATGACGGGCATGAAGCCCAGCCCCTTCGGCCCCGACGGCGCGGGGAACGCCACAAAGTCGTCCGGCTTCTCGTTGAACGCGTTGAGCAGGCGCGCCGTGTGGTCGAAGGCCACCCAGACATCGCCGGCCAACAGCGGCTCTTGCATGAAGCTGTAGTTGATAGATTCGGGTTGCACATAGGGCCACAGGTCATCGCGCAGCCAGGTCAGCATCGCCTCAGCCTCGGCGCTCTGGAACTGGCTCACCATGCCGCCGGTGAAGGAAGGCCACATGTAGCCCTCAAGGAAGCGATGGAACAGGCCAGCATGCGGCAGGCCGCAGCGCGGGGTGCCGGTTTTGTCGTAGATGGCCTTGCACCACTGGCCGAGCTGCTCCCAGGTCAGCGCGTTGACATCCGCGCCGGCAGGCAGGTATTCCAGCGAGCCCTTGGTCGCGGCCATGATGTACGTCGCCTGCATCCACGGCACGTAGTAGAGGTAGTCGTCAGTGCCCAGCAAGCCGGTCTCCAGGAAGGCCGGCGCGAAGCTGCGATTGGCGGAGAGGTCTTCCGCCAGGTCAATCATGTTGGCCATGGCGTCAACCTTCTGCAAGGGCGGGAAGGTGCCGTGCAGCGCGCCGACGACATCCACCGTGCCCTTGCCGGCCTGCGCCTCAGCAGTCACCAGGTCCAGCAGCGGCCCCTCTTCGGAGCCGGTCACATCGAAGCCGGCCTTCTGCAGGATCGCTCGGAACTTCTCCTGCTCTTCCACCGGCACGAACTGGGTTGAGAAGAAGGTCACTTGCATCGCTTCGGCAGTGAGGGCTGAGGCCGGGGCCTTGACTTGGCACGGGCCATCGGATGGGGCGTCCGGCGCCCAGCAAGGCGCGCCGGTCTCATCCATCAGCTTCTGCAGGTTCGCCGCCTCTTGGGGCAGCACACTGGCGACCTGCTCGCCGTTGAGCACCACTCGGTCGAACGCGTTGCGGAAGATCTGGTTGATCTCGCCCCCGCGCGCGCCCAGGCCAACCGGCAGCAGCGCGGGCAACGCGTTCGCGGCGCTGGATTGCTTCTCGACGGCCGCCGCTTCGATGGCGATGCCGGGCGGCAGGCCCGTTGTGTCAACGCCGCCCACCACCGGGAAGAAGCCCAGTTCCTTGAGAATGCGGCCTTGCACCGCCGGGGTGGTCAGGTAGTTGATCGCAGCCATGGCGGCTTCAGGATGGGGCGCAGTCTTGGGGATGCCCAGGCCGACGATCACCGGCATGAAGCCCAGCCCGGCTGATCCCGCTGGCGCCGGGAACCCAATGAACTCATCGGGCCTCTGGTTGAAAGCGTCGAGCAGCCGTGCGGTGTGGTCGAAGGCCACCCAGACCTCGCCGGCCAGCAACGGCTCTTGCATGAAGCTGTAGTTGATTGACTGCGGATTCACATAGGGCCACAGGTCATCGCGCAGCCATTCCAGCATGGCGGCTGCCTCGTTGCTCTGGAAGTTGCTGACCATGCCGCCGGTGAACGAGGGCCACATGTACCCTTCCAGGAAGCGGTGGAACAGGCCGGCATGGGGCAAGCCGCAGCGCGCGGCGCCGGTCTGGTCGTAGATGGCCTTGCACCACTGGCCCAGTTGATCCCAGGTGAGCGCATCCACGTTCGCGCCGGCGGGCAGATACTGCAAAGCATCCCTATGCGCGGCCATGATGTAGGTAGCCTGCATCCAGGGGATGTAGTAGAGAAAATCATCGCTGCCCAGCAGTCCCGTGTCGAGATAGGCTGCTGTCAGTTCGCGATCGGCTGACAGATCCTCGGCCAGGTCGGCCATGTTAGCCAGGGCGTCAACCTTCTGCAGGGGTGGGAAGGTGCCGTGCAACGCGCCCACCAGATCCACTGTGCCTTTCCCGGCCTGTGCCTCGGCGCTGACCAGGTCCAGCAGCGGGCCTTCCTCTGAGCCGGTGAAGTCGAAGCCGCCATCTTTCAGGATGGCGCGGAACTTCTCCGCCTCCTCGACCGGCACGAACTGGGTCGAGAAGAAGACCAGGCTGCTCATGTCCACCTTCGGCGCATCGGTCGGTTTCACCTCGGGGGCTTTGGTCGGCTCGGGCGCGGTCGTTGGCGGTGGGGCGGCCGGGGCAGTGGTCGGCGCCCCGCCGCAGGCCGTTACGATCAACGCCAGCACAAGGAGCATGGCCAGGGCAGGGGCTGATCTCTGCGAGATAGAACTTCCTTTCATCGGTTTCCTCCTGGATAGAAATGGCTGGATCAGCGACAGTAGTCATCCACAAGAACTTCGAGCCGGTGCGCTGGGCCGCGTCCAGCCGTGATTTGAGCCCGCACAGGTAGCTCTTTTTAGGATTCAGCTACTGGTAGTCTTCACCTCCTTAACAAGCCTGAGTCGGCTCGCTCAACCCAACGGTAGTGGTGCACTCCCACAGGATTGCCGCACCACTAGTTTCGGCGCCAGGATGACCTGGCGGGGAGTCAGCTCTGCGCCTTCGATCAAGTGGATCAGCTTCTCACTGACCATCTTGCCGATCTGGTAGATGGGTTGGTGGACGGTGGTCAAAGGCGGATGCGAATGCTCGGCCATGGGGATATCATCGAAGCCGGTGATAGAGATGTCCTTGCCGACTACCAGGTGGCAACCCTGAATTGCGCTCATCGCGCCCAACGCCATGAGGTCGTTGCTGGCCACGATCGCGGTTGGGCGTTGAGGTTTGTTGAGTAGCTGTCCGGCGGCGTCAAAGCCACTCTTCTGGGTGAGGTCGCCGACGACCATATCCTCATCGGCCAGGTCGAGACCGTGGCTATGCAACGCCTGGCGCAACCCTAACAGGCGATGCTCAGCGAACGTCAGGTCGGCGGGCGGGGCCACGTACGCAATGCGGCGATGGCCCAGCCCGATGAGGTGCTCACCGATCAACTGCATCCCTAGCGTGCCATCCACACCCACAAAGGGGAAATCCATCTCGCCTTCGATGCGACCAAAGGCTACAAAGGGGAAGCTGGCATCGCGCAAGTAGCGGATGCGAGCATCTTCTCGCCGAGTGCGAACAATGACAAACCCGTCCACCTGACGACTCTGCACCTTCTGGCGGTAGACCTGCAACTCGCGATCGCCAGGCGCCTGGGTGGAAACGAGCAGGTCGTAACCGTGCTCGGCAGCCATGTTGCCGACACCAGCCAAAAACTCGCTGAAGAAGGGATCAGAGAAGCGTGGGCCGAAGGTGGGAAGGATCAGTCCGATGGTATCGGAGCGTTGCTTTTGCAGGCGCCGGGCCAGGAGGTTGGGGGTGTAGTCCAGCTCAACCGCTACGCGCCGCACCTGGGCCTTCGTCTCGGGGCTGACATCATCATAATTGGCGAGCGCGCGTGACACCGTCGTGATAGATTTGCCAGTGCGGCGCGCGATTTCCTTCAGCGTTGCGGTCATTGCCACCTCTCCACGGAGGGTTGGCCCTTTACCGGGCCGGGAGGGCCAACCAAAACGTTTTGGACGGACTCTATCATATACCAAAACGTTTTGGTTGTCAAGGGCTTTTCGGGAAGTCGAGCCGAAAACGTTGGACAGATCATGGCAAACGCGTTATGATGCGCATCATTGCCGGTGCTGGCAAGGGGAGGAGCTACATGGGACAGGCTATCGTGCTCAATGCGCCTGGGGCCATCGGGTTTGAGGCGTATACGGATCGTGCGTTGGAGCCGCACGAGGTGCGCGTGCGCACCCTCTACTCCGGCATCAGCGCCGGCACCGAGCTGACCTCCTATCGCGGTGGCAATGTTTATCTGCACAAGCGCAGGGACCAGGCGCTGCGCTTGTGCGCGCCCCGCGAGGAGCTAAGCGGGCAGCATCCGGTGCGCGATCTGGGCTGCGAGGAATCGGGCGAAGTTATCGAGGCAGGCAGTGCGGTGACCCGCATGCGGCGCGGCTGCCGAAGGCGGTCGAGTTGGGCGCCCTGCACGTGCCGCTAGATGCCGGCGCGGGTTGCACCTATGCGGTGCAATCGCGGCGGGCCGCGCGGCGCGCACGCCGATCCGCGAGGGCGCCCTGGCGCTGGCCGCCCGGCGCTCGGCCGAAACCGGGTCTGTTGTCGCTCTGACCGGTAAGCACGAATAGTGAAGCGCCTAGATTTCGTCGCACTTGCTTCAACCACGATGGATCCAGCACGCCGCCTGCTGGTCGCCGACAGTGAAGGCGGGCGGCTGCGCTTCTTCGCAAATCCGGCCCACTTTGGCGAAGCAGCGCGGGTGAAAGCGGCAGCCCGAGGGCGGGTCAATCGGGCTGGGCACGCCGCCGGTCAGCAGGATGCGCTCCCGCCGCCGTGCGTGCTCCACCTGCGGGATGGCCGCCAGCAGCGCCTGGGTGTACGGGTGCAGCGGTGCTTCGTAGACCGCATCGGTCGGCCCGTGCTCAACGATTTGGCCCAGGTACATCACCGCCATCCGGTCGCTGATGTGACGCACCACGCTCAGGTCGTGGGAGATGAACAGGTAGGTCAGGTGATACTCGTCCTGCAGCTCCTCCAGCAGGTTGAGCACCTGCGCCTGGATGCTGACGTCCAGGGACGAGACGGGCTCGTCGGCCACCACGAAGCTCGGCCCCATCGCGATGGCGCGCGCCACGCCGATGCGCTGCCGCTGACCGCCGCTGAACTGGTGCGGGTAGCTGTCAATGTGCCGCTCGCGCAGGCCGACGCGCGTCAGCAGCCGCAGCGCCTCGGCCTCGCGTTCGGCTGGATTGCGCACCCCGCGCTGGCGCAGCGGCACATCCAGGATCTCGCGCACGGTCTTGCGCGGGTTGAGGGACGCGTAGGGGTTCTGGAAGATGATCTGGGCGGCGCGGTGAAAATCGGCCTTCTCCCGCACGGGGCGGCCTTCGTATATCACGTCACCCGCGGTGGGTTCGTACAAGCGCACGAGCACCCGGCCCAGCGTCGTCTTGCCGCAGCCGGACTCGCCCACCAGACCCAAGGTCTCGCCGGGCCAGACGGCCAGGTCCACGCTGTCCACGGCATGCACCACGATCGGCCGCTGGTTGGCCAGGGTCCGCGCCAGGAGGCCGGGGTTCCGATGGAAGTGCTTGATCACCCCACGCGTTTCGATCAGCGGCTGCGTTTCCTGCGTTTTGTTCATCGTCCCTTGCCTAACCGATATCCGCGGTAGACCCGCCGGGTCTCCTCCACGGTCACGAATGCCTTGCTGTCCACGTGGTCAATGGTTTGCAGGACCTTGGGCAGGTCGTGGCGCTGCACGACGACTTCCAGCACCTCCACCTCGCCGCGCAGGCCGTGCCCGGTCATCTCTGTGACGCCGAAGCCCAGCGCACGCAGCGCCTCGGCCAGCCTGTTCCGGATGTCGCTGGAAATGATGCGCACCACCGTGAATCCTAACGCCAGCCGTTCCTCGATGGTCATGCCCACCACTGTGCCAGCCGCGAACCCGCCCGAGTAGCCCAGCACGCTCCAGATGTTGGTGGCGTTGCGAATCACGTGGCTGATGGCCACCACGAAGATGGTGACCTCGATGAAGCCGATGAGCGCGGCCAGCGGCTTGCGCCCGCGCACCGTCATCAGGATGCGCAGCGTGCCCAACGTGACATCGGTGAGCCGCAGGCAGAAGATCAGCAGCCCACCTAAGACTGCTTCCATACCCAAGTTTCTCCTTTGTCAGGTGATTATCTCTCTGCGCGCGATCGCACCATGAGCAGCGGCCGGGCGGAGTGCTGCAACAGGGTCGAGGCAACGCTGCCGTAGAAGAGCTGCGCCAGCCCGCCCCTTCCGTGGCTGGCGATCGCGATCAGGTCGGCCCCCACCTGCTCGGCGGCCGCGATGATCTGCTCGACCACCGGGCCGTAGGGCGCCAGTGACCGTACGCGCAGGCCCTGCCGGCCGAGTTGCTCTGTAATCTGAGCAAGATACGTTTCGGCGATGTTAGTGAGCTCAGTGATGTGGGCAACAGGCATGGCCGGCACGGGTACACCGGGCGAGGTGACCTGCGGCAGCGGTTCGATCACCTGCACCAGCACGACCTCGGCGGAGAAGGCCCGGGCCAATGCGGTGACATGGGGCAGGATCGCTTCGGCCCGCGGCGAACCGTCTAAAGGAACCAATATGATGTGGTACATTGCAACCTCCCTCGGGATCAGGCGTTCAGGCCCAGGCGGGTCATATCGATGGGCCGGCGCTCATAGCCGCTGGGCTTGATGCAGCGCACGTAGTGGCCCTGGCCGACCGTGCTCATGCGGATCGGCTCTCTTTCGCACTCGGGCCGGGCGTGCACGCAGCGCGGTTGAAATGCGCACCCGGCGGGCAGGCTCACCAGGTCCGGCACTTCGCCGGGGATAGGTACGATGGCCTTGCGCTCAGAAAGCCCCGGACGACAGGCCAGCAGCCCTTGGGTGTACGGGTGTTGTGGGTCACCGATCACTTGGTCGGTGCTGCCGCGTTCCACCACCTGGCCGGCGTACATCACCGCGATGGTGTTGCAGAATTCGGCAGCCACGCCCAGGTCATGCGTCACCATGATAACGGCCGTGCCGTGGTCGCGGTTGATGCGCCGCATCAGGTCCAGGATTTGGGCCTGGATGGTTACATCCAGTGCTGTCGTCGGCTCGTCGGCCAGCAGCAATTGCGGTTCACATGCGAGCGCGATAGCGATGAGCGCCCGCTGCTGCATGCCGCCGCTGAACTGGTGGGGATAGGCCGCGTAGCGATCCAGGGGCGACGGGATGCCGACCTCCTCCATCACCTGGAGGACGCGCTGCTTCTCGGCCCCCGTGCGCCCCCAGCCGAAGGGACCGCCGTTGCCCGGCACCAGTCCGTGCAGCCGCAACGCCTCCCGGACTTGTTCGCCCACCGGGAACGCCGGGTTCAGGGTGCTCAGTGGATCCTGGAAGATCATGGCGATCTGCCGGCCGCGCACCGCGCGCAGCGCGGCGGGCGAGAGGCCCAACAGGCTGCGCCCCTGAAACAGGATGTCGCCCCCGGCGATGCGGCCGGGGCGCGCCACCAGGCGCAGGATGGACATCAAGGTTACGCTCTTGCCGCAGCCCGATTCCCCCACAACGCCCACGATCTCGCCCCGGCGCACCGTGAGGTTGACGCCGTTCACCGCGGTGACCAGCCCGCGGCGGGTGGGGAAGGTGGTTTTCAGTTCACGCAGTTGCAGCAGCAGTTCCGCCATTTCGGTTCCTTCATGCCTCAACGCGGGCGAGATTCTTCGCGCTGCGGCGCTCAGAATAACACTTGTTGCGCTCAGAGCGGTGAGTGGTCATTCGATCCTCAGCCGCGGATCGAGGATATCCCTTAACCCCTCGCCGAAGATGTTGATCGCCAGCACCAGGATCAGGATGGCGATGCCGGGGAAAGTGCTCACCCACCAGGCGGTCAGCAGGTAATCGCGGCCCGCAGACACCATCGAGCCCCAGGCTGGGGTGGGCGGTTGGATGCCCAGGCCGAGGAAGCTCAGACTGGCCTCGGTGACGATGAAGAAGCCCATGCGCAGCGTGGCCAGCACAAAGACCGATTGGATGATGTTGGGCAGGATCTCTGCGACGATGATCGCCGCATTTCGCCGGCCGCTGACGCGCGCGGCCTCAACATACTCCTTGTTTTTCTCCGCCAGCATCTCGCCGCGCACCAGCCGGAAGAATTCCACCCACCCTTTGAACGTCAGCGCCAGGATTAAGTTGGTGAACCCCGGCCCCAGGAACGCCATCACACCGATGGCGAAGATCAGGAACGGGAAGGCCAGCAGCAGGTCGGCAAACCGGGACAGGATTTGATCCAGCCGTCCCCCGAAGTAGCCCGCGAGCGCGCCCAGCGCCACGCCCACCAGCACGGAGATCCCCACGGTCCACAAGCCGACGGCCAGCGACACGCGCGCGCCGTAGATGATGCGCGTCAGCAGATCGCGGCCCTGTTCGTCTGCGCCCAGGGGAAAGTCCGCGCTGCCTTTCGCTTCCCATGCAGGTGGGGTGAAGCGGGCGCGCAGGTTCCCGCGTGCCGGGTCGTGCGTGGTGATCTGCGGGGCGAAGACCGCGGCCAGCAGATAGGCGACGATAATCAGCCCGGCGATCAGCGGCAGCGGGTGATGCCACAGGTCGCGCAGGAAGCCCAGCAGGCCGCGGCCCCACACGCGCAGCCGGATGGTCCAGAAGTGCCACGCCCCGGCGTTCAGGCTCCTTGTTCCGATTGTTTCCACGCTCGACTCCCAAAGTGACTCCGAAAGCATCCTGAGCGGAATGGAGCGCTATAAGAGACTCAGCTAAAGGCTGATCTTCGGATTCAGATACGTGTACAGCACGTCCACGATCAGGTTTGCGACCACGAAGGTCAGGGCATAGATCATCACTGCGCCCTGGATCAGCGGGAAGTCCCGCGCAAAGATGGCGCTGACCACCAGGCGGCCCAGTCCCGGCCAACTGAACACCGTCTCGACGATCATGTTGCCGCCCAGTAGGACGCCGACCTGCAAGCCCACTACGGTGACGGTGGGGATCAGGGCGTTGCGCAGCGCGTGCACCAGCAGCACCCGGCGCTCCGGCGCGCCTTTGGCGCGCGCGAGGGTGACATAATCCGCGCGCAGCGTCTCGATCAGTGAGGAGCGCAGGACGCGCGCGATGATGGCGGCTACGCCGGCCCCGAGCGTGATGGACGGCAGGATCAGGTGCTTAACGCTGCTGATCAACGCCGCGCGGTTGCCCGTCAGCAGGCTGTCCAGCACGTAGAACCCCGTACGCTCCTCAAGCCCGGTGCCGTGGGCGATGCGACCGGAGACCGGCAGCCAGCCCAGCCGCACCGCGAACACCAGGATCAGCAGGATGCCGAGCCAGAACACAGGCATGGAGATGCCTACGAACGCGCCGGCCATGCTCAGCCGGTCCACCGCCGAATTTTGGCGCACGGCGGAGACGATGCCGATGGGGAACGCGATCAGCAGCGCCAGCAGCAGCGCGCCCAGCGCCATCTCGATGGTCGCCGGTAGCCGTTCGCCGATCAGCTCGGTTACAGGCCGCTTCTGGACGTAGGAGTAGCCCAGGTCACCGCGGACCAGGTCTGCCAGGAAGTAACCGAGCTGGATGTGGAGCGGCTCGTCCAGGTGAAACTCGCTGCGGAGCTGCGCCATCTCCCCTTCGGAGACCGCGCCGCCCTGGCCCATCATGATATCCACCGGATCGCCGGGGGTCAGCCGCATGAAGAGAAACACCAGGACGGCCACCCCCAGCATAATGGGAATCGCAGCTAAAAGGCGTTCCAGGATTTTGGTTGCGCGCATGGAGGCTCCATGTACTGCTGCTTACTGCTTACTGCATACTGCGTACTATGTACTACGTATTCTGTTAGCGCGCTATGCCGCCCAGTACGCAATACACAGTACGCAATACGCAACACGCAACACGCTCTACTTCACACACACATCATGCAGGTTCACGCGACCATCGGCCGCGGGCGTCCAGCCCGTCACGCGGTCACGAGCGGCCTCGATCACTTCGGGCAGCAGCAGGAAGATGGCGGGCGCTTCCTTGTAGAGGATCTGCTGCGCCTCGTAGTAGACCTGCTGACGCGCGTCTATGTCGGCGGTGGTCTCGCCAGCGACGATCAGCTCGTTCACGCGCGGGTTGTCATAGGTGGAGAAGTTGCCGCGGCCGTAGGTCTGTCCCTCTACGTAGCCGTGCCACTTCGCCTCCATGTGGCCCACAGGATCGAACGCCGAGTCGCCCCAGTCGCCCACATACGCCTGTCGCTCGCCGGCCAGCAGCTTCGGCCGGATCACGCTGTACTCCCAGATGCGTACGCTGGCCTCAATGCCGATGTCGCGTAGCTGCGTCGCCAGTGCCTCGGCAACCTGGCGGGTGACTTCTTGCGTGTCAATGACGAAGGCGAACGGTTGCCCGTCCTTGTCCAGCGTGCCGTTGCCGTCGCTGTCGCTCCAGCCGGCCTCTCCCAACAGGGCCAGCGCCTTTTCCGTGTCAAAAGCATACGGTACAAGGCTGGGGTCGGCGTAGTTGTTGTACGGTGACAGCACACCGGGCAGCACGACCGCTCGGCCGCCGTACAGGGCTTCCACCAGCAGGTCTTTGTCCACCGCGTGATTCAGCGCTTGCCGCACCCGCACATCATCGAAGGGCGCCAGGTTTACGTTCAGTTCCATCCACATCGGCCGCGTACCGGGCCCGGTCAGCAGTTGGATGCCAGGCGTCTGGGCCAGGGTGTCGGCCAATTCCGCCGGCACCTCCTGGATGATGTCCACCTCGCCCGCCAGCAGCGCGGCGACCCGGGTGGACGCCTCCGGGATCACGCGGAACACGACCTCGGCCGCGCAGGCCGGGCCGACCGGCGCCAGGTCGGGCGCGCCGCCGTAGTAGTCATCGAAGCGCGCCATCACGAATTCGTCCATGCCCCGGGCGGAGACGAACTTGAACGGGCCGGCTCCGATGGGGGCTTTTAGGAAGCCTTCGGTGCCGACCTGCTCCAGGTAGGCCTTGGGCAGAATCTGCTGGTGCACCAGCATCTGGAGCGCAGGCGGCCAGGCGCCGCTGAAGCGCATGATGACGGTGGCGTCATCCTGCTTTTCCACGGCCAGCAACGGCGCGATCAGGCCCTTACGGGGCGAGGTGTGGGGTTCAGGAAACTCGATCGCGTTCTCTTTGATCACGCGCTCGAAAGTAAACACGACGTCGTCGGCGGTCAGCGGGCTGCCATCGTGGAATTTGACCCCCTCGCGCAGCTTGACCTCCAACGTCTGATCGTCCAGCCAGGTGGCGGCAGTGGCGATTTCCATATGCACGCCGCTCGCCGTGTCGCGCGTCACCAGGCCGTCGAACATGTTGCGGATCACGGTCTCCGATTCGCGGCTGCGATGGTCGGCGGGGTCAATGGATGTTGGGGCCCGCGCCAACGCCACGGTGATCACCTGCCGCGTGGGCGGCGGCGTTGCGGTGACGATTCTTTCAACGACCACAGGCTCTTGGGCCGGCGCCGAGGCCGGCTGGGAGGCCGGGCTGGCGCAGGCCACCAGGGCGGTAGCCAACAGCACCAGCACGAGCAGGGTGCGCGGAAGGATGGATGGATAGTGCATGGGTTTGAGTCTCCTTTCGTGATATATCGAATCTAATACCGGAACACCGCGGCGAGCGGAGCGCCAGCGGGCGTTTGTTCTGGCTCAACCGGGTAGACAGTTCCCCCGTTCAGGATAGTTTGAATAGCAGCCAGATCGAGAAGGTCCTCGTCGCCGGCCTCAGGGTCCTGGTGGACATGAACTGTTCCTGTGTCCGGGTCGAGACGGCCCCACATCTGAACGCCGACGGCGACAAACAATACATCCACCCGCCCCTGGTGTGCTGCCGAAACTGCCTCCTGCACGTCGGCGGTGGTTTTGCCTGTGCCGCCCAATTGGCGGTACCGAGCGACCGCCGTCTCTTGGGCTTGCGTGAAGATGGGCTGCACCAGGGGCCATGCCTTGGCATGCAAGTCTTCGGGGCTCAGCGCCTCGGGATTGCCTGGAATTCCCCTGGCCAGAAGGTGCGGGTTCGTATTTGCCTGGGTGTATAGCGGGAAGAGATACTCGACGCCTGCCAGCACGATCGGCGATTGCTCGCCTGTCAGCAGGCCGGGTAACTCATCATCTATCTTGTGGAACCAGCGCAGAAGCCTGCCTTTGGCCTCATCGCTGATGTCGTGACCATGAAACACGGCCGAGCGACTTCCTGTTGCCCACGAGGTGCCGGTATGGAATTGCAGGTGTCTCTCGAAGCGCTCATATTGAAGCGCCTCGGCCAGGCTCGCGGGTAAGTTTTCGGTTTCGATCTCGTCGACTGTATGCCGGGTGCCTTCTAACAATCTGACTTGACCCTGGCTAAGGGCCAGGATGTAAAAGTGACCGTTGCTGGCAAAGAACGGGAGGAGTGGCTTGAGATGAAAACGCCGGGATACCACCACCAGTTCTTCGAACGAGAGGGGAAGGCGATAGGAATGAAACTGCTCAGGTGTGAAGAACACCGACAGGCCGTCGCTCTGGTGGCGCCAGAAGCCTGGTTCCTGTGCCAGGCGTTGGGCCGGTTTCAGCATCTCCCGCACGTCTGGGGAGCGGAGGCCCTGGCTCAGCAGGCGTTCCTCCGCCTCTCGCAGCAGATTCCGGAAGCGGATTGGATCCTGCTCGCTGTCTTTGCCGGCCCGGTGAGCAGGCATGAACAGCGACACGTGCCAGCCAGGATCTTTGCCGATGAGGGTTTTCAATTCGTCGCTTGTGATCATGTCCATGCGTCTTCCTCGCTTCCGCTGCCTCTGGCAGCATATTCGGGGATTTCGATCATCGGCGGCCGCACCTGCTCCCGCGCTTCCCGCAACTCCAGGTACAGCCGATCGGCATCGGCCCGGACCAGCTTCATAGTTCGGTTGACGTCATCTACCAGGGACAGCCCGTGCCGGCGTTCCAGCTTGCGCAGGAAGACCTGCAGCGCGGCGTAGGTGGTCTCGGCCAACGACTCGTGCGAACGTTGCACGGGCAGATACCCCTGCAGATCCACCTGGGCGATGGCGGACAGACCGTAACGCTCGTAGATCTCCAGTAGGAGGGCCGGATGCACCCCCGGGCCTGCGGGGAACGGCAGCCGTTCCAACGCGGCGCGGCGCCCCGCGCATTGGCCGCCCAGCAGCGGCAGCACGCCGGACAGATCGGGGTAGAGCAGGCTCAACAGCGGCCGCACCGCCAGATCGGCCGCATGTTCGCTGTCAAATTGCGCTCGGTGCGCGGTGTCTGCCGGCCGCTGGCCGAAGCCTTTCACGTATTGGAGGCGCCCATCGCTGAGCAGCGGGCCCAGCAACCCGCACACAAAACGCGGCTGCATGTGGGTGATGTTGCTGTCCAGCCAGACCACGAGATCGCCGCGCGTCAGGTGAAGGCTCTTCCACAGCGCCTCGCCCTGACCTCCCAATGCGCCGTACTGCGGCAGGATCTCCTGCTGGATGTAGACGGGCACGCCCAGGTCCGCAGCGATCTCGCGCGTACGGTCGGTGGAGCCATCGTCAACGAGCACGATCTCGTCCAACAGCGGCCGCTTGTCGTGCAGCGCCGATTTGACGCTGCGGATGACCTTGCCGATGGTGGCCTCTTCGTTGAGAGCGGGCAGGGCCAGGCTGATGCTGATCCCACGCTTAGCTTTGAGGGCCAGCAGCTTCTCGACGTCGGCGAACTCCTCGGCCTGGTAGGTGTTTTCGGCCAGCCATTTATCCACCAGCAGGGTGATTGCGCCTTGGGCCATGGCGGGGTCGGCGGGTTGCTCAGGCACAGTCCGGCGCGTGCGCACCAGCAGGATGCTGGCCGGGCTTTCCCGGCGCACGCGATCAGCGACGGCCCCCAGCGATGCGCCTCTGAGCCGGGCAGCGCTGCCCATGACCACCAGGTCGGCATCCCTGCTGGCAGCCAGGATCGCGGCCCCCTGGTCGTCGGTTTCGAGTTCGTTCAGCCTTACCTCAGGCAGGCTGGTCAGCACCTCCGCCAGCCCTTGATAGGCGGCCTCGCTGCGATCGCTGACATCTCCCCTGCTGGCGGGCGCGCGCAGGTGCAGCACGGTCACCGTGGTCTCGGAGATCTGCGCGGTGGTCAGCGCCAGGCGCACCGCGAGTTCGGCATATGGCCCACCCCGAACCGGGACCAGGATGCGGGAGATCTTGGGTGGCAGCGCGGCGCCGCAGGCCAGGGCAACGTCGCACGGCGGATGCGCCAGCCAGGCGCAGAGGTCAGGCGACAGCGGCTCCGGCCCCGCCGGATGGCTGAGGATCACCAGGTCGGGCTCCTCCTGTTGGACGGCGCGCGTGATTTCCGGCCAGGGGGCATGGGTGACGCGCACCCGGACGCGTACGTTGAGCGCCTGGGTCGCGCTCAGCCGGTTCAGGGTGGCGCGCAATTCGCGTGCCGCCAGCATCCCGAACGCCAGCGGTTCCTCCGGCGGCAGCGTCACCAGCCCAAGCAGCGTGATGTTGCGCGCCTCCAAGACCCCCAACGCCGCGGCAAGGACGATCTCAGGCGCGCATCCCGGCAATACCGGCGCCAGTACCTTACGGAATGGCGCGAACTCGCGAGCGACTTGGGTCATGATCCTCTCCTGGGTTCCAATGGCGGGTTGGCGGACAAGCCCACGGGGTCCCCTGAGATGTCTGACGGGGGCGTCACAAGGCCTTGTTGCACGATCCTACGGAACTCAGCGACTTCTACCGGTTTCTCTAGACAATGAAAGACGCGCAGGCGGGCGGCTTCCTCGCGCAACTGCCGGCAACCGTAAGCTGTCATCCACACAACAGGCAGCTCCGGCAATCGTGCTCTGGCGAAAGATGTGAGGGTGATGCCATCGAGCACAGGGAGCCGGATATCGGTCACCAGCAGGTCAAAGGGTGTCGTGTCCAGCAGGCGATAAGCTTCGCTGCCATCTTGGGCAGTTATGACGGTGCAAGGCTCGCTCATGCGGCGCAGGCTTGCGCTGAGCACGAAAAGCACTTGGGGATCGTCATCCACCAGCAGGACGCGCTTCGCTGGGACACCGTAGCGCTTGGGATCGTCCACACCCCTATGCTAACAGAGTGGTCGGCAAGGAACGGGTGGGATCGGTTTGAGATAGGTTGGTGGTTGGTTTGAGAGACGGGTTATCCCAGGGTGTAGCCCACGCCGCGCACGTTGAGGATGAGGCGCGGCCGCGCGGGGTCGGGCTCGATCTTGGCCCGCAGGCGATGGATGTACCACTTCACGAGCTGCCGGGCTTCATGTTGGTAGTCTGGCTCATACCCGCGGATCGTCCGTGCCAGCTCCTTGGGCGACACGGTGCGATGGGCATTTTCGATCAGGTGCGCCAGCAGGTTGAATTCGGCAGGCGTCAGATCGAGGGGTTGGCCTGCTCGCGTCACCTGGCGTTTGTCCAGGTCAAGGATGAGGTCCTCATGCCGCAAGCGGTGGTTGGGAGCATCTGCCGGTTCAAGTTCCGCGTGGCGTCGCGCCAACGCCTCACGGACCGCTTCCAGCACGGCTCGTGGTTCGGCCGGCTTCAGCAAGTAACCGTCCACGCCTTCGCGGATAGCTGCCAGGGCCGATTCCAGCGATCCGTAGGCGGTGAGGATGATGGCTGCGGTTCGCGGCCATCGCCAACGGATCGCGGTGAGCACGCGCAGGCCATCTACGCGCGTGCCAAGATTCAGGTCTATGACGGCCAGGTCGAAAGCGTTGTCGCGCAGCAGCTCGAGGGCAGCCTCGCCGCTTTCGGCTTGCGTCACCACATGGCCGGCGCGGCGGAGCGTCTCGCCCAGTGAAAAACGCACGGCCGGATCATCATCCACCACCAGCGAACGCAGCGGATCGCTCATGATCCTTGCTCCGGTTCTGCCGGCAGCCACACTACAAAGGTCGTGCCGTGATTGGGCTGGCTGTGTACTTCAATGGTGCCGCGGTGCCGCTCAATGATGTTGCGGCTAGTGAAAAGCCCTAGTCCCAAGCCCTTTCTCTTGGTGCTGAAGAACGGCTCAAAGATGTGTTCCAGCACCGTAGGCGCCATCCCATCACCTGTATCGCGCACGGTTACGCTGACCCCGGCCGGGTTCCGGGTTGGCGCCGTGCGGACCAACAGCCTTCCACCTTGCGGCATGGCCTCTAGCGCGTTCAGGAGGATGTTGAGGAATACCTGGCGGATGCGATCCGGCGCTGCCACGAGCCCCGGCAAGCGGGAGGCTGGCAGCCAGGTGATCGTGATCCCCTGTTGTGTGCATTGCTGCGTGTTGAGGGTGATCAGTTGCGCTAGAACGTCGTTCAGGGCGACCGGTTCAACGCGCTCTGATTCCAGGCCATTTTGTAGGTCGCGCAACTGCGCCACCGTGCGGGCAACCCTCCGCAGCTCCTCCCTGGCGACGGCCAGGTAACGTCCCGCCTCCGTCGGCTCGGCCAGCGTCTCATCGGCCAGGCCTAGGCAGCCGATGATGGCCTGGAGTGGGTTGTTGATCTCGTGGGCCAGCGATGCGCCGAGCCGACCGGTGATGGCCAACCTTTCCGCATGGATGAGCGCGGCTTGTGTCTTGCGCGCTTCGGTGACATCCTCGATCATGGCGATGGCCAGGTTGCCCGCTTCGGGCGCGGCGCGGACATGCGCCAGTGTCAGGCGCGCCCAGATAATCCTGCCATCCTTGCGGCGTAGCGCGATATCCCGCTTGAGAGGCGGCTTTTGGCCGGGCAAGAAGTCTTCGAAGCGCAGGCCTAGATCAAAACGGTTTTCCCTGGTATCAGCCAGATCCTCGAAGGTCATCTCAGTCAACTCCGCTTCGTCGTAGCCGAGGATCTCTTGTGCTGCCGGATTGGTTTGCAGGATGCGTCCGTCGGGCGTCGTCAGCAACATGCCGATGGGCGCAGCCAAGACAATGGCGCGCAAGCGCGCCTCGCTGAGACGGAGGGCGGCAGTCCGCCGCGCCACCTGCGCCTCCAGCTCCTCCGTATGCTGGCGGATCTGCTGGTGGAGCCGGGCATTCACGATGGCAACCGCAAGTTGATCGGCGGCGTCCGTGGCGATTTCCAGGGTCTCTTCGGGCAGCGGGCCGGGGCTGGCCAGGCCAAACGTCAGCGCGCCGATCACCTGGCCCTCAGTCGCGAGCGGGAAGCTGGCGTAGCCGCGCACCCCTTCGCTGCGCATCAACGCCACCCATTCGTGCGTGTCGGGCGCATCGCTCAGGTCGGTCACCAGATGCGCCTGGCCCTGCGGCGCGTGGCCAAAGAAGGATGCGCGGCTGAGTTGCGTTCGGGCGCCGGCCCGCAATTGCAGATCTGAGTTGCTGCAGGTGGCCAGCAGCAGCGCCTCATCGGCCTCAAAATCGAACAGGGTAACGCTGGCGCGCAGGTAGGGCACAAGCTGACGCAGGCCTCGGAGCGCTACATCGGCGGTTTGATCGACGGACTGTGCGCGCAGGACGGCCCGATCAATTTCGCGGAGCAGCCACAACCGTTCCCGATACCGTTGGGCCTCGCTGGCTGCGGCCGATCTTGGTTCCCGGGGCATGTATCCTCCTGGGCACATTATAGCATAATTGGCTGTCGGTCGCGATAAGTTGCCAGCTCGACGGAAATGCCAACCCAAGCCAGCCGTTCGCGGCGAAACTTTCTGGTATGATGACGTCGCCGCAGGGATCATCCTGCCCAGCGGCTGCGCTTTGAACGTCGGGGAGGCTTTGCTATACTGCTGTATCGTTCGTGGGCATTGGTGTTTTAACGATGCCTGGTGCTCGGCGCCGCGCTGAGCCTGACCGAGAGGAGGGACAACTGCGATGTACATGGTCATGCTTGTGTTGGATATTCCTGATCGGCTGGATGCTGTGCTCGATGCCTGGGACGCTGTCGGGGTGCGCGGCGCCACGATAGCAGAGACGACCGGTGTTCACCGTCGGCGGACCCGGCGGGGTCGCGTGGCTGCACGCTATGCCCTGGGCGGCATGGGGCCCGGCGATGAGCAAGGCAACTATACGCTCTGGGCTATCGTGCCGGACCAGGAAGCTATGCAGCGTTGCCTGGTCGCGACCGAAGGGGTGGTCGGTGACCTGAACGGGCCGAACACCGGCGTGCTGGCGGCGTGGCCCCTGGCGTTGGTCAAAGGTGTGTCGCTCCAGGCCGCCGACACAAGTCAGGAGGGCTGATGGTCTGGCTGATTTTTCTGGGCAGCGCAGCGGTGATCGTGCTGGCTGCGCTGCAGTTGGCTAAGTACGGCGACGCCATCGCTCAGCGGACGAGGCTCGGGGGCATGTTTGTGGGCACGCTGCTGATGGCAGGCGCGACATCCCTGCCGGAGTTGTTGACGGGCATCAATTCGCTGAGCCAGGGCGTGCCGAACCTGGCTGCCGGCAATCAGTTGGGCAGCAACATGTTCAACATGTTCGTGCTGGCTGTGCTCGACCTGCTGTTCCGGCAGGCGCGCATCTTGCGCCGGGTGGCAATGCGCCACGCGCTCACCGCCAGCCTGGGCGCGTTGCTGATCGGGATGGCTTCCTTTTTCATACTCGCGGGCGTGGATGCGCGGATCGGCTGGGTGGGCGTGGACAGCCTGCTGCTGGTGGCCGTTTATGTGGGCGGCGTGCGCCTCATCCAGTCGGGCATCCCTGGCCCTGCCCACGAGATGGCGCCAGAGGCTGAGCTGGAGGGTGTTCCAAGCCTGCGTCACGCCTTGATCGGCTTCTTCGCGGCGGCTGGCGTGCTGATCGCGGTCACGCCGCAACTGGTGCATAGCAGCGCTGAAATCGCCGAGCTTACCGGCCTCGGAACAGGCTTCGTCGGTGCGACCCTGGTGGCAATGGTCACCTCCTTGCCCGAGCTGGCGACCACCATCGCGGCGGCGCGCATCGGCGCATTCGACCTGGCAATCGGCAACCTCTTCGGCAGCAACGCTTTCAACGTGGTCGCTCTGGCCCTGACCGACTTCTTTTACCTGCCTGGGCGCTTACTGGGTGCGATCGACCCTGCTTTTGCGCTGGTGGCGCTGTTGGGACTGATCCTCACCAGCCTAGCGTTGATCGGCAACCTGGCGCGCGTCGAGCGCCGACTGTTGTTCATTGAGATCGACGCGGCGATCATATTCCTGGTGTACCTTGCCGGTATGTGGTTCCTCTACCAGCGCGGGATCGGTGCGTGAATCGGCGACTGCACTCAGTCGTTGCGCACGCGCAGCTCCCCGCTCAGCCGGATGTCTTCGGATGAACTGCCGATCAGCACGCGCACTACGCCCAGTTCCACGGCCCAACCAGTGCCCGCCCACCAAGCCAGTTGCGCGGCGTCCAGGGTGAAGTCGACCGTTCGCGTCTCCCCCGGCGCCAGGGCCAGGCGCGCAAAGCCCTTCAGGTCTTTGATCGGCCGGGGCACGGCCGGTTTGGGATAGCCGACGTAGAGCTGCACCACCTCGTCGCCGGCCCGCTCGCCGACGTTGGCGACGTTGACGGCGATGTGGGCCTGCCCATCCGGGCCGATCGCTGGCGGGCGGATCACCAGGTCGCTGTAGGCGAAGCGGGTGTAGCTTAGCCCGTGGCCGAAGGGGTAAAGGGGCGGCTCGGCCAGGTAACGGTAGGTGCGGCCGGCCATGGCGTAGTCGTCGAATGGCGGCAACTGGGCCAGCGATCGGTAGAATGTCACTGGCAGCCGGCCGGTCGGGTTGGCGTCGCCGAAGAGCACATCAGCGATGGCGGCGCCGCCCTCCTCGCCGGGATACCAGGCCGCCAGGATGGCTGGCACGTGCGCGTCGGCCCACTCGACGGCCAGCGCGCCGCCCCCCAGCAGCACCAGCACCACGGGCTTGCCCAGCGCGTGGATCGCTTCTAGCAGGGCTTGCTGCGGCCGCGGCAGCACGATGTCGGTGCGGTCTCCGCCGGCAAAGCCCTCGACGCTCACTTGCATCTCCTCACCTTCCAGGGCCGGGGTGAGGCCCAACACCATAACCGCCACATCGGCCTTGCGAGCAACCTCCAGCGCGGGGGCCAGTAGATCCTGCTCCGGCACTGCCCACAGGAGCTGTACTTGCGGGTCCCGGCCGGCGTTGACGTAGTCCAGTTGCAGATCGTACAGCCGGCCCGCCTCCAACACCACCTCCTTGACGCGGGTGTCGGCTTCATGCTCGTTAATCTGCAGCGGCGCCAGCTCTTGTCCGTCGAACAGCAGGCGGAAGCCGCTTGACCCGCGCGCGCCCAGCCGATAAACGCCCGAAACCGGCGGGGTCAGCGCGCCGGTCCAGCGCACCGAGAAAGGTGCGGTCGGCAGGCCGCCCAGCGGGGTCGCAGCCAGCCACTTGAAGTCCACCAGCGGGTCAAGGCGCACCAAGGCCGGTTGGCCCGTGAAAGTCGTGTTCGCATAGTACGCACCTGACAGCCCTTCTCGGCCCGCGCCGCCAGCCGGACCGCGCAAGCAGGTCGCGGGGATCGGCTCCAGCGGCAGCATGCCCGTCGCGATCTCGCAGCCGCGCGCGTAGTACACGGTGGTGGTCGGCGACACGGCCCGTCTGATGCCCTCCAGTGGTGTGACGGCACGCGACGGCGTGCCGTGATAGTTGCCCAGCAGTACGGCCAGGTCGTCGGCGTTGGGCCCGATGACAGCGATAGAGGCCAGGTCCTTCGGCAGCGGCAGCAGCCCGCCCTGGTTTTTCAGCAGCACGATCCCCTTCTGTGCAGCCTGTCGCGCCAACGCACGGTGCGCAGGGGAATCGTTGACTTCGAACGGGATGCTGGTGAAGGGCACCTGCCCGGGGGGATCGAACATGCCCAGCCGCATGCGCGCTGTGAACAGCCGCACCAGTGAACGGTCAATGGTCGCTTCATCAATAAGCTCCTGTTCCACCGCCTCCAACAGCGCCGGGTACGCGCAACCGCACTCCAGGTCGCAGCCGGTCTTCACAGCTAATGCCGCGGCCTCGGCCGGCGTCCCGACCACGCCGTGCCCGCCGAAGATGTCGTTGATCGCCCAGCAGTCGGAGACCACGTAGCCATCGAAGCCCCACTCCTGGCGCAAGATTTTCTCCAGCAGCGTCGGGCTGGCGCAGCACGGTTCGCCGTTGGTGCGGTTGTACGCGCCCATGATGGAGACGGCCCCTGCTTCCTTCACGCACGCCTCGAACGCCGGCAGATACGTCTCCCGCAGGTCGCGCTCGGAGGCCCGCGCGTCAAAATGGTGCCGGTCGGGCTCCGGCCCGCTGTGCACCGCGAAGTGTTTAGGCGTCGCCACCAGCTTGAGGTAGCGCGGATCGTCCCCCTGCAATCCCTTGACGAATGTCACGCCCATCCGGGCGGTCAGGTAGGGATCCTCGCCGTAGGTCTCCTGCCCGCGGCCCCAACGCGGGTCGCGGAAGATGTTGATGTTGGGCGACCAGAAGGTGAGGCCGGTGTAAATCTGGCGCACCCCGCGGCGCACGAACTCGTGATGCTTGACGCGCGCTTCATCAGAGATCACGTTCGCCACCTCCGCCATCAGGCCCACGTCCCACGTCGCGGCCAGGCCGATGGCCTGGGGGAAGACGGTGGCTACGCCAGCGCGCCCTACGCCGTGCAGGCATTCGTTCCACCAGTTATACGCCGGGATGCCGAGCCGCTCAATGCTGGCGGCAGGATGCACCATCTGATCAACCTTTTCTTCCAGCGTCATCCTGGCGACCAGGTCAGCCGCGCGCGCTTCGAAGGTCCGGGTGAGGTCGGTGTACACCGGGTTTGGGCTGAAGGGGAGTGTGTCTGTGGGCATGGTCTGATTCTCCAGGTCTATGCGGCGCCGCGCCCGGCGTCGACAGCGTATTTGTGGCGTTTGGCTAGTATACCATCAATGACAAGGTCTGCCCGAACGTCGGGTTTGCAGATGTTCATCACGAGATGGTGGCGACCAGACAACCGGCAGCCTCGCTGCGGTGATCCTTTGCAGTTGCCTGTCGGAGAACGCGCTTGGGCAGCTCCGATAGAATGTACCCCGTCCGCTGCACCGTGACGATCCTATCGAGGTTGCCGCGTGCACGCGCCGACTCGATGGCAGCGATGGACTCCAGCGCGGCATCCACACGGGGGGCGATGGCTTCGCTCCGATCTTCGACCGCGGTAATGTCGAGCAGCAGGGCATCCCGGCCCGTACGACGGATCGTGGCAGAGAAGTTCAGCACCCCAGGCACGGCGAACAGCGCCTCATCCAGGTCCGCCATGGTGAGCGCGCGGTCGCCGATGGGCGCGAGGCCATCCGCGCGGTGCGTCACCCGCGCCAGCGTCCGGAGCGCCGTGCCGCAGGGACAGGGGCCGGGCAGGAAGCGGCTGATGTCGCCCGTGCGGTAGCGGATCAGCGGCATCCCCCGGCGGGTGAGGGTGGTAAAAACGATTTCGCCGGCTGCGCCATCCGCGACCGGCGCGCCGCTGGCGGGGTCCACGACCTCGAACAGCAGGTCGGCCTCGCGCAGGTGATAGCCCCGGCGGGCCGCGCACTCGACCCCGCCGCCCAGCCCCATCTCGGTCATGCCGTAATGGTTGTAGACCGTGCAGCCCCACGCCGCATCGACGCGCCGGACGATGGCGTCCGGCACATGGTCGGTGGTCAGCAGCGCGCTCTTCAATGTCAACCCCTCGCCATAGGTCGCCAGCGCCAGCACCTGCGTCGGCACGCCCACCAGGCAGTCTACGCGCTCCCGGCGCATCACCGCCAGGGTCTCGGCCACATCGCGCACCAAGCCGTGCTTCAGCGGCGTCGCGCCCAGCCGGTCCAGCGCAATCGCCAACAGATCGCCCACGCTGCCGGGCCGCTCGCCGGGCAACAGGATCAAGACCCTGTCGCCGGGGCCGGCCAGGGTCGCCATGCCGGCGCGGAAGAAGTCAACGGTCAACTCCTGGTCATCGCGCGTGAAGTAGATCCGCTTGGGGTTGCCGGTGGTGCCTGAGCTGTCCAGCGTCACCACGCGCTGGATCTCGTCCTGGGAGACGCACAGGAATTGCAGCCCGGCGTCCCGGATATCTTGCGCTGACGTGAAGGGGAGGGCGGCCAGGTCATCCAGGGAAGCCAGGTCGTGGGGCGCGCCGGCCAGGCGCCTGCGATAGAACGGGCTCCTAACCCGCGTCAGTCGCAGCGTGTCCCGCAGTCGCGCGAGCTGATAGGCTGTCAGCGCGTCGGGCCACGGCGCGCCCGCCGCGCCGATCTTGGCCGCGATCCAGGGATCCAGGGGGGTGAGTGGGATGCTCGGTGGCACGATCCCTCCGCTCAGTTGTTCATGCCGGACGCGTTGCCGCGGCCAACGAAGACGCCCGCCCGGTCATCCGTCAACGGTCGTCGGTCATCGTTTTCACAACAGTGTCCATGTCACGGATGAGATAGGCGGGAGCGAGAACGGGAACGCAGAGAGCCTGCCCCGCAGTTTCAGGCATGATGCGGATACGGCGAAGGACGCGGATAGGACCTGAGTTTGTCCGCGTCGTCCGCGTTGTCTGCGTAGTCCGCGTCCCATTTTCGGGTCAGCGCTCCGGCGCGTGCGGGCCGGGCACGAGCGCGGGCTCCGGCTGCCGCACGGGCCAGTTCGGCACGACGATGGGACGTTGCGGCGCTGCCGGTCGCGGCCTTCTAACCGGGTGGGCAGGCTGCCGCACGGGCGCCTGGATCGGTTCGCCAACTTGCTTGCCAATCTCCATGTTGCGAATAGCTCCTCTGGTGAGCCTGAACGGTGCCGATAGCATCTTCCAGCGAGATGAGGGGTGGGTTGCCCAGGTACCGGGCCGCGCGCAGGAGCTGCATGTGCCTGACCACGTTGCCGGCATACAGTTCGACGATGGCATGCACCGCACAATACTCGGCCCGCCAGCCTTGCTCGTGGGGGATCACCCGGCCCTGGCCCTCGACCAACACCAGGAAGCGCTCGCAGTATTGCCCATACTGATCCAGGACGTGACCGGCGCTGTAGGAGGCGTACAACCCGCACGTGCAAGCGGGTTGGGGCGCCGGCGCGCCGCAGCGGTTGCATGGGGCCATGCGGGCCAGCGAGCCTTCCCAGGTGAACGCGGCCAGGGCCGAGCGGACGCCGTCTTCAGCCACTGCAAGCGCCTTGAACCCCAGCGGTCCCTGCGCCTCCAGCCCAACAGCGAATGCGTCAATCATCATCATGGCGAAGGCGCGACCGCGGGCCGATACAACGGGCGGCCATCCCGTGCGGTCAGGTTGTACGCGCAGAACGGGATCAGCCGGCCGTCGAGGCTCAGCTCGTGGATGCAGCAGTCGCGCAGCCGTTCCAGGTCCAGCGTCCACGCGTCCTGGAAGGCCATGCCGGAGATGCAGAAGGTGTGGGTTTTGGCGCGCGCCAGGAACGTATCCCACCCCCCCAGGCTGGGCTGAGGCAGGTCCCAGTCTGCGCAGGCAGACTTCGCAGTGGTCGCCGTGACTTCAGTCGCCAGGCGTCCTGGCGGCGCGGCCCATTGCAGCGCGACAAACTCGCGGGCGCGCGCGGCGCCTTCTTTCGCGGGCGGCGGCGTGCCGCAGCAGTTTGACCCGGCCGCGTGCGCGGTCAGCGGGAGGAGCTGGCCGTCCGGCATGAGCACGAAGTTGCCGTGAAACGAGCAGAGCGCATTCTCGCAGCCCGGCGGCCGGAAGCTCTCAGACCGGATCGCGCCGCCGGTTTGGGCCGCGATGGCGCTGATGACCTCGGGGATCGTGATCCGCCTGTCATCCGCCGGGGCTTCTCCGCCCCCGTGGTAGCGGCCGAAGTAGCTGATCGGCTGGAAGTGCACCCCGCGCACGGCCGGCGCATGGCGCAGCGCGAACCTGATGATGCCGCCGATATCGTCGTCGTTGACCCCCGGCGCCAGCGTCGGCACGAGCACCACGCCGACCCCCGCCCGCACGCAAACCTCGATCGCCGCCAGTTTCTGCGCCAGCAGCGGACGGCCGCGCAAGCGGGCGTGGATCTCGTCGCGCGTGCCGTCGAACTGCAGGAACACGGTGGTCAACCCGGCATCTTGCAGTCGCCGCAGATAGTCCGGGTCGCGGGCCAGGCGCAGGCCGTTGGTGTTGAGCTGGAAGAAGGTGAAGCCCAGGCTGCGTCCTAACGCGATGATCTCGGGCAGGTCATCCCGCACGCACGGCTCGCCCCCGGAAAGCTGGATGTTGAACGGCCCGCCCGCAGCAAGCACCCGCCGGCACCACCCGGCGATGGTCGCCAGGGTTGGCTCCCTGCGGCGCCCGGCGGCTGAAGTCGCGGCTACCGTTGCGAAGCCTGCCTGCGCAGGCTTTCCCGCGTCGGCAAAGCACACCGGGCAGCCTAAGTCGCAGGCTGCGGTGACCTCCAGGAGCACGGAGCAGGTGTGCTGGCGGTGGTCGGGGCAGAGGCCACAGTCGTGGGGGCAGCCGCGGTCAATTGCGGTGAACGGGTTCTCAGGGTAACTGGGGAGCTTGGGCCTGACCCACGACGCGCACGCCGGCGCGCCGCGCCAGATCACGGCGGAGAAATCGCCGTGGTCGGGGCAGGTCTTACGGAGGTAGACATCATCCCCGCGCGCCACGCGCTGCGCGGGGATGCGCGCCAGGCACTCGGGGCAGACGCTCTCGGTCTCCGAGAGGACGGTTTCGCTGGGCGAGCTCACCATGCTTCGCCCGCCAGGTCAAAGCCGTTTTCGACCAACAGTTCCTTGACTTTTTGGAAGACGCCCAGGACGATGGCGGGGCAGCGGCTGCCCATGTCCTTGCCGCCCGCGCCGATGATTTCATCGCAGCGGATGCCGTCGTATTGCACGCCGTATTCGTCCTTGAACCAGCGCACCAGGTCCTCGGCCATGAACAGCAGCCGCGGGTCTTCCTCCGCCTTCGGCGTGCCCTTGCCGGCGTAGAGCCCCAGCAGACATGCGCCGCCCGTCAGCGCGCCGCACGTTTCGCCGGTGAACCCGATCCCGCCGGCCAGCGCGTTCATGGCCGCCACCAGGTCGGGGTTCTCCTTGCCCTGCAGCGCCATGCCCATGATGAGCAGGATCTGGCTGCAATAGAAGCCCTGCTGTTTCAGTTCCCGCATACGATCGAGTTCGTCCATGCGTGCTCCTGTCATACTGCGTCACAATAGCGTTTCTGGAGTCGAGCCTTCAGGCGGTCTGGCGCTCAGACAGAGAGACCGGCTAAAGCCTCGATTCCGGCGCCGCGACGGGCAACGAGCCAGAAATACCCCGGCTTCACCCTGGCGATCGCGCCGGCTGCGTCATCGCACGCACCGCCCCAAAACTGCGCGGGCGAGATGCCAGCCAGGATCAGGCGCGCAGCCAACACCTTCAGCGCCTCGGAACGATCCTGCCAGGTCACCAGGGCGAAGCCTTGTTCGGCCAGCTTCCCCTCGACCTGCGCCTGGGTCAACGCGCCGCGCAGGCAGGAGGCCGGCTGCCGGTCGCGGGGCCGCGGCCGGCTGTCAGGGGTGCGCAGGTACAAATCGGCCAGGATCAGACACCCGCCGGCCTTCAGGACCCGCCTGAACTCAGCCAGCACCGCGTCCACATCGGCCATCACCGACAGGCTGCACTCGGCGAGGACCGCGTCCAACGTCCCGTCGCCGACCGGCAGGCGTTCGGCCCGAGCCTGTGCCAGCGGAAGATCCGGCCTGCCGCTGCGGCCCGAACGGAGGAGCACGCTCGATGCATCAATCCCGACCGCAGCCAGGCCATGCCGCTCCCGCAAATGCGCGGCCGTACCCCCCGCGCCGCACCCCACGTCCAGGGCCCGCGCGCCCGGCGCCAGCCCGCAGGTCGTCAGCGCCTCATCGGTCAGCGCCAGCCCTCCCGGCCGCAGCACATCCCCCAGCGCCTCCCGCAGCGCGGGGTGTTCGTAGATGCGAGAGGGTTCGTCAGTCATGGCGAATCAGTGAATGACGAAAGACGAATGACGAGTGACGGAATACGCACCACGCATCACGCCTCACTTATCCTCCAGCGTCTTCTCCACCTCCGCCATCCGGCCGAGCGCCAGGTCTTCGGGGATCCAGACGAGGCCGCAACGGGGGCACTTCAGCAGGTCCACCGGGAAGGCGTTGCCGAGGTACGCGATGTTGACTTTTGCCGGCTTGAGGGGGATGTTACAGGTCGCGCAGATCCACGGCGATGGGCCGGCCGGCAAGGTTGGCTCGTTCATGTCCGCTCCCCCTCGGCGATCTCCATGCGATGGCTGTAGGCGTTGTAGACCCGGAACGCGTCGCCCTCGGGCGTGTATTCCACCCAGTAGGTGACGGCAGTGGGCTTGAAGTAGGCCAGGAAGTGACCGTTCGCCGGGTTCAGGAGCCTGCGCCCTGTCCGCTCGGTGCGTTCGATCACCCGCTGGATGTCCTCGAGCAGGATCAGCCGTTCCTCCAGCCGGGCCTGCACCTCGTCGGTGAACAGGAGGCGGATCGCTTCGTGGGTAGCCTGTTCTCCTGCCATCTCTTCTCCCCAAATCTCGCGTAACAGCTTGTGTTTCAAGCGCGCCCGGTTTTCGTGGCGCTGTGAGAAGCCAGGGCTGGGACGTGCGGCGTCCGCGGCCGGATCCGAGCCGTAGATCAGGTCGAGCAGGTGCAGCGTCCGCTTGCCGCGCGCGGCGAAGAAATCGCGGCACACCGCGCAGTAGGTCACGTAATCGGCCGGGCTTTCGCTGATGCGCCGGCGCACGGCCGCCTCGGCCAGGGGGCGGTTGGCCAGCCACATCACGCCGCCGTAGGTGCAGCACGCGGTGCGCTCACGGCTCAGCGTTAGCTCTTCGATGGCATAGCCCAGCCGGCCGATGAGGGCGCGGGCGCTCTCCTGGATCTGCGGCTCGTAGCGGGTGGTGCAGGGGTCGTGGACGGAGACGATTGGAGGCTGGAAGCTGGAAACTGGAAGCTGGTGGCCGCTCCCCGCTGATTGCCTTCGATCCACGGTGGGAAGGCCGTGCCTGTCGTAAATTCCCCAGAGTGACACCAGCTCGATGTCGGGCAGGTTGGCTTTGAAGACCTGGTGGCAGCTTGAACAAGCGACGACGAGCTTATGCGCCCCCAGGCTGCCGAGGTCGGCGCGCAGCGCGACCAGGCTCTCCCCGAACAGGTCGGTCCGGCCGGCCCAGTCGGCCGGCGCGCCGCAGCAGCGCAGCAGCAGGCCGACATCCCCCAGCGTCTCGCGCAGGTAGCCGTAGACCTGCGCCACCTGCTCCGGGGACGAGCCGGCGAGCTGGCAGCCCGGAAAGAAGACGATGTCGCTGACCGCCGCGCCGGGCGCATGCCGCGCCAGGCGGAACTTCTCGCTGTTGCTGAAGGCCATGTCCCGCAGCGCGAAATCGTGCGCGGAAGGGGGCATGCGCCCCTCCGCCACCATGGTCTGCCGCGCCTCCTTGATAACCGGCGCCATGCCCAGGCCTTCGGGGCATACCTCGCCACACAGCCCGCACAGGGAGCACGAGTTGATGAACTGGTTGGATTTCCGCTCGCCCTTGACGATGGACAGGTTGTTGTAGATCTCCCGCAGGTACTTGCGCGGGTAGCGGCCATAGGCCCGGAGGTACTCGCAGGTCTTGACGCACTCCATGCACTCGCACTGGATGCACCGTGCCGCTTCGGCGGCCGCCTCGGCGTGGGAGTAGCCCGCAGCCGGGTCCGCCGGGACGATGGCAGGCAGCGGCGGGATCCCCGCGGTGTTGGTGTAGAGCCGGGTGACGTAACTCCCTTCGTTGACGCGCGCAGCAGTCAGCGAGACCCGCTGCAGGTAGCGGTCAATGGAGATGGCTGCCCGGCGGCCGTCGGAGATCGCGCGGATCGGCGAGCAGTCGGCGCTGTCACGCAGCAGTCCGCCGCCCGCGAAGACGCCGTCCATGCTGGTCGCGAAGGTGAGCGGGTCCGCCGCGATCCGGTCGTTGGCGTCCACCGCCAGGCCGAAGGTCTGCCTTCTGCCGTCTGACGCCTGACTCCTGACCCCTGACTCCTGCCGCCTGTCTCCTGACTCCTGACCCGTCGCCAGGTAGACCGCGTCGCACTCGCCGCGCAGCGCGGCCAGGCCATCGGCCGGCAGCGTTGCGTTTAGGCGGATTATGGCGCCGACCGACTCGACCAGCGCCAGCTCATCCCGGAAGATCTGGCGCGGCAGAACGGACTCGGGTAACGCCCACAGGCTGCCGCCGATGCGGTCGGCTGCCTCGTAGACCGTGACCGCGTACCCTTTGCGCGCCAGGTCGAAGGCCGCGGTCAGGCCGCTCAGCCCCGCGCCGACGATGGCCACGCGCTTGCCCCGCTTGGGCAGCACGCGCGGCTTGTCGGGCTGGCCGCCGAATTCGACGCAGGCCCGTTCGAGCGCCCGGATCTGGATGACATCCCCGGCCTCGATGCGCTTGCAGACCGGTTGGCAGGGCGCATCGCAGACGCGGCTGATGATGCGGGGGAAAGGGAGGGTTTTCGTGAGTACTTTCAGCGCCGCAGGAAAGTCACCCTGGGCCGCGGCGGCCATCAGCCCGCGCACGTCCACGTGGATGGGACACGCGGCCGCGCACGTCGGCGCGCACTCCTGGATGCACTGGTCTTCTAGCCGGCGAAGCTCGTCTTGTCCGATCACGGGTTATCTCCGGAGCGGTTACGCAGCGTCGCCCCCTCTCCCGTCGCAACGGGAGAGGGGGCAGGGGGTGAGAGTTACAGCGCCTTGAGGCCGGCCAGGATCTTCTCCGGCCGTGCGGGCAGATGCGTGATGCGGACGCCGGTCGCGTCCTTGATCGCGTTAATCACCGCGACGTGCGATGCGGTCAGCGGCGCCTCGCCGATGCCGGAGGAGCCAAACGGCCCGTACTCGCGCGGGGATTCCACGTAGTAGATGTCAAATTTGTCCGGGATGTCGCGGGCGTAGGGCAACCCGCAGGCGATCATGGTGGTGTGTTTGTGGATGTCCTCGTAGTCCTCGGTCAGCGCCAAGCCGATGCCCTGGGCGATGCCCCCGTACATCTGGCCGTCCACCACCAGCTTGTTGTTGATCTTGCCGGCATCCACGACCGTCGTGAAGCCCTCGCAGGTCGCCTTGCCGGTCTTCATATCCACGCCCACCTCGGCCATGAAGACCGCGTACATGTAGCAGCTAAAGGGCCGGCCCTGGCCGTTCTCATCGCACGCCTGGCCGATGGCGGCCGTCCACTTGCCCACCTGCTTGAGCGGGATGCCGTCCGCCACCATCTCATCGTAGGTGCGCAGGCTGCCGTCCGACTTCCGCATCGCCTCGATCAGATTGTCGCAGGCGTTCTTGATCGCGTTGCCGACGACCACCTGGCTGCGGCTGCCGCCCGCGGGCCCGCTATTGGGCGTCAGGCCGGTGTCGTTGAGCACCAGCTTGATCTGGCTGGGCTCGATCTCCAGTGCGCGCAGCGCCTCGTGCGCGGTGCCCAAGGCGCCCATGTCCGCGCCCTGGCCGTGATCGTGCCAGGTGGCGTAGACCGTCACGCCCTCTTTGGTGAGCTCCACCCACGCCTCGGCGCCGTCCGCGCCATCCAGGCCCGCGCCGTAGATGCCCAGCGAGATGCCCACGCCCTTCTTGCGCTCCGGGGTGGACTCAGCTTTGGCCTTCTCCTTGGCCGCCTTGTACAGCGGCCGCAGCATATCGAACATCTGCGGGAAGCTGAAGGCATCGGGTGTCTGGCCGGTAGGCGTTGTGGCGCCCGGCCGATAGACATTCTTGTAGCGGAACTCCAGCGGGTCCATGCCCACCTTTTCGGCCAGCTCGTCTATCAGGCTTTCCGACATAAAGAAGCTCTGCGGCGAGCCGTACGCGCGGAAAGCGGAGCCCCAGGCGTGATTCGTGGCAACGGTGCGGCCCACCCCGCGGATGCTGGGCAGGTCGTAGCCCGAGCCCATGTACTGCGCGCCGCGCACCGTCAGCAGGTCGCCAAACTCGGAGTACGGCCCGTGATCCACGCTCCAGTCGGTCTCCATAGCGAGCAGTTTGCCGTCCTTGTCGGCGGCCAGCTTGCCGTGCATCCAGAACGGCGAACGCTTGCCGGTGTAGGCGATGAACTGCTGGTAGTCGTATTCCAGGTAGACGGGCCGGTCGGTGGCCATGCAGGCCGCGCCGACCAGCGCTTCCATCGTCGGGCTGAACTTGTAGCCGAAGGTGCCGCCGGCGGGGTTCTGCACTAGACGCAGCTTGTCCGGCTCAATGCCCAGGCCGGGCGCGATCATGGCGTGATGCAGATGGAGGCCGATGCTCTTGGAGTGGATCGTGAGGCGGCCCAGCTCATCGTAGTACGCAAACCCCATGTCCGACTCGATGGTGAGGTGCGGCTGGCGCTGGAGGTAGAAATCGCCCTCGACCACATGGGGCGCCTCGGCCATGAGTGGTTTCGTGTCCGGCCCCTTGACGATCTTCTGCTCGAAGTAGACATTGGGCGTGCCAGGATGGATCTCGATGGCGTCGTCGGCCATGGCTTCCGGCGCGCTCATGTACGCGGGCAGCGGCTCCAGCTCGACCTTCACCTTGGCCGCGGCGGCCTTGGCCTGCTCGATGGTGTCCGCGCAGACGATGGCGATGGCGTCGCCGTTCTGAAAGACCTTGGTGTCGCAGAGGATGGGCCGATCCCAGCCGTCGCCCTTGTTGGTCGGGAAGGTGATCAGGCCGGTGATGCGGTTCTTGCCCTTCACGTCCTTGTGCGTGACAACCTTGAACACGCCGGGCATCTTCTCCGCTTCCGAGGTGTCAATGGACAGGATGTTGGCGTGCGAGATCTCCGCCTGGACCAGCGCGCATTGCAGCGTGCCCGGCGGCATCTTCAGGCCGAGATCCTGACCGAAGTCGAGGGTGCCGGTGACCTTGGCGACCGCGGTCGGCCGGGGGTAACTGCTGCCCCAGATGCGGCCATCGGCGGGCATCTGGAACTCCAGCGCGGACTGCGGCATGTCCCCACGCAGCACGGCCGCGGCATCCATCACCGCGTCCACGATGGGTTTGTAGCCGGTGCAGCGGCAGGCGTTATGGTGCTGAGTGAACCAGGCGCGCACTTCCTCGCGCGTCGGCGACGGGTTCTTATCCAGCAGCGCCTTGGTCGAGACGACGAAGCCGGGGATACAGAACCCGCACTGCGCGGCCCCGTGCAGGATAAAGGCCTTCTGGATGACATGCGGCTTGTCGGGCGTGCCGATCCCTTCGACGGTGACGACCTCCGCGCCATCGCGGACGCGCTTTATCTTGGTCACGCAGGAGAGGGTGAGCTTGCCGTCCAAGATTACTGAGCAGGCACCGCAGTGGCCGTCGTTGCACGACACCTTGGTGCCGGTCAGCAGGAGCTGCTTGCGCAGCACGTCAGCCAGGGTGGCTTCCGGGTCGAGCACAAGGGTTTTGGGGATGCCATTGATCACGAGAGGTTTTTTCTGCATGGCAGGCCTCCTTTGCCTGTACAAACGCAGGTGACGGTATTAGTGAAATGCAAATGCGGATCGAGGAATTCAGTGCGCTTATGCGATAGTCGGCCTCCTCATCATGGGCATTGCGGCAGAAGACATGTGTTCTGAAGATCTTTGGGTGACGGTTTCTATTGTCGCTATGTTAGAAAAACATAACGCCAGTCCAAAGAAACACCGATGAAGGTCGGTGGGAACTGTATAAATAGTATAACACAATCATACTGAACCTGCAAAAGCCAGGTCGGAGTTAACATCACGAACGAGTAAGTGCGGCGCGCCACAAACGAGACTTCGATTTGACAGCTTCATGGATATTAGTTAGAATCTGAATATAGCGGAGTGTCCGACGCCAATCATCTCTCGTCCGCCATCTGTTTAGCTTCAACTCAAATCCATGCAAGCACTCTGGCCCAGCGAGAACCTGCTCCTCGGATTGTTGGTCGAACAGCCCAGGCACGGCTACGAACTGGCCCGCCTGGTCTGCGACGACGAGGCGTTGCGCGCCATCTGGCGCCTGAAGCGCAGCGAAGTTTACTTCCTGCTGGGCAAGCTGCTGGCGCAAGGCTTCATCGCGGAGGCCGCTGCGCCGCCGGGCGAGCCGGATGCGCAGCGCCGCCAAACCGCGGGTCCGCCCCGGCAGATCTACGAGGCGACGCCCGCGGGCCGCGCGCAATTGGATGCCTGGCTGAGCGAGCCCGTTGCCACGCCGCGTGACCTGCGCGCGGCCTTCCTGGCTAAACTCTACCTGGCGCGGCGCCGCGACCCGGCCGTCGCGGCGCGGTTGGTGGCGAGGCAGCGCCAGGTGCTGCGCGGCTGGGCCGAACGCCTGCGGCAACCCGCGCAGCCCGAGCCGTTCCTGGCTCTGGTGCAGAAGCTGCGCTTGGCCCAGGTTGAGGCCGTGCTGGCCGCGTTGGATGACATGCAGGATCTGTTGCTCTGAAAATGCCCGCGTCGGTTTCACGCAAAGACGCTGAGACGCAAAAATGATCGGAGGAAAAAATGAATCGTCCCTACATCGCACTTGGTCTGATTGTACTGTTGCTCCTGGCGCTGGCCGCGTGCACCAGCGTTCCGGCTGCCACACAACCGGCGCCCACGGTTGCGCCCCAGCCTGCCGGCCAGGACGCGGTCGTCCTCAACGACCAGGCCGGTCAACAGGTCACGGTCAAGCAGCCGGTCCAGCGCATCGTGAGCTCCTATGGCATGGCCAGCCTCTACGTGTACGCGGTGGGCGCGGGCGATCGCTTCGC
>CAZKEF010000027.1:0-83582 GCA_964551735.1 uncultured Anaerolineales bacterium
CCGGCCGCCAGGGCTGCGTTGACACCGGCTTTGGCGCCGGCCGCATCCCCTTCCAGGACTGCATTGTAGATGGTCTCCAGTTGTTGTGCCATGATATCCTCGTTCATGAAGAAGTGTTCGCCCTATCAAGCTTGTTGTTCGGGCTCATGCCAGCCGCGCCAGCGCGGTGAACTCGCTGGCCAGCAACGGATAGAGGGCGCGGTAGCGCGGGTAGTAGGCGTCATAGGTCTCGGCCGCCGAGCCGGGCGCGGTGCTGCCAGTGACGCGGATGGTCTGCGCGCAGGCGTCCGCCACGCTGGCGTATACCCCCGCGCCGACCCCGGCCAGCAGCGCCGCGCCGAAGGCCGCGCCCTCGGTGATGTTCACCGTGGCGATCTCGGTGTTGAATACGTCGGCCAGGATCTGCCGCCACAATGGGCTGCGCGCGCCGCCGCCCGAGGCCCGGATCTGCGTCACTGGCAGTCCGAGTTCTTTCATCAGCTCCAGCGAGTCCCGCAGGCCATAGCTGACGCCTTCCAGCACGGCGCGGGTCAGGTGTGACTTGCCGTGGCGTACGGTGAGGCCGACGAACGCGCCGCGGGCATGGGGGTCAGGATGCGGCGTGCGCTCGCCGGTCAGGTAGGGCAAGAAGAGCAATCCCTCACTGCCAGCCGGGGCCTGGGCTGCTGCGCCGGTCAGGATGTCGTAAACGTCCTGGCCGGTCTGCCCGGCCAGCAGCTTCTCATAGTCGCCCAGCGCGTCGCGGAACCAGCGGAAGCTGCCCGCGGCCGAGAGCATCACGCCCATCAGGTGCCACCGGTCCGGCACGGCGTGGCAGAAGGCGTGCAATCGCCCTGCTGGCTCTACGCGATACACGTCCGACTGGGCAAAAACCACCCCGGACGTCCCCAGCGTCACCGAGATGACCCCTTCGTGGACGATGCCGGTACCCACGGCCTGCGCCGCCTGGTCCCCGCCGCCGCCGATCACCGGCGTGCCCGCGCGCAATCCGGTCGCGGCCGCAGCCTCCGGGCTGATCCGCGCGCTGGCGACCGGCGACTCGGTCACTTCGGGCAGCCAGGCGCGCGGGATGTCCAGCGCGGCCAGCATGTCGTCCGACCAGCGCCGGCTGCCCACATCGAACAGCGATGTCCCCGACGCATCGGAGACCTCGCTGAAGAACTCGCCGGTCAGACGGTAGCGGGCGTAGTCCTTGGGTAGGAGCACGTGCGCGATGCGGGCGTACAACGCCGGCTCGTGCCGCGCCAGCCACAGGATCTTGGGTGCGGTGAAGCCGGTCAGCACGGGGTTGCCGGTGAGCCGGAGCACCCGTTCCGGTCCCACGCGCTCGGTGATGAGCGCACACTCCTCGGCTGTCCGCTGGTCGTTCCACAGGATGCAGGGGCGCAGCGGCGCGCCGGCAGCGTCCAGCGCGCACAGGCCGTGCATCTGACCGGTGAGGCCCACGCCTGCGACCTCAGCGGCTGCAACGCCGGACTGTGCCAGCACCGCGCGCACGCTGCGCACCGTGCCGTCCCAGAAGAGCGCCGCGTCCTGTTCGCTCCACAGCGGCCGCGGGGTCGCGAAGGGGTATTCGGTGGCCGCCACAGCCAGGATAGCGCCGCTTTCATCAATCAGCAGCGCCTTGGTGGCTGTGGTGGAAACGTCAAGGCCGAGGAGGTAGGTGGGCATGGGGATTCCTTTCACCGCACTCCCATCAGCAAATCAAACGTCAATTGATCCAACCGCTCGTAGCCCATGCCGCGCGCGGCCAGGGCGACGCGGTCGAAGGGGTGCGCCTTGAGCGCGGCAGCCTTCTCCCGGCTGTAGCGGCCCCGGAAGGGGACCATGCTGTCGTCGTCGGCGTTGATCGCCGCCAGCAGGGCCTGGATCTCGGGGTCGGCGTTGAAGCGGGCGGCCTTCTCCTTCAGGATCAGGTAGGTCCGCATGCTGCCGCGGGCAAAGTCTATCACCCCGGCCGCGTCCTCGGTGCGGTAGGCGTGGGAGTCGAAGTGCCGCGGGCCGGCGTAGCCCACGTTCTCCAAGAACTTGACCAAGAAGAACGCCTGCTTCCAGTTGTGCGAGCCGAAACGGAAATCCTGGTCGTAGCGGCAGAAGTTTTGGTCGTTGAGGTCAATATGGAACAGCTTGCCCGCATCCCACGCCTGCGCCACGCCGTGCATGAAGTTAAGGCCGGCCATGTGTTCGTGGGCCATCTCCGGGTTCACACCGACCATCTCCGGATGGTCCAGTGTGGCGATGAAGCCCAGCATGTGGCCGGTGGTTGGCAGGTAGATGTCCCCGCGCGGCTCGTTGGGCTTGGCTTCCAGCGCGAACCTCAGGTCGTAGCCCTGGTCGCGCACGTACTCGCACAGGAAGTTCAGCGCCTCGCGGAAGCGCTTGCCTGCGTCCAGGGGGTTCTTGCTGGCGTCGCTTTCCGTCCCCTCGCGGCCGCCCCAGAAGACGTAAATCTGGGCGCCCAGCTCGACGCCCAGGTCAATGGCGTGCATGGTCTTGTGCAGGGCGTAGGCGCGTACTTTGGGGTCGTTGGCCGTGAACGCGCCGTCCTTGAAGGCCGGGTCGCTGAACAGGTTGGTGGTGGCCATCGGCACGACCAGGCCCGTGTCGGTCAGCGCACGCTTGAAGTCAGCCACGATGCGGTCGCGCTCAGCCGGGGTGGCGTCAATGGGCACCAGGTCGTTGTCGTGGAAGTTGACGCCGTACGCGCCGGCCTTGGCCAGCAGGTGGACGATCTCCACGGGGGAGAGGTGGCCGCGCACTTCGCTGCCGAACGGGTCTGCGCCGGGGTTGCCGACGGTCCACAGGCCGAAGGTGAATTTGTGCTCAGGTTTGGGTGTGTAGTCTGTCATGATCCGTTAACTCCTGGGAGATTTCCGGCCGCGGCGGTCGGATGCTGCCGTCCCCGGCGTGAAGTGATGCGTTCATACTAACTGACCTTTAGCAGCACCTTGCCATCCCGTGCGCGGGCCTCATAAGTCTTTAGCGCGACGCGCGGGGGCGGGCGCAGCACCTCTCCGGTGCGAATGTCGAAGCGGCCGTTGTGCTTGGGGCACTCGATGCAGGCACCCTGTAGGAAGCCATCCGCCAGTTGCGCATTGCCGTGGGTGCACTTGCTGTCGGACGCGAACAACTGGCCGATCTGCGTGCGATAGAGCGCGCAGGACTGGCCGTTGTGCTCGAAGCGCAACGTCTCGCCCGGCAGGAGCAGGCTCAGATCGCAGACTTCGATCCACCCCTCAGCATCTGGGGCGGCCGTGGAGGTAATCACCTGCGCGATGCGGGCCTCGGCGGTCTGCGGCAGGGGCGGCGGCAGCGGCCGTTGCACGTAGTAATCGGGGTCCTTCGACTGGCGGATCAGGGCTGGGATGATCTCGCGCCATGCAGCCACCAGCCCGTTGTAGGGCGGCGGCGCATCGGCCTTCATCAAAGCGTGCAGCTTGGGTAGGTTGTGATAGGGCACCATCGGGAACATATGGTGCTCGACGTGGTAGCCCATGTTCCAGTAGAGGTAGCGATTGATCGGGTTCATGTAGACGGTGCGGGTGTTCAAGCGGTGATCCAGCACGTTCTCCGCCAGCCCGGCGTGCTGTGTCCCGCCATAGACTACCATCAGCCAGGTGCCGTAGAGCGCGGGCAGGCCGATGAGGAGCAGTGGCACGATACTGCGCGTGACAACGGCTAGCGCAACGACGGCCAGGTAGATCAGGAGATAGAGCCGAGCGCGCCAGAAGACCTTGGGGAACTCCGACTCCGGGATGTAGGATCGCTCCGCAGGCGTCAGGCGGCCGGTGGCGTGCAACCATACACCCTGGAAGTACTTGAAGATCGTCGGAACACTGAAGAATTTGAGGATCGTGCCGGCGATGGAGATCGGCCGCGGAAACGCGATCTCCGCGTCGCGGCCGACAATGATGGTGTCGCTGTGGTGCCGCGCGTGGCTCCAGCGCCAGGGCACCGACTCGCGCATGACCATGAACGACGCGATCTCATAGAGCGCGTTGTTCATCCAGTCGGTCTTGAACGCAGTGCCGTGGCTGGATTCGTGCCAGCGCGAATCGGACGAAGACGCGTAGATCACGCCATAGAGGGCAAACGGGATAATCGCCCACCCCGTGCCCCAGAGCGCGATCCCGGCCAGCCCAAAGGCCAGCAGCAGCCCGAACCAGACCGCGGTGTCGCGCAATGCCGGGCCATCCCTGCGCTCCAGCAGTTCACGCATTTTTACCTTGGGGATCGGAGATGCGTACCATTTCGCATCGGCCAGGCCGTTTTGGACGGCCAGGGCTGCATAGCTGCCAACCAGATCGTAGTCCTTGAGTGTGCGATGCGGTGTGTTGCTTTCGGCCATTGTGCGATTATCCTCCCCGGGCGGTTCTAGTCAGGCTGGCAGGCGTGCTGAGAAATGTGGTGGGCGGCGAGACCGCCCACCACATTTTACTCGATTATCGGTACACCCCATACTCCCGCAACGTCTCCCACATCGCCACCATGTTTTCAGCCGGCACGTTGCCCTGAATGTTGTGGACGGTGTTAAAGATGAAGCCGCCGCCCGGCATGAGATCGTCCAACCGGCGGCGCACATCGGCGCGTACATCGTCAGGCGTGCCCGTGCCCAACACACGCTGCGTGTCCACGCCGCCACCCCAGAAGACGATGTCCCTACCGAACTCCCGTTTGAGATCGGCCGAGTCCATGCCCGCCGCGCTGACCTGCACCGGGTTGATGATGTCCATGCCGACCTCGATGAAGTCGGGGATGAATGTGCGGATAGCGCCGCATGAATGCATGAAGATTTTGGCATTGGTTCGTGCATGGATAAAATCGCACAGCTCTTTGTGCAACGGTTTCAGCAGCTTGCGATAGCTGCGCGGGGAGATTAGAGGGCCGTTCTGGCCCGAGATGTCGTCCGCGATCTGGGCCACATCAATGACATCGCCCACGAGATCGAGCGTCTTCTCCCAGAAAGCAAGTTGAACCTGCAACATGCGGTCCATGATGCGGAGCGCGACAGGCGAGCTGGATCCCCAATCCGCGTAGGCGTCCGCATAGCCACGCATCCAGGTGAGCATCTCGAAAATGCCGGCCGACAGGTTGCCGAAGACCACCGCGCGCTTTTCCACATCGCGCACGTGCAGGGCCGCCTCGCGCAATCCGATGAAGCGGGCCGGGTCCAGCGGGTCGGGCAGGGGAAATTCGTTCACATCCTCGATGCTGATGTCGCCCCGCAGCGGGTGATCGAACATGTCGTAATACCAGCCGCCATCCTTGGGTGAGCGCCAACCGATCTTCCATTCGTCGTAAAAATAGGTGTACTCGCCCATGTCGCCGACGGTGATCTGGAAATTGGCGGACGAACGCGGGGAGATGTTGCGCATATCCACGCCGAGGCGGTCCATCATATCGTCTTCCACCTCCGCCAACTGTTGAATCATGTCAATGACCTTAGGCTCATGCGGGGGCAATCCCAACGCCTGACGCCAGGCTTTGTAGGCTTTGTGATGTATGCCGGTAATCACGGTGCCGCCCAGGTCGAAGGGCACACGGTCGGGCTCTTTATGGTTCAGGGCCAACATGACGCGTTCTCGTGAGTTCATTGAGTCCTCCACCTTGGAATGTGATTGCTAGAACAGTCGGGCGCCGGTAAGTTGATGGCGCCGGCCGGTTGGCGTCACCACATCCAGTCGCAGCCTGGCAGCCTGGATGGGAGGGGCTGCCACATGATCCACTCGCACCAGCGCGGTCGGTGTCACAGGACCCAGGCTTTCGGTTGCCAGCACCGCGCCGTCATCGGCCAGCCACGCCAGCTCCAGCAGGCCCACGTCGAAAACCCCGAATGCGCCGGTCAAGGCCGCCTGGCCATCGTGCACGACCATAGAGGGCGGTCTCGTGACACAGCCTGCGTCCGTCACATCCAGCACAGGCCCATCACACCGGCAAGCGCCCCACTCGATATCGAAGCTGGCTGAGGCGCCCGGCGCGATATCGCGAAACGGGCCAAGCACTTCGGTTTCCATGAGAAACGGGCCTGAGGTTTCATCGTACGACAGGGTAGCGACCTGGCCGCGGCCCACCGTCCAACACTCGATATCCGCGCCGGCGTCGGGGTAGTCACCATCCGGCTCGACCGCAAACCGTTCGGCAAAGGCGTAGCCGGTGGCCGTATTGGCAAACGCGATCCAACCCCCGCGACTATCCAGCCCCACTTTGCCGATTTCAAACCGGTAAGGTGCGACGAACAGGCCGTTTTCGACCCGCCACTGCGGATTATCGGCCGCGCCGAACATCACGTTGTATCCCGCAGGAAACCGGGAGCGGGGGTTGGTCGGCGCCGTGATCACGCAGCCTGGCTCGTAGGTTAACTGACCATTTGGGCCAACCCGATCGGCGCGCAACTGTGCCACGTCCCAAATACTCCACCGGATGGGCCGATTCGCGATGTTAGTGAAAATCAAGTGCAACTGCAGGCGACTGGTACCGGCGGCGATGCGCGCCTCACGCGTGATCTGCACGCCCGTGGGCGAGCCGGCCGGGCTGACCATACGCACCCACGCCTCGGCGCCGGTGCTGCCCAACTCAACCAGGCGATAACATCCAGTGTCCAGGATCGCGTCGGGAGGGCCAGGCCACTGGTCGGGACCATCCCAACCCTGGGGCGCGGGCCACGTCTTGTCGCCCCCGTAGTTCTTCCAGTCGGCCAGCTCCCCGCTGCCCTGGTTCTCGGCCGCGCTGAACAGCTTGCCGGCCAGGTCCGGGTCTACAAACAGGTAGGGGGTGTCGGCCAGGTCGTAGGCCATCAGCCGGCCGCCGATATCGGGCACGGCGGCTACGCGCACCAGGCCGTTGCTCAGATAGGCGGCTTGCCAGCCCCGGAACTCGCCGAGGAACGCGGTCGGGGATTGGAAATCCCCGCCTGAACCTGCATTCATTTCGTTCACCCCTGCCGCATCATGCCGGTGGCGTAGGCCATCACCTGGTCTTCGGTGGCGCTTTGCCCGTCCAGGATGCCTGTGATCCGGCCCTCGTGCATCACGACGATGCGATCACTCATATTCAGAATCTCCGGCAGCTCAGAAGAGATCAGGATGATCCCGATGCCGTCCGCGGCAAGAGCGCGCATGAGCTGGTAAATATCGGCTTTTGCGCCTACATCTACGCCGTGAGTCGGTTCATCCAGGATGAGCACCTTCGGTTCGGTCGCCAGCCAGCGGGCCAACACCGTCTTTTGCTGGTTGCCGCCACTCAAACTTTTCACAGGCGCATCAATGGTGCTGAGCTTGATGGAGAGCTTGCGGACGAATTCGTCGGCCAGCTTTCGCTGCCCCACATGGCGCACGATCCCGCCGGGCGAGCGGGCCGGCAGGCTCGCCATGCCGATGTTGTACCGCACAGGCATGTTCATAAACAGCGCCAGTCGCTTGCGTTCCTCAGGGACCATGCCGATCCCGTGGGCGACCGCCTCTTTGGGCGATCGAAAACGCACGGGACGGCCATTGAGCAGGATCTCGCCGGTTTCAAAACGATCAGCGCCGAAGATCGCGCGTGCGGTCTCGCTGCGCCCTGCGCCCACCAAGCCGGCGAACCCCAAGATCTCTCCCTGCTGCAAGGTGAAACTGATGTTTTGCAGGTTGGGTTTACCCTGGTTGGAAAGATTTCGCACTTCCAGTAAGGGCCCGCCGATGTTTGTCGGCGATCGACGCGTCACGTTGGCCAGTTCCCGGCCCACCATCATGCTGATGATCTTGTGGATGCTTGCCTCAGCGCTGTCAATGGTGCCTACGTACCGGCCATCCCGGAAGGCGGTAATTCGATCTGAGATGCGCAGCACTTCTTCGATGCGGTGCGAAACATAGACGATGGCGACCCCTTGCTGTTTTAGCCGCGCGATTACATCGAAAAGCCGTTCGGTCTCGCGCTCGGTCAGCGAGGAGTTCGGTTCATCCATGATGATCAACCGCGCCTCGGCCGCCAGCGCTTTGGCGATCTCCACCAATTGCCTTTGGGAGATGGTCAGATTGCTGACGGTGGTGCGTGGGGAGACATTCAGCCCTACCAGGTTTGTCACCTTGCGGGTGGCTGCCTCCATGCCGCGCCAGTTGATCCAGCCACCGCGCGCTTCCATGCGGCCCATGTAGACGTTTTCCATCACGCTGAGCGCGGGGATGGTTGCCAGCTCCTGGTGGATAATAGCGATGCCGGCTCGCTGCGATTCGGCGGGGTTTTCAAATACCACCTCCTCGCCGCGGAAGAGCACGCGACCGCTATCCCGCAGGACGATGCCGCCCAGGATATTGATCAGCGTGGTCTTGCCCGCGCCGTTTTCACCCACCAGAGCGTGCACCTCGCCGGGCCGCACGTCCAACTGCACCTCGCGCAGAGCCTGCACGCCACCGTAGCGCTTGGACACGCCAATGACTTCCAGCATGGATTCGGAGTTCATGATGGTCACCGTGTCTGTATGCGAAACAATTGAATCTATCTCCAAAGCAACCACTCGTCACTCTGGTTTCGAGGGCTTTAGCCGGTTTCTGGTGTTGGTAACCTGACCGGCTAAAGCCTTTGCTTTAGGGCACTCTTGTGCCCACGGTCACGCTGGCGTTACTTGCTCGGCATCCAGAACTGGTCGATGTTGTCCTTGGTGACCAAGTCGGCGCGGGTGACGAGTTTGACGCACTCGGGTTGCACGTTGCCCACCAGGTAGTTGTAGAGCCGGATGGCGGGGTCGTGGCCCTGGGCGAAGGGGTCTTGGCCGATGGTGGCCGAGATGACGCCCTTCTGCACGAACTCCATGGTTTCATCCACGAAGTCGAAGGAGATCACCTTGACCTTGCCGGTCATGCCTGCGTCTTCCACTGCTTTGGCTGCGCCGAAGGGGCCGCCGGCCGTCACGTAGATGCCGGCCAGGTCGGGGTTGGCGGTCATGAAGTCCTTGGCCTGGGCGAAGGCGATGTCGGCCTTGTCCTGGTTCTCCACGGGCGGCAGGATCGTGATGTCGGGGTAGTCCTGCTTGATGACATCCTCGAAGCCCTTGCGGCGGAGTTCATGCGCCTCAACCGCGAAGAAGCCGGTGATGATTGCGACCTTGCCCTTGCCGCCAATGGCCTCTGCCATGGCCTTGCCGGCGGTCTGGCCTTGCAGGTAGAGGTCTGCGCCGACGAAGAAGAGCCGTTTGTTGGGTTCGGCGGTTTCGGAGTTGAAGGTTGCCACCGGGATGCCCGCATCCACTGCCCGGTTGATGAACGGCACCATGCCCGCATCGCCGGCCACCGTTGCAATGGCATCGTACTTCTTCACGATCGCCGACTCAATGGCTTGGCCAAACACCTCGCTGGTGTGCTGGTCGCCGGGCACGATCCATTCCACGGTCACACCGTATGGCGCCAATTCCTCGGCGGCCTTCAACGTGCCTTCCTTCACCGGGATCCAGAATGGGTTGTTCTCCAGGCCCAACACCGCGATCTTCATCGGCTGCGCCGGCTTCTGATCCACCGGCTTCACCGTCCCCTCATCATCCGGCGTACACATCTCCCGCGGCGCCGCAGCCTCAGCCGGCGCACCGGCAGGCGTCCAGAACTGGTCGATGTTGTCCTTGGTGACCAAGTCGGCGCGGGTGACGAGTTTGACGCACTCGGGTTGCACGTTGCCCACCAGGTAGTTGTAGAGCCGGATGGCGGGGTCGTGGCCCTGGGCGAAGGGGTCTTGGCCGATGGTGGCCGAGATGACGCCCTTCTGCACGAACTCCATGGTTTCATCCACGAAGTCGAAGGAGATCACCTTGACCTTGCCGGTCATGCCTGCGTCTTCCACTGCTTTGGCTGCGCCGAAGGGGCCGCCGGCCGTCACGTAGATGCCGGCCAGGTCGGGGTTGGCGGTCATGAAGTCCTTGGCCTGGGCGAAGGCGATGTCGGCCTTGTCCTGGTTCTCCACGGGCGGCAGGATCGTGATGTCGGGGTAGTCCTGCTTGATGACATCCTCGAAGCCCTTGCGGCGGAGTTCATGCGCCTCAACCGCGAAGAAGCCGGTGATGATTGCGACCTTGCCCTTGCCGCCAATGGCCTCTGCCATGGCCTTGCCGGCGGTCTGGCCTTGCAGGTAGAGGTCTGCGCCGACGAAGAAGAGCCGTTTGTTGGGTTCGGCGGTTTCGGAGTTGAAGGTTGCCACCGGGATGCCCGCATCCACTGCCCGGTTGATGAACGGCACCATGCCCGCATCGCCGGCCACCGTTGCAATGGCATCGTACTTCTTCACGATCGCCGACTCAATGGCTTGGCCAAACACCTCGCTGGTGTGCTGGTCGCCGGGCACGATCCATTCCACGGTCACACCGTATGGCGCCAATTCCTCGGCGGCCTTCAACGTGCCTTCCTTCACCGGGATCCAGAATGGGTTGTTCTCCAGGCCCAACACCGCGATCTTCATCGGCTGCGCCGGCTTCTGATCCACCGGCTTCACCGTCCCCTCATCATCCGGCGTACACATCTCCCGCGGCGCCGCAGCCGGTGCTTGAGCGGGTTCGGCGGGCGCCGCAGGCGCTGCCGTTGGCGCAGCAGGTTGGACGGGGGCAGCCGCAGGCGCGGCGCATGCGCTCAGCAGCATCGCCAGCACCATCAGCGCAGAGAGCACACGATAGGCTTTCATGTTTCCTCCTTGAGAGAATCTGAGAATATGGATTAAAGAAATCGGCTTGAACAGATATTTGAACCAACTTGAGCTTTTCAAACTGGGCATGCACCTCCTCAATTTCAAGTCGTCTGGCCTCGTCGCCGCAAGCGATCGAGCGCGACGGCCAGAATGATCACAACTCCGATGCTGACCGTCTGTAGATAGACGGGAAGCCCCAACAACACAAACGCGTTGCGCAATACGGCCATAATGGCCGCGCCGATAACTGCGCCATAGATGGTTCCCTCACCGCCTGCCAAGCTGGCGCCCCCGATCACGGCTGCGGCAATCACATCCAGTTCGGTGCCGATGCCAGCGTTGGTGGCTGCGGTGGAGAGCAGTCCTGCCGTCATCACGCCGGCGTAAGCAGCCAGGAGACCGGTCAGGGTGTAACAAAACAGGCGGACCCGGTCCACATCCACGCCCGATAGGCGCGAGGCTTGTTCGTTGCTGCCCACGCCGTAGATCTGCCGTCCCAGGACGGTGTTGCCGAGAAACAAGCTGGCCAAGACCACCAGGATGACCATCTCAATGACCGGGAAGGGCACTGGCCCGATGTAACCGGCGCCGAGAAAGTTCAACGCCTGATCCCGCATGGGCATGTTGCTGGCAACTGTACCCTTGAGGCCGCTGGCCAGCAGATAAGTCAACCCCCGGCCGATGCTCATCATGCCCATCGTCGTGATGAAAGGGTTGACCTGCACTTTCGTGATGATCAGTCCGTTGATGCCGCCGGCCAGGGCCCCGACCGTCAGCCCGACCAGTAAGGCTAACCACGGATTGACGTTGTACTGCACCATTAAGCGCGCGGTCATCATCGCCGACATGGCCAGCACGGAACCGACCGACAGATCAATACCCCCGGTGATGATCACCATGGTCATACCGATCGCGACGATGCTGATGGTGGACATGTTGCGCAGCACGTTGAAGACGTTCTGCGTATCCAGGAAGTAAGGACTGGCAAACGACATGATGACAACGAGGACGATCAACGCCACGAAAACGCTTGTCTCGCGAGCGCGAAAGACACCGAGCAGAACACCTGGGTGTAAGCGTTTGACCGGTCGATCGACGGTGTTATCGGACATCGCGTTCTCCTTCATTGGGTGAAGATGGTTGCTGCTGCGCAGAAGCAGTTTTGCCTTCCGTTGGCGTCCTCACGCCCACCTGCGCTGCCAGACGCAGCGCGGCAGTGAAATCATCGTAGTGCAGTTCTGGCTTCTGCAGATATGCGATCGCGTCGCTTATCAAAGCACGCGCGTCGTGTTCGTTTCGCCATGAGCAAGAAACAACGGGGATATGTCTGCAATCGGCATCGGCCTTTAGTCTTCGCGCGGCTTCCCAGCCTCGCAGGTTGCCCGGCAGCTCGCCGTCCAGGAAGATCACCGCAGGCCGGAACCGTCGAGCCAACGCGTACACGTCTTCACCCAGTCGTGCTTGCACAGGCTCCAAGCCGCACGCCTGAGCAAAACGCGTTAGCAACATGCTGACAAAGGAATCGGCTTCTCCGATGATGCAGTGGACAGGCATGATATGCTCCGGATCTACCGCTCACAAGCCGGGTAAGGAGCAAGAGCAGCAGGATACAGGTTCATCACTGTGCTTGATTTTCGCGCAGCGGAGAGCATTTGTCTCGCAAGATTGGAGCGCGGGTTCGTCCTATTGGATTCAATCGAGGCGCCAGCTTTGCTATTGCCGGGGGTGTTGTCCGCGCTGGAAGGCGCGCGGGGAGATTCCCATCTCTGCGCGGAAGACTTTCCCGAAGTAAGTGCTATCGTTGAAGCCGCAGGCCAGCGCCACCTCGGTGATGTTCATATGGCCTGTTTCGAGCAGGCGACAGGCCTGCCGGACGCGGTAGCGATTCAGGTAGACGACGGGCGTGATGCCGGTTTCCTGCTTGACGCAGCGAGTCAGATAACGTTCACTGACGCCTACTGCCGCAGCCAGAGCTTCCCTGGACATCATTTCAGCGTAATGCTCGTGGATGTACGCCATGGCCAAACGCGCGACACGTTGGGCTTCACTCCCCAGACGTTTGCTATGGGCGAGCGCGGCTTCCACTTGGGTCAAGACTTCAGCTTCAGAAAACAGTTCTTTGCGCAATACCGCGACGACCCCTCGCTGTAACCGCGCCATTTCCGTGCCGGTCAGGAGTTGGGCCGTGAGCACGATCACCGGCACATTGCGCGTGTGGTGCGATTGCCGCATCTGCTCCAGCACGGCAAACCCATCCACCTGGGGCATCATCAAGTCAAGCAGCACCAGGTCGGGCGTCAAGTTCGACATGATGCCCAACGCTTCGGCGCCGTTGCTGGCGCCAATGACCCGGCAGCCCTGAACGTGTGCTCGCACGATGCGCGCGTGCAGATCTTGGATGCCGGGGTCATCTTCGACCACCAGAATCGTTACCCGCTTTTTGCGGCCGGCAGTGATCCCTTGTCGTTCCAATGCCTGCGCTAGAGCCGCCTCACTGACTGGCTTGCCCAGGTAATCTAACAACAGCAGACTGCCCGTTTCCTCTGCGGCGCAAAGGTTGTAGAAAATCACCGGGATGTCGCAGGTTGTCGGATTCAGCTTGAGCGCCTGCATCAGTTCCCAACCTCGCTCCGCTGCCGGCTCGGCATCGAGCATGATGGCGCCCGGTGGCGCCATCAACACATGGGTCAGCCAATCCGGTGTCGCGTCAAGCGCCAGCATCTCAACTTGGTAGCCGCGATGGATCAGATGCTGGCGCACACGCGCGCCGGAGCCAGCGTCTTCCGTTAGCAGGAGGACGGCGCCGGCGCGACTGTGCTCTGGCATCTGTATCTCTTCACCCCGTTGTAAGCTCGGTAACGTGAAAAAGAAGGTTGAACCTGTGCCTTCCGCGCCGGACGAAATTACCCCGATTTGGCCGCGGTGCAGCTCGACAAGGCGTTTGCTGACGGCGAGCCCTAACCCCATGCCCCCATACCCGCGCTGTGCGCTACGCTCTGTCTGGCGGAACTCATCGAAGATGAACTCCTGCTCGGCCGGCGGAATGCCCATGCCCGTATCGCTGACCGCCACCATCACCTGCTCCCTGCCTTTCTCGGCCCACAGGGTGATGAACCCCTGGCTGGTGAACTTGACAGCGTTGTTGATCAGGTTTAGGAGCACCTGTTGTAGTCGGGTCCGGTCTCCCCACACCAGAGGCAGCCCTTGCGGCACTTCGCAGGCCCAAACCAGACCTTTTTCTGCGGCCATGGATTCGCCCAGCGCAGCCACCTTATTGAGCAGGATATCGAGTCGCAGCGGCTCATAGGTCAAGCGGAGTTCGCCTACCTGGCTGCTGGCCAGGTCGAGCACATCACCGATCAGCCGGCTGAGATGTTGCGCGCCGGCATGGATACGTTCGAGATCCTTACGGTACGTGTCGCTGCGTTCCACCTGCGCAGCCGCTCCTTCACGCTGCAACATCTCGATTGTGCCGACGATCAGGCTGAGTGGCGTGCGAAGCTCGTGGCTGACTGTCGCCAAGAAGCGGCTTTTGAGGCGGTTCGCTTCTTCGGCCTGACGCCAGGCGCGGGCCAAATCCTCTCGCAATAATGCCCCTTCCAGGGCGCTGCTGATCTGCTGGCGTAGCGTCTCTCCGCCTGCAAGCGCGCCTTCCTTTAGCTCGAAGAGCACAAATCCTAGTGCGCGTTCGCGGAAGTACAGCGGCAATGCCAGCAAGGGGGGCATGCCTTGCTCCGCCCACAATTCGAGCGGTATCAGTGCCTGGGAAGGGAAACGGATACCCCCCTGCGGCAGGACGATCCGACCGTTCTCATTGTAGGCCAGCACAAGTCGTGCCCAACCGTCTGATACGTGGGGGTCGGTGTACAGCGAGAGATAGCAGCTCTTGACCCCTGCACGGGGCAATTCCTGCGCTATCATGGCCAGCAGGCTGTGCAAATCGGCTGCAGTCGCCATGCTCTGGCTCGCCTGGCTCAGTTGGTATGCATCTCGCTCTGCCTGGTAACGCAGGTAGCGTTCGGCCTGCGCGGCTGTCTCCGCGATCAACACCCGCGCTTGTTGGAAGAGATCTTCTGCACACCGGAGTTGCTCTGTCGTAAGCGCCTGCTGCAAGGCGCGGCGACGCAATATAGAGAACGCTTCCTGCCAGGTTAAGACATCGCCCCCTGTAGCAACTGTATGACGCAACGCCTCGTTGAAAGCGGTCAAAAACGCGCCATGCCCGGTGCGCAGCATTTCATCGCAGCTATCTGCTTTCAAATTGCGCCAAAGAGCTTCACTCACTTTTTCGACCCATGCGATATCCAGGTCTTCGCCGATGGCAGTTTGAACTTGGCCGGCGAATCCATGAGCATGCGGAGCGGCGCGAAGCGGGGCCTCGGCTGGCGCCTGCGATACCGCCTGGAGCACTGTCGGCGACAGGCAGCCGCATGACTGGCGGATCACCATGGACAGCGGCAGCACGTTCTGTTTGGGTGCCTGCTCGCCTCGGATCAAGGCCAACAGAGTCTCGGTCGCGCACGCACCCGCCCGCGCCACCGGCTGGCGCACTGTGGTCAGTGAAGGAACGATAGCCCGGCCCTCCTGATCGTCATTGAACCCCACCACTGCGATGTCTTCAGGGACGCGTACCCCGCGCGCGATCAACGCTTCCATGGCGCCACAAGCCATGTCATCCCCTACCGAGACCAGTGCTTGGAAATCTCGCCCTGGTTGCAGGCCGCGCACGTCCAACAACAATCGGATCATCTCCGCGCCGTCGGAACGTTCCCAGCTAGTGTGTACAGAAATCAGGTCAGGGAGGATAGGGATGCCGTGCTCGCTGAGGACATCAGTATAGGCCTGATACCGTAGTACTTCCTCGTAATTGCCAACCGGCCCGCGTAGAAAGGCGATGCGCTGGTAGCCATGAATCCCGATCAGGTGGCGGACCGCCTCTCGCATGCCCTGATAGTTGTCCACCAGGATCGAAGGGAATCCGGTCACCATACGCCCGATGCTCACTAGCGGCAAGGGGCGGAACCGGTCGCAGAACGCCTGCATCGCGTCGGGCTGAACCGACCAGTCGAGGCAGCTCGACCAGACCAGCAATCCATCCATGGTGTGCGCGCTGACCAAGTCATACAGGGCATTGCTCTTGCGCGCCAACTCATCCTTGGGCGCGAGCACACCACCATCGAAGCAGATCGCATCTGCTCGGTGGCGCTGGGCCGTTTCAGCGACGCTTAGCCAGGCTGTGCGGTGGAAGCCGCGGTCGAGCCGGGAGATCAGGAGGCCGATCCGCGGGTGGCGCCTAGAAGTGGTAATTGGATCTGCCATGAGCTGCAACAGCGTATCACGCTCTATATCGATCACGTGCTCTCCGCGTTCGTTTGGTCGATAAACTCGCACGCGCACCTACTCGGTACCTGAATCTTGAACTGTCACCGCGCCTTTGTGAGTTGCTGACGCACCTATTATACCATGTTCTGCGTCATCCGTCGCGGCCGACCGAAGGTGGATCGCCTCCGCGCCATACGCCGGCCAGATCCGCATCGACCCCGCCTGGCTTGCGAACGCGCGCCAGCGCAAGTGTTGGCATACCCCCGCATGCTTAAATTTGCCTGCCACATGGCCGCGGCCAGGATCTGGCGGCCGGTCTTGCCCGTCAGGCGGTGATCGCGCACCTGGGCGGGCGCATCCCTGTACCATGACCATGCGCCGCGCCATCGCTGAGAGCTGTTGTGGCATCGCGTTGTCAAGGCGTGCGCACTCTGCTATACTAAGGGTCGGACCGGTCGGAGCAGGTTACGTTTACAGGCACGGCATGGTCTATTCGAGCGTTCGAACAGACCATGCCGTGCCTGTACAACCAAAGTCCAGTACGCTAACAAGGAGCCTCTATCATGCGCGATACTGATCTGAGTCACATCCCCTGGCATACGTTGACCTCCCAGCAGGCCGCCAGCCAACTGGAGGTGGATCCGGCGCAGGGCCTGTCCGCGGCGCAAGTCGAAGCACGCGTAGCGCGCTTCGGCCCGAATGAACTCATCGACCGCGGCGTGAAAAGCCCCTGGCTGATCCTGCTGGACCAGTTCAAGGAGACGATGGTGATCGTCCTCATCATCGCCGCGGTTATCTCCGGCTTTCTGGGTGAGGTCAAGGACACCGTTGCCATCCTGGTGATCGTGATCCTTAATGCAGTTCTCGGTTTCACGCAAGAGTATCGCGCGGAGCAGGCCATGGCCGCGCTCAAGAAAATGGCGACCCCGCGCGTCAAGGTGCGCCGCGGCGGGGAAGTGCAACATGCGAACGCGACCGGTCTCGTTCCCGGTGATGTGATTTTACTGGAGGCCGGCGATTCCGTGCCTGCGGATGCGCGGCTCGTCGAGGCGGCCAACCTGCGCGTGCAGGAAGCCTCACTTACCGGCGAATCCACCGCCGTGGATAAGGTCGTCGACTTCCACGCCGATACCCATGCGGCCATCGGTGACCGGCACAACATGGTCTACATGGGCACCGCGGTGACCATGGGCCGCGGCGCAGCGATCGTCGTGGACACCGGTATGCGCACGGAATTGGGCAATATCGCGGAGATGATCCAGACCGTGGAGAGCGGCCCTACCCCGCTCCAGCGGCGCATGGCCGCGATGGGCCGGTCGCTGGCCGTCGTGGCGCTGGTGATCGTCTTCATCGTCATCGGGTTAGGCCTGCTGCGCGGGGAAGACATCGGCGAGCTGATCCTGACCGGCGTGGCGATGGCCGTCGCGGTGGTGCCCGAGGGCCTGCCCGCAGTGGTCACGATCGCCCTGGCGCTGGGCGCACAACGCATGCTCAAGCGCCGCGCGCTCATCCGCAAGCTCCCGGCAGTGGAGACGCTCGGCTCGGTCACCGTCATCTGCTCGGACAAGACCGGCACGCTGACGGAGAATCGCATGACGGTCGTCGTGCTCGATGTAGCCGAGCAGCGGGCTACCATGGAGGAAGTGATGCGCGGCCGCCAGCCCGCCCTGCGCGCCGCCGATCCGCCCACGGAGCCGATCTCTGCGACCCAGGCGTTGGTGTTGGCCGGTAGTGCGTTATGCAATGACGCGACCATACGGGAGGACAAGAATGCCGCGGGCGACTTCTCCACCGTGGGCGATCCCACCGAGGCCGCGCTCGTGGTGGCCTCCGCCCGCTACGGGCTATGGAAGGGCGACCTCGACAAGACGTTCCCGCGCCTGGCCGAGGTCCCCTTCACCTCCGAACGCAAGCTGATGACCACGGTGCACAAGGTGCCGATCTATACCGACAGCCTGGTGGTGAACCCCTATATCCGCCAGATGCTGGAGGCCAATGAGACGCCGTATCTTGTGGTGACGAAGGGCGCGGTGGACCAGCTCCTCGAGATCAGCGACCGCGTATGGGCCAACGATCGTTTCGTGCCATTGGACGCTGAATGGCGCCAGCGCATTCGCGGCGCCAACGAGGGCCTTGCCCGCGAAGGCCTGCGTGTCTTGGGTGTAGCGCTGCGTCCCCTCAAGGATCTCGTGCCGGAAGACTCCGCCGGGAACGCCGAGGAGGGCAGCGCCTACGAGCAGGACCTGGCCATCGTCGGCATGGTCGGCATGATTGACCCGCCGCGTGCCGAAGTTAAGGATGCGGTCCGCACCGCCAAGACCGCGGGCATCCGCCCCATCATGATCACCGGCGATCACCCGCTGACCGCGCTGCGCATCGCTCAGGACTTGGGAATCGTGAACGGCGGCGCGGACGCCCCCGACCGTTCAGGCGGCCCGAGGTCGTCCCACCCCGCGACCGCCCTTCCCGCCCCCACCCACGACCGGGTGGTTACAGGCCAGGAACTGGCCCACATGACCGACGACGACCTGCACCAGGCGGTCGCGGAGGTGTCGGTGTTCGCCCGGGTCGCGCCCGAGCACAAACTGCGCATCGTGGAGGCGTTACAGCGGCGGGGCGAAATCGCCGCGATGACCGGCGACGGCGTCAACGATGCGCCGGCGCTGCGTAAGGCGGAAATCGGCGTCGCGATGGGCATCACCGGCACCGATGTGTCTAAAGAGGCGTCCGATATGGTGATCCTCGACGACAACTTCGCCACCATCGTCTCCGCGGTCGAAGAGGGGCGCACCATCTACGACAACGTGCGCAAGTTCATTCGCTACACGCTGACCAGCAACGCGGGCGAGATCATCGTAATGCTGGCCGCACCGTTCTTCGGTATGCCGATCCCGTTGACGGCGCTTCAGATTCTGTGGGTGAACCTGGTTACCGATGGCCTGCCCGGCCTGGCGTTGGGTGTGGAGCCTGCCGAGCGCAGCATCATGCGGCGCCCGCCCTATCCGCCTAATCAGAGCGTGTTCGCGCGCGGCATGGCCCCCGCTATCCTCTTCATCGGCCTGCTCATGGGTGCGGTGTCGCTCGGTGTCGGTTATTGGGCATGGAGCCAGGGCAACCCAGCCTGGGTGACCATGGTCTTCATGACGCTGACCTTGTCGCAGATGGGCAACGCGCTCGCGATCCGGTCGGAGCGCGACTCGCTCTTCACCATCGGGCTGCTGTCCAACCGTGCGATGCTGGGTGCGGTACTGCTGACCTTCGTGCTGCAGTTGGCGATCACCTACATCCCCTTCCTGCAACCCATCTTCCGTACGCAGGCGCTAACCGCCGGGGAACTGGCGATCAGCCTCGGGGCCAGCACGATCGTCTTCATTGTGAGTGAGATCTGGAAGGCATTCCTGCGTAAGAAGTAGGGATCAGCCCTCTGCCCCCTCTCCTGGCACTTTGTAAGCGCCAGGAGAGAGGCGGATGGCAGGGAACCATGCCTGCTCGCGAATGACTTAGATTCTCCTTCTCAACTGAGGGCAGCAAGTGGGATGCGCCGATATATACCAGCGCCCCGGCAGAAAGAGACAGCAGCATCCCCAAAGCAGAACGATCGATATTATGAAGCAGGATATGGTGCCTCCGTCAACAGGGCTGTGTGAGCAAGTATGCCAGCAGTTCAGATAGCGAGCAGGTCGCCAGCGCCACATACTTGTCCGCGCCGCCGTAGTAGACGAAGAGGGTGTCGCCGATGACAACCTTGCCGCAGGGGAAGCAGACGCCGGGGTAATAGCCTTCCAGCTCGTACCATGCCTCCGGTTGCAAGAGCCAGTCGCGCGTGCGATAGCGGACGATGCTTGGGTTCTCCAGGTCGAGCAGCAGCGCACCCAAGCGGTAGAGCTTGTCCGCTCCGACCGCGTGGTAGAGGGTGAGCCAGCCGTGCGGCGTGCGGATGGGTGGCGTGTTGCCGCCGATCTTGCCGCCCTCCCACGCGTACTCGCCCTTCGCCAACACCTGGCCCCGCTCCCAGGTCAACAGGTCGTCGGAGAAGGAGATCCACATGGCGGGGTTCTCCAGGCCGTACTCCGGGCCGAAGAGGTTGGTGGGCCGGTGCAGCATGACGAACCTGCCGCCAACCTTTTCGGGGAACAGGATCACGTCGCGGTTGTCGTCCAGCCCGTGGGTGATCGGCCCCAGGCGCATCCACTCGCGGAAGTCGCGCGTCAGCGCCAGCCCTGTCCAGGTGGCGTTGGTCCGCAGCATCCAGGGGAACTCCGGCGGGCAGGCCGGCGCGCGATAGCGTTTGGCGTCCCCTGTCAGCCAGTATTCGCCGGGCGGGAAGGGCCGGGACGCGTAGGTGACGTAGTACCAGTCGCCGATCCTGATGACGCGCGGATCCTCCACGCAGCCCGCGTCGAAGCCGTTCAGGCTGGGCGAGAAGGCCGGTTGGTCGGCGGCGCGGGTGAAGTGATAACCGTCTTGACTGGTGGCCAGGCCGAAGTGGATGCGATGCTCGGCATCCGCGCCCGCAGCGCGGTAGAGCATGACCACCTGGCCGGACGCCGCGTCGTACCACGCGCCGGGATTGGTGGTGACCATGGACTCCCACGCGTTCGCCGGGTTGGGCGAAAGGATGGGGTTGCCGGGGTAGCGTTGTAGTTTCATGTGTTCCTCTTGATGATTATTTCCATTCGCACCCGCGCCTCCACCTCCGCCGCGACGGGTCGGGTGAAGGTCAGGCGCTTGAGCACGCCGGGACGGGCGTTTTGCCGGGACTGCTCCTCCAGTGATTCCACGCGCCACGTGGCGCCGACAGGCGACTCGATGGTCATGCGGAGAGTGTACCGCTGCCCGCGCATGAGCATAACCTGCCCTGCCAGTTCAACTTCCCCCCAGGTGACGAACGCTTCTTCCACCTCCAGCGGGTCCTCGGCGAAGCGGTACCGGTCGTCCAGGAGCACGCCGGTGGCATCGAGCGTGATCGAGCGCCGCGCGCTGACCAGGTTCGGCAGGGGATAGGCGCGGGCGATCTCAACCTCAACGCGTTTGACCGGCCCGTCCAGGGCCACATCCACGAACCGGCCCTCGTACTGGCGACCGGCCGCCTGCAGCACCCCACCGATGCGCGGGACATTGTGGCCGTAGGAGTTGGCGAAGATGTTGTCGTAGCGCTCCAGGCCAAAGAACTGGCGGGTGTAGAGGCCGCGGCCAGGGTCGGTTAGCAGGTTCTCGCCGCCAACGTGCAGTACGAAGCCGCCCACGTCGTTGTGGTTGTGATTGACCCCGTTGTGACTCGCCTGGATCGCCAGGGCTACGGGCGCGCCGTCCGCCGCGGCCGAAACGAGCCGCGCGATGCCGCCGTCGGGCAGATAGGCGTCGGTGATCGGCGGCGCGGGGCGGGCGGCGCCGTCCCACCAGAGCAGGTCGCGCAGCGCCATGGGCAGGCGCCAGTCCTCCGGGTGGGGGGTGTAGGGGCGGGGCGACCCCGCCCCTACGGGCGCCGCGCCCCCGACCAGTCCCAGCAGCGACCGCTCGCCTCCTCGCTCGGCCAGCCGCGCTATCACGCCGGGGTAGAAAACTTGGGTTTCATCGCAATCCGCAAACGCGGCGAACTGCATGCCCGAAAGGAGCAGTTTAGCCGGGTAGGCGGCGATCGTCCGCATCCGGTCGTTCGCCAGCAGGTCCAGCGCGCCCCCGCTGCGGCTGCGCAGCATCTCGGCCAGAAGGACGAAGTTGATCAGGCCGTAGTGCCAGTAGCCCACCCCCTCGGTGCACGTGCCGTCGGCCTCGAAACCGTGATCCACATACTCGCGCAACCCCAGGAAGGCGATCTCCAGCGCGCGGGCGACGCGGTCCGGCTCCGGATCCAGCCACAGGAAGGCCGCGGCGATGGCGCCGTTGCAGACCGCGTTCCAGTTGTGATGGACGGTATGCCACCAGTGCATCCAGTGGAAGCGCAGGTATGGCTCGAAGATGCGGCGCTCGATCTCCCCGCGCACGCGCGTTCGCACCTCGGCGTCGAGCGCGTCCCCCAGCAGCGCCAGCGTCTCGGCCAGCAGCAAGCTGGTCTCGGCCGCCATGATGTCAATCTGGACGATCTCGTGCGCGGGCACGACCCAGTTGGTCTCCTCGCAGATGGCCCATAGATGGTCTTGAACCGTATCTTTCAGCGCGCCCTGGCCCAAAAACAACCGCAGCGCCGCGGCGGTGAGGCGGCTGCGCCGGTCGAAGTAGGGCCCCTGGTAGGCCTGGCGGTCGCCGGTGCGCTGGAACTGCCGATAGGCGGTGTACGTCGCCGGCGGGATGTGCGCCGGGTCGGCCATGTGCCGCTCGGTTTCCGCCAGAAACACGGCCGTCCGCGGCGCGCAGCGGAGCGCGGCCAGGTCGCGCCGCGCTGCATCCAGCTCCGGCAGGTTCGCCGCGCCGGGGATGAGCAGCCGCGCGATCTCGGCGGCGGAGAGGGCGTAAGGATCAGAGATGAGTGAGGTCATGGTATCCTGAGCCAATAACGGGACGCGGACGAGCGCGGATGAACGCGGACAAGAACGAAAGGGATCCGCGCTTGTCCGCGCTCGTCCGCGTCCTCTCACCAATACCGCTGCCAATCCGGTTTCGCCACGCGGGTCAGCGCTTCCAGGTAGTAGTAATCGCCCCATAGGCTGCCCTCGTCCACGCCCGAGCCGTGGGGCTTGCTGTAGACGCCGTGCAGCAGCAGGGCGTTAGTCTCTGGGGCGTGCCCGGCGTAGTTGGCGATCAGCGACGCCAGCATGGCCTCGGCCTCGGCCGCGTAGCGGGCGCGGCGGTCGCCTTCCGGCAGCCACGCCACCAGCTCCAGCAGCCCGCAGACCGCGATGGCCGCGGCCGAGCTGTCGCGCTCCTCGCCGTCGCTGTCAGCGAAGACGAGATCCCAATACGCCACGTGGTCGGCGGGCAGATGCGCCAGGTAGCGGTCGGTGACCGTCAGCGCGGCAGCCAGCAGCGCCTCGTCCTGTGTATACGCGTAGTTCAGCGCGAAGCCGTAGATCGTCCACGCCTGGCCGCGCGCCCAGCACGAATCGTCGGCGTAGCCCTGCGAGGTCTTACCGAAGCGCGCCGCGCCCGTTTCGGTGTCGAAGGTGTAGGTGTGGAAGGTGGTGCCATCGGGCCGCAGCGCGTGGGCCGCGAGCTGGCAGGCGTGGCGGTGCGCTGCGTGCGCGTAACGCCGGTCGCCGGTCGTCTCGCTGGCCCAGTAGAGCAGCGGCATGTTCATCAGGCTGTCCACGATGGTGCGGCCGCGCTCGTTCGGGTCAGCCATGCCGCCCCACGCCTGGAAGATGCCGGGCGCCGGCCAGAAGCGGTTCATCAGCAGATCGGCGGCCTCGAGCGCGGCGTCGCGCGCAGCCTCGTGGCCCAGGATGCGCCAGGGCGCCACGCAGGCCGGGGTGTAGAGCATGCCCAGGTCGTGATGATCCACCCAGATCCGGCGCGCGAGCCGCTCGGCGAAGTTGGCAATTTGCTGCTCGCCCGCCGCGCGGTAGCGGGCCGCGCCGGTCAGCTCGTAGGCCAGCCAGATCATGCCGGGCCAGAAGCCGGTGGTCCAGCCCCAGTTCTCGCCTTCGGCGATGGCCAGATGCGGCTCAAGGCCCACCTTCACGGCATCGAAAGGCTTGCGCGGGGGATAGATGCCCTGGACGGTGACATCGTCCGGGTAGACCTGGGCGAAGGTGATCAGGTTAGCGTCAATGATCTCCAGCGCGTCGCCAAGGGCGCGCTGAAGCAGCGTGCTCTCAATGGTCATCACAGTTCCTCTTATCCGGTCACGCCCTGCAACTTCAACTCATGCGCGAGATGACAGGAGACGAAGTGGCCCGGCTCGACCTCGCGCAGCGCGGGCGGCTCAACCTTGCACCTGTCCTGGGCGAAGCGGCAGCGCGGGTGGAAGTAGCAGCCCGACGGCGGCCGGGCCGGGTCGGCCACGTCCCCTTCCAGGATGATGCGCTGCGACTTCAGCCGCGGGTCGGGCTTGGGCACGGCCGAAAGCAGCGCCTCGGTGTACGGATGCTTCGGCGCGCCGAAGAGCCGGGCGGTGTCGCTCACTTCGACTAGCTTGCCCACGTACATCACCGCGACGCGATCCGCGACGTACTCGACCACGCTGAGGTCGTGCGAGATGAAGATGTAGGTCAGCTTGAACTCGTCCTGCAGCTCTTCCAGCAGGTTAAGGATCTGCGCCTGCACCGAGACATCCAGCGCGGAGACCGCCTCGTCCGCGATCACCAGCCGCGGCTCCAACGCCAGGGCGCGGGCGATGCCGATGCGCTGGCGTTGGCCGCCGCTGAACGCGTGCGGGTAACGGCGCATGTACTCGGGTCGCAGGCCGACCCGAGTGAGCAGCGAGGCGACGCGTTCCTCCAGCGCCTTGCCCTGGGCCACCTGGTGAACGCGCAGCGGCTCGCCGATGATGTCCAGCACCGTCATGCGCGGGTTGAGCGAGGCGTAGGGATCCTGGAAGATCATGCGAATCTGGCGGCGGTAGGGCTTGAGCGTGTGTTCGTCGAGGTGCGCCAGGTTGACCACTTCACCGCGCTCGTCGTTGAAGAGGATACGGCCCGCGGTGGGGGTGTAGGCGCGGGCGATGCAGCGGCCCACGGTGGTTTTGCCGCAGCCGCTCTCGCCCACCAGCCCCAACGTCTCGCCGGGCCGGATCGCCAGGTTGACGTCGTCCACCGCCTTGACGTGGCCGACCACCCGGGAGCGGAACCCCTTGCGGATCGGGAAGTGCATCTTCAGGTCGTTGATGGTCAGCAGATCGGTCGTGGTCATCGTGACGCCTCCCCGCCCGCGGCTTTAGGTTGGGAATAGAGCAAACAGCGCACCGTCCGGCCATCGGGCAGGTGGACCAGTTCCGGCCGCTCGACGTTGCAGCGGCCCGCGATGGCGCGGGCGCAGCGTGGGTGGAACGCGCAGCCGGCCGGACGGTTGTACGGATCGGGCACCGTGCCCTTGATCGGGTCGAGCTTGCCGGCCTTGCTGCGGCCCAGCACCGGGATCGAGCGCAGCAGCGCCTCGGTGTAGGGGTGCAGCGGGTCGTGAAAGAGCGCGTCCACCGGCGACTGTTCGACGATCTCGCCCAGGTACATCACGATCACCTGCTGGCAGGTCTCAGCCACCACGCCCAGGTTGTGCGTGATGAGCATGATCGCCATGCCGAACTCCCGCTGGAGCGAGAGCATCAGCTCCATGATCTGCGCCTGGGTCGTCACGTCCAGCGCGGTGGTCGGCTCGTCCGCGATCAGCAGGCTGGGGTTGCACGACAGGGCCATAGCGATCATGGCGCGCTGGCGCATCCCGCCGCTCAGTTGGAAGGGGTAGGCGTCCACCCGCTGTTCGGGATGCGGGATGCCAACCTTGCCCAGCACCTCCACCGCCAGCTTGCGCGCCGCCTGTTTGGAACACTGCTGGTGCAGCAGCACCACTTCGCCGATTTGGTGGCCGATGGTGTGCACCGGGCTCAAGGACACCATCGGCTCCTGAAAGATCATGGCGATCTCAGCCCCGCGGATGGCGCGCATCTCTGGGCCGCGCGAGTTCAGGCTCGCCAGGTCCACCGGCGCCTGGCCGTCACGGTGCCAGAGGATCTCGCCGGCCACGATGCGGCCGGGCTTTTCGACCAGTTGCAGGATCGAGAACGCGGTGACGCTCTTGCCGCAGCCGCTCTCGCCCACCACGCCCACGGTCTGCCCGCGGCGCACGGTGAAATCGGCGCCATCAACTGCCTTGACCGTCCCTTCGTCCATCAGGAAGTGGGTGCGGAGGCCTTTGACTTCGAGTAACAAGTCGGATTGGTTGTTCATGGTCGTGCCTTTCCCGTGAGCCGTGTTGCGTATTGCGTGTTGCGTTTGCGTGTTGCATGAAACGCTCCGGAACTCCGGCTGACGCACCACGCACCACGCACCACGAACGCACCACAGTCCCCCTCATCAGCGCGCATACGGATCCGCTGCATCGCGCAGGCCGTCGCCCAGGAAGTTGAGCGCCAGCACCGCGATCACCACCGCCAGGGCCGGGGTGAGCAGCCAGGGCGCGGTGGCGATGGAGCGCAGCTCCTGCGCGTCCTGCAGCAGCACGCCCCAGCTCACCACCGGCTCGCGCAGGCCCAGCCCCAGGAAGCTCAGCGCCGTCTCCGACAGGATCATGCCGGGGATCGCCAGCGTGATGGAGGCGATGATGTGACTGGTGAACGCGGGCAGCATGTGACGCAGGATGATGCGCATCTGGCCCGCGCCGTCGAGCCGCGCGGCCATGACGAAATCCTCCTCGCGCAAGGAAAGAAACCGGCCGCGCACCACGCGCGCCAGCCCCGTCCACCCGATGAACGAAAGGATGACCGTGATCGCCAGGTAGACGCGCTGCGGCGGCCAGGTCAGCGGCAGCGCCGCGGCCAGGCCCATCCAGAGCGGGATCGAAGGCACCGAGCGCAGGAACTCGATGAGGCGCTGGATGAGCGTGTCAATGAGGCCGCCGTAATAGCCCGACATGCCGCCCAACAGCACGCCCAGTATCAGGCTGAAAAAAACGCCGACCAGGCCGATGGTCATCGAGGTGCGCGTGCCCAGGATGAGCCGGCTGAACAGATCGCGGCCCAGGCGGTCAGCCCCCAACAGATACATCGGCTGTCCTTCCGTGACCGGCCCGAAGAGGTGGCGGTCGCCGGGGAAGATCCCCAGGAACTTGTAGGGAACGCCGCGTACGAAGAACCCCAGATCAATCCGCTGCGTTGGATCCACCTGGAAGGTGCGCCGCATGGCCGCGGGGTCCACCTTGCTGGTGTAGCCTTCGACGTAAGCCTGCAAGCGACCTTCACGCACTTCGATGTGCAGCCGCTGCGGCGGCGCGTAGAGGTACTTCGCATCGGTCGTGACCGCGTTGAACGGCGCGATGAAGTCGGCCAGCAGCGCGATCAGGTAGACCAGCAGCACGATGATGCTGGAAACCAGCGCCACCTTGTGCTTGCGGAACTTCCACCAGACCAGCTTCCACTGCGGCGCGACGAAGACCTGCGCCTCGCGCTCCGCAACCTCGCCTGCCTGACTCCTGCCCCCTGCCCCCTGCTTCCTGTCTGTAGATGTCATACGGTCCCCTCCCTCATTGCAGCCGGATGCGCGGGTCGAGCCACGCCAGCAGGATGTCCGACAGCAGCGTGCCGACGATGGTCAGCGCGCTGAGCAGCAGGATGATGGTGCCCGCCAGGTACATATCTTGCGACAGCAGCGAGCTGAGCAGGAGCGGACCGGTGGTCGGCAGGTTCACCACCACCGAGATGATGATCGAGCCAGAGACCAGGCCGGGCAGCAGCCAGCCCAGGGTTGAGACAAACGGGTTGAGCGCCAGGCGGACCGGGTACTTCAGGATCACCTTCCATTCGGGCAGCCCCTTGGCGCGCGCGGTGACCACGTAGGGTTTGCGCAGCTCGTCCAGCAGGTTCGCCCGCATGGTGCGGATCAGCCCGGCGGTGCCTTCCAGTGCCAGCACCAGCACCGGCAGCCACAGGTGGCCCAGCAGATCGGCGACGCGCGCCCAGCTCCACGGCGCCTGGGCGAACTCCGACGAGAAGAGGCCGGTCATCGTCACCCCGAAATACTTAAAGGCGATGTAGAGCGCCACCAGCGCCACCAGGAAGCTGGGCACCGACACGCCGATGAAGCCGAGAAGGGTGAAGAAGTAGTCGCCCACCGAGTACTGCTTGACCGCCGAGTAGATGCCGATGGGGAAAGAGATCAGCCAGGTGATCAGCACGCACAGCAGCGAGATCCAGACGGTCAGCCAGACCCGCTCCCAGATGATGGAGGACACCGGCAGCTTGTAGGAGAACGAGATGCCGAAGTCCCCGCGCGTGATCACCCCCCAGATCCATTTGCCGTACTGCACCAGCACCGGCTGATCGAGCCCATACTGCGTGCGTAAGGCCTCCAGTGCCTCCTGCTGCACCGTCGCACCCGAAGCCGCCAGGGCCGAGATGTAGCTGGTGGCGAAATCGCCGGGGGGAAGCTGGATGATGACGAAAGCCACCACCGAGACCAGGAGCAGCGTGACCAGCATCAAGAGGACGCGCTTGAGGATGTACTGGAGCATGGCGCACTCCTTTTTGGGGAATGGGGAAAGGACGGTCTCGACTGTCTTGGCGGCTCGAGCCGCCAAGACAGTCGAGAGAGAATTTGTTTGCTACTTGCCGAAGTACCAGGCGTACGGCCGGGCGATGAACGGATCGGTGTACGTCCAATCGGTGATCATCCGATCGGGCACGTTCTTCAGGCTGTTCTTGGCGACGCCGTAGCCATCGGCGGGCGTGCTGATGCCGAGGTTAGGGAAGAGATCAGCCGTCAGTTGCAGCATCTCGTTCACGGCCTTGATCTGGGCCTCGTAGGAGGGCGCCAGGAGCGCGTCGTCGTACTTCTGGATCAACGCCTTGACATCAGCGGGCGGCTCCTCGGCGTTCTCGGCCGTCTTGGTGTACCAGTTCTTCCAGGCCACGGCCCAGTTGGACTCGTAGTGCACCGGCGCGAAGTTGCGCGGATCCAGCAACGGGTTCAGGCCGCCTTCGCCGCCCCACAGGGTGGCATCGCTGTCGTTGTTGTCCTTGCGCTGGTAGAGCAGGTCGCGGGCTGAGTCCTTGTACTCCACATTGATGCCCACGGCCTTCCAGTACTTCACCAACATGGCGCCGGCATCGCCCATATAGCCGCTGAGCTCCTTGGTGCCTTCCAGGATGAAGGCGAATGGCGAACCATCGGGCGCGGTGCGGAAGCCGTCAGCGCCGGCCTTCATGCCGATCGTGTCCAACAGCTCGTTGGCCTTCTGCACGTCGTACTCGGTGTACTGTGTCGCCAACTGCTCGTTGTAGAACGCGGTGCCCGCCAGCGGCGCGGGCTGCGCCGCTTGACCCTGGCTGACAAAGATCGTGTCAATCATCTCCTGCCGGTTGATGGCGTGGGACATGGCGATGCGGAAGTCCTTGTTCTGGAACACCGCGCGCTTGACCGGATCCTTGGAGGTCATGTTGAAGTGGATCGCCACGGTGTTCGATTGGCCCTTGGTGAGCGGCACCAGGCGATAGTCGCCCTTGGCCTGGTTGTCGAACAGCACCGGCTTGTTGGGATCGGTCGTGAAGCTGCGGGCCTGGTAGTCAATCTCGCCGTTGGTGGCCTTCAGCACTAGGGCCGAAACGTCCTGCACCACGTCCACGGTGAGCTTGTCAATGTACGGGTACTGGTTGCCTGCGGCGTCCACCTTCCAGTAGTAGGGGTTGCGGGTGAAGGTGAGCTGCGTCGCGTTGGGGCTGAAGCCTTTGTCCACGATCCAGGCGTAGATGTTCGGGCGCTTCTCATCCGACCAGACCGACTGGCAGTGCGCGCCCAACCGGGCATTGAAGAGCTCGGCCCACGTCTTGAAGCCGCCCTCCTGCACCATCTGGTCGAGCTTGGCCTTATCCACAAAGTTCGCATGATACTGCTTGGCGAAGTGCGCCGGACAACTGCTGACGTAGGCGCCCACCGGCGCGGCGAGCTGCTGCAGGAAGTAGGCGTACGGCGCGGCGAACTTGACCTTGAAGGTGTAATCATCAATCTTGGTGAACTGGCCGAACTCGCCCTTCACCTGGATCGAAGCGAAACCGGCCGGCTCCAGGTCCTTGTTCTGCGCCACCTCGGCCCACCACCACTCGATGTCGTTGGCGGTGTAGGGCTGGCCATCGGACCACTTGAGGCCCTTGCGCAGATAGAAGGTGAACTCGGTGCCATCCGGGCTGAGCTCGTACTTCTCGGCCAGGTTGGGCACGATCTCCTTGCCATCGGGCGACCAAGTGACCAGGTTGTCCACACCGAACGTCTTGAAGAGCATGTTGTAGTCGGCCCCCTTCATGCCCATGCGCCAGTTGCCGCCGTACGCGCCCACCGAGGCGCCTTCGTAGACCAGCGGATTTTCGGGCAGGCGCTCATCAACAGGCGGCAGCGTGCCGGCCTTGACCAGGTCGGTCAGCATGGGGGCTTCCTGGTACTTGGACGCAGGAGCGGCCGTGGGTTCCGGGGCCTTGGTTGGCTCAGGTGCAGTGGTGGCGGCCGGGGCCGCGGTCGGCTGGGCGGCCTCGGGCGCTTGTATCGGGGCTGACGCCGGCGTGGCCGTCGGCTGGCCGCAGGCTGTGATCAGCACTGCGACCACCATCAGGAGGGACAAGAGACGAACGACACGGGTATTCATAGGGTCTTCTCCTTGGGATGGGGATAACCGGACAAAATTGGTAGTAACCAGTTACTACCAACTCTATCATACATTCAGTCCGTTGTCAATACCCAATCTGCATGTTCGCGCATGAATTAGAATTGACAAGCGACCTAAGCCAGGATAGGATTGGTAGTAACCGGTATCAGACACCCAAGTCTTTCCAACCCGAGGACACGAATCATGCTTGACGTTGACCGCATCAAGGCAGAACTCGCCGCGCAGGGCCCCGCCCCGCTGCACTACCGCTTGCGCAGCGCGCTGCAAGCCCAGATCTTGGATAACACCCTCAGCCCCAACGAAGCGCTTCCCTCGGAACGCGCGTTGGAGGAGGAACTGGGGGTGAGCCGAACAACGATCCGCCAGGCCTTGCGCGGATTGGCCGAGGGCGGATTCGTGAAGCCGGTCGTCGGCGCGGGTAGCTTTGTGCTGGAGCCGCGCGCTGCCGCTCCCGAAGTGGCCGGGCTGGTCGGCGTGGTCGTCCCCGATCGTTATTTCTATGTGTATTACGCGCAGTTGGCGTCGGCCATCAATAACAGCTTGCGTGAAGCGGGATACCGGGTGGACATGAGCGTGCATGAGAGGCAGACGGAGAACCTGGCGCACATCGTGGACAGCTTGCTGGAGCAAGGGGCCGTCGGGCTGGCGCTTTGCCCGACCGACGATGAGGCGGTGCGGCCGATCCTCGACCGCCTGCACGCTCGCCGGGTGGCCCTGGTGATGATCGCGCGCTTGTGGGATTATAGCGATGCCGATTACGTGGGCGCAGACAACGAACGCATCGGCTACGAGGCGACCCGCCACCTACTCGAGTTGGGCCATACGGGCATCGTGCACCTGACTGACGCGTACGGCTCGACCGCGCGGGGCCGGGCCGGCGGCTACGTGCGGGCCATGCAGGAAGCCGGCCTGACGCCCCGTATCCTCGTACCGGAGATGAAGGAGCACATCGGGTCGCTGGCCGACCTGCGCGGCTACCTGGCGCAGGACGGAGAACTGGCGGACATCTGTGCGGCGGTGGCGCGTCGGGAAGTCACCGGGGTTTTCTGCTTCAATGATGACATGGCAAGCTGGCTCCAGAAGGCGCTGCGCAGGTGCAACTTGGCTATGCCGCGGGACGTATCGCTGATCGGCGTGGATGATCTGCCCTACGCCGAGTTCTTCGATGCGCCATTGACGACCTTCGCGCTGCCGGGAGAGGAGATCGGCCGGCAGGCCGCAGACCTGCTGATCCGGCGGCTCAACGGCGAGCAATTCGCGCCGCAGCGGATCCGCGTGCCGGCGCGCTTCGTGCAGCGCCTTTCATCGGCCGCGCCGCCGTCGCCTTTATGATGGCTTATTCCGTCGGCAAGAACACGCGAGAAGAGCACGCAAAGTCGCCGCGGCCGGCGGGCATAGCGTCGTGATATCCGATCTGCCCGGCTGCTGTGCATTCCTTTGCGGTCGGCCGCGGAGGATGGAGTGAGGTGAGGTATAATGGGCCTCTGGAAACTTGGGAGGGATGTGCCATTCAAGATAGACTTGTGGCGCTGCAAAAACACGCCCTACGATGTCGTGTCGCATGCTTCGAGCAGCGCTTGTTGGGCCAGGTGTTTGGTCGCGAGGAGTGGATCAGCAGCCCGGAGGATGTGGTCTTGAGCAAGCTCCTGTGGTATCGGGCCCCGCCCTCCCTGGGGCGGCAGTTCCAGCATGTGATCGAGGTGTACGAGATCCAGGAATCCCATCCCGAACAGGGATACCTGGAGCGCTGGGCGCGCCTTGGGCGTCGTTGACTTAGAATCTATCCGAAAACCGGGACAAGCACCCTGAGCCCGTCGAAGGGTGCGGGTTTGTGCAGAGGACAGCGCTCCTTCGACAGGCTCAGGATAGCTGCCATGAGGGTTTCCGGATAGGTACTTACTCGAACGAGTGAGGCTGGAAGCAGCCCGGCCGCTCGACAGGTAAGGCCGGAGCCGGGCCGGCGAAGACAAGGGAATTGTGCGCACGATCAACGAGTCAGACTGGAAGCTTCTTCGAGCGCTTCATCCGATCGCGCTTGAGCGCTTCTGCCAGCGCGCCCTCTCCGACATTGAAAGGCTGGCAGACGATGACGCCAAGACCAGTCATGAACGGTACCTGGCAATCCATGACCTGGTGCAGCGGCGCGATCGTGAGCTGGCAGATACCTTCAATGACCTGCGCAGGTCGACGGCCATAGAACAATTGGCACACATGCGGGTCTTGAATTTGCTGACCGACGAAGAAATGGCACGTTTCAGCCCCGACACGCGCGAGATTATCCGGTTCCTCACAGGCCGGTGATCGGTGCGGTGCATCCTTCGTGAATAGCAGCACAACGCTTTGGTCTTCCCGTTGCTGACCAGCGCGCCGGTCTGACCACCAATACCGATATGGGACCGACCCAGGGGCGCGACTGACTATCGCCCGGTGGACGAGACCGGCCGCTCATTCTTGACTGCGGCCATGCGCCAGATGAGCCTGAGTGCGCGGGCGCACATTTGCACCTTGTGCTGCGCCATAGCCGAAAGTTCGTTCGCGTTGGCGTTCAGCGGTGTGCGCGCTCTTGGGCCGGCGCGGCCGGGTCGCTCACGGCGTCCCCTCCCAGTCATACCAGAACACATCCGCCAGGTAGTTGTAGGCCTCGTCTGACCCCACCAGCAACACCATCTCCCGGTTCAGCTTGGCCGATACTTCGCCGCCGTTGAGGCTTCCGACCGCGGCCCAGCCCTGGCCGCCGACCTGGGCCAGCACCATCTTGTTGTGGATGCCCCCGCCGGTGGGGTTGCGCCGCCGGGCTTGCAGCTTGAGGCCCTCGGTCTGAGCCGCGCCGTTGAGATACTCCACCGTGCGCAGGTTGCTGCGCGGGCTGCTGAGGTCATCGAAGAGGGCGTCCAACAGCACGCGCACGGTGGCCCCGCGGCGGGCGGCCGCGAGGTAGGCTTCCAGGCGCGGGTTGGGATCGGCATTCACGTTGCTGGTCGTGGAGCCCCAAAACAGGTGCTCGTACATCTGCTCTACCAACACTGTATCGCCCGGCCCGGCGCGGTTGATCAGACCCAGTAGGCTGTCCTGATCTCGCAACGCCTGTTCCGGCGCGTGGATGAGCTGGAATGAGAACATGCCTTCCACAAACAAGGGTTGCGGTGCCTGAACCGGGTAGAGGTTGCCGCCGCTGGTGTAGGATGGCACGAAGCCGGCTGGTGGCGCGCCCAGAGCGGCGTCGTTCGGGCCCCAGGGCCAGATGTCACCGTGGACCCCCGGCGCGATATCCGCGTCCATGATCTTATTGAGCTGGGCGACGATGGACGGCGCAGTTGTCATCAGATAGACCCCGCGCCGACCGATGGTGCCGTCGGCCTTTGGGTCATCCGGGAACGCTTCGGCAGTGATGTTCTCGCTGCCGACCAGCGCAGTGTCGCCATCCAGCACCCAAAACTTGCCGTGCTGGTATTCATAACGCTGGTGATCCGGCCCATTGGTGCGCATGTAATACACGCGGCCGCCAGCCTCGGCGATCTGTTGCACGATCCAGCGCTGCTGATCGCTGATCCCGCCTGGCGGCGCGCCTTCCAGCAGCATCTCTACCGAGACGCCGCCGCTCGCCCGTGCGGCGATCAGCTCGCCTAACCGCGCGTTTTCAAAGGTGTAGCCTTCGAATCGGATGCTGTGTTGGGCGCCTTCCAACAAGATCTTCAAGGCGTCAAAAGCGTTGTCTGGTGAGACGAACACAGCCACGGCGGCAGCCTCGGTAACTACCTGGGCGGGGAAAAAGCTCTCCAGGTCCCAGCCCGGATAGCGTGCCTTGCGGCCGTCGACGATGTCGTCTGCGTCCTGCGCCCAATCCGCGCGGGTGTCAGTGTCGCGGGCCGGACGGCTGGTGGCCTGATCAAGCTTGCGATAGAGGATCTGTCCCTCCTCGCCGAAGCTAGTGGACGGTTTATACGGCGTCACAGCCGGCCCTTGCCAGCCTGGCGTGTTGATGTCGCCTCCTTCGTACACCAGTACATCGGTGTATGTGCCGTCTGGGTTGACCAGGATCACAACACCGCCAGTGTTGCTGAGGGTTAAGGCAGTCCCCGTCAGGTTGGGTACGGTCGGGTCTGTGTCGGCGCCGTATTCGCAGCCCGGACTCGCACCGAAGCTGAGCGTAAAATCGGTTGCCTGACGCGCGCACCACAGCCAACGACGCGCCTCGATCTCGACCCCGGCCGGGAAGGTCACGGCGCGCGTCCCGGCTTTTACCTGCCAGCCGGCCAGCGAGATCGGTGTGCTGAGCGGATTGTACAGTTGAAACGCTTCATCCGGCTCATTGGTCCGGTATGTGTCGTAGTACAAGGCGGCGAGCAATAACGGGGGTGGGCCCGACCAGAAATCCCGGCCTACCAGGGGCAGGTAGACGACTGGCTGCAGGACGGGATCCTCGGCCGTTGCTGGCCCCAGGGGGAACAGAAGCAGGAGCATGCAGGTCAACGCAATCATTGGGCGCAACATCGGAAGCCTCCTGAGATTGTGGTTGGCTAGAGTATACCACAATTGCGCTTGCATCATCAGGGCCAGCCGGGAGCGGGGGTTCACGATGTGTTGTGGTAGAATAGTGAATTGAGAACGTATGAGTCTTATTGTTCGTGACGGGAGCCGCCGATGTTGAGTTACCATGAGTTAAACGTGTTTGTCGAGGCCGCGCGGGCGGAGAATTTCTCGGTCGCCGCGCGGCGTCTCTATCTCAGCCAACCCGCTGTCAGCTTGCAGATCAGCAACCTGGAAAAGCGCCTTGGCCTGGAGTTGTTCACCCGCAACGGCCGCAGCATTCAGCTCAACGAGGCAGGCCGGACGCTGTTGCCGCTGGCGCAGGAGGCTCTGCGGCACATCAAGCAGATCGAGGAGACCATGAGCGCGCTGCACGGCCTGATGATCGGGCACATCACTATCGCGTGCAGCACGACGGTGGGGAAATACATCTTGCCGCGACTGGTGGCGGGGTTCCGCCGCAAATATCCCGACGTGCGTGTAACCATCAATGTGATGAGCCGTCGTGCCGCGGTCGAATGGCTTTTAGAGGACCGCGCTGAATTGACTGTTGTCTCTGCGCGGCCCAGCCATGGGGATGTGGAGTGGGCGCAGTTCACGGAGGATCAGATCGTGCTTATCGTGCCGGCCGGTCATCCTTGGGCAGATGGCCGTTCCGTGGCCCCGGCCGAACTCCTGACACAGCCGTTTATCCTGCGCGAGCCCACCGCCGGCACTTACGAGGTTCTTGCGGAGGGGCTGGCAGCGCATCAGATCGAGATTGACCAGCTCCAGACGGTATTGATCCTGGCAAATGCGGAGGCGATCGAGATGTCGGTTGAGGAGGGGATCGGCCTGGCGTTCATCTCGCGGCTGGCGGCCGCACGCGGGTCACAGTTGGGGCGGATTAGGGAAGTACCGGTACAAGATATGACGTTGACGCGTGCTATCTATATGATGCGGCGTCACCGCCACGCAGTCACACCGCTGCAGCAGGCATTCTGGGATTTTGCGTTTGCGCCGGAGAATGCAGCGCTCCGTCAACTGCCGGGCAGGTGAGCCTGGATCCCGAAGAGGCTAGAATAGAATCAGGCGCCGGGTAGCTGCTGAACTGCATGACCTGGCGCCTGATTGCGCTGTACTAGTGAGCGCTTCAGTTCATTGCCCGATCTTGGCCGGGATATTTTCAGGGATTACGATCTTGTTGGCCTCGACTTCGTAGGGCAGCAAGTCCTGCTCACTGATGAAGATCTCTGCGTTGCCGTGGCAGCTATCGCAGGTCGCAGTCTGCGGCGTGTTGCGCTGGATATTGTGTGGTGTGGCGTACTTCCATGTGGGCAGCGCATCGAAGTTGGCTAACACATCCTCGCCGTAGAACGCGAATGCTTCTGGGTCAATCGGCGCGTGGCGCAATACGACGTAGTTCCACGGCCGATCCTCGCTCTTCTGCGGATTCAGGCCGATCTTGAATACCATCACGCTGGGCTCGATCTTGAAGAAGGGTGTGCCAGCGTCGTTAGTTTGCACGTGGCAGCTATAGCAGCTCTTGTTGGCCACGCTGTGGCACACCTGGCACGCCAGTTTTTCGCCGTGCAGGTTGTGCTGCATGATCGAACCCTTGCCGGCCGCAGCATCGGGATGGCAATCCAGGCAGGACGGCATCGGCGCGCCATCATAGCGCTCAGTCTTCTCGCCTGCCATGCCATGCAGCGCCTCACCGGTATGGCACTTGAAGCAGGCCATGCCAGCTTGGGTCCAGTGCACATCGGCGGGGTAGCCTTCGTTTTGGCCCGTGTATTCCGCGTTGACGCGCGAGCCGTGGCAGCCGGAGCAGGTGCGGGTGAAGGCCTGCACGCTCTTGAACTGATGCCCGCTGATCAGGCCACCGCCCACGCTGGTGGGTTGGCTGACGTGGCACTGGCCGCAGGTGGTGTGGCACGACGAGCAGTGATTGGCTTTAGCCAGATCCCACGCCTCATGCGAGGCGGGTGCATCACCCAACCGCGCGCCGATGATGGTCTCATAGCCTTGCAGGGTGAAGTGCTGGCTGGTGAGTTGCGCGGTCGTGATCTCAGCGTGACATGAGCCACAGAGCTTTTCGACGCTCTCCTGGCTGGCAGTAGGATCGGTGACGACGCCTTCATGGGCCGCCGCCATGTCGTCGGTGCCACCTTGACCGCCGTGGCACTGGATGCAGTTCGCGACCTTGGCGTGCGGGTCGCTTTCAACGTAATTTTCCGCGTCTACCAGGACCTTCTCCCATGCCTCCAACGGAGGCACTTCGCCTCCTCAGCCTTCCCCTTCGGAAAGCTCCTCTGCGGCTTCCTCTTCGACGGCGAGCGCTTGCAGGGTGGCCTCGTCTGTGTGGCAGGTGACGCAGTTGGTGGCGTCAGGGATAGGCACTGCAGTGGGAACTGGTTCTTCGGTCGCTGTTGCGGTCGGCGCTGGCGTATCAGTGGGGGCCAGTGTGGCGGTTGGTGGCGCCTCGGTCGGTGGCGGGGCCGTGGCGGTTGGCGCGGCCGGCGCAGTGGTGGGCGCTTGGGCCACGGTTGTGGGCGCTGGGGCTGCACCGCCGCTGCAAGCGGCAACGAGCAGCAGGCTCAGCAGAAGAACACCCAGGACCGCAGCCGTCCGCACCCATATTGGGGTTGATCGGGACATCTCGGTTCCTCCAAAGGGAAAAATAGAAACCGGATTGCTCAAAGAAACCCGGTTTCTCCCACAGAAATGCTTACCGCTTGCGCAGGGTCAAACCGGCGCCAGCCAGCGCAACACCGGCCAGCGTCAGGGCCAGGGCGATGGGCATGCCGGTGGTCGGCAGGGCAGCCGGCGCAGCAGCGGCTGGGGCAGCAGCGGCTGCTGCCGCGGGCGCGCCCTCGAGCTTGTAGTTGCCGCTCTTGCTCACGTCCCACACCGGGGTGGCGGTCTCGTTCACGATGGCCCATGAGGGCATACCGAACTGCAAATTGTAGGCATCGTAGCCCAACATGCGCAGGGCCCCAGTGGCCTGGCTGGCGGTTTGACCGCTGTAGCAGTAGGACACGATCTGCTTGTTGGGCGGGAGCTTGGCCAGGCCGGCCTCGGTGAACAAATCTTTCGGCGCCACATTGACTGCGCCGGGGATGTGGCCGGCTGCATAGTGCTCGGCCGAACGCATGTCCAGGAGCACAGGGTTGTTGCTGTCATCGCCATCGTTCAGATTTGCAAACAGGTCGGCCGCCTTCGTGGCCTTGAAGCCGCCGGCGAAGTACGCCTGCGCCGCGGCTTCCACGGTGTCACCCAAGGGCTTCGGCGCATCGAAGGTGCCCTCAAGCTGCGCGGCTTCGGTGCTCACCCTGTAATTGCCGCTTTGGCCCGCGTTGAAGGAGTAGGTGATGCCTTCGGCGGTACCCCAACTCGGGATGCCGTAAAGCAGGTTGTAGGCGTCGTAGCCCAGCAAGCGGAGGCCCGCGGTGGCCTGGCTCGCGGTCTGGCCGGTGTAGCAATTCAGGACAATCGGCTTATCCTTCGGCAGTTTGGCCAAGTTCTCGGCGGTGAAGACGCTGCCGCCGGGCATGTTGATCGCGCCCGGGATATGGCCTTTTTCGTAGTCCGCGGCCTGGCGGATGTCAACCCGGAAGGGATCGTTGCTGGTGTCGCCATCGTTGAGGTTGGCGAACAGGTCGGCGGCCCTAATATTCTTGGTGCCGCCGGCGAAGTAAGTCTCGGCCGCAGTTTGGACCGGGCCGGCCGCAAAGGCGCTGCTTACCGTCAGGCTCACCAGGGCCAAAACGGCAAGGACAACAAAAAAGCTCTTACGGTTCATTTGACAAATCTCCTTAACTTTTGCTCTCAAGCACATCGATATTGTACTCGATATCACGTGAATTATGAAAGAAAACTGACTCCACCCTTATGACGCGCATCAGGTACGATTATTTGGACTTATTATAAGGGGTCTTTGTTGGACTTATGCTGGCTAACGAAGGGCAAAGACACTTAGCGGGCAGGGGGCTCGACCGATGATGGGCTTTTACCGTTGCGTATAGCACCAAACGGGCAGGCAGGGATGCAAACCAGGCAGCCCAGGCAACGGCTGTATTCGACGATCGGTAGGTCTCCGCGTTCGTATTGCACGATGGCGCGCGTCTTGCATACTAGCCGCGCCTGGCATGGCGAACATGTGTGGCAGATCTGCGCGTCTACGTGCGAATGGGGGCGCAAGCACACCTCCTCGGCATCTTGGCAACAACTGGGGGCACGGAAGATGCCCCCATGAACACGCCTGGCAGTATACCGCTTTCGGCGCAAATGTAAAGTAAACGCGTTGACACCTTTGCCATCGGTGTGCTATAGTGCTCTCCAGCAACCTCGAGATAACACAACGTCCTGGATACGCGCGTCCAAGGCCGGGCGCGCAGGAGGCGACGGTATGGAGAACCTGGTACCCCATTTCATCGAGTTGGTCCGCCGGGCAGCCACCGACCTGCCCGCGGACATGGAAGCCGCACTGCGCCGGGCGCGCGAGGAAGAGGACCCCGGCTCGGCTGCACAGAGCACCCTGGACGCCATCCTGGAGAACGTCGAGCTCTCGCGCCAGCGCTCGACGCCGATCTGCCAGGACACCGGCACCCCGATCTTCTACGTTTACTATCCCATCGGCTGGTCAACCCTAGCGCTGAAGAAACAGATCCGCGAGGCTGTGGCCGAGGCAACGGCACGTTCCTATCTACGACCGAACTCCGTGGATACCTTGACCGGTAAGAACCCTGGCAATAATCTAGGGGACGACTTCCCCAACTTTCATTTCGAGGAGTGGGAGGAGGACTACCTGAAGGTGGATCTGATGTTGAAGGGGGGCGGCTGCGAGAACGTCGGCGCGCAGTACAGCCTGCCCGACGCGCGACTGGACGCGAATCGCGACCTGGAGGGCGTGCGCCGCGTCGTGCTGGACGCCGTCCACCAGGCCCAGGGTATGGGGTGCGCACCGGCCGTCATCGGCGTGGCTGTGGGCGGTGATCGGGGCTCCAGCTACATCAAGTCCAAGGAGCAGTTCTACCGCCCGCTGGATGACGCCAACCCCGACCCGCGCCTGGCTGCGCTGGAGCAACGACTGACCAAAGAGGCCAACACCCTGGGCATTGGCCCCATGGGCTTCGGCGGCAAGACCACGGTGCTGTCGGTCAAGATTGACTCGCTTGAGCGCCTGCCTGCGAGCTATTTCGTCACGGCATCCTACATGTGTTGGGCGGACCGGCGGCGGACTATGGTGTATCGGAATGGACAAGTGGAGATCAGGTGAGGGAGCGTTCAAATGCCAACAGTCGATCTAAATATCCCCATTAGTGAAGAAGCGATTCGCAGCCTCCACGTGGGCGACCAGGTGCGACTCTACGGCCTGGTGGTGACGGCCCGCGATGCCGCGCACAAGTACATGAAGGACACATTCTTTCATGGGCCGGACATCCCCGTAAGTGAGCGCGCGATCCATGATCAACTCCAAGCGCTGTGGGCCGGCGGTGTGATGTATCACTGCGGCCCCGTGGTCAGCAAAGACGAAACTGGGCGCTATCATTTTGTCTCGGCCGGCCCCACCACCAGCACCCGCGAGGAACCTTACGAGGCGGAGGTGATCCGTTATTTCGGGCTGCGTGTGGTCATCGGTAAGGGCGGCATGGGTCCGAAGACGCTGGCTGCCTGCCAGCAGTACGGCGCGGTCTACCTGCATGCGGTCGGCGGGGCGGCGACCCTGATCGCCAGCTACGTCAAGGAAGTGGTGACGGTGCTCAAGAAGGAAGAGCTCGGCGTGCCGGAGGCGTTCTGGGTGGTGCGCGTGGAGGGCTTCCCGGCTGTGGTCACCATGGATTCCCACGGCGTCAGCCTGCATGAGAAGCTGTTTGAGGCGTCGAAGGCCAGGCTGGAGGTGTTGTTGTAACGTGCACCCGGCCACAACCAGGTTTCCCGGGAAACCTGGTTGTGGCCGGGCCTTTTTCAGTTCAATCCCGGCAGCTTGTCCGGGTCTCCGCAGTGCCGCCGCTCAAGCTCCACGATTTTGCGACGTAGACGACGCAAGAAGTCCAGCGCAGCCGCTTCATCCTCATCCTGGACGATCATCTTAAGTTCGACTACTTCCTCGGCCGATAGCGATACCCCGATCCCCGCCAGCCTTCCTGCACTTTTCTGCATGGCGACCTCCTGAACTTGACGCCGTGGGCATCCTTGAATATACTATACCCTAGTATAGTGTTTTGGATGGCAAGTGTCAAATCGCGGCGAGGAACGGCATGGAGCTTCAATCATCCGAGGTGAAGGCAGACCTTACCACCCGTCTGCGACGGGTCGAAGGTCAGGTGCGCGGGGTGCTCAAGATGGTCGAGGACGAACGGGACTGCTCCGACATCCTCCAGCAGATGGCTGCGATCCGTTCGGCCGTGCACCAGGCCAGTTTGGTGTTGGCCCGTTCGTATGCCGCGCGTTGCCTGTTGGAACCGGGGCAGGGTGACATGGACGCCATGCTGGATCAGTTGATGGCCACCCTGCGCAAACTGGAATAGGGAGCATCAATGCAACCGAACGACTTACTGCTCATCGGCCTGATTATCTGGGTGGTTCTCATCCTGTCAGGCCGCGGCGGCTGAGCGGCCAGTAACTCATGCCGGCCCCGTGCGGGCCGGGACAAGCAGACTGGAAGTGGCGCAGCAAATGACAATGACACGCTGACAAAAGATAGTTGAATGAGAGGAGTTATCACATGGGGATATTCAGGAAACTCATGGGCGGGAAAGCTGATGCCCCTGTCGCTTCGGGCGACAAGCCAGCGGTCGAGCCGTTGCACGTGACCGGTGATGAGTTTGATAGTGTGATCTTGAAGTCCGAGCTGCCGGCTGTGGTAGATTTTTGGGCCGAGTGGTGCGGGCCGTGTCGTATGGTGGCGCCAGCGGTTGCAGCGCTGGCCACTGAGTATGAGGGCCGGGCCGTTGTGGCCAAGCTGAACGCTGATGACTATCCCGATATCCTGACCCGCTACGGCATCATGGGCATTCCGACCTTGATCTTCTTCAAGAACGGTCAAGAAGTGGACCGCCAGGTGGGTCTGGCCAGTTATAACGTATTGAAGAGCAAGTTAGAGCGCGCGTTGGCGTAGGTTGGCGTTCGGTTCGCGTGCAGCACCGACCCGGCTAAGGAACGTCCCTGCCGGGTCGGTGCGCGTAACCTTCAGCGCACACGTGCATCGAAAGGAGTGACTTACGAACACATTACAGCTCAGCGAAAGCACATTGGTTGCTGCGGCCAGGGCCGGACAGCAGGAGGCCTACGCCGAGATTGTCGAGCGCCATTCGGGCACGATTTATAACCTGGCCCTGCGCATGATGGGTAACCCGCAGGAAGCCGAAGAGGTGATGCAGGAGGCGTTCATCAGCGCGTTCCGCGCATTGCCACGCTTCGAGGGTCGCAGCCAACTGGGCACATGGTTATATCGCATCACCTACAACGCTGCACTGATGCGGTTGCGCCGGCGCCAGGCGCCCACCTTCTCGCTGGATGAGCCGTGGGAGACGGGCGAAGGCGAGCAGGTGCCGCGGCAATTCATTGATTGGACGGCCCTGCCCGATGACATGCTGCTCAACAAGGAGCTGCGCAGTGTCTTGGAAACCGCGCTTCAGACTTTATCACCCTCGTTGCGTAGCGTATTTGTCCTGCGGGACATCGAAGGGCTCTCTACGGCTGAGACCGCCGAGGTCCTCGAGTTGACGGAAACCAACGTCAAGGTGCGGCTGCACCGCGCGCGATTGGCGCTACGTGAGAAGCTCACTGCTTATTTCGGTCCCGTGGCGCAGCATATGGCAGGAAAGGAAGGGGCGCTCCGTGTTGTGTAGAGAGATGTTGGCTTCACTGTCGGGCTACATTGACGGCGAGTTAGAGGCCCAATTGTGTGCCGAGATAGACCACCACATGGCAGGGTGCGGTGACTGTCGCGTCGTGGTGGACACCTTGCGCAAGACCGTGACACTGTATCGCAGCCGCGGCCATGAGCCGTTGCCTCCGGATGCGAAGGAGCGGCTGTACGCAGTTTTGAAGCTAGGAGTTGGAAGCTAGAATCTGGTCGCGGGAGGGTAGTTTCCAGCAACCAACTTCCAGATTTGCCAAACCGCGACAGTCTGCGTATAATATTTTCTGCCGGGGCGGTTAGCTCAGCTGGCTAGAGCGCGGCGTTGACATCGCCGAGGTCAGAGGTTCAATCCCTCTACCGCCCACTTCAATATCATAAAGCGTTGATCGGGACGAGTAGACGGCGCGCAAGCGCCAGAGAGGGCAGGCCACCGGCTGGAAGCCTGCCTCGCAGAGGCCCGTCGAAAACCCCCCGTGAGCGGATGCCTGAAAGCGAAAGCCAGTATGGCGGCCCGGCTGGCCCCGTTAGCGGCTTGAGAGATGGCGCGACCGATAGGCGCGTCAACTTGGGTGGAACCGCGAGCTCCTCGCCCCAATGGGTGAGGAGCTTTTGTTTTTATGCCTATCCGAAAGGGGGTGATCGCCATGACCGGCGCGACAACCGATGATCCGAATACCCTTGGGCGCACGGCTGCTGTTGTCAGGTCAGGCACTCCCCTGACCCATCGACCAATTTACCAGTCTACCAATTTGTAATAACCAAGGAGGCCACCGTGGCCAGCAAACATAATCACGAAAACGAGGACGAATTCATTCACAGACTGCGCCACTCGACGGCGCACGTTATGGCAGAGGCGGTGATCGAGCGCTTCCCTGAGGCGCAGATCGCCATCGGGCCGCCCATCAAGGACGGCTTCTACTATGACTTTGACCTGGGGCGCAATCCCGACGGGTCGCTGAAGACGTTTGCGCCTGAGGACCTCGAGGCCATCGAGAAGCGGATGCGCCAGATCGTAGCCGGCAAGCATCGGTTCGTGCGCAGCGAGATCAGCGCCGAAGATGCCAAACGCCTCTTCGCAGATCAGCGCTACAAGATCGAGCTGATCGAGGGCCTGGAACGGGGCGGAGTGGATGAATACGGCGAACCGACCGACGAGCCGCCGGTCATCTCGACGTACCAGCACGCTCACTTCATTGACCTGTGCCGGGGGCCGCACTTGGACAGTACGGGCCAGATCCCGCCGGACGCGTTCAAGCTGCTCAGCGTGGCGGGCGCGTACTGGCGCGGGGACGAGCACAACCCTATGCTGCAACGCATCTACGGCACAGTCTGGCCGAACAAGGGGCAGCTTGAGGCGTATCTCAACAAGCTGGAAGAGGCCAAGCGCCGCGACCATCGGCGGCTGGGCAAGGAGCTTGACCTGTTTAGCACCAACCCGGACGACGTGGGCGGCGGGCTGGTGCTCTGGCACCCCAAGGGCGGGTTGATGCGTCACTTAGCGGAGGAGTTCTGCAAGAACGAGCATCTAGCCGGTGGTTACGACCTGATCTACACGCCGCACATCGGCCGTGCGTCGCTTTGGGAGACGAGCGGGCACCTCGACTTCTACAAGGAGAACATGTACGCGCCCATCGAGATCGAGGGCCAGGAGTTCTACCTGAAGCCCATGAACTGTCCGTTCCATCTCAACATCTACAAGACGCGCACGCGGTCGTATCGTGACCTGCCCTTGCGCTATGCCGAGTGGGGCACGGTATATCGGTTCGAGCGCAGCGGCGTGTTGCACGGCCTGACGCGGGTGCGTGGCTTCACGCAGGACGACGCACATCTGTTCTGCCGGCCCGATCAGATGCCGCAGGAGATTGACCGGGTGCTGGGCTTCTGCCTGCACATCCTGAAGGGCTTCGGCTTCACGGAGTTCAACGCCTACCTGAGCACGCGGCCCGAGAAACGGGTGGGCGAAGACGCGAAGTGGGAAGCAGCCGAACAGGCGTTGCGGGCATCCCTGGAACGCGCGCAGATCCCGTTCCAAGTGGATGAGGGCGGCGGCGCGTTTTACGGCCCGAAGATTGACCTGAAAATGCTTGATGCCCTGGATCGGGAATGGCAGCTGAGCACGATCCAGTTCGACTTCAACCTGCCGGAGAAATTCGATCTCAAATACATCGGCGAGGATGGCCAGGAGCACCGGCCTTACATGATCCACCGGGCGCTGCTGGGCAGCATGGAGCGCTTCTTCGGCGTTCTCATCGAGCATTACGGCGGCGCGTTCCCCGTCTGGATCTGCCCGGTGCAGGTGGCTGTGATCCCCATCGCAGATCGGCACAACGAGGCCGGGCACGCGGTGGCGGATCAACTGAAGGCTGCCGGGCTGCGAGTTGAGGTGGACGACAGCTCGGACCGCATGAACGCCAAGATCCGTAACGCGCAGTTGCAGAAGATCCCGTATATGTTGGTCATCGGCGATCGCGAGGCGGCTGAAGGCGCGGTCAACGTCCGGTTGCGGACGGGTGAACAGCGCGGCACGCAGCCGGTGGGCGAGTTCATTGCCTATGTGCGGGACGTGGTGCAGCAAAGAGCGTTGATCTGAGATATGGCCTCTCTCTTCGGCGCTCGGCGTCGTTTTTGACACCTTTCCATCGTTATGTTATAGTTGCCTTTCGATACGGTCGGGCTGGTCCCGGCTGTCACTAGGGTTAGGCCTTGACCAGCATCACGCTGGCTCAGCAGAAAAAGAGGGAAACGAGTATTACTACCGTAACTACCAAAGCCTTTCGTGTGAATCAGCAGATCCGGGTGCGCGAGGTGCGGTTGATCGATGAGGAAAACCAGCAACTCGGCATTTTCCCGATCCAAGAAGCTTTGCGCCTGGCGTATGAACGCAATCTCGACCTAGTAGAGGTTGCGCCCAATGCTGTGCCGCCGGTTTGCCGTTTGCTTGATTTCGGCAAGTTCCAGTATGAACGGCAGAAGAAGGAACGTGAGGCGCGGAAAGCACAGAAAATCATCGAGATCAAGGAGATCCGTCTGCGCCCGCGCACCGGTGAGCACGATCTGGACACCAAAGTGCGACAGGCCTTGGCGTTTCTCGACGAGGGTAGCAAGGTGAAGGTCGCTGTGCGGTTTCGCGGTCGCGAGATCACGCACCCCGAGATCGCGCGCGAGCAGCTTGAGGAGTTCGTGACCAAGGTCGGCGGGGCCGCGGTGATCGAGGCCCAGCCATCCATGGAAGGCAGAAACCTGTTTCTCTTGCTCAGTCCCAGCCCGAGCAGCAAAAAAGCAGCGGCGGCCGACTGAGCCTGCAAACTGACTGCGTGAAACGTAAAACGTAAAACGCACGCGCGGCGGTAGGCGCTGGCCCTTGCGTTTTACGTTTTATTCTGTTTTGGAGGATTACTGTGCCGAAGATCAAGACCCACAAATCTACGGCCAAGCGGTTCCGCCGCACGGGCACCGGCAAACTGGTGGCCATGCACCAGGGCCGCGGCCACCTGCGACGCCGCAAGGCCAAGCGCACGCTGCTCAAGTACCGCGAGATCAAGGTCGTCGAGGCTAACGCCGCGGACAAGCGTGTTAAGCAGCTTGCTCCGTTCATTGACTGAGCGAGCCGTACCGTCAGCGCGCCCGCAGCCCATGCTGCCCGGCGCCGATGGCCACCACGAAGTGCCGGTATGACCCGGCCGCCATTACAAGGAGAGTTAAATGCCACGAGCTAAGGGCGGGGTCGTCCTCCGCCGACGTCACAACAAGATCTTGAAGTTCACCAAGGGCCAACGCATGTCGCGCCGCCTGCTGTGGCGTCGCGCCAACGAGGCCATGCTGAAGTCCCTGTTCTACGCGACACGCGATCGCCGCAACCGGAAACGGGACATGCGCGGCCTGTGGATCGCTCGCATCAACGCGGCGGCCCGCCTCAACGGCATTTCCTACAGCCGGCTGATGCACGCGCTGAAGCAGTCGGATATCACCCTGGATCGCAAGATCCTGGCCGACCTGGCCGTGCGGGATCCGCATGCCTTTACGCGCGTTGTCGAGGTCGCGAAGGCCGGTTTGTAAAAGACCACGCTGCGAGGGCCAGGGACAGCAAGCGCCGCTGACCTGGCCCTCGCCGGTGATGCCGGACACCCTCACCAACCCCTCATAGGGCACTGCACACAATCGGGTTTCGATTTGGCCGCCCGGCGCCAGCAGGCGGGCGCTGAACGGCCGGCCGAAGGCGACGTGTTGACCCCACATGAAGTGCAACGGCTGCCCACCCTCGTTCCTGTTCTATGCATCCCGTGCATCAGCAGGTCCCACCCACAGTTGGACGGTCGGGTTGAAATGCCAGCCGGGCGCGGTCAGGTGGAGCGCGTGGCGCGGCCAGCCTACGGCCAGCCGATCCAGCGTCGCCTGCCAGGGGCGGATCCCGCTCAGCGCGTCCAGCGCCTCGACGTTGCACGCGCCCACCGCCACGGCCGCGGTCAGCGCGGCTTCGGGTGCCAGGCCGCGCAGCAGGCCACTGAGGAAGCCAGCGATGGTCGCATCGCCCGCGCCGGTCGTGCCGGCCACGTCAACCCGGCAGCAAGGCGCCCAGAGCTGGCGCTGCGCCCACGCGGCCACATCCGCGGGCCGGCCGCGGCCCAGCCCTCGGAGTGCAGGCAGGCCGGCGGTCCGCAGGTACAGGCCGCGTTGGCCCAGCTTGAGCCCAACGATGCGTGCGCCCATTGCAACCAGCTCGGCGCCTATTTCGGACAGCAGTGCCGGTGTGACGTGAGCGAGAAGGCCAGCGCCGCCGAAAGCGGTGTGCCACTGAGCGTAGGTTTTACACCGCAGCATGAAGAGCAACTCCTCGATGCTGGGCATGAAGATGTCCACCCACGGCAGGGTCCGCTCCATGATCTGCCGCCACGGCGCCCGGCCGGCCGGCGACGCCGGATCGGGCAGCGACATGTCCAGCGATGTGGTGACGCCGGTCTCCTTCGCCCGCCGGAAAAGCGCGGCCAACTCGACGCCGCCATCCTGGTACATGCGCGCCATGAGGGGCGGATAGCCGAAATGGAATAGCCGTGCGCTGGCTAGGCGATCATATCGGATATCCGCGTCGCCGAAGCTGTCGTTGGCGCCCGGATAGTGCAAAAAGCTGCGATCCAGGTCGGGGGGATTGATCACGATGGTGTACGACGTGCTGGCGGTTGGGTCCACCACCATGCCGCGGGTCAGGTTGGGATCGTGGGCCGCAATGAGTTGTAGCACCGCCCGGCCAAAGATATCATCCCCGATCTTCCCCATCAACTGTGTTTCGATGCCGAGCTTGTGCAGGGCCAGCCCGGTGTTGGAAACCGCGCCGCCCGTAGAAAAAGCTGCCGGGCCGACCTCGGTCAGGCGGCCTGGGGTGAAGATCCCCGGCAGCAGCTCCGGGGTGATGTGCGACAATTGCGGGAGAACATCAAGGCAGATGTGGCCTGCCACGACGGCGGTCGGGGTCTCCGTCATCGCTCACCCCTGAAGGCCCCGGTAGTAGCGGGCGTAGTCCTTCGTCAACAGGTACAACGGCGGCTCATCCTCCTCGATCTGGGGAAACCGACCCACGGGTTCGTAGAAACGGTTATCGGCGTTGTCATCATTCACCAACGAGACTTCGCCCATGAGGACGCGGCTTTCCGCCCCCCAGAATCGGTGATACAGGTAGCCCGGCAGAGTGATGCTTTCTCCCGGCGAGAGCACCACCGTGCCGCCCGCTTTGACGATGCGGCGCACCCCATCCAGGCTGACGACCACATCGGTGTCGGCCAGGCCTTCGTCCGGGGTGGAATTGTACAACTGGATCACCAGTTTGCCACCGCCGCGGTTGATAATGTCCTCGGTTTTGCTCCAGTGGAAGTGCGTCGGCGTGATCTGGTCCACATCCACGATCATGATCTTCTCGGCGTACAGTTTCCCCTGCATCGTCCTCAGATTCTCAGGCCGGCCGTTGCGCACAGTGAACAGGAAGAGGCCGTAGGTGCCGTAATCACCGCGGCCGAAGTCGGTGATGTCCCATCCGAGCTCGCATTCGACGATCTCTCGCACCTCTTCCCCCTTGGTCGTCCACTCTGCGGGCGACCAGTAGGCGAACGGTGGGAGGTGGAAGCCGTGCTTCCGGATAAACGCATCGGCGCGGCGCATGATCTCGTTGATCTCAGATCGCTTCATGATAGCTCCTTCCATGCCTGAACTTTTTCGATGAATGTGGTGAGATCCGCCAGCGGCACATCTTCGAGCACGGTGTGCAGGCCGGAGTCGGTTTCCTGATGGTTGATGGCTTGGAGGACGCGGTCGCGTGGGTTCATGCGAATATTTCTCCTGCGTTGGTGATGAGAGCTTGACTGTTGTCGCTTCTGAGCGCCTGAACGCCGAGAAGGCGATATACCCTGTGCTTCGACAGCAATCTGTTCGGTGTGACACTCCGCTAGGGCTGAAGCCCTGCGGCTTCTCGGTCGCCGCGCTGCGAGGACCGAGCCAGTTCCGGGGTGTCCGCCCGGCTACGCAGCGTTCCGTTCAGGAACGGCCTGCGATACTTTGAAACCGGTGGAGCGACATGTCCAGGTGCGCCATGCAGATGCCCCGACAGGATGTTGACCGCGCCGACAACGTCCCGATGAAACACGCCGCCGCAGGCTCCGCACCGACAGATGCGGCCGTTGGGCTTTCGCTTATGCCCACACACGGGGCAGGTCTGGGATGTGTAGTGCTCGTCTTGCAGCACGACCGCAATCCCGACCTGCGCAGCCTTGTAGGTGATGTACTGGCGGAGCCGGCCGTGCTCCCAGCTAGGCACCTTTTGGTTGGTCTGCTTACCCAGGTTTACGCCGTCGGCCACGTCCCGCACATCGCCGATGACGATCTTGCGGGCGCCGCGCTCGACCGCATGATCGACCACGGCCCGGCTGATTTTGTGCAGCATGTCGCGCTGGCGCCGCTTCTGCTGGGCCTTGAAGCGGTTCGGGCGCTTCTGGATGGGCTTGCGCCTAAGGGAGCCCTTCTGCTTGGCATCTCGCAGGCTGGCGAGCTCCGCCCGGCGCTTGGCGCCGTACTGCTTGCAGGCCCGCAGCGCCCGGCAGGAGACCACCAGCGCCTGCGCGTGGTCGGCTACCACGGCCGGATGGATCTCGCCCAGGTCTACCGCCAGCACGCGAGCGCCGGGGGGTGGTGGCGGCGGCAGCCCGTCGTCCAGGACCATGTGCCATTCGTAAGCCAACGAAGCCCGGTTGAAAACCAGCCGAGCTTCCAGGACGCTGTACTCGTCCCAACCATCCGGCAACACGACGGTGACAGGCGCCAAGCCACGCGCGCGGGCCAGCAGCACCTGGTTGGCTGTGCGCCTGATTCCCGTGTTCTTCCAGATGGTGGTTCTGAAACGTCTGCGCCGATGCGGGAACTTGGCGTCATGCCCGTTGCGTCTGAGCGACCGAACGGTCTTGCAGGCGCGGTAGAAAGCCTGCTGGGCGGCATCCCGGCTGTGGGCATGGAGGGTCGTGCCGCCGGACTGGTAATCCTCCCAGCGGTAGGCGCGCTTTTCGGACAGCCAAATCCCCTGTTTGCGGTAGCTGCGCCAGTGGTTGGTGAGCACCGCGTTGTAGTGCCGGGCGCTTTCTTGGTTGAGTTCGTCGGCCAACGCCCTGCTACCGCGATAGGGGATGACACGCGTGCTAATCATGGTGCTGTATTACACATTATCATCAATCGGAATGCAAGTCCGTGTTGTCTCTGGCTAAAGCCATTGGCGAAGCCCGCCTATCCACTCGGCCTAAAGGCCGGTGGCTTGCGGCGGGCTAATTCTGGTCACTCCTACGGACGCTGCCCTACTCACCCATCACGAAGCTTGCAATCCGCTCGAGCGGATACTTCGTCAGCACCGGCACCGTCGCACCTGCCGCCGGGTATCCCACCACGAGAATCAGGAACGGGCGCTCCGAGTCCGGCCGCCCCAGGATCTTGTTCAGGAAGCTCATGGGGCTCGGCGTGTAAGTCAGGGCGGCCAGGCCGGCCAGGTGCAGCGCGGTGATCAGGATGCCGGTTGCGATGCCGACCGACTCGGTTGGGTAGTAGTTCCGGTGCTCGGCGCCTTGTTCGTCAAGGGTAACCTTCTTCAGGAACACCACGATCAAACACGGGGCGCTTTCGAGAAACGGTTTGTCCGGGTTGGTTGCGAACGGCTCAAGCGCGTCCAGCCATTCCTTCGACGCCCGGCCGGCATAGAACGCGCGCTCTTCGGCCTCCGCGGCCCCTCGAATCTGTCGCCTGACTTGGGGATCGGAAACCACGACGAAATGCCAGGGCTGCCTGTTCGCACCGCTCGGCGCCGTGCCCGCCGCAAGCAGCGCGTTCTGGATCAGGCCGTCCGGGATGGGCCGCTCCGAGAACTCGCGCACCGTCCGCCGGCGCTTCATTTCGCGGTAGAACCACTGCGCCGTAGCGACCATCTCCTCCGCCGACTTCTCCGCGAAACACAGCGGCTCAAACTTCGACTCAGTCATGCCATCCTCTCCAGTTCGTTGATAAATCCCGCGACGACGTCGTAGCCGCCTTGCCAGAATGCTGGCGCACGCGCATCAATGCCCGCGCGCGCCAGCAGCGCCATGGGCGAGGCAGACCCCCCGGCCGACAACAGTGCGATGTACCCTGGCTTGAAGGCTTTGCCCTCCTCTCGATACTTCTGATACAGCGCCAGCACCAGCAGTTGCCCGAATGCATAGGCGTACACGTAGAAGGGATGATCGAAAAGGTGCGGAATGCCCAGCCACTCCCAGCGGAACTCGTCGGGAACGTCCACTGAATCGCCAAACTGGTCGCGCAGGCAGTTCAGGTAGGCGTCTGCCAGGCGGCCGACCGTCGCGTTCTGCTGCGCCAGATCGTGGCCGCGCATCTCGAACCGCGCGGTGTTCACCTGCCGCTGGATGGCGGTATACAAACGGTCCACCTGACCGAACAGCAGGTCGCAGCGCGCCGCGGTGTCTGTCTCGCGGACGAGCAGTGCTTCGACCAGCAGCATCTCGCTGAAGATCGACGCGGTCTCGGCCAGCGGCAGGGATGGGAACCGGGTCAGGGCAGGGTTGCCGCGCGACAGCATGGCGTGGATGGCGTGGCCCAACTCATGGTGCAGCGTGATGATATCGAACAGCCCGCCCTCGTAGCTCATGTTGATGAAGGGTGTGGCGGACGCGTTCGGATCGGAGCAGAAGCACAGGAACCCCTTGCCCGGCCGCGCCTCGCTGTCCACGTGGCGCTCAGCCAGGACACGCTCGGCCAGCTCGCCAAAAAGGGGGTCGAAACGCTGGAATGTCTTGAGGATCAATGCGGTCGCCGCTTCGTATGGGTAAGTTTTGTTCGACGCGGTGGCCGGCGCCAGCAGATCGCAGCGGCGGAGGCGCTCCACGCCGAGCCGCTGTGCCTTCAGCCGGAAGAAGCGCTGGAAAACACTGCGGTTTGCATGCGCCACGTCGAGCAGCGTGGCGACGACATCGTCGGGAACGTCGTTGACCAGGTTGCGCACCGAGATCGGGCTTGCGTACCCGCGCAGGTCAACGTTTTCGCTGCGCCAGTCGCGCGCCAGGCTCAGATAGATCGGGCCAAGCAAGCCGCTATCGCGCTCAAAGACACGCATTTGCTCACTGTGCGTTGCCGCGCGCACGTTGGGATCGGGATGGCGCATGAGGTTGATCGCCTCGCCCCGGTTCAGCTCCTTCTCCTCCCCGCCAACCCGCACGCGAAACACCTGCCGGTTGGCGATCGCACCGTAGAGCGTCTTGAGCGCCGCACTGCCGGTGGCGTTCTTGAGGTTGATGATCCGCTCTTCCGGCTCGCTGAGCGTATGGGGTGTGAGCTGGCGTTGGCGCTCAAGCCAGTAGCGGAACGGGCCGGCGGCGGTCAACAGCCGCTCCGTGTCGCGAGCCGGCAGCGCCTTCCACCATAGCTCGAAAAACAACAGCCGGTTGGCGCACCCGGCGATGAGCGCCTCGATGCGGCTGCGCAAGGCAGGCGCAGCCGGGTTCCGGGTGTCCTCGGTGAAGTAAAGGAATGCGTATGTTTGGAGCCGGGACTTCAGCCGATGGATGCGGTCGAGCATGTCGAGGAACTCGACGAAGGCGGCCGGCGCGATGTCGGCCGTGAGTGCGGGCCGGGCAGCCTCCACGTCAGCCGTCAGAGACTCCAGCTCGCGCGTCGCGGCCACCAGCTCCGGGCTGTCGGGGCCGGGGAAGAGATCGGCCAGATTCCAACGGGTGCGCGCATAGGTGGGCATGGGATTCACTCACTCCGCAAGGATGGCGCCATCGTAACGGCCGGAGGTGACGCCGAGCGCGACGCCGCTCGCCCGGTCCACCTCGACGCCGACCAGCGGGCTTTCCAACAGGTCCAGGTTTTCCTCGGTCACAAACTGGCCCAGGCCGCCCGCGCGCGCGTCCTTGAAACGCAGCCCGCGCGCCCGAAGGCCGGCGAGGAACGCAGGCGCGAACTGCTCCAGGAACAGCACTTCGGTGAACGCGCCGGTCTGATCGTAGTCGGGGAAGAGCGGCGTGGGCGGCCGGTTTGCCTCGTCCAGCGGCAGGCCGTACTCCATCACGTTCAGCAGCGTGGCGCTCTGCTTTTCATACAACGACGCATGGATCGCGCCTGCGGCGACGAACCTCTGCGGATTGAGCGCCATGATTGGGCTGAAGATGCCGGCGATGCGCCGCTCCGACTGCGACACGGGGCCAGGCGCTTCCGCCGCCATGCGCGGCAGCGAAATGCCGTCCACCACCAGCCCGTCGCGGCCCGTCGTGGCGCAGGCCGAGTGGATGATGATCGCGGCATTGCCCTGGCTATCCACCGCAGCGACCGCGTCAGTGTTGTCGGGCTTCTCCAGCGGCACGGTACGGAGGCTGCCCGTCTGGATCGCATCCCACAGGGCGCTGATAGTCGCCGGAGCGAGCACGTCCGCCAGGCGAATTGATCGCCCGCCCAGCGCGCCGGCCAGGGTGGCATCGTCGATGTTTCCCATCAGGCGGTTCAGGAACGGCATGTACGCGCGCAGGCCGGACACCAACCCGATGTAGGCGTCGGGTTCCTTCGTGAAGTGGCCCTGCGTTCGCAGGTCGAGCCGTTCGAGCATACGCAGGATCAGCAGCGTGATCAGGCCGCCCACGTTCGGCGGGGGCGGCGCGAACAACGTGAAGTCGCGATAGCTGGTCGTGATCGGCTCGGTGATCTCCCCGCGATACGCGGCCATGTCCTCCTGGGCGATCACGCCGCCGGCCTGGCGGACGACTTCGAGGAACCTTGCGCCCCACGCGCCGGCATACATGTAGTCCGGACCGTGGACCGCGATCTGCCGCAGGGTGCGGAGCAGGTCGCTCTGGATGATCTTTCCGTCCTGCATCGCGAAGGTTTCGACGCAGCCGGGCGCCGTGCGCTGCCGGTAGCGCAGCCGGCGGAGCAGCCGCTCGTGCGGCTCGAAACCCTGCGCACAGCGTTCGATCGCTGGAGAGACAACAGCTTCAAACGGCAGCCTGCCGAAGCGCGCGAGCATGGCTTTGATGCCGCCCCAGTAGCCGGGCACCAGCGGGCCGGCGCCGGGCTTGCCTTCCCGATACAGCCGAGGGAGGGTGTCGCCCCGGCCTGCCGCGGGAATGGCGTAGTCGCCGTCAATGCAGTGGACGCAGCCGGTCGCGGCCTCCCAATACAGGCCAACCAACGTGCCGGCAAAGCTGACGTATGTGCCCGCCGCGTTGACGATTTGGATCATGGAAGCCGCGGCCACCGCGTCGGCTGCGCTGCCCCCGTCCGCCAGGATGGCCGTGGCGGCAGTTGCGGCCGACGCGCCGGAAGACACCGAGACGAGTGTGTTGCTCATGCCACCGTCCTGAACGCTCTCTTGGCGTAGAATTTCGTGTTTTCATACCCCGGATCGTTGAACCGGTCCGCCTGCTTGAGTAGGTATGTCTCGAAGAAACGCAGGTGCGCCACGGTCACCAGCTCCCGGTAATTGAGCGGGTCGCGCGTGCCGAGCGCGCCGCTGGCCAGGGCTTCGGGCGCGGTGAACAGGAAATCCGTGAAGCCGCCGTGCGTGCCGTCGAGCACCGCCAGGTGGAAGGCGTCGGCCGAGTTGTTCCAGAAAGCGGCCTGGTTCATCTTCCAGAGGTGCGGGTTCGCCAGCGTCAGGAGCGGCTTGCGCAGGTCGTCGTCGTAATATTCTCCGAAGAGGCCACCGTCTATGTTTACACCGCAGACGCAGCGCGCGTCGTCATGGCAGAGCTGTGCGGCGGTCGCGCCGCCGAACGAGTGGCCGGTCGTGGCATAACCCAGCTCGAGGCGGAGCCGGCCCGTGAAGAGTGAGGGACGCGCCCCCCGGTTCATCTCGGCCAGCACAGCCACGGCTCGCATGCAGTCCCCGGCCCACACGCTGACCCGCTGGTTCAGCCCGGGCGACAACTGGTAATATGCGCGCGCCTTTGTGATCAGTTGGGCTGTATCGTCTTCCGGCACGGCGTGAATGGCCTCGAACGCGGCGACCAACTCCGGGCCCATTGCGTTGCCCGAGGTATAGCGCTCCACCACCCACTCGTACGGGAGCCGGATCCGACCATCAGCGTACCGGATCGCGGCCGTCTCGCCGGGGTGACTGACCGAGGCCACGATGTAGCCCTGGCTCGCCAGGTCCGAGCAAAGCACGGTGTTGCTCATCTCATGGAAGAGGTAGCCGTGGTTGAAGATCACGAGCGGGTAGGCGGCCTGCCGGTCGGAGAGGGGCGCCCCGGGATAAGCGTGGGTGCGGGTGTTGAGGAAATCGAGCCGGAAGTCGTCACCGGCCTGGAGGCGCAGGGCAGGCACGACTTCCGGGAAGGCGTACTGCGCGGTGTGGATGCCTTCCACCGGGCCGGCCGGGTAGAAGATCGTGGCTGAGATGTCGCGCTCCTCCCCACCGGCCGCGTGGTAACTGAATTCGATCTGCGTCAGCCCGACCAGGTCATCGCCCAATGGCGCCGGCAGCTCTCGTTGCGCTTCAGACACGGCCCTCGTTCCCTCCCGCTCAGGCTGACGCCACGCGCTTCTCATAGAACCGGGTGTCCTCGAAGCCGAGGTCGCCGAACGGCTCCGGCTGCTTCAGCAGGTAGTGCTCGAAGAACTTCAGATGGTATTGTGTGATCACGGTCCGCGTGCTGTCGGCAGCGCGCGTGCCCAGTCGCGCTTCCTCCGGTGTGCCCCGTGCTATCCAGAGCGAATCGCAGAAGGCGATGTGATCGGTATTGCCGACGGTCACATGGAACGAATCGGACGAGTTACAGAGGAAGACAGCCTTGAGCATCTTCCAGATGAACGGGTTGCCGATGCCCAGGTAGGGCTTGGCTACATCCATGCCGTAGGTCCCGCCGAAGTGGCCGCCGTCCATGTTGATGCCGCAGGGGAAGCGTGCGTCCCGCGCCAGCGTCTCGATCGCCGCGGCCCCGCCGAACGAGTGGCCGGTGATCCCGAGGCCGATCCCCAGCCGCAGCCGGCCTTCGAAGATGGAGGGGATGTTGCCCCGGTCGAGCGCTTCGAGGTGGTCGGCGGTCCGCCGCGTGTCATTGACCCACGGCGTGACCATGATCCCGAAGGGCTGGAGCGCGTAGAACTCGCGGCTCATCTCGATCAGGCGTGCATTGTCATTCTCGTCGGTGATTTTGAACTCCTCGAAGAGCGGCGTGATGGCGTCCATCAGCTCATTCGAGCGCATCGCCTCGACGAGCTTGGGGTCGATCCGAATCACTGCACCGTCATTATACCTCACCGCGGCCGCCGTCCCCGGGTGGCCCACGGACGCGACCACGTAGCCGCAGCTCGCCAGGTCCGAGCACAGGACCGTGCCGGTCATCTCGTGGGCACCCAAGGCCATGTTGTAGATGATGACCGGGAAGTCGCGCTGGCGGTCCGACGGACGCACGTCCCGATAGCAGTGCGTCACCGTCTCGCGGACGACCCGCTGCCAGTGCTCGTCGTCCGACAGTTCCGGGAACGCGTAGGGCGCGGTCGGTTTGCCCTCGGTGCTGTCCGCCGGGTAGTAGATGGTGACATGGATGCGGCGGTGTGTGCCATCGCCGTCCCCGTAGACAAACTCAGTGGTTGTGAGGCCGACGACATAGTCGCCGATAGGTTGCGGAAGCTCGATGGTCATGCCACAAATACCTCATTTGCCAGCGCGGTGCGTGCTTCCTGGGCCAGGCGTGTGAGATCTGCGGCGACCGCTGCCTCGAGCGGCAGGGGCCGGTGCTGTCGCAGGATCGCCTTGGCCTTACGCGTGACCCGATCCCGGTAACGCAATTCACCTTGGGCGGCCCAGGCGGCCGGGTCGTGCCGGTTGAGTATCTGCGGAACCCATAGCGATTTGCGGAAGTTAGCCAGAGTGTGATCGTGGGTCAGGTAATTGCCGCCCGGCCCGACCTCACGAATCACGTCCAGCCCCAGCGCATCCTCGGTCAGCGCGAACCCTTGCGCGATGCGCTTGGTGTAGCTGATGATCTCGTTGCACATCACGATGGATGCCGGGCTTCCCAGCAACCCCTGGCCCAGGTAGCCGACATCGTGGACCAGGTTGGCCCCGTCGAGCGAGGCCATAAGAATCGAGAGGGCATGCTCCATCGCCGACTGTTCATCCAGGCAATGGGAGTCGCTCCCCGTGGTCGACCAGACCGGCAGGCCGTAGTGGTGGAACAGGTCTATGAACGCGGAATTACTCAGCTTGAGCTCGGGCGCAGCGTAGGAGACGCACGAGGTTCGGAGATCGAGGACCGGCAGTCCCAGGCCACTGATGATCGGAGCGCCCGGCGCACGCAACTGGTGCATGACCAGCCCGCTGAGCGCCTCGGCCGTGGTCTGCACCAGGCCGCCGGCGATCGTCACCGGCGCGCTGGCGCCCATCATGGCTGCCGGCGTGTAACAGATCGGGACGCCCGTGTCGGCACACAGGAACAGCTTCGAGACCGCGCCGTAGGAGTGCGTGAGAGGCGGAGTAGGCTCGGAGTAGTTGATCAGGAAAGGCCTCTGGCGCAATGCCTCTTCGCCCCCGACGACGCGAGCGGCCATCGCCAGGATGTAGGCCAGGTCCTTGTCACACGCGGCGGTGAAAAAGATGGGCTTGATCGAGTTTTCCAGCTCCGCCTTGAAGCACTCGATGTACATGGTGTTGGTGGGCGTGTCGCTCGGCAGCGCGAAGGAGGCAATGAAGTCAATCTCGGGACACGCATCGGCCACCGCGGCGGCCTGGGCCACGTCCTTCAGCAGCGAGAGACGCGCCTGGCCAGTCTCGAGATCAACGGTGCGCAGCAAATCGGTGCCCAGGCCGAAGTGCAGATTGCGGCCCTCGAGCTGCATGGCTGGCTGACCCAGCCGGTTGTAGATGGTGATGGCCGAGGGCGCGCTGCGGATGCTCGCCTCCACCAGGGGCGCGGGGATGCGCACTTGGTTCTCGTTGTGCACCTGACATCCAGATGCCTGGAGGAGCCGAACCGCCTCAGGATGGAGCACCCGCACCCCCGTTGTCGCCAGCAGTTCCAATACCATGTTGTGGATGATCTCGATCTGGCCCGCGTCCAGCAGCCGATAGTGCGGCTGCACGTGTCGTGAAACATCGCTACTCAAGCCATTCTCCTATCGTTGGCGTCCAAAGTGACCTGCCGCTCATCGCGCGTGCCAGCCGCTTCCGGAGCCAACTGGTAGATGGGGCTGTATTTTTGGTACAAGTAATCAATGAATGGGCCAGCGTCGAGTGGGCCGCCACTGATCCGGCGAATCATCTCCGGCGCAGTGTAGCAGTTGCCATACTGATGAATACTCTCGGTGAGCCAATCGTTCAAGGGTGCAAAGTTGCCGGCCGCGATCGCATCGTATACGTTGGGGACTGCGTCCAGGAGCGCGTTCCTGATCTGACCGCCATAGATGTTGCCGAGGGTGTAGCTTTGGAAGTAACCCAGCGCACCGGCGGACCAGTGGATGTCCTGCAGCAGCCCTTCGGCGTCGTTGGCCGGGCGCAGGCCGAGATAGGCTTCGTAGCGGTCATTCCAGGCGCGCGGCAGCTCATCGACATCAATGCGGCCCTCGATCACATCTTGCTCCAATTCGAAACGGATGATGGGATGCAGGCTGTAGGTCAGCTCGTCCGCGGTAATGCGGTTCAGCGATGGCCGGACGCTGTTGATCGCCCGATAGTAGTCGTCCAGCGGGATGTCCGGAAAGGCTGCGAAGCGTTTCTGCGCTTCGGGGTAGAAGAACTCCCAAAATGCCCGGCTCTTGCCGACGATGTTCTCGTAGAAGCGCGACTGCGCCTCGTGGAAGCCGCCCGGCACGCCGCCCCACAGGTTCGCCGCGTCGATCTCGGCGCTGCCGCGGTAGGCATACATCGCGTGGCCGGCTTCGTGCAGCGCGCCGAACACGCCAAGCCGGTATGTCCCGCAGTTGACCGTGATCCGCGCGTCCTTCGGCCCGGCGATGTTCGTGAACGGGTGGATGACCTCACCGTAGCCGCCCCTGTTCTTGTCGTAGCCCATCTTCTCGACGAGCAGCTTGACGAAGTCGAGCAGCTCACGCGGGTCGAAGGGGGCCGCGAGAAACGCGTCGTTGATTTCAACAGGGCTTTGCCGGACTTGCCTGACGAGCGCGGGGATAACCGCTTTGATGCGATCGAACGCTTGGTTGATGTCCGGCAGCGAGATGCCTTCGTCGCTGGCGCCAACCATCACCTCGAAGGCCGGTCGGTCCTGATCGACATACCGTGCGAACTCGACCCGCAGTTTGAAGATCTCCTGCAAGACTGGCTTGAAGAGTTCATAGCTTTGCTCGGCCCGCGCCTTGATCCAGGCCTCGCGGCCCTGGTTCGCCAGCGCCACCATCTGGCGGGACTTCTCGACCGGGATGTTGACCGTCTGGCGGTATTCGAAGAGGAAGCTGCGCACGATGGCGCGATCGATGGCACCTGCGATCCCGGCGAGCGGTACGGCCTGCCAGTATCCGGCCAATGCCTTCGCCTCCGCCGAGTTGAAGAGCGCGATGCGCTTTTCGGCCAGGTAGCCTTCCAGCTTTTGGCGGAACGGCCGGCCCTCGGCCGGCAGCCCGTTCCACTGGTCCCAGAAAAACAGGCCGCCGATGCCGCGCAGGTGGGCGAGCTCGGTGTGGATGCGTTTGACGCCGTCCAGGGCTTCTGTAAGCAGCACGAAACTAACCTCCAGCATCTGGTGGTTGCGCGGAGCGGGCCTGACAGGCCATCTCACCCCAGGTGAGGCGACCTGCCAGGTCTTTCCATGGTGTGAAGGGTACTACTTTGCGGGCTTGAAATCGCCCAGGTAGTAGATGCTGGTCGCCGCGCTCATCGGATCGATGTTGGTGACGGACTTGCTGTGTGCGAAATTCATCACCGCATCGTAGAGATTGACCACGTTGGCGAAGTCATACTGCAACTGCACCGCCTTTTTCGCCAGCTCGCTGCGCTTGTCAGCATTCGGCTCGGCCTTGATCTGTGCGATCAGGTCTTCGTATTCCTGCGTCGTGTACATGTCCTTTCCCAGGTAGGGGTAGGTCTTGCTAAAGGTGGCCAACACGTTATCAGGGCTGCTTTGACCCGTCCCACCGAACTGGACGGTGGTCATCTGAGCCGTGCCCTTCATGATCTTGTCCGACCAGCCGTTGACGTCCAGTTGCTCGATCTTCACCGTGATGCCGATCTTCTTCAGGTCATCCTGGATTGATTGGGCCATCCCTGCGTCGGGGGGCATGATGGTGATCGTCAGCTCTGTGCCGGGCTTGTAGTTCGACTTGCTCAGGAAGTCCTTCGCCATCGCTTCGTCATAGCCCACGTAGCCCTTGACTGTCCCGGCCGCCGCGCCCAGCACCTTCGTGTTGAACACATCGGTCGCGGCCTGGCCCACGCCCTCGTTCGCGACGTCAACCAGTTTTTGCCGATCGATGCCGTGGTAGATCGCCTTGCGCAAGTTGAGATCGTCGCGCAGCTCCTGCCCCATCATGGCCAGGACGAAGAACGACCAACCGGACATCTGCACGAGTTCCAGGTTTTTATCCTCTTCGATGAGCGGGATCTGAGCGGGCGGGATGTTGGTGACCAGGTCAACTTCGCCGTTCTGCAGCGCCACCACCGCGGTCGAGGGCTCGACCGGCGGCTTGACCACGAGCTTCGCAAAGGCAGGCTTCCCGCCGAAGTAGTCCGCAAAGGCCTCCGTAGTGACCGTTCCGTCGGCGCCGCGGGAGACGAACCTGAAGGGGCCAGAGCCGACCGGCTTCGCCTCGAACGCGGCCGGGTCCGCTGAGTGTGCGGCCTTGGGCACGATGAAACCCATCAGCGCCAGGGTCGCTGGCACATCAGCCGAAGGCGAGGCCGCGGTGAACTTCACGGTATAGTCATCGACCTTCTCCCATTTCGTGTACCTCTGGTAAAACTGCTGATACATCGGCAGCTTCATGGTGGTGTCGAAGGTGTAGATCACATCGTCCGCGGTGAACTTGGACCCGTCGTGGAACTTGACGTCCTGCCGCAGCTTGAAAGTGTAGGTCAGGCCATCGTCGCTCTTCGTCCAGCTTTCAACCAGGTTGGGGCGAACACCTCCCTTGTCGTCGTAGTTGAGCAGGGTGTCGAACATCGAGTGCCAGACCAACTGGTCGCCCATCTTGCCCGCGGTCGGATCCATCGTTTCCGCAGGGATCGCAGCCATGACCGTCAGGGTGTCCTTGGCCGGGGCGACTGGCGCCTGGGTTGCAGCGGGCGCCTGCGTGGGGGCAGATGCCTGGGTGGGAGCGGTCGCGGGCGCGGCGGGAGCGCCGCAGCCGGCTAGCAGCGTGGCAATCATGACGACTGCCAGGATCAGGGGACAGAACTTCTTCATGTGACTTCCCTCCAAGTAGAGATGTGATCGGAAAACCAGGTCAGGCGTACAGGGTGCATTGGACGAAATGGTCCGGCTCGACCTGCCTGAGATCCAGGTCTTTGGCCGTGCAGATGTCCTTTGCCAACGGGCACCGGCTGGCGAAGCGGCAGCCGGGCTTCGGATTGATCGGGCTGGTCAACTCGCCCTTGATGATTTCGGTCTTCACGGCGCGCGTGCGAGCGCTTGGGATCAAGATGGCGGATAACAGCGCCCGGGTGTAGGGGTGCAAGGGGTTGTGGAACAGCTCACGCGACGGCGCGCGCTCCACGCACTGCCCCAGGTACATCACTGCGATCTCGTCGGAAATGTGCTTCGCCACGCTCAACGCATGTGTGATGAACAGATAGGTCAGTCCGAGTTGGTCTTGCAGGTCCATCAACAGGTTGAGGATTTGGGCCTGGATGCTGACATCCAGCGCCGACACAGGCTCATCGCACACGATGAACTTGGGGTTGACGGACAGCGCCCGCGCTACGCCGATGCGCTGCCGGCGCCCACCGTCCAGCTCGTGCGGGTAGCTGTCGTACAGCCGCTCGGCCAGCCCGACGGTCCGCATCAGCGCCAGCACCCGTTCCTGCCGCTCCCGCGGGTTGTGCACCAACCCGTTCACCAGCATCGGCTCGCCAATGATCTGGCCGACCGAATGCCGCGGATTCAGGCTGGAATAGGGGTCCTGGAAGATGATTTGGATCTCCTTGCGCAGGCCCTTCATCTGCCGGCCGTTGAACTTCGTGATATCGCGGCCCTCGAACAACACCTGCCCGCCCGTGGCCGGCACCAGGCCAAGAATGGTCCGGCCCAGCGTCGTCTTGCCGCAACCGCTCTCGCCGACCACGCCCAGCGTGCGGCCTCGGTTGATGCTCAGGTTCACGTCGTCGACCGCGTGCAGCTTGTTGGGGCCCACGTCGAAGTACTTTTTCAGGCCGATGGTTTGCACGAATGGATCAGGCATGGCGGCCTCACGCATACAGGTGGCACTTGATGATGTGCGTTCCCAACTCACAATCGCCGGGGCGCCGGGCCTTACAGACATCCATCACGCGCGGGCAGCGAGGATGGAACTTGCAGCCGGCTGGCAGGTCGGTCGGATCGGGCATCAGGCCTTCAATCGGCTTCAGGCGTTCGGCTTCGTCGTAGATGCTCGGGATGCTCTCGAAAAGCCCCTGCGTGTACGGGTGGCGCCGCTCCGACTGCCCGAAGAAATCGTCGAACGTACCGTACTCCACGATTTCGCCCGCGTAGAGCACGGCGATCTTGTCGCAGGTCTTCGCCACGACGCCCAGATCGTGCGTGATGATGATCATGGCCATGTCGAGCTTCTGCTTGAGCTCTTCCATCATGGCGATGACCTGCGCCTGGATGGTCACGTCAAGGGCCGTGGTCGGTTCGTCGGCGATCAGCAGCTCGGGCTGGCAGGCCAGGGCGATCGCGATGACGACGCGCTGCTTCATCCCGCCGCTAAACTCGTGCGGGTAGTTGCGCTTGCGTTCCGGGTTGATGCCCACCAGCGTCAGGATTTCGTCCACCCGCTCCCGCAATTCGGCCTGGCTCTTGCCAGCAACGTTGTGCAACTGCAAGGCTTCCAGGATCTGGTCCCCGACCGTGATGACCGGGTTGAGACTCGTCATGGGGTCCTGGAAGATCATCGAGATGCGCGCGCCGCGCACCGCGCGCATCTCCGCCTCGCTCAGCTTCAGCAAGGGCAGCTCGTCGAAGATAATTTCGCCGGCTTTGATCCGGCCCGTGCGCTCGGGCAGCAGGCGCAACACGCTGAACGCGGTGGTGGTCTTCCCTGCGCCCGTCTCGCCTACCAGGCCGAGCACCTCCTTGCGGTTCAGGCGCAGGTTGATCCCGTTGAGCGCGTGGACGATCGCTCGGCGGCTCGTATAGATCACCTCGAGGCCGCGGATCTCCAGGAGCGGCTTTTCGGTCATGTCTGCCATATGCTACTCCCTGAGCCGGGGGTCGAGCGCCTCGGCCAGGCCGTCGCCCAACAGATTGAAACAGAGGGCCGTGATCAGGATGGCCAGGCCGGGGGAGATGACGATGTGCGGGAAGCGCCGCATGTAAGTCGTGGATTCGGAGAGCATCGCGCCCCATTCGGGGGCGGGCGGCTGGATGCCCATGCCGATGAAGCTGAGGCTGGCCGCGGCGAGGATCAGGCCGGCCACGTTCATCATGGCGTTGACGATCACTGTGCCGATCGCGTTGGGCATCACGTGCAGCAGGATCGTGCGGGCCGTGCCCACGCCGCTCGCCCTGGCCGCCTCGATATAGTCCTGCTGCACGACGGTCAGCACTGCGGCGCGCACGATCCGGGTGAACGGCGGGATGCTGGAGACGCTGATGGCGATCATCATGTTGGTGAGGCCGGCTCCTAGCGTTGACACCAGCGCCAGGGCCAGCAGCAGGCCGGGGATACACATGAAGGCGTCCATGGCGCGCATGATGATGTCGTCGACCCTGCCACCGAAGAACGCGCTGGCTGACCCGAGCACCGCGCCACCCCCGATGGCGATGAGCGTGCAGATCACCCCGAAGGCGAGCGAGTAGCGGGCACCGTGGACGATGCGGGCGAACAAATCGCGGCCGAACTGATCGGTGCCGAAGAGATGCTGGAGGCTCGGCAGTTGCAGACGCTCCTTGGCGTTCTGCGCCAGGACCCGGGAGTCGTAGTCGGCAATCACGTCGGCAAACACCGCGGACGTGAAAATAATGACCAGGACCACCAGCCCAAACATGGCGGTCTTGTTTCGCTTCAGCCGCTGCCACACCTCAGACCACTGACTGTGGCTGCGGTTGACGACGACGGTTCTTTTCCTGAACATGCCAGTGATGCTGCTCATTAGACGGACCTCACTTGAACTGCGCCTTGATCCGCGGGTCTATGAACGCGTAGATCAGATCAACCGCCAGCATGATCAACATGAATAAGGTTGCCAGGAAGAGCGTGGAGGCCATCACGATCGGGTAATCTTTCGTCTTGATCGCCATCACGATCGTGTTGCCGATCCCCGGCAGGCCGAAGACGATCTCGGTGATCATGGCGCCACCCAGCAGTCCGGCGAAGGTCATGCCGATGATCGTGATCACCGGCATGAGCGCGTTCTGGAGCGCGTGGCGCCAGATGATCCGCGCGTTCGTCGCACCCTTGGCCCTGGCCGTGCGGATGTAGTCCATCCGCATCGTCTCGAGCATCATGGTGCGGGTCATCCGGGAGAGATAGGCGGCGCTCGGCAGAGCCAGGGTGAGCACCGGCATGATGAAGTGTTTGAGTGTGCCGACGCCGCTGGATGGCAGCAACTTCAGGCCCAGGGAAAACACCAGGATGAGCATGATGCCCAGCCAGAAGCTCGGGATCGAGGCCAGGAACAGGGCCGAGACGGTCAGGCTGACATCAAGGAATGAGTACTGGCGGACGGCGGAGAGAATGCCGAGGGGAATGCCGATCAAAGCCGCCAGAAGCGACGAGAGCAGGGCAAGCTGCAAGGTCGTAGGAAACTTGGCCAGGATCTCCTTAAAGACCGGCTGGCCGCTTCGGTAAGACTTACCGAAATCCAGCCTGAAGGCATCGCGCACATAGAGCACGTAGCGCAGGAGGACCGGCTTGTCCAGCCCGAGTTCGTGGGAGAGCTGCGCTCGGGCCGCAGGCGTTGCCTCGCGGCCGAGGATGATGGCCGCGGGGTCGCCCGGGGTGATGTTCAGGACGATGAACACGATGAAAATCACAAAGAGCAAGGTCGGTACGATCAGCAGGAGCCGGCGGGCGACGTATCGAGACATGACCCTTCCTCCCCGGAACCGCTTGTCGGCGGCGCGGAGCCGATTGCAAAGATCGGATCCCCGGCGCCCACAGCCAGCGATGTAGTCAGGACGAGCACGACGCCATCCCGGTCGGCGTGGCAGGTGTGCAGTACGTTGGCGAAGACATCGCGCAGCTCACCCACCCGGTCGCCCGTCCTGACCGCGTCGCCTGCCGCGACCGCCGGGTACCAGCAGCTTTGCTCGGCCGCGGTAGTCGTCTGGAATTGCGAGAAGTACACAGGCTCGCGCTCCGGAGCCATAGGCGCGCCGGGCAGCACCTCCAGGTAGCGGAGTGCGTTGCGGACGCCGCGGACATAAGCCTCCACCTCATCCTCCGACCACCGCCCGCATTGGCCGAGTTCAGCCAGAAAGCCGGGAATCCCCAGCTGCGCTGCCGCAGCGAACGTCGTGCCGGGGTAATGGGCGCAGATGAGGTAGGGGATGCCCATGTAGAGCGCCGCGTCCTCCGCCGTCGCATTTGCCTGCGGCGACCCGGCCGCAGAGTAGATTACGAAAGGCGCGAGTGCCTCGTGTATGTCGCCGCCGTGCAGGTCCATGACGAAATCGGCCTGGCGGAGAAGCTGCTCGGTGATGGCGAAGGCGAGACGTTCGGACGCACTCCCATCTGCTCGGCCGGGGAACACCCGGTTCAGGTTCTTGCCATCGGCCGGGACGATGTACTGCACCCGGGCATAGAAGGCGCCGGTGTTAACAGGGTGGGCGAGGATGATGCAACCAGACAGCTCGGCCGGCTGTAACCCCGCTGCGAGGCGGATGGCCGTCTCGATGCCCGGATACTCCCCGCCGTGCACTCCGCTTGGGATGACGACCGTCCTGCCCGGCTTCGGCCCGTTGATGAGCGTGACGGGAACAGCGAAGGCCGTGCCGGGGACGTCGAGATAGCCCTGGACCTTCTGGCCCGGCGCAGCGGTCAGGTTGCCGACCCGGAGATCTAGCGAAGCCATCGAGCTCCCTGTAGTTCTCGTTCGAGATAGCCCTGCAGTATTGGCAGGGGGATGCAGCCTGCGTTCAGGACGAACGAGTGGAAGTCGCGCACGTCGTAGTCAGCGCCGCGAGCGCTTCGGAACCGCTCGCACATCTCGCGCAGCTTCACGCTGCCATACTTGTAGGGCAAGCACTGCGCGGGCAGGCTGCACGCGTAGCGCAGCGTCTCGCTAACCGCCATTTGCGGCGTGGCGAAACAGTTTTCGACCATAAACTGCCGCGCCTGCTCGAAACTCCAGCCGAGTTCATTCAGCCCGGTGTCGACGATCAAGCGGACGCAGCCGAACTTGTCGTTCTCCAGCCTGCCGTACTCCTCATACTCGTCGAAGACACCGGTGTCGCTCATCAACTGCGCTGAGTACTCGGCCCACCCTTCGAGATACGCGGGCGCGACGATTGCCCGAATCAGCGGGTGTATCTCCTCGCGCTCGGCCTGGTATGACTGCTGGAAGTGGTGGCCGGGATAGAGCTCGTGGGCGAGCAGTGCGGGGCTGGCGATCTGGCACTTGTCCTGGAGATCGGAGGCGTTGAAGAAGTAGACGGCCTCGACGGCCTTGTCGAGCGAGGGCTGGAAGAAGCCGAACGTCACGCTCTTTTCGATCCCCGGGTCCAGCCGGCGCACGTTGCAGCGCGTCTCGATCCGCTCCCTGAACCACGGGCGCATCCCCGTTTCAAGCCGCTCCTTGATCCCCGTCATCAACTCTCCGAGGCGCTCGGGCGTCTCCGGGAAGAAGCGTTCATCCCCCCGCAAACGGTCGATGAAGGCTTGGTGGCTGCAGCCACCGGCCAGGCGTTGCCGGACCGCAGACTGCGCCGCGTTCGCCGACGCCAACAGCTCGAGGCCGAGCGCGTGCAGCTCCGCGGCCGTCAGATCGTAGCCCAGGTGGAATTGCCGCATGAAGCGGTAGTATTCGCGGCCGTGCTCGAATTGGCTCCAGCCGGGGTACTTGGGAGCCTTGTGCTGGTACGCATCCGACTGGATGAAGTCGACGATGTCGAGGAAATACCCATTGGCCTCGTTGATGGCGGCCTGCTCGGCAGCCATCTGCGCTTCCGTGGCCGCACTGCCCGGCCGGCGCATGCTTAACGGGTGCGTATCGTAGGGCACAGAAGCGTAATGCCGGATGGCTTCACAGGTGGCGGGGATCACTGCGGCGAAGAGGTAAATGCCCCGCTCCGCCTGCTCGCAGACCCGGTCGCGCATCTGCCGGACGTACCGGGGGAAGTCGGCGGCCAGCGTCATGTGCTTGAGCACGTTCTCAGGCGTCGAACAGTCCAAAAGGGGTAGACTCTCCCACATCCCGTCGATCAGGAGCTCATAAGGGGTGATGGCCAGGGGCAGGTAATAGTAAGGTTCGAGCAGGGGCGAGACCGGGAACATCATGTAGTCGACGAAGTACTGCGCAAGCTCGAGCGCGAGGCGGTCGTAGCTCGTGTAGTCCCCGGTCGCTTGCACCGCCCTGATTTTCTCGACTAGTGCCGCCCGGGTCTTCTTGTTCTCCAGTAGGGCCGGCAGCGATTTATCGGGGAAGAGCGGCGCGCTGCCGTAGTCGCCCTTCTGGAAATGGGCGAAGTGGGGAATCTGCAGGTACGCGGCGTATGTCTCGTCAAGCAGAAGGCGGATGCTTTCGTTCTGAATATTCATTCGCTCCGACGTCCCCCGGCTATGGTATAATCAACATACCATAGGCTTCCGGATTTGTCAAGGCGCATGGTTTGGCAATTAGACCATATTGCGCTAGAATGCGCCCAGCGCCGGACCGTGCAAAGAACGGAGAGACCATGCAATTCTCGGCTTCCAAGAACCCGCAGGCTCACACGGAGATCCTCGAGCAGATCTGCGATGCCATACTGCGCGGCGAACTCCGCAAAGGAGACCGTTTGCCCTCCGAGCGGCAAATTGCAGAGCAGACGGGTATTAGCCGCACGAGCGTGCGCGGAGCGTTGCGCATCCTGACCGACGCTGGCCTGCTCGAGGTCACACCAGGCTGGGGCGGCGGGACGCGGCTCGCGAGCATCGCGGTGCCCGCGGAGCTCTTGGGCGTCCGGATCGACGCCGACCCGCAGTTGCTTGCCGAGTTCTACGAAGCCCGCAACATCCTCGAAACGACCGCAGCCCAGCTGACCGCACTGCGCGCTACGCCTGAGCTGGTGCAGGAACTGGAGCAGACCGTGCGCGACATGGAGCTGCTGGTCAACGAGAATCCCCGGGACTACGACAGCTACTTCCCGATCGACAGCCAGTTCCACCGTCTCGTCGTCAAAGGCGCAGGGAACTCAGTCCTGTTCGACATGTACATTCCGATCATGCGCCAGCTGTGGCTGCTGAAGGATGAAATCGACATCGAGGAGTTTCACTCCTACGGCCTGCCCAGCATGCAGCAGTTCGTGGAGGCAGTGAAGGCGCGCGATCCGCAGGCAGCCGCGCAGGCGATGAATAACCATGTGCGCCCGCTGATGGGCCTCATGCGGAAGGCGCACTCGCTGCAGCCCGTCCCAGCATCCGAGGGTACCGAGTGAAACCCCGCGAGCGCGTGTTTGCCGTGCTCCAACACGGGCAGCCCGACCGGGTGCCGCGCTTCGAGATCTGGATCGATGCCCTGCTGCAGGAGCTTGGGGAGGAAGATCCGGCGGCAATCTACGCCCACGTGGGGCAAGATTGCATCCTGATGCCCACCAGCCAGCCCGCGTCCAGCAATGCCTGGAAGAACGGCGTTGACGAATGGGGCCGCGTCTGGCGGAACGGCAGCTACACCGGCGGGGTTGTAGACTCGTACGCTGACCTCGCGGCCCACACCCCACCCCTCGGCTGGGCCGAACAGTTCTTCGACGCCGAACTTATCCGCTGTGTCGGCGCGGCCTACCCTGACCACTGCCTCATCTTCGGCACCCACATTGGACCGTTCACGGCGGGCTACATGGCGATGGGATTCGAGCGTTTTTTCAGCCGCCTGCTCGAAGACCCGTCGTTCGCACTCGCGCTGCTCGAGGCACGCACTGAGTGGTGCATCGCGATGTACCAGCAGGCCGTTGCCGCGGGCGCGGAGGTGCTGGTGCTCGGCGATGATGCCGGCCACGGCAAGGGCCCGATGATCTCGCCGCGCATGTGGCGCCGATTCATCTTCCCCTTCCACCGCCGCATCGTGGACGCGCTCCCCGTGCCGGTCATCTGGCACAGCGACGGCAACATCGAAGCGTTGCTGCCGATGGCGATCGAGGCCGGGTTCGTGGGCATCCACGGCCTGGATCCAATGGCCGGGATGGATCTGGCCCGGATCAAGCGCGAGTACGGTCGCGATCTCGCGCTGGTAGGGAACGTGGACATTCGCGTGCTTTTCGGCGGCGACCTACAGGCGGTGCGCAACGAGGTAAACCGGTGCCTCGCCGCGGGCGCGGGCGGTGGCTACATGATCGCCACGTGCAACAGTATCTGCGCAGGGATGAACCCGGCTGCGGTCGCAGAGCTGTTCCGCTACGAGGCCGAGGCCAGGTCCTGGTAGGAGTTGGGCATCGTGGCGAAGAACACTGTTGCGCACGCGGTCGAACTGCACCACCGGGCCATTGTCATCGACTGCCACAGCGACATTCTGATCCCCGTGACGGCGGGCAAGATGCGACTCGGACAACGCGTCGAAGTGCCGGAGCCGGCATGGTGGCAACCGCCGGCTGGGATGGACAGTAGGTTCGAGGACTTCGGTTTCTCGGCCCATACGGCCCATTTCGGTCCAATGGGACAGTATGACCTGCCCCGGCTTGTCGAGGGCGGGGTGACGGCACTGGCGTGCGCGATTTACCTGGAAGATCACGACCTGGACCGCGCAGTGGAGAAGGGCTTGCAGATGGCGTGGGCGCTTCACCACGAGGTCGAGAGCAACGCGAATTTCGAGTTGGCGACGACCGCGGCGGATATCCGGCGTTGCAAGCGGGAGGCCAAGGTCGCTGCGATCCTGTCCTTCGAGGGGTTCGAGCCGCTCGGCGCCGACCTGCACCTTCTCGACCTGTACTACAAGCTTGGCTTGCGCATTGCCAGCCTGACGCATACCCGGCGCAACGTTTATGCCGACGGCGCGCCGCTGAGTCCTGTGAGTGGCCCGGGGCGGGGCGGCGGGCTGACAGCGTTAGGCAAGCAAGCAGTCTGGCGGATGAATGAGCTGGGCATCGTCGTAGACCTGGTGCACATCAACGACGTGGGCTTCTGGGAGATCCTCGAGTTAAGCACCGCGCCGGTCATCTGCTCGCACTCGACCGGCACGATGTTCGTCACGCCCGGCCAGGAGGAGGTTGGTCCGCTGGGGATACCTGGACGGCCGGGGCTTTCGCTGCCGCGTGACCGGGAGCGGCTCCAAGCCCTCGCTCGTAACGGAGGTGTGCTCGGCATTATCTTCTTTTATAAGGAAGCCTTGGACGACGTGGTCGCCGACATCGAGGTGGCACTGGAGGTCATGGGGCCGGACCACGTAGGCTTGGGGTCGGACTATTACGGGCTGGAGCTAAGCCCGGCGGGGCTCGAGGATATCTCCAAGGTGCCGGCGCTTACCCGGCGGCTGGTTGAGCGGGGCCACTCGGACGACGTGATCCTTAAGATCCTGGGCGGCAATTTCCTGCGCGTTTTCGAGCAGGTGTGGAAGCGCTAGGGCTGCGCGGCGCGTGATCGACCGGCTCTTCTCCGCCGGCGGGCTGTGTCAAACCCGCTGTTTCGAGAATGGCTCGCCGGACAACATCCCGGCGTTCGCCGACGGAGCGCGCGAGTGAGCTTATTCTTAACCCATCACCTTGGCACTGGAGATCCTGTGAACAGTCGCGAACGCATTCGAACCATCATATCGGGCCATGCCGCGGACCGCTGCGGCTTCTGGATGGGCAACCCCGATCCCGACACCTGGCCGATCTACCACGAGTACTTCGGCACCTCGAGCGAGCGCGAGCTCCGCGCGAAGCTCGGCGATGACTTGGTGTGGATTTTCCCCGAGTCCCTCCGCTCGACGTACCAGCACCCCACGGGCAAGGGCTTGCTCGACTTCCACTGGGGCAAGGCCAGCCACGGCGATCCCGGGCCCTTCGCTGATTGCGAAGATCCCGCCGCGGTCGAAGATTACGACTGGCCGAAGCTCAGCGACGTTAACCTTGATGAAACGCTGGCCGCGTTGCGCGGCGCCGGCGACCTGTACCGCGCCAGCGGCTTCTGGACGCCCTTCTACCACAACGCGATGGACGCCTTCGGGATGGAGAGCTACCTGATTAAGATGTACACTCACCCGGAGGTGGTCGAGGCGGTGACGGAGCGGATCTGCCGCTTCTATTACGAGGCCAATGAGCTGCTCTTTGCCCAGGCGGGCGACCTGATCGACGCGTTCTTCTTCGGCAACGACCTCGGCACGCAACTGGACCTGATTTGCAGCCCCAAGCTGTTTGATCGGTTCATCATGCCCTGGTTCCGCTGCTTCGTGGAGCAGGGCCACCGGCACGGCTACCAGGTGATCCTCCACTCGTGCGGCTCTATCTACCGCGTGATCGACCGTCTCATCGACGCGGGCGTCGACTGCCTGCACCCGCTGCAGGCGCGTGCCCGGAACATGGACGCGGAGACGCTGGCAGCGAAGTTCAGGGGACGTATCGCGTTTCTCGGCGGGATCGACACGCAGGACTTGCTCGTCAACGGCTCGCCCGACGACATCCGGGCCGAAGTCCGGCGCATTAGGGCGCTGCTCGGTCCATCCCTGATCGTCAGCCCCAGCCATGAGGCGCTGCTGCCCAACGTGCCGCCTGAGAATGTGCTGGCCATGGCGGAAGAGGCCTGCGCCCCTGTCTGACGCAGGGTAGTTTGGTCCGTTGAAAGCGAACCTGTAGAGAAAACAGAGTTTGCATGCCGCGTCGTTGTCATTATGTGCAAGCACGGACGGGTCGCTGCGGCTGACCGACAAGCGCAGCGGCGCTGAGTACGACGGCCTGCTGAGCCTTGAGGACCGTGTCGACATCGGCGACGGCTGGAACTGGGGGTCGGCGATCAACGACCTCGTGATCAGCTCGCGCGGCAGCCGCTGTGAGGTTGCGCTCGAGAGCAACGGGCCGCAGCTGGCCACGCTCCTGGTGCGCACGCACTTCATGCTGCCCGCGCGCTTTGAGTTCGACGGGATGGTACGCTCGGACGAGTGGGTCGACGCGACCATCACCAGCCGCGTCACCCTACGCTCGGGCTCCGACACGGTTGAGGTCGAGCTAGCGGTCTACGTGAAGGCGATGTGGCTGCGCAGGGTCACGTTTCCGCTCGTACAACTGGGGTGAACGGCAGGATGCAGTTGAACAGTAAGGAGATCAGGACATGACGCATTCAGTACGATGGACGCTCGAGAAGATCGCCCAGCGCCTCGACTTGATCGAGCCGCTGGTGTACCGGCGGAGCTTGCCGCTGCCGCCTTTCCGCTACTGCGAATTGGCTGACCCAGCCGTTGCGCCGCCAGTGGCGCCGGGCATAGACGACGCCGGCTGGCCGTCCATTCTGCCAGGTGCAGGGTGGGCCGGGCCCGACGTCAACTTTGCGCTGCGGTCGGCCTTCCAGGTTCCGGATGATTGGGGCGCCGACCCCCTGGCGCTCGTCCTGCCCATCGGCGAGCGGACGGACTTCAGCCTGCCAGAAGCGTTGGTCTATATCGACGGCCGGGCATACGCGGCGATCGACAGGCATCACCACGCCTTCCGGTTGCCCGAGGTCGTCCGGGACGGCCGGGAGCACTTGCTGGCACTGCACGGGTGGAGTGGCGTTGCGGCCGATCTCGCATACGACCGCGTTCAGCAGCTTATGATGGGCCGGTGTGCGCTGGTCCAGATCGACGAAGCCACCGCCGACCTTGTGGCGACAGCCCGTACGGCCCTCAGCGCCGCGAAGGCACTGGATCCCAATGCCCCGGCGCGCGGGGCGCTGCTCAACGCCCTGAACGGAGCGTTCAGCCTGCTGGATACGCGCGAGCCCTTGCGCGACGCGTTCTACGATGCAGTCCCACTCGCGCTGACCGCCCTGCAGCAAGGCATTGCAAGCGGGGGCAATCCGCTCGAGGTTATGCTCACCGCCACCGGCCACGCTCATATAGACGTGGCCTGGCTGTGGACGCTTGGTCAGACTCGCCGCAAGGCCGGCCGGACGTGGCACACCGTGCTGCGGCTGATGGAGCGCTTCCCCGAGTTCCACTTCACGCAGAGCCAGCCGCAGCTCTATGATTTCGTCTGCGAGGATTACCCCGAGTTGTTCGATGCGATCAAGGCGCGGGTGGCTGAAGGGCGCTGGGAGCCTGTGGGCGGCATGTGGGTGGAGGCGGACTGCAATGTCCCCGGCCCGGAGTCCCTGGCGCGGCAGTTCCTGTTGGGCCGCAGCTACTTCCGCGCCCACTTCGGCCCCGAGGCGGAATCGCCCGTGCTGTGGCTGCCCGATGTATTCGGCTATCCGGCCACCCTGCCGCAGCTCATCCAGCAGGCAGGATTGCGCTACTTCTTTACCAGCAAGCTCAGTTGGAATCAATACAACCGCCTGCCCTACGATAGCTTCTGGTGGCAGGGGCTGGATGGCGCTCGCATCCTGACGCACTTCAGCACGACGACAGACGAGGACGGCCAGGCGATCAGCACGTACAACGCGTTTGCGCGGGCTGAGGACGTATTGCGAACCTGGACGCACTACCAGCAACAGGAACTGCAGCGCGAAGTGTTCATGTCGTTCGGCTACGGTGATGGCGGCGGCGGGCCGACCGCCGAGATGGTTGAAACCCTGGGACGACTCGGGTCGTTCCCCGGGATGCCGCAGGTACGGCAGCGCGCCGCCGGCGCCTTCTTCCGCGACCTGGAACGCGAGGCGGGCGGGCAGTTGCCGGTGTGGAACGGCGAACTGTATCTCGAGTTGCATCGGGGCACGTATACGACCCAGGCGCGTACGAAGCGCGCGAACCGTAAATGCGAATTCCTCCTGCACGATGCGGAGTTTCTCGCCACGTACGCCGCCGTCCTCGATGCCGCCTCCAACTATCCAGCCGGGCAGCTCACCGCCGCCTGGCGCCTCATCTGCCTCAATCAGTTCCACGACATGATACCCGGCAGTAGCACCGGGCGGGTCTATGCCGAGGCAAGCGAACACTATGCCGAGGTGCGCCGCATTGCCGAGGGTGTGCGCGACCAGGCTATCGAATCGCTCTTGCGTTATGCAGGTGGTGACTTGCTTGTTGTCAACCCGACGGGCTTTACGCGGTCGGATTTAGCATGGCTGGCCGGAAGACCGCGCGGGGCGCTGGCGCGGGCGGATGGCGCGCGCGTGGCAATGCAGGAGGCGGAAGGCGGGACGTGGCTCGCTGCCGGCGAGCTGCCGCCCTACAGCGCGACCGCGCTTCACCTCGTCGACGATGCGCCCCCACCGGGCGAGAACGAACTGACAATCACGCCGGCGCTCCTTGAAAACAGTGTCCTCCGCGTGGAGTTCGATGGTGCGGGCGACATCGTGCGCATCTACGACAAGGTGGCACAGCGCGAGGTGCTGCCGCCCGGTGCGGTGGCGAACCAATTCCAGGCGTTTGAGGACCGCCCGCTGATGTGGGACGCGTGGGACATCGACATTTACTATGATGACCGGATGTGGCTGGCAGAGCCGTGCAGCGCCGTGAGAGTGGTCGAGCGCGGTCCGCTGCGTGCGACGCTTGAGATTGAACGGTGCATTCTGAACAGCGCGTACACCCAACGCATCTCGCTGACTACGGGGAGCCCCAGGCTGGACGTGGAGACGGTGATAGACTGGCGCGAGCGCCACACACTGCTCAAAGTCGCCTTTCCGCTGGAGATCCTGGCGCCGACCGCCACGTACGAGATCCAGTATGGCAACGTGGAGCGGCCCACGCATCGCAACACAAGCTGGGATTGGGCGCGCTTTGAGAGCTGCGCGCACAAGTGGGTCGATCTGAGCGAAGGTGGGTATGGCGTGAGCCTGCTCAACGACTGCAAGTATGGGCACGACATCCGTGACAACGTCATCCGCCTGACCTTGCTACGCTCACCCACCAATCCTGATCCCGAGGCCGACCAGGGCGAGCAGCGTTTTGCCTACAGTCTGCTGCCACATGTTGGCGGTTGGCAGGCCGGCACGCAGCGCGAGGCCTACGCGTTGAACGACCCGCTGGTCGTCTGGCTGGGCCAGGGAGGGTCGGGTCAAGGGCTGCCGTCGCTGGTCGCCTGCGACAGCGGGCACGTGGTGATCGAGACGACTAAACAGGCAGAAGATGGCAACGGCGTGATCGTCCGGCTATACGAGAGCCAGCGCCAGCGCGGGCCGGTCACCCTGCATTGCAGTTTCCCATTAGGCAGCGCGGCGGTCGTCAACCTGCTTGAAGAGAAGCAGGCAGACCTCACTCCGGTGGGAAGTGAGGTGACCCTGCCGCTGCGACCGTACGAGATTGTTACTGTGCGGCTCGTGCCGGCGGCGCCGTAAGCTGCTGCGTCGCCGGGACGCCATCGGCGGAGGCTCCCGCTTCTTTCGACGTTCAATGCGATCGGTCCGGGCTCCCCTGTCGTTTTGTCGCCGGGTCGCCGATGGACAAGCCGAGACGGGGGAGGATCACCCGATGGAGCAGCAGCACGAGGCCTGCTGCTGCAAACGCGATGCCGAATACCAGCAACGACGTGCTGATATCGTCCATCAAATGGGGTGCAAACAGCATGACCCCCGCCAGTGTCAGCATCAACATGCCACCGACCAGCTTGAGAATAAAGAGCGCCAGACCCTGACTCCTGCCGCCGAGTCCACCATTTCTCTGCTTCCACCGCCCAGAACACCACGCTGGACACCAGGACGCACAGGAGCAAATCGCGGAGCGGCAGCGCCGATGTCGTGAAGAAGGTCTGCAGCGCAGGCACGTACACCACGGCTATCTGCATCACCAGGGTCCCCACGACCGCCAGCAAGAGCGGTTTGTTCGAAAGCAACCCGAGCCGGAACAGCGAGTCGCGGTTTGATCGAATCGCCATGACGTGCGCCATCTGCGCCAGCGCAAGCGTTGTGAATACCATCGTCTGCCAGTGCGCGCTGCCGGCGCGCCAGTACAGGTAACCCGTGCCCAGAACCAACACGGCCATGAAGAGGCCGACCCAGATGATGTGCCGGCCGATCCCGCGGCTGAACACACTCTCATCGGGCCGGTAGGGGGGACGTCGCATGGTGTTTCTTTCGGCCGGCTCCATGCAAAGCGCGAGCGCCGGGAAGCCGTCCGTTACGAGGTTCACCAACAGGATCTGGAGCGGCAGCAGTGGTAGCGGCATACCGAGGAACGGCGCTGCGAACATCACGTCAATCTCAGCCGTGTTGGTTGTCAGGAGGTACTTGATGAACTTGCGGATGTTGTCATAGATGGCCCGCCCCTCCTCGACGGCGGCGACGATCGTCGCGAAGTTGTCGTTCAGCAACACCATGTCGGCCGCCTCCTTCGACACATCCGTCCCGACGATCCCCATCGCCACGCCGACGTCAGTTCGCTTGAGCGCGGGTGCGTCATTGACGCCATCGCCTGTCAGTCACTGGCGTGATTCTACTCTAATTCTCGTTGCGCTGCGAATCACCCCAGGCCAGATTTGCAGCGTGACAGGTCCGGATGGTCGGGGTGTCCCCGGCTGGTGCCCAGGATGTTGACCATGCTTCCCTGGGTTGAACAGATGAGCGTTTGCGTGTATGATCACTAACCGACATCCTTTCTCGCTGAGTGGTGGTCGAAAATGCTCAATCCATCTCATCTTCCCGATACCATGCTCACCTGGCCGCTCTATGGCGCCGGGCTAGAGAATCTGGGCCGGGGGGGCCGCCCCTTGCGCTGGCCCACTCCCCGCCCCGCGCCTGACCAGATCTTGGTGCGCTCCGATGCCGTGGGGTTGTGCTATTCCGACGTTAAGGTGATCCGCCAGGGCAGCGCGCATCCGCGGCTTTACGGTCGCGACCTGGCTGCGCGGCCCATCGTGCAAGGACACGAAGTCGCGCTGACCGTGGTCGAGGTGGGCGAGGCGTGGCGCGATCGCTTTCAACCCGGCCAAAGGATCGCGCTCCAGGCTGACATCTACTACCGCGGCAAGAACCTTGCTTACGGCTATGTCTTTGCCGGTGGCCTGGCACAGTACAGTCTGCTGGGGCCGGCTGTGCTCGACGGCGACGAGGGCTGTTACGTCATCCCCGTGCCTGATGGCCTGGGCTACGCTGAGGTCGCGCTTACCGAGCCCTGGGCCTGCGTGGAGGCGGCTTACGCACCGCGGCGCCGGGTGAGCGTTAAGCCTGGCGGCACGCTCTGGCTGCTGGGCAAGCCTGGCCTGACCGCGGCCTACCGCCTCGGCTTAGCGTTCGCGGGCGGCCCACCGGCGCGCGTCATCGCCACCGATGTGCCCGAGGCGTTGCACCGCGAGCTCCACGCGGCGGGCGTGCCGCACGCGATCCGCGACGACGTGGCCCCGGCCGATTACGCTGCCCTGGCCGAGGCCGAGACAAGCGCGGACTTCGACGATATCATTGTGCTCGACCCCGACGCCGAGCGGCTGGAGGCCGCGGGCCGCGTGGTGTCCACCGCGGGTGTCATCGCCATGATCGGCGAGCAACCGTTGGCCCGGCCGGTCGCGGTGGACGTTGGGCGCATCCACTACGACTATGTCGTCTACCTGGGTAAGTCCGGCCATGACATCGGCGCGGCCTACGGCGCGGTGTGCAACCGGTCGGAGGTCAGGCCCGGCGGCGTCGCCTGGATCGTTGGTGGCGGCGGGCCGATGGGACGCATGCACCTCCAACGAATGCTCGAAATGCCTGCCGGGCCAGCTAAGATTGTTGTAGCTGAGACCAATCTCGTCCGCAACGCCGATCTGGTTGGCTCGTTCGGGCCGCTGGCGCGGAACAAAGGGATCGAGCTAACCGTCATCAACCCGAAGCTGATGACTGAGCCGGAGCTTGTTGCCGCGCTCCGCGAGGCGCATGGGGGCCGTAAGTTCGATGATATCGTTGTTATTGTCGCCAGTGTGCCCGCGATCGAAGCCGCGCTGCCGCAGCTTGCTTGCGATGGGTTGCTGGTGGTGTTTGGCGGGCTGGCGCGCGGTACGCTGGCGCAGCTCGATCTGTCGCAGATCTACCTGGGCTGCGTCCAGATCACCGGCTCGGCCGGGTCCACCATCCGTGACCAGGCGGCGGTGTTAGGCAAGGTCGCGGCCGGGCATCTCTCCACCGCCAGCGCGGTCGCCGCGGTCGGTGGCCTCGATGCAGCGCGCGATGGCATGCTGGGGCTGATGGAGGGCCGTTTCCCGGGCAAGATGGTGGTCTACCCGCAGGTTGAGGCATTTCCCCTGACTGGGTTGGCTGATCTGAAAACCGTCGCGCCGTCGGTGTATGACCTGTTGGGGCCGGGCGGCGGGTGGACCCGGGAAGCTGAAGCAGCGTTCCTGCGGCGCTATGCCGCAAACACCTACCCATGAGCGGCTCGAACGAGCCATGTACGGCGCGACCTTAGGATGCCGATGGGCGCATGTTTCGAGCGCCCTGCGCCGGTTACAGTGCAATTGCACAAGACGTTGATCAGGTGTATGATAAGGATGCAAATCCGCTGCGGTGTGTGCCTCAGCGAGAGTCAGATTGTACACGAACACAGAGAAGGGAGGCGAGTCTGTTTCGGCTTCACCGGCCGCAAGATCACACTCTCCGGGGCTTATGCATCATCTAGAAAGGAACGGGCCCATATGGCTGCCGAAGTTATTTTTCGCGTCTTAGGACTCATCATTTTTGGTATTATCGGGTGGTTGGCAGGCACGATCTGGGCGGGCACTTCTGAGCTCAACGCGATATCATTGCGCTATATCTTGCCCCTCACCGCAGGTGGGGCGCTGATCGGCGTCATTATTGCCCCCTGGTTGACGACACGGCCCGCGGCCTGGTTTCGCCGCACAATCCGTGAGTTGACGGCGGCACAATTGCTGGCCGGGATCATCGGGTTAATCTTGGGGCTAGTGATCGCTGCGTTGGCTGCGCTGCCGCTGTCCTCGTTGCCGTTTCCATTTAACAGCATCCTGCCCACCATCGTCGCCGTGCTCTTCGGCTATCTTGGCGTAACGGTTCTGGTATTGCGCCAGCGTGAGATCTTAGCCCTCTTTCGCCGGCGTAGCGTGGGGGGCGGGGAATCCGATATCGTGTTACCTGAGGGGCATGAAGCTGAAGAGGCCGTATTGTTGCTGGATACCAGCGTAATCATAGATGGGCGCATTGCGGATGTGGCGCAGACCGGGTTTATCCGCGCCTCCATGATGATACCGAGATTCGTCTTGGCCGAGTTGCAGTATATCGCCGATTCGCCGGATTCATTGCGGCGCAACCGAGGTCGCCGTGGACTGGAGATGCTGAATCGGATGCAGAAGGATTCTCCCGTGCCGGTGCGGATCGTGGATATGGACATCGAGGGGGTGCGCCAGGTGGACGCCAAACTGGTGCAGTTGGCGCGCCAATTGGGTTGTCCCATCGTCACCAACGATTACAATTTGAATCGGGTGGCCGGCCTGCAAGGTGTGCAGGTGCTGAACATCAACGAGCTGAGCAACGCGGTCAAGTCCGTGGTGCTGCCCGGCGAAACCATGATGGTCCACATCATCCAGGAAGGCAAGGAAGTGGGGCAGGGCATTGCTTATTTCGATGATGGCACCATGGTCGTGGTCGAAAACGGGCGGCGCTACATGGATAGCGATATCGAAGTGACGGTCACCAAAGTATTGCAGACCAATGCCGGACGCATGATCTTCGCGACACCGAACCGATGAGGTCTGGGAGATGATCATCACGCTGTCACGCCAATTAGGCAGCCAGGGCGACACCATCGCCGCCCGGGTGGCCGCAGCTCTGGGGCTGAAGCTGGTGGATCGGGAGTGCGTCCACCAGGCCGCGCTGGCTGCGGGCGTGCCAGAGGAATACCTGCGGAAACTGATGTATGAGGGCCAGCGCAGCATGGCTGCCGATCTCCTGGATTCCCTAAGCGGCTCTGGCATGTTGCGCGATGCGCCAGCGCAGGCGCCCACGCCGCTCCTGGGGATCTTTGCGCCGATGCTCACCCCGACGGCCCTGAGCCTGGAAGAGGCCGCGGCTACTGTGGACCTGGTTATCAAAGATATCGCCAGCCAAGGCGACATGTTGCTGCTGGGCCAGGGCGGTCAATCGGTGTTTTGCGGGTATGAGGGCGCCTGTCACATTCAAGTCGTGGCGCCTATGGACCTGCGCATAGCGCGTGTGGCCCAGTTGGAACGCATCACGCTGGCCGCAGCCCGGCGCCGGGTGCGCGCCAACGACGCAGCGCGCGCGGAGTACGTGGCCCGTTTTCATGGCGTCAACTGGCACGATCCGTTATTGTACCACCTGGTGATCAACACGGGGCAGACCCCCGTGGATGTTGCTGTCTCGCTGATCGTCCATGCTGCCCAGGCCGTCGCGCATAGCCGTTGATGCAGGCCTTCATAATTCTGTGGCGAGGGAGAAATCATGTCGCTTGTTGTCTATAACACCTTGACGCGCGAGAAAGAGCCGTTCCAAACGGGTGATCCGGGCGAGGTCAAGATGTACGTGTGCGGGCCTACTGTTTATGACGAGGCCCACGTCGGGCACGCAATGTCTTCCATCGTGTTCGACTTTATCCGGCGTTACCTGGAGCATAAAGGCTACCGCGTGCGCCACGTCATGAACTTCACGGACGTGGACGACAAGATCATCAGCCGGGCAAAGAACACCGGCGAGGATCCGGCCGCGATCGCCAATCGTTACAGTGAAGAATATCAGGCGCAACTGGAAACCCTGAATGTGTTACGTCCCACAGTGTTCCCGCGCGTCTCGCAGACTATCCCGGAGATCATCGAAATGGTCGCCGGGTTGTTGCAGGGGGGACACGCTTACCTTACTGCCGGTGGTGACGTGTATTTTCGCGTGCGCTCCGATCCCGATTACGGCAAGCTGTCGCGGCGGCGGTTGGACGAAGCTGTTTCCGGCACCCGCGTAGCAGCTAGCGACGAGAAAGAGGATGAAGGCGATTTTGCCTTGTGGAAGGCGGCCAAACCAGGGGAGCCAAGCTGGGAGAGCCCGTGGGGCCCCGGCCGGCCGGGTTGGCATATCGAATGCTCGGCCATGAGCCTACATCATCTGGGCGAACAAATCGATATCCACGGTGGCGGCAACGACCTGATCTTCCCGCACCACGAGAACGAGATCGCCCAGACCGAAAGCTTCACTGGCAAGTCTTTCGCGCGCTACTGGCTGCACAACGGCATGCTCCAGCTCAAAGGCGAAAAGATGTCCAAGAGCCTGGGCAACTTGGTGACCATCGAGGAATTTCTCAGCAAGCACGATCCCGATGTGCTGCGCCTGGTGATCGCGGGCAGCGGCTATCGTAAGCCGTTGGCTTTCAACAAGGATGTGATCGCTGATGGTGAACGCGCACTGGAGCGGTTACGGTCCGCGCTGCGGCCAGCCACGGGCAGCGCCAGCACGGGGTCGGCCGCAGATGCGTTACAGGCGCAGGTGGCTCAGGCGCGCAACGCCTTCGAAGCAGCCATGGATGATGACTTCAACACGGCCGGCGGGCTGGCTGCTCTGTTCGACCTGGTACGTGCTATCAATACCGCGCGCGATGCTGGGTTGGGCGGCGAGCCGTTCACAGCCGCGCAGGGTGTCTTTCGCGCCTTGACGAACGTCCTCGGCCTACAATTGACCGAGCCGCAGGCCAGTGGGCAGTCCATCGCACCGTTTGTTGACCTGCTATTGCGTGTGCGTGTGGACCTGCGCAAGGCCAAGCAGTGGGCTCTGGCCGACCAGATCCGGGACGAGCTGAAGGCGCTGGGCGTTATCGTCGAGGACGGACCCCAAGGCAGCACATGGCGGTTGGCATGAGCATCCAGCGCGCAAAGTCGAAGCCCGGCGGACGTGGCCCGCGGCAGAGACGGCCGACGGAGCCAGCAGTGTCTGCGCCCAAAGACGCGAGGCACCCCAAAGCAGAACTGGTCGCGCCGCCACCACCGGTGAAGGCGGCCAGATCTGCGGAGACCGAGCTGTTGTATGGCCGGCATGCCGTGTTGGAGGCGTTACGCGCCGGTCAGCGACGCTTTCTGCGCGTTTACCTGGGCCAGGGCGTGATCCGGGCCGGCATCATCGGCGGGATTGTAGCCGCAGCTCGGTTGCGCGGCTGCCCTGTGCTTGAAGCCTCGCGCCAGATCATGGATCAGGTTGGCGCGGCCAACCACCAGGGTGTGTTGGCCGAGGTCAGCACCTACAGCTACGTGGATTTTGACGACCTGCTCCAACGCGCGGCCGCGCCCGATGCGCTCTACCTGGTGTTGGATCATCTGCAGGATGTTCAGAACGTAGGGACCCTGCTGCGCACAGCAGAGGCTATGGGCGTGACCGGCGTCGCTCTGCCGGAGCGGCGCGCGGCGGGCATCACGCCGGCAGTGGTGAACGCGTCGGCCGGCGCAGTGGAACACCTGGCCATTGCGCTGGTGGGCAACCTGGCCCAGGCATTGGCCGAGCTCAAGGCTGCTGGTGTCTGGGTGGTTGGCCTGGATGCGGGGGCCGATACCGTGCCGCTGGCGCGCGCAGACCTGACGGGCCGGCTGGCGTTAGTCGTGGGCGCCGAGGGGGCCGGCCTGGCCCGCCTGCTGCGCGAGCGCTGTGACTGGCTGCTATCAATTCCGATGTATGGTCGGGTGGATTCGCTGAACGCAGCGGTCGCCGGATCAGTGGCCCTGGTGGCTGCACGCCAGGCCCGTGCTGCAGATAGGTGATAAATTTGACTTTTCATCCCCGCGCGGCTATACTTGCGAGTCGCAGCGGCGGATGCGCGCCGATCGTGAAAGATCGGTTGGGCCATGCCGACGTAGCTCAATCGGCAGAGCATCGACCTTGTAAGTCGAGGGTTGCCGGTTCAATTCCGGCCGTCGGCTTACATAACGGCACTTTATCAATCTGGGCAGATACCCAAGTGGCCAAAGGGGGCTGACTGTAAATCAGCTGGCAACGCCTTCGGAGGTTCGAATCCTTCTCTGCCCATTTCTTTGCCCACGTAGCTCAGTCGGTAGAGCACGTTCTTGGTAAGAACGGGGTCATCGGTTCAAGTCCGATCGTGGGCTCCATAGGAAATGCTTGCACCATCGCCGCCGCTGCTCGGGCGTTTGAGCTTGAGTGCAGGCGGCGACTTATCGCTAACAGGCGACTGATACGCAGGAGGTTACCATCCATGGCAAAGGCAGTATTTGAGCGGACGAAGCCCCACGTCAATGTTGGGACGATT
>CAZKEF010000028.1:0-47706 GCA_964551735.1 uncultured Anaerolineales bacterium
TGTCAACACTATCATTCTACCTCAGATTGTCTGAGGCGGCATTTGGAATTCCTGACCATCTCGCAATGGCTTTGACTTTCGTCTATCGTTCGTTTATAATTGCGCATGTGCTGTGCGAGGTGTGCATGAAGCGATGGGTCGAGTGGTGGCCGCATCTGAAGTGGCTGCGTCCGGGGTTAGGCGTCAAGCGTTGGGCTTTGGTGATGTTTGCTGGCCTGGCCTTACTGGCGGTAGCAGCGAGCATCCTGCTAGTGACCCTGTCGCCCAGGGCTGCTGCACACCTGACCCCTGCGGGTATCAGTCCTGCGTTGGAAGTTGCGGTGTTGGCAGGCGCAGGCGGCGCGGTGGTGTTTTGGGCGATCTACCGCATGAATCGCACGGTTGTGTCCGCGTTTGAGCGCAACAAACAGGATGAAGTCGTTGACGTCGTCTATCGTCATCGTCAACGGCAACGGGGCCCCCGGATCGTCGTCATCGGTGGTGGGCACGGGCTGAACACGTTACTGCGAGGCCTCAAGGAGCATACGGATCATATCACCGCCATCGTCACCGTCGCTGATGACGGCGGCAGTTCCGGCCGTTTGCGGCGTGACCTGGGCATGCTGCCCCCCGGTGACTTTCGCAATTGCCTGGCGGCTTTGTCCGACGCGGAAGGGTTGGTCAGCCAGCTCTTTCAATATCGCTTCGGCGCAGGCACGGACCTGGACGGTCACAGCTTCGGGAACCTGTATCTGACAGCCATGACTGCCATTACCGGCAGTTTTGAGGCGGCCCTGGCCGAGTCGAGCCGCGTGTTGGCGGTGCGCGGCCGGGTGATCCCATCAACGCTGGCTCAGGTGACTTTGTGTGCCGAGATCCAGGACGCAGGCTCCGGTCGCATCAGTGCGGTGCAGGGGGAGTCGGTTATCGGTCGGACGCAAGGGCGCATCCAGCGTGTGTACCTGGAGCCCGACACGCCGCCGGCCTACCCCGAAGCGATCCGCGCGATCCTCGAGGCTGAGCTGATCGTGATCGGGCCCGGCAGCCTGTACACCAGCGTGCTGCCGAACCTGCTGGTGCCCGATCTGGCGCAGGCGTTGGTTTCTGCGACTGCCGCCAGGGTGTATGTGTGCAACGTGGCGACCCAGGCAGGCGAGACTGAGGGCTACGATGTCGCCGATCACGTGCAGGCATTGCGCCAGCATGTTGGCCGGGGCCTTATCTCTGTCGTGTTGAGTAATGCGACCTTTTTGGGTCAGAAGCCTCCGGGCGTTGGCGTGGATTGGGTGCGACCAGGCAAAGCGCGCTCGGCAGATTATCAGTTGCTGGCGCTTGATTTAGTGGACAGCCAGTACCCCTGGCGCCACGATCCTGCGAAGCTGGCCCTGGCATTGATGGAATTGATCCCAACTTGATTGCGGAGGACGGCTGCCATGACGAAGAGCGAGCCGTGTGAAGATCTTTTTCAGGCCCTTTACGATGTCGCGCGTACCGTTAACTCCTCGTTGGACACTATGCAGGTTTTGCAGACCATCGTGGCCAGCACAGCGACCGCCCTGGGCGCAAAGGCTTGTTCGGTGCGCTTGCTGGGACCGGATGGCAAACACCTTATGTTCGGCGCCGCGAAAGGCCTGAGCGCGAATTACCGTGCGAAAGGGCTGGTCTTGGTCGAGCAGAGCGGCATCGATCGTGAGGCGTTATCCAGCACGACTCCGGTGTTCGTGCCCGATGCGCGTCACGACGACCGGTTTCAGTATCCAGAGCAGGCTGGGGAGGAGGGCATTGTTTCGGTCTTGGTTGTGCCTTTACGTGTGCAGGAACAACCCATCGGGGTGATGCGCATTTACACTGGTGTGCCACGCGCCTTTGGCGCGCGCGAGCTGGCCCTTGTCGAGGCGATCGCCAGCCTCAGCGCCCTGGCCATCGAAAACGGTCGGTTGTACGAGCGGCTGCACCGTAACTATCGGGCAGCGGTGGAGTTCGGAGAGCGGTTGTTCGATTAGCATCGTGGATCGGTAGATTGGGAATTGTAGATTGCGAGCGGTGTAGGTCCATTCGGACCATTCTCCTTCACCAGCTTTCCAGGATGCCAATCCACTAGTCAACCAGTTCATCAAGTCACTATCACTAAGGAGGTTCTTCAAATGACAGTTCGTGTCGGTATCAATGGCTTCGGCCGCATCGGTCGTCAGGTGCTCAAGGCGATCCGGGATCACCACGGCGACACCCTAGAAGTTGTGGCGTTCAATGACATCGGCGATCTGAAGACGATGGCGCACCTGTTGAAGTACGACTCCAATTATGGCCGCTTTGACGGGACCGTCGAGGTTGCTGGGGATGCCCTGGTCATCGATGGCAAGCCGGTCAAGGTCTTCAAGGAGACCGATCCCGGCAAGCTGCCGTGGGCCGATCTGGGCGTCGAGATCGTCGTCGAGTCCACCGGCCTGTTTACCATCAAGAAGGACGGCGTCAACAAGAAGGGCAAGACCGTCCAGGGCGCTGAGAATCACATCACCAAGGGCGGCGCTAAGAAGGTCATCATCTCCTCGCCGGCCGAAGGCGAAGACCTGACCATTGTGATGGGCGTTAACGATGATAGATATGACAACGCTCTGCACCACGTCGTCTCGAACGCCTCATGCACCACCAACTGCCTCGCGCCTGCGGCCAAGGTCGTCAACGACAAGTTCAAGATCGTGCGCGGCCTGATGACCACGGTGCACGCCTACACCAACGACCAGAAGATCCTGGACCTGCCCCACAGCGACCTGCGCCGAGCCCGGGCCGCGGCCATGAGCATCATCCCCACCACCACTGGCGCGGCCAAAGCTGTCGCGTTGGTGATCCCTGACCTGAAGGGCAAGTTCGACGGCTACGCGCTGCGCGTGCCCACGAGCACCGTTTCCGTGGTTGACTTCACTGCTCAGGTCGAAGCCCCCACCACGACCGAAGAGCTGCGCCAGGCGTTCCGCGACGCGGCCGCCGGCCCTATGAAGGGCATCCTGGCTGCGGTGGACGAGCCGTTGGTCTCCATTGACTACAAGGGCGACCCCCACAGCTCATCGGTTGACCTGCCGTTCACCATGGTGCTGGGCAAGGAGAGGAACGACTTCCTCAAGGTCGTCACCTGGTACGACAACGAGTGGGGCTACAGCGTCCGCACGGCCGATCTCGCGGCGTTGATGGCGAGCAAGCTGTAACTGGAAGCTGGATACTGGAAGCTGAAAGCTACAACGGCGCGTGCCTGGCTTCTAGCTTCCAGCTTCTGGCTTTGGGCATTCAGGAGCGATTCCATGAACAAAAGGACCGTCCGCGACATTGACCTGAAGGGCAAGCGCGTCCTCATGCGCGTGGACTTCAACGTGCCGATGGCCGATGGCGCGGTGACCGATGACAAGCGCATCAAGGCCGCGCTGCCGACCATCCAGTATGTGCTGGAACAGGGCGCATCCGTTATCTTGATGAGCCACCTGGGCCGGCCGGCGGGCAAGGGGTTTGAAGCGGAGTTCAGCCTGAAACCGGCGTCGGAGGCGCTGGCCAAGCTGCTGGGCAAGCCCGTGCAGATGGCGCCTGATTGCGTCGGACCAGAGGTCGAGGCACTGGCGAAAGCGCTTCAGCCCGGCGCTGTGCTGATGCTGGAAAACACTCGCTTTTATAAAGCAGAGACCAAGAACGACCTGGACCTGGCGAAACAGATGGCCGCGTTAGGCGATGTGTATGTGAATGACGCGTTCGGCTCGGCGCATCGAGCTCACTCCTCCACCGAGGGTGTGGCGCGTTTCCTGCCCGCTGTCTCCGGCTTTCTTATGGAACAGGAGCTGGAATACCTGGGCCGCGCGACCGACAACCCGGCGCATCCCTACGTCGCCATCCTGGGCGGCGCCAAGATCAGCGACAAGATCCTGGTTGTGGAGAACATGTTGGCGAAGTGCGACACGCTGATCATCGGCGGCGGCATGGCCAACACGTTCCTGGCGGCCAAGGGTTACGACATGGCCGCCAGCCTGGTGGAAGCTGGTTCAGTCGAAACGGCTCAGGCCATCCTGGCCAAGGCCGGCGATAAGCTGCTGCTGCCGGTTGACGCGGTGGTAGCCGACAAATTCGACGCCGAGGCGGCCAGCCAGGTGGTGGATGTGGACAAGATCCCGGCCGGCTGGCGCATGCTGGATATCGGCCCCAAATCCATCGAGAAGTTCGGTGAGGTGCTGAAAGCGGCGAAGCTGGTCGTCTGGAACGGTCCGATGGGCGTCTTCGAGTTCCCGAAGTTCGCCGAGGGCACCTTTGCCATCGCCAGGCTGCTGGCCGAGGCCGATGCGACCACTGTGATCGGCGGCGGCGACAGTGCCAGCGCAGTGAAGAAGGCAGGTGTGGCCAAGAAGATGACCCACGTCTCCACCGGTGGCGGCGCCAGCCTGGAGTTCCTCGAAGGCAAGGTGCTGCCCGGTGTGGCCGCGCTGAACGATAAGTAGGTCGGCAGAACGGTGGATTGGTAGATTGGTAAGTGGGAGATTAGTAGATCGGTAAGTTGGGAGATGCGGGCGGGGCAAATCAGCCTTCCTTGCGAAGAAACCGGGGCCCCGCCCTTGTCTCCCCATCTCCCTATCTCCGTGTCTCGTCTCAGGAGGCCACCGTGGGATTTCTTGACAGCGTGAAGGCCCTGTTGCGCGGTAAAACCGGCGGTCGGAGCAGCGGCGGTGGACGCAGCAGCTTCGGCAGCGATGCGGGCGTCTATTGGATCTACGTCCGCTGCCGGCGCTGCGGTGAGCCGCTCCGGAGCCGGGTGAACATGATGAACGATCCCAGCCTGGCAGATGACGGCGAAACTTGGATTGTGCGCAAGGGGGTCACGGGCAGCGGCAAGAGCCTGTGCTTCCAAACGGTCGAGGTCATGCTGCGTTTCGATGCCCGGAAGCAAACCGTCATCGAGGGTGAAGCTGTGGGCGGTGAGTTGATCACAGCGGAGGAGTACGAGGCGATGATGCGTGAGGCTTGAGCCGTTGTGCGCATTGCATACTGTGCGCTGCGCGTGTTCATGGTATAGGCGGCTTGCTGATTTGCATTCGTTGATGCGCCATTCGTTATAGGAGAAGACCTCATCATGCGTAAACCCATCCTTGCCGGCAACTGGAAGATGAACAAGACGCCGGCCGAAGCTGTGGAATTCGTGCGGGCCATCCGGCCCCTGGTCACCAGGTATCCACAGGTCGAGACGGTAGTGTGTGTGCCTTTTGTGTGCCTGCCTGCGGTCGCCGATGCACTGCGCGGCGTCAAGGTCGGCGTGGGCGCGCAGAACGTCCACTGGGCCGAAAGCGGCGCATACACAGGTGAAGTATCGGCCGCGATGCTGGCCGGCCTGGCCGGCTATGTCATCATCGGCCATTCGGAGCGCCGCCAGTATTTCGCCGAGACCGACGAAACGGTCAACAAGAAGCTCAAGGCGGCGTTGGCGCACGGACTGACACCCATCGTATGCGTCGGCGAGGACCTGGCGCAGAATGAGGCTGGCGTCACCGACACGCTGGTGCGTGACCAGGTGCGCGCGGCCTTCGCCGGCATCAGCGTCGAAGATGCGGTTAAGGTGGTGGTGGCCTACGAGCCGATCTGGGCCATCGGCACCGGCAAGACTGCGACGTCCGAGGTGGCCAACCGCGTGTGCGGGCTGGTGGTGCGCGGCGCCCTGGCGGAACTCTATGGTGAAGATGTCGCGCAAACGATCCGGGTCCAGTACGGCGGCAGCGCCAACGAGAAGAACATCGGCGAGCTGATGGCCATGCCCGATATCGACGGCGCGCTGATCGGCGGCGCCAGCCTCAAGGTGGATGGCTTCAGCGACATGGTGCGCATCACCGCCGAGCAATTGTAGATTGGTAGCTTGGTAGACTGGTCAACCACGCTACCAACTTACCAATTTACCAAGCTACCCTGCCATCTATCCCGCTGACCATGTCTCTTTTATCCCAGGCCGCGGTCTTTGCGGTCACCCTGACCGTATTCATGGCGCTCAGCCGTTGGATCAACCGGCAGGTGCAGGTGATCGGCCTGCGGGTGACGGGCAGCAGCACGGTCGCGATCCTGCTGTATTACCTGCTGATGTTCCCCGGCATCCTGCTGCACGAGCTGAGCCACTACCTGACCGCGCAATTGCTCGGCATGAAAGTGGGCAAGTTCAGCATGGGCCCGCGCAAACGGCGCAACGCCATCGAGCTGGGCTCAGTCACGGTGAGCAGCGGCGGTGCGGTGCGGGACAGCCTGGTGGGGCTGGCGCCGTTCCTTTTCGGGACGGCGGTGCTGCTGTTGGTGAGCTACCAGGTGTTCGACGTGGACGCGCTGGGCCGGCGGCTGGCAGCGGAAGGGTGGCAGGGGATGCTGGCCATCCTGGATCGTATCTGGCTGGTGCCCGATTTCTGGGTGTGGGCTTACGTGATCTTCGTAGTGAGCAACGCCATGACCCCCAGTCCGGCCGACCGGCAGCCGTGGTTGGTGGCCGGCATCTACGTCGGCATCGCCTTGGTGGCTGTCTGGCTGTTGGGCGGCCTTCCTATCCTGGCAGAGGCGTTGCGGCCGCAGGTCATCGGCGCACTGCAAGGGCTTACGTTGGGCTTTCTGTTTACTGCCGCGGTGAACCTGGTGATGGCCGCGGTCCTGTGGCTGACTGAGATGGTGGTCAGCGGCGCGGGGCGGCCACGGCGCTGACGGGGACATCAAAAACGCCCGGCATCAGCCGGGCGTTTTTGATGTTTGGTTACACATGCTGTCAGAGCGTGTAGCACTTGCGGTGATAAATCACCTGGTGCGAACGCGGGCGGCCGCCTTCCATTTCCACGATTTTCACGTTCAGCAAATCGCCGAAGCTGACGTCCAGGCCGCACTTGGTGCACTTGTGGCCGGTCAGGGCCTTGCGGCGTTTCTCCAGCGTGGCGGTGTCCGCGCCCATCTTAGTTGCTTGAGCCATCTTGTCCCTCCTCAAAAAGCACGGCGCCACGCGGCGCCGATCACGGTTACACCGCTATTATCCGCAAAATCGGGGGAAAGTCAAGAAACGGACGCGGAGACAAGGGGACGCGGAGACAAGGAGACTTTCTCCCTATCTCCCCATCCCCCCATCTCTAGATCTGCGGCACCGTCTCCAGCGACTTCATCAGCATATCGGTGTTGAAGCCATTGTCTTCCAACTTGCCGGCCAGGTAGTTGTCGTACGCGGTCATGTCGAAGTGGCCGTGGCCTGACAGGTTGAACAAAATCACGCGTTTTTCGTCCTTCGCCTTGGCGTCCAACGCCTCGTCAACCGCGGCGCGGATGGCATGGCTGGTCTCCGGCGCTGGCAGGATGCCCTCGGTGCGGGCAAATTGCACTGCCGCCTCGAAGCATGCATTCTGCTGGTAGGCGCGGGGCTCGATATGGCCGGTCTTCACCAACAGTGAGATAGTGGGCGCCATGCCGTGATAGCGCAGGCCGCCGGCATGGATCGCCGCCGGCTCGAAGTCGTGGCCCAGAGTATACATCTTCACCAGCGGCGTCAGGCCCGCGGTGTCACCGAAATCGTAGGCATACAGGCCCTTGGTCAGGCTGGGGCAAGAGGTGGGCTCCACTGCCACGAACCGAGTCTGCTTCCCCTCGATCAGCTTCTTGTGCAGGAACGGGAAGGCCAGGCCGGCGAAGTTCGAGCCGCCGCCCACGCAGCCGATGACCACATCCGGATATTCGCCGACCTCGGCCATGGCGTCAATTGCCTCCTGGCCGATCACGGTCTGGTGCAGCATGACGTGGTTGAGCACGGAGCCCAGCGAGTATTTGGTCTTTCCGCCGCTGGTGGCCGCCACCTCGACGGCTTCGGAGATAGCGATGCCGAGGCTGCCGTTGCTGTTGGGGTTGCGTGCCAACAGGGCCCGTCCGGCGTTGGTGCGTTCGGATGGGCTAGGGGTTACGGTCGCGCCGTAGGTCTGCATGATGGAGCGGCGATATGGCTTCTGGTGATAGCTGATCTTGACCATGAAAACGTCAATAGCGATTCTGAAGAAGTCACCGGCGATGGACAAGGCTGAGCCCCACTGGCCCGCACCTGTTTCTGTAGAGATGCTGTTGATGCCTTCTTGCTTGTTGTAATAGGCCTGGGCCAGCGCTGTGTTCAGCTTGTGGCTTCCGGAAGGGCTGCTCCCTTCGTACTTGTAGTAAATGTGCGCCGGGGTGTCCAACGCTTTTTCCAGGCGCACTGCCCGGATCAGCGGGGTTGGCCGCCACAGGCGGAACATATCCCGCAGCTCGTCAGGGATCTGGATGTAGCGCTCGGTGCTGACCTCTTGCATGATCAGCCCCATAGGGAAGAGCGGGGCCAGGTCGGCCGGGCCGATGGGCTGCCGCGTGCCGGGGTGCAGCACCGCCGGCAACGGGGCCGGCAGGTCGGCCAGGATGTTGTACCAGTGGGTCGGGATGCGTGATTCCGGCAGGACGATGCGATAGTTTTCGTGAGACATTTTCCCCTCCGTTGAAGTGTGGGCCCAGAAGCCCGAATGCCGGCGAGCCTGGTCAAGGGAGGGGGTTCCGCCAGCGACAAAAAACCCCCGTCCCCGGAAGGGGGCGAGGGTCACAAGACCACCCGTGGTGCCACCCCAGTTAGGTCAAGCAGCCCGGCCGGGCGACTGACCTCACTCATTGCAGAGACGGGAATGCGTTCAGGCTGCCCTAGCCCGGACATCTTCCGATCCCCTCGACCATGATAACGGTGGCGGCTCCGGCACAGCCTAATCGGTCATCCCTTTCGGCCTGCAGCTCCCCGGTCCATTCGGCAGCGGCGCTGGCGCTGATCTCACAGCAGAACGATCAGCTCTCTGAAGCCTCGCTTCAGTGCGTACTAGTCCGGTTCATCGCTTTTCGTGTGGCTATTCGATTGTAGACGGGACTATAGCACAACCGCTCCGACCTGTCAAACGCGCTGGCCGCGCTGGGGTGCACTTCAAATTCGGGGCAGATTTCAGCGGAGCAGCTCCAAAGGCCGCATCCTTCGACTACGCAGCGCGAACGAATGCGCTGCTCCGCTCAGGATGCTCACTTGCCTCGAAAATGAAATGCACCCGCCGCGCTGCCGCCAGGTCAATCGAGGTGCGGCAAGATCTTTTCCAGCAGCTTATCCTTGGGCATAAAACCGACGATCGTCTCAACCAGGGCGCCGCCCTTGAACACCAGCAGCGTCGGGATGCCGGTGATGCCGAACATGCCCGGCGTGTTCGGGTTGGTGTCCACGTCCATCTTGGCGATCTTGATCTGGCCGGCGTAGTCGGCCGCAATCTGATCGAGCAGGGGTGCGATGCGTTTGCACGGCATGCACCACTCGGCCCAAAAATCGGTGACGGTCAAGACCGGCGACTGCAAGACTTCGGCCTTGAAGGTGGCATCGGTGACGTGAACAGCGGCTGCGCCCATGAGTGTCCTCCCGGAAGATGTGATGTGGCCGCATCTTACCTGATGGCACGGGTTCCTGTCAAAGAAAGGGAGGTATTTCCTGATGAGACAAAGTGCTTTTCTGTGTTATGAGGACTCGTTCATCTATGCCACAATAGGATCAATAATGGACGTGAGGAGTCAAGGGTATGACTGTTGGAACTGTGACCATCAAACTGCCTGGAGTTCTTTATGCACGGCTGGACACTCTGGCGAAGCAAGAGCGCACCGACGTCGTGGAGCTTCTCGGCCGCCTGGCTGCGGCACGCGCAGAAAATGAACCATCTACCGTGGCGTTTCAGTGCATCCTTGCCAGAGCCGCCGACCTGGGCGTGAGCGATCTGGCTGAGCAGCACGACCACTCGATTTGACACAAGCCCTGACCACCGACAGGCACTTCGGTCAGGCCGGGTTCACCGATTTGCTGACCGGCTTCCCGACAGGCATGTAACGCGTCTGTTTCCTCGTTTATTCCCGGTCCGTTATTCCTCATGGACGTGGCGCCTGGAGCGAAAGTTACACCCTGATTGCGCCGGAGCTCCTTTGACTGCCCTCGCTGAGAAACGCCTGGCCGAACAGATGCTGGCGACCCTGGCGCTGCGGTCAAGGGTAGGCATATCTCCGCCTGGCTCAAAAATGCGATTTGACCATTCCTTAAGCCGCTGCTATACTCGATTCGGAGGTTGCGAGCAGCGAGATGTTGACGTCCGTTACCCCGGAAGCGATGGTCCGGTACCGGCGCGCCGCCCTGGCGCGTGAGGGGGCGCACCGGCAGGCGGCCGAAGAGCGACGCCAGGCCGCCTGGAACCTTGCACGACGGGCCGCGCGGCTGCTGCGCGATGAATTCGGCGCGACGCGGGTGATCGCTTTCGGCTCGCTGGCGCACGGCGCCTGGTTCGAGCAGCGCTCCGATATTGACCTGGCCGTCGAAGGCATTCCGGCTGAGGCGTTTTGGCGCGCGTGGTGCGCCCTGGATCGCCTGGACCCTACGGTCGAATTTGACCTGATCGCCCTCGAATCTGCGCCGGAAAGGCTGCGGGATGAGATCGCGCAGCAGGGGGTGGCCCTGTGATCGCACGCTATCGGTTGCTGGCTCGCCGCATCCTGCTTGAGCTTGATGACCTCGAGCGCACGCAGGCTGCGATCCAGAAGCACTGGCAGACGGCACGCAGAGTCGCAGCCGATCAGGACGCCTATCTGAACTCGGTGGCGCTCAATCTGCACAGCTTCTACTCGGCGCTGGAGCGCATTTTTGAGTTGATCGCGCTGGAGCTCGACGGCGGGACCTTGGGCGGGGAAAGCTGGCACACCGAGCTGTTGCGCCAGATGAGTATGGACGTGCCGGACGTGCGGCCGCCCGTGCTTGATCCCGATACCGCGGCCCGACTCGACGAATACCGTAAGTTCCGGCATCGCATCCGCAACATTTACGCCACGAATCTGGACCCCGACCGGATGGCGCCCCTGGTGGCCGGATTTTCAACCTTGTGGCCGGCGGTTCGGCAGGAGTTGGCTGCGTTTGCCGCGTTTCTGAGTGAACTGGCCGACCCGGATGCGGTGTAAGCCCAAAATCAGTACAAGCATTAAGCGTGTCATGCGCCTCAAGAATCAAGTCGCGAATCGTGAGTGTCATAGTCCTAACCGCGCAGGTCGTTGAGCTGTCGTTGTACGGTGCGGAGACCGTCCACAGTTGCTTCCCACGCCATTGCGTCGGATTCCACCTCCCAGGTGTAGCCACGTTGTTCGGTGATGCGCTGGCGCTCGAAATCCTCGAAACTCATCCGGTATTTCTGCGCGAGCTGCTGATCGGTCAGGCTGTACCGCGCCAACCTGCGCCGGTATTCGGCCTCGAGCAATAATGTCAGCTTGTCATCAATGCTGCTGGCTTCGCCGAAGGACAGCTCCCTCAGGTGTTGCACAACGGTGTCTGACAGGGTGGTTGCCACGCTCATCGGTACATCTCCTGGTGTGTTCAGACCCGATGATACTCGAATCGCGGCTGCCTGCCAACATGTCCAACTTGCCAGCTAGTTCTTAGCACCTCACGGTTCGGTCAAATGTCGCCAGAGTTGCGGAAATGCGGTAGGCTGTCTGCATGACAGAAGAGCTTACCGTGATAACAGAACGAGTGGACGACGTACCTGTCCTGCTGGCGTGAGCCCAGAAGATGGGCTTGGCTGAGCTGCTGGATCAGCATTTTCCGACCCCTGGTAACTGGGAGGGCAGCAGTCTGGGTTGGACGCTGACTGTGTGGTTGACGCACATCCTGTCGGAAGGCGACCACCGGCTGAACCAAGTCGAAGCCTGGGTTCAGAAACGGCTGCATACGTTGCACTTGAGCACTGGCCAGCCCGTGCGATCGCCCGCCTGGAGCGATGATCGACTGGGGCTTGGCCTGGACGCCTTGAGCGAGCGCGAGCACTGGCGTGCGTTTGAGCGTGCGCTGAACCAGCGGACGGTGCGCGGGTACAACCTGAAACGGCGCCGGGTGCGTGTCGATAGTACCACAGTGAGCGGCTACTGGACGGTGACGGAGGACGGGCTGTTTCAGTTTGGGCACAGTAAGGATCACCGGCCAGACTTGCCACAGTTGAAGGTGATGTTGTCGACTTTGGATCCGCTGGGCCTGCCGTTGGCGACCCAAGTGGCTACGGGCGAGCGGGCCGACGATCTGCTGTACATCCCGGCGATTCAGCAGGTCAGCGCCAGCCTGGCTGAGCACGGGCTGTTGTATATCGGTGATTGCAAGATGGCCGTCCTCGGGACGTGGGCCTTCATTCAGGCGCAAAATGACTACTACCTGTGTCCCCTGTCGGAAAAGCAACTGCCGCAGGAAGTGTTGGGGAGCTATCTGGCGCCGGTTTGGCAGCAAGAACAGGCTCTGACGCCGGTGACACGCACGACCCTCGCGGGTAAGACGGAAACTGTGGCCGAGGGGTACGAACAGCGCCTGGTGGTGACCCAGGAGCGCGTCGGGCAACCCGTGACCTGGACTGAACGCCGCCTGGTGCTCCGGTCGCAGCAGCAAGCCCAGGCGGCCGAAGCAGGGTTGCAGACGCGTCTGCGCCAGGCCGAAGCGGAGCTGGCGCAGTTGAACGAGGCCAAACAAGGCAAAGCGCGGATCACCGATACGGCCAGCAGGCAAGTCGCGGCGGCCGCCGTACTCAAGCACCGCCGCGTGGAGGGCTTGTTCCAGCTGACCATCCGCGAACAGGTGCAAGAGCGCCCGGTGTGCGCCTACGGCGGGCGACCGGCCCGCATCGAGCTCGACCGCCAGGTGACCGTGCAGGCAGCCATCGATGTCCAGGCTGTCCAGGAAACCAGCCGCTGGTTCGGCTGGCGCGTCTACGTCACCAATCATCCCGCCGAGACGCTGTCGCTGGAGCAAGCGGTGCTGGCCTATCGAGAAGAATACCTGGTCGAGCGCGGCTTTGGGCGCTTGAAAGGCAAACCCCTGTCGCTGACACCAATGTACCAGCAAAGCGACACGTGGGCGACCGGCTTGATCCACCTGCTCTCGCTGGGCCTGCGCCTCTTGACCTTGCTCGAACACCAGGTGCGCACCGAGCTGGCTGAGCGGCAGGACACCCTGGCTGGGTTGTATGCGGGCAACCCCAAACGCACGACCAGTCGCCCGACCGCGGAAGGCCTGCTTACTGCTTTCAAGGGTATCGACCTTGCAGTGGTTACACTGGGAGACCAGCTTCGCCGACATGTGACACCACTTTCCGAACTGCAAAAGAAAATCCTGTCGTTGCTAGAGTGCCCGGTCGCTATTTACAGCCAGCTGGTTGGCGAATTCCCTGGACCGGCTGGCTAAATGACCGAACCATGAGGGATAAAGTATGACTCTGTAACATTTGCGTGTTCAGCGCAAATGTTAGGTTGCGGAATAAATCCCGCGTTACGGGTATGTGCGGATAGGATCTCGTTGGCGCACCAGAGCAACACCACTTGTCTACGGCAAAGATGCTGCTACAAGTCACTGTCTTGGTATATTGTGTCGCGTTCTGTCATGCGGCGCAACTGCTATGGCGACCGAGGTCGCATCTAACGAGCCTTTGGCTACCAGGTCCCACAGAGATGCTTCGCGATCGGCCTGCGCCGACCAGACTACGTCCACGAAGCTGGACGTTCGGCGCCGCAGCGCCCTTTAGCCGCGATCGCGAAGCACCCCCGTGGGGCCTCGGTCGCCACAGAAATGGCTGCACCCTGCGCAGTTCGCACAATGATTTCGCCCTGGGCTGCGCCAAACTCGCGTTGACGCCATTTTCGCTCTATGCTATACTTGGGACGGATGAGAAGTGAAACTTTCCGGCTCGTATGGAGGTAAAAGATGGGCGTATCAGCTCGTCCCATGACGATCCAGATCGGTCTGTCGCCTGAAGTCTCCATCACCATGCGGATGATCGGCTTTGAGGGAGATACGCTTGCACGCGAGATGCGCAAGGCGACGGCCATAAACCTTTATGGTGCGGGGCTGCTTTCGATTGGCAAGGCCGCCGAGTTGGCCGATATGTGCCTGGCTGATTTCATGGATCTACTGGTTCACAAGGGAATGGCCGTGACCCAGTATTCGGCTGAAGACCTGGATCGAGACCTGGCAGCCTTCTCTGAGTTAGCCCGATGATCGCGGTATCCAACGCCGGCCCATTGATCGCGCTGGCGAAAATTGGACGCTTTGCTCTGCTCCGAAGTATTTTCGGTCGTCTCATCATACCCCAGGCTGTTTATGATGAGGTGGTGATTGCCGGAACAGGACGCCCTGGCTCAGATGAAACCCGGCAGGCGTGCGATGCCTGGATCGAGATAACGCCTGTTCAGAATACGTCGGTGGCTCGCAGTCTTGTCACCAAGCTCGGCCGCGGTAAGTCGGAGGCGATTGCCCTGGCAGTTGCTTTGGCGGCCGACGTAGTCCTGCTGGACGATAGTAAAGCGCGCGCTGTGGCTGATTTCATGGGGCTGCGCGTGAGTGGAACGGTTGGCGTGTTAGCTCAGGCCCACAGGACTGGCCTGCTGATAGATTTGCGTCAGACTTTGGACGAATTGTGCGCCAATGGTTTTCGCGTGAGCGCTGAAGTCTACCCGCAAGCCCTGACTCTATAGTTCTTCCCAAGTACCACCCTGTTCAAACCCGCATCCGGTTCTCAGCACCAGGGGCCGTGAAGGAACAAGTTCCGTAGCACGACGCCTTTTTCGCGCGCAACGCGGGACAGGTGGAGAGCGCCGGTTTGGCCGAGGAGAACGTACACGTGTTTACGCCGGATGATATCACAGGCTTGAGTGCCTGAAACTGAGAGCGATAATGGACGCAAACTACCTGGTTGTTCTTGTGACCATCCCCGACGCCGCGGCCGGCGCCGCGCTGGGCCGGACGCTGGTGGACGAGCGCCTGGCCGCGTGCGTGCAGATGATCCCCGGCGGCACGGCGATCTACCGCTGGGAAGGTAAGCTCAACACCGATCCGATGGCGCAGTTGATCATCAAGACGCGTGGAGACGTGTGGCCGGCGCTACGTGGCCGCATCGTCGCGCTCCACAGCGATGAGACGCCGGAGATCCTGGCGCTGCCGGTGACCGATGGCCTCCCCGCGTATCTGCGCTGGCTCAATGAAATGACCGTCCCGGCCGGTGGGCCGGAAACGGCCGCGTCCGAGCCCCTGTCGGCTGCGGTGTGGCTCGACTACGCCGACGTCTATCCGCGCGGCCAGCACACGGTCAGGGGCGCCCTCAAGGTTTTGCGCGCGCTCTACAGCCCCCAGCTCGATAACCGCCGCGAGATCGTGGTCTACCTGCCGCCATCCTACGCGGCCGGCGACCGGCGCTACCCCGTGCTCTACATGCACGATGGGCAGAACCTGTTCGACGCGGCCACCAGCTTCGCGGGCGAGTGGTATGTGGATGAGACCATGGAGGGGCTGGCCAGCCAGGGCATCGAGGCCATCGTGGTCGGTATCCCCAACAACGGCCCGCGCCGCGCCAACGAATACATCCCCTTTCCCTGGGCCGAGCTGACCGACGCGCAGGGGGCACTTTACGTGGACTTTATCGCGGACACGCTCAAGCCGATCATTGACCGCGATTTCCGCACCCTGCCCGGCCGGGAGCACACGGGCATCGCGGGGTCATCCCTGGGCGGCCTGATCAGCCTGTACGCCTACTTCAAACGCCCCGACAGCTTCGGCCTGGCCGGCGTGTTCAGCCCGGCGCTGCGCTGGGGCAAGGAAGGCATCTTCCCGTTCGTTCAGCAGGCGCCGTTCGTGTCGGGCAAGATCTACATGGACGTGGGCGCGGCCGAGGGGACGGGGCTGGTGACCGGCAGCGCGCACACCCAGCGGTCGTTCGCGGATCATTACGCGCAGCAGGTGCGCCGGATGAATAACCTGCTGCGGCGCAAGGGGTATCGGCCCAGTGAGACGTTGCTCTATGTCGAGGAGGCGGGCGGCATCCACCACGAGTCCGCCTGGGCGCGGCGGCTGCCGGACGCGTTACGTTTCTTGTTGGTCACAGCTTCGGGTCTGAGAGGCGACAAGGCTTAAAGTATCGGGGCGCGAGCACGCTCGCGCCCCGATGTGGGTTCTGACGGTGTGATCCGCTGGTTATTTCAGCGTCAGTAGATAGGCCACCAGGTCGGCGAGCTGCTCGGCCGAGAGATCCTTCTCATAGGACTGCATCACGCCCTGCGAGAAGCCGCTGACCACGTGCGCGTTCGGGTTCACGATGGAAGCCTTCAGGTACGCCTCGGCCGACTGGCCGGAGACCTCCTTGCCGGCGCGACTGGCGACGCCCTTCATGGTCGGGCCGACCAGCGCGCTGCCGTCCAACGAGTGGCATGTCACGCAGCCCGGCTGCGCGCCGATCACGGTCTTCTTGAACAACGCCTCGCCATTTGCGACATTCCCGCCGCCGCTCGGCGCTGGGGCTGCGCCGCCTCCGCCGCAGGCCGCCAGGAGCAGGGTCAGGATCGCCAGGACGAAAATCAACTTACGCATGGGTTTTCCTCCGTCGGAAAGGTGATGTGGGGCGCAATGCCACCACGTTTATTATATGCAACGCGTGATACTCTGCAAACAGGAATTCCGAATTTAGACCAGTTGCCCCTGTCATGCTGGGTTCCACATCCCGCCGCGGCACGCTTTGCGTGCGCCCGGTAAAGAATACCTCCCAGCTGTCATGCTGAGCGGGCCGATAGCGCAAATTTCATTGCAAAAACTGACCAGCAAAGCATCTCGTCTTGGGAGTTGCTAGGTGGCGGTATGACCGAGCCAACGCTGGCTACGGCGAGACTCTAGCGAAGCATCTCGCCCGGCCATCGCGAGACCCTTCGCTGTCTTTGCGTGTATCTGGACTTTGAGTTGTAGACCCGCTCAGGGTGACGGCTAATGGCAACAGTCGTGCCAAGTGACCCACTCGTAAACACTCAATTCTGCTGCAGCAGGTGGCTCAGGTCGCTGGCTATGTCTTCGGCGGCCGTTTCAAGGGGAAAACTTAGCCGGATACGGCCCTCCCGATCTACCACAGTGATGGAGGTGGTGTGATCCACTAGGTAGCTGCTGGCCGACGTGGTGGCGCTCTTTTGATAGAAGATGTTGAAGACACTTGCGGCCGCCGCGATCTCTTTGGGCGTCCCCACCAAGCCGATGAAGCGCGGATCGAAATGGGTCACATATTGCCCCAATACCTCGGCGGTATCGCGCTCCGGATCTACGGTCACCATGAACACCTGCACCTGGTCGGCTTTGTCACCCATGCGCCTCATCGCACGGCCCAGGGCGCTCATGGCTGTGGGGCACGCGTCCGGGCAAAAGGTGTAGCCGAAGTAGAGCACGACCAGCTTGCCGCGGTAGTCGCTCAACTGCATGCGCTCGCCGGTGTGACCGGTCAGTGTCATATCCACTGGCGGCCTATCGGTTTCCAGCAGCCGGCCATGATAGCGGTAAGGGCGCAGCAACGCGGTGCCTGCGATAAGCGCAGCAAGGGCGCCGAACGCCACAAGCACGATGAGCAAAGCCCGTTGAGATTGGGTCATGGTTGCCTTCCTGCGTCAGTATTGAGCAAAAACGATCAAGCAGCCGGATTCTAGTGGAGAAAAAGGCGCGTGTCAAACGGCCGTTGTCCTGGCTGTGTGAACAGTTGACGTTTATGCCCTAGTTCGCGCATAATAGCAGTACAATGTCACTGATCCCACCTTCACCCCCTGCGCTGTTGCGCCGCGTGTCGTATTTCAGCGGCCTGTCTGATGCTGTTCTGGCGGCCCTGGCCGCGGCCGCCATCGAACGGCGTTATGGCCGCGGCCAGGTTGTCTTCCTGGAAGGGGAGCCGTGCGCAGGTCTCCATGTGGTCGCAGAGGGCGAGGTCAAGATTTTCAAGGTGTCGCCCCAGGGTCGCGAACAGATCCTGCATCGGGTGGGGCCGGGTGAGACCTTCAACGACGTCGCGGTGCTGGATGGTGGGCCGAATCCGGCCAGCGCAGCCGCGCTGACTGATGTGACGCTGTGCGTGATTCTGCGGACTGACATCCAACGGCTGGCCCTGGCCTACCCTGCCCTGGCCTGGGCGCTGATCGAAAGCACGGCGAGGCGCACGCGTCACCTGGTGGCCATGGTCGAGGACCTGGCGCTGCGGTCAGTGAAGGAACGCCTGGCGCGGTTGCTGCTGGCCGAAGCCGCGCGCACGCCGGCCTCCGGCGAGATCGCGCGTTCCCAGATGGTGACCCAGGCGGAAATGGCCGCGCGCCTGGGGACCGTGCGCGAGATGATCGGCCGGGCGCTGCGAGAACTGGCGGATGATGGGGTGCTCAAGCTGGATCGACACCGCATCGTGATCGTCGACCGTCAGAGGCTGACCAGGATCGCGGAAGGCCTGTGAGACCGATGGGCGTGTGACAAAAGTCCCTGACAGTCGGCGGCAAGATGGGTATCCTAAAGCTATGTCCAGTGATCTTGCCCTGGAGGCGGTATGATGACCGTTCAGGTCTTGCCCGAGATTGATCCGGCGCTGTGCACAGGCTGCGGCGACTGTGTGACCGCCTGCAAACCGCATGCCCTGGCCATCCAGGGCGGTAAGGCCGTGCTGGCCCACCCAGAACGGTGCGAGTACGACGGCCAGTGTGAGCCGGTCTGCCCGGTCGGTGCGATCCAACTGCCTTACATGGTCGTCATGTTAGTTTGATTTCCCACATGGCTGTCTGCCAGCGCGGGCCCGGTGTGCGGCGTCAGCCGCCTGCCGGGCCTGTTCTGTTTAGGTGAGACAAAAGTCCCTGACACGCTTTCCCGGTGCGGTTAGAATAGGGAATAGTCAATTCAGGCGACGGTCTTGCGCGTCGCCCGTTACACTTGTGTGAAAGCACACGAAGGGGATATGGCCGTGCTGAGCGCTCAGTATTGTCCCGGTTCCAGCAGCCTGCGCAACAACATCACCCTCGATATCAAGACCTGCCCCGAGTGCGGGGCCGACGTCGAGCTATTCTCTATTGACCGCAAGGTTGCGTGTGATCAGTGCGGGTTTGTGGTCTACAACAGCGTCATGTCATGCATTCTATGGTGTCGCTACGCAGAGAACTGCTTCGGCGCGGAGATGGTGAGCAAGTATCGAAAAGCCACGTAACGGCTGGTTGCAGCACCCTGAGCGTGCCGAAAGATGGCGTGGCAGGCTGATAGTTAGGAGCGAATAATGGCAAAAGTCAGACGTCAAATCATCACCATTGATGAAGAAAAGTGCGACGGCTGTGGCAATTGCGTGCCCGCATGTGTTGAGGGCGCGCTGCAGGTGATTAACGGCAAGGCGCGGTTGGTTAAAGAAAGCTATTGCGACGGCCTGGGCGCGTGCCTGGGCGATTGCCCGCAGGGCGCGCTGCACGTCACATCCCTGGAAGTCGAGGCGTATGATGAGCCGGCCGTGCTCGGCTACCTTCAGCAGACTGCGCCGGAGATGGTGGAACGGCATGTCGCGCATCTGCGGGAGCACGGGATAGAGTCCTCATACAGGCCGGCAGCCCGGCCCCAACCTGCGGCGATACCGCTTTGCCCCTCGGTGCAAGTGCGCGGCCGGGACGATGGACGAACGACGAAGGACGAGGATGCCCCCGATATCGGGCGCGTGCGATCGGAATTGCGCCAGTGGCCGGTGCAACTGCATCTGCTGCCGGTGCGCGCCCCGTTCTTCCACGGCGCTGATCTGACACTGATCGCGGATTGCGTGCCGTTTGCCAATCCCAACATGCACGCCGACTTCATCCGGGGTTCCGCCGTCGCCGTGGGGTGTCCCAAACTGGACGACGCACAGGCTTACATCGGCAAACTGACCCAGATCTTGCAGAACAACGAGATTCGCAGCGTGAAGGTGGCTTACATGGAAGTGCCCTGTTGTCGCGGCATGGTTTTCATCGCGCAGCAGGCGGTGGCGGCCAGCGGCAAGCAGATTCCGCTGGACATCGCGCTGGTCCCCATTAATGTCAACCCATGATTTGCTGAATGTGCTGTACTGCACAAAGCGACTTGCCACAATTGCGATCCCGCGGTAAACTGAAGCCATCTGGCCGCCGGGTGTGGGCGCTGAGCGGCCGGCCGGCTTCGTGGTTCCGTTGATCATCACTGAGTCAAGGAGGATTCCTGCATGCAGAATGCCCCCCCTGTCCCGAAGGCGTCTGCACGGTTGCTGAGCGCCTTCCCGCTTTGGATTTGGTTAGCGCTGGCCGGCCTGTTCGGCGGCGCCGCTGGCCTGGGCGGCTTCACCTTCACCTACGCCCAGGGTTTTTCGTACCTCTCCAACGACCCGCAGGCGTGCGTGAACTGCCACATCATGCGCGAGCAGTTCGATGGGTGGGCGCGCGGCTCCCACCATGCCGTCGCCGTCTGCAATGACTGCCATGCGCCGCACGACAACATCATCCACAAGCATTACATCAAGGGCGTGAACGGCGTCAGGCATAGCTATGCTTTCACCACCGGCAACCACCCTGAGCCGATCCGCATCACCGAGCTCAACCGGGAAGTGACGGAGCATGCCTGCCTGTATTGTCATGGCGACCTCACCCAGGCCATGAACTACGCCCACACAGACGAACCCACCGACTGCCTGACCTGTCACGAGGGCGTCGGACACGACCATTAGTAGGGGCAGGTCTTGCATCTGCCCAGAGGAGGAGACCCCCATGACATCATCCCAACCCAAGTCCCCTTCCCGCCGCGGCTGGCTTTGGATCGCGCTGGCTTTCGTCGCTGGCCTGGTCATCATGGCCGCTGTCGCATTCTTGCTGACCAACATCCAGACCCGCAAGAGCGAGGCGGTCGAGTTCCCCTTGAAAACGGTCGAGATCGCAGCGGATGAACTTGACCCGGCCGTCTGGGGCCAGAACTTCCCGCGCCAATACGATTCGTTTAAGAAGACCGAGATTGATGGCAACAAGACCCCTTATGGTGGCTCAGACCCCTACGACAAGCTGGAAGCGTATCCCATCCTGAAGCGTGTCTGGGCCGGCTACGCGTTCAGTGTAGACTACCGGGAGGAACGCGGCCACTATTATGCGTTGATCGATCAGAAAGAGACCAAGCGCCAGGAAGCGGTGCAGCAGCCGGGGGCCTGCGCCAACTGTCATACAGCCAACGCGCCGCAGGTTATCGCAGCGATAGGCTGGGAAACGTTCAATAAGACGCCGTATAAGGAGCTGCAAGACCAGTTCCACTTGGGGTCCTCCTGCGCCGATTGCCATGACCCGGACACCATGGAACTGCGGATCACGCGCCAGGCCTTCAAGAACGCGATGGAGCAACGTGGGGTTGATCTGAGCCAGGCCACCCGCCAGGAGATGCGCACTTACGTCTGCGCGCAGTGCCACGTCGAATACTACTTCAAGGGCGATAACAAGATCCTGACCTTCCCCTGGAGCACCGGTACGCAGATCGAGAACATCCAGGAACATTACGATGCCTACGACTTCAAGGACTGGACCCACAAAGAGACCGGCGCGCCGATGCTGAAGATGCAGCACCCTGAGTATGAGATGTACACCACCAGCCTGCATTATCGCTCGGGCGTCGCCTGCGCCGACTGCCACATGCCCTACGTGCGCGAAGGCGCGGTGAAGGTCTCGGATCATTGGCTGCGCAGCCCGCTGGACAACGTCAGCCAGGCGTGCGGCACCTGTCACAAACAGGACGAGCAGGCGTTGAAGGATCGCATCACCATCATCCAGAACAATACGGCCAGCCTGCTGCGCAACACCGAAGTGGCGTTGGGCGAGGCGATGGATGCCATGGTGGCCGCGCTCGCGGCCGGCGCGACCGATGAGCAACTCGCAGAGCCACGACAACTCCACCGCTATGCTTCCATGCGCTACGATTTCGTGATGTCGGAGAACAGCACCGGCTTCCACAGCCCCCAGGAAGCTGCTCGTGTGCTGGCCAACGCCGTGGACATGGCCCGTCAGGCGCAGCTCATGGCGGAAAGGCTCACAAAGTAACGCTGTAACATTGAGCCAGCGCAGTCAAGAAACCTGGTTTCCCGTAGAAGCCAGGTTTCTTTTCTTTGACTCTGCGTGATCCGGCGCTATACTTGGGATACTGAGTCATCCCACAACTTCTCAGGAAGGCAGGCAACCATGAGCTTCCCACGATCCAGCGGCATTCTGTGCCATCCGACCTCGTTTCCCAACCGGTTCGGCATCGGCGACCTGGGCAAGGGCGCGCACGACTTCGTTGACTGGCTGGCCGCGGCCAAACAGCAGCTTTGGCAGGTGCTGCCGCTCGGCCCCACCGGCTACGGCGACTCGCCCTATCAGTGCTTCTCAGCGTTTGCGGGCAACCCGTTGCTGATCAGTCCCGAAGGGCTGGTGCGTTCGGGGTTGCTGCCGGCCGAAGCGCTCAACGACGTGCCGCCTTTCCCCGCGGATAAGGTGGATTTCGGTTGGGTGATCCCTTACAAGCAGGGTCTCTTGCGGTGCAGCTACGCGCACTTCACGGCGGCCGCGACCGATGCGCAGCGGCGCAGTTTCGCCTGGTTCCAGGAGGGTAACGCGGACTGGTTGGCCGATTTCGTGCTCTTTATGGCCGTCAAGGCCCATTTCGGCGGCGGGAGCTGGCACGCCTGGCCGTTGGATATCCGTCTGCGCCGGCCGGAGGCGATGGCGCATTATCGCGCGCTGTTGGCGGACGAGGTCGAGTACCAGGCGTTCCTGCAATGGGCGTTTTTCGAGCAGTGGGAGGCGCTGAAGAAGTACGTGGCCGAAAAAGGCATCCAGATCATCGGCGATATCCCCATCTTCGTGGCGGAAGACAGCGCCGACGTCTGGGCCAACCCGGAGCAGTTCAAGCTGGACGCGGAGGGCAACCCTATCGTGGTCGCCGGCGTGCCGCCGGATCTCTTCTCGGCCACCGGGCAGCGCTGGGGCAACCCCCATTACAACTGGGAACGGATGTTGGCCGACGGCTTTCAGTGGTGGATCGGCCGCGTGCGCCAGACGCTGCGCTTTGTGGACGTCGTGCGGGTGGATCACTTCCGCGGGTTCGAGGCGTCATGGGAGATCCCGGCTACCGAGCCGACAGCGGTCAAGGGCAAGTGGGCCAAGGCGCCCGGCGTCGAGCTGTTCATGGCCATCGAGAAGGCGTTGGGCGTGCTGCCCATCATCGCCGAGGACTTGGGCATCATCACGCCCGAAGTGGACGCGCTGCGGCTGCGGTTCAACTTCCCCGGCATGAAGGTGTTGCAGTTCGCGTTCGGCATGGAAAACAACCCGCAATACCTGCCGCACAACTTCGAGCGCGATTCCATCGTCTATCCCGGCACGCACGACAACAACACCACTGTGGGCTACTGGCACGAGGCCGAGCGCACCGAGATCGAGCGACACAACATCCGGCGCTACACCGGCACCGATGCCCACGACATCGCCTGGGACTTCATCCGCTTGGCGTGGGGCTCGCCAGCCAACCAGGCCATCGCTACGCTGCAAGACATCTTCAGCCTGGGTGCAGAGGCGCGCATGAACTTCCCCAGCACCAGCAGCGGCAATTGGCAGTGGCGCTACACCGCCGACATGCTCACCCCCGCGCTGGCCGCGCGGCTGGGGGACCTGACAGACGTGTACGAGCGGGTGAAGCAGGTGGAGAAGCCCAAAGCGGCGTGGTGGCAGAAGGCTGATCAGTAGGGGACAGGGGTCAGGCATCAGGGGTTCAGGGGAGGCCGGGGTTTCTTGTGTAACCCCGGCCTCTGCATTCGCTGGCAGATTCCAATCATGAGGGATTTCGATCATGCAACGCCGGCCGTTGCGCCATCATCGCTGTGATATTTCGTCTCAGGCCTACCTGTTAATCGACCACTCTGTCGCGCGCTGGAATGGGACACGCAGCGCGCCGCCGGTTCATGCCCATGAACTGCATCACCTACGGCAGGCTCACCGCCGGCAGCTCCGCCCGCCCAACCTCACTGCCATCGGTCCCACGATAGAGGATCACCAGCACGCCGTAGGGCCCGGGGGGCGCGTCGCGTGGCACGGCCAAGTCGTAGACATCGTTTACCGTTTCGCCCGGCGTCCAGGCGGTGGTGGGGTAGGCAAAGTTGACGGGGACGCGGTCATCGGCGACGAGCACCGTACCTCCCGCATCCAGCAGTCGCGCCGAGACCTTGAGCTCCTCATTCACCGGCGCGGCCGCGGCCCAGGTCACGTGGAGGCGCACGACCGGGCCGGCGCGCGGCCGCCGGGCCTCGGCGCGGGTGTCCACCAGCACGATGCCGGCGCCCAGCTCGCGGCCGGCCGGCACAGGGGCAGGCGTCGCCTTCGGGCTGACCGCGATCAGCGGGCCGGCCGCGTCCAGGCTGTAGCGCTCCGCTGCACCGGCCAGGCCGCGCGTCAGGTAGACCGGCGCGCCGGCCGCCAGCGCCGCGTCTACGGCCGCGAAGCGCGCGGCCTCGGCGTCGGCCGGGACGACCTGGAGGTCGGGCTGCTGGCCCAGTACATCACGGAAGTAACGCACCAGCGTGGTCTCGCCCAGCAGGCCGACGATACGCGCGTCCGGCGCGGCGCTGGCGACCATGTCTTGCCCGTAGTCGTAGACGCCCCAGGCGCGGCTGCGATCCAGTTGGGGGAAGGCGCTGACCGCATCCCGCGCGGGCTGGTAGAGCACGATGCCGGCCACGGGCAGCAGCCAGAGCGCCAGGTAAAGCGGCCGGGCCCAGGTCGGCAGCCGCAGCGGGCGGGCCGCGTGGACTGCCTGCTGCGTCACCGCGTCGAAGATCTGCGTGAGGCCGTTGGCCGCCCATAGCGCGGTCAGCATGAACGCGGGGATGAAGAAGACCTCGATGTCCTGCACCTTGTAGGCCATGCCGAACGCGACCTGCGCGACTGTGGCCCACAGCAGAAAGGTGGTGCGTCGTGCGCTGAACCGCCAGGCCACCATCAGCCCCCAGATGGCCGCCAGGATTGGGAAGGCGCCCATTTGCTCCAGGAATAGCGCAATGAATGTGCTGACCCCTCGTTCGACCCCGAAGGGGTTGCCGGTGAGGAATACGCTGTACCCGCGGGCCAGGATCCAGTCCAGCGTGCCCCGCAGCGTGGCCGTATATGTTCCATCCAGCGACGTCACCCCGGCCGCGCCCCGCAGCGGCAGGTAGAGATACAGCAGCAAAGGCGCCAGTGCTAGGCCAGCCGGCCGCAGCCACCGCCGCGGCTGCCGGATCAGCGCCGGGTCGGCCCAGAGGATGAGGATCAGCGCGGCCGGCGCCAGCAGCGCGATCATGCGATGATGCGCCAACCCCAGGCCGAAGGCGAGCGCGGCGGCCGCGAGGTAAAAATCACCGGTGGATGTACGATGTACGATGTACGATGGACGATCTATCTCGCCCCCTGCCCCCTGCTCCCTGACGCCTGACCCCTGTCCCATCGCCCTTTCCCAGCGCAGCAGGAAATACACGAACAGCGCGACCAACAGCCCGTGCAGCGCGTAGACCTCGGCGATGGTGGCTTGCGACCACCAGGCCGGCGAGATGGCGAACGCAGCGGTTGCGACGGCGGCAGCGAGGCGGCCCCCGGCCAGCTCGCGCGCAGCCAGGTAGAGGATGCCCACGGCCGCGCCCGCGGCCAGCGCCGACAGCAGGTTCAGCTGGCCGGCCGCATCGCGGACGGGGATGAGCAGCGTTGCCAGCTTGCCCAGCAGCGTGTAGAGCGGATAGCCGCTGGGGTGCGCGATGCCCAGAGTTGGGATCACCATCTGGAATTCCAGGCTATCGTCGAATACGGTGGCGACCGAGGGCGCGGCCGTGGCCGCGTACAGCGCGCTGCTGGCCAACGCCAGCAGCGCAGCAAGAAGATGATGGGCGACTTGAGTCGAGGCTTTAGCCGATTGCTCTGTCTGAGCGCGAAACCGCCTGACACCCGCACTTGCGCCGGAGCGCTGCGCAAGTGCAAGTGGGGCTCGAGTCCGTTGACGACTGATTTCAAGTGGCGCCGGCTGATGGACGGATGAATGGTTCATAGCGCAGCCCGATCTTCACCAGTATTCTTTGGGGCAACCTGCGCCCCGATGTCATTCGCCAGCCGCGCGTTCAGCACCGGCCAGTGCGTGCCCTTCCAGTATACGCGGCCGCAGCGTTCGCAGCGCCGGAACGCCTGCTGCGTGTGCCAGACGTATGGCGGCACCAGGTCGCGCGCGTCGGCGTGGGGTAGGGGCGAAAGCAGGCCGTTGCATTCCGCGCAGCGGGTGAACGGTTGGGGCGAGCCGCTCACCCCCGCGCGCGCCTCCGCAATTTGGCCCTCCAGGTCTTCGGCGTGTATCCTCAGCGCCCACACCCCGCGGCGGCCGGCCAGCCCACCGTCCCGCGTGACGATCAGCCGGCCCTCGGCCTTCGCATGCGCCATCAGCGCCTCGTCGGAGCCGTCGCGCCAGTATTCGGCGTCGTAGCCTGCCAGGCGCAGCCACTTCGCCAGCCGGCCCAGCATGGCATCCACCAGCAGCCGCGGCATGAGCTCCGCCGTATGCGGCGGCGGTGTGTCTTTGGCGGGATCGTTTTCTTGTGGTAGCATGACGGCCATCTATGTCGAGGCAGCACAAGCAGGGATGCAAGTTGAGTCATCCGCGCTTGTCCGCGCCCGTCTGCGTTCCATTTTGGGTTGGCCTCATTGTAAGCCGGAATGCGCCGGACAACAAGTCAGGAGCTCATCGGATGTCCGATCAAACTGCCAGTATCTTCGCGTTGGCTTTCTGCGTGCCCATCGGCTATGCGCTGATCGCGGCCAGCGGGCTGCCCCGCGAGCGCGCCTTGCACGCGGCTGTCAGCTTCTTTGCCGCGCTCGGCCTGGCCGCGGCCGGCTATCTGGCGGCTGGGTTCGCCCTCCAGTTCGGCGGCGTGGGCCTGGTTTACGACCGGCCCGGCTTCGCCGGCCTGATCTGGGAGTGGTCGGCCCTGGGCCCCACGTGGGGGCCGGGGTGGGGCATGGCCGGGCTGGCCGGCTGGGGGTTGACCGGCGCGGCCGCGACGCCGGCAGCGCGGGGCCTGGCGCTGGCCAACCTGCCCTGGGTGGTCACCACGGCCATGATCCCCGTGGTGGCGTTGCGCGGGCGCATCCCGGCCTGGGCCACCGCCCTGCTCGGCCTGCTGACCGGCGCGCTGCTTTATCCGTTGGCGGGCAACTGGCTGTGGGGTGGGGGGTGGCTGGCGAACCTGGGAAACAACCTGGGGTTGGGCCACGGCCTGGTGGACGTGGGCGGCAGCGGGCTGGTGCACCTGCTGGCCGCCGCTATCACCCTGGCCGGGCTGTTGGTGTTCCTGCCGCGCAAGCCGCGCGCCGCCGAGGGCGAGCCTGCCCCGCTGCCCGAGGCGCACCTGCCGCTGCTGGCGCTCCTCGGCGCAGGGCTGCTGCTGATCGGGTCGCTGGCGTGGACGACGAACAACCCGCTGCTGGACCAGCAAAACGTGGATCCGGCGCACATCGCGCTGAACAGCATCCTGGCCGCGGCCGCGGGCGCGCTGTTGTCGCTGGCCTATACCTGGCTGGTGGCAGGCCGGCCTGATCCGCTGATGGCGGCCCGTGGGCTTGCGGCGGCCAGCGCCGCGCTCCTGGCCGCCGCACCTTTCATCGCGGCGTGGGCTGCGTTGCTGGTCGGTGCAGTGACGGGCCTGGCTATCCCCTTCGTGGTCTACCTGGTGGACCGGGTGCTGCGTTGGGACGATCCCACGGCGTCCCTGGCGGTGCATGGGGTGGGCGGCGCGATGGGATTGGCAGCGGTCGGCGCGTTGGCCGACGGCACGGCGGGCCTGGGCTGGAACGGCATTGGCGCCCAAGAGTACCTGGACGTAGCGCGCCAGGGGGTCACGGGGCTGCTGGCGGCGGCCGGGTTCCAGCCCGACTTCCCGGGGCAGATGCAGGCGCAGGCCGTGGGGTTGGCCGCGCTGGCGCTTTTCGGCTTCTTTGCCGCCTGGCTCTTCCTGGCGCCGCCGGCCACGCTCCTGCATTGGCTGCGGCCCGCATCACCGGGCCAAGAGGCCGCGGCCGGCGAGGCGCCCCTGCCCGCGGCGGACGACCGCGCAGGGACGCCTCTTCTTGAGTCCTAACACCGGATCTCCTCGACGCCGACCCAGAAGTGGTGTGCCAGGACGTTGGACGCGGGCAGCACCCGCACCCTTGTCCCCTGACACGACAAGATCGCCTCAGCTTCGGCCAGCGCACGGCGGTTGACGTAGCAGGTGTCCGGCGTCACGCCGAACTTCTCCTGATAACGGCGTGCTGCATCGGCCACCTTGTGGGCCAGGCTGCGGCCCGGGTCATTGTCGAACCAGAGCAAGCCGTACTGCATGGGAACCTCCGGTTGCCTGCGCCGGGCTGACCGAAACGGGGCGGCGTGGTTGCGCGCGTGCCCGGCGTTGCCAGGCTGGCAGCGGATAGCGCGGCGTGCGCTGCGCCCGTGCCCACACCCGGCTCAGCCAGCCTGGGCTGCGACGGACGACCCACGCGCCGGAGCCGGTGTGCAGCCCTAACTCGTAGCGCCCCTCCGTCGTGCGCACGCGATAGCGCCGCTCCAGCCCCCAGGTCCGCACCGCTTCCACGCTGAGCACGCGCACCGCGCGCCCCTGCCAGCGCAGCGCCTGGGGATAATAACCATCGGCCTGCATCGTCACCCGCACAAGTCCTGCGTTGTCCATTCCCTGAACTCCTTTCCCGCCTCACCACTCATGGGTGGTCCACTCATCATCCGCGCCCACCACCCGCAGCCGGCGCAGCCCGCCGTCCTGGCTGTGATCCGGCGGCGGCAGGGGGATGTACGGCATTTGCTGCGACCGCTGGCCCCACAGCTGCGCCGGATCCAGCACGATGAGGTTGGTCGGCTGCGCGGGGGGCAGGGCGGGCTGGCTGGTCGGCGGTTCCGACCGCCAGACCGCGCGCTCTCGGCGCAGCAGCGCCACCAGCAGGAGACTGGTGGGCACGCTGGCCGCCACCCCCACCGCCACGCCGATGACCACCGCCATCGCGTCGGTGCTCATGCGCTGGCCGATGATCACGGCCAACGTGACGCCGAACGCCAACAGGAGGGGCACGACCAGCTTCTTCATCGGTCCCCCCGCGTGCGCAGGCTGGCAGGCGCGCGGCCCTGCCCTTCCGGATGGCTCGACGCTGCGCCGAGCCGCGGGACGCCATCACCCCACGCCCGGCGTCGCCGCCCCCCCGCGCGCACCTGTCGCGTGATCTCCGCCATGCTCTCCTGGTCAGCGTAGGCCGCCTGAAAGCGGATCACCTGGCCCTTGGCCACCAGCAGGAAGTCGCCCCGGCCCAGCAGCCGCTCCGCTTCGGTGCCGGGGATGCCGGCGGCCACCTTGGCGTCCTCCGCGCTGGTGACGCTGCCCACCAGCCGCACCGGGAAGTTGGCCTTCACCAGTCCGCCCACCAGAGCGGCCGCGGGCCGCTGGGTGGCTGCCACCACGTGGATGCCGGCCTCGCGGCCGCGCTGGGTGAGCCGCGCCAACGCGTCGGCCACCGGCTTGCCGCCCACCTGTAGCAGGTCGGCCAGCTCATCAATCGCCACCACCAACCTGGGCAAGTGGTTCCCGGCTCGGTCACGGCGCTCCATCTCGTTGACCAACGCCAGCAGGCGTGCGGTCGCTTCACCGGCATCCTGGGCCACTCCCTCGTTGCGCCAGGCGTGGGGCAGATCGGCCAGCGCACCCAGTCCGCGGCCCTTGGGGTCGATCAGGGCGAGCTGCAGGTGCCCGGGGTGATTGTGCATTGCCAGCGACAGCAGCAGCGTGCGCGCCAGCGCGGTCTTGCCGCTGCCCGTCGTGCCCGCCAACAGCACATGGGCCACGTCCGGGCTGTCGAGCCGCAGCAGCAGCGGCACCCCGCCCTCGTCCACGCCCAGCACCGCGCAGAACGGTGGCACCGTGGCCAAGCGCGCGCAGAGGGGAAGGAGCGCCACCGTGCGAGAGGTTTCGCGCGGCACCTCGACATGCAGCACCCCGCCCTCGCGGTAAACCCGCGTGGCGCGGGCGCCCAGCGAAAAGGCTATCTCCTCGGCCAGGCTGTTCACCTTGTTCAATTTCGTACCCAGCGCCGTGGTGATATCGAACCGCACGAAGCGGGGCGTCACCGTGGCCTGCCACACCCGGGCCGGCACCTTGTGCGCGCCCAGCACCGACTCGATGCGGGCCGCCTGAAGTTCATATTTGTTGGGCATAACGTACCTCGCACGCGCGTCTCAGAAAGTGCGGCGATCCCTCGCTGGCGGGCCGGCATCGGTTCACGGGTTGCGGGTGCGTGCATCACACGTTTGCCCTGGTTGGAACGCCTGTTCTAGTGTCTATCATACACGAACATCTGTTCGCTGTCAAGCCCCCAAAACGCGCGATCTGCCGTCTCTTTTCTCGGTTTTGACGCCGCGCTTTCTGTGATATAATCGCGTTGTTGGCAGATGGATTCCTGGGCCGGCGTTGGTGATCGGCTCGTTGAGAGTTGAGGCGAACATGGGGGATCGAAACAGAACAGTGCGACGCACGGCCGGCAATGTGTTGCTGACCGTCGGATTGTTGATGCTGCTTGGCATCGCCGCGTATTTCGGGTGGACCCAGCTTCAGGCTGCCCAGGTGCGGGCCGCGTTGGCCCAAAACCCCGCGCCCGCGCCTGTCGTGCGCGAGGCGGAGGTCACGCCGCTCGCCACGGCCGCACCGCCGACCTTGAGGCCGACGCTTTTGCCGACCCGGTTGCCTGCGACGTCGGCCGCGACCGCTGTGCTGCCCACGCAGCCGCCGCCAGCGCCTGCGGCCGAGGCTGCGCCGGCAGCGATCGCCACACCGGTGACCGCAGCGCCTACGCCTGCGCCGACCACCGTGCCGCCTACGCCGGCGCCTGTGGTGACCGCGGCGCCGATGGCCGCGCAGGTCGGCTCACCTGTCCGCCTGGCCTTCGCGGACCTGAGGATTGACGCCAAGGTGGTGCCCATGGGCTGGGAGGTGATCCAGACCGCCTCCGGCCCGCGCAGCGAGTGGGTCATCCCCGAGGACGATGCCGGCCATCACATCAACAGCGCGTTGTTGGGCCAGGACGATAACCTGGTGATCTCAGGCCACAACAACATCTACGCCCGGGTGTTCGAGCGCATCAGCCTGGCGTGGGACGACGATGCGCGCATCCAGGTTGACAGCTACACCGACCGCTCCGATGTCCTGAACGGCCGTATCATCACGCTGTACGACGCGGCCGGCCGAGGGTATGACTACGCGGTCACCGATTTCATCCGGTTGAAGGATACCGGCGTGCCGGTGGCGCAGCGCGTCGCGAACGCTCGCTTCATGCAGCCCACCGGTGAGGAGCAGCTCACCATCATCACGTGTTGGCCGCCGACCAACAACACGCATCGGCTGATCGTGGTCGCCAAGCCGGTGCAATGACGAGCACGGTGGGGGAGCGCAAGCCTCGATGGCCGTTCCAGGTCCAAATTTGGTTTGGGCTTGCGCTGGGCCTGCTGGCGCTCTACTTGGCGGCGCGTGCCATCGATTTCGACCGGTTGGCTGAGGTGTTGGGCCAGGTGCGCCTGCCCCTGGTGCTGCTCACCTTGCTCAGCAGCCTGGTGACGCCGGTGCTGAAGGCCGTGCGTTGGCGGTGGCTCTTCCGGCCGGAGCGCCCCCGGTTGGCGCTGATCCGGCTCGCCAGCCTGGTTATCATCGGCCAGGCGGTGAATTTCATGATCCCCGGCCGGTGGGGCGAGCTGGTGCGCACCTATCTGGCGGGCGACGAGACCGGGATCAGCAAGTGGTTCGTGCTGGGCACCCTGGCAGCCGAGAAGCTGCTGGACCTGGTGGTGTTGGCCGTGCTGGTGGTTGTGCTGCTGCCCTTCGTGGCGCTGCCGTCGGGGCTGGCGGTGCAGGTTGACGCGCTGGTGCTGGCCGCGTTGGTCGTGACCGTGGCGGCTGCGGCGCTGTTGGGCGGTCGCTCGTTCTGGCTGCGCCTGGCCGATCGTGGCCTCCGGTTGCTGCCCGCACCGGCGGCCGCGCGGTGGCGGCAGCGCATCGTCGCCGGGCTGGATGGCCTGGCAGTGTTGGGCGACCGCCGGGCGGCGCTGGCCGTATGGGGCTGGACCCTGCTTTTCTGGGCGGTGGCCGGTTTCACGAACCTGCTGCTGCTGCTGGCCTTCGACCTGCCGGCATCGGCTACCATGGCGCTGGTGGTGCTGGCCGTGCTGCAAGGGGGGGTGGCGGTGCCGTCCACGCCGGGCAAGATCGGGGTCTTTCAGTTGTTGTGCATGGTGTCGCTGGCTGCTTTCGGTGTGCCCGAGGCCGTCGGGCTGGCTTATGGGTTAGTGTTGCACGTGCTTGTCGTCGGTGGGGTGACTGTCTGGGCCGCGCTGGCGTTGTGGCGCCGAAGCTGGAATTTGCGCCGGCTGGCCGAGGCCTCGACGGGATGGCAGTGAGTGGGAGGGAGAGATGAAAGGACGGATTCGCTCGCTGATCTATGTGGTGTCCGCGCTGGCGCTGTTGGGCGCCTTCCTGGCGGGCGGCGAGGTCTGGGCGCGGCCGATGGCCAAACCCTTGGGCCAGACGGTGCCTTCGCCGACGCCTGTGCGGACCTATGCACCCACGGTGATCGCGCCGCCGACCCCCGCCCCGGCCGGCACCCCGGTCCCGGGTGCGACGCCGGCACCGCCGGCTCCGGGTGCGGCCCTGGCGTTGTCCAAGACGGCGGCCCAACCTGCCATTTGGCCCGGCATGACGGTGACCTTCACGCTTACATTGACCAACGTGGGCTCCACCTCGCTCCGCCAGGTGACGCTGGAGGACACGCTGCCTGACGGCCTGGAACCGGGCGCGGTGTTGGCAGGCGCGGGTGCCGTATGGAACGGCCGGGTGTTGCGCGTGGTCGTGCCCGTGTTGGCGCCGGGCGGCGTGCTGCGGGTCGTCTACACGGCGCGGGTGCTGGCCGACATCGCGCCCAACGCGGTGTTGGTGAACCGGGCGGTGGCTATGGCGGCCGACGGCCAGCAAGCCGTTGCGTTCGTGGTGTTGGGCCAGCCGCCGCTGGAGCTGCCGCGCACGGGCGGGCTGCGCTGACGGCGATGCGGTGGAACCGATGGCCTGGGCCGGCCGCGGCCGCGGCCGCGGGGACCCTGTACGCGGCCGCGTTGGCCCCCGGCCTCACCTGGGCGCACGGCGGCGCGGACGGCGGTGACCTGTTGGCCGCCGCGCTGACCGGCGGCGTGCCTCATCCCCCCGGCTATCCCACCTATCAGATCCTGCTGCGCGCGGCCATTGCCTTGTATCCCGGCGAGCCGGCCCGCGCGGGCAATTGGCTCTCGGCGCTGTGTATGGCGGTTGCTGCCGGCCTGTTGGCTGACCTGGCGCGGCGGATGCTGACATGCGGGCATCCAGCGGATTGCCGCATGTTACGGCATGAACTCAGCGCGACGGCCGGCGCGCTGGCCTGGGCGGCCGCGCCGGCGGTGTGGGGCCAGGCCACCATCACCGAGGTGTACGGCCTCCATGCGCTGGCGTGCCTGGCCGTGCTGTGGCTGCTGTGGCGTTGGCGCGAGGATCTCGACAGGGGCGGGAGCGGCGCGCGCTGGCTGGCCTTGGCCGGGTTGGCCTTCGGCCTGGGGTTGGGCAACCACCTGTCGCTGGCGCTGCTTGTGCCCGGCGCGCTGGCCTGGCTGTGGGCCGGGCGGGGCCAGATCCGGGGCCTCCAGGTTGCTGGCGCGTGGGCGCTGGCCGGGCTGGGGGTCTACGGGTATCTGCCGCTGGCCGCGGCCGGCTATCCGCCGGTGAACTGGGGTGACCCGCACACGCCGGCCCGCCTGGCCTGGGTCGCCTCGGGGTGGCTGTATCGCGACCTGGTGTTCGGCCTGCCGCTGGCCGAGCTGCCCGGCCGGTTGGCCGCGCTGGCCGGTGAGCTGCTGCGCCAGTTCGGGACCTGGGGCGCGCTGTTGGCTGTGGCCGGTCTGTGGCAGGTTGATCGGCGGCAGCACGCCTGGTGGCGGGCCACGGGGCTGATTGCGCTGGCGTACGCCGCCTACGCGGTCGGCTACCGCGCGGATGACGCGTTCGTGTATCTGCTCCCGGCCTGGGCGATGGTTGCGCTATGGCTGGCTGCGGGGGTAGCCTGGACGGGGGAGGTGTTGGCGCGTTGGCGCCGATGGCCGGCCGCCGTGGTGGTTGTAGCGATGGTTGCGCTCATCGCGCTGCCGGGCATCTCGGTGGCCCGCTTTTGGCCGGAGAACGACCTGCGCCGCGACACCGCAGCGCGCGACTTCGTGGCCGCCGCCCTGGCCGAGGCCGAGCCCGGCGCGGTCATCCTGACCGCCACCGATGGGCCGACCTTTGCCCTGTGGTACGCGGTGTACGGCCTGGGGCAGCGGCCCGATGTGACGCCGCTGAACGTGAGCCTGTTCGGCTTCGACTGGTATCGCCTGACCCTGCACGCCCACCACCTGGACGCACTGATGGGGGTGGATGTGTGTGGGGTGGAGCCGGATCTGGCGCAGCTCGTGACGCTGGGCGCGGGGCAACGGCCGTTTTACCGCGTCGAGCCGCTTCCCCTGGCGTTCCCTGGTATGCGCGAACAGCCGGCCGGGACGTTGGTGCGTATTTTGCCTGAGTGACGTATGAAACCGAGAACCTGGGTGCTCCTTGGCTTTCTGCTGGTGCTGCTGGCCGCCTTTGCCTGGCTGGGCGCGGCGGGCTATCGCACGGCGGCCAACGCGCGGCTGGCGCTGGCCGATCTCGATCGCTTGCAGGCTGCGACGGATGGGCCGTCGCTGGCCGCGTTGCCCGCGGTGCAGGCCGACCTGGCCGCGCTGGAGGCGCACCTCGTCGCGGTCCAAGCGTATGGCCGGCCGTTTTTGTGGCTGGCCCCCAGGCTGGGCTGGCTGCCCGGTTTTGGCCGTGAGGCGGTCGCGGCGCCGGCGTTGCTGGAGATGGCCGTGCAGGCAGCGGCCGCAGGCCGGGGCGCCGTGGATGCCCTGGCGCCGTTGGCCGGACTGCTGGGGGATGGCGCCGGGCTGGACAGCTTGCCGGCCCTGACCCAGGGGCTGCGCGATGCCGCGCCCGGGCTGGCAGAGGCCCAGGCGCGCCTGGCCGCGGCCGACCGCGCGCGCGCGGGGATCCAAGGGCCGCTCGACCCGCGATTGCAGCGGCAGATCGACCGGGTCGACCAGCTGCTGCCGTTGGCCGAGGCTGGCTTGGAGGCGGCCGCCGTGGTGCCGGGCCTGCTGGGCGCGGATGGCCGGCGTGCATACCTGGTGTTGGCGCAGAACAGCCACGAGCTGCGCGCGACCGGCGGCTTCATCTCGGGGGTCGGCGTGGTTGCCTTTGAGGGCGGCCGCATCGCCGAGCTCAAGGTGACCGACAGCTACGCGGTGGACAATTGGGACCAGCCGCACCCCGCGCCGCCCCAGCCGCTGTCCGAGCAGATGGGCCTCCAGCTCTGGACGGTGCGCGATGCCAACTGGTCCCCCGACTTCGGCCAGGCGAGCGAGGTGACCCGCGCGCTTTACGCGCAGGATCAGGGAGTGGCCACTGATGGCGCGATCGCGGTGGACCTGGAAGCCGTGCGCATGTTGGTGGGGGTCTTGGAGCCGCTTCAGGTGCCCGGCATCGACGAGGCGATAACCGCGGCCAACACCATCCAATGGATGAAGGAAGCCTGGCAATCCCCTGCCGCCACCGAGGAGAGCATCCAGTCAGCCCAGCGCCGGGAGTGGTATTTGAGCCGCAAGGATTTCATGGGCGAGCTCTTGGCTGCCGCGCTGGCCAGGTTGGAGGGCGGCGCAGACCTGGATCTGGTGGCCCTGGCGCGCACAGTGCTGCAGATGTTGGACCGGCGCCACCTGCAGATCAGCGTGGATGACCCGACGGTGGCCGCGCTGTTGGCCGCGCGCGGCTGGGATGGTGGCGTGCGCCCGCGCCAGGGCAGCGATTTCCTGGCCGTGATTGACAGCAATGTGGGGTACAACAAGGTCAACGCGGCGGTCCGGCCGGCGCTTCGTTACAGCGTGGCGGCGCAGGATGGCGGCCTGGTCGCGACCCTGGTCATCTCTTACACCCACACTGCGCCGGCCGGCGTCGAGCCGGTGTGCGACCGATCCCCGCGCTATGGCGATTCCTACGATGAGATGACCCGGCGCTGCTACTGGAACTATCTGCGGGTTTACGCGCCCGGCGGCAGCGAGCTGCTGGCGGCCGAGGGGCTGAAGAAGACGGCCACTGAGCTGGGCGAACGCGGCGCCACGGTCTTCGCCGGGGATTTCGTGGCGCCGCCGGGCGCGGTGCACGCGGTGACGCTGCGCTACCGGCTGCCGGCCGATCTGTCCGCCGCGCCTTATCGCCTGTTCGTGCGCAAGCAGGCCGGCACGTTGGCCCTGCCGCTGCTGGTCGAAGCGCCCGGTTGCCGTTGGGAGACCGATCTGCGGGAGGATCGGGTGTTCGCGTGTGGTGAGGACGAGTAAACGGGTGAAGGTGAAAGCGTCTGATGACACCCTGGGAGTCGGATTCATGAACAATTCAGCATCGAAGCAATACGTCAACGTTGCGCGGCGCCGCCGCGCCGCGTCTCGTTGTCTCCCCCTCTCCTTGTCTCCCCTTCTGCTGGCCCTCCTCTTCATCCTCCTGGCCGTTAGCGGCTGCGTCGCGCCCGTCCGCGTGGAGTGGCGCACCGAGACGGAGATGAACACCATCGGTTTCAACCTGTACCGCGGGGAGTCGGCCGAGGGGCCGTTCGATGTCAAGGTGAATGACCAGCTCATCCCCTCATCGGCCGACGCGTTGACCGGCGCCAGCTACAGCTACATCGATCGGACCGCGCGGGCTGGGGTGATCTATTACTACCAGCTTGAGGAAGTGGAGCAGAACGGCCGCACCAACACCTTCGGGCCGATCAGCGTGCGGGCCGGCGGTCTGGCGTGGTGGCACCTGGTCTCGCTGGTCGCCTTGGGCGGCCTGGTGGCGTTCGCCTGGCTGCGCGGGGGCAAGACCGTAAAAGTGGGTCCACCGCCGGGAGGGAAGGGCCCGGCGGGACCTCCCGGCGGTTGAACGGGACACGATACCCCACCTGATTCCGGCCACCCCTGCGGAGTCTCCTTGCGGAAACCCTATCAGTCGGCGCAGGCCGACGGCTCGACTGAGCGCGCCGAAGTCTTCGCAAGGGTGGCCGTGACTTCAGTCGCCGGGCCTCTGTGACTTCCAGTTGCCCGGAACCCCTCGGATCTCGGTTAGCGCCGGCGGCGCAGCAGCGCCAGGCCGGCGAGGCCTGCCAACCCGGCCAGCATCGGCCAGGCCGTGGGCAGGGCCGGGGTCGCTGTCAGGCTGCGCAGCCCCAGCGCGTTGGGGCCGAAGCTCCAGATGTAATCTTCCACTTCGCCGCCGGCCGCAGTGCCGGTGGCCGCGGGGGCCGCGTCGGGCCCGGCGGCCGCGACCTCGACCTGCTCCTCCGGGTAGAGGCGGAAGCGAGCCGGGAAGCCTTCATCGCTGACCGTCACCGGGATGTCAAACGCGATGGTCGTCACCTGGCCGGGCGTCACCGGCACGTTGGCGAACACCAGCTCGCCCTCGCCGTCGAAGTGGCGGTTCAGGTTCCAGTCAATCCAGCCGGCAAGCCAGCCGGCGCCGCCGGTCACGGTCACGTCCACCTTACCGCCGTCGGCCTGGCTCCAGAGCCAGCCGGGGGTTGGGGTCACGCCGTCGTCGGTCTCGTCGTCGCCGTTCGGGACGGCGGCCGGCTCGCCCGTCCACAGCGCGCCCAGGCGGATTGCGCCCTGGCCGGTGTGTGAGGCGACGCCGTAGGACAGCGGCAGGTCGCTCTGATCGGCGAAGAGCCCCAGGCCCAGCAGCATGGGGTCGTGATCCGACGACCGGTAGGCGTCCGCCGCGTAGAGATCCTGCGGCTTGAACTCAGTGTTGTAGTCAATCACCGACGGCTCGTCCGCGTTGATGTGCCAGATGGCTGCGCTCGCTGCCTGCGCGTCCAACGATGGGGTGGTCAGGATGTGATCCAGCGCGCCCGAGAAGCCGTCGAAGATGTAGGAGTAGCGGTCCGCCGCGGGGATCTTGTTACCCTGGTTGACCAGCCCGCCGGCCTCGAGGGCCAGGATGGGGTCCTCGGCGCCGTACGCGTTGAAGTCGCCCAGGGTCAGCACGTCGGGGTCGCCGCTCGCCGTTTGCAGGTCGGCGATGAAGGTCAGCAGGGCGGTGGCTTGGGCGACCCGTTTGGCATTCCAGCAGCCCTGGCCATCTCCTTGATCCTGGTCGAGGCCCGTGGCATCGGTGCAGCCTTTGGATTTGAAGTGGTTCACCACCACCGTGAATTCCTCGCCGGTGGCGACGACGGTGAAGGTCTGGGCCAGGGGCGGCCGGTCGAACAGCGGATCGTAGTCCACGGTGCTGGTCTGGTAGTTCTGCGGGCTGCCGACGGGCGCCACCACCGCCGGTTTGTAGATCAGCGAGACCTTGATCGCATCATCGCCCGGCGCGGGCTCGACCACGTAGGCGTAGGTGTCCGGCGCGGTGGCGTCGTTCAGCGCCTTGACCAGCTCGGCCAGCGCGGTGACGTCGGTGTTCTCGATCTCCATCAGGCCCACCACGTCCGCGTCCAGGCCCTTGAGTGCGGCCAGCAGCTTGGCAAGCTGGCGGTCTCGCTCCAGCTCGGAATCGGCGCCGCGACAGTCCTGATCTTGCAGCGGGCCGCAGACATCAGGGCCGGCGTCAACGGTGTAGAACCAGTTCAGCGTGTTGAAGGTGGCGACGCGCACGTTGCCGCCCACTGCCGCGGGCGCGACCGGCCGCGCGTTGACGCGGGTGAAGCTCACCGGCTCGGTCGGCTGCAGGCGGTAGTCGCGGATTGAGGAGGTTGACGAGATCGGCCCGTAGTCCAGCGTGCCGGTGAGGCCGGTCACCACGTCGCCCGCGCGCAGGGTGTTGTCCGGCCCGATGAAGGGGATCGGGTTCGGGTTCTGGCCGCTGTAGCCGTCGTCCAGCACCAGGATGCGCCGCGCGTTCAGCTCGAAGGTGTCGCCCAGGCCGTTGCCGTTGGTCGGGTTGTACATGCGGCCGTCGGACGACAGCGTCACCTGGCCGTAGCGGCCCTGGAAGTAGTTCTGGCTGGCCGTGAGCGGTTCGGGGAAGGTGATCAGCATCCCCTCGTAGCGCTCCAGGTCGTTGTTAACCGCTTCGGGCAGGTCCACCGGGGTCGGGGCGATGCTGCCCGTGCCGCACCGGTTCAGCGCGGTCACGTTATCAATCTCGGTGACGCCGTTGAACTCCTTGACCGTGCCCTTGACGTGCACCTCGTCGCCGACCAGCACATCCACCCACGACAGGGCGTTGGCGGCCGGGATGTAGACGAAGATGCCGTCGGAGGTGAGCGGGTCGCCGTCGCCGGCCGGGTCCTGCACGTAGAAGCCGCTGAGGCCGCTCGCACCCTGGAAGTCGCCCACCACGATGCCCTCGATGTCTACGACCGTGCCGACCAGGGGGCTGGTCTCGCCGCTCCCCTGCACCGCGTAGATGCCGGTGTAGGGGTCATCGCAGACGTAGGCCGGCGTGCTGAAGCTCCAGGCGGTGTCGGACGCCATGTTGTCCGGCGGATCGTCGGTGTCCACGTCCGTCACCTGCGCGGCGTAGACCGTGACGGTGCAGGTCTCACCCAGCGCGAAATCGGCGTCCGGGTTCAGCGTGAAGGTTGTGGGGCCGCCGGTGGCCGCGGCCGGGTGAGCCCCGCTGACGGTGCACGTGATGTCGTACCAGCCATCGGCGGCCACGACCTCCTCGGTGAAGCTGATCGACAGGTCGGCCGCGGGGTTGACGTTGGTCGCGTTGTTGGCCGGGCTCGTGCTGGCGACCGCGGGCGCGGCGTCGCCTGCACCGCCGCCGAAGGTCTGGCCGGTGTTGCACGCGCCGAAGGTGTTGGCCGCGGCGGCCTGCCAGGTGAAATCGCTGTCTACCGTGCCGCTGCCGGCCAGTTGCAGCGAATGGCCCACCGGAGTGTCGCTGGGTTCACTCACGCCGATGTCGGTGCTGGTCATGCCGTTGGCCGGGCCATTGGTGGCCGCAAAGGTCCCTTCGTAGCTGAGGAACTGGATGACCGTTGCGCTGGCGTCCACCAACGCCATGCCGTCCGGCGCTCCATTCTGAATGCCGTTGACCGCATAGTTGATCACATAAAGGTCGTAAGAGCCGCAAGCTCCCGCGACGGCACCTAGCGGGTCGGTGTCGTACGAGGCCCCGCCGCTGCCGTTGTAGAGCACGATGGTCCAGCCGGTGAGGTCCGTGCCTGCCGGCGCCACGACCTCGATCGCCTCGCCGGCGTCTGTGCCGTCGTTGTCGTAGTGGATCTCGTTGATGAAGACCGTGGTTGCCAGTGGCGCTGTCGGCGCCGCCCATGCCGGCGGAATGATCGCCAGCGCGAACCCGAGGATGACGATAGCGAAGACCAGGTGTGGAAGCGGTGTGCGGTGCATGATGTTAGACTCTCCTTTGCGTCTGATGTGTCGGGCCGCCGCGCGGCGGATGGGGGAGCGCGACGCGTCCGGTTGAGGGTGTCGTTCACATGATACCCCAACCCGCGCGCGATGGCAAACGGGGCACGTTGAGGAGGTTGCACGGTGAAGTGGTCTGTGCTAGTATCCCCATACGTCTTCATGCCCTGCTATTCACTTTTGAAGACGATTCTTCGTTCAGAAATCCATTCCAGGAAGGAGAGCACTCCCATGCGTCGTAGATCCTTTTTTGTACTCACAGCCTTCGTTTTGGCCTTTAGCCTGGCGGCGATCGTCGCGCCCGCGCCGGCCTACGCCGCGGCCTGCGTGTCAACCGGCAGCGGCAACTGGTCTGACCCGGCCACCTGGACCGCCTGCGGGGGTGTCATCCCGCAGGCGGGTGACACCGTGGCCGTGGCGGCCACGCACGTCGTGACCGTGGACACCGACACGGCCGCGTTGGCGGGCCTCACCGTGGATGGCACGGTGATCTTCGATGAGACCGGCACGGGTCGCACCATGACCGTGACCGGGGACCTGACCGTGAACAGCGGCGGCTCCTTCACCGTAGGGGTCGGCGGCACGGCCACCACCCATGCGCTGATCCTGGGCGGCAACCTGTCGAACAGCGGCGTCCTGGATGCCTCACCTGCCGGCGCCACCAGCACCATCAATACCACCTTCAACGGCGCCGCCGACCAGGCGATCACCGGTGCTGGCACACCGACGACCCGCTTCAATAAAGTCACCCTGGACAAGGGCGCGCCCGGCGTCAAGGTGACCTGCGCCTTGCAGACGTCGCTGCGCGGGGGCGCCAACACCGTGACCTGGACCAACGGGACCTGGGAACAGACCGCCAACCGGGTTGCCTTCTCCAGCGGGGCCCAGACCATCGGCGCAACCGGCGGGTTGATCCTCAGCGGCACGGGCCGGGCGGACTTCGAGCGGGACCTGACCGTGAACGGTGTGCTGACGGTGAACTCCACGGGTACGGCGCCCGTCCTGGCGCTGGGCAAGGGCCAGCACACCCTGGAGGTCTTGTCCGGGGCTGTCGCCACCTTCACGGCCGGCGTCGCGAACATCAACGGCCAGCTTAAGCTGTCGGGCGGGACGACCACCCTGGACGGGGCAATCATCAACCTTGACCCGCAGGTGGACACGAACTACCTGGGCGCGGCTAAGGACACTTTCTTTGCATCCAAGACGGCCAACCTGGCCATGAGCGCCGGCGCCGTCACATTGATCGATCCGATCAACGCGACGGGCAACGGTAAGGATCTGCGGCTGCAAAAGCCTGATGACGGTTACGCGCACACCTTCACGGGCGGCGAGTTCGTGTTCGGTGACGCGATTACAACGACCCTGGGCGCGGACGGCTTCGAGGTGGACACCAACGGTAACGACAACCTCTTGTGGGATGTGGTGATCAATGGCCCGACCGCTTCGCCTGAGATCAGCCGCACCGTCAAGCTGATGTCCGGCCTGTCGCTGGCTAACGACCTCACCATCAACAGCGGCGGCATCCTGAACGGCAACGGCAAAACGCTCCGTCTCAAGGGGGACTGGATCAACGACGGCACATATACGGCCAGCGGCGGTAGTGTCGCGTTCAACGGCTCGGCGGCCCAGCAGCTCGGCGGGCTCACGGTGACCACCTTCGGCACGTTGACGCTCAACAACGCGGCCGGCGTCACCCTGGGCAACGATGCCACGGTGGATGCCAGCCTGGCGCTGACCACGGGCGATCTCACCACCGGCGCCAACACGCTGCTGATGGGCGCGGCGGCCACTTCTTCGGGCCCCGGTGATGTGGTGGGCCACACCAAGCGCACCAGTTTCGCCACGGGCACGCCTTACAGCTTCGGCAACGGGGATGTTTCGGTGAACTTCGTTTCCGCGGCGACGCTGCCGAGCGAGATGACTGTGACGCTGGTGAAGACCCAGCCGGCCGGTTTCCCCTACGCGGTGAATCGCACCTACAGCATTGATGCGGTTGGAGCCGACGGTTTCAACGCCACGCTGCGGCTGCGCTACCAGGATTCGGAATTGAACCTGTTCGGGGGCGCCACAGAGGACGGGATGTCGCTCTTCCGCTTCGACGGCGTGGACTGGGTCCTCGAGGGCCGCGATGGCTATGATGCCACGGCCAACTGGGCGGAGAAGCAGAACGTGACTACGTTCTCCGATTGGACCCTCGCTGCCAATACGCCGACCGCGCTCACCCTGCGTGAGTTCCGCTCGGCCACGGCGCTGCCGGCGGCCAGCGCGCTGCTGGGCCTGCTGGCGCTGGCCGCCGGCCTGGTCGCCGCGCGGCGGTGGCTGAGGTAGGGCAAGTTGTCGTTGTCGGGGCAGGTTTCTCCGCAGCAACGGGAAGCCTATCGCGTGAAACCCGCCCCGACTGTTCGTCCCTTTTGCGGACTTGTGCCCGGCGCAGCAATGTGCTAAGATATTGACGTCGGCGTTTGAGACCCGACCGCGAGGCCCGATCCCCCCGCCGCCTTTCGCGCACCTCATCAACCCAGCACACGAGAGGAGCAAGCACATGAAGGGCAAATGGTTTTCGGTCGTTTTGGCGTTTATCATCGGTTTGGCTGCTGCCAGTGCAACAGCACTCGGCGCATCGCCATCTGCAGGCGCTGGTGATGTCTTGATTGTCGAGGTCGGCGCCGATCCAGCTTCGGCTGCTAGCATCACGGAGCCGGCGGGCGAGTTCTTCGAGATCTTCAACAACACAGCTTCAACCATCAATCTCAATGGTTGGAAAGTATCTGATAATAGCACAAGCGGTACCATGGAGATCACCTTACCTAGCATTGAGCTAGGGGCAGGTAAGATCTTGGTGGTGATCGCTGACGCGGTGACATTGGGGGCACCGAACGGTTATGGATGTGCTGTCACGCCGCTTCACCATCAGCCCGCAGCATGGTTCAACCAGAATCTCTCAAATTCGGGTGACAGGTTAATCCTGAAGGATGAGCTAGGTAACACGATCGATGCGTTATCATACGGTACTGATACGACGGTGTTCGATCCGGCCGCGCCAGATGTTTTTGATAACAGCGGCAAGACCCTGCAGCGGATGACTTACAATACGGATTTCACGGACACAGATACGGCTGCAGATTGGGCGGCCTCGTCCGGGAGCGGGAGCCCTTGTGATGTTGGCCCCAATGTCCTGAGCCTACGAACGCTGACCGCTTATCCGGTGCAGCCAGGGTTGACGTTGCCTCTGGTAGGCTTGCTCACCATAAGTGGCCTGCTCATCTATCGGCGCAGGAAGGCTTAGCGATTGGCGACATTACACCTGGCCGGATGGCGCATCCGGCTGACTTGCCGGCCGGAGGCGTTGGCCAGGGCAGTGAGCGCCCAGTACGCGGCGTTCCTGGACTCCGACGATGGCCCGCCCGACCTGGCCGTGGCCATCACGTTGACGCCGGCGTCGCCGGGCGATTACGCCATATCGTCGGTGCTGTTCGAGGCGCAGTTGCGAGCCGATGGGGCCGATCACGTATTTGACGCCCCCGATATTTGTGGTAGAATCTCAGTGTCTCGGAAAAGTGCCGCGTTGACCGCCCGCAGCGCGGCGCCGTTAGCCGATGTCGAATATTTCCTGCGGATCGCGACGGCGCTGCTGGCTTATGGTCACGATGGGCTGTTGATCCACGGCTCGGCGCTGCTGGTGGATGGGCAGGTGCATCTGTTCATCGGGCAAAGCGGCAGCGGCAAGACCACCGTGGTCTCCCTGTCGAGCGGCGCCACTGCGCTGAGCGATGACCTGGTGGTGGTGCGGCGGGAGGCCGGCGGTTGGACGGTCTACGGCACGCCGTTTTGGAACAGCGAGACGACGACACGCCATGGGCAAACCGCCAGCGGCCCATTGGCAGGCATTTACAAGCTGATCCAGGATCGCGATGTGTTCCTGGCGCCCATGCCGCCAGTCGCTGGGGCTGCAGAATTGCTGGCCAGTTGCCCGGTGGTGAATGGGCAGCCGGGGCTGTTGGCCGGCGTGTTGGGCCGGTGCCGGGCACTGGCCGCAGCGACGCCGGTGCAGCAGTTGCATTTTCGGAAGGACGACAGCTTCTGGGCGGTATTGCGTCCGGGGGCCTGAAGTTGCAGGTGGGCGTAGTGCAGTCAGACGATGTGCCTCTGCGAGCGTCCAGCGTGGTGAGCCGTGCGATGGACGGCGAGCTGGTGCTGGTGCATCCGGGGCAGGGGAAGGTGCGGGTGCTGAACGCTGTGGGCGCCCGGCTGTGGGAGTTGGCCGACGGCGAGCGCACTGTAGCCGACCTGGCGCAGGTGGTTGCTGCGGAATACGAGGTAGACCCGGCGCGTGCTCATGCGGATACGGTGGCTTTCTGCGCCGATCTCCTGGGCCGCGGCCTGCTATCCCTGGCGAAGTAAAGGGCCAGGGGATCACGCTGAGTTATCTTTTTTACATCTCACAAGGAGGACATCATGGAGAACGTTGATCGCAAGGCTTACGAGCAGCCGGCCGTCGTCTACGAAGCGGACCTCGAGGTGCGCGCGGGGAGTGTGATTCCGCCTGGGCTTCCCGATCTGTTCGGCGAATGAGACGAGCGCGCCCTGTCATCTCTGCCGGCCACATGCCTGCGGATGGCAGGGGTGACGGGTCGAACGGGCAGCAGCACTTGTCCGGCGCGTGGCACGGAGGGCGCGCCGCGCACCATCCGAGTCGGCGGCCAGGGCTGTTTTGGTCCGTTGTGTGATTTGGGCCTGGACGGGCAAGCCAACATGTTGCTGCAACGTGCTGGCCTGCCCGTTTTTTTGTCCACTCTACGCGGCAACCACGCGTTGGTTCGCGCGGAGTAGTTGACAACTGCAAGTCGCCGCGAGTATAATGGGAATGTGTCCCGTTAGCTTCGGCCCTATGCGCACCAGCCGTGCGCGGCCCCACAGGAGAGATGTCTATGAAACGTATCATTTCTACCGCGCTTGCCGTTGCCTTGCTGCTCGGCCTGGGCGCCCTGGCCGTGCTGGCCCTCCCCGGCGCGCAGGCCACCCTGGCCCCGGCCAACGTCGCCGCCGCGCCGGTCGCGTTTCAGAGCGCGGCCGCTCCGGATGCGCCGACCATTGGTGAGAAGTACTATGTGATTGGTATGCCGTTGGATGCAGCAGATCAGTTCTCGGGTGCAACCCCTAGTCTAGGCTTTGATTCCGACGGTCTAGCTGATTTTGTAGGATCTTCGGTGACGCAAGTTTTGCGCTGGAATGCTGGGCGGCAAGACTTTGATTCATGGGATCCGGTTGCAGATCGGGGATGGGTTAATGGTGATCCAATTGACATTCCATTTGATCTCGCTATAGGCACTGCGTATTGGCTGCTAGTAGATAGCAGCGGACCGGGTGTTGTCTCGTTTGTCGGCGATGTGCCTAATGCATACAGTATTGCGTTTACATTCTTAGGTACTGATCCTAGCTGTGCCTATAATCAGATTACTATCCCTTTGGAACAAGCAGGATTGATCGATGCAGATTTGCTGGCTGACAGCATTGATGCCACGGTTGGCACAATATCTGTCATCCAGGTTTTGCAGTGGAACCCAGGCCGGCAGGATTTTGACTCATGGGATCCTGTAGCAGATCGAGGTTGGGTGAATGGGGATCCGGTTGATGTTCCTTGGTTAACGCGTATCGGCTACCCTTACATGGTTTGCCTAGCTGCTGGTGCAAATGATCAGTCGTGGCCTGTTGCTCCATAACCGCAGGTGCGTTGTGCAGCGAGATGCTGATAGTTTCTATGAGGATAAGGAGATCAACCTGTGAAAAAACTATCTTTACTTGTATTAGTAACCTGTGTTGTTTCTTTAGTGGCAGCTCCTAGTGCGTTCGCAGCAGATTGGATCCCAATAGAAGACGCGTGGGGAAGCGCCACTACTAGTGGGAATGGCAACTCGCTGTATGTAGTTTCAGGTGGTGGCGGTTCAGGTTGTGTAGCAAGTGCAACATCGTACCTCAAATTTGACCTTGGCACTGTTGATCGCGCAATCGAATCCGCAACGTTGAATCTGAAAGTCACTTACGTGAGTTGGGGTAGTGGAGCTGTTACACTTTCGCTGATGAGTGTAACGGATGATAGCTGGACGGAAACAAGTGTGCGTGTGGATAACCCCGTTGTTATAGAAGAATTGGCTTCTAAGTCTTGGGCAGCAGGGGCGAAACCAGCAGTGGGCGATGTTGTGACGCTCCAGAGCGTAGTTGGTGCAGATGAACGGCTCATTGATTTTCTTAATGAACAAGTCAATGACGACCTAACCAAGCTAGCTACCTTGGCCCTGCGTATTACAAGTTGTGCAACTGGTAGTTATGAAGTTGACTTTGGAAGCAGCGAGAATGTTGGCAAGGAACCTGCGATGACTCTAGAAGGTCCGCTGGCGGTGAATGTCAGTGTGGCATCAGCACAGCCTGTAACCTCCTGGCCCCTCTACGCGGGCCTGGCGGCGGTGGCGCTGCTGGCGGTGGCGGGGGTTGGCCTCTCCCGGCGGCGGGCGTCGCTCCGGTAGGGAGTTGCCGGTTCGGATAATTGAGGGTTGTATGGGACGGCGGTCACCGCGAGGTGGCCGCCGTTTTTCGTTGTGTGTGGGGAACTGGGTGGTGGGTGATTGGGGGTCCGGGCGACTGGAAGTCCGGGCGACTGGAAGTCACGGCTACCTTTGCGAAGTCGGCCTGCGCCGACTCGAACGCAGTCCACGCAGGTGGACTCTGCAAAGGTGGCCGCGGTTTCAACCGCCGGGAAAGCGAAATTGTGGTATCCTTATCGCAATGGGAAATAACGAAAGAGGGAGGCAGTTATGCGCACACCGTATACGCAGCTTTATGTGCATCTGGTTTGGGCCACTTGGGATCGGCTGCCGCTGATCACCGAGGAGATTGAGGCGCGGTTGTATGCAGCGATCGCTGCGAAGTGCCGCGAGCTCAAGTGCATCCCCCTGGCCATCGGCGGCGTGGCGGATCATGTGCATGTGTTGGTGCGCTTGCACACCACGGTCGCTATCGCGACGTTGGTCAAAGAGATCAAGGGCGCATCCTCGCACCTGGTGACACACGTGATCACACCCGATCAACCGTTCAAATGGCAGGGCGCGTACTCAGCGTTCACCCTCTGGAAGGCCGACGCGCCCCAGGTGGCGGCTTATATTGGGAACCAGAAGACGCATCACGCAACAGGCGACCTGGTGGCTGAGTGGGAGCAGGTTGCTGCAGAAGAGGCCGAGGACGCGGCGGAAGCGTGAGTGGTTCCGGGCGACTGAAGTCACGGCCACCCCTGCGAAGTCGGCCTGCGCCGACTGGCGGGAGTCCATGAAGATGGACTTCGCAGAGGTGGCCGCGGTTTTAACCGC
>CAZKEF010000028.1:47806-82010 GCA_964551735.1 uncultured Anaerolineales bacterium
GGTGGCCGCGGTTTTAACCGCCGGGGGTTCCGGACCGGACCGGACCGGGCGACTGAAGTCACGGCCACCCCTGCGAAGTCGGCCTGCGCCGACTGGCGGGAGTCCATGAAGATGGACTTCGCAGAGGTGGCCGCGGTTTTAACCGCCGGGGGTTCCGGACCGGACCGGACCGGGCGACTGAAGTCACGGCCACCCCTGCGAAGTCGGCCTGCGCCGACTGGCGGGAGTCCATGAAGATGGACTTCGCAAAGGTGGCCGCGGTCACATGCGGTGTAGTTTCCCGTTTAACCGCCGGGGGGTTCCCAGGAAACTTCGCTTTACTGCCCCGGTGTCAGCGCAAAGTCGAACTCGCCCACGGGGTACGAATCCGCGGTGCTCGAGCCGGCGCAGTTGACGGTGCGCAGCACGTAGAAGTAGTTGGTCGCTGGGTCGCCCACGGTGGGGCCGTCCGCCGCATCTACGTAGCTAAACGCCTTGCCGGTGTACACCTGCGTGCTGTTCGTGCCCGGCGTGAAGTACGGCGATGTGCTGCGCCAGAGCTGGTAGGTGGCGTACGGCGAGCCGGCCCAGTCGGTCAGGGTGTAGTGCTGCGCCTGGATCGCAATCCCCGGCTGAGTGGCCGTGGCCGCGCCGCAGATGCGGGTGTTGGCCCACGCTCTGTTCGTCGTGCTGCTCACCGTCACCGTGGCCTCGTTGGTGATGTTGCTGTCCACCGGGGCCGTGGCGTTGGCCTTGAAGCCCAGCGTGGCCGTGGTCGCCAGCAAGCCCACCCGCACGTCCACCGTGCCATCCGGCACCTTGCCGGTCGGCGAGCCGCTGCCGCTGTAGTAGTAGTACTTCGTGGCCTGGGTGCCTGCCAGGTTCTCCGCGCCGATGGTCGCGACGGGGTTCGTCACGCCCAGCATCGTGTTGAAGCCCGCGGGGTAGGCGAACCAGATGTTGTCGGTCCCGTCCTCGATCCAGATCTGGAACGAGAACTTCTCCGTGCGGCCCTTCAGCACGGCATCCTCCCATTCGATGACCGTGTGCAGCTTGCCGTCCAGCACGGTCAGCACCAGGTACATGTTGCCGCCGGTCAGGTCCAGGTCAGCCCAGAACGGCACGATGACGTTTTCATTTTCGTCTCGCGCTTCGTTGGCCGGGATATTCTTCGGTGTGTTCGAGGGGCAGAGCGGCGAAGTTGGGATGCCGGCGCGCATCACGCCGTTCATGGAGATCACCACATCGGTGTAGTACTGATCCAGGTAGTAGAAGTCCATACCACCCAACAAGAAGCAGCCGGTGTCGCGGTTGGTTGTGCCCAGGTCCGCCGGCGGGATGCCCTCGGCCGCCATGCTTTGGTAGCCGCTCCGATTCTCTTCACTCCAGGTGAAGGTCGCCGCCCCCAGGTTCACGGAGCCGCTCAGGGTGTTCGTGCCGCTGTTATACGTCCAGCCGCCGGTGTTCGAGCCGCTGACGTAGGTCGCGCCGGCCGGCACCACGTCGCTCACGCTGAAGGTGCGGCTGCTGGTGACCTTGTTCTTGATGGTCACCGCGTAGGTGATCTGTGCGCCGGCGCCGGCGCCGGTCGGCGTGGCGGTCTTCTCGATCATGGTCCTGTCGGTGGAGCCGGCCACCTTCACCGCCACCGGGAAGTGCGCCTCGGGCGCGTCGCCGGTATCCTCCGTGTACACCACATAGCCGAAGTACCACTGGCCCGGCGTCAGGCCGGTCACGTCGGGGATGTTCACCCCGAAGGTCTGCGTGCCGCCCGCGGCGATGGTGAAGCTGGGGGCGGTCAACGTGCCCACCAGCCCGTCCCGGCCGATGAAGACGCCGTTCCAGGTCATGCTCTGGCCGGTCGGGTTGCGTACGGTGCGCGTCCAGCCGCAGCTTCCGTAACAGGCGGCATCGGCCATGGAGGGATAGTTCAGCGTCTTGGGATCGCCGCCGAGGGCCGGATCGGCGTCCTCGTACTCCGTGGTGGTGATATTGAGCAGCAGCCCTGCATCCAGCGCGTTACCGACGTTCACCCGGCCCGAGCCCCGGTCGAACGGGTCGGTGGGCGTGATGCCATCTTCTTCGCGCACGGTGTTATCCCAGACGGCCGTGGTCATCAGCGCGGACTGGATCTCGGCGACGGTCCAGGCGGGATGCTTCGCCTGCATCATCAGCGCGCCCGCGCCGGCCATGTGCGGGCTGGACATGGAGGTGCCGCTGTAGAACTCGATCTCGGGCGCGGTCTGGCCCAGGGAGGCGACCGCGGCCAGGATGTCCACGCCGGGGGCCGTCATGTCGGGCTTGATCAGGTCGGGGACCTGGTTGTTGGGCCCACGGGACGAGAACGCGGCCATCACGTCGCCGTTGTTGTTTGCGACTTCTTTTGTGGTGCCTGCGATCGCGGCCATGTGGCCCGTGTCGCCGTTGGCCAGCCAGGCCTTAAGCGCCACGCCCTCGTCGTAGGTGATGTGTACGCCTGGGATGACGTACGCGTCGCCGATTTCTTCGTCACCGTTGGCTGCGGCGTTGGCCAGCACCATGCCGGCGCCGCCCGCGGCCTGGACGACCTCCGCCTTTTCGACGCGGGCGTTGATGCCCCGATCGCACACCACGATCTTGCCGGTGAAAAGACCGGGATTTGTCCAAATATCGAGCTGGCACAGCGCGTTGCCGTAGTCGCCGGCGTAGACGATAGGCGACAGGCCGAGTGCGGCGGTCACGCTGCGGCCTTCGATATCGGCCAGCACCGTGCCCTGGTCCGTGGTCATGCTGATAACCGCGTTGACCAGCGCGCGGTCGTGGGTGGATGCGGCGGTGGTGGTCAGCCACGGGCTGCCGTGCGCCACGGTGGCCGCGCCGGGGCCAGCGTTGCCGGCGGACGCCGAGACGAACGCGCCGGCGTTGCGCAGGTCAAGGAACGCTTGCTCATCGGATGCGACCCAGGGGCTCTGGCCCGAGCCGCTGATGGAGTAGTTCAGCGCATCCACGCCGTCGGTGACGGCCTGCTGCAGCGCAGCGATCAGGTCGTCGGTGGGGCAGCCGTCCAGGTCGCAGGCGTCGTAGGCGATGATGTTGGCGTGCGGCGCGACGCCGGAGATGTCAAAAGTGAGATCCACGGTCGGTGCGTCCAACACGATGTCGTTCAGCCGGTTGCCTGCGGCCGTGCTGGCCGTGTGCGAACCGTGCCCTTCTTCGTCCTCAGGGTCATTGCCGCTGTTCGGATAGCTGTAGACGCCGATCAGCTTGTCGTTGCAGACCAGTGTCGGGTCGTAATCTGAGTGAGATGGATTGCACCAGCCGTAGAATTGGCCGCGCGGGTTGGTGTGGTTGTAGCCATCCCCGCCGATATCCGCAAACGAGGGATGATCCATGTTGATGCCGGTATCTACGATGCCGACGATCATGCCCTCGCCGCAGTTGCCGCCCGGCGCGCAGGCGTCCGCCGCGCCCCACGCGCCCGCCGCGCCGATCCAGCCGGGCCCGCGGTCTGTCAGCAACTGGCGGTACTGCCGCGGCTCGACGCGCACGACGCCGGGCAGCGCGGCCACCGCGGCCGCTTCGTCCGGGGCCAATGTGAGGGTCAGGCCGTTGAGGATAACGTCGTAGACATAACCGACCTCCAGCTCCCGGCCGAGCCGTTCGCCGGCGCGCTGCAAGAACTCCGCGCGCTTCTCGGCCAGGAACGCCAGATACGCCTGGCTGGCCGGGCTGCTCACGTCCAGCTTGCGCGCGCCGGTGAGCTCGATGTGGGTCGGCGCCAGATCGCGGATGCCGCCGCGATAGCGCGCCAGCGAGGGGCCGTCCAACTGGATGATGTACGTCTGCGGCTCTCCCCAGGGCGCCAACTGCGTCAGGGGCGTCAAGGGGCGTGAATCCGCCAGGGCCGGCGCCGGAGTGACTGCTGTCACCAGGGGCAGGATCAGAGCCGCCAGGGCGATGATGATGGGGAAGCGTCGGGTCATTGCGTGCTCCTTGTGCATTGGCGCGCCCGTCGTGGTGATGCTGGTGCAGGCGTCGCCGGGTAACATAGGCTATAAATTATACCATCGTGCTGTCGAAAACAGCAATTGTCCGCCGCGCGGAAGTGGGCGGTTTGGGGCGTCTGCGGATTTCTGGTATGATCAGCAGCCAGTCTTCTGTATTCCTATCGTATGACTCTGTAGCATTTGCGTGTTCAGCGCAAATGCCAGGTTGCGGAATAAGTTCCGCGTTACGCGCTTGTGCGGAAGGAAAATCTATGCGCCTTCGCAACCGTTTGCTGATCGCTTTCCTGGTGCTCGTGCTTTTGCTCCCTGCCGCCGCCGCCGGTGCGCCCCTGACCCCGGGGGCCGATCCGGTTGCGCCTCAGGCGATGGCCGCGGGCGCGCGCGACGGGGCGGACGACGTGCTGATCCTCTTCGGCCCGCCGCCCGACTTGCGCGCGGCCAGCCGTCTGCCCGACAAGGCAGCGCGGGGCCGGTGGGTGGTGGCCACCCTGCGCACCGCGGCCGAGCGCAGCCAGCTGCCGGCCATCGCCGCGCTCCGGGAGGAGGGGATCGCTTACCGCGCGTTCTGGGCCCTCAACGCGGTGGCTGCCCGGCTCACGGCTGCGCAGATCGAACGGGTGGCCGAGCTGCCCGGCGTCACGGCCATTGTGCCGGATGCCCCCTTCCGCGCGCTGCCGGAACCGATAGGTGCGCAATCCGCCGCGGCCAGCCCGGAGGCCATCGAGTGGGGCGTGAGCCGCGTCCAGGCGCCGTGGGCCTGGACCCAGGGCTACACCGGCCAGGGGGTAGTGGTGGCAGGCCAGGACACCGGCTACGATTGGGATCACCCCGCGCTGATCAACGCGTACCGCGGCTATGATCCCGCGACTGGCCCCGTCGATCACGATTACAACTGGCATGACGCCATCCACTTCAATTTGGGCGGCGGCAGCGGCAATGCTTGCGGCTTTGATGCGGCCGCGCCCTGCGATGACCACGGCCACGGCACGCACACCGCGGGGACCATGGCCGGCAACGACCTCCTCCCGACGGCGGCCGGTTGGCCCGCGGCCGCGACCAATGCCATCGGCGTCGCGCCGGGCAGCCGGTGGATCGGCTGCCGCAACATGGAGGACGGTTACGGCACGCCGTCCACCTACATCGAATGCTTCGAGTGGCTGATCGCGCCCTATCCGGTGGGCGGCACGACCGAGGAGGGCGACCCGGCCAGAGCGCCGGACATCATCAATAACTCGTGGGGCTGTCCCACCTCCGAGGGCTGCACCCTGAAGACCGAGATCGAGCCGATCCTGAACGCGGCCGAAGCGGCCGGCATCCTGGTGGTCGCGTCCGCGGGCAACAGCGGCTCCGCCTGCGGCTCGGTCAAAGATCCGCCGGCCATCTACCCCGCGGCGTTTTCGGTGGGCGCCGTGGGCTCGACGGACGCCCTGGCCAGCTTCAGCAGCCGCGGCCCGGTCACCTACGGCGGCCAGACGTACATCAAGCCGAACCTCAGCGCGCCCGGCGTCAACGTCCGCTCCAGCGTGCCCGGCACTGGTTACTCGCTCATGTCCGGCACCAGCATGGCCGGGCCGCACGTGGCCGGGGTGGCCGCGCTGCTGCTCTCGGCCGAGCCCGCGCTGCGCGGGCAAACCGACATGCTCAAAGAGATCCTGGCCCGCACGGCTGAGTCCAAGATCTTCGACGCCTGCGGCCCCGCGGCGGGGGCCGTGCCCAACAACGGTTACGGCTGGGGCATCGTCAACGCACAGCGGGCCATCGAGTCGCTGAGTCAGCCCGGCGCGCTGGCGGGCAAGGTGGTAGATGCGGCCACCGCTGTGGCGCTGCCCGGCGAGGCCGTGACGTTGTACGCGCTGGACGGCGCATGGCTGGCGGAGCAGGTCACCGACGCCGCGGGAGGCTACAGCTTCAGCCGCGGGTGGGGCAGCTACCGGGTAGAGGTCTCGGCTGCGGGCTACGATCCCGGGCAGGCGGAGCCGGTCTACGTGGTGGGCGGGCAGACGACAACCCAGGACTTTGCTTTGGCTGCCATCCCAGCCGTGGCCGGCCTGGCCATCGCGCCTGCCGCCGGGGGCGTGCAGTTGCATTGGCCCGTGCTCAGCGGCAACGTGACAGGCTACGAGCTCTGGCGCGGCACGTCGCCTTACTTCGCGCCCGGCGCGGCGGGGGATGAGATCTTCGCCGCGGCGTGCGCAGAGGCCGGCGGCGTCATTACCTGCACCGACGACGATGCGGCGATCGGCGACCCCGCGACCAACCATTTCTACCTGGCGTTGGCCATCGGCGCGGGGGGCGGCCGTTCGCTGCCCTCCGGCCGCGTCGGGGAATTCGATTACACGCTGATCGCGCGCTGAGCTGGTGGGCTGCAGCCGGGCGCGACGGCCCTGGTTCCTGCGTTTGTTGCCGCAAAGGAGTGCTCCCCTATGATCAAAGCTCATCGGCGGTTCTCTGTGCTCACCGCCATCTTGTTGCTGTGTTGGCTGGCTATCGCCTCGGCCGCCACTGCCGCGCCGGGTCCTGCCCTGCCCCCTGGCCCCACGGGGTCGGCCCAGCCGGCCGGCCCCGTGGTGGCCCGTGTCTATTTCGGTGACCAGGCCGATCTGGATCGCCTGGCTGAAACCCTGGACGTCTGGGAGGTCAACCGCACCCGCGGCTACCTGGTGGCGCTGTTGGGACCAGAGCGTTACGCTGCGCTGCTCCGGGCCAGCTACCGGGTGGAGGTTGACCAGGTCCAGACGGACGCGCTGTTGGCGCCGCGCCAGGCGTTGCCCGGCCAGTTATGGGGCATCCCCTCTTACCCCTGTTACCGCACCGTCGAAGAGACTTACGACAGCATGGTTGCCCTGGCGGCCGCGCACCCGGACCTGGCCACCTGGCGCGACATCGGCGATAGCTGGGACAAGATCACGGCCGGCGGGCCGACCGGCTACGACCTCTACGAGCTGACGTTGACCAACCGTGCGATCGCCGGCCCCAAGCCGCGTTTCTTCCTGATGGCGGCCATCCACGCGCGCGAGTATGCCACAGCCGAGCTGGCCGCGCGTTTCGTCGAGGGGCTGGCCGCCGATTACGGCGTGGACCCCGATGCGACCTGGCTGCTAGACCACTACGAGCTGCGCGCCGTTTTTCAGGCCAATCCCGATGGCCGCAAGAAGGCCGAGGCCGGGGATTCGTGGCGCAAGAACACCGACAACGACGATGGCTGCACCGCCAACATGCCCCAACTGAGTTGGACTTACGGCACCGACCTGAACCGCAACAGCACTTTCAAGTGGGGCACGGGCGGCAGCAGCACCAACGCGTGCGATTATACTTATCGCGGCCCAGCGGCCGGCTCGGAGCCTGAAGTGCAGACGCTGGAAAACGCCCTGCGCAGCCTGTTCGCCGATCAGCGCGGTCCCGGCGATAGCGACCCGGCGCCGGACGAGGCCGAGGGCCTGATGATCACCCTGCACAGCTACAGCGAGCTGGTCCTTTTTCCTTGGGGCTGGACCTCGGCCCAGCAGGCGCCCAACCACGCGCAGTTGCAGACCCTGGGCCGCAAGTTCGGGTTCTACAACGGTTATGAAGTGTGCGCGGCCGCGCCGTGTCTGTACGTCGCTTCCGGCGGCACCGATGACTTTGCCTACGGGGACCTGGGCATTGCCGCGTACACCTTCGAGCTGGGCACGGCGTTTTTCCAGTCCTGCTCGACCTTCGAAAGCGACATCCTGCCCCGCAACCTGCCTGCACTGAAGTACGCGTTCAAGGCCGCCCGGCGCCCCTACCAGGACCCGGCCGGCCCTGAGGTGATCGCGGTTGCAGTCAGCGCGGGCACGGTCACACGCGGCGCGACTGTGACCCTCACCGCCACCGCGGACGACAGCCGGTTCAACAGCAACGGCCACGGGACCGAGCCGGCCCAGAACGTGGTCGCCGCCCGCTTCACCGTGGACCTGCCCTCGTGGCAGGGCGGCGCAACCTACCCCATGGCTGCCGTCGACGGCGCGTTCGACGCGGTGTCAGAGAACGTGACCGCGTCCCTGGATACCACCGCCTGGGCGCCCGGCCGGCACATCCTCTTCGTGGAAGCCCAGGATGCGAACGGTCGTTGGGGCGCGCCGTCCGCGGTCTTCCTGGACGTGACATCGCCGTGCGCGACCCCTGTGCCGCCGGCCGATGTGGTGGCGACCCTGGACGGCGAAGATGTGATCCTCACCTGGACCCACCTGGCCGCGAACGATGGCTACGAGGTCTGGCACAGCGCGCTGCCGTACTTCGCGCCGGAGGATGAGGAAGCGGTGAAGGTGGATGTGGCGTTGAGCGGCAGCATGGCGATGCACTTCATCGATCAGGCGGCAGCCGGCGATCCCCAGGTCAACCGTTACTATGTCGTGCGCGGGATCAACGCGTGTGGTGGGCTTTCCGCTGCCGCTGGCCGCTCCGGTGAGTTCGATTTCGCTCTGACACATTGATCGGAGCCATCCGCTGTGCAAGCCGTCATCAGCTTCTTTCTCAACATCTTCCTGCCCATCATCATGGCCAGCGGGTCAGCGCCGGAACCAACATTGGTCCGTTGGCCCTATGTCCAGCAGGTGGACGCGTCGGCCGCGCTGCTGATTTGGGCCACCGATCAGCCGGGCGCCAGCGAGATCTGCTTCGGCGAGACGCCATCCTGCGAAGGGCGGCTGCCCGCCGTTAGCACGCGCGTGGGGGACGCCTATCACCACGTGGCCCATCTGACGGGCCTGCTTGCCCAAAAGGTCTACACCTACGCGGCCTGGACGGGGGGCGTGGCGATGACGCCTGTCGGGGTGTTGTCGTTTGGCGCCGGCACCGCGGGCGGGAACCTGACCTTCGGGGTCCTCGGGGACAGTCGCGGCCAGGATGCCAACGCCGCGGCCGTGCGACAGGGGTTGGCCGGCGGCATGGGGCTGGCGGGCCTGGACCTGGTTCTCCACGCCGGCGACGCATCATCGGCCGGCACGGTCGCCGATTATGATGCCGAGGTTTTTGCGCCGTTCCGGTCGCTGCTGGGCCGCGCGGCGTTCTATCCCGCGCTCGGCGTGCACGACCGGGCTGTTGACCCGCCGCAACCGTTCACGGACCTGTTCTACACGCCCCGCAACGGGCCGCCGGATCTGTCCGGTCGGGCCTACGCCTTCGACCGGGGCAACGCGCACTTCGTGGTGCTGGACAGCACCGCGCCGTATCAGCCCGGCTCCTCACAGTATACCTGGCTGCTGGACGACCTGGCAGGGACGACGCAGCTCTGGAAGATCGTCGTGTTGCATCACCCCCCCTATAGCTCAGGCGCCGGCGGCGGCGACGCCGCGGCGCGGGAGGCGCTGGTCCCCCTGTTTGAAAAGATGGGTGTTGACCTGGTTTTCACCGGTTATGATCATCTGTACGCGCGCACCTATCCGCTGCTGGGCGGCCACCCTGCTGCCGCGGGGCTGAGGGGGGTCGTCTACGTGGTGACGGGGGGCGGGGGCGAGCCGTTGGACCTTCCCACGCCATCCTCGGCTGCGGGATTCAGGGCCTACCACGAACCGTGGGCAGTCGCTGCGACCGCGGGCGACCAGATCGCGGCCACCCGGTCGGCGCATCATTTCGTGCGCGTCCAGGTGCGCGGGTGTGCGATGCAGGCCGAGGCGATCGACCTGGACGGTCTGCCGATCGACGCCTTCTCCCTGGACAAATGCCCCTTCGCCTGGTCTCAGGTGAACGACGGCGGTTTCGGCGAGCATCCCGGCCTGCCGTACGTCGGTCAGGAGGTGTTTGACCTGGCCGTGCACCGCGACCAGCTTTACGTCGGCATGGAGGGCCAGGCGTGTGCGCGCATCTGGCGCACGCGGGCCGGCGTGGTCGCGCCCGCGGGCCAGGCCGACTGGGAGCAGGTGGTCGCCGATGGGTTCGATGGCGGGCAGGACTGCGCCATCCAACCGCCGGCCACCGACAACGACCACATTGACAGCCTGGAGCCGTTCAACGGCTATCTTTATGCCTCGACCGCCATGCAGACGGGCGAAAAACGCGGCTCGCAGGTGTGGCGCAGCGCGACGGGCGACGCGGGCGATTGGCAGCAGGTCAACCGCCCGGGGTTCGGCATCCATACCAACGAGAACTTCAAGGACCTGGTCGCGTTTCAGGGGCTGCTGTGCGGCGGCACCGCCAACGCCGGCGCGCTGCTCGACCCGGACGATCCCTCAGGCGCCTACATCATCGCGCCGGGCGCGCAGGTGTGGTGCACCGACGGCGCCACCCCTGACCCGGCCGACCCGGCCCGCTTGTTATGGACGCAGCACAACAAGAACGGCTTCGGCGACCCCGACAACATCAAGATCTGGTCGTCGGCCGTGTTCGACGCCGCGCTCTACGTGGGCGTGCAGGGCTGGCATCCGGCGCCCGCGCCCAATGGGATCGACCGCGCCGGCTCGGTCTGGCGCACGCGGGATATCCGCAACGCCGGCGCCTGGGAACGGGTGTTCACCCCTGCCGATGCCGGCCTGGGGGACGAGGTAAAGTACGTCGGCGTGCTCGATGCGTTCGACGGATACCTGTACGTCGGGTTCAACCGGCCCGGCTATGGGACCCAGATCTGGCGCAGCGCCAGCGGCGACCGCGGCGCCTGGGCGCCGGTGGTGACGCACGGGTTCGGCGATGTGACCACCACTTCCGTCACCTCGCAGGGCGCGCTGGTTCTCGATGGCGCGCTGTACGTCGCACTGATCGATCGGACCTACGGCGTCAGCGTGTGGCGCACCGGCGACGGCCTCGGCTGGGCGCGGCTCAATGGCAGCGGCTTCGGCGACGCTGGGACTTTTGCTGCCGATTTGATTTCGTTCAACGACTCTTTGTACGCCTGGGCAGCCAATTATCGCACCGGCCAGCAGGTCTGGCGCGGCCAATACCGGCAGTAGGACGCCGATGTGCGCAGTAGGGCGGGTTTTGCCCGGTTAACGCAGGCTCGCCAGCTCAGCAACAGCGTATGCTGACGCCAGGCGCTTCATTCGATGCGGAGAAACCCACCCCTACAACTGGTTTTGAACCGGCTGTCGTTCGTTATCTGTCGTGAAGGAACACAAGGCGGGTGTATGAATGTTTTCTTTCGGCTCACGCTGGTTTTGTGGCTGGTCTTGGTGCTGGCGCCAGCGGGGCCAGTGGGCGCTCAGGTGGCGGGCGTCGCGCCGGCGGGGGTGACGCGGGTGCGGCTGGGGGTGCTGGCGGATGGCATCACGCAGGTGACGCCGGCGGACCTGGCCGCGGCCAGGGTGGATCCGGGCACGGTGGACCCGCGCACGTTCGCCCTGAGCAGCCAGGGCCAGCCGGTGGCGATCTGGGTGGAAGGGGAGGCCGACGGCGCCTTCAGCGGGGGGGATCGGCTGCTGTTCTACGGCGAGCGGTTCCGCGGGCCGGAGATGCAGCAGAAGTACACGGACGAGAACGTGTACTGGTTGGAGATAGGGGGTGCGGCGGGGCCGCGGATGGCGGAGGTGACAGCGACGCCGGTAGGGGATCTGCCGGCGCCGGCGCACTTTGGGGCGACGGTGCATGCGGAGGAGAACCTGCGCTGGTGGTCGCACGAGACGCTGAACCTGGCGCGAAGCGGATTTGAGGACACGTGGTTCTGGCACTACCTGATGACGCCGTCGGGCGCGGGGAAGGTGATCACGGGGACGATGCCGTACACGGTGCCGCATCCGGTGGCGGACGAGGCGGCGACGTTGCGGGTGCAGGTGGTGAGTCGGGTGGGCAGCTCGGCGAACCCGGATCATCGGACGACGGTGGCGGTGAACGGGTATGGGGCCATCGATGTGGCGTGGGACGGGGCGAAGGTGCTGCGGGTGTTCACGGCGACGCTGCCGGCGGGGGTGTTGGTGAGCGGGGAGAACGTGGTGGCCGCGGGCGCCTGGAACCAGCCTGACATCTCAACCGACCAGGTGCTGATAAACTGGTGGGAAGTAGATTATCGACGGGCGTTTCGGGCGTGGGACGGGGTGTTAGCCTTCACGGCTGCTGCTGGCCCCCAGGAGTACCAGACCACGGGGTGGGCGAGCCCGGACGTGGCGGCGTGGGACGTGAGCGACCCGCGGCAGCCGGTGGCGTTGCTGGGTGCGACAGTTACACCGGAGAGTGACGGGTATGCGGTGCGCCTGCGGTCAAACGCACCGGCCGGGACGCGCTACTGGCTGCAAGAGACGGCCAGCCACCGTGCGCCGGCGTCGGTGCGGGTGCGGGATGAGACGGGGCTGCGGGCCCCGGCCGGCGGCGCGGATGCGGTGATCGTGACGCCGGCGGCGCTGCGGGGGCCGGCGGAACGGCTGGCGGCGTGGCATGCGGGGCTGGGGCGGCGGGTCGTGGTGGCGGACTTTGCAGATGTGTGCGACGAATTCAACTGGGGCATCTACCATCCGCAGGCAGTGCCGCAGATGCTTGAGTGGGCGAAGGACAACTGGGTCGCGCCCGCGCCGCAGTACGTGACGCTGATGGGGGACGGGCACTGGAACCTCAAGGGCTACAACCCGGCGCTCTACATCCCGACGCCGGTGATGCTGCCGCCGTACCTGGCGTGGGTGGATCCGTGGCAGGGTGAGGTGCCGGCGGATGCGCTGTACGGCGACCTGGATGGCGACGCCGTGCCGGACGTGGCGGTGGGCCGGCTGACGGTCAACACGGTGGCGGAAGCGAATCTGGTGGTGGATAAGACCCTGGCTTACGACGACGGGTATCGCTCGGAGCCCTGGCAGGTGCAGGCGTTGTTCGTATCCGACAACCCGGATAGCGGGGGCGATTTCCCCGCCGTGTCCGATGAGATCATCGCGGGCTATCTGCCGCCGGATCTCGCGGTGACGCGGGCATACTTACCGGGCACGCCGCCTTCGGTGCCGGCGACGGCAGGGGAGATCGCGGCGACGCGGGCGATCATCTCGGACACGCTGCAGGCGGGGGCCTGGCTGGTGCAGTACACCGGCCACGGCGCGATGAACCGCTGGACGCACGAAAACCTGTGGACGACCGAGCATATCCCCGGGTTGACCAACGGCGACCGGCTGCCGGTGGTGATGACCTTCAACTGCCTGGACGGCTACTTCGTCTATGCCCCGCGCTACGACCGGGACCTGGCAACCATCACCAGCATCGCTGAGTTGATGCTGCGTCAGCCGGCCGGGGGGTCGGTGGCGGCCATCTCGCCGACTGGCCTGGGCGTGACCACTGACCAGACCAACTTCCGCAAGATCCTGATGGAAGTGATCTTCCAGGAGGGGGTGCGCGAGCTCGGCCCCGCGCTGAACACCACCAAGGCGCGCTTCCGCCAACGATACGGCGACAACTATCTGATCCCGACCATGACGTTGTTCGGTGACGCTGCGCTGCGCCTGCCGGCGCTCAACGTCAATGCACCGTTGGCGCCGAGCGCGGCGATTGACATCGCAGGCAGCTCGCTCCGGTTGAGCTGGCCGGCGGTGATCCAGGATGTGAACGGCGCGCAGACCACGGTGCTCCGGTATCGGATCTTCCGGGCGGAAACGCCGTATTTCGTGCCGACCCTGGCGAACCAGGTCGCAGTGACCTCTGACCTGAGTTGGCTGGACGATGGCAGCAGCGGCGCGATCACGCCGGTGGGCGACCTGACGCACAACTACTTCTACGCGATCAAGGCCGTCAACGCGACCGGCGAATCGGTCGCATCAACGCATGTGGGCGAGTTCGATTTCGCGTTGACGCCTGGTGGCGGTTGACGATCCGGCGCAGGCGTCCATCCTGCGCGACTGACTTGCCAGCGTATTCTGCTTGAGGTAGAATCGAGCACTATGAACAGAAACATCAATCTTCTACTGTTGTCTGTCCTGGTCTTGGCGCTGGCGCCGGCGGGGCCGGCTGGCGCTGAGCCGGCGGACGTCGCGCCGGCGGCGGTGACGCGGGTGCGGCTGGGGGTGACCGCGGATGGCATCACGCAGGTGACGCCGGCCGACCTGTTGGCAGCCGGGCTGGATCCGAGTATCGTAGACCCGCGCACGTTCGCCCTGAGCAGCCAGGGCCAGCCCGTGGCGATCCGGGTGGAAGGGGAGGCCGACGGCGCCTTCAGCGGCGACGACCGTCTGCTCTTCTTCGGCGAGCAGTTCCGCGGGCCGGAGATGCAGCAGAAGTACACCGATGAGAATGTATACTGGCTGGAGGCGGGCGGCGCGGCGGGGCCGCGCATCGGGGAGGCCGGTGCGGCGCCGGTAGGCGATCTGATGGCGCCGGCATACTTTACGGCGACGGTGCACGCGGAGGAGAACCTGCGTTGGTGGTCGCACGAGACGCTGAACCTGGCGCGCTACGGGTTTGAGGACACGTGGTTCTGGCACTATTTGATCACGCCGGCGGGCGCGGGCCAGGCGATCACGGGGACCATGCCGTACACCGTGCCGTATCCCACCGCGGCGCCGGCCGAGTTGCGGGTGCAGGTGGTGAGCCGGGTGAGCAGCTCGGTGAACCCGGATCACCGGACGACGGTGGCGGTGAACGGGTATAGAGCCATCGATGTGGCATGGGACGGCGCCAAGGTGCTGCGGGTTTTCACGGCGACGCTGCCGGCCGGCGTGCTGGTGAGCGGGGAGAACGTGGTGGCGGTGGGTGTTTGGAACCAACCGAACATCACGACGGACCAGTTGCTGGTAAACTGGTGGGAAGTGGACTATCAACGCGAGTTTCGGGCGTGGGACGGAGTGTTGGCCTTCACGGACGAGGCCACCGGGCCGCAGGAGTATGCCACCGCGGGCTGGGTGAGCCCGGACGTGGCGGCGTGGGACGTGAGCGACCCGCGGCAGCCGGTGGCGCTGGTCGGCGCGGCGGTGACGCCGGACGGTGGCGGGTATGCGGTGCGCCTGCGATCATCCGCGGCGGCCGGGGCACGTTTCTGGCTGCAAGAAGCGTGGGCGTTCCAGCGGCCGGCGTCGGTGCGGGTGCGGGCCGATACAGGGCTGCGGGCCCCGGCCGGGGGCGCGGACGCGGTGATCGTGACGCCTGCGGCGTTGTGGGAGCCTGCGGAGCGGTTGGCGGGGTGGCATAAGGCCCAGGGGCGGCGGGTTGTGGTGGTGGACTTCCAGGACGTGATCGACGAATTCAACTGGGGCATCTACCACCCGCAGGCGGTGCCGGCCATGATGGCCTGGGCGCAGGACAACTGGGTCGCGCCCGCGCCGCAATATCTCACGTTGATGGGCGATGGGCACTGGAACTTCAAGGGCTATAACCCGGCGGTCTACATCCCGACGCCGGTGATGATCCCGCCCTACCTGGCGTGGGTGGATCCGTGGCAGGGCGAGGTGCCGGCCGATCCATTGTACGGCGACCTGGACGGCGATACCGTGCCGGACGTGGCGGTGGGCCGCTTGACGGTCAACACGGTGGCCGAAGCGGATGTGGTGGTGGACAAGATCGTCGGTTATGACCAGACGATGCGGCTGCAACCCTGGCAGCGTCAGGCGTTGTTCGTGTCGGACAACCCGGACAGCGCGGGCGACTTCCCCACCGTCTCGGATGAGATCATTGCCGGCTACCTGCCGCCGGATCTTGAGGTGACGCGGGCATACTTGCCGGGCGCGCCGCCTTCGGACCCGGCAACCCCGGAGGAGATCGTTCAAACCCGGGCGATCATCTCCGACACGCTGCAAGCGGGCGCCTGGATGGTGCAGTTCACCGGCCACGGCGCGATGAACCGCTGGACGCACGAAAACCTGTGGACGACCGAGCATATCCCCGGGTTGACCAACGGCGACCGGCTGCCGGTGGTGATGACCTTCAACTGCCTGGACGGCTACTTCGCCTATGCCCCGCGCTACGACCGGGACCTGGCGACGATCACCAGCATCGCCGAGCTGATGCTGCGCCAGCCGGGCGGGGGTTCAGTCGCGGCCATCTCACCGTCCGGGTTGGGGGTGACTACCGATCAGACGAATTTCCGCAAGATGTTGATGGAGACGCTGTTCACCGAGGGTGTCCGCGAGCTGGGTGTGGCGTTGGACATCACCAAGACGCGCTTCTATCAACGTTACGGCAACAACTACCTGATCCAGACTATGATGCTGTTCGGTGACCCCGCGCTGCGGTTGGCCGGGCAGGCTCATAAGATACACCTGCCCTTGGTGATCCGGGCGCCCTGAGCGGGCCGCGACGCCGAGCATAACGATCGAGTGATGAAGGCTTATGCTGCAAACTAACCGACTTCTGCGACGGACCCTGGTCCGGTGGCTCGTGGCCCCGGCGCTGGCTTTGCTCCTCTTTGCGGCGCTGCGCGCCAGCGCCAGCGTCGGCTTGATCCGGTTTGAGGCCGTGCCCCAACTGGCCGGCTTCGTCAGCGTGCAGTGGGAGACCGCCAGCGAGACCGGCACCGCTGCGTTCCGCCTGTATCGCGCACAGCAGGCGTTGTCGTTGGGTTCTCCCGATTGGGGCTCGGCCATCTATGAGGAAGCGGCTGTGGGCGACCTGATCGGCGCGGCCTACGTCTACTCGGACACCAACGTGACGGTCGGCGTCCGTTACTGGTACATGCTGGAAGAGGTGACTACCAGCGGGGGCAGCACTCGGCTGGCTGTCACCTCCGGCGGCCTCAACCTGCCGCCCGAAGATGACACGCCGACCCCGACGATGACGACGGTCCCCGCCAGCCCGACGCCGACGACGGTCGGCGCCGCGCCGGCAACCGCGACCCAGGCGCCCGGCGGCGGCCAGCCTGCGCCCACCGCCACCCAGCGTTTCACCAACACGCCGCTGCCCCTCACGCCCATAGTCTCCACGCCGACCGCGGTCGGCGGTGCGGCGCCTACAGCGACACTGCTGCCCGACGCCGTGGTGGCCACCCCCACAGGCGCCGCGCCGGCCCCGACTTTGTTCGTGCCCGCGGCCAGTCCCATCCCCCTGCCCACCGCCACTCCCGCGCCGCCCACCGCCACAGCCACAACCGCCCTCACGACGGCCGTGATCGCCGCGCAGCCGAGCCCTGAGGCGACCAAGACGCCGTTGGTGTTCGAGGCGATCGGCGCCGGTGAGGCCCCTGCCACCGCGGCCACGTCGGAGCCTGGCACGACTGGCGCACGTGATACGGGACGGCTGCTGTTGTTCGGCGGCGGCGCGCTCGCGCTGGCCGCGGTCCTGGCTGCGGTCGTCGTGTTCGTGGTGCGCGCGCGGCGGCAGTAACACCATGGGCAGGTTTCTGGTGCATCCCCGGCGCCGCGTGGAAGGATGCCCGCTGCTGGCGGGGCGCCATACCCTTCGACGCGCTCAGGGTGCTTTATCGGTTATTCGAGTCGGCGCCGGAATCTCGAAGCCGGGGAACATCCTGCGACTTGTTTTCTTCTTGCTGATAGCCTTGGCCCTGGCCGCCTGCCGCCCCACGCCGCCGCCCGCGGCCGTGGACGCGGTGAAACTGTACGTGGAGGCCGATGGCCTGCACCAGGTTTCCGCTGCCGGCCTGCGTGCGGCCGGCTTCGACCTGGCCGGGGCCGATCCCTCGACGCTGGCGCTGAGCACGGGCGGCGAGCCGGTGGCGTTCCAGGTGGTGGGCGTGGGCCGCGAGGCTGCGCTGCGCTTCTACGGCCAGGCGCTGGGGAGCGAGGCCTACCTGGGTCGCAACGTCTATTGGCTGCAGCGCCTCCCGGCCGGCAGCGCCGACGCAGGCGGCCTTCAGGTGCTGCGGGTGGACGCCGCCCCGGCCAGCGATGGGGCGCCCGTTGAGGTCGTGACCGCCACCGTCCAGGCCGAGGAGCAATTGCTTTACCGCGTCCAGGCCGAGATCGAGGCCGACCGCTGGGCCTGGCAGACGCTGTTCGCACCGGTCACCGTCACCCTGCCCCTACAAGCCCCCCATGCCGTCGCCGGCGACGCGACCATCCGCGTGCGGGTGATCGGCAACTCCTCGGCGCCGGTTGACCCGGACCACCACCTTGTCGTCGTGCTCAACGATACGCAGGTGGTGGATTTTGCCTGGGACGGCGCTGACCCGGTGATTATCTCCGGTACGATACCGTCCGGCGTGCTTCGGGCCGGCGAGAACCGGTTGCAACTGGTCGCGCCCGGCGACACGGGCGCGCCGGCCGATTCGGTGGCGCTGGACTGGGTGGAGCTGACCTATCCACGGGCGCTGTTGCTGGATGCGGGCAGCCTGGCTTTTGAGGGTGACGCGGCGGCCTATGCCCTGCGGTCGCCGGCCGCACTGGCCGCGCTGTGGGATATCACTGACCCGGCCCGGCCGGTTGCATTAGCGGGCGCCGAGGCCGCCGATGGCTTGCTGCGCTTCCGCTCAGAAGGTGGCAGCCGGCGCTTCGTGGCCGTGACCCAGGCCGGGCTGGCGGCGCCCGCGGCCATCGTGCCCGCGTCCAGCCCCGATTTGCGTGACTGGCCGAGTGGCGCGGACATGATCGTGGTGACCGTGCCGGAGTTCCGCCAGGCGCTGGCGCCGTTGGTGGCCGAGCGGCAAGCCCAGGGGCTGCGGGTCGCAGTGGTGGATGTAGGGCAGGTCTACGACACCTTCACCTTCGGCCGCGCTGAGCCCGAGGCGATCCGCGCCCTGGCCCAGCACGCGGTCAACCAGTGGCCCGCGCCCGCGCCTCGCTTCCTGCTGCTGGCCGGCGATGCAAGTTACGACCCGCGCGGCTACACCGCAGGCCCCGAGCGCGACCTGGTGCCCACCCGGGTCGTGCAGACCACCTTCTCCGGTTGGACCGGCTCAGACGTGTGGTACGCGCTGCCGGACGACGGGCCGGGCTCCCTACCGGTGTTGGCGGTGGGCCGGTTCCCCGCGCAGACGGCCGATCAACTGGCGACCATGGTGGCCAAGACACTGGACTACGAGCGATCCCAGGCCGGCGAGTGGCGCGGCCGCGCGCTGCTGGTGGCCGACAACAAGGAGCCGGGCTTCACGGCCGAGGCGGATGACTTCGCAGCCGCGCTGGCCGGCTACACGGCCCGCACCGTCACCTTGGACGGGGACGGCAGCGCCGCGCGGCAGGATCTGCTGGCCGCATTCGAGGAGGGCACGGGGCTGATCGGCTATTTCGGCCACGGCAGCGTGCAGCTTTGGGCGCGGGAGAAGATCTTCGGGGTGGAGGATGTGGCGAAACTGACCAACCGTGAGCGGCTGCCGGTGCTTTTCACCGTCACGTGCCTCAGCGGGTTGTTCGAGCACCCCACCACGCCTTCGCTGGGCGAGGCGTTGCTGCGATCCAAGAACGGCGGCGCGGTGGCCGCCCTGGTGCCCTCGAGCGCGGCCTTGTTGAGCGATCAGCGGGTGCTGGCGGCCGGCCTGGCCGATGCCCTGGCGGCCACCGGCGACCGCGCCCCGCGGACGTTGGGGGAGGCAGTGCTGCAGGCTCAATCGGGCCTGACCGCGGGCGGCGGCGTGCGCGAGATCTTGTTGACCTTCAACCTGTTGGGGGATCCGGCGCTGCCACGGTAGAGGCGATCAGCGGCACGAGTTCAACACGTCCACCTGCGGGAAGATGGTGCGGGCGTCGGCGCCGTGGGCCCATACGCTGCTGTAGGTGGTCACATCGTCCACCGTAACCCAGAAGTACATGCGGTTCAGCGGATCTTGCGCAGCGCTGATGTCCACGTCGTTGAAATCCCACGCCAGGAACTGCATCCCGGTGCCCGTGGCCATCGCGCGCGGCTTGCCGATCACGGTGCTGCCCACGCGTTCCGGCTCGTTGTTCACCGACCAGTGGAGCCGGACGGTCGGCCGCCAGTCGGCCTCCGCGGCAACCGCCTGCAATGTCCCGGCCGCGAACAGATACGCGGTCACGTTGGCCCTCGTTGCCTCGGCGATGGGCAAGTTGTCGTGGGGCCAGACGATCTGGATGCGCGCGTCTACGGCGGCGGGCGGCTGGCGCAGTACGTCCACCGGCACATCGGTTTGTGGGAAGATGGTGCGCGCGTCGGCCGCGTGGGCCCAGATGTTGGGCAGCGTGGTGACGCCCTCTACGGTGACAAAGAAGGTCAGTTTGTTGGCCGGATCGCGGCTCTCGGCCACATCAACGTCGTTGAAATCCCAGACCGGGTAGATGCGGCCAGCGACCGATAACATCCGCTTGTCCCCGATGGCTACCGCCGCGACCGGCTGGTTGTTCAGCGCGCGCCACAGCCGCACGGTCGGCGTCCAGTCGCACGGGGGCGCGTCCAGGGCCGCTCCGCCGCCGATCCCGCTGCCGCTGATCAGGTAGGCGGTGATGTTGGCCAGGTCAGCATCGCGTACTGCGGCGCCGTCGTGCGGCCACACGATCTCGATCTTGGCGCGCACGATGGGTGGTGTGGCAATGAGCGGCCGCGCGGCGACGGGCGTGGCCGCCAGCGTTGGCGGCGGCGTGAAGGTGGGCTCTGGGGTCTCGGACGGCGCGGCGGTGGCAACGGCGGTCAGGGGTGCGATGGCCTGCGGCGTGCTGCCGGCCGGCGCCGGCGTCGCTTCCGACATGCCGCGCCAGACGGCAACCAGCGTCGCGATACCGATGGTCGCTATTACCAGGATGAAACTTGCGGCGAGCCATAGCTGGGTTCGGCCCGAGGGAGAGACGCGGCCAGACTTCATGGGGGTAGTATACCACTCTCGTCGTTGCAGCCGCAAACTTGTGACGCGAGGCATCATCTTTTCTATCGTATCTATACCGTTCCTTCACAGATTCTTCATACTTTCGGCGGATAATGGCGCGGAGGGGGTGCGATGAGCGGCAAAATTCTGGTAGTGGACGACGAAGCGAAGATCGTGCGCCTGGTGCGCGCCTACCTGGAGCAGGCTGGCTACAGCGTGGTGCTCGCAGATGACGGTCCCACCGCGCTGATCCAGGCGCGGCGTGAGCGGCCCGACCTGATCGTGCTGGACCTGGGCCTGCCGGGCGCCGATGGCCTCGACGTGGCGCGGACGCTGCGCCGCGAGGGCAACGTGCCGATCATCATGTTGACCGCGCGCGTAGACGACACCGATCGCATCATCGGCCTGGAGCTGGGGGCCGACGACTATGTGACCAAGCCGTTTAACCCGCGCGAGTTGGTGGCGCGCGTCCGGGCTGTGCTGCGCCGGTCGGGCAGCACTCCCCCGGCCGCCGAGGTGCTGCGCGGCGGCGAGATCGAGGTGGATATCAGTGGGCACCGGGCGGCCCGTCGCGGCCAGGCCCTGGACCTCACTCCGACCGAGTTCGATCTGCTGGTCGTGCTGTTGCAGAACCCCGGCCGCGCGTTTACCCGGCTGGAGCTGCTGGATCGGGTGCAGGGGTACGCCTACGAGGGCTACGAGCGTACGGTGGACGCGCACGTTAAGAACCTGCGCGCCAAGCTGGGCGATGACCCGCGGCGGCCGCGGTACATTCAGACGGTGTACGGGGTGGGCTACAAGTTCGAGGAGACGGTGGCATGAATCGCCTCTGGGTCAAGCTGACCCTGGCGTTTCTGGCCACGGCCCTGGTGGCGGTCGGCGTGGTGGCTTGGCTGGCCGAGCGTAACATGGGCAGCCAGTTCCGCCAGTATGTGGTGCGCAACGCCGCTGCGCAGCCCGCGGTGGTCCAGGGGCTCATCGCCTACTACACCGAGCATGGGAGCTGGATGGAGGTGGGCGCGGTCATGCCCGAGCTGGACCACGATGGGCAGGGCGCCGCGCTGGGCCGTGGCCGCGGCCGGCAGGGCGCCGGGCTGGCGTTGGCCGACGCCTCGGGCGTGGTGATCTACGACGCCACGGGGGAGCTGCTGGGCCAGCGGCCGCCGGCCGCGGTCCTGGCGCAGGGCAGGCCGTTGACTCTGCCCGACGGCCAACAGATCGGTACGCTGCTGAACCTGGAACCGGCTGCCGTTGTGCTGGATGAACAAGGTCAGTCCTTCCTGGAGCGGGTCCGGACCTCGCTGGTCTGGGCCGGGCTGCTGGCGGTGGGGGTGGCGCTGGTGCTGGGCCTGTTCATCAGTTGGGGACTGACCCGGCCAGTGCGCAAATTGACCCATGCCGCGCGTGCGGTGGCCGCGGGTGACCTGGGCCAACGGGTGGTGGTGCAAGGCCGCGACGAGTTGGGTGAGTTGGGCCACGCCTTCAATCACATGGCCGCCAGCCTGCAGGCCAGCGAGGCGCTGCGCCGTAACCTGATGGCCGATATCTCCCACGAGCTGCGCACCCCCCTGGCAGTGATCCAAGGCAATCTACAGGCGATCCTGGACGGCGTCTTCCCGTTGGAGCAGGCCCAGATCGCCAGCCTGTACGACGAGACTCACCTGCTCACCCGGCTGGTGGAGGACCTGCGGGAGCTGGCGTTGGCCGAGGCGGGGCAGTTGCGCCTGGAGCGGGCGCCGGTCGACCTGGTTGCCCTGGCTCGGAGCGTGGCAGCGCACTTCCAGCCCACGGCTGAGACCGCGGGGGTGACGGTATCGGTGGTGGCCGGGGCCGATGTGCCGGTGGTGGGAGGGGACGCCGACCGGTTGGGCCAGGTGCTGCGCAACCTGATCAGCAACGCGCTGCGGCACACGCCCGCGGGCGGTCGGGTCACCGTATCCGTCACGCAAACCGGCCCGGGGGTGGAGATGCAGGTGAGCGACACCGGCGTGGGGATCGCGGCCGCGGATCTGCCGCACGTGTTCGACCGCTTCTACCGTGGGGGCAAGGGCCGCCGTGATAGCGGATCGGGCCTGGGGCTGGCCATCGCCAGGCGGTGGGTGCTGGCCCACGGCGGCCAGATCACGGCCCGCAGCATCGAGGGCCAGGGTGCGACCTTCACTGTGACACTGCTGCAAGAGTAGGGGCCGCTGCGCGTCCGAGGGTGCGAGGAGGGTGCGGCGCGTGATGTTCGTTGGCCGGGGAGCGGCGGCATGTGTGACGCGACCCCTTCCCCTGCCGTCTACTCCTCCGGGTCGACCCAGTCTGCGAAGAGCGCATCCACCTCAGTCCCGCCGACCGCCACAGCCAGCGCCCGAAACTCGGCCGGCGTGGCGATGTCCCACGCCTGTTCCTCGTAGTAACGGCGCAGCAGCGTCGTCATGCCCTCCTCGCCGATCCGGTCGCGCAGCGCCAGCAGGAAGAGGGGGCCGCGACCGTATACGATGGCGCTGTACTCGCGGGCATCGTAGGCTGCCACCGGCAGCCCCACCGGCTTCTCCGCGAAGTCCACCCTGGCCCAGCGGTCGTTGAGCGCCTGCACGAACCCGTCCGCACCGGCCACGCCGTAGGCATCTCGGAAATACAGGTAGGTGCTGTACTGCGCCAACGCCTCATCCAGCCAGGGATCGTTGAGCTGGTCGTTGCCCACCACGTTGTACCACCACTGATGCGAGACCTCGTGGACCGTCGCCGACTCGAACAGGGTCCGGCGTTCGAGGTCGCTGTAGAGCCGCTGCGCCATGGCGATCAGGCCGGGGTATTCGATGCCGGCCGCGCTGGTGCCCGTGGCGACGATGTCCAGCTCGCGGTAGGGGTAGGGGCCGAACGCGTCCTGGTAGAGCGCCAGCGCCTGCGCGGCCCAGCGCAGTGCGGCGCGGCCGCCCGCCTCGTCCGCAAGCAGGAAGTAGCTGTTGACCGTGACATCGTCCACGGTGGTGCTGGCCGCCCGGTAGTCGGCGCTGGCCGCGATGTTGAAGTCGCGCAGCGGCCCGCCGGCCAGCCGCCAGGTGGCCGTGCCGTCGCCGTGATCCTCCCGGCTCACCGTAGCGCCGGTGGCGGCCACGGTCAGTGTGGCCGGCGCGGTCAGCGTCACCTCATACAGGCTGGCGTCGTGGAAGATCACGTCGCCCGTGGGGGCCGGGGTTTCGGTGCGCCAGCCCGCCTCGTCGTAGACCGCTACGGTGGGGTAGAAGTGCGCCAGCGCCAGGATGCCGTCCTGGTACGCGAACTCGCCGTAGTTGCCCACCCCTTCCCCCGGGGGGACGGGCACCGCGAAGCGCAGCGCCAGGTCAACCGCGGCGCCGGGCGGCAGGGGCGCGGGCAGCGCGATCGCGATCATGGCCCCTTGGTTCAGCGCAGAGGCTGTCGCCGGCCTGCCGTCGGCCAGCACGTCGCTCACCGTCATGCCGCCGGCCCACAGGTTCGGATAGAGGTGCAGCAGGATCCGGTCCAGCGCGGCGTCCTCCCGGTTGGTGTAGCGGATTTCCGCCTCGCCGGTGAGCTGCTCCAGGTCCGCGGGCAAGGCGATCGCCAGGCGGTAGCGCGTCAGCCCGGCCAGGTCCAGCCCGGCCGCGGCCTGGGGCCGCAGAGCAGCCAGGTAGGGGGCCAGGTCATCGGCCGCGGGCGCCGGGGCGGCTGTCGGGGACTCCGGGGCGACCGGGGTGGAAGTGGCTGTGGGGGCGGGGGCCGTCGTCGGGGCCGCGGTGGCAACCGCCTCGGCCGGGTTGGTTGTGGCGGTGGGGCTGGCGGGCGGCAGGGCCGGGGGCGCGGCCGGCCGGCCGCATCCCGCCAGCATGAGCATGCAAAGCAAGGGCAACAGAAGACCAGCAGGCAAAGGTTTACGATGGCCCATCGAACTCCAATGATACGGCTCTCAGCTGTACTCTCTATGCTGCCAGCGCCTGCGCCAGGTCTGCGATGATGTCTGCGGGATCCTCGATCCCCACCGACAGCCGCACCAGTCCATCGCCGATGCCGATCCGGCGGCGCTCCTCGGGCGACAGCGCGCGGTGCGATGACATCGCGGGATAGAGCACCAGGCTGTAGACGTCGCCCAGGGTGGTGGCCGTCTGGATCAGCCGGAGCGCGGCCATGAACCGGAAGACCTCGGCGCGGCCCGCGTCGCGCAGATCGAAGCTGATCATCGCACCGAACGCGCCGCCCAGCAAGCGGTCGGCCAGCGCGTGCCCCGGGTGCGCGGGCAGGCCCGGATAGTGGACGCGCGCCACGCGCGGCTGCCCGGCCAGCCTCGCCGCGATCCGCGCCGCGTTGGCGCACTGGCGCTCGACCCGCAGCGGCAGCGTCTTCAGCCCGCGGTGGAGCAGCCACGCGTCCTGCGGCCCCAGGTTCGCGCCCAGCAGCTTTTGGACTTCATACAGTTCAGCGCGCCGCGCCGCAGAGGTGACCACCACGCCGCCCAACACATCCCCGTGGCCACCCAGATACTTGGTGGCGCTGTGGATCACGAAGTCCGCGCCCAGCGCCAGCGGCCGGCACAGCACGGGGGTGGCGAAGGTGTTGTCTACGAGGAACGCCGCGCCGGCAGCATGGGCCAGCTCGGCCAGCCGCGGCAGGTCAGCCACCTTCAGCAGCGGGTTCGAGACCGTCTCGACCAGCAGCGCGGCGGGCGGGGCGGCCGCGAGGGCTGCCCCTACGGCATCCAGGTCGGCGATGTCCACGAAGCGCACGGCCACGCCCTGGGTCACCAGCAGCCGGGCCAGCAGCGCGTAGGTGGCGCCGTAGAGGTCATGGGCTGCGACCACCGTGGCTCCGGCGCGCGCGCCCGCGGCCAGCAGCGCCGCGTGGATGGCCGCCATACCGGAGCCGTAGGCCAGCGCGGCCTCGGCCCCTTCCAGCGCTGCCACTGCAGCCTCCAGCGCGGCCACGGTGGGGTTGCCGTAGCGGGTGTACACCGGGTTCGCGCTGGTCCCCGAGAAGACGGCGTCCAGGTCTTCCATGTCTTCGTAAGTGTAACCCACACTGTGATAGATGGGTGTCACGGTTGCGGCGAACGCGGCCTGCGCGCGGTCAGCCGGCTGCGCGGTCAGCCTGCGTTCGCCCGCGTGCACGGCCAGAGTGTGGATCGATGACATGGCGCCTCCCGAAAGCGCAGATTCCTCCCTGAGACCGGTCCGGTTTTCAACCACCGGACCGGAGCTCGTGAGCAAACGCCGTTACGGCCTTGCGATGGTGACGCTGGCGCCGACGTCGTTCGCAGCGCTGTCGTAGATCGCATCGTTCTTGGTGATGTTGTTCACCGTGAACGTCACGCTGGCTGCTCTGATGCGTGACAGGTTGGTCTTGACGATGGCGCAGGTCCCATCGGCGCTGGTGGTGCACGACGCGGTGCCCGTGGCGCCCGCGCTCCAGGCGCCCGTTACCAGTGCCCCGGCCACCAGGTCATGGTTCGCATCATGCACGGTGACGGTGACGGTCGCGCTCCACTTGGTGTTCGAGGCGGTCGCGCCCACACCGCTCAACCCGCCCAGGTGGATGTACGAGGTCGTGGGCGGGGGCGTGGGTGAAGGAGTTGGGGTTGGGGTGGGTGGCGGCGTCGTCCCGCCCAGCGTGGCCGCGAGGTCCAGCGTGCCGCCGGTCACCGTTTTGTTGGCCAGCGCAGGGATGGCGCGCGCGGTGCTCAGGATCTGATCCTTCACCTGCGGCCAGGTCCAGGTCGGGTTCTTGTCCCAGATCAGCGCGGCGGCCCCGGCCACATGGGGCGTGGCCATGGAGGTGCCGCTGTAGGAGCTGTAGGTGTTTTTGGGCGTGGTGCTGACGATGGCCGAGCCGGGCGCGGCCAGGTCCACTGTGGTAAGGCCATAGTTCGAGTAGGAGGCCATCAGGTCCCCCTCGGCAATGGCCGCGACCGAGATGATATTCGGGCAATCGTATGAAGACGGGTAGTGCGGCTCCGCGTCCGTGTCTTTCGAGCTGTTGCCCGCGGCCGCCACGAACAGGTGGTTGACGCTCTGGCCGGCGACGATGGCGTCGTAGAGCGCCTGGCTGTAGCTGCCGCCGCCCCAGCTGTTATTGGAGACCTTGACGCCCATGGCGACGGCGTAGTTCAGCGCTGCAATGGCGTTGTCGGTGGTGCCGCTGCCCCGGCGGTTGAGGAATTTAAGCGCCATCAGCTTGACGTTCCAGTTGACGCCGACCACGCCCACGCCGTTGTTGCCGGCTGCGCCCACCGTGCCCGCAGTGTGCGTGCCGTGGCCGTTGTCGTCCCAGGGATCCTTATCGCGGTTGGCGAAGTCCCAGCCGTAGATGTCGTCAACGTAGCCGTTGCCGTCGTCATCCACGCCGGCCGTGCCGTTGAGCTCGGCCGCGTTCTTCCACATGTTGGCGGCCAGGTCAGGGTGGTTGTAGTCAATGCCCGAATCAATGATCGCCACCACGAATTCAGGATCTCCCGTGGCGATATCCCACGCGGCCGGCGCCTTGATGTTGGTCATGCCCCACAGGTTGCCGTACATCGGATCGTTGGGGATGACGTCCGCATGGAGGATATAGTTCGGCTCCGCGTACGCCACGAAGGGCAGGCGGGAGAGGTGCTCGATCGCTTTCTCGACGCTTATGCCGGGGTTCAGGCGTAAGTGCTCGAGCCCGGGCACCAGGGTAAACTCGCGGACCTTCTCCGCGCCGGCGGCCGCGCGCGCGTTCGCCCGCTCAGCGGCCGGTGTGTCCTCGTGAAAGCGGACGAGGATCGAGTCGGCCGCGTATGTCGCATCCGGTCCGTCCGGCGCGGCCTGTACGGCCGGCCCCAGCGCAGCCAGGATGAGCACGATGACCGCGGCCAGGATGCATGTCGTAGCTCTCGGTTTTGTCGCCATGGGATTGACTCCTTTCAAAGGGGGCGAGGTCGGACGGCTGCTGGAGGCCGGCCTGTACGGGTGGAGATTGCGCTCCCTACTCTACAGCGAAAGCCACCGGGTGTCAATTCTCGCAAAAGGTTGGGCGCCTGCCTGAAAGGATCCGGTTTCCCTCGCTTCGCTGCGGCCAGCCCACTATCCGCGCGTCATGCCCAGGCAACGGGGGAACTGTTCGCTTTCCGTGGTCACCACAAACAGCATGTGGCGGTCCTCCACCAGTTGCGACGCGCTGTCCGCACCGGACGGCGCCACGTTGACGTCCCACCAGCGCCGGATGAACCAGTCCAGCCGGAAGATACGATCCGCGCGCCAGAAGTCCGGGTAGGGATCGCGGAGGGTGATCAGCCCGCGGCGCAGGTCTATGCGCGTCACCACGCTGTAGTGGCCGTAGTCCCCTTCGTCGAAGTCCTCGTCTTCCTCGCTGTCCTCGAACAGGCCCTGCCACTCCACCCCGGCCGGGTAACGGTGGCCGCACACCACGGCGACCAGGTCTTCCGGGGTTGCGAGGTTCTTGTACCACAGACGCACGTCCGCGCGCAGCCATGCCACCGCGCGCGCGAGTTGGTCCACGCGGGCGCCGTAGGTCTCGATGGTCGCCGCCAGGTCGGCCAGCTCGGTCAGGTGCTCCTGGTCGGCGTGCACACCGCAGTGGGCCAACAGGACCTGCAGCACGGCCGGCCCGCAGTGATACTCGGAGATCTGGCGGACGCGCGGCAACGCCAGCGGCTTACAACCGCTACTGGGGGGCGTGGATGCGGCGGGCATGTTTGGTCATCAGGCTGGCCAGGGCTTCGGAGAACTGGATGTTGTGTAGTTGCAGCACTTCTGTCATCGGCAGTCCCGGGTTGGGCCCGAAAGCCGTGTTGGGGTTGGCGTCGGTGAAGTAGGGCGTGCCGGTCTCCGGGTCAATGCGCACGTCGAACTTGGCATAGTCCCGGCAGTGCAGCACCTCGAACGCGCGGCGCACGTACCCGGTCACGGCCTGGACGGCGGGTGGCTCGGCCGCGGTGTAGTGATAGCAGTCCGGATCGTTGTAGCTCTCGAAGCTGGTGAACAGGTACTTCTGGCCCTCGGTCACCTTAAACACCTTCTGGCCGCAGAAGACGTGCATCTTCGCGCCGTCATCGAAGGCCACCGCGGTGATCTCGGGACCCGAGATGAACCGCTCCACGACGACCGGCATCTTGTAGGCGCCGATCAGCATGTCGGCCTGTTGCTGCGCTTCCTCGTAAGTTTCCTTCACGGCCGCGTTGTCAATGCCGACGCTGCCGCCGCCCTCGTTGAGCTTGACGATCAGGGGCAGGCCCAGGTCATCGCGGATCCGCGTCCCGCGCCGCGTGACGAACTGGAAGGGGGGCGTGGGGACATCGTTGGCGTCCAGCAGCTCCTTGACCAGGTTGCGGTCGTTGCCGATCACCAGGCCGCGCATCCCCGCACCGGTGTAGGGCACACCGGCCAGCTCCAGCGCGCCGGGGATCGAGGTCTGCAGCGCATCGCTTCCCCGCAGCGTATCCACCAGGTTCAACACCAGGTCCGGCTGGTCCACCAGCAGCTTGGCCATGAAATAGCGGTCGGCCCGGTACGCCTTGGCCTTGATGCGCAACTGCTTCAGCGCCGCGACCACATCTTTCGCGCGCTGTTCCACCTCGGCCTCGGCCTCGTACGCCTCCTGGGTGGGGAACCATGCGGTTTTGACGTGCGAGTAGGCGACCGCCACCAGTCGCAGCTGCTTCAGCGCCTTCTTGTCCACCGCGAACTGCGACGGCCGCCGCCCCTCGCGCGGCTTGTGCTTGCGGGTCACCTGGCCCGCGGTCACCGCCGTTGTCGTCACGTCCTCGCCTCTCCTTTCCGCAGCTCAGCCCGGTGGCGATCTTAACATAAAACAGTAAGTCGCGCAAACGGTGCGCCGCGCTGGCCGGGAGTCTCAGGCACAGGCTACTGCGGTGTGAACGAGGTCCGGCATGGATAGCCCTGGCCACCGTGCGTCATCGTCACGTCGATGTTCACCGTGTAGTCCACCGTCGCGGTGGAGATGCCTCGGGTGCACGATGCCACACCGTCGCTCCCCGACACGCCGTCGCAATAACTGGTGACGGTCTTGTAGTGCCAGGCGGTGTTCATCACCGCGCCCGCGACCCCAAGGCAGTTCGCCTGGCGCAACTTGCCAAACACCGTTACGTCGCTGTACTGATAGGGCGTAGGATCTGACACCCAGCAGGTGATCAGCGGCGCGCAGCCGTACCTGTCGCCCGGACAGGCGAGGCCGTGCGGGTCGCAGCCGACGATCCGGACGTTGCTGCATTGCGGGATATCGGCGCAGGTCAGGATGGGTGGGGGCGATGGGATGCAGGCCTCGGGGTAGCAGGGCGAGCAGTTGGGGGGCGTCACTGTCAGCAACAGGGTGTAGTCGAACAGTTTCACCTTGTAGTTCACGATCGTCTTCCCGAAGATCTTGGCCTCCACCCCCGCGGCCACCTCAAGGCCCGCGAAGAGCCGCGACCACGGCACGGCGCAGGCCGAACCGTAGGCCAGCTTCAGATAGGCGTTGGTCCTGACATAAGGCCCGACCACGCCGTACAGCCGCAGCGTCACCTGCGCGCCCGCATACCCCCTCAGGGTAAGTCCGCCGGCCAGCTCAGGCGGATTGAACCCGAACCGGTTGGAGAACTCCTTGACGAATTCCCAGGCGCCGTGGGTGTACCGCAATCCGACCCGCATCCTCGCCTCTTGCGTGACCCCTACGCGCATCCCGACCTGCACGTCGCCGTTCGCGCCGACGCTGACCGTCAGCACGGGGCGGATCACCACCGGCACAGGGCCGATGCTATACTTGAATGGCGTAAACTTGTGTTCGGCAATCACCACCTCTTTTTTGAGGCTCGACAGGGTCACGCCACTGGTGATCTCCAGTGCCGCGCGCTCGTCGGCGCCCACGATGAAGGCCAGCTCCTGCACTTTGAACCATTTTATCTTCAGGCGCCAGTCAAACACCGGCTCGAACCGGATGCTGCCGTTGACCTTCACCTGGGCCCCGCCGGCCTCATACAACACCACATCGGTCAGCGTGTAGCAGAACCCCCCGTCACACCCTCCCTGCAGCCGCCCGCCCTGCGTCACCCCCGGAGCCAGCCATCCGCTCTCGACATCCTCCGGTGTCAGCACGCGGCCGACAGCCAGCGAGCCGCTCTCGATCGCCTCTTCCAGCGCTGCGTCCTCCGTGTTAACCAACACCTGCCCGTCCAGGAATGTCACGGAGACAACCTTGCGCAGGAAGCCGTCCGGCGCGTGCTCAGCCACATCGCCGACCATGATGTCGCCCGGCGCCAGGGCTGACAGGGCGGGCGTCTCCTGGCTGAAGGTGAAGATGGCGCCGTCGCCGGAGATGGCGGTCAGGTAGCGGGTGGTGGATTCGGGCAAGACCTTTGTCGTGTCCGGGATCACCGGCGGCGTATCGGTGAAGCCTTGCATCGTCACGGGCAAGAAGGTCCGGTGGGGGAGGCCCTTTGCCTGCGCCCTGGGGGTGTTGGAGACCCCCGACGTGTTAGGCGCGTCATCTTGCGTCTTGAGGGCGAAATGGTAGGGTGTGCCGGGCGCCAGCCCGGTCACGGTCAGCCCTTCCGGGCTGCCGGCCAGCTGGGGGATCAGGGTGACGGGGACGACGGTGGCGGCGGCCCAATTCTCCTCGGTGATCGGCAGCGTATGGTAGCGGATGAGGTAGGCCGTCGCACTACCGTCGGCCCCATCGTCGCCGGGCGCGATCCAGGAGAGATCCACCGTGCCGGGCGAAGCGCCTGTGCTGGCCTGGAGATCCACTACGACGGCCGGCGGGATCGTGTCAGCGGTCGTAGCGGGGACCTCAATAAACGTTCGGGCATCCGTTGCTTGGCGGCTGGAGACCGCAGCGCCGGAGGAAACGGACAGGGGCAGCAGCAGGGTCAACAGCGCCACCGCGGCCCACAGGCGGCGGGTGTGTGCACGCTTTGACATAACGACCTCCTTGTCGGCTGGCCGGCCGGCCCCACCTGAACCCGGCCAACTACCAACAGTATACACCCGTTTGCGCCCGCTGTGACCGGTGAGTTTTGGGGACTTGCTGGCGCCGAGTGCGGCCCCGCGCATCCCGCACCTTCACTGACCCCTGACGCCTGCCTCCTGACCACTGGCCCAGTCCCCGGGCGGGGATTCGTAGGGGTTTGGGGGCTGACAGCCGACCGATGACCGGTGCAAGCGACACCCGTTGCTTCCATGCTTGCTGACCACTGGCGCCTGTCTCCTGACTACTGACTCAGTAGAGGGTTCGACAAAGTTCTGACGCGATTACGCTCTTTCGTAATCGCGCCGTAATCGCGTTTTCGACGTTGGAGCGCCAACCGTAATCGGGTCAAAACGCGGTTACGATTTTGGCCCGGCGCACCGGGCCTGGTTACGGCGCGATTACGGTAGGCTGAACCCGGCCGTAAACGCGGTTACGCTTTTTCAGCGCTCGCCATGCTCAGCTTTTGGGCTAGAATGGGGGTTGAGCAACGCCCCTTCACACCCGAAAAGGAGTCTGAACATGACGAGCAGCCCTATTCTACCCTGGTTTGGCCGCCTGACACAGCTGGTGCGGCCCGGTCGGCCGTGGGTTCGCCCGGATCTGCACACCCTGGGCGCCCACCCGGATCGTTTACCACCGTTCGTGCAGGCTTCGGTGGTGGCCCAGCGCTACCTTGACCTCCTCAGCCCGCTGGCCTGGGACCGCTTCCCGGAGCGCAACCTGGCCTGGCGGCCGGCGCCCGTCCCCTATGCGGCGCTGGCCGCCGCGTGCCTGATCAAGCTCGACCAACAGCTTGTTTCAATGGGCCGCCTGCGGCGCTACCTGGTCGAGCACCCGGAACTGATCTGGCTGTGCGGCTTCCCCCTCCAGCCCGCCGCCGGCGCCCCCTGTGGTTTTGACCCGGACGCCAGTTTGCCCACTGCGCGGCATCTGACGCGCCTGCTGCGCGAACTACCGGCGGACGCCCTGCAGTTTTTACTTACCAGCAGTGTGGCTGTGCTGCAGGCTGAACTGGCGCCTTGCGGCATGCGCCTCGGTGAATGCATCGCCGTCGACACCAAACACATCATCGCGTGGGTCAAGGAGAACAACCCCAAGGCCTACGTCAGCAACCGCTACGCCAAGACCCAGCAGCCGGCCGGTGATCCCGACTGCAAGCTGGGCTGCAAACGCCGCCATAACCGGCGCGCGCCGGGCACCGATGAACCGGCCACGCCACCGACGCCGACCCATAACCCGCGGGCCGCGAAGACGGTCGCCGTCGGCGAGTTCTATTGGGGCTACGCCTCCGGCGTCGTCGCCACCAAAGCGCCCGACTGGGGCGAGTTCGTGCTCGCCGAGCTGACCCAGCCGTTCAACCAACCGGACGTCTCGTACTTCGAGCCGTTATTGGCGGCCACCGAGCAGCGCCTCGGCTTCCGGCCGCCCTACGCCGCCTGCGATGCCGCCTTTGACGCCTTCTACATCTATGAATACTTCGATCAGCCGCTCACCGACGCCCCGGATGCGCCCCACGGCTTCGCTGCCGTGCCCTTTTCCGGCCGGGGCGGCCATAAATTGCGCTTCAACGCCGAGGGTCAGCCCCTCTGCCAGGCGGAGCTGCCCATGCCGCCGCGCTACACGTTCCACAACAAGACCACCCGCGTCGCCCACGACCGGATTCGCTACGCCTGTCCGCTGCGCTGGCCCCAACCCAGTGCCGAAACCTGCCCCGTCAACCACCAACAGTGGGCCAAAGGCGGTTGCACCACCACGATTCCGGCCAGTCGCGGCGCCCGCCTCCGCTACCAACGCGACCGTGAGAGCGACGCCTACAAGGAGGTCTACAAGCAGCGCACCGCCACCGAACGGATCAATAGCCAGGCCGTTGACCTGGGCATCGAGCGGCCCCGGCTGCGCAACGGCCAGGCCATCGCCCGCCTGAACACGCTGATCTACATCCTGATCAACCTGCGCGCCTGGCAGCGTATCCGCCAACGCAAGGCTAACGGCGGTAGTACGCCGTCTGAACCGGCCTAAACGGGCCTGAGCACCCCAACCAACCGGGGGCGTTGCTCAACCTCCCCCAAGCGTAACCGCGTTTCCACGAAGCGTAATCGCACCGTAATCGCGTCGTAACCCCAGAAACGCGGTCCAACCCTCCCTCTCAGGCGGGCATCCTCTTGGCGGAATATGGTGAATGACATCAGGAGGTCATGATGCTGTCTCAATACCCTCTCAGGCGGGCATCCTCTTGGCGGCTGGGCAGTCGCAATTCACACATTCTGGTCGGCACGTCTCAATACCCTCTCAGGCGGGCATCCTCTTGGCGGGGCGCTCAGGCGTTCGCGTTCGCCGAGGCCATCGGTCTCAATACCCTCTCAGGCGGGCATCCTCTTGGCGGGCAGGACTGCACGCGCCGGCACGCCGACAAGATCGCGTCTCAATACCCTCTCAGGCGGGCATCCTCTTGGCGGGGGTTCCTGGCGACGACCAGTGCGGCGACGACGTTCGTCTCAATACCCTCTCAGGCGGGCATCCTCTTGGCGGTTAGCCACTGGCCGTAGGCGCAATCCGGCTGGTGGCAAGTCTCAATACCCTCTCAGGCGGGCATCCTCTTGGCGGAATGGACGCCATGCAGGAACTCGTCGCCTTGCGCGAGTCTCAATACCCTCTCAGGCGGGCATCCTCTTGGCGGGTCGTCACGGGTCATGCAGAGGGTTAGACCAGTCAAATGACTGGTTACGCTTTGGCGTAACCAGTGCGTAAC
>CAZKEF010000029.1:0-66661 GCA_964551735.1 uncultured Anaerolineales bacterium
CGCCGAACGCAGGCGCGATGTGCACCAGGCCCGTGCCATCCTCGGTGCTGACGAAATCGCCGGGGATAACATAGCAGTAGTCCTGGGAAGCGGGCACTGGCAGGAAGGTGTAGAGCGGCTTATAGTGCCAGCCCAACAGACCCTGACCCTTGGCCCGGCGCAAGATCTCGACATGCCTGGCGTGCTCACCAAAAACGACGCCGATCAGCGCCTCGGCCAGCCACAGTTTGTCGTCGCCCACCTCGACCAGAACGTAATCCACATCCTCGCCGACCGCCACCGCGACGTTGCCGGGCAGCGTCCACGGCGTGGTCGTCCACACCAGCAGGTACTCGCCGGGTCGGTCGCGCAGCGGGAAGCGGACGTAGATGCTGGGGTCCACGGTGCCTTCCTTGTAGCCCTGCGCCAGCTCGTGGCTGCTGAGCGGTGTGCCGCAGCGGGGGCAATAGGGCACCACCTTGTAGCCCTGGTAGATCAAGCCGCGGTCCCAGTATTGTTTCAGAATCCACCACAGCGACTCGATATAGTCGTTGGTCAGCGTCCAATAGGCCGTCGGCAGATCCACCCAGAAGCCCATGCGCGCCGTCAGCTTCTCCCAGTCCTCAACGTACTCGTAGACGCTCTGGCGGCACTTCTGGATGAAGGGTGCGACGCCGTACTCCTCGATGGCTTTCTTGCCTGAAAAACCCAGCTTCTTCTCGACCTCGAGTTCTACCGGCAGGCCGTGAGTGTCCCAGCCGCCCTTGCGGGAGACGAAGTAGCCCTGCATGGTCTTGTAGCGCGGAAAGATATCCTTGAACGCTCGCGCCAGCACATGGTGGATGCCGGGCCGGCCGTTGGCGGTCGGCGGCCCCTCATAGAACACGAAGCGCGGCCCGTCCGCAGTCTGCGCCTGCACCCTGGCGAACACATCGGCTTCCTGCCAGAACTTCAGCACCCCCTGCTCCATCTCGGGCAGGTTGACCTGGGGAGAAACGTCCTTGAATTTGGGCATGGGTGTTACCTCGTGAGTATTGCGTACTGCATCCTTGATTCGACCGTTGTTCCCTCGGTTCCCTGAGTTCCCTCATTCAGTTCGCTCAGTTCCCGCCTTTCCCTCGTTTCCTTGTCTACCTGTTTCCTGGTCTACTTGTCCACGACTTCGATGTAGATCCGCTTGTTAATCGCGCCCTTCGACTTGTAATCCGTGACTTTGATGTGGCCGATCTCCCGCGTGTTGGCAACATGGGTGCCGCCATCGGCCTGGAGGTCGAGGCCAACAATCTCCACGGTGCGCACCTCACGGATGCCTTCCGGCAGCAGGTTGATCTTGGTGCGGATCAGGTCGGGGATCTGAAACGCCTCTTCCCGCGGTAGGATCTTGACCCGCACATCCCGCGCCGCGACGATCTCGGCGTTGCATCGGGCCTCGATCTCGGCCACCAGCTCCCCACGCAGGTTGGCAAACTCGAAATCCATGCGGCCCTGGAGTGGATCCATGTTGCCGCCGGTGACCTGAGCGCCGTAATCGCGCCAAACGACGCCGCACAGGACGTGGAGCGCCGTGTGCGTGCGCATCAGCGCGTAGCGGCGCGGCCAATCAATGACCCCGGTGACGGCCTGGCCTTCGGCGGGCAATCCACCGTTGAGCCAATGCCACACCAGGTCTCCCTCCTTCTTGACCTGCGTCACCGGCACGGTCTGGCAGCCAAAAGTCAGCGTCCCCGTATCGCCCGACTGCCCGCCCCCGCCCGGATAGAAGGCCGTCCGATCCAGCGCCACCCGGCCGGCCGCCGCGTCCACGGCAACAACGATCGCGTCAAAGTTACACGCGTAACTGTCGGTTTGATACAGAAGATCAGTCATGAGAACCTCGAATCAACGAATGGCGAATCAGCAAATGAACGACTTCCAGCGTCTCGCTTCCAGCTTCCAGAAGCAAAAACGCCCTCATCCCACACTGGGGACGAGAGCGCAGCTCCCGCGGTACCACCCCGCTTAACAGATTGCGGATTGAGGATTGCGAATTGCGGATTAACCTCACGATGCAAAGTTAATCCGAAATCGGAAATCCGAAATCGGTTCTCTCGGCGCCAACACGCCTCTGCACGCTAACGGGCGCACCCGGCGACGTCTACTGGGCCGGCCAGGCCGGCCGTTCGGGTCGCAGCTCCGGAAGGATTTTCGGCGGGGGCTGGGCGTCCGGCTCACACCATCCTGGACTCGCTGAACCGCAGGCCGATCGCTTACTCGTTTCCATCACCGCTTTGTAAAAAAAGTCTAGCACAGCAGGCCAGGCTTGTCAAAAGACGACCACCTCATACCGACAGAGGATGGATGCCAATCGCGATATGGCGGTCAAAGGTGACTGTCTCATCACTTCCAGGCGGGTCATGTGGCCGGGCGATGCACTGACTCGGAGCCAACTTTACCATGTCCCCTCGCTTGGGGTATACTGCCACCGAAGCCTTGATGTTCTTTGCTGGCTCAGGTGACACGATGACCTTATCTCAAGACGCCCAGCCGCCGCTCATTCCCCTCCCCGATCGGGCGTTTCTGCGCGGGATGTTCACGCACTACCGGCGGCTGCTGCGGTTCGTAGCGCCCTACTGGCACAAGCTGGCGTTGGCGGGCATCATCCTGGCTATCAACAGCCTGGCTGGGTTGGCGCTGCCGTTGGTGATCCGCCATGTAGTGGACGGCGCGCTGCTCCGAGCCAGCCTACCCATACTCGACCGGGTCATCGGGCTGCTGTTGGCGCTCTTCGTGGCGCAGGCGGTGCTGGGTTTCGGCCAATCCTATCTACTGGGCTGGGTGGGCGAGCGGGTGGTGGCCAACCTGCGCACCACGCTTTATACGCACCTGCAAGCCATGCCGCTGCGCTTCTTCGCCGGTACGCGCACGGGCGAGCTGCTTTCGCGGCTGGGCAACGACGTGGGGACGATCCAGAACGCGGTCACTGATACACTGCTCAGCTTGCTCTCCAACGCCATCATGTTCATCGGCGGCGTTGTGATCATCTTCGTGATGGCATGGCGGCTGACGCTGGTAATGCTGGCCGTGGTGCCGCTGGCTGTGCTGGGCATGATCGTTCTGGGCCGCTGGGTGCGCCGCTACAGCCGGCAGGTGCAGGATGCGCTGGCCGAGGTGAGCGCCACCGCCGAGGAGGCGCTGGCCGGCGTCCGCATCGTGAAATCGTTTGCGCGCGAGCCCTACGAGGTGGGCCGCTACGGCGATGGGGTCGAGCGCCTGTTTCGCATCGCGGTCAAGCGCGTGCGCCTGGGCGCCATCCTGGGGCCGATCATCGGGCTGCTGGCGTTCAGCACTATCGCTATCGTGCTGTGGGTGGGCAGCCGTGAGGTGATCGGTGGCCGGCTGACGCCGGGGCAACTGGTGTCGTTCTTGCTTTACACCATGATGATCGCCTCGCCCATCGCCAGCTTCACCAGCCTCTATGCGCAGTTTCAGCGTGCCCTGGGCGCCAGCGAACGCGTTTTTCAACTGCTTGATACGCCACCGGAAATGCAAGACGCGCCGGACGCGTTCGATCTGCCGCCCATTCGGGGCGAAGTGCGTTTCGAAGGGGTCTGCTTCGACTACGGCGACTCAGCCGAGGCGCGCGTGGTGCTGGAAGCTATCCACCTGGTAGCGCATCCGGGCCAGGTGGTAGCACTAGTGGGGCCTAGCGGCGCGGGCAAGACCACGCTGGTGAACCTGATCCCGCGCTTTTACGACCCGAACTGCGGCCGCATCTTGATTGACGGCCACGACATCCGGGATGTGAAGCTGCGTAGCTTGCGGGAGCAGATCGGCATCGTGCCGCAGGAGACGGCCCTGTTCAGTGGCAGCGTACGCGATAACATCCGCTACGGCAAGCTGGATGCGACCGAAGACGAGATCGAGGCCGCGGCACGTGCGGCCAACGCGCACGACTTCATCACGCAACTACCGAACCGGTACGATACGCTGGTGGGGGAGCGCGGCGTCAAGCTAAGCGGCGGGCAGCGCCAGCGCGTTGCGATCGCCCGTGCATTGCTCAAGAACCCCCGCATCCTGATCCTGGATGAGGCGACGTCCTCGCTGGACACAGAATCGGAGCTGGCCGTGCAAGAGGCGCTGGAACGGCTGATGCGCGACCGCACGACATTCGTCATCGCCCACCGGCTGAGCACCATCACCAACGCCGATTGGATCGCCGTGCTGGACGCCGGCCGCATCGTCGAGCAGGGCACACACACCGATCTGATCGCACGGCCGGACGGCCTGTACCGCAAGATGGTCGCGTTACAGTTTCGCTGGGACGAGTAACGATCAACGGCAAGGAACGCAGGGAACTCACGGAAATGAGGGACCTGAATGAGGTACCTCATGGAACTGAGTGAACGACGGTCGAACCAGAAGCAATGTACGCAGTGCGTAACACGCAGTATGCATCACGCACCACACTACACGAGGTTCCCATGACCTGGTCACTCAAACTCGTCACCGTCCGCGGCATCCCCATCCGGGTGCATGCCAGCTTCTTGCTAATCATCGCCTGGGCGGCCTACATCGGCTTCCGGAGCAGCGGGGGATACTGGCTGCAAGGCGCGGCGTTGATGGTGCTGTTCGTGCTGTTGCTGTTTGCCTGCGTAGTGCTGCACGAGTTGGGCCACAGCCTGGTGGCGCAGCTCTTCGGCGTGCAGGTGCAGGACATCACGCTGTATCCCGTGGGCGGGCTAGCGCGCATCGCTAAGCTGCCACAAAGCCCATTTCAGGAGTTCCTGATCACTGCCGCCGGGCCGGCCACCAACATCCTGCTGGCATTCTTGCTGGGTGCGTTAGCCCTGGCCTGGGCCGGGCCGCTGGACGCACTGAACCTCCTCGCCGCGCAACTAGGGTCGGGGTCACTGGTGGCCGGACTGCAGGGGCCCTCGCTGCTCTTGCTGTTGGCCGCGAACAACATCCTGCTGGCACTGTTCAACCTGATCCCTGCGTTTCCCATGGACGGGGGGCGACTGCTGCGCTCACTCCTGGCGAGCTGGCTGCCCTTCAGCCGGGCCACGCGCATCGCCTCGGTCATCGGCCAGATCTTCGCAGCGCTCATGGGCCTGGCAGCGATCCTGACCACCAACTTCTTCCTGGGCCTGATTGCCATCTTGATCTTCAGCGCGGCCGGCGCTGAGCGCCAACAGGTGACCAGCGATGAGGTCTTGGGCCGCGTGCGGGTGCACCAAGTGAAACAGCCGGTGGGATTGGTGCTGGCGCCTGAGACGCCGCTGGCTGCGGTCGCGCGCCAGATCGCGACCTCGCCGCAGAGCAGCATCGTGGTGTGGGATGCCGGGCACCTGGCCGGGGTGCTGGCGCGCGGCGAGGTTTTGGCTGCGCTCCGGAAAGTGGGCCCGGCTGCACCGCTCTCGCAGGCCATCAAGCAGCCGCCCCTGGTGGTGGCAGCAGATGATACCCTGGCCGATGCGCAACGCCAACTGGGCGCCGATCGCGCGGCCGTGGTGATGCAAAACAACCAGATCATCGGCACACTGAGCGCGGCCGACCTGGCGCGCGCCGCCGATGCACTGATCGCTTACCGGGAGGTATTCTCCCAGGAGTAGGGCCGTGCCCCCTTGGCTGGAGCACGTCGTCAACTTCATCGGCATGCTGTACTCGTGGGTGCGCGGCCGCAAATACGTCGCGCTGGCGCAACGTCTGGGACGCCACGCCCCGGCTGCTGCGCCGGACCAGCGGCGTTTCATCATCATCCAGATTGATGGCCTGGCCCACGATTACCTGCAACAAGCGCTGGCCCTGGGACACGCGGCCGCCATGCAAAGGCTGATCGGCCAGGGCTACCGCTTGCAGCGGTGGCGCTGCGGCATCCCCAGCAGCACGCCGGCCGTACAAGCGGGCATTATGTACGGCAACAACTGGGACATCCCGGCATTTCGCTGGTTCGAGAAGGATACCGGCATCGCGCCGGAGTCCAAGTCGCCGCCCCACGCAGCACGGATCAAGGAACGGGTGGCCGCGGGCCGCCGCGGCATCCTGGCGGATGGGTCCTCATACACCAACATGTTGGACGGCGACGCGCGGCTGGCGCTGTTCACGCTCTCCGCCATGGGCCGGCAGCGCTTTTTCGAGCATCTGCGTGGGCTAGGCTGGGCGCTGCTCTTCGCACTCATCCCCTGGCGCATCACGCGCATCATCGTCGTCAGCCTGTGGGAGCTGCTCCGTGATGTCGGCCGCACCCTCTGGGTGTGGGCGCGCGCCACGGGCCGGCATCGGCGACGGCTCAAGCTCAGCAAGCCAGTGCTCCAGGTGCTCACCAACGTGGTTTTCGGAGAGATCCAGACCTTCGGGGTGCTGCTGGATGTGTACCGCGGGACACCGGCGATCTACGTCAATTTCTACGGTTATGACGAGGTCGCGCACACCGAAGGGCCAGTCAGCCCCGAGGCATGGCGCGCGCTGCGCCGGATTGACAGCTACATCCGCCAGATAGACCATCTGCGGCGCACCTACTGGCCCGACATGCACCTGTACGTCTGCTCGGATCACGGCATGACCCCGGCCGTGCCGTTCGACCGCATAGACGACAAGAAGCCGCTGGGCCGGTTTGTGGCCGAGCATGTGCGGGCTTCGGTGGTATGGGATGAGGCACAGGGCCGCGCAGGTTGGGGCAAACCGGACGCAGATGCGACCACCGATGCATTCCGCTGGCTGCTGGACGAGCTCGAAGGCATCGAAGCCCACCTCTCACGCCGCGGCCAGCGGTTGGCGCAGGCGCTGCGCCGCCGGCTCGACCGGCATGCCGCGCCCGACACCGGCCTGGGTTACGACCTGGCGCGCGGCGGTGACGTGGTGGTACGCAGCTCTGGCACCCTGGCCCATCTTTATTTCAACGTCACGTCCGACCGCATGGACGTCAGCGAGCTCGCTATCCTGTACCCTGACCTGCTGGATGGGCTGGCCAGGCATCCCGGCATCGGCCTGGTGCTCGGCATTGAAGCAGGTCGGCCGGTGATCGTGACCCCGCGCGGCACGACGGCCCTCGCAGCCGCTCAGCTGCCGCCCAACCTGGCAGATCGAACCGGATATGCCGCCGACCTGGCCCGTCTGCTCAGCTTTCCCCACAGCGGTGACCTGGTCCTGCTTGGCGCGTGGCACAGCCACGACCGCGTCGTCAGCTTCGAAGAACATACCGCCACCCACGGTGGTATCGGCGGACAGCAGGACTTCCCGTTCTTCATCACCCCGCCGGGCGTCTCTCTGGACCTGAACCAGATCACCAATCCCCGACAGCTTTACCCGTTTTTTATGCGCACGTACCACGGGGTCGAGGCGGAAGCAGATCCGAACCCTCCGGACTCGAGGCTTTAGCTCAATGGCACTAAGATTTGGAGATCGGCCAGCGTTTCACCTGTTCTTGGCCGGCCTGTGACCGGCGTCGCAGGCGCTTTCGAGCCGCTTCCGACGCCAAGCCGGGGGTCAGTGCGCAGCCTCCCTTTGGGAGAGACCCCCTACGAGCGGAAGGTCAGTGCCATTAGGCTTTAGCCGGTTGATTGCATGGAGCATCAGACCGGCTGAGACCTCGATTCCGGATAAACGGCTTCTCGGCCGCGGCGCCGAATAGGGCACTAACAGCTACGCCGCCCATAACCTTTCAGGGTACACGCCCGCTGTCACCAACGCCTGGATCGCGGCCTTGACCTGCGGCTTGTCCTGCGCATAGGTGACGCCGTGCCACCGCTCCGACGTGGCCAAGACCTTCACCCGCGCCCGTCGCTCGCGGATCAGTTCAGCCACGAAGGTCGGAATATAGTATTCAGCCCTCTCCAGGTTGGCCGCGTTGGCAGCCAGGAAGCAGGGGAAGCGCACTGCCAGCTCGGTAAAAGCGTCGGGCGTGAAGCCCCACATGTTCATGGAGACGATGGCCTCGGCGGACAACGGATGCCAGGTCTCGCCGTCCTCGGTGAAACGGGCCGCATCGCCGTGACGCTCGATGCGAGTGCGCTCCTGCGCATCCGACAGGAAGCCGTTTTCGTCCACGGTGCAGATGGCGCGCGCCACGTGGCCGTGCTCCGTCAGGGTGTTGCCCAGGCGATAACCCACCAGCGCATAGTCGGCCACACCGTCCTGGGGGTGCGGACTGCGCAGGTAGTCGGCGATGGCCTGATACGCGCCACGACCGTAGTAGTCATCGGCGTTGATGACTACAAATGGCTCCGTCACCGCGCGGCGGCTGGCGAACATGGCGTGGGCAGTCCCCCACGGTTTCTTGCGGCCTGCTGGGATCTCAAACCCGTCCGGCACACCATCTGTCATCTCCTGAAACACATACGCCGTCTCAACTTGGCGCTCGATGGTCCGGCCCACCCGCTCACGAAAGGTGGCTTCGATGGCAGGGGAGATCACGAACACCACCTTGCCGAAGCCGGCGCGCAGCGCGTCGTACACCGAATAATCAATGATGATCTCGCCGCTCGGCCCCATCGGGTCCACCTGCTTCAACCCACCATAACGACTACCGATGCCCGCAGCCAAAACAACCAACGTCAAATTGCTGCCCTGAAGTCCCATGCACCCACCTCCGATTGACGAGCTATTCGGAATACCTGACGTATTCTACCGCAACATTGACGCAAGACCTAACGTGCCGTAGAATACCCTTCCATCAAAGGAGAGACCGCCATGACCGTCGAAATCGCGCTACTGCTGGCCATCGTCGGCGCCGCACTCGTCCTGTTTTCCTTCGAGTGGGTGCCGGCCGATGTGGCTGCGCTCGGCATCCTGCTGACGCTGATCCTGACCGGGCTGCTGCCCGCCCAACAGGCGTTCGCCGGCTTCGGCAGCGAAACGGTGTTGATGCTGCTGGGGTTGCTGATCCTCACCGCAACCTTGGTGGAGACCGGCGTGGTCGAGCTAGCGGGGCGCGCCATCCTGCGCCGGGCCCAGGCGGGACCCAATCAAACCCTGCTGATCGTCATGCTAGCGGGCCTTGGCCTGAGTTCGTTCATCAGCAACACGGCAGCCACCGCCTTCCTGCTGCCGGTGGTGGCGGGCGTGGCAGCGAGATTGCGGGTCAGCGCCAGCCGGTTCCTGATGCCCCTTGCGTTTGCCTCCATCCTCGCCAGCTCCGTCACCCTGATCGCCACCTCGACCAACATCGTCGTCAGCGGCATCATGGTGCAACAGCGGATGGCGCCCATCGGGGTCATCGAGCTGACGCCGGTCGGCCTGCCGATCGCGCTGGTAGGGCTGGGCTACATGCTGGTGTTGGGCCAGCGGTTGATGCCAGATCGGCCCTACAGCACGGCGCTTACCGAGGAGTTCAACCTGCGGCCTTACGCCACCGAAGTCCGCCTGCTGCCGGACTCACCCCTTGCCGGCAAGACGTTGGCCCAATCCGGCCTGGGCCGCGACCTAGGGATGACAGTGCTGGCAGTGCTGCGCAGCGAAGAACGCCTCCTGGCGCCCGGCGGCGATCTTCAACTGGCCGAGAATGACACGCTGCTGGTAGAAGGGCCGCGCGACGCCATCGTGAAGCTGCAAACCGCCACAGGGATCGAGGTTCACCCGGAGTCCAAGCTTTCCGACAAAGACCTGCAAGCGGGAAACACCCGCCTGGTCGAAGCGATCGTACTGCCCGGATCACCCTTCGCCGGTCGCACCCTCCAGGGCCTGCGCCTGCGGGAGCAGCACGGCCTGCAGATCCTGGCGGTCAACCGGATCTCGGGCATTGCGCGCGGCCGGCTGAGCGAACTGCGCCTGCGGATGGGCGACGTGTTGCTGTTGCAGGGCCCCCAGGATGAGTTATACGCTTTGCAGGGCCGCAATGCCTTTCGTGTGCTGGGGATAGTCGAGATCAAGCAGATGCATCCCAGGCGGACCCGTACGGCCCTCGCGATTTTCGCGGGTGCGCTCATCCTGGGCGCCAGCGGGATTGTTTCGCTGCCGGTGGCGGTGCTGCTGGGCGCGTTGGCCGCGTTCCTGGCACGGTGCATCACGCCCGAGGAGGCGTACCGCCGGGTGGAGTGGCGAGCGTTGATCTTGATCGCCTGCATGTTGGGGCTAGGCGCGGCGTTGGAACGCACCGGCACGGCAGCTTTCCTCGCGCAGCAGATCGTCCGCCTGGCTGACAGCACCCACCCTGCCTGGCTGCTCGCAGGCTTCTTCGGCCTCACCGTTCTGCTCACCCAGCCCATGTCGAACCAGGCGGCCGCGGCCGTGGTGCTGCCCATCGCTCTGCAGACCGCGATCCAGGCCGGGCTGAACCCGCGCACCTTCGCGATAATGATCGCGGTCGCGGCAAGCTGCTCGTACTTGACGCCACTGGAACCGGCCTGCCTGCTAGTCTACGGGCCGGGGCGCTATACCTTCCGAGATTTTGTGAAGGTGGGCGCGCCACTCACCGTGCTGATTTTCGTCATCGCCATGGTCCTCGTGCCGCGCCTCTGGCCGCTGACATTGCCCTAGAGCCGCCGCGTAACCCAAGCCGCCAGCACCAATAACACCAATCCTGCGCCGTCGAACGCGATGAAGCGGGTAACGCTGGCCGCGGCGATCGGATGCTGACCACCCAAGGACCACAAGATCAGGCTCTCTCCGACCAGGCCGATAGCCTGCATCATGACTGCCTGGTGGAGCGAGAGCCGATGGCGGATCGGATGCCATAACGCGACCGCGTACGGCACGTTCCACATCAGGAACAGCACGCCCAGCCCGCGGATCATGGCCGCGCCCGGCGCGCCGCTCAGCTCGAAGCCGGGCGAATAGGCCGCCGGCGCCAGCAGGAACGCCAGCGCGGCCTGCACGTTCCAGCCGAATACGAGGCCGATCAGCACGCGAGCGCGCCACAATCGCATCCGCTCAGGGTCCATTACAACTCCTTATCGACAGCATCTCGCTTTAGAACCAAGGCTTTGGCCGGACAGGTGCGTCTTGCTTGCGAAGCGCGAGCATCCTGAGCTGAACCGCGCTTGACAAAGCCCTCTAATCCTGATATCGTATGTCAACGAAAGCACTATACGAAAACGTTCCGTCAAGCGCGTTGGCTCCCTGGCTTCATGTGGAGGCGCCCATGACCCTCGAACAACTCGATCTCTTTCCCAACAGCCAACCCGGCCGAGGAGCCGCAAACGCGGAACCCCAGCCGCAGGCGTCCACGCCGATCAACCTGACCGCTGACTCCTCCCTGGCCGCGGCGTTCACTGCTTTTCACGGCCACATGATCCGTCAGGGTTTCTCCGATAACACCATAAAGGCGTTTCAGGCCGACCTACGCCTCCTCACCAAGTACCTGGCGGCCAATCGGGGCGTGGGCAGCGTGGCCCAGGCTGACCTGGAACAATTCCTGGTCTGGATGCGCTCGGACCGCGGCGTGCCGTGCAGCCCGAAATCGTACGCGCGGCGGCTCACCACGCTAAAAGTGTTCTTCGGCTGGTTGGCTGAGTCAGGGATCATCCCCACCGACCCGGCCGCGCCACTGATCCATCAGCATCCCACCACCCCGCTGCCGGAGTTGTTATACGACGACCAGGTCGCAGCGCTGCAGCGTGCCACGCGCGATCTGCTGTGGGCGCCAAAGCCGGACGCGCGGCCGCACCTGCTGGTGACGCTGGTGCTGCAAACGGGGATCAAGAAGGGCGAGTGCATGGAGATCAAGCTGGAGCACGTTGACCTCTCCAACCCCCAGGCGCCGGTGCTGTACGTGCGTTATCCCGACCCCCGCAAGACCTTGAAAGAACGCAAACTGGCCCTCGGCCCCACCTTCACCGCCGTATATCGGCAGTACCTGCGCGAATATCAGCCCAAGGAGTACCTGTTCGAGTGTACTGCCCGCAACCTGGAGTACGTACTTGAGGACGCGGCCACGCACGCCGGCATCGCTGGTGGGGTATCGTTTGAGCAGTTGCGCTGGACCACAGCAGTGCGCGACTACCGCAATGGCATGCCCCCAGATCAGCTCCGGCAGAAACTGGGGCTTTCCATGATCACCTGGCGGGAGACGCTGCCCAAGATCCAGAAACTGGCGCGCCCGGCGCTATGACTACGGCGGATGAGCGAACGACGAACGGACGAATGAAGCACACTTCAGAGAGTCGATTCGTTGATTCACCCCTATCACCCACTGCTCCCCAACGGCAGCAACTGGCGGATAAGGGCCTGGTACTGCTCGTTGGTCGCCAGATAGCCGCGAGACCAGCCACCAACGGCGTACACTATGTTATCCAGCGAGACGACGCCTAGATTGCGCCACTCGCCCACCAACGGCGTTCCGATGCGAGACCAGGCGTCCAGATGGGTGTCGTACTGCTCGCTGAATTGCAGCGCCGATTGCCAACCGCCACCCACCACATACAGCCGCCGGCCGATCGCGGTCATGCCTAGGCCCGCGCGCGGCTGCGCCATCGGTGAGCGCTCCGTCCACGGACCGGCAGCCGTGCCCTCGCCTGATGGATCGTAAGCCAACACGGTATCCAGTTCGCGCCTGCCGTCATGACCGCCGGCCACGTAGAGCATCGTCTCAACAGCGCCGGCCGCCAGGAACGCGCGAGGTGACGGTAAGGGGGTAAGCGCGGTCCAGCTATCGCCCACAGGATCGTAGACATAGGACTCCGCGCGATAACGCTCCCCATCCCAGCCGCCAAACAGATACAGCTTCCCTTCAAACGTCACCAGCCCGTACCCTGCGACCGGCACTGGCAGCGGTGCGCGCGTCCCCCAAGCAGTCGCCGGAATGTCGTACACCTCCAGTACGTTGGTAACGCCGCCGGTCGCGGTGGACCCGCCGGGCACGTAGATACGATCGCCCACCAGCGCCGCGGCGACGTTAGCCACTGCGGTTAGCTTGTCCGGGCCGGAGAGCCAGCCGTTGCTCTGGGGATCGAAGATGTCGAGCGCAGCAGAGACGCCCTGCACCGTCTCGCCACCAATAGCATACAGTTTGCGGCCGTCAGAGACGAGGGCCAGGCGGCTGCGCGCGGCCGGCAGCGGCGCGCGAGCGCGCCACCGGTTGACCTCAGCGCGCAGTGGAGAAGCAACCTGGGCCTGGTTCACGTCTGTGAACAGCGTAGGGGACGCCGCCGCTTGCTGGCCCCGCTGCCAACCGGGCAGAATCGCGGCAACGACCGCTATCACCAAGGCTGCGACCATGTACAGGTATTGCCATGCCCGCAATGGCGGCCGCGCCGGGATAGGCGGCACCACCACGATCGGCACGGCAGGAGATGTAGCCGCAACAACCTGCTCGCCTGGCGGCAGCAGCACCGCCGTCCCCACCGGCACCCAGCCCCGGCGCACCGCGGCCATGGTCGCTTCGGTGCGCGATTGCACACCTAGCTTCTCAAAAATGTTGCGGAGATGCACCTTGACCGTGTTGGGGCTGATCACCAGGGCGCGCGCGATCTGCTGGTTGGTCGCGCCGGTCGCCACCAGCTTCAACACATCCAGTTCACGCTCGCTCAGAGGGCCGAGATCGTTCATAAGGTTGAGGCTGAGGTTAAGGTTGAGGTTGAGGCTCAGGTTGAAGTCGAGTGCTCAACCTGAGCCTTAACCATGGCCTGGCTCACTACGCCCATTTTACCAGGTATGCGGCGAACGGGTTGGGCAGATAGGTATGGGCCGGCCGCACGCGCACGCCGTAGGCGAAGGTGCCGCTTTCAGGCGCATCGAACGCGGCTTCGTAGCGGTGCTCACCCCCGTCGATGCCGGTCCGGCGCATGGGCAGGGCGGCTGTGCTCACCAGGCGATCCTCCTGCTCGATGCCACACACCAACTCCACGGCGAGGTCATCGGGACTCAGCGGCCCCGCCTGCAAGGTGGCCTGCACGGTCAAAGGCTGCCCCATGACCATCTCGCCCCGCGCCGGCCCGCTGGCGCGCACCGTCACCTGCGGCCAACCCGCCTGCACGCGCGCCTCCCAGGCCAGCAGCGCCTGTGCTCCCGCGTACCCCTCACCGTTCACCTGGCGGCCCAACTTTCCCGCCGGCAGGTAGAACTTGGTCACGTACTCCTTCAGCATCCGGTCGAAGCTGTAATCGGGCGCAACTGTCGCCATGGAAGCCCGCATCACCGCCAGCCAGCCGTGGGGGACGTCATGCTTATCCCGCTGGTAGAAGAGCGGTACGATCTCGTTTTCCAGGGTCGCGTAAAGCGACAGCGCGTCGGCCTCGTCCTGCGCGGCCTCGTTGGTGTACTCCCGCTCCGCGCCGATGGCCCAACCGTTATTACCCTCGTAGCCCTCGCTCCACCAACCGTCCAGAACGCTGAAGTTTGGCACACCGTTCAGCCCGGCCTTCTGGCCGCTGGTGCCGCTGGCCTCCAAGGGCCGTCGCGGATTGTTCAGCCACATGTCCACGCCCGCGACCAGATGGCGGGCGATGTTGGCGTCGTAATCCTCTACAAACGCGATCTTGCCCGCGAAGCCCGGCTGTTTGCTAAGTTGGTACACTTGCTGGATAAAGGCCTTGCCCGGTTCATCGGCCGGATGGGCCTTGCCCGAGAAGATGATCTGCACCGGTCGCGCCGGGTCGTTCAGCAGCCGCTTAAGCCGCTCCTGATCCCGGAAGATCAGCGTAGCGCGCTTATAGGTGGCGAAGCGCCGGGCGAAACCGATGGTGAAGGCCTGCTGATCGAACGCCTTGGCGGCCGCGTTCACCTCGACCGGCCCCACGCCGATGCGCATGAGCTGGGCCACGATTCGCTGACGCACCAGGGCAAGCATCTCCTCTTTCGCGCGATTGTGATGCGCCCACAACTCGGCGTCGGGGATATCAGCCACCTTGGCCCAGGTGGCGCGGTCGTCAATCGCGTCGCGCCACGTGGCGCCCAGGTAACGATCCAGCAGCGCGGTCAGGCCGGGGTGGGCCCAGGTGTCGGTGTGCACGCCGTTGGTGACGTAATCAATGGGGATCTCCGGGTCGGGCGTCTCGGGCCAAAGGCTGCGCCACATGCGCCGCGAGACCTCGCCGTGCAGCCGGCTGACCCCGTTGGCCAGGCCAGCCGTGCGCAGCGCCAGCACCGTCATGCTGAACTGCGGCCCCCAGGCGTAATCGAACCGCCCCAGGGCCAGGAACCGCTCGCGATCCAACCCCATGCGGCCCCAGAAATCACCGAAGAACCGGTCCATGAGGTCGAACGCGAATGAATCGTTGCCGGCCGGCACAGGGGTGTGCGTGGTGAACAGCGCGTCGGCGCGGGCGGCCCAGAGCGCGGCCTGGAACGGCAGCTTCGTGTCCTGCACGTACTCGCGGATCCGCTCAAGCTGCAGGAACGCGGCGTGGCCCTCGTTCATATGCCAAACCGACGGCTTCAGGCCCAGCGCGCGCAAGGCCCGCACGCCGCCGATGCCCAGCACCACCTCCTGCGAGATGCGGATCTGCGTGTCGCCGCCATACAGCCGGGCCGATAGCTCGCGATCACCCGGCGCATTCTGCTCCAGGTCGGTATCCATCAGGTAGAGCGGGATCCGGCCCACCTGGATGCGCCAGACCTTGGCGAACACCTTGCGGCCCGGCAGATCCACCGAGATGACCACCTGCTGGCCGTCCGGCCCCAGCGCTGGGGTCGCAGGCGCCTCGGCAAAGTCCAGCTTCTCGTAGATGGCTTGCTGCCGGCCGTCGCTGTCAATGCGCTGCTGGAAGTAGCCCTGCGGATAGAGGAACCCCACACCCACAAACGGCAACCCCAGGTCGCTGGCGGTCTTGCAGTGGTCGCCGGCCAGGATGCCCAAGCCACCGGAATAGATCGGCAGCGCCTCGTGCAGGCCGAACTCAGCCGAGAAGTAGGCGATCAAGCGATCTTCCAGGCCCGCGCACGCCTGCGCGTACCAGGTTGTGCCCGGCGCAGGGTTCATGTATGTGTCAAACTTCGCCATTACCGCAGCGTAACGCGCCAGATAGCCGGCATCGGCCGCAGCCCGGTCGAGCTTACCCTGGCTGACCAACCGCAGGAACCTGACCGGGTTATGGTTGACCTTTTGCCACAGGCCGGAATCAATATCGCTGTACAACGCCTGGGCGTCGGGGTTCCAACTCCACCATAAGTTATTGGCCAGCTCCGCCAGGCGGGCAATCTTCGGATCGGGGGCGGGATACACGGCAATGTGACCGAGTGTTTTCACAATTCTCCTCCAAGAAGTGCCAACGGGCAAGGCCCGCAAACGGGATACTCATCACGCAAAGCAATATCCATTTTAGGGGAAGATGCCTGCTCTGTCCAATCAAGGGGGTGAGTAGCCCCGCGCCGCGTTCCATGATAGAATGCCGCCATGCGCTACGTGCTATTCTTCAAGCCCTACAACGTCCTATCGGTATTCACCGACCCCGAGGGCCGGCCCACCCTGGCCGATCACGTCCCGGTTCCGGACATCTACGCGGCCGGCCGGCTGGATTACGATAGCGAAGGGCTGCTGCTGCTGACCGACGACGGCGACCTGGCCCACCGGCTGACCCACCCGCGGCACAAGCTGCCCAAGACCTACCTGGTGCAGGTGGAGAACGTGCCCTCGGGCGAAGCATTAGCCGCGCTGCGCACAGGCGTGCCCGTGAAAGGGGAGCTGCTGGCCGCGGCCGAGGTCGAGCTGCTGCCGGCCGAGCCCGACCTGCCCCCGCGGGGCGTTCCCGTCCGCTACCGGCCCACCATCCCCACCGCCTGGCTGCGCATCGTGCTGCATGAGGGCAAGAAGCGGCAGATCCGCCACATGACCGCGGCCGCCGGCCACCCCACCCTACGCCTGGTGCGCGTCGCCATCGGCCCGCTAACGCTGGCAGGCCTACAGCCCGGCGGCTGGCGCGACCTGACCACTGACGAGCTGCACGCCTTGAAAGGAGCCCTGCACCGTGGAAGAACTGACCCTGCAAGAGATCCAACGCCGCACGGCCGCGGGAGAGTTGACCGCCCTGGCCCTAACAGAAAGCTACCTGCGCCGCATCAGGGAGATAGACCAGGCCGGCCCGCGGCTCAACAGCGTGATCGAAGTCAACCCGGACGCGCTGGCGATCGCCGCAGCCCTGGACCGCGAACGCGCTGAGCGCGGACCGCGCGGCCCGCTGCACGGCGTCCCCATCCTGCTGAAGGACAACATTGATACCGCGGACAGGCTAGCGACCACGGCCGGCTCGCTGGCGCTGGTCGGCTCGCGGCCCGCACGAGACGCCACGGTTGCCGCAAGGCTGCGCGCGGCCGGCACGGTCATCCTGGGCAAAACCAATCTGAGCGAGTGGGCCAACTTTCGCTCCAGCCACTCCGTCAGCGGGTGGAGCAGCCGCGGTGGGCAGACGCGCAACCCCTACGCGCTGGATCGCAGCCCCTGCGGTTCCAGCTCCGGCTCCGGCGTGGCGGTGGCGGCCAACCTCTGCGCGGCCGCGGTGGGCACCGAGACCGACGGCTCCATCATCTGCCCGGCGCAGACCTGCGGCATCGTGGGCATCAAGCCGACGGTGGGCCTGGTCAGCAGAGCGGGCATCGTCCCCATCAGCCACAGCCAGGACACCGCTGGCCCCATGGCGCGCACCGTGGCCGACGCGGCCCTGCTGCTGGCCGCCCCGGCCGGCCCCGACCCGCGCGATCCGGCGACGGCCGTCGGTTTTTGGACGCGGACGAGCGCGGAGGATGCGGATTTTACCCGGTTCTTGACCAAGGATGCCCTGCGCGGCGCGCGGATCGGGGTAGCGCGCGGCATGGGGGGGTTCAACCCGCGGGTGGATGCCGTATTCGAGGAGAGCCTCCTGGCGCTGCGTGACCTGGGCGCCGAGTTGGTGGACCCGGCCGACATCACCACGGCCAAACAGATCGATCCCACCGAAATGGAAGTGCTGCTCTACGAGTTCAAAGCCGACCTGGACGCATACCTGGGCGACCTCGGGCTGGAATCGCCGGTGCATTCCCTGGCCGACGTCATCGCGTTCAACGAAGCGCACCGGGACGCGGTCATGCCCACCTTCGGCCAGGAGCTGATGCTGCTGGCCCAGGAGAAGGGCCCGTTGACCGAAGCAAAGTACCTGGAAGCGCTGGCGACCAACCACCGGCTGGCGCGGGACGAGGGGATTGACGCCACTCTGCGCCAAAATGCGCTGGACGCCATCGTTGCGCCCTCCGGCGGCCCAGCGTGGCTGATCGATCACGTGTGCGGTGATCATTACGGCGGCGGCAACACTACCCCAGCGGCCGTGGCTGGTTATCCCAGCATCACCGTGCCGGCCGGCTGCGTTTGGGGCCTGCCGGTGGGCCTTTCGTTCATCGGCCCGGCCTGGAGCGAGCCGGCGCTGATCGGCTACGCGTACGCATTCGAGCAGGCGACCCAGGTCCGCCGGCCGCCGACGTTCGCGGCGGCGGTCAATCCAGATTTAGCGTGATGCGCTGGCGCCACGATCCCCGCTGGGCCTACGTCTTCGTCAACCTGGCCACGCTGTTTTGGGCCGGGAACGTGACGCTGGGCCGCGCGCTACGCGACCAGGTCGGCCCGTTCACCCTGGCCGCAACGCGGGTGGGCATCGCCGCGCTGCTGTTCCTGATCCTGCTGCGCCGCCAGCCCGCATCAGAACACCGCCCCGGCCGCGCCTGGCCCTGGCTGCTGGGGATGGCGATCACCGGCGTGGCCGGGTTCCCGGTGCTGCTCTATCTGTCCTTGCGCTACACCACAGCCAGCAACGCCTCGCTGATCAACGGCACGGGGCCGCTGATGACCGCGCTGCTGGCCGGCTGGCTGCTCCACACCCGGCTGACGCGCGGCCAGCTTGCCGGCGCGCTGCTGTCGCTGCTGGGCGTGCTGTTGGTGGTCGGCGGCGACCCGAGCGTGGCGCGCAACGGCTTCACGCTGAACCCCGGCGACCTGATCATGGTCGCGAACGTGGCGATGTGGGGATTATACTCCATCATGAGCCGGGTCGTCACCCGCGCACGCTCGACGATTTGGGCCACCACCTTTTCGGCCTGGTTCGCATTGCCTTTCCTGCTGCCCGCGGCCATCCTGGAATGGCGTCAAGCGCCGCCGGTGCTGAACGCGTCGGTACTGCTGGCGATGCTCTACATCGGGGTCTTCGCGGCGTTCCTGGCGTTTCTGGCGTGGAACGAGGGGGTGCGCCGCGTGGGGCCGTCGGGCGCGATGGCGTTCTACAACATGCTGCCGGTCTTCGGCGCACTATTGGCCGGCCTGTTCCTGGGCGAACGGCTGGCGCCAGGGCAACTGCTCGGCGGTGCGCTGGTGATCGCGGGCGGGCTGCTGGCTGCGCTGTGGCAACCTGCCAGCAGCCCCGGCAATCCTTGAAAATCCAAAGTTGCCATTTGGATTTTCAAGGATGATGCGCTGAATCAGCACCGAGCGTGGTCAGCCTCTTCCCCCGCAGGGCCTTGTTGGTCAGTTGTGTGATTCTCAGGAAAAGAGATGTCTGCCCTGCGGCCTATGGCGTGGGCCGCAGGACGCCGTTGGCATCGCGCCGCAGCGGATTCGGCTGCACGGGCAGCGGCGCGCCGGGCATCTCGGCGATGGAGACGCCGTGCGGCCAGTCGGCCGGGGCCACTGCGATGTAGCGCGCATAGCCGCCCGTGCCGCCCAACGGTTTCGCAAAGCCGATAATGATCAGCCCGCCGGCCTCGGGCGCCTGGTCCAGGTTGGCGACCCCCTCAGCCTGCGCGAAGTGATTGTGCATCAGCCAGTACTCCCCTTCCAGGTTGGGGGTCGTGTCAGTGTCCAGCGGCTCGTGGCCGTGGAACAGGATCTTGCGCTCCAGGTGCAGGAACTTGAGCGCGTCCAGGCTGACGCCGGGGAAGGGCGCCTGGCCGAAGCGCTCGATCTCGCGCCAGCGCTTGTACCAATCCGAGCGCACCATCACCACCGAGCCGGCCGGGATCTGACCGTGCCTGGCCTCCCAGTCCAGGATGTCCTGCACCTGGAGATGATAGCCCTCGTCCTGGGCCACCTTGTCGCTGATGTTGATCACCGCCAAGGGGCGGATGGCGTAGGTGGCGGGGATGTCGCTGATGGTGGCGCCCAACTCCTCCCAGTGCGCGGGCGGGTCGAGCTGCGTGCCATACTGGTCGGTAGGGATCTCGTAAGCCGTGGCGACGAAGCCATGCTCGGCGTAGGTGAACTCCTGGCCCAACGCGACATAGCCCTCGATAGCTCGACCGGCCACGGCCGGCTTGAAGACCGCGTTGCCGAAGCCGGGCCACACCGCCTGCACCGGCTCGAACGCGTGGGTCAGGTCAATGTATTTCGCATTGACGAAGACATCCTGGTAGATGGCCCAGAGGTCACGCCCCTGGGCAGCAGCCTGGGACGCGGCGGCCGGAGGCGCCGAACTCGCCACCGGTTCAGGGAGGGGCGCGCAGGCGGTTAACGCCAGCGCCAGTAACACGCAAACAAAGAACGGCAGATGACGTTTCATGCGAGCCTCCTTGGCATATACGACACACGGGCGGGGGGAAGAGGCGCCGGAGTTAAGTATGCGCGAATTCATGAAGTTGCGCAAGTCACAGACAGAAGCGGATACGTTTTGTTAAGGGCAGGTTCTCGGATCCCCGACCCTTCAGGGGGGGTGTTGGCAGAGGTCGCGTTCTGATGTAGAATAGATGATAACATGGCGCTGCACACCGGTGGAGAACAACGGTGCAACACGACGCCAGCTATCAAGACCTGTTTTCGCACCCGGAGATGGTGGCCGACCTGCTGCGCGGCTTTGTGGGTGAGCCGTGGGTGCAGGAGGCAGACTTCAGCACGCTAGAGAAGGTCAGCGGCAGCTACGTCAGCGACGACCTGCGCACGCGGGAAGCTGACCTGGTGTGGCGGGTGCGGCTGCGCGACGGCTGGCTGTACGTCTACCTGCTGCTGGAGTTCCAATCCAGCGTGGAGCAATACATGGCCGTGCGGGTGATGACCTACATCGGCCTGCTGTATCAAGACCTGATCCGCCGCGACCTGGCGCCAGGCGGCCAACTACCGCCGGTCGTGCCGCTGGTACTCTACAACGGTCTGGCCCGCTGGCAAGCCCCGGTGGATATCGCCGACCTGGTGGCGTCCGGGCCGCGCGAACTGGCGATCTATCGGCCCCAGGTGCGCTATCTGGCGATTGAACTAGATTCGGCATCGGACATGACAGATTGGAAGGATATTAGGGACATGTTAGCCGAACGTGTCATCGAATGGACAAAAGATCGGAACCAAATGGGCCTGGAAGAGGGGCGACGCGCAGGTCTCCAGCAAGGGCTACAACAAGGGCAGATCGCCGGAGCTCGGGAGAGCGTTCTTGCGGCCCTCAGTCTGCGCTTCGGCCGCTTGCCGCTGGCGGTGGAGGACGCCGTGAACCGCATCGCCGATCTACCGCGCTTGCGCGCCCTACTCCAGCGCGCGATCCTGGCCGGCAGCCTGGCAGAGTTCACGGTCGCGCTGGCCGCAGATAGCAACCCGGCCGAGGCCGCGGCGTGACGCGCACGCTGGCCCCGCGCCACCCTCGGCCGGCCCGTGCCCGCAGGCTCGCCGCCCTGGCTTTGCTGTTGGGCCTGCTGGCCGCGTGCGTCGCCGGCCCAGCCGCCGTGCCGCAGGCAACCGGCACGCCCGTTGCGCCGACCGCCGCCCCCAACGCGCCGCGCAGCACCCCGGCGCCGACCGCCCCGCCCACAGTCATCGCAACTGCCACGCCCGGGCCGCACGCGCGCCTCATCCTGCCCGCTGCCGGCGACCTCACCCCCGCCGAACAACAAGCCCTCACCGCCCTGATCGCCAGCCCGCCCGCCGAGTGGGGGATGACCGCGTCCATGGACGCGCAACCAGGCAGGACCGAAGAAGGCTATCTCACCCTGACACTTCTCGAAACACCCACCGATCAAACATCTAATTTTCAGCCAGTCGGACGGATCATCATACTGGATGCCGAAGCGAAATCCACTATTGCTATTGTTGATCTGGCTGACGCTCAAGCGGTCGCTCAACAAAATGGTCTACCACCTGTCAGTTACATTGAAGTAGATTCCACAGGGCGAGTGGTGGGAGCGGATGCGACCGGGCAGGCAGTGGTGATTTTTGATCTCGCCGCCAACGCCTGGGGTCCCGTCGCGCCTCCCGAACTCGCCCCCACCGCCACGCCGGCGACGCCCGAACAACCCGCCGGCATGATCCAGTTTGACGGCTACACCATCGCCTACGACACCGCCAAGAGCCAATGGGTACAAAAAAATGAAAAAGGCGCCGTCCGCACCGTCTGGAACGAAGCCGCCGGCAAATGGGAAATCCCCGCCTCGGTCAAGTCCATCGAGATCGGCCCGGAAGGAGTAGACCACGGGCTGGTCGTGGCATTGTCGGTGGAGGAAATCAGGAAGTTGATGGAGCAACAGCCTGGACGCTTGCCTCTACCTATTCGGCTCAATGATGTGGAACATGTGGAGATCAAAGAGGGCGCATCACCAAAGGCACCCTTCCTTCTTCTCAACGGTAATAATGGTCTTGGAGGAATTAGTATAATCAACGTGGTAGATGGACTTTGCGAAAAAGGTGGTGAGAATAGGGGAGATGACGGCGGTAAACACGATTGTTTGGTCTGGATAGAAAGGGATAAAGGGGATAATGTTATGTACTATTTTCCGGGAAACATTGGACAACTATACAGTAGCGGACAGGTGACATTCGGAACTATATTAGCAACTTACCCACAGGGAAGTAGTCAAAAAATGGATTCAGCCAGTCCAACTCAAAGTGGCAACGAATTCGCCTGGTCAGGAAAGTGGTCTGATCGACGAGGGAAACAATTATTTGCCCAACTTGAAGATACACTCACCAATCCTCAAGGACAACCTGTGATTTTCCAATAGTCTTTCTCTTGCATCTAGCCACAAATATCAGCTATATTAGTAGTTGATGAAAAAGTGGATTGGTGTGTTGGTTCTTTGTTTGTTTCTCGGCGTTATAGCAGGCGCCCTGACTTATCTGGCATCAAACAAGCAACTTCCCGACGATCTCCCCTCACAGACCCCACCTCTCTCTCTACCTGTCGCCAATGCCTCCCAGTATTGGATCAAAGATGGTACCAGATCCCAATTTGACCGGTTGCAGCTACCAGCAAACTCCGAGATCAAAGCGATCTTCGCCGGCGCGGTTACCCATATTGGTCCCGTGGAAGAAAACGGCGAAGTGCGATCGCAAAACATCATCCTCCACAATCCACAGACCAAACAAGGCGCCAGCTATCTTCTGCCCGACAATGCCCAAGTCTTAGTCGCCTTAGGTCAACAAGTCACAGCAGCTCAAGCGCTGGCACGCCTCCCAGGTGGTGGGCGAAATCTTGACTGTCTGGGTGAGGCCAACGTTTCGGTCACTTATCTGCTGGATGGTGAGATCATACCTGTTGACGAAAGGCAGTACCGATGAGGCATTGGCAGCTCTTGACCGGCGTTTTTGTTTTCCTGGCAGTAACTGTATGGCTGGGCTTGGGGCAGGCAAGACAAGCAACTGCCATCTGGAATTGCTGTGAAGACGAGGCCTCGGTGAGTGGCCCTGCTGAGACATGCGATAACCTGAATTATTGTAATAGCAATGTCCAGAAGTGTTGTTACCCCGAACAATGCTCCTACGACGGCAAGCCCGTAGCCTGGAGCTATTGTGGCAATCAGTCTAACGTCTGCTGTCAGGTGCAAGGCGGTTGCAGTAGCGTCTGTGGTAACGTGCCGATATGGACATGGTGTCAGATTACTGATTGCTTAGCATCGGCAAACCCAAACTCACTAGACTGCCGCTACTCCTACACCTACCAAACCACCGCCTGCAACGCTGTGGACTCGTGCTACCCCGGCTCGTCGCCGTATCTCTACGCCGCCTTGTGCCTCCCCAGCGGCTGCGCCGTGGGCGGGCAGTACAAAACTTGCTGTAAAAATGACGGGAGCGGTGTCGCGGCTTGCATCGGCGGGCAGTATTCCGGTGGCTGCCCGGCTGGCTCATCGCCAGTGGTCAACTGCGTGGGGCCGGGGTGCTGCAGTGGCACTGCACCCACCTCCACCCCCGGCCCCAGCCCGACGCCGGGGGGGCAGGAGGCGAGAGATGCTAACGAATCAGCCGGATTGGCCGCGCCCAGGCTGCGGCAGCAGGCCGGCCTCTGAAATCGATCCGTCCCGCCGATTCGTTGTTATCTGCCCCCTGCCAGCAGCGCACTGTAGCCCTTCTTCGTCACCGCGGCGATGATCTCGGCATCGCCGACCCGCGCCTCATCGAATTCCACCGTCATCTGCCCCTTCTTGTAGCTGGCTTCGACGCGCACGACCCCCGGCAGCTCATCTTCGATGCCCTCGATCCGCATGGCGCAGTTGGCGCAGTGCATGTCGGTTACCTGGAAAGTCTTCTTGATCATCGTTCCATCCTCTCGTAGGGGCCTTGCGCCTGCCCCAGGGCGACCGCAAGGGATCGCCCCTACCCCTGAAACACGATCTGCCCGGTGTACATACCCATCGAGCAGGTGAACCGCATCACGGTGCCCGGCGCCTGGGGCGGGATCTTCACGGTCACGCGCCCGGTTTCCGGCAGCAGTTGGTAGTACTTCAGCGCCGGGATCACAAAGTCGCGCGCGCAGGAATAGGTCTTGTTCGTCACCAGATCGAGCCTGACCTCCCGGTTGGCCGGCGCCAGCAGCACCTCCGGCACATAACCGGCGTTGACCACGCTCAGTTCGATGACGGGCGTCGCCTCTGCCGAGGTGGCCGCGTCTGCCGCTGTGCCCGCGGCCGGCGCGGGAGTAGACACCACCTCAGGCGCAGGGCGCAGGCTCCGGGTCAGGTTAGCGAAGGAGACCGGGGAGCCCAGCAGGTTCAGCCCGCTGTCCAGCGTCACCAGCCCCAGGATCAACACCACGATCGCCACGAAACGCATGAAGTAGGATTCCAGCCGCTTCCCGATCTGCGTAGCGAGATAGGCCACCAGGAAGAAGACCGGGCTGGTCCCCAACGTAAAGGCTGCCATAAGCGCCGCGCCGGTGAGGGGGTTTCCCGAGCCCAGCGCCGCGGCCATCATGGCCTGGGTCACGCCGCAGGGGATCAGCACGGTCAATGCACCCAGAAAGAGCGGTGTGAAGAGATCGGTCTTGCGCTTCGCCGTGCGCCGGATGTAGCGGGTGATGAAGCGCGGCGGCTCGATGACGAAGTAGCGGAAGATCGGGTGGACGTTCAGCATGCGCAGGGCGTTGCCGATCATGAACACGCCGATGATGATCATCAAGACCGCCCGGGTGACGGGCGACAGTGTAAGGAACGAGCCGGCCAGGCCCAGCAGCGCGCCAAGCAGCGTGTAGGCAACCAGCTTGGCCAGCAGGAACAGGGCGATGGGCAGCGCCGTTTGGGTGCGCGGCCGGGTTGGGGCCGTGGTCTTCTTGCCCTTGACCGGTTGAGCCGGCGCGGCCAGCAGGTCTTGTTCGATCTGCCGGGCCAGCGACCCGGCCAGCAGCCCGCCCTGCACCGCCAGGCAGCTCAAGCCGCCGGTGGTCAGGCCGGTAATGAAAGCGAGGATGATCGGTTCCATGTTAAATCCTCTGCCGCCGCAGTCGCAGACTATTGCTGACCACGAACACGCTGCTGAACGCCATCGCACCGGCGGCCAGCATCGGGTTCAGCAGCCCCAGCGCCGCGGCCGGGATCAGCAGCACGTTATAGAAAAACGCCCAGAACAAATTCTGCTTGATGGTGCGCAGCGTCTTGCGCGAAAGTGAAATCGCACGCACGACCCCGCGCAGGTCGCCGCTGATCAGCGTGACCGGCGCGGCCGCCATCGCCACATCCGTCCCCGTGCCGATGGCGATCCCCACGTCGGCCTGGGCCAGCGCGGGCGCGTCGTTCACGCCGTCGCCGACCATGGCGACGATGGATGACGGACGAAGGACGGACGACGAAGGTTTTTCGTCTTTCGTCTTTCGTCTTTCGTCCGTCTGTAGCGCCTTCACCTGCGCGGCCTTCTCGCCCGGCAGCACCTCGGCCAGCACGGTGTCTATGCCGACTTGGGCGGCGATGGCCTCGGCGGTGCGGCGGTTATCGCCGGTGAGCATGGCGACGCGCAGGCCCATGCCGCGCAGCGTGCTGATCGCTTCTTGCGAGCCGTCCTTGATGGTGTCGGCCACGGCGATGGCCCCAGCCACCGCGCCGTCAACGGCGACGAGCATGGCGGTCTTCGCCTCGCCTTGCAGCCGTTCGACCGCGGCGTCCAGGCCGTTCAACGGGTAGCTGCGGGCGGTCATCATGCGCAGGTTGCCCACCGCCACCCGCCGGCCCTCGACCTCGGCCTCAACGCCGTGCCCGGCCTCGGCCCGGAAGCCGCTGGGCTCAGCCAATGTCAGGCCGCGTGCAGTCGCCTCAGCCCAGATGGCCTCGCCCAATGGGTGCTCGCTGCCCCGCTCCACCGACGCAGCCAGGCGCAGCAGCTCGTCCGGGGCGATCTGCCCGTCAGGCACGATATCGGTCACCGCAGGCTGGCCTTTCGTAATCGTCCCGGTCTTGTCCAGCACCACGACGTTCACCCGGCCGGCGCGCTCCAGCGCTTCGGAGGTGCGGAAGAGGATGCCCAGCTCAGCGGCCTTGCCGGTTCCCACCATCACCGCGGTCGGCGTCGCCAGGCCCATCGCGCACGGGCAAGCGATCACCAGCACCGCTACCATGTTGACGAGCGCGCGCGTGAACGCGCTGATGTCGCTGTTGATCGGCAGCGGCGGCCCGAAGAAGTACCAGCCAGCGAAGGTCAGCAGCGCCAAGGCGATCACCGCGGGCACGAAGATGCCGGAGACCTGGTCGGCCAGCTTTTGGATCGGCGCCTTGCTGGCCTGCGCCTCCTCCACCAGCCGGATGATTTGCGCCAGCGCGGTCTCGCGGCCGACTTTGGTGGCCTCGAACTTCAGCAAGCCGAGCTTGTTGAGCGTCGCGCCGATGACCTGTGCGCCTGGCCCCTTCTCCACCGGCAGCGATTCACCGGTCAGCATGGACTCGTCCACGGCTGAACGGCCCTCGACCACCACGCCATCCACCGCGATCTTCTCGCCGGGCCGGACGATGACCAGGTCGCCCACGCGCACGTCGTCAGTCGGCACCTCCAACTCCTGGCCGTCCCGGATCACGCGGGCGGTCTTGGCGCGCAGCCCCATCAGCTTCTTGATCGCTTCGCTGGTGCGCCCCTTGGCGCGCGCTTCCAGGAACTTGCCCAGCTTGATCAGTGTGATGATGACCGCGGCGGTCTCGTAGTAGACGTGACCCGGCAGCAGGCCGAAGGTGATGGGCAGGCTGTAGATGAAAGCCGCGGAGGTGCCCATGGCGATCAGCACGTCCATGTTGGCCGACCGGTTGCGCAGCGCCTTGAACGCGCCGATGTAATACTGCCAGCCGACGTAAAACTGCACCGGGGTCGCCAGCGCCAGCAGCAGCCAGTTGAACCACGGCCGCGCGTCGCGCATCCCGCTCATGTGCGGGGCCGCGTTGGGGTCATAGACGAACGCCGGCAACAGGCCGAAGTCCTTGCCCATGGAGAGCAGGAACAGCGGCACGGTGAAAGCCAGGCCGATCAGCAGCAGCCGGCGCTGGGTGGCGATCTCTTGCTGCCGCGCGGCGGCTTCAGCGTCCTCAGCGTCACCGCCCAGCTCCAGCGCCTCGAAACCGGATGCGGCCACGGCGCGGCGGATTTCTGCCTGGCTGAGGATGGTCGGCACATACTTGACCCGCGCCTTCTCGGCCGTGTAGATCACCTGGGCATCGAGCACGCCTTCCAGCTTGCGCAGCGCGTTCTCCAGCCGCCGCGCGTCGTTGTCGTCCGCCAGGCGCTTGATGATCAGGTCCGCCTCGCCGATGGCGACGCCGTAGCCGGCGCGCTCAACGCGCGCGATGAGCTGCGCCAGCCCCAGCTTCACCGGGTCGAAGTCCACGGTCGCGCGCTCGGACGACAGGTTCACCACCGCGGTCTGCACGCCGTCCAGCTTCTTCAGGTTGCGCTCCACGGCCGCGACGCAGTTGGCGCACGTCATGCCGGTGATGGGGAGAGTGAGTTGTTTGGGTTCTGACATAAAGCTAAACCTTGGTGGACATCTCGAAGACTTCCGCGATCTCTTTGAGCACCCGCTCGCGCTCCTGCTCGCTGTCCCCGCGCACGGCGGTGATCACGCACGAGTTCAGGTGATCCTCCAGGATCTGCACGCTGACCTTGCTCAGCGCAGCCTCAACGGCCTGCACCTGACGGATCACGTCAATGCAGTAGGCATCCTCTTCCACCATGCGGATGACGCCGCGGAGGTGGCCTTCGATGGTCTTCAGGCGGTTCAGGATTTTGTCTGTGTGCATCGCTGGCTTATCTTTCTACCCCCCCCAGGGGGGAGGGGGTAACGCGATGATATGCGATTCTGCCTGGGCTGTCAAGTTCGCGATAGGGGGAGCGTGTGGTATCATAGCGGCGTATTCAAGGTTGATTGTCTGCTTTCACGGGTTCTGTGACCCCTGTCTTAAGGCAAAACGCACTTCAGTTACACACGACGCCGGTCGCAGACCGGCTAGAAACCAGGATTCTCACGGTATTGCCATGATCATCCTCACTCCAACCCTCGCCGGACGCTTTGCCGACATGGCGCTGCGCTGCATCGGCCGCGAGTACCCGTACCAGCCCGCCCACGTCATCACCGGCCCGGAGGACATCGCGACCCCGCGGGCGCTGCACCCGGCGTTCTACGGCTGTTTCGACTGGCATTCGGCCGTCCACGGCCACTGGCTGCTGGCGCACCTTTTGCGTCGCTTCCCCGATCTCCCGGATGCGGACGCGATCCGCGCCGGGCTGGCGGCCAACCTGACCGAGACGAACCTGGCCGCGGAGGCTGCCTATTTCCGCGCGCCGGGCCGGGCGGGCTTCGAGCGCACCTACGGCTGGGCCTGGCTGCTAAAGCTGGCCGAAACGCTGCTCGGCTGGGATGACCCCGACGGCCGGCGTTGGTCGGCCGCGCTGGCGCCGCTGGCCGAGGTGATCGTGGCGCGCTACCTCGACTTCCTGCCGAAACAGACCTACCCCATCCGCGCCGGCACGCACGCCAACACCGCGTTCGGCCTGGCGTTCGCGCTGGATTACGCTCGAGCGAACGGGCACGCGGCGCTGCGCGACCTGGCGACGCAGAGAGCCCTGGACTACTACACCGCCGACCGCGACTGCCCGGCATGCTGGGAGCCTGGCGGCAACGACTTTTTCTCGCCCTGCCTGGTCGAGGCTGACCTGATGCACCGCGTGCTGCCCCCGGCCAAGTTCCCCGGCTGGCTTGCGCGCTTCCTGCCCGGCCTGGCCGCGGGGGAACCGGCAAACCTGCTGGCCCCCGCGACTGTGACCGACCGAAGCGACGGCCAGCTTGCGCACTTGGACGGCCTGAACCTGAGCCGGGCATGGCACATGTGGGCCATCGCGGCCGCGCTGCCGGCGGACGACCCGCGACGCGCGATCCTGGCTGCAGCGGCCGAGCGGCACGCAGACGCAGGACTGATCGGCGTGGCCGGCGGCGACTACATGGGCGAGCACTGGCTGGCGACATTCGCGGCGTACGCGCTACAATGCGCCGAGGCATATCATCAAACGGGGATTGCGATCCGCCCCGCAACGATTGCAGATAGCGCAGGCATCGCCGAGGTGCAAGTAGCCAGCTACCAGGTCGCCTACGCAGGCATCCTCCCGGCAGACTACCTAGCGGGATTCACGAAAGAAGAGCAGGCCGCGGACTGGCGCGCCTGGATCGCAGAACATCCCGACGATGTCCTGCTGGTCGCGGTCGAACCCGATGGCGCGGTCGTGGGCTACACCCTGGCCCGGCCGGGCATCGAACCCGTCACCGGCTGCGCCAGTGAAATCATCGCGCTGCACGTTCGCACCAGCCACCAAGGCCGCGGCATCGGCCGGCGCTTGCTCGCAGCGGCCACCAGTGCGCTGTGCGATGCAGGCTGCCCCTCGGTCATGCTCTGGACGCTCGGCCCGAACCCAGCGCGGGCCTGGTACGAACGCCTGGGCGGCCGGCTGCTGGCGGAGAAGCCCTGGGGTGGTAACGACGAATTCGGCCCGGCCGTGACCGAGGTGGCCTATGGCTGGCGCGACATCGAAGCGTTATGCTGAGGAGCGTAGCCCCCGTGAACACATCAGCCGATGCCGGCTTAAGCTGGCGCCCCCTGACAGCAGCCGATATGCCTGCACTCACATCCCTTGCGGCCGTATGCCTCTCAGCCGACGGGGGTCTGCCGTTTGCCGCGGAACCCGGTTTCTTTCGCCCGCGTTATCTACCGGAAGGGCTGGGGGTAACGCTTGGCGCACAAGTGCCGACGGTGGGGCTGGTGGCGGCCGCTGCCGTGAGCGTGGAGGAGCACAAGGCGATCATCGTCGGACAGGTGCATCCAGCGTGGCGCCGTCGGGGGATAGGCGCCGAATTGCTCCGCTGGAGTATCAGCCAAGCCACCGCGTTGCTGGCCCCCTACCCGCTCACGGCGCGCGAAGTGTTGATCGCCACCGAATCACTCACCGAAGCGGCCGATAGGCTTTACCGGCGATATAACTTCGCCCAAAACTTCGCCGAAGAGGTGCTGCGCTGCGATCTCCATGATCCACGACCTGACACACCGCTGCCGGCCGGCATCGCACTGACGACCTGGCGTCCTGAGCTGGCGGGCGCCTTCTTCGAAGCTTACCGGACATCCTTCCGAGACCGCCCGGGCTTCAAGGAAACGAACGAGGCGGATTGGGTCGCGTGGGCCACGGACGATGAAGACTTCCTGCCCGAGATGTCATTGCTGGCGTTTGCCGGGGAGTTGCCTGCCGGCTTTACGATCTGTGATGTTGATTGGGTGGCGCAGATGGGCGTGCGGCCCGAGTGGCGTGGTCGCGGGTTGGGCGCAGCGTTGTTGGGCCAAGCGCTGCGTCGCTTTCACGAAGCAGGAAGCACAGGGGTTGCACTCGGCGTTAACGTGAACAACGCAACCGCCCGGCGGCTGTATGGCCGGATGGGATTCGCGCAGATCGGATGCCGTGCGCGCTATGCCTGGCAAAACCAATCATAAAGGAGCCACCCATGACCAAACCGCGAGTCTTCGTCACCCGCATCATCCCCGACGCCGGACTGAGCCTGGTGCAGGCAGCCTGCGAGGTGGACCTGTGGCCCGACGAGCTGCCGCCCTCGCGTGAGGCGCTGCTGGCGCACGTAGCCGGGGTTGACGGCCTGCTGTGCCTGCTGACCGACCGCATTGACAGTGCAGTGCTGGACGCGGCCGGGCGGGGGCTGAAGGTGGTCAGCAATCATGCGGTGGGCTTCGACAACATTGACGTGCCGGCCGCCACCGCGCGCGGCATCCCGGTGGGCAACACCCCCGGCATCCTCACCGACGCCACGGCCGATTTCGCGTTCGCGCTGCTGCTGGCCGCCGCGCGCCGCGTGGCCGAGGGGGAGCGCTTCGTGCGCGCCGGCCGGTGGGTGACGTGGGGGCCGTCGCTGCTGCTGGGGCCGGACGTCCACGGCGCCACCCTGGGCCTGATCGGTTTCGGCCGCATCGGACAGGCGATGGCCCGCCGCGCGGCCGGGTTTGCCATGCGCGTGCTCTACCACGACCCCACGCTGCCGCAGCCGCCGGCTGACCTGCATGCGACGGCAGTTGACTTGCGGACCCTGCTGCGCGAGTCCGACTTCGTGTCGCTCCATGTGCCGCTCACGCCGGGGACGCGCGGCCTGATCAACCGGGAGACGCTGGCGCTGATGAAGCCGACCGCAGTGCTGATCAACACAGCGCGCGGCCCGGTGGTTGATCAAGCCGCGCTCTACGAAGTACTGCGCGACCGGCGCATCTTCGCGGCCGCGCTGGACGTCACCGACCCGGAGCCGATCCCCCTGGACAGCCCACTGCTGACCCTGGATAACTGCCTGATCGTGCCGCACATTGCCAGCGCCAGCGTCGCCACCCGGGACAAGATGGCGCGCATGGCCGCGAAGAACCTGCTGGCCGGCCTGCGGGGAGAGCGGCTGCCGAATTGCGTGAACCCAGAGATGTATGGTGCGTGATGCGTGGTGCGTCACTCAGTAGGGGCAGGTTTGGCCCGTTTAGCGCAAGCTCGCCTTACCCGGCGGCCGCGTGGTAGCGACAGGTTCCCCGTTGATGTGGAGAAACCCACCCCTACCACCGATTCTGAACGCATCCTATTGATGTTCTGAGAAAGGGGATTTCGTGCAATGACCAGGACCTTCAAAGCGCGCTTGCGAGCCAATGAGGCGATAGTCGGCCCGTTGATCTCGCTGCCCGCGCTGGACGTCAGCGACCTGCTCTCGCGCACCGGCTTCGACTACCTATGATCGGGCCGCGCTCATCCGGATTCATCGGGAGCTGGTTGAAGCAGCGTCTGTTACGATGAGCTGGCCTGGACTACTGGAACGCCCACCCCGGTGCAGCCATCATGTTGCGCCGCCTCAGCGCAGTGCAAGCAAACTGAGCATGCCCCCCGGCAGACTGCACCTCCGCCAACCACTTCAAGCACACGCATCCCACGGCCGCATATTACAAACCCTTAACACGTCCTTTATCATCCACTAACGTTTCCTTCACATCCGCATAACGCCAGACAGTTATGCTGTGACCGGTGGAGAAAGGCCAAGCGTAGAACAACGATCGTCTTCCTTTCACCTGACACCTGATTCTTGGCCTATGGCTGAAACGATCCTTCTTGTTGACGACGACGCGATGCGCGCGAAACCCTGGCGCTCAACCTGCGCAGCTCGGGCTACGACGTGCTCACGGCTGTTGATGGCATGGCCGCCCTGGAAATCGCGCACGCGCGCAAGCCCGACCTGATCATCCTCGATCTGATGCTGCCGGAGCTCGACGGCCTCACCGTCTGCCGCAGCCTTCGGCAGACTTCCGGCGTCCCCATCCTCATGCTCACCGCCCGGACCGGTGAGCTGGACAAGATCGTGGGCCTGGAGAGCGGCGCCGACGACTACCTGACCAAGCCGTTCAGTGTCGGGGAGTTGTTGGCGCGCATCCGTGCGCTCCTGCGCCGGGCAAACCCGCGCCAGCCCAGCGATGAGGTGCGGGCTGGCGATCCGGCATCTGGCCTGGGGCCAGTCTTGGTCCTCGATCGGGTCAGCCGCCGGGCCTGGCTGGGTGACCAAGAGCTGCTTCTGAGCCCCAAGGAGTTCAACCTGCTGGCCGAGCTCATCCGGCATCGCGGCGCCCTACTCTCCCGCGATCTACTCCTGAATCGCGTGTGGGGCTACGACTACGTCGGGGACAGCCGCACGGTGGACGTGCATATTCGTTGGCTATGTGAGAAAACCGAAGTGGATCCATCCGTTCCCCGCCGCATCGTCACCGTGCGCGGCATCGGCTATCGCTTCGAGGGGTGAGGCAACCAATCGGCTCAGCCTGCGTATAGGTATCCGAAAGGAGCGATCGTCAAATGGTGAAACAACCGCCCCGCCGCCAACGCATCCGCCGCGGCGTGATCCTCGTTTCGTTCATCCTCTTCCCCATCATCAAATAATCGGAGGTGAAACCCAATGAAAGCACTGGTTGTATATGATTCCATCCACGGCAACACCGAAAAGGTCGCGCAGACCATCGGCGACGCGCTCAGTAGCGTGGGCGAAGTCCATACCGTACGCGTCGGCGAGGCGCAGCCGGAGCACCTGGCGGGAGTGAGGCTGCTCGTCGCTGGAGCGCCCACACATGGGGGTATGGCCAGCCCGACGATGAAGGCCTGGCTAAAAGACCTGGCCCCGAACAGCCTGGCCGGGGCCAGGGTCGCAGCGTTCGACACGCGCGTGGCGGTGGAGGACATCAACTCACGCGCGGCGGCCGTTTTCGTCCGGCTGTTCGGCTACGCCGCCAAGCGCATCGCCGCCGATCTGACGAAGCGCGGTGGGACGTTGATCCTACCGGCAGAAGGATTCTATGTCAGAGACACGGAGGGCCCGCTGAAAGCCGGCGAGCTTGAACGCGCGGCGGCCTGGGGACGCCAGATCGCAACGAAGGCATGAAGGAGCGAACGATCCCATGAGACCCCAAACACGTAAACGTCCCTTGCTGTTCTGGCTGCTCCTGTTCCTACTTTTCTTCCAGGGCCTCTCCGCCGCCCCCAGCGGCTTGATGCTGGCCCTCGACCCGACCGGCGGCCTCCTACAGATGCCGCTGGATATGCTGCAGGGCACGCCCTTCCCGAACTTCCTGATCCCCGGCCTGATCCTGTGCGTCGTGCTGGGGTTGGGCGCATTCTTCGTGCTGGCGTGCCTGCTCATCCGGCCCGATTGGGCCTGGGCCGAGCGGCTCAATCCGTTCCGCGGCCAGCACTGGACATGGGCCGCCGCGGGTGCGTTTGGCCTGGCGCTGATGCTCTGGATCACGGTGCAGGTATTGATGATCGGCCTGGGGGCATTCATCCAGGTGCTCTATTTCGGCGTCGGGTTGGCGATCCTGCTGCTGACGCTGACACGGCCGGTGCGTGGTTATCTGCTGCGGTAAGACGGACAAAATCACAACGGCGCTCGATCAGACTGCAGTAACCGAACGGCTGCGGAGTGTGCAGCAAACTGACGGCTTCCTGGGAGACTCTTGTCACCCGCACCCAGCGAAGGTGTGGCAAAATGGCCACCAACATGTCGTCTGGTAGCCAATTCCACCGAAGAGAAAAACCACCAGGAGGTAATCCCATGAAGATCGTGCTTGTCGCCGGACTGTTGGTCTTGACCCTCGTCATCCTGGCCGGCTGTGTGGCCGGCCCGAACGCGATGGTTAATGTCCCGAACGAGGATGGCCGCGTCGCCGGGTTCTGGCAGGGCCTCTGGCACGGAATCATCGCGCCCGTGACGTTCGTCATCTCGCTCTTCTCGGACACCGTGCACGTTTTCGAGACGCACAACAACGGGAACTGGTACGTCTTCGGCTTCCTGCTGGGGCTGACGGCAGTTTGGGGCGGCGGCGGACGAGCGTCGTCGCGGCGGCATTAAGCCAGGGTATGATGCTATGCCGACCATCATCCACTCAGCATCCTTGAAATACGGGTATATCCCGTTCCGATGATTCGCTTGCAGTCGGCGCCGCGCAAGATGGCTGGAGAATCGCATGAATAGCGCAGTCACATTCGTGACACCCGGGATTCCGTTCCTTTTGACGGTGGTCGGCGGCTTCTAGCTGAGTCGCGCCGGTAAGCCGTACAACGGTCTGATCTTCAACGTGCATAATATGATGGTGAGCCGTCATGAATCATCAAGCGCCAATCAGCCGGGTTGCCAGGACGAAGGCAGAAGCCAAAGCCAGCTACGATAGGTTGAGCCGCTGGTACGACCTGCTTGCCGGATCTTCCGAAAGGAAGTACAAAGAAGCGGGTTTACGCAAGCTGAATGTGGGAGCGGGCGAGATCGTGCTCGAGATCGGCTTCGGGACGGGGCAGTGCCTGACGGCCCTGGCGCAAGCGGCCGGCGACACAGGCAAGGTCTATGGCCTGGATCTGTCGAACGGGATGCTCAGCGTCGCCCAAGCCAGGCTGAACCGCGCAGGCCTGGCAGGCAACGTGGCGCTGCGGTGCGGCGATGCCGCGTGCCTCCCGTTTGAAGACAACTTCTTCGATGCGATCTTTATCAGCTTCACCCTTGAACTGTTCGACACGCCGGAAATCCCAATCGTGCTGTGCGAATGTCGAAAATCGTTGCGGTCGGGCGGCCGCATCTGTGTCGTAGCGATGGCCAAGAAGCAGAAAAGCGGTCTGATGAGCCGGCTCTACGAATGGACGCACGACAAGTTCACGGAATACGTGGATTGCCGACCGATCTATGTCCGTGAGGCCCTTCAGGAGGCCAGTTTTCAGATCGAAAGTCTGACCGAGATGACGATGTTCGGACTGCCCGTCGATGTCGTGTTGGGGATCAAGCCAGATCAGAGCGGGCTGCAACGATGAAATACAGGCTCATCCTGTTAACGAAACTCGGCGGTCTCGAGACGCTGCGTATCGTCGAAAACGAGTTGCGGTCGCCGGCAGCGCGCGACGTGCGCGTCCGGGTGTTGACGGCCGCGGTCTCCCTGCCCGACGTGGAGGTTCCCAATGTCGCATAGCGCGCTGTCCGCTCGCGTTCTTCTCCAGGTGCTCTTCTTCGTCATGGTTGTGCCGTTTCTCCCACTGCTGATCTCGGGACGCGAGGGCTGGTGGGAGGCCGGGGTCTATGCCATCGTCTGCATCCTGGGCTTTGCGATCAGCCGGGTGCAGGCCGGCCGGCGGCATCCCGGCCTGCTGCGGGAACGCGGCCGCATGTTGCGCCACGAAGATGCCAAGCCGTGGGACAAGACCCTGGCGCCGCTGGTCGGGTTGGGCGGCGCGCTGCTGCCGCTGATTGCAGGGTTAGACGCACGCTTCGGCTGGTCGCCCGGCTTCAGCCTGCCGGTAGAGTTGGCGGCGCTCATCCTCATCGTCGGCGGTTATGCGTTGTCCTCTTACGCGCTGGTCGAGAACGACTTCTTCTCCGGCATGGTGCGGATCCAGGCCGACCGCGGCCACCGGGTGATCTCCAGCGGCCCCTACCGCTGGCTACGGCATCCCGGCTACGCGGGTGCGCTGCTGGCTTACGCCGCAACCCCCCTCTTCCTCGATTCCGCCTGGACGTTCTTACCAGCGGCCTTGCTGACCACCGTCCTGGTGATCCGCACGGGGCTGGAGGATCGCACGTTGCAAGCTGAGCTGGACGGCTACCGCGCCTACGCCGGCCGCGTGCGGTATCGCTTGTTGCCGGGTATCTGGTGAGGAGCCAAGCTTGCACATCCTTGCGATTGTGGACAGCCAACGTAAGAAGGGCAACACCGCCCGCTTCGTGCAGCTTATCGGCGCGGAGCTGGTGGCTCTGGCCGAACGCGCCGGCCAGCCGTTGGCCTTCGAGACGGTCTACCTGGGCGACCTGGCCATCGGCTCCTGCCGCGGCTACCGGGCGTGTTTTGACCGGGAGGAGGCGAAGTGCCCGGAGCGCGATGACCTGTCGGCCATCAAGGCGCAGATGGACGCGGCCGACGGCCTGCTGCTCGCCAGCCCGGTCTATGTAGACGACGTGAGCGGCCTGGTCAAGACCTGGATGGATCGGCCGGCGTATCTGTGTCACCGGCCCGGCTGCGGCGGCAAATGCGCGTACGTAGTGGCCACCGTGGGCGGCGGCCCCACCAGCCACACCCTGCGCACCATGAACGGCGCGCTGCTCACCTGGGGCTATCACCTGACAGGGCAGACCGGCCTCAAGATGGGCGCGCTGGCGCCGGCCGCTGACATGGCGCGCTATCAACCGGAGGCGTTCAGGGTCGCCGGCCGCCTGTTCGGCGCGATCGCGCGCGGGGATGCCCTGCGGCCGGCCTTCGTCTCGCTGCTGGCCTTCAAGATCCAGCAGTTGGCCTGGCAGCGCCAGCCGCCGGATTCGCATGATGTCGCGTACTGGCGCGCACGCGGCTGGTTTGACCCCGGCTGCACCTTCTACGTGCCGCACCGCGCGGGCCGGCTCAAGGTGGCGCTGGTGCGGCTGGCGGGTGCGGGAATCTCTCGCTTTGTGGTGTAAGAAGAAACCAATGGCAGACACGATCCTCATTGCTTATGCGACTCGCTATGGATCCACGCAAGAGGTTGCCGGCAAGATCGCGGCGACGCTGCGGGAAAACGGCCTGCCGGCGAACGTGCAACCCGTCAAGCAGGTGCGGACGCTGGAGGGCTACCGCGCGGTGGTCGTGGGCGCGCCGCTGTACATGTCCGATTGGCTCAAGGAGACGCGCGATTTCCTGTCACGCCACCGCGCGACGCTGACGACATGGCCCGTGGCCGTTTTCGCCCTTGGCCCGACCGAGGACAAGGAAAAGGACTGGACGGAAACGCGGCAACAACTCGATAAGGTGTTGGCGAAATTCCCCTGGTTAAGGCCGGTCGCGGTCGAGTTGTTCGGCGGCAAGTTCGACCCGGCCAGGCTGACCTTTCCCTACAACCTGATTCCGGCGCTCAAGCGCATGCCGGTGAGCGACATCCGCGATTGGGAAGCGATCCAGGCGTGGGCCAGCAGCCTGGTCGAAAAACTTAGGCCGTGAGCAAAAAGGGGTCTGCGGCCAGCCTTGCGGGCGCTATTCGAAGAAAGCGAACGGGCCGGGCTGCCGCTCTATCTGAAGACCGAGACCGCAAGCAACGTCCGCATGTACGAGCGATTTGGATTTGTCGTCGCCAAAGAGATCGCTCTGCCCATCATCAACCTGCCTATGTGGGAAATGGTCAGGGACGTGAGTAAGAAACGTCCGTCCGGCGACCAGACCAAGGAGCAAGCGTAATGCTGGCGCGTATCTCAACGGTTTTCGATTGCACGGCCGAACAACTCTGGGCTGAAATCAGCCGCCCGGCCTCGCTGCGCTTTGTGTCCGCGCCGCTGTTGCATTTCGAGCCGCTGGTCCCTGGCGACCTCGCCGGCGAATGGGCGGTGGACAAGCCTTATGCCTTACGGCTGTCCCTGTTCGGCTTTCTGCCTGCTGGCGAGCACCGCATCACGCTTGTCACCATTGACCGGGAGGCGAACCTGATCGAGAGCCAGGAAAGCGGCGCGCTCGCGCCGGTCTGGAACCACACCATCCGCTTTCATGCGCTGGAGGACGGCAGACTGCACTACACCGACGAGATCGAAATCCGGGCCGGGCTGTTGACCGGGGTCGTCTGGGCCTTTGCGCACCTGTTCTATCGTCACCGCCAGCGGCGCTGGAAGAGACTCCTGCGCCGGAGAATGAAGGATTTGCAGACTTGAAATGAACCGGGCTGCTACCTGGAAACCGCTGTATCGCGCAGGCGCGCTTGCTGCCCTGCTCGCCGCCCTTGCATTTCGCCGCAACATCGGCGCCGAAGTGACGCTCTTCACCGGCATGGAGGCGCTTCCGACCAACGCGGCGGAATGGTTCAGCCTGCTACAGAGCAATCCCTTCGTGGGGCTGTCATTTCTGGCTTTTTTCGACTTGCTCAATTACGCCCTGGTCGGAGTGATATTCCTGGCGTTGGCAGCGGCGCTCTGGCAGGTCAACAGGAGCGTCGCGGTCATCGCCCTCGCCAGCGGGTTGGTGGGCGTCACCCTCAACCTGGCATCGAACACCTCGTTGACCATGCTCTCGCTCAGCCAACGTTACAACATCGCGACCTCCGCAGCGCACAGAGCCGACCTGTTAGCCGCCGGGCAGGCTGTCCTGGCGGGCAACGACCCGCTGGCGGCTATCCCTGGCACAGGCGCGCTGGTCAGTTTGCTGCTGGTCGCCCTGGCGGGACTGCTCTTTGCGGTACTGTTGCTGCCCGCCCATCGTGTGACGGCCATCCTCGGCCTGCTTGCCAGCGGCTGCGACCTGGCCTATTGCCTCGTCTTTCCCCTGACGCCGGTCGCGCCGGTCTATCTGCTCCTGGCGGCGGCCGGGTTGTTCTGGATGCTCTGGCATTTGCTGGCAGCTCGCGTTCTGTTTCAACGACTGAAGGAGTAGCGGTGAAAGGGGATCCCTTTGAAGATCATCTGCTTTTCACATTTCTATTACCTCCGATGCGAGACGCGTCCTGCTCACGCCGCACGCCCCGGCGCCCCTGGTCAACCCGCTGGCCCAGCCCCAGGTCGAACCACGTGCCCACATTGGTCAAGAGCGCGCCGCTCAGGGAAGTGAGATGCTCCGCATTCTGGTGTATAATGCGGATGCATCACACCAAGGAAGACATCGCCCCACTGACTTATCAAGAGACCCAGGAGGCTGTCCTATGACCACAGCAGACCTGCGTGAGCAACCGAAGAATCTGTACGCGCCGCCGGCCGGGAAGACTGAAAGCGGGACGATGCGTCAGCTTCTCGTCGAATGCAGCGACCCCGGCCTGGTGATCTCGCTGGCCGAGGAGCTGGAAAACGTGCTGCAGCACATTGACTTTGACCGCGCCCGCGCCTTGCAGCAGCAACTGACCGACCTGGCGCAGGCGCTTGGCCCCGAGATCGCGGGCGCCTGGCGCGGCTTCCGGCTGGAAGTCCCCAGCGACGGCGGCAGCCCGCCGGCCTTCGGCAACCGGGAGGGCATGAAGGAAGACGAAAAGCCTTTGCAGACCCTCCTGGCCCAGGCGGCCGAGCGCGGCCTCGGCCAGTTCGAGTTGCGTTGGACCTGGCTCCTGCCCCAGGGCGGCCCGGAGCCGGAGACCCGCGACCAGTTTGTCAGCGACCTGGCCGACGCTATAGTACGCTATGACCGTTTCGAGGAGTTGGGCATTTTCCAGATGCCGACCGACCTGCCCGCGGCGATGGCCGAACACCGCCAGCGGCTGATGGCGGAACATGCCGGCGGCGTGCTGCGCGGCCGGGCGCGCTTTCCGGCCGTTGGCTACAAGTGGATTCAGGATTCGGTCGAAGCGGTGCGAAAGGCGCTGGAAGAAGTGAACACCCGCGCCGAGGCAGTGATGGAGTACGAGCTGGGCCGGCTGGATCCCGCGGCCGTCGAGCCGCCGGAGCGCATCCGCTGGGCCGCGTTGGCCGTCCGCCTGGGCGTCGAGTTCGAGAAGTGGTGCGCCGCAGCCGAGGAGCCGCTGCCCTACCTCTACCAGCGCGCGGCGCTGTTCGATCAGTTGTGGGTTGGCTGCCAGGGCTTCAGCCGGGCGCGACCATTCATGGAGCAGCGGTTCCAGGCGATCATCGAGCAGGCCAGGGCCGTCTACACCGCCGACGGCGTCGCGGCGCTCCAGCACATCTACGATGACCTGCATCGTTCGCCGTGGGATCGCCTGCCGGGCCTGATAGACGGCGACGAAAGGGAGGAAGGGGAGATATAGCCGTTATCCGATGCGCCCTCTCTGTGAACCCGTCACCCTGAGCGGATTAACGAAGAGAAGTACAATGCGGCGTCACACCAGCGAAGGGTCTCACGCTATGAACAATGACCGCCTGCGGCTGGCGTCGGTGGAGATCACCCGGCGCTGCAACAACGCCTGCCCCTACTGCGACCAGCCCAAGGCCGAGCAGGATATGCCGGTCGCGCAGTTCACCGGCCTGCTCGACATGCTAATCGGCGAGGACATAGAGGCGATTGCGTTGGGCGGCGGTGAGCCAACCCTCCACGCCGCGCTGCCGGCCCTGTTGGCAGCCGCCCGCCGGCGCGGCGTGCGGGCTGGGCTGACCACCAATGCCCGTGCGCCCGCCCTGGTGGCGCGCCTGGCCGACCAGGGACTGCTGGACAGCTTCGGCGTGTCGGCCGGCAAGGGGGATTGGACCGTGTTGGCCGGCCATCCGGCTGCGGTGGTCAACCTGTTGCTGCTGGCGGGCCGGCTGCCCGAAGTGACGGGCTGGGCCGTCGCGGCACTGCGTCACGGCGCGCGGCGCCTGTTGCTCCTGGGCTACAAGGGGGATCAGCCCGCCTTCGCCCCTGCCACGGCCGAGCTGACCGCCGCCTTTGCCCTGCTCACCGGCCTGGGGCGTGCGGCCGGCGCCGTGATCGCGGCCGATGACTACACCCGCCGCCGGCTCGGATTATCCGCGACTTGCGGCGAGGGCTTCGTGCGCATCGCTCTCGACGGCTCACGCGATAGCTGCTGTTTTCCGACCTGCGAATTCCGCGCTGCGGCGATGAATTGGAGGGTGTCATGACTGCCACCCTATGTTCAACGCTCAGGTCACGACGTTGGCGGCGGGCCACAGCGTCTTGGTCTGGGGCGAGCGCGGGCACGGCAAGTCGCAGGCCATCGGCGCGGGCTCCTGGCTGGAACGCTGCGCCGAGGACATGCTGGCGGTCTTCGATGCAGTGGGCGTTGATAGGCCTATGCCTTGCAAGCGGCATGACAGGTCGCCAAACAGGATTCTGCGATCATCTGGCAGGCCGTGACGCTGGCAGTGCATAAGAAGGGTGACCCGTCGCTGCGCATTGACATGTCCCTGTTGCTGCTTCGCGGCGACCGCGACCGGGCGAGCACGATCCGCCGGGACATGCTACCGTGGGGCAGACAAAGGCCGAGGGTGACTTACCAGATCATCCCCGACGCTGCGCACAACGCGAACCAGGACCGCCCAGAGTTCGCAAACCGGGCCGTCACAGCCTTTCTACAGAGCATCGTTTGACGCCATCCTGAGATCATCATGTTGCCCAAGCTATCGGCCCGGCCAGCATCGAGGCTGCGCACGGCCAAGGAGGTAGACAAGATGACACAAAGCCATATGATCGGCATCCTCCTGCTCGTTTTGCTGGCAATACCGTTTCTGTCGGCGTGTGGTAGCCAACAGGTGGCGCAACCGGATACGTTGGCGACGCTCACAGCGCAGCTTGACGCACTCCTGCCCGATCTGCTACGCCAATATCGTGCGCCGGGTGCGGCAGTGGCGCTCGTGCAGGGCGGCGCAGTGGCCTGGGCGCAGGGGTATGGCCTGGCGAACGAGACAACCGGCGCCCCCGTGACCTCGGAGACAACGTTTCAAGTTGCCTCGCTTTCCAAATCCATCACGGCCTGGGGCGTCATGCGGCTGGTAGAAGAAGGCAAGATCGATCTGGACGCGCCTGTCGCACAATACCTGAAAAGCTGGGGCTTGCCGCCAGCGAAGTTCGACCCTAACGGCGTGACCGTTCGGCGGTTGTTGAGCCATACGGCCGGCATCGCCCCGTGGTACTACGCTGGCGTGCCCATTGAGGCAACGCTGCCCGCGCCAGCGGAGCTGCTTTCGACCGGGCCAGTGCGGCTGGTTCGGCAACCGGGGGAGCGTGAAGCCTACACCAACGGCGGGTACACGCTGCTGCAACTGCTCATCGAGGATGTCACGGGGGAATCCTTTGCGGCGTACATGCAACGCGAGGTACTGATCCCCCTTGGCATACCAAACAGCACTTACCAATGGCGTCCCGACCTGCGCCCAGCCCTGGCTACCGGCTATCAGGTCTCTGGCCAGCCTACGGAACACCGCAGCTACCCCGCGGCCGCCGGCGGGCTGTATGCCACAGCCGGCGATCTCGCGACCTGGTTGGCGGCCGGCATGTCCGGCCCGCGCGGGGAGCCTGCCGGCAGGGGTGTCCTTCAGCCTGACACCGTGGCGCTGATGTACTTGCCCGTGCTGGCGACATCAGGTGGCGGGAACGGCCTGGGCTACGTGACAGAAATCCTGCCCAACGACACACGCATGGTCTTGCACAGCGGCGACATCCTGGGCTGGCGGGGCCAATACACGGCCCTCCCCGACCTGGGAGCAGGCATTGTCGTCCTGACCAACAGCAATGCCGGCGGCCGATACGTGATCGCAGACACCATCTGCAGTTGGGTGGAATGGACAGCCGGCGTGGTGCCTGGGGTCTGTCAGGTCTACCAGATCGTGTATATCGTGATCCCCGTCAGCGCGGGCATCGGCGGCCTTGCCGTGTTGGCATCCGTCTGGCGATTGGTTGCCCGGGTTCGATCCGGGCGACGAAAGCTGGCTTGGCCTCCCCAAACTGATCGCCAACGTCGCAGCATTGTCTTCGCCTTGATCGCGCTTGCCGGCTGGTGGCTACTTGTGACGCCCAGGATTGGATTGCTCCTGCCGCCAACGTTCATCTGGATCACGTTGGCATACACCTTATGGTGTCTGATAGCTGCTGTGAAAGGCCTGACGATCAGCACAGAACGCTAACCATGACCAACCCATCCGCGCTCAAATCGAGGCCGAGAGGAAGAACGCGTGTCTGGTGCGCTGCCCCTGATTCTATCTGATGGTTGTTTCCCGGAACCGCGCGCGCAGCGATCTCACTGGCTTCTCATCCAGGTGCTGAAGGCGGCAATCGCAACCTCCAGGATCAGCACGGCATAACCGATGACCCATAACAGGTGTGGCAGTATGGCGGAGTTAGTCGCCAGCCAGAGCTGTTCGCCCGCGATGTGCTGGCGTTGCTGCGGGAGGGTCGCTGAACATCTTCAACCTGGAACTCTGGTTCGTTTGGTCGTGGGCGCCTCCGAAGCCTTCTTCCTGGTTACGAGGATCCTAATGAACGACATTGCTCGCTTACGAGATGCAGTAGACCGCTTTTCGGCCTTCATCCTGGCCCTGCCTGCTGACACCCTGGCCGACCAGTCCACTGACGGGGCTTCTGGCGAGTGGGGGCCGAGGGAGGTGCTCGCACACCTGGTCTACCATCACGAGCTGTACGTCGCGCTGGTCGAAGCCTGGGTGACAGGCACGGCCGCCGCGCCACCCGCCGGCACGTTCCGCGAGCTGAACGCGCAGGCGGTCGCGGCCAACGCTGGGGTACCGGCGGCCGCGCTCGTGGCTCGCCTGCAAGAAGCGAACCGGCGTCTGGAGCAACTCTACCTGGGACACGACCCGCACACCATCGGCGTCGCGATCAAGGCCGGCGCCAAGCCGCGGACATTGGCCGCGCTCGTGCCGGAAGTCGAAGCGCACCTCCGCAACCACCTGCGGAAGCTGCAGCATATCGTGGCCGGATGAGGCCCAGGATAGGTAATCCATGTCTTGGCAAATGCAGATCAGAGCCGATCCGCTGTCCTGCTGCTGGACGAGAATGGGCCGGGGGTGCGCTACCTGACGCTGCGCGACCTGTGTGATCGCGCGTCCAATAATCCACAGCTTGCAACCGCCCGCCGCGAGGCGCACCGGGCCGGGCCGATTTCTACCATCCTCGACTAGATGGATCCGGCCGGGTTCTGGGCCGAACCTGACCCCGGCTCCTATCCCAAGTACCGCGGTGCCGTCTGGTCGGTCATCCTGTTGGCGCAGCTCGGCGCGTCCATTGGCGAAGACAAGCGCGTCGGTCGAGCGTGCGCCTACGTGCTGGAGTACACGCTGGCCGCGGGAGGGCAGTTCTCGACGACCTCCACGGCATCGGAGACGCCGATTGCCTTCACGGCAACCTCTGTTGGGCGCTGGTGGAGTTGGGTTGTGCCGACGTGGGGCTGGTGACCGCGTTCGACGGCGACACGGGGTGAGCCGTTGACACCCAGCGATTGTCTGGGCCAGGTGGAAAGCTGAGATCGAGAGGCAGCAAATGCAAGCCGTATGGACGGTTGAGGGAGACGATAGAAGCTGGACCTCCTGGGCAGAGAACAGGGCCGATGCCCCTGCCTCTTCCCTGGTTCGGGAGTTGATCGCGCCAAGGACAGCCGGCCCCCAGGAATGGGCCGTGGATATCGGATGTGGCACCGGGCGTGCTTTCGTCCCGCTTACCCAAGCGGGCTATCGGGTGATCGGGATCGATCCAACTCCCAAGTGCGTCGAACTCAGTCTGCGCAGAGCGCGCCAATCCGGTATCGGCGCCTTGCCCATCCAGGCGTCAGCGGCCCGGCTGCCGCTCAGATCAGGTCTGGCGGCCTTCGTCTTCGCCATTGGGACTCTTTTTCATCTCAGCCCGGTGGAGCTGACTCTGGCTCTTCAGGAAATCCGGCGCGTGTTGCGCCCAGGTGGGGAAGCGCTACTGCATTTCCTAGACACCGACGACTGGCGCCGTTCACTTGGCAAAGAGACAGATCCCGACCAAGTGCCTGTCCCCGGTTACCAGGCGCTGGTGACGTGCTTTTGCTCACGCCGGGCAGTAGAGGCGTGGCTCAAGCAAGCAGGACTCGACCTTCTGGCGCTGGAACTGAAGATAAGCGTAAGCGAAGCTGGCCAACAACGCGACTGGCTGGCAAGGAGCGCAACGGATGCAAGTCAGGCAAGTGTTTGAGTACTATCAACGCCAGGGCCGGCTCGAAGGAGAATTCAAGCTCTGCCCGCTCTGCGGGACGCGCTTGCTCCTGACGGAGAGCGGGGGCAGGCGGCGGGCGGCCTGTTCAAGTTGTGGTTTCGTCCAGCACCGCAACCCGGCGGCGGCCGTGGCAGTTCTCGTCGTGGACCAAGGGCGAGTGCTCCTGGGGAGACGCGGTGGAGAGCCGGGAAGAGGGACCTGGTCGCTGCCGAGCGGCTACGTCGAGTGGGAGGATGATTTTCTGACCACCGCGATCCGAGAGGCGAAGGAAGAGACCGGGCTGGATGTGGCGATCGTGGCGATTATGAACGTGGTCTCCTCCTTCGTGTCCCCGAGGTTTCACTTCCTCTCAGTGTACGTCTTGGCCCGCGTAGTAGGGGGAGAGCTGGCAGCCGGCGATGACCTGGCAGCAGTAGCGTGGGTTCCGATCGAGGGGCCACTGCCGGAGCTGGGCTTTGCGGAGGACATGAGCGTCATCGAACTGTATCGGGACGGCTTTGAGGGCATCCCGGTTGACGCCGCATACGCGTGCCTGACAGGTAAAACTGAAGGGAAACACGCGCCGGCCGGGGCAGCCGTGCGCGATTACGGGCGCGGAGCGCTGGAGAGAGCAAGCTGAGGTCCTGCCTTTGACACAAGCAGCCATGCTAACTGATAGGCGAGTCACCCTTCGGGCTTCCCGCGAGAGCGACAAGGCCGACCGTCTGGCGTGCCCGTTACGCCATCGGTCTGTTTGACACGACAGTCTGGAACCGAGGGTTTGGTAACGTTGGACAGCCCGCCCGCGGAGGTCTTTGGTGATGAGTGTAAGCAGGATCCGACCCCTCCTCGACCATCTGGCCGGCGGAACCCGGCGAGAGGATGTGCGGTGGCGGGAGTGGCGGATCACGCTGATCCCCGGTGGACAGAACAACCTGCTCTATCGCGCCACCAGCCCGGACGCTGACCTGGCCGTCAAGTTCACCGTCCGCGATGAGCGTGACCGGGCCGGCCGGGAGTATGGCGCGCTGGCGGCGTTGCGCGCGGCCGGCCTGGCCCTTGCGCCCGAGCCCATCCTGCTGGATCGGAGTGGCTACAGCCAGCCGGTGGTGGTGCAGAGCTGGCTGGAAGGCGAGGCGACCGCTACCCCTCCCGCGACGGACGATGAGTGGCAAAGACTGGCGCAACACCTGGCCAGCGTCCACACCGTCACGCCGGACCGGGTTCAGCGGGAGCTTCCTGGGACGACGATCAACGCCGACACCGCCGAGGAAGGCAGGTGGCGGGTGCGGGAGCAGGCGGAGCGGATTCCTGCCGAGGCGCAGCCGGCTTCTCTGAGAGCGCTTCTGGCCCGGTTCGAGGCGTCTCGATTTCCGGAGTGGCCGCCGGCGCCGGTCACACTCTGCCGCTTGGACAACAACATTACGAATTACATTCGGCGTCGCGGACCCTGGGCATCCGTGGACTGGGAGTATAGTGGATGGGGCGATCCGGCTTTCGACGTGGCTAACCTGCTGACTCACGTGACCGTCCAGGAAGCGGCTGCTTTCCGGCGGACGTCGTTTGCCGGCTGTTACTGCAGCCTGGTGGCAGATGAAAGTGCAGCTGTGCGCATCCAGGTGTACTACGATATCCTGGTGGTATGGTGGGCAGCTCGTCTCGCGCGCTTCCTGTACGAGATCCCGCGGGGCCAGGACCAGCGACTGGCGGAGTGGCCCGCAGGCTGGCAGGCGGACTATGAGGCCAAGTACGAGCGCTACCTGCGGCTTGCGGAGCTCACCTATGCCGGCCCGTGAGCGTCGGGCGAGATGATCGCATCGACTCGTATGATCGGAGCAGACCGATGATAGCGCGAGAAGCGAGTGACGCTTTCAACGTCGAATCCCTGGCAGAGCAGACCGTGCAAATGCTGTCCGTGGCGCCGGGCCAGGTGATCTGGATCTGGACCAGCACGCATTCGCTGGACCTCCTGGAAGCCCTGGCGTATCGCATCCGGGCACGGGGTGCGTTCTGGACGGTGCGACTCACGATGGAGCCGCTGCTGCGGCGCATCGGGGAGGGCGTGACCGAGCCCTACCTGGGCCTGCTGCCAGAGCATGAGCTGCGCTGGCTGGACGACGTGGATGCGATTGTGGAGGTGCGCGACCACAGCGGCCACATCCCGGACGTGCCGATCACCCGCCGCCGGGCGATGGCCGCCGAATGGATCGCCCTGATCGAAGAGGCCGCGCGGCGGAACTGCCGCCGGATCGTGGTCGTCCACCCAACGCCGGCCCTGGCGTCTGCCTATGGCGTACCGTTGGCACTCCTGCGGCAGCGGTATCGGCAGGCCGTCGACATCGACTACGAGGCGCTCGACCGGCGACAGGAGCAGGTGCAAGCGCTGTTGGCGGGGAGCATGAGGGTCCGCATCGTAACGGACGCAGGCGCCGACTTGGCGTTGCAGGTCGGCGGGCGCCCGGTTCACCTGGACATGGATTCGCTTCCGCGTGGCGAGGTCTATGTAGCGCCCCACGAGGATTCGGCCGCCGGCGTCCTCGTCGTTGACAGGGCGTTTATCAGGGGAGAGCCGGTCGAGCGGCTGCGGCTGACCTTTGCCGCCGGCCGCGTGGTGGACATCAGGGCACCAGACCCGGCCGGAGCCGAGAGGCTCCGCGAGCTGTTAGCCGCTTCGAGCGGCGACAAAGACGTGATCGCCGAGTTCGGGATCGGCCTGAATCCGGGCGCCACGGAGCCGGTGGGCGACGTGATGCTGGATGAGAAGATCGGCGGCAGTGTCCACGTGGCGATCGGGATGAACGAGCGGTTTGGCGGCCGAAACCGCTCGAACCTGCACCTGGACCTGGTGATCCTGCGGCCCACCGTCTGGCTCGATGCGATGAAGGTTATCGAGGGTGGGATCCTGCGCTAATGCAGGACAGCAAACTGGATGGGAGGTCAAACATGGTGTCAAAACGCCGTCTTCTCCTCATCGCAGCCTTCTTCCTCTTCTTCTGGCTCGCCGTGGTGCTGTTCAGCACCACCGTCCACGAGATCGGCCATGCTCTGGCCGTTGCTCTGGCCGGCGGCTGGCGCAACAGTCTGGTCTTCTTCGGGGGCGCCGCCTATCACGAGCCTGTGCTGTGGCTGACCATCCTCGACCAGGTGCAGGCGAGCGGCTTCACACCCGCCCAATGGGGTGATGAGCAGAACCTGGCCCTGATGGGGCAGATCGCCCGGCTTATGCCGACTTTCCGCATCGGCGTCCTGGGCGGCTGGCTCGGCCAGCTTGTGGCCGCGGCCCTGGCCTTCCTGGTCGTGCGCTCACGCGTCTTCCGGGCCGCGGCTTCGACCTTCTCGCGCCTCTTCTGGGGTGCTTTCGTGCTCTTCAACCCGGCGTGGGTCGGCGGGCTGTGGCTGCTGGATGGGTTGTGGCCGCCCAACTCATCGGACTCGGCGGTGCTCGTCAATGCGATCCTGGGAAACCGGCCACTCGCCCTGGCCGCTCTGTGGCTCCTCGGCGCAGGGCTGGTGGCGTTGGCGCTGTGGTTGGCCGACCGCATCGGCGGCCAGGTTTTTGCGCCGCTGGGCCTCAGCGCGCCGGCAAGTCGCAAGCTTGCGCTCCTCTGGACGGCCCTGATTGCGGTCACGGCGCTGCCCGGCAAGTTGCCCCTGCCGGGAAACCTGGATGCCATCGTGGGCGCGCTGATCGCCGTCCCGCTGATGACCGTCGGCCCCCTGTGGCTGCTGCTGCGGTCAAATCGAAACGACGCCGCTGCCCCGCGCGTTCCCGCCTATGCCTGGCTGGGCATCGGCATGGTGCTGGGCCTGATCCTGTTCGGGCTGCTCAGCCGTTCCGGCTTCATGGTGCGCGGCGATTCCGCCAGCCTGCAGATGCAGATCATCCAGGCGCACTACTGCGAGCAAGTCAAATGCGCGCCGGAGGATGCGCTGCGCTGGTTCCGCTGAAGCGTACCGCGCCCCAGAACCGGCCGGCAGTTCGGAGGATCGAGCTATGGAAGTCGGTGACGGCGAAACCGGTATGGATCGCTCCTGGAGCCCGCCTCTCCGCCTTGTGCTCGTGTGGCTGGCCGCCAACTACGGCTATCACGCGGCATTCTACCTGCTCACCGGCCGGCCCTTCTTCGCCCTGACGCCGCTGCCATCCATGCTGGCGGAGCTGGGCTTGATGGCGCTCAACCTGGGACTGCCGCTCATTGCCCTCTCCTTCGCTCGCCCGCGGCCGGCCTCCCTGCGCGACGCGCTGGCCTGGCGCTGGCGCAGCTGGCGTACTATGGCCTGGGGTCTGTTGGGCTTCGGGCTGATCGCGCTTTCCATGCCGCTGGTCAACTACCTTGTCGGCGCCCCACCCTTTGCTTACGGCAGCGCCGGGCCGATCACTTCTGCGCAGGGCTGGGCTCGCGCGCTCGCGCTCTTGACGCTGCTCCTTACCCTCTGGCTCGTCACCACGCTGGGTGAGGAGATCATGTTTCGCGGCTATCTGCAGACCGGATTCAGCCAACGTTACGGGCCGCTGGTGGGCCTCCTGGTCGCCGCGCTGCTGTTTGCGCTGCGACACACACCGGCCGACCTCTATTGGGGCTGGGGCGCGCCGCTCCAGCAATGGGCCAGCCGTCTGCTGCAATTGGGATGCGCAGCCCTGGTGTTGGGTTGGGTCCGGTATCGGTCTGGATCCACGATCGCCACGTGGATCGCACACCTGGTGCTCTGGTTCGCCGTGGTAGTTCAGCTCATCCCGTGAGCCGAGGAGAAGCCATGAAGACCCACCCCATGCGCACATGCGCCATTATGCTGCCCCTGCTAGCGATCCTGCTGATCGCCCCCGCCTGCGTCGGAACCCGGGCAGCCCAAATGGGCGAAGGTTCCAGCAGTGCGGCCGCGCAAGGCTTGGGCCCCGACCGATACTACTTGCCGCTCGTCAGCGGGAATCCCCACTGCGCGGTGGCGCAGGACACCGTCCTGGCCGAAGGCGCCATCGGCCCGAGTTGGATTCCCTGGGACAGCCCCTGCCTGCCCAACGCCGACCTGGTCTACGTGCGCCCCGATACGTGGGACCTCTGGGTGATGGATGAGCACGGTGGCCATCAGCGCTGCCTGACCTGCTACGGCGACAACGTGCTGGGCGTCAATTTCCCGCTCGACGAGGATGGCCGGCCGCCCACGGTGCACTGGAAGGGCGGCCCCGAAGTCCATCCCACCGCGCCGATCATCATCCTGAAGGCGGAAAACGAAAACAGCCCGCACAACGCCCTGCGCAACTCGCCCAACCTGGGCTGGGACAACGACCTCTGGGCGCTCAACGTCTGTACCCGCCGCTACACCCGCCTGACCCAACTGGCCCCCGACCAGGGCACGCAGCACACGGGCATCTCGAACGACGGCCGCTGGTTCGCTTACCCGCTGCGCTACCAGTACGGCGACCCGCTGCGCAACTTCGGCCTGGCCCGCCTGGTAATCGCCAAACTCTCGGTAGACGGCGCAGGCGACGCCCACCTCCAAACCAGCAGCGAGGAGGAGCCGAACGGCCCGATGTACTATGAACCATCCGACATCCAGAGCAGCACGTCCGGGAGTTGGACGCTGCTCTATGCGGCGGGCGATGACATGCGGCTCGATCCGTACAGCTACACGTGGTCTTGCCAGGGCGAGCAATGCACCGGCGTGAATCGCCATCTGCTGACAACCCCGCAGCGCCATGAGGAGCTGGCAAAGTTCTCTCCGTCAGCCGAGCGCGTCGCCTGGATGGCCGGGCCATCCGTTGGCTTCGTCTATGATGCCGACTTGTATCTTTCCCGACCTGACTTCACCGCGGCCGAACGCATGACCTGGTACAACGATTGCCAGCGCTGGCCGGCGCAGTGCAAGCGCAGCGGTGCGCAGCTCAGCCGGCTGGACTGGAAGGGGGACGGCACGGCCCTGTTCTTCGGCCTTTGGATTCATGCGAACGTGACCCAATCCGCGGCCAGCAGCGAGCTGCACCGCCTGGAGTTCGTGGGGCGTTGCGGATAGTGTCAGAGACGGGCAGGTTTGAGATGGCAGAACGGCGGAGAATCAGACTACCTGCATCGCTGTCACGCACCTTGCTCGTCGGCCTGTGGCTGGCGGCGAGCCTCGGCATGATCGGCCAGCGTTGGCGCGATCTTTCGGCGGTCGAACCGCTCGGCGCCATCGGCTTCGCCGCGGGCTTGCTCTACATTCCCGTTTTGATCTGGCATCTGATCCGACAGACTCCGGCGGCGGCCGATCTGCCCGACCTGGCCCCGCTGGTCGGGCCGGAGCGCAGCTTTCGGTGGATGCTGTGGGCGATCATCGGGGGCGCCCTGTTCCTGTTCGGAGTGGCCATCATCGCCCATCCGGCGCTGGTCGTCCTGGCCCTGCTGACCCTGGGGTCGCTGTGGCTGATCGTCGCCTGGCGACAGCAAGTGACGGCGCGCCTGATTGTCACCGGCGCCGCAATATCGGCCGGCCTCATCATCTTGCAGGTCGCCGTGGGCAAGATCGACGCCTTCCTGCTGGGCTACCTGGCCTGTCTGGCGCCCCTGTTCATCGCCGGCGTCCTCCTTGCGCGGCAGACCGGCCTCAGCCGCAGCCAACTGGCGGACGGCCGCTATGTCGCGGCGCTGCGCGCCTTCGCGCGGGGCGCGCTGCTGGCCGTGCCGCCGGCCCAGCTCAACGTCTTCTGGGGCGCACAGCGGGGCGACGCGATAGACCAGGGCTGGAAAGCACTGGCTGCGTTGACTCCGGGCGTTGCGGAGGAGATCTGGGCGCGGCTGGCGCTGACCACGCTGCTGTATGCCTTGCTGCGCCCCACAACCAACCGCCGGCCGAGCCGCGCTGTCGCCTGGGCGGTGCTGCTCGCGGCCATGATCCACGCCCAAGCGCACAGCCCGACGCAGGCACTGCTGGGCCCAGCCTTTCTCATGAACACGCTCAATGCCCTGCTCTACGGCGTGCCGCTGGGGCTGCTCTTTGTGAAGCGCGACCTGGAGCATGCCGTCGGCTATCACTTCGCGGTTGACTTCGTACGCTTCCTGGCAGCCTGGCTGTGGCCTTGAGCCGAACGGAGGTCTGAAAAATGAAATGGCGCATCAAGCACATCTTCAACTTCCCGCCGGAGAAGCCCTGGGCGCGCGGCTACGTCAACTTCGGTTTCCACGGCGTCAGCGGCGCGCGCTACTTCCTCCACTACAGCGAGCACTGGCTGGGCCGCCTGAACCCGCAGGATGAGTGGCTTTGGACGGCCGGCGCGGCCGACAAGGGCCTGAGTCGCATGCACGTCCCGTTTGGCATCAGGCATCCGCACTACATCACCGAGCTCCCCGACGGCTCGCTGCTGGTGTCGAGCAACGGCACCAACGAGATCTACCGCATCCGGCCCGACCAGGCTGCCGTGGAGCTGTTCGCCGATACCGGTCGGCTCGGCTTCCGGGACCTCGGCAACTGCGTGTACGACGGTGTGAACAGCGTGTGGGCGCACGAGATCGAAGGCTGCCGGGTCTGGCAGCTCGACCTGTCCGGCCGGCCCCTGGCTGTCCTGGGCAGCGGCGAACCCGGCTTCCAGCGGGAAACAGTGCCGTTCGAGGCGGCCCGCTTCCACTGGATCTACGATCTGCGCCTGGGCCCGGATGGCGACCTCTACGTTCTCGACAGCCGGAACTACTGCGTGCGGCGGATCGAGGTTGGCCGGGGCGTGGTCTCGCTCGTGGCCGGGACGGGCGAGCCTGGCCCTGCAGAGGATAACATCCCGGCTTTGGGGGCTACCTTCGGCAGTGAGCCGGGCGCGCGCTTCGACGGGCCGTTCTCCCTGTCACTGGACGAGGAAGGCAACATCTTCGTCGGCGACACGTATAATCACGTAGTGCGCATGGTGGAGCGGGCAAACGGGCGTATCTGGACGATCGCCGGGAAGCGCGAAGTTGAGCCCGGCGTGCGCAACGACCCGACTGAAACCGATCCGCTCAAGCTCAACCTGCCGCTGATCTGCAGCCTGGATTACTGCGGCGGCTGCCTGTTCGTCCCAGATTGGAGCGATGACCTGGTCGTATTGGAGAAGCTGTAGCTTCATGCACAGCGATCATCACGCCGATCTCATGTTCGCACACCGGGGCGCCGATTTGCGGCCGCGCTGGCTCGCCTGCGCGTTGGATTACCTGTTTATCGCTGTTTACGCCGCGCTGCTGGCCGCAGCCCGGTAGGAAAGGAGTCGGTTGGTGGGCGCACCGCGCGCCTGAGTTCCTGGAGGCTCTATGAACGCGCCAAACACACCTGCAAGCCCAGCCAGGCCGGCCGGGCGTCTTGTGGCCGCGCAGCTGCTCCAGACGTTGGTGATGTTCCTCGTCATCGGCGGCGTCCTGTTCCTCGCGGCCGGTCGCCTGGATTGGCCGGCGGCGTGGGCCTTCCTGATCGTTTACTTCCTGATCGCACTCGTGACCGCCGTCTGGATGCTGCGCACGAACCCGGAACTGACCCAGGAACGGGCCAGGCCGGGCCGCAACGCCAAGTCGTGGGACAACCTGCTGGTGGGGCTCAACCTGCTGCTGACCCTGGCGTTGTTCGCCGTGATCGGCCTGGACGCCGGGCGCTACGGCTGGTCAGAGGTCCCACTCGGAGTGCGCGCCCTGGGCTTGCTGGGGTTCATCCCGGCCTTCGGCCTGCCGCTGTGGGCCGCACGGATGAACACCTACCTATCGAGCCGGGTGCGGATCCAGGAGGAGCGGGGCCATGTGGTGGTTGCGTCAGGGCCCTACCGGTATGTGCGGCACCCCATGTATGCCGGCATGATCTGGTATGCTGTGAGCGTGCCGCTACTGCTGGGCTCCTGGTGGGGACTGGCAGTGGGAGCCGTCATGATCGCAGCCGTCATCCTGCGCACCGCGTTGGAGGACCGGACGCTCCAGCGGGAGCTGCCGGGGTACGCAGCGTACAGCCGGCAGGTGCGCTATCGGCTGCTGCCGGGAGTGTGGTAGTCACACCCCAGGGCGAGATGAAGCGGGGTTGAAGGATAGGCCGGGGGCCGCCCCAGGGAAGGTAAATCATGTGGGCTACGATTGCGTTTCTCGTTGGGGTCGCCTGTGCCGGCATCGTGCTCGCGGTCTCCCGCTCGCGTGAACCCCGCTCCACCGGCGGATCAGCACAACCGTCGGCGCTCGGCTGGCTAACTCTGGCGAGCGGAAGCACAGCCGCCGCGGCTTTCGCAGTTGGGGTGTTCACGGACGCGGAGCCGGGAGGCTACCTGGCTTCCATCGCGTGCGCGGCCGCGGCGGTGATCATCGGCGTCGGGGCCGTGCTGCGTCGCGACCGCCGCTGGCCGACCTGGGTTGGCTTGGCCGCCGGCGTGGTTCCGGCCGTATTTTGGATCGCATTCGCAGTCGGGAATGTGCTCGGCCTCGGCGACTAGGGATGGGAGGTGGGTCAACCCTCTACCAGCCCAGCAGCCTGCGCAGCGTGCGGGCCTGGGCTCGACTCAGCTCCACCTCTGCGCCGGTGGTCAACCGCAGGATGTGCCCCCCTTTGAACCAGGGGACGATCTCCTGGACCCGATCCAGGTTGACGATGGCCGAGCGATGGGCGCGGAAGAAACGCCTTGGATCGAGACGCGCCTCCAGTTCGGCCAGGGTGCGACGGATCGGGTAGGCCTGACCCCCTGCATGAACCAGCACTTGCTCGCCCTCAAGGCCGATCCAGTCCACCTCGTCTGCATCCAGCACGCGGATGCGCTCCCGGTCGTGCACGGCCAGGCGGGCCAGGCAGCGTCCCTCGGCGGCCAGGCTCTCCAGCAGCGGGCCGAGCCGGGCGCCGACATCCTGTCCCTGGGCCACGACCTCCTGCGCGCGCCGAATAGCCGTTTCCAGACGCTCCTTGCTGAAAGGCTTGAGCAGGTAATCGAGGGCGTGGACTTCAAACGCGCGGATGGCGTGCTGGTCGTAGGCCGTCACGAAGATGATCGCCGGCGGGGTTTCCAATGCGTCGATAACGCCGAAACCGTCCAGGCCGGGCATCTGAATGTCCAGCAACACCAGGTCGGGCGACCAGGCTTCGATCAGCTCCACGGCTTGCATGCCATCACCGGCCTCGCCGATGACCTCCATGCCGGCGATGCCGGTCAGGTGCCGCCTGAGCCTGTCCCGCGCCGGCGCTTCATCATCCACAATCAGGATTCGCATGGCGCCCCTACTCCCTTGCCCCCACCGGGATGCTCACCGTGACGATCGTCCCGCGCGGCTGGCGTGCACTGATCGCCAGCCCGTACGTTGGGCCATAGGTCTTGCGCAGGCGCTGGTCCACGTTGTGCAGGCCGTGGCTGGGCCTATCCCCGATGCTATAACGTGCAGGGAACCCTGGGCCGCGATCGCTGATGGCGATCACCGCGCGGTCGCCAGCGGTGTGAATCATGATGTCCAAGTCTATGCTGCCGTCGCTGCCCTGACCATGCCGGACGGCGTTCTCCACCAGCGGCTGCAGCAACAGGCCGGGCACGCGCAGTCCCAGGACTTCCGGCGAGATCTCGCGGGTGACGCGCAGCCGATCGCCGTAGCGGACCCGCTCGATCGCCAGGTAGTCGTCCAGGAAGGCAAGTTCCTCTGCCAGGGGCGCCAACCCGCGCTCGCTGCCGCTCAGCACGTAGCGAAACATCTCGGCCAGCCGCTCGACGGTCGCCTCGGCCCGTTCCGAGTCAGCATGGATCAGCTCGGCGATGGTGTTCAGCGTGTTGAAGAGGAAGTGCGGGTTGATCTGCGCCTTGAGCGCTCTGAGCTCGGCCTCCGTGGCCAGCGCCCGCAACCGCTCCGCTTGCCGCTCCTTCTCCTGCGCCTGGCGCAGGAAGCGCAAGGCCATCTCGGTGCCGTGGATGATGGGGAACGCGATCACCATCCCCGCAACGGCGAGCCAGGCCGCGTTGGGAACGACCTGGAGCCCAAAGAGACGGCTGCAGACGAGCAGGGTGACGACCGCGCCTGCGACGTGGTCGAACAGCGAGCTGGCGATCTCCAGGCCCAGGCGCAGCCAGTCCGGTGACACCTGCTTCAGGCGAAGGCGGACGAACCTCCGCTCCAGCCGGTCGAGGACAAAGATGGCGCTGCTGATCGCCAGGCCGGTGGCCAGGGCGGCCGGCCAATCACCGGTCGCGAACCCGACGCCCAGGGCAAACGCGACGGCCGGCAGGCCGAGCTCCGCCAGCGCGCGCACGCTGGCCTGTCTGCTCCCGGCCTGGGCCTGCTCGGTCATGGCTCACCTCACTTCGGTCTCGTCTACCCGATCATAGGCGGAAGCTCACACAACGTCAAGTTGCCGCGAATTGGAGTCACTTCCTCAGCGTCCTCCTCGGCCTCTGAGCAGCCGGATGATTCCCGCCGGGAGGTTGAAGCCCGGCACCCTGTGGATGTAGCGCCTGTACGATTCGCCGAACTTCTCGATGAGGAGCCGCTCTTCCTGCCGTGTGAACCGATAGACACAGGCTGCGCCTAGGATGCCTATCCCCCCAAGCATCCAGTGCGGATTGAACAGCCAGACCACCAGGTGCATCAGCAGCCAGCCCAGGTACAGGGGATGACGGACGACCGCATAAATGCCAGTGTCCACCAGCACTTCGGTGCTGACGAAGCTTGCTCCGCGCGGGACCTGGCCCTGTCTGCGCAATGTGGGGATAGGCAGCGCGATCAGGACCATGCCAACGAGCCAGGTTGCCATGGCAACATAGTCGAGACCTCGTGGGGCAACGGGCCTGTCCAGGATCCACATCAATGTGAATTGGATGAGAAGCAGCGCGCCGGCAACATAGTGCATCTGATTCCCTCCACTATCCGCTGGCTTCCTGCCCCAGCAGGGTCTCCTGCCGGGCCTCAGCCTGTTGAGCTTTCCAGTTTCGGATCAGTTCGACCAGGCCGTACACACCTGATGCAAAGAGGATGCAGTCCTCGTAGCAGTCCAGCGCGCCGAAGCACTTGGGTAACGCCATCAAGGCCCAGGGCAGCAGCGCGATGAAGACCTTTTTGTCCACGGCCGGCGCTGCCGCGGCGACCAGGGCAATCGCGAACACGGTCAAGGGGCACGGAAACACCGGCAGCAGCGCACTCGGGTACACATGGCCCAGGGGCCAGCCGAGCAGCGGGTACAGAAATACCAGGACGATCCAGAAAATGGTCGCTCCCTTCTTCCACGTCGCCGCAGGAGGCCGGAAGTGGGTCTTCTTGGCCAGGATATCCACGGCGAACAGCAGTGAGACAATGATGAACAGCGGAACCCCGGTGAACGTAGAGATCGGGTTCCTCACGTAGACCAGGAAGAACAAGATGCCGTTCCAGGCGAACGCGAAACTGAGAAACGCCTTCAGCCACGCGTCGGTCCTAGCTCCCGGTCTCAGGAACACCCGAAACGCCAGGAATGCTGCTGCGACGGTCATGACGATCGCGACGGGCCATGTCGCCTCGTTGTACGCACCGACTCGACTCCAGAATACTTCTGTACTCATCGTACACCCCTCCTTTCCGCTCTCCAGCGAGCGAGCAGCCTCATAAGACCGGCCACAAGATTGACCCGCGGCACTCGCTGCATGTAGCGCACATACTCCTCGCCGAACTTCTCGATGCAGGCCTTGTCCGCGTTGAAGGTATCCGCGTAGATCAGGATCATTCCCACGGTAGCCAACGGCACGAGCAGCCAGTGCTGTCCGATGAGCACTGTAGCCAGGCTGAGCAAGATGCCCGCAGTGCCGCCTTGGGGATGCCGGACAATGGCGTAGATCCCCGTGTCAACGAGGGTGGTGGTCTCCATGTAGCTCCTGCCTTTCGGCGCCTTGCCCCGTGTGCGGAGGATGAAGATGGGCAAGATGGCGCAGACGCTTCCCAGGGCCCACATCGCCCAGCCGATCACCCTGAGCGCCGGGCGCACAGGCTCGCGAAAGACAAAGAAGGCCAGCACGGCCTGCAAAAGCAGCAATACGCTCCAAATCCAGGCCAGCAAGTAAGGAGACAGTCCGCTAAGACAGTCCCGCCAGTCATTAATCGCTCGCATGATCCAACGCATCTTTCTCTCCTGACACGATCGGTTCTAAACTCAACGCCTCCGTCCGTGCAAGCCCATCGTACCCCTTGTGTTGGCCAGCATCAAGGGTTTTCCGGCGAATGGTCGGAACTGGCGGGTGAATGGTCGCGGAATGGGGTCTACGCGGCGCGGCCGGAAGATCAGGTCGGGGCCGAAAGAACGCGACCCGAAGAGGACAGCGATCCCGGGAATAGGCAACCCGCCTGCTCCTTGTGCGTATAGATATGTGCAGAAGTAAGAAGGCCGTTGAAAGGCCCATGAGATGCCTGACAAACGTTCAGAAAGGTGCTGCCAGTGCGCGGCAGGAGGTCACCATGACACTTTCACCAACTCTGGAATTCGGCTTCTTCAACGGCTGGCTCCTGGCGGCCATCTTCTACCTGGCCTTCGGCATCCTGTTGCTCCTCTTCCCGAGACCGGTGGTCGCTAGGCTCTACGATCGATCGGGGCAGCCTGACCGGAGCCCCCTGCGCCGCGTTTTGGGGGTGCTCCTGTTTCTCGTCTGGTTGACCCTGGCGATACTGACGCCTTTGAAGTCCGGCAGCCTGGCGCTCGCCGTGGGCCTGGCGGTCTACGGCCTGGGGCTGATCGGCTTCGTGGTCGCGCTGCTCAACTACCGGAGCACGCCCCTCGATCAGCCGGTGACAGCCGGCCTCTACCGCATCTCCCGGCACCCCCAGCAGTTCACCCTTTCGGTGGCCTTCCTGGGGATCAGCATCGCGATGGGATCGTGGCCTGCGTTCATGTTGATGGCCATCGGCGTCGTCGGGGCGCATCTCAAGGTGCGCGCCGAAGAGGAGGCATGTCTTCAGAAATACGGTGAGCCGTACCGGCGCTACATGGCGCGCGTCCCGCGGTATTTCCTGTTCTTTTAGCGTCGCTTCTGAGTTGAAGGGCCGACAACACCGTGGCTGATCGGAGGTGACTCATGGAACTGACACCCGCACTGAGGTTCGGCTTGCTGAATGGGTGGATCCTGCTGGCATTTGAGTTTCTGATCCAAGGTTCCTTGCTGCTGGTCTTTCCGAAGGACGTGGTGGCCCGCCTGTTTGACAGATCCGGCTGGAGTCCGCAGCAGCGGATCTTCACCGTCATCGGCAAGCTGTTCTCTCTGGCCTGCCTGATCCTGATCGTCCTGACGCCCTTGAAAATCCAGTCAGGCCTGTCCATCGTCGGGTTGGTACTCTACCTCATCGGCCTGACCGGCCTCGTGGCGGCGATGTTGAACTTCAAGGACACGCCGCCGGAACAGCCGGTCACAAAGGGGGTTTACAGGATCTCCCGCCACCCGCAGATCGTCAGCCTGTTTATCATCTTCTTCGGGATATGCCTGGCGATAGGCTCATGGGCAGCGCTGTTCATGCTGGTGATGTCCAAGCTCTTCCAGCATTTCGGCATCCTGGCCGAGGAAGAGACATGCCTGAAGCGGTACGGCGAGCCCTACCGGGCTTTCATGGCACGGGCGCCGCGCTATTTGCTGTTCTTCTGAGCCGTGACTTCGCTGCGGGCGCCAGGAGGCCCGTGTGAAACGGTCAACACCAACAACCCACGGAAAAGGACTCGCAAGCAGACGATGAGCCAGCGCAGACTCAAACGGCAGCTGCACCTGGGCCAGGTGGTGATGCTGGGGACGGCGGGCGCAATCGGCGCGGAGATCTTCGTCCTGACCGGACATGCAGCCGGCATGGTGGGCCCGGCCGTAGTGCTGGCGCTGCTGATCGGCGGCATCCTGAGCTACAGCGTGGCGCTCAACTACTGTGAGCTCGCGACAGCCTACCCCGTGACCGGTGGCGCGATGAGTTATGTCCGGGAAGCGTACGGCACCGGGCTGCTCTCATACCTGGTCGGCGCCATGGACTGCCTCTCCAGCACGTTCTACGCAGCGCTGTCCGCGGTGGGCTTCGCCTATTCGCTGCAGCTTCTGATCCCCGGCTTACCCCTCGTGCCGACCGCAGTGACCATCGTGCTGCTCTTCGTGGGGCTCAACCTCTTCGGCGTCACCAATGTGGGCAACGTGCAGATCGTCTTGGGCGCCATACTGCTGGCCAGCTTCGGGATCTACGTCGCGGCAGGCTTCCTCCGCCCCAGCGGGTTCAGTTGGGAAACCTTCACTGCGGGCAAGACAGTTCTTGCGGGCCGCAGCGCCTGGGAAGGCATGTCCCGTATCCTGGCGACGACCGCCCTCATGTACACCTCTTACGTGGGCTTCGAGGTGATTGCCGACGATGCCGAAGAGGTCAGCCACCCCAGCCGCAATATCCCCCGCGGGATTCTCATGAGTTTGTCCATCACGTTGCTGATTTGTGTGACGGTCAGCCTCGTTACGCTGGGCGTCGTGCCTTGGCAAGAACTCGCCGGTTCCGAGACCCCGCTGACCGACGCCGCAGGTCGCTTCATCCCCGGCTGGGGTGTGCTGCTGATGATCGTCGCGGGTATGATCGCCACCCTCACCACGATCAACTCGGCCATGCTCAGCGCCACTCGCGAAGCCTTCACCCTTGGCCGCCATGGCGTGTGGCCGGTCGCTTTCGCCAAGCTGAACCGCTTTCGGACACCCTGGGTGGCCATCTTGATTATCGGCGGGGTCAGCGCGCTCATCGCCGCGATCGGCGCCGTTGACTTCCTAAGTTACATCTCCAGCAGCGGCTACCTCTTCGTCCTTTTCTGGGGCAGCCTCTCCATGATCCGGCTCCGCAAGATCTATCCCAATCTGGAACGTCCCTTCAAGGTCCCGCTCTTTCCCTTCACCGCCTACGCGGCTGGGGCCAGTTGCGTGCTGATCATCGCGTTCGCCGATATCCGCGCGCTGGGTTTCGGCGCTGCAGTGCTGGCCCTCTTCACCGCGCTGTACTTCATCGCCCCGGCAGTCACGCGCACAGTGGGACACCGATTGAAGTCCATCCAGCCCGAGCAAGATCGCATCGTGATCGCGGTCGCTAATCCGCGGACGGCCAAGAGCCTGGTGCATGTCGCCTCCATTATCGCCCAGGCCAGCATTGACACCTACATCTGTGTCCTGACCATTACTCCGCCGACAGCAACGCGGGGTGACGAGGCCGCGGGAGTGGAGGGGGAGGGCCGCACGTCTCCCCATCTCCCCATCGCCCCTCCTCGTCTCCGCAGCGCCATGTCCCCCCAACAGAGGGCACTCCTGCACCAGACGGTAGCCCAGGCGCGAGAACGCAATGTGGCGCTGTACACCAAGACGCGTTCGGCCGGCATTACAAGCGAGGGCATCCTGGTAGAGCTGACCCGACACAGCAATGTCGGTTTGCTGTTGCTGGGCTGGCCCGGTCCGCTTCAGCCCGAGCAGTTAGCTGAAAACCCGGTCAAACAGGTCCTGCAGAAGGCGCCGACCAACGTGGCCGTGCTCCTCAATCGGGGGCTGCTGCTGCAACCGCTCCGCCGAATCCTGGTCCCGGTGGGCGGTGGACCCCACTCGCGGCTGGCGCTGCGCCTGGCCCACGAGCTGGCCGACGCGGAAGGCGCGCAAGTGACAGCGTTGCGCGTGGTGGAGGCGCCAGCCTCCCCAAATGGGACCAGTAGGGAGCCGGACGCGAGCGAGGCGCTGGAGGACCAGACGAATTGGTTGGACGAGATCATCAGTGAGGCCCTGGGCAGTGTGCCCTCCAATTTCACCCTGCAGGCGTGCCGCGCCGGTTCGATCCAGGAAGGCGTTTTGCGCGAGGCCGCGCAGTGTCCTTACAACCTCATCGTGATGGGCGCCTCGGAGGAATGGGCTTCTCGGACGCGGCTTTTTGGCGCCGTGGATGATTGGGTGGCCGATCGATCACCCTGCTCCGTGCTGCTGTGCCGACGCCACGAGCGAAAAGGCATAGCGTGGCTGCGTCGCCAGGTCAAACAGATCGGGCAGGAATTCGAGCATACTCCACCATGATACTGTTCGCACCGTCTGGCCTTTATCATGGCTATCTGGACATGTCGTGTTTCGCGCTTTTTCCCCCGGCCCTGTGCGCGCACAAGTCGAAGATCGCGGAGGCAAAATGCACATGAGCCAAATGGAAAACAGACCCAGCCAAACCGCGCAGTTTGCGGCCGCCCACCGGGCTTACCATTTGATGCACGATCGGCCGGCCATCCTTGAGGATGATGCCGCCGGCTGGCTGAGGTCGCGTGCGCGCTCCAGGATCTGATACTGAGCCTTGACCAACTGGCCGCGGCCGGGAAGGTCTGACAGGAGGCGCGGGTGAACGGCTCAACGGACGTTATTCCCGGCCTGCGCGATCCCGTTCCGGCACTGCTGGCCGCCGGCGACGTCGCGCTGGCCTTCTTCGTGCACCGTGACCTGCTGGGCGAGCCGGTGGGGCCGGCTTCCGTGCTGTGGGAGCTGCCCGAGCCGCAGCGACTCCTACACAAACAGCAGGCGGATGGCTCGTGGCGCTATCCCGGCGGCAACCCGGCGTCCACGCCGGGCAGCAACTATGCCGTGCTGGAGACCTTCCGCAGCCTGGGCATCCTGGTCGAGAAGTTCGGCTGCGATCGCAGCCACCCGGCGCCGCAGGCCGCGACGGAGTACCTCTTCTCCCGCCAGACGGCCAAGGGCGACATCCGCGGCATCCTGGGCAACCAGTACATGCCTTATTACCACGGCGCAATCCTGGAGTTGCTGGTCGTGGCCGGCTATACCGAGAATGCGCGGGTGATCCGTGGCCTGGAGTGGCTCCTGTCGGTGCGCCAAGCCGACGGCGGCTGGATCGTGCCGCTGCAGGCCGTGCCGGCGAAGCAGCGCACGCGTGACCTGTGGCCGGGGCGGGCCATCCCGCCGGACCGGGCGCGGCCCTTCTCGCACCTAGCCACCGGCATGGTGCTGCGTGCGTTTGCCGCGCATCCGGCCTACCGGCGCCACCCAGCCGCGCTGGCGGCCGCGACCCTGCTCAAGGGCCGCTTCTTCCTGGCCGACAAGTACGGTGACCGCCAGGCGCCTGCGTACTGGGTGAAGTTCCAGTATCCCTTTTGGTGGACCAACCTGCTGACCGGCCTGGACACCCTGGCGCGGCTAGGCTTTGGGGCCGCTGACGCGGATGTGCGCCGCGGCCTGGACTGGTTCGCCGCCAACCAGGGGCCGGATGGCCTGTGGGAACACGGCTACGGAGCCGGCAAAGGCGCGCATGCGCTGCGGCTCTGGGTGGCCCTGGCGGTCGGCCGGGTCTTCCGGGGCTTCCGCCGCAACACGGAAGCTGGCAACAGGCTGCCGCCGGGGAGCGTGGCCTGTGAGCGAGAATGGCCAGCACAGTAGACCGGCAGATTGATAAAAGGGATGAGCAGAGGAGGTTTCCATGTCCCAACAGTCCTGTGAGAACTGTCCCATCCGCAAAAAGGCGGAAGCACAGCCGAAATCGCTGCTGGCGCGGCTGTGGCGCTGGCATACGGGCTGGTGTCCCGGCTGGAAGGCGTATCAGAAGTCGCTGGTGGCCGGGAAGAGCTGACACACCCTTTCAAGAGCAGAAGTTCAACTTCTTCGAGAAGTTGAACTTCTGCCGGACGAAGACTGACATGCAGATCGTGACCATCCTGGGCAGCCCGCGCAAGCGGGGCAACACAGCCGCCGTGCTGCGGGTGTTCGAGGCGCTGGCCGCGCCGCAGCACGAGATTGACCGCATCAACATCACCGACTACCGCGTCGCGGGCTGCCTCGGCTGCGACCACTGTTTCGATAATTGGACTGAGCCCGGCTGTGCGCAGCGCGATGACGCGGTGCAGCTGCTGGCGCGCATCCTGGCCGCTGACCTGGTGGTCTACGCCTCACCTGTGTACTGCTGGGCTTTTCCCGCGCAGCTCAAGGCCCTGCTCGATCGCCACTACTGCCTGGTGAAATGGCAGGATGGCGCGGTCGCCGCGGCGCTCATGGCCGGCAAGCGCGTCGCGCTGCTGGTCACCTACGGCGGCGACGCGGCGGACAACGCCGACCTCATCCAAGTCATGTTCGACCGGGAGATCGCCTACCTGCGCGGGGTCGTGGTCGGCAAGTACGTGGTCGCCAACTGCGGCACGCCGGCCGAACTGGGTGAGCGCGCCGCGGCAACGGCCCGCCAAATGATGCAGGACGTACTCGGCGATTGAGCACAAAACCAGGATTCATGCGCCATGCTGGACATCGCCGTGGACCCGCCCTTCCGTCGCCGGGGCATCGGCCGCCTGTTGATCGCGGCAGCGGTCGCGTGGGCGCGGGGCCGCGGGCTGCCCGGCGTCATGCTGGAGACGCAGCACATCAACGTCCCTGCGTGCCGGCTGTATGAGTCCTGCGGCTTCGTGCTCGGCGGCTTTGACGCTTACCTGTACCGCGGCGTCATGCCCAGCACGCGCGAGATCGCCCTGTTCTGGTATCTGCTGTTCTGAAGGAGCCTCCGCACTGATGCAACCTGCTCAACACTATCCCGAACCGACCGTCGGCGCGCTGGTCTTCGATCCCGAGGGCCGGCTCTTTCTCATGCGATCCCACAAGTGGGGCGGCAAGTACGTGGTGCCCGGCGGCCACGTGGAGCTGGGCGAGACGCTGGAGGCCGCGATGAAACGCACCCAGGCTGTGCTCCCCTATTACCGTGCAGCCCACCGAGCAGGTATAATATCCCCATGTCAACGCCCATGCCCGCCCTGAGCGTAGCTCCCGGCGGTCGAAAACTGCGGCCGTCATTGCGCAGCCGATCCGAGGCAGCTCCATGTCCAACGAAACCAGCCCAGGTTCACCCGGCCAACCGCTCGATCTCTTGAGCCTGCTGTTCGAGCGGATGCCGATGGGGGTGGCCATCCTCGACCGGCAATATCGCATCCAGCGCTACAACCCCACCTGGGGCGATTTCGCCGTGCGCTATGCGCCCCTGACCGGGGTTCCGCTGACACCGGGGGTGGGCTATTTCGAGCACCTGCCGGGCGCTGAAAGCGTTGTCCAACCGCTTTTTGAGCGGGTGTTGGCCGGCGAGACCATTCAGGCGAACAGCGTCCGCCTGGAAGCGGGTGGGATCGTGACCTATTGGGATATCGTCCTCGCCCCGCTGATCGAGAACGCTGAGATCGTGGGCCTGCTGAACCTGGCGGTGGATGTCACCGAGCAGGTGCAATTGCGCCAAACCCTGGAGCACCGCGTCGAAGCGCGCACGCAGGAGCTGCAGGTCTTGCTGGATGTCTCGGCAGCAGCCAACCGCTCGGTGAACCTGGCGGAGACCCTCCAAAAAACGTTGGACCGGGTCGTCACCCTGGTGCAGGCCGCGCGGGCGGGCGTCCTGTTGCTGGATGAGCGTACCGGCGAGCTGACGCCGCACACCATGCGGCCGGAGCAGGTGGTCGAGCCGGCGGATCTGGCGGTCATCGTCGCCGCCTGCCGGGGCGTGCTCGAGCGCGGCGAGACCCTGTACGTAGCCCCGGATGTTGCGCAGGAGTTGCGCGAACCCGGCGCGCTCCTGCCCATCCAGGCGCGCGACGAGCGGGTGGGCGTGCTGGTGATCATCGGCCCGGAGGGCGGCCGTTTCACCGAGGCGCAGCTTGCGCTGTTCCAGTCCATTGCCGAGCAGTTGGGGGTCGCTATCGAGAATGCGCGCTTGTTCGAGCAGGTGGGCCAGGCTGCCATCGCCGCCGAACGCAACCGCCTGGCGCGCGACCTGCACGACGCGGTCACCCAAACGCTGTTTTCGGCCAGCATGATCGCAGATGTGCTGCCGAGAATCTGGGAGCGGAACCCGGACGAGGGCCGGCGCCGCCTGGAAGAGCTGCGCCAACTGACGCGCGGCGCGCTCTCAGAGATGCGCACCCTGCTGGTGGAGCTGCGGCCGGCCGCGCTGCTGGATACCGACCTGGGCGACCTGGTCAGGCACCAGGTCAACGCCTTCATCGCCCGCACCCGCGTGACCGTGGCCTACGAGTGCAACTGCAGCCACAACCCGCCGCCGGAAGTCAAGGAAGCCACCTACCGCATCCTGCAGGAAGCCTTCAACAATATCGCCAAACACGCCGAGGCCAGCCGGGTGAGCGTGCGCCTGGATTGCCTGCCGGGCCTGGTGGCCCTGGCGGTGGAGGATGACGGGCTGGGCTTCGATCC
>CAZKEF010000030.1:0-1550 GCA_964551735.1 uncultured Anaerolineales bacterium
GCTAGTGGGCTCCAATTCGATGATGAAGTGGACTCAATTTGCATGATGATGAACAGGCGGGGGTGGTTGGCGCAGAAGGTGCGCGACATGGCCGTGTCTCAATACCCTCTCAGGCGGGCATCCTCTTGGCGGGGACGATACCGGCGCGAGCTATGTCGCTGTCGCCCGTGTCGTCTCAATACCCTCTCAGGCGGGCATCCTCTTGGCGGTTATAAAACACATTGTAAACGCCGAAACTATTTGGTCTCAATACCCTCTCAGGCGGGCATCCTCTTGGCGGTTGCCAGCCGTGCCAGTACAGTTGGTCATGGCGCCATCGCAGTCTCAATACCCTCTCAGGCGGGCATCCTCTTGGCGGGCCTACCTGGTGCTGGACAAATCCAGCTATGCTGAGCGTCTCAATACCCTCTCAGGCGGGCATCCTCTTGGCGGAAAAGAGCAACTGTTAGCACGATTGGCGCAATTACACGTCTCAATACCCTCTCAGGCGGGCATCCTCTTGGCGGTGGGCATACTGGCTGGTAAACCAGGGCACGGGAGAGTCTCAATACCCTCTCAGGCGGGCATCCTCTTGGCGGCTGGTGAACAGTCCGAACGCGTGCACCAAGTGCAAGGTCTCAATACCCTCTCAGGCGGGCATCCTCTTGGCGGGACACTTACGCGTGGTTATACCAGTTCGATGCTGAAAGTCTCAATACCCTCTCAGGCGGGCATCCTCTTGGCGGCACTTGCAGAAGCAAGATGGAGCCGAAACTAGAGGGTCTCAATACCCTCTCAGGCGGGCATCCTCTTGGCGGCTCATCATCGCGGGATTGCTCACCATCTGGGGCCTGGTCTCAATACCCTCTCAGGCGGGCATCCTCTTGGCGGTCTGGACCAGCCAGCACCAAGGGGCTGCCCAGGGTGGTCTCAATACCCTCTCAGGCGGGCATCCTCTTGGCGGGTCGTCCAGACCCCCCTCTAGGGGACTGATGTGCGGGTCTCAATACCCTCTCAGGCGGGCATCCTCTTGGCGGGAGGAAGTGCTCCGTGCCGTAATGGGCGCCTTCATTGGTCTCAATACCCTCTCAGGCGGGCATCCTCTTGGCGGTTACGTTTCTTCCTTCCTCTAGGGTGTCGCCATTCTGTCTCAATACCCTCTCAGGCGGGCATCCTCTTGGCGGTAGGGGGAAGGAGTGGATGCGTTTCTGACGCTTCGGTCTCAATACCCTCTCAGGCGGGCATCCTCTTGGCGGGAATACGTCAAAGATGAAACCGAGGGGGCATGCAAGTCTCAATACCCTCTCAGGCGGGCATCCTCTTGGCGGAAGTCAGGCGCAAATCTGGACGGTTTCGAGCTTGTCTCAATACCCTCTCAGGCGGGCATCCTCTTGGCGGAGGCGGCAGCGCCGACCGCAGCGCCGGCACCGGTATGTCTCAATACCCTCTCAGGCGGGCATCCTCTTGGCGGGGGAGTCACCGGCACGGAGCTCAAGAGTCTATTCGCGTCTCAATACCCTCTCAGGCGGGCATCCTCTTGGCGGATGGGCATCAGGTTCAAGCCCGGCGCC
>CAZKEF010000030.1:1650-64608 GCA_964551735.1 uncultured Anaerolineales bacterium
CCCTCTCAGGCGGGCATCCTCTTGGCGGATGGGCATCAGGTTCAAGCCCGGCGCCCGGGACAAGTCTCAATACCCTCTCAGGCGGGCATCCTCTTGGCGGGGGCAGCTCCAGCAAGGGATGGCGCCGCAGCAGCAGGTCTCAATACCCTCTCAGGCGGGCATCCTCTTGGCGGGGGGAAGGCGTGGATGCGTTTCTGACGCTTTTGATAGTCTCAATACCCTCTCAGGCGGGCATCCTCTTGGCGGATGCTTTCCATCTTCGCCTTGCTCGCCACCGCTTGCGGTCTCAATACCCTCTCAGGCGGGCATCCTCTTGGCGGGTGTGAAGAGTTGCTCCTCGGAGCTTGCCCTTGCGTCTCAATACCCTCTCAGGCGGGCATCCTCTTGGCGGGGGGACTGATGTGCGGATCATTTCCCTAGGGGGAAGGTCTCAATACCCTCTCAGGCGGGCATCCTCTTGGCGGGGGGGACCTGGGGATCGACCCCGAGGGTCTCGCCGAGTCTCAATACCCTCTCAGGCGGGCATCCTCTTGGCGGACATGGCGAGTTTTCACCTCGGCGAGGTGGGGATCGTCTCAATACCCTCTCAGGCGGGCATCCTCTTGGCGGTGCCTCTGTTGGCCGTGGCGTTGCCGGAGTTCTTCTGTCTCAATACCCTCTCAGGCGGGCATCCTCTTGGCGGCATGGCGAGTTTTCACCTCGGCGAGGTGGGGATCGTTGGTCTCAATACCCTCTCAGGCGGGCATCCTCTTGGCGGTTTGGGATTCCTCACACGACTTAGGAGGTAAAAGAGTCTCAATACCCTCTCAGGCGGGCATCCTCTTGGCGGAAAGCGCCCGAAGTCAAGCTGGCGTGCGCCGACACGTCTCAATACCCTCTCAGGCGGGCATCCTCTTGGCGGTGAGCCAGTTGCACAGGTCGCGCAGCGTGAACGTCGTCTCAATACCCTCTCAGGCGGGCATCCTCTTGGCGGCTGATCCTGCTGGCCGTGCTGCCCCTGGCCGACTGGGTCTCAATACCCTCTCAGGCGGGCATCCTCTTGGCGGAATCAGCCTGTTGGTCGCCGCTTGCGGCACCGTTCGTCTCAATACCCTCTCAGGCGGGCATCCTCTTGGCGGATGAAAGCACTCCGCCTCGAGCGGAGAGTAAGTTGGTCTCAATACCCTCTCAGGCGGGCATCCTCTTGGCGGGGACGGCACATGTTGCCGTTCTAACACCTGTTCTGGTCTCAATACCCTCTCAGGCGGGCATCCTCTTGGCGGTCTCGAGCGATCCTGCCACCCTCACTGTGAACGGTGTCTCAATACCCTCTCAGGCGGGCATCCTCTTGGCGGCGAGGACGGCACTGAGCTTCATGCCTGCCGTTGCGGTCTCAATACCCTCTCAGGCGGGCATCCTCTTGGCGGGAGTACAAAAGTCGTTTCACCTTCGTGGTGACCGGGGAGTCTCAATACCCTCTCAGGCGGGCATCCTCTTGGCGGCTCCGTCTGAGGCTGGCAATTCCCCGTCGAAGTTAAGTCTCAATACCCTCTCAGGCGGGCATCCTCTTGGCGGTTCTCAGGAGGTACACCATGGCAGGCAAATCACCAGTGGTCTCAATACCCTCTCAGGCGGGCATCCTCTTGGCGGTGGTGGAGAATCCACCTGGTCGATGGCGAGGAGACTGAGGTCTCAATACCCTCTCAGGCGGGCATCCTCTTGGCGGCCATAAATAGCATTCAGGCACAGGGGAACACCCCGGTCTCAATACCCTCTCAGGCGGGCATCCTCTTGGCGGAAGACCGCCTGATCCATTCCTCACCGACTGGCCTCACGGTCTCAATACCCTCTCAGGCGGGCATCCTCTTGGCGGACGAAACCATGGATACCTCGCAATGGTGGTCCAGCTGAGTCTCAATACCCTCTCAGGCGGGCATCCTCTTGGCGGGTCAGTGCCTCTTTGAGGCCTTCCGCCGCAACTTGTCTCAATACCCTCTCAGGCGGGCATCCTCTTGGCGGGAAGGGCGGTCGAGGGCTACATGAAGGCCCATCAGGAGTCTCAATACCCTCTCAGGCGGGCATCCTCTTGGCGGTGCGTATCTACGCACATCATCACAGTAAATTGTTGAGTCTCAATACCCTCTCAGGCGGGCATCCTCTTGGCGGATGAGCCGACGCGATCGCCGTGGAGGCAGTGGCAGCGACGTCTCAATACCCTCTCAGGCGGGCATCCTCTTGGCGGGTTCCGCCCGCCGTCGCACCGAGCGTCCTCGAGGGAAGTCTCAATACCCTCTCAGGCGGGCATCCTCTTGGCGGCTCGTGATCGAGATCATGAATGGCGATTCCCTCGAGGTCTCAATACCCTCTCAGGCGGGCATCCTCTTGGCGGAGCCACCCAGGGCGTCAGAGACATGTCGTCAGCCAAGTCTCAATACCCTCTCAGGCGGGCATCCTCTTGGCGGGAGGGGGTCACCATGTCAAAAGGAAGCGGTAGCAAGTCTCAATACCCTCTCAGGCGGGCATCCTCTTGGCGGCCAGGGCGTCAGAGACATGTCGTCAGCCAAAGACGGTCTCAATACCCTCTCAGGCGGGCATCCTCTTGGCGGCGCACCTGGATGCGCTGCATCGGCGGGCTGAGAAGTCTCAATACCCTCTCAGGCGGGCATCCTCTTGGCGGTTGCATCGGCGGGCTGAGAAGGCCGAGGAAATGGACGTCTCAATACCCTCTCAGGCGGGCATCCTCTTGGCGGGAAATGAGATGACCGTAACCATCAGTCTGAGCGCTCAGCAGTCTCAATACCCTCTCAGGCGGGCATCCTCTTGGCGGGCCCTTGGCTATGCGATGCATCATCGGGGACATGTCGCTGTCTCAATACCCTCTCAGGCGGGCATCCTCTTGGCGGCCACGGGGCTGCCGCCGTAAGGACAAGGGGATAAAGGGTCTCAATACCCTCTCAGGCGGGCATCCTCTTGGCGGCAGGTGGTGCGGGGCGCACAGTCTTCGTCAAACTTCGTCTCAATACCCTCTCAGGCGGGCATCCTCTTGGCGGCCGGCTCACTGACCTGCGGGCCGGCTGTCTATACGGTGTCTCAATACCCTCTCAGGCGGGCATCCTCTTGGCGGGGAAAAAGTCACAAGTCTAGGAGACAAGGAGATTCGTCTCAATACCCTCTCAGGCGGGCATCCTCTTGGCGGGGGTTGTCGGTACGCCCACCGGAGACGGTCTCGAAACCGTCTCAATACCCTCTCAGGCGGGCATCCTCTTGGCGGGGACCCGCGCCGGCGGACGGCACATGCCGAGGGCTTGTCTCAATACCCTCTCAGGCGGGCATCCTCTTGGCGGGCGAGCAATCTGTTCGGCCGCGCTTTCATGCAAAGCGGTCTCAATACCCTCTCAGGCGGGCATCCTCTTGGCGGCCGACCAACTGGCTGGCGAAGCTGGCGGTTGATTGGGTCTCAATACCCTCTCAGGCGGGCATCCTCTTGGCGGGGCCGTGTGAACTTGCGAAGAAACAATACAATGAAGTCTCAATACCCTCTCAGGCGGGCATCCTCTTGGCGGTTCCCCAGCGGCATCAATCTCGACTGCCCGACCGAGGTCTCAATACCCTCTCAGGCGGGCATCCTCTTGGCGGGATACTGCGGCAGTGTGTCGAAACTGGTACGGTTGTCTCAATACCCTCTCAGGCGGGCATCCTCTTGGCGGGGCAAGCTGGCCGCGCCGGCTCCCGCCCCCGTCACCGTCTCAATACCCTCTCAGGCGGGCATCCTCTTGGCGGTTGTGGTCGGCACCCAGAACGGTAACACCTGGAAAGCGTCTCAATACCCTCTCAGGCGGGCATCCTCTTGGCGGTCTCAGTAGGAATCGTCAAGGACGGAGCTCCGAGTTGTCTCAATACCCTCTCAGGCGGGCATCCTCTTGGCGGTCGACGGCCACCGCCACCTCGACAGCCACCGCCACCCCTCTCAATACCCTCTCAGGCGGGCATCCTCTTGGCGGCGAAGCCTGACCCGGCCGAGGCGCCGGCCAGCTCCCCGTCTCAATACCCTCTCAGGCGGGCATCCTCTTGGCGGGATCAGCCGACACGAAACCTGCTCACGGGCCAGGTAGTCTCAATACCCTCTCAGGCGGGCATCCTCTTGGCGGTTGGGCAGATGAGCGTGTGGATATCGCGGCGGTCGGTCTCAATACCCTCTCAGGCGGGCATCCTCTTGGCGGGGTCGGCCCGGACTACGAGCAGGTTATCCGTTTCAGGTCTCAATACCCTCTCAGGCGGGCATCCTCTTGGCGGGGGTGGCACCTACAATCGTTTGTCATGTCCCTGCCTTGTCTCAATACCCTCTCAGGCGGGCATCCTCTTGGCGGCTATAGCCACGCGGGTTCACGAATCTACGGGGGGTTCGTAGTCTCAATACCCTCTCAGGCGGGCATCCTCTTGGCGGTCACCTGGATGAAAGGAGCGAACACTATCTTGGATGTCTCAATACCCTCTCAGGCGGGCATCCTCTTGGCGGGTTGCGGGCAAGTTTGTTTTCAGACACATACATCTCGTCTCAATACCCTCTCAGGCGGGCATCCTCTTGGCGGGCTGGTTCTGATTTTCGTTGGGGCTTCCATCATCTGGTGTCTCAATACCCTCTCAGGCGGGCATCCTCTTGGCGGTTGACCGACCGTTCCTGGTCTGGATCATCCGCGACGGTCTCAATACCCTCTCAGGCGGGCATCCTCTTGGCGGTCTTTGCAGGGGCTGATGGAAGCCATGGACGACAACGTCTCAATACCCTCTCAGGCGGGCATCCTCTTGGCGGAATCATCTGGATGGAACGCCAGGGCGTCGAGAGCGAGCGTCTCAATACCCTCTCAGGCGGGCATCCTCTTGGCGGCTTCTTCCAGGGCCTCAACCCTTTCAGCTGATTTTGTCTCAATACCCTCTCAGGCGGGCATCCTCTTGGCGGAACCACAGAGGCGGTCTACGGCCCGGTCACCTTCAAGGTCTCAATACCCTCTCAGGCGGGCATCCTCTTGGCGGCTGCTCCCGCCCAGCCAGGAGCGATCCGGCGCTTCTTGTCTCAATACCCTCTCAGGCGGGCATCCTCTTGGCGGTTTTGACAATCCAACGCAGGATTGGTACTTTACGGTCTCAATACCCTCTCAGGCGGGCATCCTCTTGGCGGTTACACAAATTGTCAACAGCATACCGGATGACATAGTCTCAATACCCTCTCAGGCGGGCATCCTCTTGGCGGCGGCTGTCGGCTACTCCATCGGAAAGTTCCAGATCACGTCTCAATACCCTCTCAGGCGGGCATCCTCTTGGCGGGTGGCACAGGCACGGTTACCCCCAAGGACGGGTAGGTCTCAATACCCTCTCAGGCGGGCATCCTCTTGGCGGTCCGCCAGCGCCGGTGCAACCATCCGTAGTCGTAATTGTCTCAATACCCTCTCAGGCGGGCATCCTCTTGGCGGCATAGGAGGAAAACATGAACCAGAATGGTGGTCGTGGTCTCAATACCCTCTCAGGCGGGCATCCTCTTGGCGGGTAAGGCCATGGCTTATCAGCCGTTCGTCCGAATAGTCTCAATACCCTCTCAGGCGGGCATCCTCTTGGCGGGCGCCTCACACGCAAGTTGCGGACCGCGTCTTGATGGTCTCAATACCCTCTCAGGCGGGCATCCTCTTGGCGGTCTTGCGACAACGGAGAAAATCTTCAACGGTAGTGCGTCTCAATACCCTCTCAGGCGGGCATCCTCTTGGCGGATCGAGGGGATCAATACCCTCAAGTACTTCTGCTGGTCTCAATACCCTCTCAGGCGGGCATCCTCTTGGCGGGGCGTGGGCCAAACCACCCATGGATTGGACCATTACGTCTCAATACCCTCTCAGGCGGGCATCCTCTTGGCGGGGAAGCTGATCAGTCAAGAGGATCGGTTGGACTTTGTCTCAATACCCTCTCAGGCGGGCATCCTCTTGGCGGCTTTTACGCAAAAATCATGGGCTGACGTTTGCGTAATCGTCTCAATACCCTCTCAGGCGGGCATCCTCTTGGCGGTAGCGTCGGCGGTGCTTCAAACGCACCGACGAGAGAAGTCTCAATACCCTCTCAGGCGGGCATCCTCTTGGCGGACGACTACCCCGAGGACGAACGCGATCGGGATGATAGTCTCAATACCCTCTCAGGCGGGCATCCTCTTGGCGGCATTCAAGCTACAACGGCAGGCGTGCCGACCGTAAGTGTCTCAATACCCTCTCAGGCGGGCATCCTCTTGGCGGAACCAAGGCGTACTTCTGGCGCAACCTGCTGTTCTCCGGTCTCAATACCCTCTCAGGCGGGCATCCTCTTGGCGGTAACGGGTCAGGAAGCCATTCCTGCATAAGTCTCCGTCTCAATACCCTCTCAGGCGGGCATCCTCTTGGCGGGGGGACGGTACCGCGAGTGTCTCGGTAACCCGGTTGTCTCAATACCCTCTCAGGCGGGCATCCTCTTGGCGGTAGTCGAAAGACTGCGTAGAAATGCCACGACCAGGTCTCAATACCCTCTCAGGCGGGCATCCTCTTGGCGGAGATCACCGGGGTGATTGGGGCAGAGGGGGAAATGGTCTCAATACCCTCTCAGGCGGGCATCCTCTTGGCGGCAGCCCTACGACGGCAAGTGGATCAACACGAGCAAGTCTCAATACCCTCTCAGGCGGGCATCCTCTTGGCGGCCACACAGATCAGTGGGCAGACCGTATCCACCTCATGTCTCAATACCCTCTCAGGCGGGCATCCTCTTGGCGGGAAACCCGTCTTCAAGTTGTTCGCGCGCAGTGAGGCCGTCTCAATACCCTCTCAGGCGGGCATCCTCTTGGCGGTTCCCGTGGGGATCCGCTACGCCCATACTGCTCATCTCGTCTCAATACCCTCTCAGGCGGGCATCCTCTTGGCGGCTCCCGCTGAGCGGTCGCCGTCAAGTAGACACTTTAGCGTCTCAATACCCTCTCAGGCGGGCATCCTCTTGGCGGAACCGAAGAGCCTGTTTCGGTTGTCAGCGCTGAACTGTCTCAATACCCTCTCAGGCGGGCATCCTCTTGGCGGTAGCTTCGGGCGTGACATTCGTCCCAAGACGCTCCTCGTCTCAATACCCTCTCAGGCGGGCATCCTCTTGGCGGCAGAGATCGCGAGCTTGCGTGGCCAGCTTCGGGCGGTCTCAATACCCTCTCAGGCGGGCATCCTCTTGGCGGGACAGTCTATGAGAACGAAGACAGCATCTTCTTCTGTCTCAATACCCTCTCAGGCGGGCATCCTCTTGGCGGCTCACGCGGTGTGGGTTGAGGCGGGCGAGCATACATCGTCTCAATACCCTCTCAGGCGGGCATCCTCTTGGCGGCCAACCATCCGTCGGCCTCCAACACGCGCCCGTCAGTCTCAATACCCTCTCAGGCGGGCATCCTCTTGGCGGACCTCGGCCAGCTTCGTGAGGATCTTGCGCTCATCGTCTCAATACCCTCTCAGGCGGGCATCCTCTTGGCGGCGATACCCATCTCACAGGAGGAATATCATGGTACTCGTCTCAATACCCTCTCAGGCGGGCATCCTCTTGGCGGGTATTCTCGGCAGAAGGTAAAGTTGAGGTTGGTTTGCGGTCTCAATACCCTCTCAGGCGGGCATCCTCTTGGCGGAAGCCACTGACAAGGCTGCCGAAGAGCCCCCTGAGGTCTCAATACCCTCTCAGGCGGGCATCCTCTTGGCGGAAGACGGAGTTCGAGATTGAGCCGTCGGAGGACGAGGTCTCAATACCCTCTCAGGCGGGCATCCTCTTGGCGGAGCCGTTTTTTTTCTCCACCACAACGCCATTTTTGACCCTCAAACAGCCGCATTTGGGCGGCAACCGGCGTTCAACACCACTCATTCTAGCCGCTTTTGGATAAAAAAACCACTTTCACGAATCGCAAAAATCCTGGTGCGCTTCTTTAAGGTCACACCCCCTCACCCGGGCGCAAACCGCCGACCAACACCCTTTCGTTACCTCTACCAGCAGGAAAGTGCGTTATCGTTTGCCCTCTCGGAGGTAGTCCCATGACGGATCCCACCCAGTCGCCGATGACGCTGCTGACGCTGCACGCCGCGGCCCGCTGCCTGGCGCTGTTCGATCGCACTGAGATCGCGGCGCAACCCAATGGCGGCCTGACCCGCGCCGGTTGGCGCCTGCTGCACAACCACGCCGCGCTCGACCAACCGCCCCACGCGCCGCGCGGGGAGCCGGACGTGCCCGTGCTGAGCTGGCTGTACCGCTCCTTGGGCGCAGGCGGCCTGATCGGCGTCGTCAGCAGCCGGATTCGCATCAGTCGAACCGCCCATGATTGGCTGGCGCTGTCCGCACAGGCGCAGCTGATCGCTTTGCGTCAGATCTGGTTCAGGCTGCCCGAAGTCGCCTGGGCCTGGCTGCCCCCATCGTCCGGCCTGCAGACGCGCGCGCATGTCTGGCACGAGGCAACCCAACAGCTTGCGGCTACCGTCGCGGCGCTGCCGGTGGACACCTATGTGCTGGTCTCGGATGTAGTAGTCGACCTGGCCGCGCAGTCCGAAACGCTGGCGTTCGGGGTCGCGCGCAACCTGCCCAGCGTGCGCCAGGCGGTAGCCCGGCAAATCGAGAGTCTGGCGTGCTGCCAGTTGACCGAATTGCTGCCCCGACTGGGCGTGCTTAGCCTGGCTGGTGAGGGCGCCGAGACCAGCATGGCGGTGTTGCCCGAAGGCGCAACATGGCTGCGTGACGCACTGAAGCAGGACCCGGCCGCGCTCTCCAAGACACCCGCTGCGGCGCAGCAGCCGGAAGCTGAGGCAAGGCCGTGCTGGCGCGTGACCGCCGATCTCCGCCTGATCATCCCACCGGAAGCCCCGGCGGCAGCCACGTTTGAGGCATTGCAGTTTGCCGACCTGCTGACACCCGACCCACCGGCCGCCTATCGGATCACGCGCGCCAGCCTGGAGGGGGCGCTGGCGCGCGGCTACGACCTGGCCGACCTGTTATTCACCCTCACCGACGGCGCGCACGCGGCCCTCCCCGGCCCCGCGTTCGCACAGTTAGCGCAGTGGGGCGAAGCGGCGGCCGTGATCCGGTGCGAGCCGGGCTACCGGTTGCGGCCATCCGGGCCGGTGCAGTTGGCCGCGCTGCGCGCGCGTGAACCGTTTCGCGCAGCCACCGAGCCGGCCGCGTCCGGCGCCTGGGCCTTTGTGGAACAGCCGAAGTCCGCCGCGCTCTTTCGTTATCTGCGCCGCGCCGGCTATCTGGTGCAGGTCGCCAGACCGGATCACCCGGACGCCGACGCCGTGCCGCCCCTGCCCGCGCTCCAGCGCCGCTGTTTACCGCTGCTCCAACTGGCGGCCCTGGCCGGCGTCTACGCGCGGCTGCAAGTCCGCGTGCCCGGCCTGGCTGACCTGGGCGTGGCCGCACTGGAACAAAGACTGCTGGCCACGCTGCCGGCCGAAGCGCGCGCAGCCGTCGCCCGGTTGGTGACTTCCGATGACGCGCTGCTAACGGCGCGCCTCGGCCAGACCACCGACGCAGAGGATGACTCGACGCCGGCACAGATCGGTAACGGACTGCAGGACCCGCCCGAGCCGCCGGCTGGGCCGGCCACCCTGTCCGGCCTCATGGATGCGCTGTCCGCCGCCATCGCCGCCGATGTCCAACTTGAGCTCCTCTACGCTGACACCGGGGGCACGGTGACGCAGCGCCGCGTCTGGCCCCTGCGGCTTGAGGAACGGTGGGGCCGCCGCTACCTGGTGGCGCACTGCGAGCTGCGCGGGGACGAGCGCTCGTTCCGGCTGGATCGCATCGTTGAAATCACACCGGCCATCACACGATCGTGAATCCCTTGCGCACGTGCACCGGCAGGCCCACACCGTAGGTCTCGATGCGGCCGATATCGGGCGGGCACAGGTGGTAGAAGCGCACGTTGTCCTCGCGCAGGTTCAGCAGCCGCTGCAGCCGCTGGCTCATCTGGCGGTAATCCTTTGCTTCCAGGTCACACTCGAACACGCTCTCTTGCACGTGCCGGCCGTAACCCTCCAGCAGCTTCATCACCTTCGTGCGCCGGCGGTTATTCGGGATGTCGTAAGCGACCACGACGAACATGGCAAACCTCCAGGGGTCAGGCGTCAGGGGGCAGGGATCAGGGGTCAGAGGTCAGTCTCCCCCTCCCCATGTCCCCGCGTCTCCGAGTCCCCTCACCCCACCACCAGCGGCTGGTACTCAGCGTCGCGGCCTGCAATGCAGCGCGCCATGTGCTCGGCCTGGCGCTCGATGCACTGCCGGTAGGTGAGCTGCTGCTCCCAGACTGGATGCCGGACCTTGACCGCCAGCCGCTCCTCGTAGCGCGCGATCAGGAAGCGCCGCGCGTCATCGGTCAGCAGCACCGCTGGCCCGCCGGCGTCCCGTGCCCGGAAGTCGCTCGGCTGCAGCAGCCCTTGGCGCACCAGGCTGAGCACCAGCGCGTCCACGATCACCGGCCGGAACTCCTCCTCCAGGTCGAGCGCCAGCGACGGCCGGCCGTAGTCGACCGTGTGGAAGAAGCCGATGGCCGGGTCCAGGCCGATGCGGTTAACCGCGGCGACGATGTCGTTGAGCAGCAGCGCGTAGCCGAAGCTGAGCATGGCGTTGACTGGATCGGGCGGCGGGTGGTAGGCCCGGCCCCGGAAGCGCCATTGCGCCGCATCGAACAGCGCCGGCCAGGCCGCGAAGTAGGCTGCCGCGCCGCTCCCCTCGTGACCCCGCAAGCTGTCTACGCTGGTCGCGGCCGCCGCGCGCGCGATCTGGTCACGCAGCGTCTGGATGGCATGGCGGCCGCGCTCGCCGCTGCGTTCGCCGTAACGCGCCAGCGTCGCCGCCTGGTTGGTCAGCTTGCCGATCACCACCGCGCGCGCCAGCGCGACCGCGCGTTGGGCATCTGCCATCGCCTGCACCTGGTGCACTCGCAGCGCGCTGTGTTTCGCCAGCGGCCCGGCCAGCCGGAACGCAAACTGCCCGCCTTGGCTCTGGTACACCACATCCACGCCGCTGCGCGTCAGGTGATACAGCAGCGGGGTGCTGGCGCTCACGCCCTGGCCCATCAGGATGACCTGGCGCAGCCCGCCCATCGGCAGGCTCTGGACGGTCTGCCCTTCCAGCTCGACCTCCAGCCGCTCGCCGTTCTTGCGCAGCCGTGCGCCCTGCGTGTCCACGATCAGTTGCGTCATGGGCGACCTCCGTGAGATAGGTGAGGATGTCTTGCGTGTTGCGTATTGCGTGTTGCGCAGTGAGAACCACGCACCACGAACTACGCACCACGAATCACGCACTACGAGTCAAACTGCGCGCCCAAGAACGTGAAACCGCGCCCGAACGGCGTCAGGCGCGTCTTCTCGGGGTTCAGGCGCAAGCCCAGGCTGCCCAGCACGTCCGCGGCGTCATCCAGGGCCACCTGGGCCGCCTGGCGCGTGTGGCAGAGCACCACGAAATCATCCGCGTAGCGCACCAGCGCATGGCCGGCCCGGATCATGGCAACATCGAAGGGGTGCAGGTAGACGTTGGCCAGCAGCGGCGACAAGGGCGCGCCCTGCGCCACCCCCAGGCCCGGCGTCGGTGTGCTGGCGGCCAGCCAGGCGGCCACCAGCTCGGTCACTCGGCCATCGCCCAGCCGCACCACCTGATCCAGCAGCCGCGTGTGCTCCAGAGTGTCGAAGCAGGCCGCGATGTCCGCATCAACCACCCAGCGCAGCCCGTGCGCCTCGTGCCACAGCACATGCGCCACCGCGGTGAACACCGAACGCTCCGGCCTGAACCCGTGGCTGCACGACAGGAACTCCGCCTCCCAGATCGGCTCCAACACGTTCTTGGCCGCGCGTTGCGCCACCCGATCTGTCACCGTCGGGATCCCCAGCCGCCGCGGGCGGCCGCCATCCGGTCGAGCAATCTCGAACCAGAGCAGCGGGTTGGGCCGGTACAGGCCGGTCAGCAGGTCGGCCTGCAACATCCGCAGCCGCGCATCCCAGTCAGCCGCCCAATCGGCGATGGTGACGCCATCCACGCCGGCGCCGGTCTGCCGGCCGGCCGTGGTGCGGCCGCTCCACACCCCCAGCCACGCCTGGTGCAGGTTGGGGCCATCGCAGAGCGCCTCGAACAAGCTGAGTTCAACGGCCATGGAGCGCCTCCTGGGCCAGCGCGTCGGCCACGCGGTTGCGTGTGCGCGGGACAAACGCCAACGTGGCCTCGGGCAACTGCGCCAGCAAACGCATCACCCGGGCGTGGCGCTCCCCCAGGCGCGGGTCACGCACGGCAAAGGCGCCGGCAACCTGACCCACGACGATCTGGCTGTCCACCAGGAAGGTCAGCGCGGCGGAAGGTTCACCGCGCGCCAGGGCCAGCTCCAGCGCCAGGATCAGCGCCTCATATTCGGCCTCGTTGTTGGTCATCCCCGTCAGCCGGCGGCTGGCCGTGTCCAGAATGCGGCCGCGGTCGTCGCGCACCACCACCGCCGCGCCGCTGGCCCGCCCCAGCACGTCAATCGCCCCGTCCGAGTAGTAGCTCAATCGTTCCATCGCTTCCTCCATTCCCCCTCTCCTCGCAAGGAGAGGGGGTCAGGGGGTGAGGTCTCCTCGCAAGGAGAGGGGGTCAGGGGGTGAGGTCTCCTCGCAAGGAGAGGGGGTCAGGGGGTGAGGTCACCCCAACCGCACGTCCTGCGCCTGGATGCCCTTCGGCGTCACCAGCGGCAGGAACGTCACCCGCTGGCCGGCCTGGGGCTGGAAGCCGGCCACGTTGGTGGCGTGGAAGAACACGTCCACGCCATCAGCGCCGGTGATGAAGCCGAACTGGCGCGGGGCGGCGAAGAACTTCACCTGACCGGCCCGCCGCAAGCTGTCGTCCATGAAGACCTGCTTGCTGGCGCGGCCCCCGGTGCGCGTGGCCGTGTTGCCGTCCTGGTGCTCGAACCCGGCCCGCCGCGTGTACTGCGGCGCGCCGCCCCAGTTCAGGCGCAGGCGGCCAGCGTAGGCGCCGCCCAGCAGATCGCGCTGCACCACCAGGCCCATGTCGAACGGCGGGCTCAGCGGCACGATGCCGATGCCTTGGGCATGATCCCCGTGGAACTGCGGCGCGCCCGCGTGCAGCGCGTAGTTGTACTCGGCCAGCACGGCCCGGGTCGCGTCGGGACGATGGAACTTGAGCGAGATGAGCTGCAGCGCGTCGTGCTCCAGCATCACGGTCAGGTCGTTCAGGATGTCGTCGAAGCTGAACGGGTGCTCCTTGCCGTAGGCCTGGGCGATGCGGAAGATCTCCCGCACCACCTTCTCAGCCAGCAGTCGGGCGGCGTTGGGTTGCATGGGTGGCCTCCTGTTAGTGAAGTTGTTCTACACAGGGTAACGAAAGGATCGGGTACAGCGCACCCCCCTCCTTCCGTCACGGGAAGGAGGGGTACTTGCTCCCCCACTCCTGGCAGGAGCGGGGGTTGGGGGGTGAGGTCGCCTTACGGACTGCTTGCGTCCCGCGCAGCGGGAGAGGGGGCAGCCGTCAACGGTCGGCCGTCAACGGTCAGCAGAGCGCCCTGGTCACGCCATCAGGTAGCCCGGCCCGATGGGCAGCCAGTCCGCCTCCAGCCGCTGGATCTCGGCCGCGGCGCCGGCCAGGAAGCCCCGGAAGGCCACCGTTACGTGCGGCCAGGCCTGGTGGATCAACGTGCGCACCGGCAGGAAGTCGCCGTCGCCGGTCCACAGCTCCACCCGACCGATGCCCGGCTCGCTGGCCCAGCGCGCGGCCGCTGCGCCCATAGCCGCATCCACGTTGGCTGCAATGCGGCCGTGGCTGCGCTTGGGCCGCTGCAGTTCGACCGCGAACCCGACCTGAGCCAGGTGCTGGCGCACCGGCAGCGTGTCGGGCAGATCGGGCACGAAGGCCACTTTGGCGCGCACCGGCCCCAGTCGCTCGGCCGCGGCCAGCAGCCGGCCGTAATCGGGCCGCCGGCCGTAGCCGAACTGGTCGCCGCAGACCAGCTCCAGGTTGGCCACATCAGCCAGCACCGCGAGGCCGGGCGCATCGGCGGGCGCCGCGGCGGCCGGCTCAGGTTCGGCCGTCTCTTCCCAAGGTGGTGTAGTCGTGAGGCGCTGCCACCGCTGCCACAGGCTGTCGGCGCCAGGCAATGCCAGGCCGCGCGCGGCGGTCAGCACCGCTTCGTACTCGGCCACAGCGCCTGCGCGCTCGATCACCCGCGCCAGCCGCGTGAGCGCCTCTGCATCGTTGACGAGCTGTAGGCCGCGCAGCCATTTATCCTGCGCACCGACCGGTTGGCCGAGGCGGAAGAGGCATTCGCCCCACAGCGTGAACAGCTTGCGACCATCGGCTTGCCGCCCTGGCGCATCGGCCGGCGCGGCCTGCCATTGGTAGTAGGCCCAGCGGAACACCGGCAGCGCCTCCAACAGCTCGCCCGCGCGCAGGTGGCCGGCCGCCACCTCCAGGATCGGCTTGTAGTAGCCGGGCTGCTGACCGACCGACAACCAACCGGCCAGCTTCTCGATCTCAGGCGCGTTGCCGGCCCGCCGCGCCCACATCGCCAGCTCGTGGGGCGCCACGCCGGCCGCGTCCAGCGCGGTCTGCAGGGCAACCGGATAGCGGAAGAGCGCCTGGATGATGGCCTGCGGCGCCTCGTGCTCTTGGGTCAGTGGCAGCATGGGTGCAACCTCCGGGTGTGCGATCACGTTCCAGGCGGGGTAACGAAAGACCACACCTAACCCCCCAGCCCCCTTCCCTCCGAGGGAAGGGGGAGCAGACTCCCCCGCTCCTCGCAGGAGAGGGGGTCGAGGGGTGAGGTCCCCTTTCGTTACCCCTGCTAGAAGCAACCCTCCGGCAGCAGGCCTGACCGGAACACCACAAAACAAGGAGGCGCCCCATGGCTCAAATCCACATCAACTACCAGCGACCGCCCCGCTCCCTGCCGCAGCCGCGGCCTGCGCAACCGCCCGCGCCAGCGCGTCCGCAGACCCCGCGCTGTAACCGGCATCCGGGTGTGCACATGGTGCTCGCCGGCGCCAACCCCGGGTGGAACACCGTGCGCTACCTCTGCCCCATGTGCAACGCCATGGGCCTGCCGTTGGTCGAGGTCGCTACGGGCGTCATCAGCGCGTGGACGCCGGAGCGCGGGTACGGCTTCGTCGAGAACGGCGGCCCGCGCATCTTCGTCCACTTCCGCGACTTGGTCGGCAACTTCATCCCCTACGTGGGGATGCCGGTGACCTGCGTCGTGGAGCAGAACGACAAGGGCCTCATCGGCCGGCAGGTGCGGCCGCGCTGAGCGCCACGCCCGCAACCCAGCGGATTACGCCGTACCCGTAGCACAATCCGCTGGGTTGCAGACACCCTCGCAATCCGGCGGATTTCGGCAACACCTGTAGCGCAATCCGCTGGATTGCGCCAGTGGGAGGCATACCATGACAGTCGGCGCCGCGGGCACACAATTCGTCACCCCGATCGGTCGGGCGCAAGCCAACAGCGGCTCCGCTCGCCTCTTGCCCAGGCTGATCCGGCCGATCGCGCCGGGTCTCACCGCCCTGGCTGCCGGCTGGGCCGGGCTCCTGGCGCTAAGCTGGCTGTTGGTGCAATCCGGGCTCCTGACACCCGATTGGGTGGCCATCGCGGCCCACACCGGCGCGCCCTGGCGCCAGATCCTCAATCCCTGGCTCGGCCCCCAACTCCTGCTGCTGAACGGCCTGCTAGCCGCGGGCTACCTGGCGGCCCGGGTTGCCCTGAGCTTGCTGGCCCAGCCCCGGGTGCGCCTGCTGCTCGGTGACGGCCTGCTGGCGCACGGGCGCTGGTTGATCGCGTGCGGCCTCTATCCCGGCCTGCTCGCCGCGCTCTACGCGGCCGCGCAACTGGATGTGCAATACCTGCGCGTGACGCTGGAGTACGCGGGCGAGGAGGTGATCCTGACCGCACCGACACTGCTGTCGGTGTTGCTCTTCGCTGCGGCCCTGGCGAGCCGCCTGCCCGGGCCGCTGCCCTCCCCACCGCGCGTCCTGCGCACAGGCCAGGCCGTTTTCATGGTCGTGTGGAGCGCAGGCCTCGTGCTCTACTTAGATCGGGCGGCCGGCAGCCAGTGGATCGCGGCGCTCGAAGCCGCGCGCAGCGCCCTGATCGCAGTCGCGCTCAGCGGCTGGGCCCTCGGCTATCTGCTGGTCACGGTGCAGGCCGGCATCGCGCACAGCGCTGATGTCCGCCGCGCCATTGCCGCGCGCCGGCACGCGCTGGCCGGCCTGGCTGCGCTGCGCATGGCCGCGCACCTGGCGATCATGCTGACGCCGGTGGTGATGGGCCTGGCGCTGGCCTGGTTCATCCGTCTGCCGGCCGCCAGCGTCATCACCGATCGCTACGGCCGCGTCCTGCAATACCGCTACCCGGCGGGCGAGTTTCGCCTGCCCATCCCCGCGGCCGAGATGCCGCGCGCCCTGTGCCTGGCTGCGGACGCCATCGAGGACGCCGGCATCTGCACCGCACCGGCCACCCACCTGCCGGTCAGCCCGCAGGCAGTCGGGCGCAACCTCACCGCGCTGATGCGCCGGACCGCCGCGGGCGCCGGCGCCTTCACCGGCGGCTCCGGCCTGGCCGCGCAGGTGTGCAAGAACGTGTTCGGCCGGCCGCCGGTGGACTGGGCGGGCCGCCTGGTGCGCGGCGCGCCGCTGGCGGCCGTCACCGGCGCGTACAAGCTGCTGGTCGAGTTCCCTTGCGCCTGGGTCTACGAGCGTGCAGCGCTCCTCGCCCCGGCCGACCGCCGGCCCGCGGCCGCGTGGCTCAACCTGGTGCCGTTTGGCCGCGGGGCTTACGGCGTAGAGGCCGCCAGCCTCAGCTACTTCGCCAAACCGGCCGCCGAGCTGACGCCGGCCGAGGCGCTGTTCATCGTGAGCCGGGCGCAGGCCCCCTATGCCTATGACCCGGCCGTCGACGCCGAAGCGGCCGCCGCGCGCACTGCGGTCGCCGCCGGTCTGCTGCTGCGCCGCGGCTATCTGACCCCGGCCGACTACGCTGCCAGGCGAGAGGTCACGGCTGCGGTGCTGCCTGAATCGCCCTACTTCCCCTTCCGGGCCGACAGCGCCTTCATTGAATACGCGGCCGCGCAGTTGGCCGAAGTCGGGTTCACGGGCCTCTCGCGCCGTGGCCTGACCATCCGCACCGCGCTCGACGCCGACCTACAGGCCGGCGCGGAGGCCATCGCACGCCGGCGACTGGCCGACCTGCAAGGCCGGGACGCCTCGGCCGCCGCGCTGGTTGCCATCGAGCCGGCTACCGGCGCCATTCTCGCCATGGCCAGCCTGCCGGCCGCAACCGGCGGCCTGAACCTGGCCCTGACGCCGCGCCAGCCCGGCTCGGCCATCAAACCGCTGGTCTACCTGGCCGCGCTGGAGGCCGGGTGGACGCCGGCCACGGTGGTCTGGGACCTGCCACGGGCCTATCAGACGCCGGACGGGCCGTATCAGCCGGTGAACTACGACCGGCGGTTCCGCGGCCCGGTGCAGGTGCGCTACGCGCTGGCCAACTCATACAACGCGCCGGCCGTCGCAACGCTGGACTTCGTCGGCAGCCCGGCCTTCCTCGCCCGGGCACGCGCGTTTGGCCTGACGACGCTGGGCGCACCGGCCGACTACGGCCCCGCGCTGGCGCTGGGCAGCGCCGAGGTCAGCTTGCTGGAACTCACCGCCGCGTACGCGGCCCTGGCTAACCAGGGGGCGCGCGTGCCCCCGACCGCGATCCTCGAGGTCACCGACGCCCGCGACCGGGTCCTGTACCGCGCGGCGCCGCAGGCGGCCCGCATGGCGCGGCCGGAGGACGTCTACCTGATCACCGACATCCTGGCCGATGACGCTGCGCGCACGGCCGCGTTCGGCGCCGGCAGCGCACTGCACCTCGATCGGCCGGCCGCGGCCAAGACCGGCACCACCAACGACTACCGGGATAGCTGGACGGTGGGCTACACCCCCGATCTGGCCGTCGGCGTCTGGGTCGGCAATGCCGACAACAGTCCCATGGCGGATGTGGCGGGGCTGTTCGGCGCCGCGCCGATCTGGCACACCTTCATGGTCGTGGCACTGCAAGATCGCCCGGCGCGGGCCTTCGAGCGGCCTGCGGGCGTCGTAGCGGCGGAGGTCTGCACCGACTCCGGCGCCCGGCCGGCGGCCTGCCCGGCGCGGCGCACCGAGATCTTCACGAGCGATCGCCTACCGCCCGGCCCGGAGGCGGACTGGTGGCAGGCCTGTTCCGCGTTGGGCGGCCAGGTCACGCTCCGGCCGGACCGGGTCACAGAACCGGCGGCCCAAGCCTGGCTGATAGCCTGGGCAAAGGCCAACCGCATCCGCGTTGGCTGTGCAGAGTAAGGCCCGCGCAGCTGAGAGCGGACAGGAAACGGCAAGCGACGGGGCGGAGCCGAGTCCCTGAGAGCAGTCTCGCCGGCGGTCTGTCACCGCCGTCTCCCCTGGCAATTGCGAGGAGATCACGCCAGCGCCAGCTACGGCCGTAGCTGGCGCTGGTCCGTTGGTCCGGAGACGCGCCCCCGACTCAGTGCTCGGCGGCCCAGGCGAGGGTGGCCTCCACCAGCCGGTAGTTCGCCAGCGCGGTCGCATCACGGCAGACGAACTGCCAGATGCACTCCTGGAAGCCATCCAGCGGGCGGCCCGTGCGGCGGGCCCGGGCCAGCGCATACAAATAAGGGGTCACGGCGTCGGCCTCCAGCGCAGCTGTAAACTGCTCCAGATAAGCTGTGGCCCGTTCCGGCGCCTGAACCACCAGGAGCGCGGCGTAGTCGTAGTTGCACTGGGGGCAGATCAGCAGGTGGAGGTCCAGCTCCGTGCGCTCCGCGGACGTCAGGGGCGGGCTGCCCGTGAAGCGCCGGCGCAGCAGGTCGGTATAGAAGCTCGGATGGTTCGGCATGGGAACCTCGCAGAGGATAAACCCTGACTGGGTCTGCGGCCCAGTCAGGGTGCAGAGCAGGGTCGGCAGGTGAAACTGCGCCTACCGTTGCAAAACCGGCCTGCGCCGGTTGAGCAGCCAGTCTGCGCAGGCAGACTTCGCAACGGTAGCCGCAACTTCAGTTGCCCGGCGGCGGGGCGCCTACGCGGCCGGCCGGGCCGGCCGTCAGGCGTTGAGCGTCCCCTCCAGCCAGCTCTGCCAGAGGTCGTCGTCGGCGCGCAAGGCAGCCATGCGTGCCGCGACAGCCTCCAGGGTCGCTCCATCGGCCAGGCCCGTGCGGAGGATCTCCGCCGTAGACAGCCGGCGCACGTAGCGGAGCTCGGCCGCCCGCCAGAACGGGTCATCCGGCCGGTGCTCCAGGGCCGTCTCCACGACCCAGCGCTCGAACGAACGGCTGCGCAGGGCCGCGGCCAGGTGCGCCGGCGCGGCCGGGTCGGCCAGCGCCGGATCGTCCGCCTCCTCCAGCTCGTCCCCGTCCGGCGGCAGGACGCCGCCCTTGGCCTGCTGCTGGCGTTCGAGCTGCCAGAGCGCGGCCTCCAGGTAGCCCTGGCGGCGCTGGCGCGGCAGGGCCCGCTTACCCGCCCACGGCAGGATGCTGTACTCCTCCTCGGTGTACAGGGTGCGCGCCGGCTGCACCGTGGCGGCGAACCCCTTGACGAACGCCACCGTCGCCGGCAGGGCGAAGAAGCGGATCGTCGCCACCGGATCGAGGCCGCGCCGGCCGCCGCCCCGCGCCAGCAGCGCCAGGCGGGCCTTGAAGACCGCCACCCCGTCGGCGCCGGTCTCCTCGACGCGCTGGCGGATCGTCTCCGGCAGCTCCGCGGCCAGCACCAAGGCCACGAAGCCCTCGGTGACGGCCGGCGTGCATACCAGGTTCTCGATCTGGCGCATGGCCCGGCTGACCGCGCCCTCGTAGTGCGCCAGCTTCCAGGCAATGTGCCCGCCGATCGGCTTGTGCGGCACGTAGCCGGCCACCGTCCGGCAGAGGCTCAGCAGCAGGCCCGGGTCCTCGTCCAACGGGTTCTCGCCGAAGCTGGCTTCCAGACGCCCGGCGTGGGCGTAAACCTGGGTCAGCGTCCGCTGGATCAGGGCCTGGGCGAGCGCGTCCAACGTCTCGTAGGGCTGGTCCTCGGTCATCAGCTGCCCGAACGCGTAGCGCGTCGCCAGGTCACGGATGGCCTCATCGAGGTCGCCCCGGCCGCGCAGCGCAGCCTGTATCTCGGGCTGCATGCCCAGGCGCACGATCTCGCTCAAGGCCCGCAGCAGGCGGGCGTCGGTGGTCCAACCGCCGGCCGCGCCCAGCAGGCGCCGGCACAGGGCCACCAGGTGCTTGCGCAGCAGCGTTTCATCCCACGCGACGGCGGGGACGGTGCGGCGGGGCGACAGTTTCGGGCTAAGCATGGCTCCCTCCTCTTTTTGGCATGGCGCGGCCGCCGCACACGAACGCGCGGCTGGCAACGCAAAAAGAAGGAGGAGTCACACCCGATGAGCGGGTGTCAGATCCGGCACACGAGCCGGCCGTCAGGGCTTAACGGCCCGTGCTGTGGTCTCTACAAAGGGTAACGAAAAGAGGTCTAAGAAAAAAGAGAAGGGGGCGTTGGCGAGAAATTGTGATTTGCGTAGCCAAGATTCGTGATGTATACTTGTTGCCTGATGGCTCCCAGTATTGTTTGATTCTACCCGAATCTCGCGCACTTATCAATTCGATGATACTCTGCTGCGGCCCCGGGCGCCTGACGCTCTGCCGACCCGAAACCGCCAGCACGCTGCCGGGATGTCAGTTTTCCCCTGATTGATCGCACCGGCGGATGCTTCATTAGAGGAAGACCATCGTGACTGCGGACGCGCTTCATTGCTGGTGGCTGACCAGGGCGCCTGGTCTGGCTGTGGATGAGCTACGCCGCATTACGAGGGAGTATTGGAACCAGCGACTGCCTGCCCCCCACCTGACAAGGAGATGCCGATGCCTCCGACCCAAGTAGAACGCAATGCGACTATCCCCTGGTGGCGCCCCCTTTGTGAGCAGCTTGATGCACCCGCCCTGCAAAAAAAAACCCGCAACCACTGGAACAAAACGTTTGCTGACGAGGCCAGTCGCATGGGTGCTTACATGGCAGATCTGCTGCCCTATGAACTTCACTTTGCCGATAACAACCATTTCGAGAACCTTCCAGATCGGTGTGCTGGGACGCTGGCTACCCTGGTCGGCTACTCGCTCGAGCCCCTACTGCAGACCGTAGCTGTCCTGCAGCCCAAGCGGGTGGTGCTGCTCGTTAACAAAACCTACAGTCACCTTACTACAGATAATCGAAAGGTAGATGAACGGGGCGAGCAACGCGGCAGACTGGTAACAGGATTGCTCAAGGAGCTAGCCGGCCGGACCCAGGGCGCGTGGGCAATTGATGATGCGCACATCCAGATTGTACAGACCGATGATACCCCGGAGGCGGTGTTCCGTGCATTGTGCGATTCCCTGCTACAAGACCAGCGAAACCAGCGGCACGTGGTGGTTGACATTACGGGGGCGAAAAAAAGCATGGATGCCGGCGCGTTCCTGTTTGCAGCCTATGCAGGGGTTGATATCTCGTATGTTGACTTCACCCTTTACGAGCAGGAGAAGCGACGTCCCTTTGGATATACCTGCCGCATCAGGCCCCTGGAGAACCCGTACGCCCTTTTCAAGCTGCACAATTGGGAAGAAGTTCGGCGCGCGTACGAGAGTTACCATTTCCGGGCGGCGGGCCATGCGCTCGATCCGATCATCGCTTTGATGGCAAGATCCTCTAAAACGCACGAGGGGCTTTTCAATTCGGAAGAGACCAACCGGGTCGAGTCGCTGCGCTGCCTGCTGCGCATCTACGAAGGCTGGGATGACGGCGACTTCTGGCAAGCGCAAGATGACACTGATGACATTAAGCGAAAGGTGTCAGAGGCTAAACTTAAGCTACAGTATGACTTCATACCGCCACGCGCAGTGAATGTCCTATCGGCTGGCGGCTGGCCCCATGCTGCAAAAGACCTTGGCATGCAGAAGGCTGTTACCGAGCTGATAGCCCAACAAACAGACCTCACAACCCCGCAGCCAGGGCATAACGGCTGTCGGCTCCTGATGCATAATGACCTGTTGCTCACCTACGCTTATGATGAACTGTGTAAAGTGGGACGCCTGGTCGAACACAACGAGGACCTGCGCTCCGCGCTCCTGCGCGCAGCCGGGCTGGATGAGTTGCTGCTCAGGGCGCGCATCGTGCGTCTATTTGCGTTGGGCTGTCTCCGAGGGGAAAAAACGCGCAGTGGGGCATCTGCACCCGACGATGCGACGATCTTGCAGGGTCTGGTCGAGTATCATGGCGCCGAGAACATGCGCCATTTTCTGCGTCACGAAATGGTTCTGCCACCACACTATAATCTACCGATCAACTATTGGGACGGTGCGCAGGGTACCGTCTTTATGGCTTGGAAGCCCGGGTGGGCGCGCACGACGATGGATCCCTATTGGACGGCCGCCGGCGTCAGCCTTGACACCAATGAATTCACAAAACTTCGTAACCTGGCGATCCACCAGAGCCTCGCGATCCCTAGGGCCGTCGCCGAAGCTGCCGTGGCGCTGGTCGCAGCCAACTACCAGGAGTTCGTGCGTAACTGGGCGAATAAGATCTGCTACAGGCATTCGTCCAGCGACCTACAACATTTGGACAGGCGTGCATTCAATCAGATTTGGAGTAAAGAAGTTGGCGACCTGCCAAAGGTGTTTGAGGGTCACGGTGATCCGATGGCGTGGCGGCAACTAACCGCCCTCATCACCGAACGCATGCCGTGGGACAAGCTATGTGATCTGTGCGGGCTAGATTTTCTACCGCTCTTAGCCGTTGAGGAGGGGAAAGCATGAGCCAGGTACTGTTGGCTGCCGAAGCCGACAAAATCCAGCATTTTGTATTTCGTTCTACTCGCTTGCGCGAAGTGGTTGGGGGCAGCCAACTCCTGAGCCGTTTCTGCGACGAGGCAGCGCCAAAGTTGTTGCCGAATGGAGCCAGGCTCCTCGTCAATGATGGCGGCAGTTTCACCGCGCTTCTGCCGGACGAAGAGGCCGCCTTAGCGTTCGGCGCGGAACTCGCACGACTCTATTATGACACGACCAACGCCACCCTGACAGTTGGCCCCCCCGTCCCATGGGACGGTACACCAGGCACTTTCCCCGCCGCGAACGATGCGGCGCGGGCAGGGTTGGCGCGAGCCAAGCGCGCAGGACGCGGAGCGGCGATGGTAGAAATCGGACCGCACATGGCTATCTGCGCATCGTGCGGCGTCGAACAGGCGACGCTGTACACTGACTTGGAGGAACGCGCTGACGGTCAAGACCAGAACTACGTCTGCCGTACGTGCCGGCTCAAGGCGCAAGAGCGTCGCAGCAGCAGGAGCCAGTTTCTATCCAGATTTGAGGACGCTGTCGTCGCGCAGGGAGGGGCAAGACTTCGCTGCCCGCATACGGCTGAAGATATCGCCGACTGGGACCCGCGCGGCTATGTGGCGTATCTGATAGCGGACGGCAACAAGATGGGCAAGGTCTTCAGCAGCTGCCCGAACCCTGAAACGTTGAAGAAGCTGTCTGAAAGCATGACTGACGTACTGCGGGAGTCGCTGGCCGAGCCTACCCTAAAACTGCTTAATACCCAACCAGGCCAGAAGCGGTCGGTGCGCAGCCGAGCGCATTTGTCCGTACTGCCATTGATCCTGGGCGGAGATGACCTCTTTGTCTTGCTGCCTGCACCGTATGCGCTTGACTTTGCCCGCAGCTTCTGCCGCGCCTTCGCCGGGCGGATGAAGGAGCAACTGAACACCCAGGGCTTGCCTGGAGATCCCAGTATGTCGGCAGCGGTGGTGATCTGTAAGGCCAAATATCCGCATACCCTGGTACACAAGCATGGCCATGCATTGTTAGAACGCGCGAAACGCCTGGTTAAGGCCCCGGGCTTGGGCATACCTGCACAAATGGGGATCGTTGACTTCGATGTCCTCCTGGGACATTCGCTGCCCGAGGAGGAGAGAAAGGGTATGACCCTCCGCAGTTCGCTGCGCCCCTATTGGGTGCCACGGGATGTGCGCGACCCCATCCCAGATGGATTAGGGCTACCAGTCGATGTGCTGATCAATGAGCGCTACAATCTCAGAGCGCAGGTGGCAGGGCAGCTTGCCGAGTTGCGCGCGCTGTACAGCCCTAACAACCTGCCTTCGGATGACCAAAATGTGGCGAAAACAGGCCGTTGGCAGGCGCAACAGGCGCGGTTAGTCGGCCGGATTGCGCGTGATGACGATCGACGCCATGAGATCGACGCAGCGTTGGCTGCACTGGGTGGTTCCGACGGGCTGCACGCCTGGTACGCCCTGGCGCGGCCAAGTGCAGTCGGCAAAGCGCATGGCCTGCTTGATCTGCTGCAGGTCTGGAATTACAGCTTCGCCTTCGAACACGCCTATACCGACTACTTCCCTGGGGAGGACTGAGCCATGACGCTGGAACTGACATTTTTGCTCGAACTGCGATCCGATTATCACATCAGCGCAGGTCACGGTCTGGGGCCAGCAATAGACTCGGCACTGCACCGCGATGTTGACGGTGTGCCTGTGCTGCGCGGAACCACTATCACGGGCCTGCTACGCGACAGCCTGCACCGTCTGTTGTCGCTGCCATTGCTGGCGGGCTGGCGCTCTTGTGCCAACTCTGGGCAGAGCTCTTGCTATGACCTCGGGACCCAGACGCTATGCCCTCTGTGCGTTATCTTCGGAGGTCCCTGGGCGCCGAGACGTTGGCCCAGCAGCTCGGCTCGTCCAACTGGATTATCTGAGCCCGCGGGAACTGAAGTGTGGACACCGGGTGAAACTGCCAGCCAGGTGGCGCCGCACGTGCGCGTCAGTCCTCGCACGCGCCGCGCAGAAGCGCGCAAGCTATTCTTCCGTGAAGAGGGTGATGGCAACCTGTGCTTTGAGTTCAAACTGCAGTGCGAGGATAGCAGCGGCTCGGGGCTGGACGAAGCTGCCTGGCTGGTGGCGGCCGCTCGTAATCTACGCCATATTGGCGCCGGGCGCCGGCGCGGGCGAGGGGAGTGCCGGGTTCGTTTGATCCACGCCACCGGCATCACGCCACCCGCAGGGCAGACGGCTGAGGAATACCTGCTGGAACGCTTCAAGGGATTAGCTATCCGTGGGCCGGTCGCCCCAAAGTCAGACGGCAGCCAGGATGAAAAAGCCCAACACGATTGGGCTGTCCCTGCGGCGGGAGCGCCCTACCTGGCGCTGATGACGGTTCGCCTGGATGAGCCGGCACTGATCTCAGGCAAGGGAGTAGCAGGAAACGACTTTGAAGGTCTGGATTATATTCCTGGTGTTGCGCTGCGCGGAGCCCTGGCCGGCCGTGCAGCCTCGCGACATCTTTTGCAGCCCGGTCAGGGGGTTTACCAGGCGTTTGTCAACTGCTTTTACCGCGGCGGCGTACGCTTCATGCCACTCTATCTGGCCGACTTGTCGGGCAGCGGTGAAGGCCGCGAGCTACAGATAACGTTGCCAGCTCCACAAGACATACTGAGCTGCGAAACCTATCCAGGTTTCACGGAGGATCGCACCGTAGGGACGCACGGTGCCGCCAGCTATGCGCTGAAGCAAGACGGGCTGTTGCGCTGCCCGGTCTGTAAGAGAAACGGTCATGATGACGTAGAGCTGAAACCCTTTTCAGGCTTCCTACGGCTTGGGCCAGATGCATCGACATGGGAACTGAAGCGCGTTACCGAAATGCATGTCGCCATTGAGCCAGGATCCGGTAGGGCGGAAGCGGGAGCCTTATTCAGTTTCGATGCCCTGGCGCCCGGCCAGTATTTCTGTGGGCTTCTTGCCTGTCAGGGCGAAGCGCAATGGCAGCAGTTCTGCCGTTTGGTGAGTCTGCCCGCTGCTGGCGGCGAGCTGAAGTTGCGCCTGGGCAAGGCCAGTCGGCGAGGCTATGGACAAGCTTCGGCCTGGCTTGAGCCATTGCAGGTCCAGGCGCCACATCCCTGGCAGATGGTATCACTTGACCGGCGCGTGACGAAACCAGCAGAAGGATTCGTCATGACCCTGCTGAGTGACACGATTGCCCTGGATGATTGGGGCCGCTGCCTGACCGAGTTAGAAGGGCCAGACGGCGCCGCCTGGCTCGAACGCGTATTCGGCGTTAGGCTCAAGGTTGTCAGGAGCTTCTGTGCCAGCCGACCTTTGGACGGGCGCAACGCCTATCTAGGCTTGCCGCGCTGGCGCGACGTCGCGCTCACTGCCGGCTCGTCTTTCGGCCTACTGCCTGTTGGTGGCGAAGATGCCGCCGCAGTACGGAACGCCTTGACGCGAGCGGAGCTTGAGGGCATCGGAGCGCGGCGGCATGAGGGATTTGGCTGGGTGCTATTCAACCACCCACTAATTCACAACTGTCGTGACGTTGAGCCGGCAATTGTCCCGCTGCCTCCGGCACTTGCACCCGTCACTGGAGGCAGGGAACACCCGCAGTGGCAGGATAAGGACTTGGCTGAATGGCGCAGCAAGCTGGATGATATGGATGTCAGGCCTTTCAACTATACCGAGTTTGAAACGCTGGCGCGCCTGCTGCGGCAGGCGGCGCTCAGTGGCAGATCCGCCGTCGCTGTTGTTGATAGTATGGGTAACCCCGACCAACTGATTCCTGAGGCACAACGCGTCGACACAGCCGCCTGGCGCGCCCAGATAGTAAAGAAGAACTTCTTTAGGTCAGAGAAGGAGTCCGGCAACAAAGGTCTGCGTCAGGCCCACAGGCTGGCGCAAGAGCTCGATCAACAGTACGGCATTGGCAGCAGACGCTGGCGGCGAGGACTGGAGATGTTGGCTGACTACATTGCCGGCGGGGCGCGCAACGCACAGGATAGGGAGGCACAATGAGCACCTTGACATTTGAAGGCACTTTGACTGCTCGCACAGCCCTCCACATCGGCGGAGGACGCGGAAGCGACGTGGCTGACCAGTTCATACGCCGGACGGCCAGTGGTGATGTGTTCATTCCCGGTTCGGCTCTCGCTGGCGCGCTGCGGGCAGTGGCTACAGTGCTGGCCCCACGTCTAGGCGGTGGCGTATGCAAGGCGCTGGCCGATCCTGACGAGAAAACCGCGGCTGGCGTACCGGCCGCTCAGCCCCCAGGCCGAACGCTTGCGTGTAACTGCCTCACCTGCCGGTTGTTTGGCAGCATTGACCCACAGGAAGACAATCGCTTAGGCGGGCGTGCGTCGCGCTTGTGGGTGGCCGATGCCAAACCACTCGCTGCTGCACCCACGCATGTGCGGGACGCGGTAGGGATCGATCGCTCGACCAACGCGGCCGCCCGTGCGGCGTCTGTCAAATTCGATTTCGAAGTTATGCAAAAAGATGTATGCTTCTCTCTAAGACTTCAATTGGAAGAAGCGGGGGGTGCCGAACAGCAATTGTTGGCTGCTGTCCTGGCCGAGTGGCAGGCGGGCCGGGCGTCAATCGGTGGACGTGCGGCCCGCGGCCTGGGCGCGTTTAGCTTGACCGGCCTGGTCTGTTGCGAACTGCAACTCGACACGGTTGATAAGCTCATGGCCTTCCTGAAAGAGGACCAGCCGATAGCTGATCAGCCGGCGGCCTGGCTGGCTGTCCGGGATGGGTGGCTTGGTGAGAATCTGACAGAGGCACGCAAGAAGGTAGTTGCAGCGCCAAAGGATGTGCCCGTAGCGCGCTCCTGGCTTGATCTCACCTTCGATCTGACAGCATCCGGCGCGTTTTTGGTGAACGCCATTACCCTGGCTCGCCAGGCCGGCGTTGATCATGCCCCGCTCTGGGAAGGTGGCGCGTTGTTGCCAGGTGCAAGTTTGCGCGGTGTGCTGCGGTCACATGCCGAACGCATTGTGCGTACGCTGGCGATGCAGCGCCCCAGTGCAGAGAACCTGGCCTGCCCCGCCTGTCACCCGACGGCCCGTACGCGAAAGAAGGCTGAGCCGCTACTGCCGCTCGAGTGCTGCGACTCTCGGCTTCGTCAGCCGGACGATCCCGAAGAGGAGGTCGATCCAACACATCTCTGCCTGGCGTGTCGCCTGTTCGGCAGCGCCCGCCGGGGTAGCCGGTTGCTGGTCGAGGACGCGCCTTGCGTAGATCAGATACCGCCGATCTTCAAGGTGCAGGATTTCCTGGCTATCGATCGCTTTACGGGCGGTGGCCGCGATAGTGCCAAGTTCGATGCAGTGGCGCTGTGGAGGCCCTCCTTTCGCGGGCGCATCCGACTGGACAACCCTGAAGCCTGGGAATTGGGTTGGCTGGTCCTCACGCTGCGTGACTTGGCTGAAGGCCGGCTGACGGCCGGTTTCGGGCGCGCGAAAGGCTTTGGAGAGGTCTGTGCCTACAAATGGCATGCGCGTCTGGGCTATCTCCAGGCTGAAGATAGCGGTGTCAAGCCAACGCTCCTTAAGCCGCAGCCGGGCGTTGATACCCTGTTCCAGGTGCTGCACCTAGATGCCGAAGTGGTCAAAAATGAGCGAGGTCGAGCTATATGGCGGTTGGTAGAACCGAAAGCTAGTGACTCAGCTTGGCTGGAGCAAGCGCGTTCATGGGTCAGGGATTTTCTCAAAGCAGTGTCCGACTACAAGGAAGCCGGTGTCCTGCGCGATCCCGGTGGCCCTGTGCCTGATTCATACTTCGGACAACCAGGGACGGTTGCACAAAGCGCTGCCGCCAGCTACAGACTGTCGCAGCTTTACCCAAGGGAGGTGAGGCCATGACCACCATTGACTTCAAACAGCGCATTGGTGAGCTTCGAGAGACAACGCTGGGCGCCCAACTGCGCCCAGCGCTGTGGGGTGGTCGGTTCACGGCTGTGTTCGAACAAATCGAGGCTTTCCTTGCTGCATGGAAATCTTTCGATATGCCGTGGCGCATTTGCGAGTGGGTCAGCGACTTTCAATTCGACTATCAACCTGCGGCGATGCCTTCTGAGCTGGAATGGCTTGAACGTGTGCGCTTGTTCGGGCCAGGCGGCGACCTGGAGTTGCGACGAGATGGCACTGGCATGCTATGGCGATTTGTCGGCGCAGGTGATGCGTCGCTCCCATTGGGCTTTGTTTTCTTGCCCCCTGGAACAGCCTTGGGCGAAAACAGGTTCGCAGCATACGATTATTGGCAGCAGCGCCCCACAAGGATCGAAGGCTCAAAGACGATGCTGCCGCTTGCCTGTCTTGAACAGCGGGCGCTGCTGTGGGGTTCACGACGGGAACGAGTTCTGGCTGATGGTACTTCGCTGATTGTCTGGCCAGAAAACCGCGTGGCCGGCCAGCGCCGGCCGCCAGTCTACCCCGGCCCAGTTGAACTGCTCAAGGTTGAACGTGTTGATCTGGTTTACCGCAGCTTTCTGGAAGCCGATACCGTGCTGGCCGTGTGGTGGCTCGGACTTGCCGCGCACAAGGAGGAACACAATGACTGAGCAACAACGTCAAACGGGATCTTACCGCTTTCTTAACCCCTACAACTTCGTGCGCTGGCTGGGTCGTCCCAAAATAGCCAGTTCTGAAACAGCGTTGCTGGATCGCTGCGCGCCTCCTCCGCATGACCGCTTCCTCGGATTGACAGGCTGCATTACCTGTGAGTTAACCACTGTCACGCCACTTTTTGTATCGGATAGCCACGATATTGACACGGAGACCGTTGACAACAAGGAATACCGCACCTACCGCTTTTTTGAGTACGATGGCAAGCCGGCTATCCCGGGTAGTAGCCTGCGCGGCATGGTGCGCTCGATGTTTGAGTCCATCACCAACTCCTGTTTCAGCGTCTTCGACGGCCAAAAACGGCTCAGCTATCGGCTGGAAGCCACCCGTGCCGCAGCCTTGGTGCCGGGCCGTATTGAAGAAAAGCCAGGAGGCGGTTGGCATCTGCGCTTGATGCATGGTCTTTCGACGATTGTGCCAGGGCAACGGCCCAAGACCTTGTACGCTGCCACCGTCCATCTCTACGATCCCATTGAAGGCGATCGGATTAAAGTCCCGAAGGTGAGTCTGAATGGGCACCGACATGGCGATGTGTGCTGGGCACTCGTCAAGCACAAGGGCATCTTTGTCTATGTCCTCGACATCAATGCTGATAGAAGTAAGCTTAGGCCTGCCAACAGGAGCGAGCAAGAGTACATTGTACAGGGCTGCCTTTGCATTAACAACCAAAACGTTGAGAATAAGCGCAAGGAACGCTTTTTCTTCGCTACTAAGGGCGTGCCAGGAGTCCCAAGCCATCTATCGCTAGATGACGATGTCATCAAGAAGTATCAGGACCTGATTGCGGACTACCAGGAACGGCACAAAGAAGCGATCCAAAAACGCCGCGACGATCCGAACCCTCTGCGCCAGGCTGTTAAGAAAGCCATTCCTGAGGACAAACCAACTGATCCTGCGTTTAGCCGCTATATGTACTCCGAGGATGACTTGGAGGTGCGGGGAGGCACCCTCGTATATGCCAACCTGTCCCCAACACCGGGCGGCATGAAAGTTGATTTCATGGCACCGGCAGCGGTGCCGCGGGTGGCATACAACCATACTGTTGGCGAGTTGTTGGATCCGGCCCTCCGCGCCTGTGATAATCTACAGACGTTGTGCCCGGCATGTCGCACCTTTGGTTGGGTTGATGCAGCACACGAAAAGGGCAGGCGCACTATTGAGAAGGAGAAGCCGGTGGCCTACGCTGGCCGCGTGCGCATCAGCTATGGCGAATTGCAGGGCGAAGCGCGGCGTCTGCCGCCGATTACACTCGCCATCCTGGGCTCACCTAAGCCGACCACCGGTCGTTTCTATCTGCGGCCCCGCAGTGGCAAGCCACGACCGGGACTGGATGACCAAAGCACTGGCTATGATGGGTCGAATTGGCTACGCGGGCGGAAGCTCTATCGCCATCATGGGCAGGCCCACAGACAAGAATACGAGCGCGCGGTTGGCGGCAAATACACCGGCAAGGACGACCAGAACCGCACGGTAGTGGGCGCGCTGGGGCCGGGTAATCGCTTTCGCTTCAGGATTGAGTTTGAAAACCTGGCCCCAGTTGAGTTAGGCGCTTTGCTGTGGGCCCTGGAGCTGGACGGCAAGGCATGTCACCGGCTCGGCTATGCCAAACCGCTTGGCTTTGGCAGTGTGAAAGTGGATATCAAGGACCTGCAGGTTCTTGATCCTGCTGCCCGTTATGGCCAGCTGGCCGCGGATGATCGGGATGGTACCACTGCCGTGCTACTCCCTGACGATGGAGGATGGCTGCCAACGCTTAACCGCAAGGCCGAGTTTGTTGAAATATTCCAGCGCAGCATGGAGGCTGCTTACGGTCTGGCCTTCGTCGAACTTGCAAACGTGCGCGACATACTAGCCTTATTGGGTGATTCGCCACGGCTTCCGGTTCACTACCCGCGCACCGGCACGCGCCCGACGCCTGAAGGCAAGAACTTCGAGTGGTTTGTAGGCAACAAGCGGTCAGGCCGTGACGCCGGCCCCCGCCTGGCCCTGCCGTTAGCCGATGAGGATACTGAAGGACTGCCCCTGCTGGATAAGTATGGGCGTGAGCGGTAGCCGGCAGACGTGGAGGCCAAATGTCGAACAACAACGAAGACTCCCGCTACTGGCGCGTGTGGCAGTTTGTTAGCTTGGGCAGCTCCTGCCAGGAACTTCTATGTTGCCGGCGCGACGCCCCACTTGGCGCTGTTGCCACGATGTTGCGTAGTGTGATCGCACAACTAGACACGTTGGAACTACGCGGCTGTTACCTATGGGCCTCTGAGGAGCTTGCACGCCTGGCTTCTCGACTCGAACACCGGTCGGCGATAGGTCAGACTGATCTCGGTGATGACGTTTCACGTTTGCATCTGACCATAGATGAGTTGCAGGTTAGGGTACAGGAGGAGTCGCGTGAGGCTCTGACATATCCGGTACGGCCCATTCGGCCGTACAATGCTCGTCAACTCATACATGATCCTTATTCACTGCTTCCGATAGAACAGCCAGTTTACAACCTGTTGCCCAATCTGGCTCCCGCCGTTCTTGAGGCAAGCCGGTGCTTCGCAGTCGGATTCTATTGGGCGGCTGCTTACTTCATAACCATGGCGGCCGAGATCGTGTACAAAAAGTACTGGGATCTCATAGTGGAGGAACCTCACGACCCAAGATCGACATGGGGATGGCTGAACACACAACTAATTGCTAAGATCGGTAAAAGTCTCGTGACGGATCTCTCAAGTGATATCATAAAGGAATATCGCAATCCGATGATGCACGGAGAACTGGTCGATATCGCTGCTGATCAGGCGATTATGCTACTGAACGAGTGTCGAGAGTTGGTATGTGAAATATCTGCAGACAGCACTCGTTGGCAGTTTCCAGTCGTCACGCCAGTAGAACTTCCGCTAATTGTATCAGGCGACCCCAGCAAGGATTCATCAACTGGGCTATGAAGATTGCGATCCCAATCAACTCAGGTTAACCGGACTTGCTCCCATGTCCCGCCACGACCGCCCACCCATCCCCGTCGTGCTGACCCTGCCGGCCGAGGCGCCGACGCCGGCCGAGGTTGACGCGATCCTGCAAGCTGCGGATGGGATCGTGGGCCGCGGGGGGCGGTCGGGGCTGGCGCTGGTGCTCAAGGGGTCGGGCAGCCAGAAGGTGCGCCAGCAGGGCTGGGACCAGTCGCCAGCCTATGGCGCACTCAGCCGTTGTACGGTGGCCGAGATCACGACCAAGGTGGACTGGTGCATTCACCACCGCTGGCTGCGCATCGAGTACGAGCGCGGGATTCCGCTGCTCTATTTCACCGAGCGTGGCTGGCAGCGGGTCAAGACGTTGTGGGTGCAGCGCCTGTTGGCGCAGTTCGCGGCCTGGCAGGAGGCGAACGCCTGGCAGCAGCTTTGGCCACAGATGGAGCACGTGCAGCGCGAGATCAAGCTGCTGCTCCTGGAGACCATTGCCCAGGGCCGACGCTGCGATCTGATTCCTGCTCTGCACGCCTGCAAGGCGCATGAGGTTAAGAAGGTGCGCCAGGCGATCAACCAGACGCTGGGCGTCCTGAACGCGGGCGACAACGCCACAGCGATTCCTGGAACAACCATTGAGGGGGCGTAACGCGGCAGCAGGAGGATGCGCGTTTTTCTGGCGATTGACGCACGCTCCCTGCGCGACGTTGGACTTCTGCTCCCGAACCTGAGATCCATTGCCGGAACGGACCATTTGTCACTTCCGCCGCCTTCTGCTGTACTGACAATCAGACGTTCTGATTATCAGTACAGCAGAAAGGAGCCACACGATGCAGACTTTCACCCTCCAAGTCGCCCAACGCGGCCTGGTGACTTTGCCGAAGGAGGTGCGCCAGGCGCACAACATCCAACCCGGCCAGCAGATGACGCTGCTCGACCTGGACGGCGTGTTCGTGTTAAGCCGGCGGCCGTCGCAGGTGGACGCGCTGGCTGACCGTATCGCGGATGAGTTGGCCGGCCGAGGCGAAACGCTGGAATCCCTGCTCCAGACGTTGCAGGAAGTGCGGGCAGAGTATGCCTGAGCTGCGCATCTTCCTGGACACCCGCGCGGTGTTCGCGGCCGTGCTTTCGGCCACGGGCGGCGCACGCGCGTTGCTCAAGCTGGGTGAGAGCGGCGCGATCCATGTTTGGGTGGGGCCAGCCGTGTTGCAGGAAGCCGATGAGGTGTTCCGGCGCAAGGCGCCCGATCTGCTGCCGCTGCTGGCGGCACTGCTGCACCGGGCCCAGGCGCAGAGCGGCCAGCAGCCAGCGGTGAACAACAGGCGCGCGCCGCTGCATTGGTGGATGATGCGCCCGATGCCCGCATCGTGGCCGAGGCGCTTGCCTGCCAGGCGGATTACCTGGTGACGCATGCCCCGGAACACCTGCTGCGCAATCCCAGGCTCACTGTTCTGCCCCTCAAGGTCGGGACGCCCGGCGCTTGCCTGGCCTGGATTCGCCAGCAATTAATGGGCAGCAAAGTCGAATGAATCGGATGGCAGCGCTTGCCCGCGGCCATCCGCGGCTTGACAAGCGTGGATGAAGCAAGTAAAATATGATTATCATATTTTACAAGGGACAAGACTATGCATACGAGCACACTGTCGGTAACTGAGGCCGTCCGAGGCTTCTCCGATTATGTGAACCGGGTGGCGTATCGGCAAGAGCGGTTTATCCTGCTCAAGGGACGCAAGCCAGTGGCTGAGCTGCGGCCGCTGCCCTCCGGTCGGCTGCTGGGCGAGTTGGAGGAGGTGTTGCGTTCGTTGCCCAGGCTGAGCGAGGTCGAAGCGGCCGATTTCGCCACAGATATCGAAGAGGCGCGCGCACGGCTGCCGCGGGAAGGATTGCGCGATCCGTGGCAGTCTTGATAGACACCAGCATCTTGATCGCCTACGAACGCGGCCAGATAGATGTTGCGGGCCACGTGGCGCGTCGCGAGACTGAGGAAGCCTTTCTGTCGGTTATCTCGGCCAGCGAGCTGCTGCACGGCGTCCACCGCGCGAGCGATCCGGCCATCCGGGCCAGACGTTTGGCGTTCGTGGAGGCCATCCTGGCCCGGTTCCCGGTGCTCGACATTAATCTGGAGGCGGCGCGCACTCACGCATCTCTGTGGAGCGCCCTGGCGCAGCGGGGGGAAATGATCGGCGTCCATGATTCATGGATCGCGGCGACCTGTATCGCGCGCGATCTGACGCTGGCTACAGCGAATGTGCGTGAGTTCGACCGGGTGCCGGGCTTACGGATTGAGAATTGGAGCAGGTTGTAAATGCTCCTCCTCAACTTCACCCACCCCCTCACCGCCGACCACTTGGCGCAGATCGCAACGCTGACCGGTCAGGCGGTCGGCCGGGTGGTGGATGTGCCGACGCAGTTCGATGTAAGCGCGTCATTCGTTACCCAGGTTGGCGCGCTGGTGGATGGCATCGGCCTGTCGCCGGCCGAGTGGCAGACGACGCCGATCGTGGTCGACCCGCCGGCGCTGAACGTGATCGCGGTCACCGTGCTGGCCGAGCTGCACGGCCGGATGGGGTACTTCCCGCCGGTGGTGCGGGTGCGGCCGGTGGCCGGCAGCCTGCCGCCGCGCTTTGAGGTGGCGGAGATCATCAATTTGCAGGCGGTACGCGACACGGCCCGGGTTACACGATAGGAGAGAATCATCTATGCAAGAGCTCAGGAGATTCTTCGCCCAGCGCTGGCAGGAGTTGCTCATCACTGGCATTTGGTTGCAGAGTGCGGTGGCAGCAGCCTTCACCGGCAATGTCTGGGCCATCGTACTGACTTCATTAGGTGGCCTGATTCTACTCTTCGCCACCTTCTCAGTTATCGGCTGGCTGCAACGCCGCACCCGCTTCGGTAACGGGAAGCTGCTCGCCATGCCGCGCAAGGCCATCGTGTTTACCGTCGGTTACCAGAAGAACACCATCCTCTGGGCCATTGATGCACAAAAGCCGGAATGGCTGGGCTTACTGTGCAGCCGGGAGACTGAGAGCGTTGCTAATGAGATCGCTGGCGAGTCGGGTGTAGCTACTGATCACATCCAGAAAGAAATCGCCGACGCGACCAGTGTCGAGGATATTCGCAGCAAGATGGCGACCATCCTGGACTGGCTTAAGCGCAACGCTGTGGCGCGCCCGGATACTATTGTAGACATCACTGCCGGTACGGCGGTGATGTCAGTAGGCACATTCTCGATGGCCAATGAGCGTTCTTATGACTGTCAGTATCTACGCTCTCAGTTCGATATAAATAACAAGCCGATTAAGGGCACGCAAGAACCGGTAGTCATAGTAGCGCATACAACACAAACCGATCCGGGCAGCCCGGGCTAAATCGGAACAGGAAGGTCTTCGAGATCTGAACCGGCAGCAGTTGGCAGATCTCGAAGACCCCAAGGGCTGAAGTCCCTACTCCCGCCAGTCGAGCTCCGTCTCCACCAGCGCCTCGTGCAGGCGGCGGACGCGAGCGGGGCGAACCTCGACCAGTTCAGGCGCAGGGGCAGGGGCGGGGCCGGCCGGTGGGGTTTCCGCCGAACCGGCAGGGGGAAGAGCGGGGAGGCAGAGGGATTCCTTCTCGGACAGACGGGGAAGGATTGGGGCGGAAGACGGGAGCTGCGCCTGGGCCGCCCGGCGGTAGTCAGGCAGTGGTTCGAGGTCACCGAGGCCCAACACGCCGTCATCGGGCGAGCAGACGGGGCAGGCGGCCTGCGCGGCGACCTTGTGCGCGGGGCTGCCGACCGAGAGCGGCACGAGTTCGGCCTTGAGCGCGTCGTAGGTCAGGTAGCGGTGCTGCGGCTTGAAGGCAGCGACCAAGTTGTGAATCTCGGCCACGGCCAGGGCGGCCACGACGCCATCCAGGTGGCCGACGGCCGGGGCCGGGGTGTCAGCCACATAGCCGCGTTGACGCAGGATGGCCTGTTGGCCGGCGGGGGCCAGCTCCCAGCCGGCGGCCTGGGGGTTCACGATGCCGGCGCATTGCAGGCACCAGCGGCCCAGGTCGGGGATGGCGAATTCGCCGCTGACGTCGGTGACGCACCTCTCCCCCCCGGCTCCCCTCTCCTGCGAGGAGAGGGGGGAGGCAGGTTCCCCTCCCCGCGCAGGGGAGGGGTCGGGGGAGGGGTGTACGCTGACGTTGAAGCCGGTGTGGACCAGCGGGATGAGGTACTGCACGGCCAAGCGGTTGGCGGCCATACGGCTGCTGTGGTTGTCGGTGGCGACGATCAGCAGGTCGCACGCCTTGAGCGCCCGCTGCGCCAGCGGGTCGAAGACATCGGTCTGCAGTGCCCGGACGGTGGCCTTGGGGACCGCTTGGCGGATGGTGCTGCGGGCGACGTAGACCTTGGGCCGGGCCTTCTGGGCGTCCGCAGCCGCGGCGCCGACCAGCCGGTTGAGGTTGGTCAGCTCGACGATGTCGGGGTCCACCAGCACCCAATGGGCCACGCCGAGCCGGGCCAGGTGGCCTACCACCGCGCTGCCTAGCCCGCCGACGCCGATGACGCCGACGCGCAGGGCGGAGAGCCGGCGTTGTACGTCGGGCCCGAAGGCGCGCACCTGGCGGTCGAAGACCGGCGAGATGAAGGGCGCGTGGGCCCGGTTGAGGCGCTGAGCCGTAGCCGGGATGCGACGGGCCAGGTCACCGAGGAGGATGGCCTGCAAGGCGTGGGCCTTGGGGGCACTGATAGGGATCGGGGCCGGAGTCGAGGTGTCCTTGTCAGACTTGCCCTTGGCGTTGGCTGGCTTACCGACCTCGGTCAGCCAGAGCCGGGCGTCCAGGGCATCGTCGTTGACGACGACTGAGCCGTAAGGCACACCATCCATCCGCTGGGCCAGGTAGGCGGCCTGGGCGGCCTCGTAGTGGTCGTCGGTGCCGGAGAAGGCGATGGCCGGCCCGGCGCCGGGGTGGCTGTGCCAGTCCACTTCGATCAGGCCGTGACGGTGGGCCCGCGCGTGGATGAAGGCCTGCACCTCGGGCTTGAGTTCCAGGTGGGCGGCGGATTGCTGGCGGAAGGCGTCGGCCGGCAGCAGGATCACATCGCGTACCAGCAGGCGCAGCTCGTGGTGCAAACGATTGACACCGCAGAGGGTGACGGCCATCTGCTCCCGGCTGCGGTCACTCAAGAGGTGGCCATGCAGCGCCTCGGCGGCGTGACGGGTGAGGGAGAGGGTGTAGTTCATTATGGCCTCCTTGCAGGGGTCAGGTGTCAGGCGTCAGGGGGCAGGCAGCCATTCTCCGGCGGTTGAAACCGCGGCAACCTTTGCGAAGTCCACCTGCGTGGACTGGGTCACAGTCTGCGCAGGCAGACTTCGCAGTGGTAGCCGTGACCTCGGTCGCCGGGCGGTCGGCCGTTCAGAAGTCATTCGTCAGCACCTCGCGGACCATATTGAGGAAGGTCCAGAGGTTGTCGGAACGGCGATGGTCGGCCTGGGGCTGCCAGGCGCCGGCCGCGTTCATGTCCATATGGACGCAGTACCAGTGCCAGCCCTGGTCGGTCAGGTCGGGCGCGCCGTAGTAGGCGCGGCCGGTGGCGTGCGGGTCGAACTGGCCGTTGCGGAGCGGCAGGGGCTGATTGGTGTAGAAGCCGATGGGCGGCGTCTCCGGGTAGGTTTCCGGGAAGACGATCAGCAGGTCGCAGTGCCGTTCCTGGAAGCGGTCGGGCAGGGTGTAATCGGGGATAACGAGCCAGTCTCGTTTTTCCTCGTCGTAGACGACGCCCCGATAGGGCGGCCGGCTGAAACGCTCAGCGATCATCATGACCTCGGCGTCTATGCGGTCGTTGCGCCGATTGCCGCTGGGCTGGTTGAGCCGTTGTTTGAGCCAGTCGAGGGCCATGGGCATGCTCCTGTTGATTGTGACCTACCCCCCAACCCCCTCCCTGCAAGGGAGGGGGAGAGCGGTGGCAGGGCGCTGGACGGTTCAGGCGCCCTTGACGCGGGGTGGCGCATCCACGAAGACGTCGCCGTCGTTGATCGCCACTTCCTCACCGGGGCGGACGACGAAGTTGCCTTCGCGGGCTCGGCGGATGACGGAGCGGCCGTCGGCCAGGCCGCCCGCCTTGCGGATGTCCTCGACCGAGGCGACCGGGGGCACCTGGACCCGGCGGCCGTTGATGATGGCAGTGGCCATGGCTGTCCTCCTGAGGTGTGAGCCGGCAGGGCTGGTGATGTGAGTTGCCAGACGCCGGGCCGGCGAGCTGAGGCCGGCCCGGCAAGAGGGCCCGGTCAGGCGAGGACCGGGGCAGCCGCCTCGAGCTCGAAGTCGTCCAACTCGGGCAGGGGCGCTTCCTCAGCGACCGGCTCAGGGCCTTCGGCTCGGCCCAGGCCGGGGATGGGCAGGTTGTCCACCTCGGCGCCGATCTGCGTGAGGTCAACGAAGCCGTTGGCCATGGCCTCGAGCGCCTGGGAGACGCTGCCGGGCGCCGAGGCGACCTCAACCCGGATGCCTTGCAGGCGAAGACGCTGAGCCAACGGGGCGAAGTCGCCATCGCCAGTCACGAGCACGACGATGTCGGGCCGGGTGCGGGCGACGAACTCCTGCACGTCGAGGGCGAGCTCAAGGTCGAAGTTGCACTTAAGCTGGCCGTTGGGCAGCAGTTGCGCCGGTTTGGAACGGATCAGGAAGCCATGTTGGCGCAGGCGGTGCAAGGTGGCCTGGTCAGCCGGGGCCTGATCGGGCTGGGGGTGGACGCCGATGTAGAGGAAGGCCTCGATGAGGTGCCGGCCTTCGGCCAGGTACTCGCGCAGCGCCACCAGGTCAATCTGGCGGCCCACGCGGCGCAGGGCGTTGAGCGTGTTGCGATAGTCGGCGAAGATCGCCACACGCTCGTGAGTCAGGGTGTCGGGGACAGTGCGCATCCGTTGCCTCCTGGGCGGGCCTGGGTCAGGTTGCCCGCCTCTGAGATGGGTAACGAAAGCTATGTGCCATCATCAGATGGCCGATGATCACGGAACGCCCAACTGCGAGGGAATTAAGAAGTAGGATATGATGCTTGAGTCTTTGCCGATTGCCCGCCTAAGTTTCAAATTGACGACTGCCGAAACGGCCGAGGTGCCGCCCTACAAAGGCGACATGCTGCGCATGGCACTATTGTGGTGGTTGAGCGAGTATTGGTGCATCATGCCTGACCGCTGCCGTAACGGCTGTCGCCGCCCCGATGCATGTCTCTTTGGCCGGCTGGTTGAGCCTGTGATGGGCCCTGCTTGGCCGCTGCCCATGCAACGCCTGATCGGTGACACGCCGCCTCCGGCTTACGCGCTCTGGGATGATCAGGATCGCCGGCGCGTGTTGGACACCGGCGCGGGATGGCGTTTCGAGCTCACGCTCATCGGAGACCTGGCTTTGCGGCAGGTGCCGGCCATCGTCGCGGCTGTCCAACAGGGCGCCGAGAGGGGTATGGGTCGGATTCGCTTGCACAGCCGGCTGCGCGAGGTCACGGCTCAACGGCCAGACAGAGAGAGCGTCCTGGCCACAGAGCAGGCAACAACTGACGGTGTGGTTCTGACCTGGAGCAACTTCCGGCTGGAAGACGTGTGGTTCAGTATCGCGCATGCCAACAAGCTGGTTGAGAGCCTGACAACACCGGTGCGCGCAATCAGCCTGCGCTACCTCAGCCCGGTGAAGATCAAAGAGCAAGGCCAGTGGGTGCAACGCCCGCACTTCAGCTCGGTCATGCGGGCCCTGGTGCGCCGCCTGCGTATCCTAAGCCTGGTTCACGGCGGTGGCGAATGGCCGCACGAGTCTTATGGGCCCTTGCTTGACCTCGCAGAGACCGTGCGCCTGGATCATGACGAAACGCGCTGGTCTGGCTTCACCCGCTATTCCCACCGCTCCGGTGAACAGGATGTGGAAGGCTTCACTGGTCAGGCCTGGTACGGCGGCCAGGATCTGCGGCCGCTCCTGCCGGCCCTCTGGCTGGGGCAATGGCTGCAAATCGGGAAATCGTATGTGGTCGGCGGCGGGCGCTACGAGCTTACCCTACCAGGCGAGAGCTACGCCAGCTAGACACATCTCTCCCTGCGCTGAACCGACCCCCAATCCAGAAAAACACTGCAGCCACAAGTTAAGGGCTGCGGCCTCACGGTGACGTCCCGCGCAACTCTGCTGCGATCACCTGAGCCACTTCTACGCCCAGCTCGACCGCCTTTTCGCAGGATCATGGCGTGGATGTGGAAAACGCCTTTGCCAGGTTGAAGCAGGGAGCGGCCAAGGATTCCATCGTCAAGTTCCTCGACGGGCCGGACATGAACCAATTCGCTCAGGGCCGGCCTTTGCGGTCGCCCGGCGGATGAGACTGCCATTTCTAACACACCTCTCACACTATTCTTGCGTTCATCCTATGATTCCTGGTACATTCTATCTGCACACGGCGCGCCGCCCCGGCCGGGGGAACGCGCCAGGCACAACATCGAACATCGAACATCGAACATCGTACATCTACCGCCGGAGGCATCCATGACCCAAGCCGCGATCCCTGAAACCCTGGAGTTCCGCGCCGAGGTGCAGCAACTGCTCAGCATCCTGGCGCATTCCCTCTATACCGAGCGCGAGATCTTCCTGCGCGAGCTGATCTCCAATGCGTCCGATGCGCTGCACCGCATCCAGTTCGAGTTGCTGACGAACCGGGATGTGCTCGACCCCGACGCGGCGCTGGCGATCCGCATCGAGACCGACCCCGACGCCCACACCCTGACCATCCGCGATACCGGCATCGGTATGACCCGCGACGAGCTCATCGAGAACCTGGGCACCATCGCCCACTCCGGCGCGATGGCGTTCCTCAAGCAGATCGGCGAGGGGCAGCGGCCGGCCGACATCATCGGCCAGTTCGGCGTGGGGTTCTACTCGGCCTTCATGGTGGCCGATGAGGTGACGGTGACCTCCCGCTCCTACCAGCCCGAGGCAGGCGCGTGGCGCTGGGTCTCCCGCGGGGACAGCCGCTTCACCCTGGAGCCGGCCGCGATGGCGGAACGCGGCACCGTGGTCGTGCTGAAGCTGAAGGAGGACGCGCACGAGTTCACCGCGGCCTGGCGGCTGGAGCAGATCATCCGCCGTCACTCCAACTACGTCTCCTTCCCCATCACCGTCAAGGGGGAGCAGGCCAACCAGCAGGCCGCGCCGTGGCGCAAGCCCATGGGCGAGGTGAAGCCGGAGGAGTACGACGAGTTCTACCGCCAGTTGACCCTGGATCCCGACGCGCCGCTGGCCCACGCGCACCTGGTCACCGATGCGCCGGTGGACATCCGGGCAATCCTCTACGTGCCGCGCAAGCTCGACCGCGGGCTGTTCAACGCGCGCGCGGACTACGGCTTGCGGCTCTACTCGCGTAAGATCCTGATCCAGGAGCACAACAAGGAGCTGCTGCCCGAACACCTGCGCTTCGTGGAAGGGGTGGTGGATTCCGAGGATCTGCCGCTCAACATCTCGCGCGAGACCGTGCAAAGCAACCGCGTGGTGCGCGCCATCGGCAAGGTGCTGGCGGGCCGCGTTCACAAGCTGCTGCGCGAGCTGGCCGACGAGCGGCCCGAGGACTATGAGACCTTCTGGCGCGAGTTCGGCGTCTTCATCAAGCAGGGCGTGGCGACCTCCCCCGGCGACCAGGCCGACCTGCTGCCCCTGCTGCGCTTCCACTCCACCGCCTGTCATTCTGAGGGCCGCAGCCCGAAGAATCTACTCACTTCCCTGGCCGAATACGTTGCCCGCATGATCGAAGGCCAGACCGAAATCTACTACATCCTCGGCGCAGACCCGGAGACCGTGGCCGCCAGCCCGCACCTCGACCCGTTCCGGGCGCGCGGCATCGAGGTGCTCACCCTGGCCGACCCGTTCGATGGCTTCATGATGCAAGGGCTGCACGAGTTCGAGGGCAAGACGTTCCGCAACGTGGACGATCCCGGCCTGGAATTGCCGGGCGAGGTCAAGGCAGAAGAGGAACCGGCCGCCGAGGTCCCGGCCGGGGACTTTGCGGGGGTGCTGGCGCGTTTCAAGACGACGCTGGGCGACCGGGTGACGGAGGTGCGCGAATCGAAGGTGTTGGTGGACAGCCCCGCGCGGCTGGTCACACCCGAGGCCGGGTTTGAGCGGGACATGCAGCGCGTCCGCCGGCTGATCGAGCAGGACTACAAGATCCCGCCCAAGATCCTGGAGCTGAACCGCCGCCACCCGCTGATCCGCAACCTGGCGGGCCTCATCGCGAGCCGGCCGGGCGACGCGGTCATCGAGCCGGCCATCGCGCTGCTCTTCGATAACCTGCTGCTGGTGGAGGGCCTGCACCCCAACCCCGCGGTCATGGCCCCGCGCATCCAGGCGCTGCTGGAGCAGGCGACGCAGTAGGAATGGGGACGCGGACGAGCGCGGATTATTAGGGCTCTCCGCGTTCATCCGCGCTCGTCCGCGTCCTCAAAAAAGCTGGGCATCGTGCAAGGCGCCCTGTTTCACGCGATCTTCGTCCCGCACTCCGGGCAGAACTTGGCGCCCTTGGCCTCGGCGCCGCAAGACGGGCATTTAGCCAGCGCGGGCGGCTGCTCGATCCGGGTCCCGCACGCCGGGCAAAACTTCGCGCCCCCGGCGTCCGCGCCGCACTTGGGGCACTTCGCGGCCGCGGGCTGGATCATCGCCGCGCCGCACTCGGGGCAGAACTTCGTGCCCGCGGCGGCCAGCGTGCCGTCGTTCGGGCATTTTGCCAGGGCTGCGCCGGCGCGCTGCGCGGCTTCGGCTGCCTTTTCGATCGCGCCGCCCAGCCCGAAGATGTTCGCGATCCCCTTGGCCATGCTGGCAGCCTGCTCGGCCCGTGCCTCCGCGATCTGGTTGGCGCGCGGGCTGTCCTCCTGGCAGAAGCCGCTCACCTCGTCGAAGTCCGACAGGCAGACGATCTGGTGGCAGGTGGCGCACTCGCGGAAGTACTGCGCGACCTGGCCCCACGCCTTGTCGAGCTGCGCCGGCGTCAGGCTGTTGACGTAGCGGGGGTCTTCGCCCTCGACGCTGTTGGCGATGGCGTCGCCGAAGAGGGGGATACGGCGCAGGAGGCCGCCCGCAGCCTGGCGGCCGATCCCGCCCGCTATCGTGCCGCCGATATCGGGCTGGCTGCGATACTCCCGGTCACACTTGTCACAATAAAACACGGCGTAAGGGCCGACCCCATCGTTGCGGATATCGTAACGGGGCATCCGGCTGGGTGCTGACATGATTGGCTCCTGGGAGTGCAAGGATGCCGTGCCGGTCGTGAGGCTGGACGGTTGCTGTAAGTATATGCCGGGGAGGCGGGGGTGTCAATTTACGATTTCTGCCGGGGGTGTGTTTCAAGTTGGCGGCAGAATCCGCGTTCCTCAGCGCTCGTGCCCGAAACTGCGGGGCATGCTATCCGCGTCCCACTTTCGGGTTAGTTTTGCATGCCGCGGGCCGCGCCACGACCGATGAAAACGTTCGTAGTAACGACTTCAGTCGCCGTGGCCCGCGGCGACTGAAGTCGCTACTACGAACCCATCCGTGTTCAGGGTAGCGGCCCATATCGCGGGTGATACGAGCGGAGACGCAGACTGGGACGCGGATACCGCGGACAGGCTTAGATTCCATCCGCGTTCTCCGCGTCCCATTTTCGGATTCACACCGTAGTGGAGCGTTGAAAGCTGCGTCCAAGAATAGAAACGCGCCCTTCTCGCTACCGCACCACTAGCGCCAGCAGCCCTTGCCCGTTCCCGACCGCGATCACCAGCCCGGCGAACACCACCGAGACCATGGCCATCAGCTTGATCAGGATGTTCAGCGACGGGCCGGCGGTGTCCTTGAGCGGGTCGCCCACGGTGTCGCCCACCACGGCCGCCTTGTGCGCATCCGAGCCCTTGCCGCCGTACTCGCCCACCTCGATGTACTTCTTGGCGTTGTCCCACGCGCCGCCGGAGTTGGCCATCGCGATCGCCAGCGAGAATCCGGCGGTCAGCGCGCCCGTGAGCAGGCCCAGCACGCCCGCGACGCCGAACAGCAGTCCCACGGCCACCGGCACCGCGATCGCCGCGATGGCCGGCGCGATCATCTCCCGCTGCGCCGAGGCGGTGCTGATCGCCACGCAGCGCGCGTAATCGGGCCGGGCCGTGCCTTGCAGCAGGCCCGCGATCTCCCGGAACTGCCGGCGCACCTCTTCCACCATGCCCTGGGCCGCGCGGCCCACCGCTCGCATGGTCATGGCCGCGAAGTAAAACGAGGTGGACACCCCCGCGAACACGCCGATGAGCACGGCGGGGTTCAGCAGGGTGACGTTGTAGTAGCTCATGAACTGGGCCACGGTGATCTCAGCCACGCGCACGGCCTCGCCGTTGATGACCAGCTCCGTGACCCCGCGCAGGTCACCCAGCACCAGCCGGACTTCCTCCAGGTACGCGGCCAGCAGCGCCATAGACGTAAGCGCGGCCGAGCCGATGGCGAAGCCTTTGCCGATGGCCGCGGTGGTGTTGCCCACCGCGTCGAGTTGGTCGGTGCGATGGCGCACCTGGGGGGGCAGCCCTGCCATCTCCGCGTTGCCGCCCGCGTTGTCCGCGATGGGGCCGTACGCGTCGGTGGCCAGGGTGAAGCCCAGGGTCGAGAGCATGCCCACGGCCGCGATGCCGATGCCGAACAAGCCCATCAGCAGGTTGTGGCTGCCGCCCATGGCGTAGAAGCTGACTGCGATGCCGATGGCGACCGCGGCCACGGGGATGCCGCCCGACTGCATGCCGATGGCCAGCCCTTCGATCAGCGCGGTGGCCGGGCTGGTGTGCGCCTGGGCCGCAATGCCGCGGGTCGGCTCGTACGCGTGGGAGGTGTAATACTCGGTGGATTTGCCCACCACGATGCCGACGACCAGCCCGGTGACCACCGCGATCCAGACCGCGAGCCAGTTGGGCAGCCCCAGCAGCCACAGCAGCGGCAGCGCCAGGATGGCGATCCCCGCCGAGCTGAGGTAGAGCCCCCGGCTCAGCGCGCTGACCAGCGCGTGTTGATCCGCGTCCTCGCGCGTTCGCACCGCGTAGATCGTCACGATGGAGAGCAGTACGCCCAGCGCGGCCAGCACCATGGGCGCCGCGATGAACAGCAGTCCCATCTCCAGGGGTGAGCGGCCGGCCAGGAACGCGGGGCCGGCGATATTGACCGCAGCTACCCCCAGCGCCGAGGTCGCCAGGATCGCGCCCGCGTACGACTCGTACAGGTCCGCGCCCATGCCGGCCACGTCCCCCACGTTGTCCCCCACGTTGTCCGCGATGGTGGCCGGGTTGCGCGGGTCATCCTCGGGGATGCCCGCCTCCACCTTGCCCACCAGGTCCGCGCCTACGTCGGCCGCCTTGGTGTAGATGCCGCCGCCCACGCGCGCAAACAGCGCCTGGGTGGACGCGCCCATGCCGAAGCTCAGCATGATGGCGGTGATCTGCGGCAGCAGGTTGCCGTCCGCGCCGTGGAGCAGGCCGGGGAAGAGGCCCGGGAAGACGTAGTACAGCAGCAGGAACCACACCGCGATGTCCAACAGCGCGAAACCCACCACCACCAGGCCCATCACCGCGCCCGCGCGCAGCGCCACTTGCAGGCCGCGATTCAGGCTCTGGCTGGCCGCGTGCGCGGTGCGGGCCGAGGCGTTGGTGGCCGTCTTCATGCCGATGAAGCCGCACAGGCCCGAGAACAGGCCGCCCGTCAGAAACGCGAACGGCACGATGGGGTTCTGCAGCCGGAAAAAGGCCAGGACTGCAAACAACACGAACAGCCCGGCAAATACCAGCCCCACCACCCGGTACTGCCGTTTCAAATAGGCCATCGCGCCCTCGCGCACCGCCTGTGCGATCTCCCGCATCCGCGGGGTCCCCTCGTCCTCCCGCATCATCTGGCGGTAGAACCGTATCGCGAACCCCAACGCCACTGCCGCGCCCAGCGGCCCCAACCACCACAGCAGCGGCAGCGCCGCCGTCCCCGATGCTGCAACTTTTTCTAAAGCCATCCTTAGCCTCCCATCATGGTGTTACAATGATTCGACAAAGTAGATACGAACCGCAATAATACCGGAACAGGGGCTGAGAAGTCAAAACTGAGGGGGTAGGTTCTTAGGAGGCGTCTTGCCTTTCCGCGCACGGGGATATAGAATAGGCCAACCTGATGCACACAAAGGAGGACAGATGAACCAACGAGCAGGCGCCCGCATCGGCCTCAAAGCATTCATGCAATCGTTTCTCATCCTACTCGCCCTGATGATCGTTACCGGCATCCTGACGCAGGTCGTGCCGGCCGGCGCTTATGACCGGGTGCAGTTCGAGGGCCGCGAACTGATCGCGGTGGACTCATTCCGTAACGTGCCGCGGCCCGATTATCCGGCCTGGCGGTGGCTTACCGCGCCCCTGGAGGTGTTCACCATCGGCCCCGACCGGGTGACGGTGACCATGATCGTGGTGCTGATCCTGATGATCGGCGGCGCGTTCGCGGTGATGGACCGGGGCGGCATCCTGCGCGCCATCCTGGAGGCGCTGGTGCGGACCTTTGCGGCGCGCAAATACGTGTTGCTGCTGGTGATCGTGCTCTTCTTCATGCTGCTGGGCGGCGTGTTCGGCATCCTGGAGCAGGTGATCATCCTGGTGCCGGTGATGGTGGGGCTCTCCTATGCGCTGGGGTGGGATTCGCTGGTGGGGCTGGGGATGAGCATCCTGGCGGCCAACATGGGTTTCTCGGCCGCGGTGATCAACCCGTTCACCATCGGCGTCGCGCAGCGCATCGCGGAGCTGCCCGGCTTCTCGGGCTCGGGGTTCCGGGTCATCATCTTCGTGGTGGTCTACGCGATCTTCTCGGTCTTCATCGTGCGTTACGCGCGGCGCATCGAGCGCGACCCGCTGAAGTCGCTGGTGCATGCGGAGGACAGGGCCGAGCGCGCCAAATACGCTGGCTTCGACGTGGCGACCATGCGGGCGCTGACCCCGCAGCAGCGCGCGGCCACCCGCTTCCTGGCCGCGTGCCTGGTCTGCATCATGGCGGTGCCGTTCGCGGGCGCGGCGATCCCGGCCCTGGGCGAGCTGGCGCTGCCCATCGTGGGGCTGCTGTTCGTCATCGGCGGGGTGGGGTCGGGCTTCATTTCGGGCATGGGCGCGCGCAATATCGGCCAAGCGATCGTGGAAGGGCTGGCGGGCATCGCGCCCGGCGTCCCGCTGATCCTGATGGCGGCCAGCATCAAGTACATCGCGTTCACCGGTGGCATCATGGACACCATCCTGCACGCCGCGGCCGGCGCGTTTGCGGGGGTCAACCCGTTGACGGGCACGTATCTGATCTATGTCGTGGCGCTGGTGCTGGAGGTGTTCGTCTCTTCGGGCTCGGCCAAGGCGCTGCTGCTGATGCCCATCATCCTGCCCATCGCCGACCTGATCGGCGTCACCCGCCAGGTGGCCGTGACCGCCTACTGCCTGGGCGAAGGCTTCGCCAACATGGCCTATCCTACCAACGCCATGCTGCTCATCGCCCTGGGGCTGACCGCCGTGGGCTACCCCAAGTGGATCCGCTGGACTGCCGGCCTGTGGGCGCAGATCATCGTGGTGTCGTTGATCTTCCTGGCGATCGCGGTAGGGATCGGGTATGGGCCGTTCTAGGAGGAATGATCTGGAAACAGAGTCACCTGATGTGCCGACCGAAAGCGGAGGTGCTGCCGCCGCTCACCGATGCGGACTAGAAAATCAACCCGCCCCAGATGAACTCCGCAAACCCAGGGGTCGGAAAGCGGCCTACCAGATGCGCCTGGGGCAGACCGTTGCTGGCTGCCAGCCGGCGTAATCTGTGCAAATCTGCCGGCAGGGGATGCGTTTTGACTTCCAGGGCCGTGGCCTCGGACGCAGTGACGTTGTCCAGGATGAAATCAATCTCGTACTCGCTGCCCCGAGCCAGATAGGAAAGCGCGCCATAGGCGCGTAATTGGTTGAAGACGGCGTTCTCGAAGAGCGCGCCTTCGCCTAGCCGGGCCAACACACCGGCGATGCCATTGTCATAGAAGTAGAGCTTACGTCCCAGCGCCGTCACGCGATCGGCGCTGGTGCTGTAGGCCGGCAGCCGCCGGATGACGTAGGTCATTTCCAGGAATTCCAGGTACTGCAGCAGGGTCGGCCGCGAAATGCCAACGATGCTCGCCAGCTTGGAATGGTCGAGCTTATTGCCGATACGGGTCGCAAGAACGCGCAGCAGGGCTTGCAGCTCGGTGATCTTTTGGAAATCGGCCAACACCCGGATGTCAATGTTGATGTACGACGATAGCACATCGTTGAGGATCTCGGTCTTGGTTTCAACCGTCGGCGCCAGCGCGACTTCCGGCAGGCCGCCGTGCGCGAGAAAGTCCTCATAATAGCCTTTCAAGCGCTCGTACTCGTAGGGATCGAAACGCATGTCTGAGAAGTCGGTACGCGACCGGTAGGACACCCCACGAAACGCCAGGAACTCCCCAAACGACAACGGAAACATCTCAAATACGACCTTGCGGCCGGACAGTGATTCGGTGAAGAAGTTTTTCAGGTAGAAGGAGCTGGACCCGGTCAGGATGAACTTGATGCCGGGCAGCCCCGAGGCACGGCCGGCATCGTAGAGGTACTTCACGATGCTGGGCACGTTCGGCGCGTACTGGATCTCATCCAGGGCCACGATGGCCGGTTGCGTCACATCCAGCCCGCGGTTGCGCAGAAAGCTCAGCACCAGGTCATAATTGCGCTCGCCGAACACGGCGCGCTGATCGAGCCGTTCCAGGTCAAGGTAGAGCTTGTTGTTGGTAGGCGCCTGGTCGAGCAGCCAGCGGGCCGCCGTCGTCTTGCCAACGCGGCGCTGGCCGGTGATGACAATCACGCGCTGGTCGGTCAGCGCGCGCTGCAAGGCTGGGAAAAGTGTGCGTGTGATGATACTCATGGCTGCATTTTACAAAAATGCACTGAATTTGTCAAGTGGGATTTTCACTTGGGCTCCAACCCACCGCGCCGAGTTGAGCAAAGTGCACGCGTCAGGTATAATCGGAACATCAGGCAGCAACCACCACAGAGGCAACCATGTCTCCCAAACCCATCACCGAAAACACCCTGTTCTACGGCGATAACCTGCCCATCCTGCGCGAGTATATCCCCACCGAAAGCGTGGACCTGGTCTACCTGGACCCGCCCTTCAACTCCAACCGCTCGTACAACGTGCTGTTTCGGGATGAAAGCGGGCAGCAGTCGGAGTCGCAGCTTGTGGCCTTTGACGACACCTGGCACTGGGGTGAGTCGGCCGAGGAAACCTATCAAGCCCTTGTCACCCAGGCCGCCCCCAATGTGGGCAAGATGATCGCTGCGCTGCGGGAGTTCATCGGCGTCAACCAGATGATGGCCTACCTGGTGATGATGGCCGCGCGGCTGGTGGAGCTGCACCGGGTGTTGAAGCCGACCGGGAGCTTGTATTTGCACTGTGATCCGACGGCGAGCCACTACCTGAAAGTCGTGATGGATACCATTTTCGGGCCGGAACGGTTCATCAACGAGATTATATGGAAACGAACCACAGCCCACAGCAGCAGTAAAAAGTATGCGCCCATCCATGATACGATCTTGTACTACGGCAAATCTGCTCTTGTCTCATGGAATGATCCAAGGTCTGAGTACGATGAGGAATACCTCGAGAAGTACTACCGCTTCGATGACGGGGATGGACGACTCTATTGGCGTGCGGATCTCTGCGCCGCTGGCATCCGCAAAGGTCGGTCGGGACTGCCTTGGCGCGGTATAGACCCAACTGCCAAGGGGATGCACTGGAAGTTCACTATTGACAAGCTCGATGAGTTGGACGCCGAAGGACGGATTTACTGGCCTGCCAAAGGTACGATGCCACAATACAAACGTTACCGAGACGAACTCAAAGGCAAATCCGTGCCCGATATCTGGGATGACATTGATCGTATTAACCCGGTTGGCTCAGAACGCCTCGGCTACCCCACCCAAAAACCCCTCGCCCTCCTGGAGCGCATCATCCAGGCCAGCAGCAACCCAGGCGACGTCATTCTCGACCCGTTCTGCGGCTGCGGCACTGCGGTCGCGGCAGCGCAAAAGCTGGAGCGCCGCTGGATCGGCATCGACATCACCCACCTGTCCATCTCGCTGCAAAAATACCGCCTCGAAACCATGTTTCCCGGCCTGAAGTTCCAGGTCATCGGGGAGCCGCAGGACCTCGGAGCGGCGCGGCAGCTCGCGCAGGATGACCGCTACCAGTTCCAGTGGTGGGCGCTCTCGCTGATCCGCGCCAAGCCGCTCGGCGGCCAGGAAGGGAGCAAAACGGGCAAAAAGGGCAGCGACAAGGGGGTTGACGGGCTGATCACCTTCATGGACGATCGCACCGGCAAGCCCAAACAGGTCATCGTCCAGGTCAAAAGCGGTCACGTTGGCGCGCCCGATGTTGTGCAGCTCATCGGCGCCGTGGAGCAGGAGAAAGCCGCGCTGGGCGTCTTCATCACCCTGGAACCACCCACCGGCCCCATGGAGAAGGCCGCCCTGACCGCGGGCAAGTATCACTCGCCCGGCTGGAACCAGGACTACCGCCGCATCCAGATTCTCACCATCGACGCGTTGCTCAAAGGCGCAAAGGTGGACATGCCGCCCACCGCGCTGACCTTCAAGCAAGCGCCAAAAGCCGAAGCCCCGAAGGTTGACCAGCCGGGGTTGGGGGTGTGAGTGGTCAACATAAGCGCGCGGGAAATCGGAACCTAATCCCGCGACTTAATAGGCCGCTGCTCCGTCAATTTCCCACCACACCAATCAACTTGCGGCCAATTGCTCCAGCATGTCCGTGACTGAAACAACCGGAAAATCAACTCCTTCAAACCACGTTGGTGTCCAACAGGACGCGAGTCACAGGTGTTTCTCCATCGGGTGCTCGACGTATGCATCCTCCAATTCAGCCTCGGTGGGGAGAGACCCTGGCAACTTGAGCGCGCCGCGCAATTGCTTGAAAGGGACAATGCGTTTCGGCTGAGAGCGTGCAGAGGGGGTCGCGCTGTGGCGCATGGCGCGCAATAGTTCTTCGACAAGCTGTAACTGCTGGCCCACAGGCAGTCGTTTTGCTTCGGATACGATTTCTCGGTGCTCAAGCCTGCGCAGAGGGAGGACATGGGCAAGCTGGCGACGTCATAGCCGGCTAACTGCCGCGGCGACTTGCCGCGGATGCGGGGTTGGGCGTCTTGGGAGAAGGGGGTGAAGCGGTAGAGCTGCTCGAAGACGGCCAGGTAGCGTTGCGCAGCGGTGGACGACTCGAAGCCGCCTGCGTCACCGCCAGGGCATCCGCCAGCGGCAGGCGGACGTCAGTGGGCACGCCAGCGCTGCGCTCGCAGTGGGCCAGCAGCTGATGTCCGGGTGGGGGACGCCGAACCAGTGCGCCAGGTGCATTTCCCGCACAAACGGCGTGCGGCCATCCCGGGTGCGCCGGCCAGCCCGTTGCGGCCCCGGCCCATCCAGCAGCCCCAAGAACAGGATCAGCAACCGCATCCGGAATGGATGGTCCCCGGCCACGGTCAACGTAAAGTGTCTACACAGGGCGGCCTGGTGGCTAGCATGCGGCTGGCGCGCAACCTGCACCCAGGGCTCGTCCCGCTCACAGACGATGGCCGCTCACGCCGCACGCCCACATCGGCCCGTCTCCCGCCCCCTGGCGCTACCAGCCCACCAGCACCTACCCGAGCAGCAACAGCCGCTGGGTTTGCCACAGCCCCATGCACGCGCCGCCACAGCGCCCGGCTGCGCCACTGCGGCCACCCCACGCGGCCCCCAGCGCCCACTCCATTCCCAGGTAACCCATAACGCCAAGCTGCGCAGCACCACCGGCCGCCAACTCGCCCGCAGATAATGCGCCAGCGCCGCCCGGGCGGCACCCAAGGGCCCTGCGCCAGCCAACCTCCCACCGCCATCCCCCCAGGGGCGCCGGCCGCCTCAGCCCCGGCGACCCAACCGGCGCCACCCATCCCCCCGCCACCTCGCCCGGCGGTTGCTCCAGCAGGCTCAGCAGCGCCAAGCCATGCAAGACGATCCACGCCGGTTGATAACCCCAGTGCCTTGTGGTACCTTGCAGCGGCGCCAACCTTTCCGGTGTTGCTTTCTGCAAGGTACAGTATGTACCATTATCGATCGGTTGGCTCAACCTCTGCTTGTCCCCAGCGTGTTACGCTCACCGATCGCAACCCAAAACTGAAACTGGCAGGGCATCTTTGCATCTGTGCCTCCCTTGAAGTACAATCCGCCCTATGTCGAATGTTTCTAGGCGGCTCGTCTGGGCGCTGCAGGGCTTCGCCCTGGTGCTGCTGGTCCTGCACTTAATGGCTGGCCGCTTCTCCGAGGCGGTCGCCTGGGGAGTTTGGCCCAGCACCTATCTGCCCGTAAGTTGGCGCTGGGGGATGGCAGCGGCGACGGCCGTGCTGATCTTCGCGGGCGACCGGATGTGGTTGACTGCTCGCCCCGTGGCAGACCGGATCCTGGCATGGTTGCGACCCGACACACCGGCGGGCAGCCTGGCGCTGGCTGTGCTGGCTGCCGTGCCGTTCTACCTGCTGCGCATCCGCCACTTGCACTGGGGGGATGCCGAACTGCTGGTAACCGCTCTGGGCGACCCGTACTGGTTGGTTTATGTCTGGAAGGCGCCGCTAGATGTGTTCCTGCACGCCCGACTCTGGCAGTGGGCGCATCATGCATTGGGCTGGCTCAGCCCGGTGCCGGTCTACCGCATTCTCAGCATCCTGGCCGGGGTGGCTTTTGTGTGGGTCTTGTTACGCCTGGCCTGCACGCTGGGACGCAACCGCGCTGAGCGGGCACTCATCGCGGGTCTGCTCGGGACGCTGGGCACGATGCAGCTCTTCTTCGGTTACGTTGAGAATTACCCGATCATGACCGCGGGGATGCTGCTCTACCTTTGGCTGGCATTGCGGGCTTTACGCGGGGAGGGCAGTTTGATCGCCGCCGCGACGGCCCTGGCCGTGACCCACGCATTTCACCCGGTCACCCTGATTCTGACGCCCAGCCTGTTGTACCTGGCATATACCATGACGGCACGCCCGCGCGGTCTGCCTGGTGGACAGGGGGGAGGCGTGCCCCTACGTGAACGCACTGCATTGCTCAGCATTGTCGTGCCGTATGCCCTGGTGTTTGCAGGGGTCAGTGCGCTGATGCTGGGAGGCAACCATGGATTCGAAAAGCTGGTGGGGGTTGATTCGCCCGGCGGTGGCGACCGGCAGTGGTTCGTGCCGCTGTTCCAAGTGACCACCGAATGGCAGCACTACACCATGTTTTCGCTGGCGCATCTGCTTGACATCCTGAACCTGCAAGCGCTGGCCGCGCCCGTCGTGCTGCCCGCTTTGGCGTTGATCGCAGTGCTGGCATGGCATCGCCTGCCGCGTCACGACGAGACATTCATGTTGTTGCTGTTGGCGGCCGGATTCTACCTGCTGTTCACGCTGATCTGGAACGCCGACTACGGCGGCCAAAAGGATTGGGACCTGTTTGCGCCCGCAACCGTGCCTGCCGCGCTGCTGTTGGCCTACACCCTGCCGCGCGTCCTGCCGGAACGGGCCGCGCTGCGCGCGGCCGGCTGGGCATTGCTCACGGCGCAAGCGTTCCATACGGCCATCTGGATCTACCGGAACACACTGATACAGTAACGTGCACCCAAAGCGACGCAACCTGCTGCGCACCCTGCGCCACGAGTCGCCGGATCATGTCCCTTACGCCGGCGAAGGCTCGTTTGCCCTGGTGGATTATCCCGGCCGCAAACCGCCGCGCGTGGGGCTTGACGCCTGGGGCGTGACCTGGGCGCCGCTGCCGGCCGATTATCAGGCAGGCACAGGTGAGCCGGCCGAGTCGTATCCTTCGGCGCCCGCGGCCGCTTCGGTGGCCGAGCTCCTAGCGCAGCCGATCCCCGAACCGCCGTCCACCGCGTTCGCAGGGTCCCTGGTGTCCATCGCGCAGGACGAGTGCCTGGCGGTCGGCGAGCACCCAGCCGGGCCGCTGGATCGCTTTTCATCACTGTTGGGGGCGGAGCAGGCGATGCTCGCGCTGGCCAGGGACCCTGAGGCGTGCCGGCTGGCCCTGGAGCGGATTGCAGACCACCATGTGGCCATCGCGCGCGCCTACCTGGCCGCAGGCGTCGAGGCAGGCTGGCTGGCCGATGATTACGCGGGCGCCAGCGGCCCCTTTCTCAGCCCTCGGCTGTGGCGGCGCGCGATCTTGCCGGGGCTGGCGCGCATCATCGCGGTTTATCGCGACGCCGGTGCGCCGGTCTTCTTTCATACCTGTGGCCGGGCCGAGGCGTTCATCCCCGACCTGCTCGACGCGGGGGTGACGGCGTTCAACCTGGAGAGCGATCTGTACGACTTGCCAGCCCTAAAGGCACAATACGGCACACGCACCGCGCAGCGTCCCTTTGGGATCGGTTTCTATGGCGGCGTGCCCGCCCGCACGCTGCTGGAAGGTTCGCCACAGGACGTGACTGAGACCGTCCGGGGAGCTATCGAGGCCCTGGGTCGGGATGGCGGCCTGGTGCTGGCCCCCGACCAACCGCTGCTGTACCCCGCCGCTAACAGCGAGGCATTCATCGCCGCAGCCCGGCAGTATGGCTGCGGATCGGGGCCGTAGCCCTGAGTAGCAAGGAGGAACCGTGTCCGAATTACGTCGTGATCCAGTGATGGGGCGGTGGGTGATCATTGCGCCCGAACGGGCAGGGCGGCCCGATCTCACTGCGCTGGCAACGGCTGAGCGCAAACCTGCACCGTGCGTGTTTTGTGGTGGACAAGAGGAACGGGATCCGACCGAGATCTATGCGATCCGGCCGGCGGGCACGGCGCGCAACACCCCCGGCTGGCAGGTGCGTGTGCTGCCCAACAAGTTCCCGGTGCTGCGTATCGAGGGCAAGCTGGTGCGCGAGGGCGTGGGGATGTTCGATATGTTATCCGGCGTCGGCGCGCACGAGGTCATTGTCGAAACCCCTGACCACACCCTAGAGCTGGCAGATCTTCCTGAGACGCAGATCGCCAATGTGATCCGCGCCTATCGCGAGCGCATGCACGACCTGGGCGGGGACGATCGCTTCAAGTACGTGCTGATTTTTAAGAACCAGGGATATCAGGCGGGCGCAACCATGAGCCACGCCCACTCGCAGCTCATCGCCACACCCGTGACCCCAAAGCGCGTCAAAGAGGAGCTGGTGGGCGCGCAGCGGTATTACGATTTCAAGCGCCGCTGCGTCTTCTGCGACATCATCAAGCAGGAGACGCGGCTCACCCGAGAACGACTGGTTTTTGAGAACGACACGTTTCTGGCGCTTTCGCCCTTTGCCGCGCGCGTGCCTTATGAGACGTGGATCGTGCCCAAACAGCACAATTGCGACTTCGTGGCCATCAGCCAGCCTGAGTACGCCGGTCTCGCCGAAGCGCTGAAGACTGTGCTGCTGAAGATGCGCACAGCACTCAACGACCCGCCGTTCAATTACCTGATCCACACTGCGCCGTTCCGCCGGCCGCGCGCCGGTTATTGGGCCACCATCCAGTTTGACTACCACTGGCACCTGGAGATCATCCCCAGGCTCACCCGGCCAGCCGGATTCGAAGAAGGCTCCGGGTTCTATATCAACCCGGTGACGCCGGAAGAGGCGGCCGAGACGCTAGCAAACGCGTCCCTAACCTTGCCGCCTGAGCCAAAGCAAAGCGCCCCGTAAGTACGATGCCGCGACGTCCAACCTGATGCACCGGACGCCGGGGCTTGCCCCGGAACAGTGCGCGATGATGTGGCTTTGCCGGTATTCTAGCTAGATCACGGCTCGAGATCCGCCACTGATTCTATGATCCTGGTGGGCCGGTAGGGAAAACGCGCGACATCGCTGCGGCGCGTGACGCCGGTCAGCACCAGGATCGTCTCCAAGCCCGTCTGCACCCCAGCGATCACATCGGTATCCATGCGATCGCCAACCATCACGGTGTTCTCCGAATGCACGCCCAGATATTTCAACGCCATGCGCATCATCAGCGGATTGGGCTTGCCCACAAAAAACGCATTGACGCCGCTGGCGCGTTCGATCAGCGCAGCAATCGCGCCGCAAGCCGGCACCGTGCCGCCCTCGGCCGGACCGTTGGGATCGGGGTTGGTGGCGATGAAGCGCGCACCGGCTTCGATAAAACGCACGGCCTGTGTGAACGCCTCCAACGAGTAGGTGCCAGCTTCGCCCAGTACCACATAATCCGGGTTTCGGTCTGTGATCACGTAGCCGACGTTGTGGATGGCCGAGGTCAGGCCGCTGTCACCGATGACGAAGGCCGTGCCCTCGGGCCGCTGGGACTGCAGGAAACGCGCCGTCGCCATGGCTGACGTAAAGATATTCTCGGCTGATACTTGCAGCCCGATGCCGTGCAACCGGTGGGCCAGGTCACCCGGCGTGTAGCGCGGGTTGTTGGTGACCACGAGAAACTTGGCGCCGCGCGCTTGTAGCCGCGCCAGGAACGCGTCGGCGCCCGGGATCAGCGTGCCCCCGGTCACCAGGACGCCATCCATGTCAATCAGGTAGTTCTTTGGGGGTTCCATTCCCTATCTCCGCATTGTTGAGCCGGTGAACCCAACCAAGCGCCGCGTCGTTCAGGCATCGAGCAAATACGCCAACAGCAGTCGCGTGGAGGCCAGCAGCGCGTCCCGGTGGGTGCGCTCGAACGAGTGTGAGGCATCCACCCCCGGCCCCAGCAGGCCGATGCGGTAATCGCCGCCCGCGCGCACGGCAGCTTCGGCGTCCGAGCCATAGAAGGGGTAAATGTCCAGCTTGTAGGGGATGCCGTTCGCCTGAGCCAGGGCCACCAGCCGGCGGCGCAGGGCCAGGTCGTACGGCCCGCCGCTGTCCTTGGCGCAGATGCTGACCGAATGCTCGTCCCCTTGCAGCCCCTCGCCCAGCGCGCCCATGTCCACCGCGATCAGCTCGGCCACATCGTCGGGGATGCCTGCGGCCGCACCGTGGCCCACCTCCTCGAAGTTGCTGAAGTGGAACGTGGTCTGCTGCGCGGGCGCGATCCCGGCCCCCACCAGCCCGGCCAACGCAGCCAGCATCACGGCTACGCCCGCCTTGTCGTCCAGGTGGCGCGACTTGATGTAGCCGGTCTCCGTGATGGCCGTGCGCGGGTCCCAGGCGATGATATCACCGACCTCGATGCCGAGGCCGCGCGTCTCCGCGGCTGATGCCGTGGCCGCGTCCAGGCGGATCTCCATCTCGTCCATCTTCCACTCCCGATCGCGCACCGGCTCGCGGTGCACGTGCACCGAGGATTTGACCAGGACGGCCGTGCCCGTGCAGGTCGCGCCGGAGGCCGTGCGCACGGTGCAGTATTCACCGTTGACTGCGAAATAGGGATACCCGCCCAGACGGTCGAACGTTAGGCGGCCGTTAGGCTTGATCTGCGTCACGATACCGCCCAGGGTGTCCACGTGGCCGGTGACCGCGCGCGAGGCATCGCTGCGCTGGCCGGGCAGGGTGACGGTCAGCGCGCCCTTATTAGTGAACGTGGGCGACAGGCCCCATTCCCGCAACCAGCCAGCCACCAGTGCTAACGCCTCAACGGTGTCGCCGGTCGGGCTCGGGGTGCGCAACAGTGCCACCAGGTGGTCCACAAGTTGATCCAGGTTGATCTCAGGTAGTGTATTCATGATCCTCTCACCTGTTGAGGTTATAGATGTTCAGATGACCGTCTGGGATCCGGGCTCACCTGCATCTTCGCTATCAGGGCCGGAGAACAAACGATGCAACACGGCCGGCAGCTCAGCCAGATCCGCAATGCGCGCATCGGGCAGGATGGTTGAATGCGTCTCGACGCGATGGCCGACCTCGATCAGCACGGCTCGCATGCCGATAGCCTGGGGGCCTGCGACATCAGGCAGCAGGCGGTCCCCCACGTAGACCGCGCCGGCCGGCGCCACACCTAAGGCATCCAGCGCCGCGCGGAAAATGGCCGGATGGGGTTTGGCAACCCCGGCCTCCGATGAAAGCATCAACACATCGAAGAACGGCGCCAGGCCGCGGCGAACCAGTGCGGGCTGCATGAAGCGTGCAGGCTGCACAGTGTTGGAAATGGCACCCATGCGAAGGCCCCAACCCTGCAACTCAGCCAGCATCGCCAGGGCCCCTGGCCGCAACGGAGACGGCACGCCATCGCCGCCCGTACAATACGCCTCGCTTGCAGCGTCCACCACGCCATCATCGGCCGGCAGCCCCTGCTGGACCAGAAAGAGCCGCATCACCTCAAAGATGGAAATGCCGCGTTGCAGGGCCAGCGCCGCGTGATAACGGGCTTCGCTATCCTCGGCCAGCGCCGCACAGAACGCCGCGCGCGGTGGCAGGCCAAGGCCGCGTGCAACCAGAACATCATACACGTGACCGGTGCGCGCCAGGAGGCGCGCTTCATAGCTGCCGCGACCCTCGCCCAGTTCCACCAGCGTGTCGCCCAGGTCAAAGAGCACAGCTTCTAACCGCATCATGTTGGTATGGGCCTCTCGTGTAAAGAACTCGAGTATGATTCAGATCTGCGCAGGCGCTGGTCATGCTGCAACCGGCTCAGGATGACTGACTGGGCCGCCTCGGGTGGGCCTTCAGCGCACAAGCTTTGACGCCAGACGCCGGGCGCGCGCCGCTTCGGGCGGCCAACTCGCCACGGCGAGATCCTCGCGCAAGTGCTCGACGCTGGTCGTGCCGATCAACGCTGTTGTCACACCGGGCAGAGAGCGGACGAATTGCAAAGCGCGCTGTGGCAAACTCGTCAACTCCCCGAACCCACCGGCCAGGGCCTCGGTCGCGCGTGGCGATATCTGGCCTTGGGCAAACGCGGCGCTGGCAATGGTAGTCAACCCCAGCTCCTGCGCGGCCGCCAGCGGTGTCAGCACACGGTTCTGGCACGGCTGATTGTGCAGTGTCACTGCCTCCAGCGTGGCTGCATTGACCGGCATCTGGACCACGCGAAAATGGTGGCCCGGTCCCCCGACCTCGGCAGCCAGGCGCACCATGATCTCCAAGCTCATGTAGCCGGCTTCCATGGGCGCCTTGCGCAGGCCATCCCAGGTGGAGACACCATAGCACCCGATCCGGCCGGCCGCCACCTCCTCCTCCAGCCTGGCAAATGCCAGTTGCAGCCGGTTGCGGAAAGTAGATCGATCAACATAGGGAAGCTGCGCCTCGGGGTTCTGGATCAGGTAGATGTCCACCGAGCGCAGGCCGATATCCCGCAGACTCCAAGCGATTTGCTGGCTGAGGAACGCCGGTGTCATGCAGTGGATGCCGCCAGCCAGGTCCCCCGGCTCGGCCACGCCCGTTGCGATATAGGTGTCATAGACATACTGCACCGGGTCAGCCGGTCTGTCAAACCGGTAGGCGATGAACCCGCCCTTGGTGATGATCACCAGCTCATCGCGGCTGAACTCGCCGGAACCCGTCAGATCGGCCAGCGCACGGCCCAGGGCCACCTCGCTGCGTTGCGCGCGGTAGCTGGCAGACGTGTCCAGCACATTGCAGCCCACGCGCACCGCCTCGGCCAAGGCACGGCGATACAACGCGTCCACCTGATCTGAGGCCTCACCCAGGGAAGTCCCCACGCCTATGGAAGAGAGCTTAAGGCCCAGCGCCGCGCGGAAGTGGTCAGGCGCCAGTCCACCGGCGACAGCCTGTGTGAAACGCGCTGCATAATGGGTGGTGCCGGCCGCCGTTGCCCGCCCTGCTAACATCGTCACGCGGCGCCTGCCCTTTCGGTCTTGGCCAGCTTTTTCTGACGGTCCTCGGCCTTGCGCGCGATCCGGCTGAAGGTATTGGCCAACCCCATCGCCTTCTTGACGTCGCGCAGGGTCGCGGCCGTGATGTCGCGGTAGCGCATGGTCCCCTGATAAATGATCTCGTCCACCAGGCCGCCCTGGCTCGCATAGTACGCAGCCCGCTCGCGCATGGGATCCAGGAACGCGTTCAGTGAGTTGGCCAACCGCTCCTTCACTTCCACGTCACCGACCTTGCCGGCCCGATAACGGACCTTTAGTTCCTCAACCAGAGCCTTGTCCGGGTCAAAGTGATCCAGATAAGTGAAGACCGGGTTGCCTTCCACGTTGCCGGGGATGTCGGCCCGGATGCGGTTGGGGTCAGTGTACATGCTATGCACCTTTTTGGCCACGGTCTTCGCATCGTCGCTCAGGAAGATCGTGTTGCCGATGGACTTGCTCATCTTGGCCTGGCCGTCTGTGCCGGGCAAGGTGTCCCCTTCCACCAGGTCATCCGGGATGGGAAACACCTCGCCGTACAGGTTGTTGAAGCGCCGGGCGATCTCGCGCGTGATCTCCACGTGCGCCTGATTATCCTTGCCCACAGGCACCAAGTGAGCGCGCGGCAGCAGGATATCGGCCGCTTGCAGCACGGGATAGCCGAGCAGGCCGAACGGGATCGTCTCCTCGTCCATCAACGCCGCGCGGGCCATCTCCTTGATGCTGGGCAGCCGCGCCAGCCGCGGCACCGTCACCAGGTTGCCGAACAGCAGCGCCAGCTCGTAGGTTTCATGAACGGCGGACTGCAGAAAGATGGTAGATTTGGCCGGATCAATGCCTGCGCTGAGATAATCCAGCACCATGCCGCGCGCGTTATCGGCCACCTGCGCGATGTCGTCGGTGCTGTTTTTCGTGGTCAGCATGTGCAAGTCAGCGATAATGAAATAGCAGTCATACTCATCTTGTAACCGAACCCGGTTGCGCAAGCTGCCCACGTAATGCCCCAGGTGCAGCCGGCCCGTAGGCCGGTCACCGGTGAGAATGCGTTTTTTCTCCATGATGATGCCTCCTGTTGACTCAAACAAAAACGCCTCGCCCCTGGCAATACGCCAGGGGCGAGGCGTTTACGCTCGCGGTGCCACCCTGTTTGGGCCGGCACGCCGGCCCCACTCTGCCGATAGCTGCGACGCAGACGCCGGAGGATCCTCAAGGTCTCAGAGCCGTTGAGGATCTCGTCGACTCCTTGTGCAGCATATCGCACGCCGCGATAACGGTGGCGTCTCCGGATCCGACTCCCCGGCCCATTCGCCAACGCCGTAGCCGCCCCGCTCACACCTCCCGGGGCTCTCTGGATGCCCGTCGCGTCGCTACTTGCCCGGTTCACAGTCGTTACGTATGTTCGATTGATAGCAGAAGTATGCCACAGGCCGCACGGCATGTCAAACAACCGGCCACCCCGCGTCACTCAAAATCCTGCCCGAAATTGACATGGCACCCATGTCGTTGTATAATTTTAAACAGTAAGAAGTAATCCTACAACGATGACAAGGTTAACCTAACGTCTTAAATCTGGGTGACCACTGGCAAGTCTCCTTTCCACGGGGGGCTGAAGTCAGTGGGGCCCGACAGAATAGCTGAACTCAACTGTCCCTGCGACCGCAGCGCTTTGAAGCGCCTCTTTGGCCCGCCCAAGAGGCCTGGCTGCCATTGAGACATGGTCGCAGGGCTTTTGTTTGCCTTGAAACAACCCTACGAGGTTTATGATGACCAACACACAAGAACTCAAGATCGCAAAGGAAGAACCCCCGCAACTGCACGGAACACGTCGCGCCGCCATTTGGGCCACTGTGCCTGACGCGCAGTGGAATGATTGGCGCTGGCAGCTCAGCCACCGGCTCAACAGCCTGGAGGAGCTCAGCCAGATCATGAACTTGACCGCAGATGAAATTGAAGGCTGCCGCAGCCACCATTTCCGAGTGGACGTCACCCCCTATTTTGCATCGTTGATCGACCCGAACGACCCGAACTGCGCCATCCGGCGCCAGGTCATCCCGACAGGACGGGAGCTGGTCGCTTTCGATGGCATGTACGTGGACTCGCTAAGCGAGGACGAGCACAGCCCGGTTCCGGGCCTGGTACACCGCTATCCGGATCGCGTGCTGTTGATGGTAACGACCCAGTGCGCCAGTTACTGCCGCTACTGCACGCGCAGCCGCCTGGTAGGGAACCCCAGCGCGCAGTTCAGCCGGGGCGACTACGACCGCCAGATTGATTACATCGCCCGCACACCTCAAATCCGCGACGTGCTGCTCTCCGGCGGCGACCCGCTGGTGCTGCCCCCGAAGGTGTTGGAAGACATTTTGCGCCGGCTGCGGGCCATCGAGCACGTCGAGATCATCCGGCTGGGCAGCCGTGTGCCGGTGTTCATGCCGCAACGGATCACGCCGGAGTTGGTGACCATGCTGCGCCAGTTCCACCCGTTGTGGATGAACATCCATTTCAACCACGCGAAGGAACTGACGCCAGAGGTCGCCGAAGCGCTGGCCCGCCTGGCCGACGCCGGCATCCCCCTGGGCAGCCAGACGGTGCTGCTGGCAGGCGTCAACGACTCGGTGGCGGTGATGAAGGAGTTGGTGCACAAGCTGGTGCGCAACCGGGTGCGGCCGTACTACCTGTACCAGTGCGACCTGGTGGCGGGCGCCGGCCATTTCCGCACGACAGTCAGCAAGGGCATCGAGATCATCGAAGGGCTGCGCGGCCACACCTCCGGCTACG
>CAZKEF010000031.1:0-63152 GCA_964551735.1 uncultured Anaerolineales bacterium
CATCCCGCGCCACCGGCGCGTCGTTCACCGCCGTCACCGTGATGCTCACCGTCGCCGTGTCGACGCCACCGTTGCCGTCGCCCGCGGTGTATGTGAAACTGTCCGCGCCGTTGTAATTCAAGGTCGGTGTGTAGGTGAAGGAGCCGTCCAGGTTCAACACCAGCACACCATGCGCGGGCCCAGCCAGCGCGGTCGCCGTCAACGGGCCGCCGTCCACATCGGTGTCGTTGCCCAACACGCCGGGTGCAGCCACCGTCAAGGCCGTGTCCTCTGACGTGCTGTAGCTATCATCCTGCGCCACCGGCGGGTCGTTGACCGGCGTCACCGTGATGCTCACCGTTGCCGTGTTGGAATCCAGGTCGCCGTCATTGGCTTTATAGGTGAAGCTATCGCTTGTCGTCTCGCTGCCGTCGTGCGTATAGCTAAACGTGCCATTCACATTCAGCGTCAGCGTCCCATGACTTGGCCCAGTCACCAAAACGGCCGTCAACGGGTCGCCATCCAAGTCCTCATCGTTATCCAGCACGCTGGTGTTGCCTGGCCCGGTGATCAGCACCGATACCGTCCCGCCTTCAGCTACCTCCGCCGCATCATCGTACGCCGCCGGCGCACGGTTCGGCGGGATCGTCCCGGTCGGTGTCGCGGTGGGTGTAGGCGTCACCGTCGGGGTCGGCGTGACCGTTGGGGTTGCCGTCGGCGTCTGCGACGGCGTCGGAGTCACTGTCGACGTCTGCGTTGGGGTCTGCGTCGGGGTCGGCGTGACCGTTGGGGTTGCTGTCGGCGTCTGCGACGGCGTCGGAGTCACTGTCGGCGTCTGCGTTGGGGTCTGCGTCGGGGTCTGTGTAACCGTCGGGGTCGCTGTGGGGGTACGCGTTGGCGTCGGGGTACGGGTGACCGTGGGCGTGCGCGTCACTGTCGGTGTATAGGTGGGCGTGGGCGTCGGCCCAGGCAACCGCACACGGTACGACACGGTGCCCTCAGCGCCGGCAGCCAGCGCGTTGTATCGCCAAAAGACCACATTGCCCTCAAGCACGCCGGAGCTTGATATCGAACCCGGCACCACTTCAACACCCAGGGGGATCGTGTTGGAGATCACCACGTTGGTGACATCAGCGGTGATTGAGGTCTGATAATCAATGTAGTAGGTGATCTCCTCGCCGGGCAGCAAGCCGCCCTGAGACGGCATGTTGCGCAGTTGAACGGCCACGCCCGGCATCGGAGTTGGGGTTGGGGTCGGGGTCGGAGGGATTTGATCCCGCGTCCAAATGCCGGACGATGTCGCAGCGACGAGCCGCGGCACTGTGGTCCCACTGAAGCGCAGGCAGAACACGCTGCGTGGCGCCAGTCCATCGGCTACCCAGGCGCTGCCGATGAAATGATACACGCCGCCGCTCGGAACACCGATATAGAGGTCGCCGTATGATCCCTCACGTGCGATGGTGTAGGCAGGCAACAGGTTGCTGCCCACGCGTGTCCATGTGCTGCCGCCATTGGTGCTGGCAAACACACCTTGCGAAACCGTGGCCGCCCAGAGGCTGTCGGCGTTCAGGGGATCAACAGCGAAATCGTAAATAACCTGACCAGCCATGCCGGCTGCCGTCCAGTTCTGTCCATCATTGGTTGACTTGAATGCGCCGTCCTCCGTTCCGGCTAATACCAGGTTGGAAGCAGCCGTCAAAGTCAACAGGCTCAAGTTACCCAGCCCACTATTAACTGCGGACCAACTCGCCCCGGCATTGGTGGATCGGAAAATGCCGGCGCTATATGTGCCGGCCAGCAGGGTATCCTGCGCCGTACATGCCAATGTTGCGATGTATGGTTCACCGATGCCCGCGCTGGCCTCAACCCAGGCGGAACCGGTGTACCGAAACACACCACCGCCCCAGGTTCCGGCAAGGACCGTGCCCGATGGGCACACCGCCACAGCCTGCATGGGACGGGTCACGAGATTGGGCAGGCCCGCCGTGGTCAGCTGCGTCCAACTGAGCCCGCCATCCCGGGTCTGATAAACGCCCCCGGAATACACCGCAGCGTACATGTGATTCGTGTTACTGGGTGCAACTGCCAGCCACAACGCACTTTCAGCACCTACGGCCCGAACCTGCCAGGGCTCAACCGCCAAACCATCAAGCACAGCGGCTGCACCGGCTACAGGCCGCCGTGGTGGCAAGGGTGCATCATCCACTTGAGAGGTTCCAGGATCAACAACCGGGACAAGCGCATCCACCATCGGCGGGAGAGGGGTAGCCGCTGATGTCACCACCCCTTCGGGGTCTGCAGCGCTAACAGGAGCGCCATAGCCATTTAGGGCCAACGCCAACAAAACAACAATACGGAGAACGACTGCCAACAACCGTTTTCCATCCCTGAAACTATACCACTGCATCACAACGCCTCCTCACGACCATAACCAAACAACAACATCCTAGTAGATCCCCTTAGCCGCCCCGCGGTGGTGGTGGTGGAGGCACAACCGGTGGCGTGTAAAACAGCAGGCGTGCTCCGCCTTGTGACGGCTGCGTAAGCCGAGTATACGGTGTCGTCTGCACGATCAACACAGTCCAATAAAGCTCAGGGCGGCGAAACTGCCCGGACGAAGACAGCACATCGAGGTTGATGCTCAACGCGGTGTCGGTGATCGGCTCCGCAAGGCCGCGGGCCGTTAACGGATCCTCATCTACTGCCCACCACACGACCTCATAAGCTGCCCCTGACGGCAGCGGGCCGGTTGGCTGCCAACGAAAGACGACGACGCCATCCCGCGAATCGTTTTGCGGCGGCTCAACCAGCGCGGGCGCGCTCAGGGCCAACACGGGCGTCGCGCGCGTCGTCGCAGGCCTTAGTGTGGCTGTACGCACTGGGGTACGAGGGGCCGCCGGCCGCGTCGCCTGCGTGGTGACGGCCGGCGCCAGGGTTGCCGGCGGCGCCAATGTCGAGGCTGCAGGTGTTGAGGTTGGTGTAGCGATGGCAACAGGCATCTCCGTGGGCGTAGGTGCAGCTGTGGCAGTGGCAGGAAGCGACTCAGGCGTGCCGGTCGGCGCAATGGGCACAGCCGTGGGTGTCACGCTATCGGGCAGGACTTCCACGGCAGGCGCAGTCGGCGAAACGCGCGCGACCGCTGTGACGCCGGTGCCAGGCTCAATCGTCACCTTGGCGGTCATGTTCCAACGCAAGCGATCGTCACCGAAGTCGGGCACCACGATCACCGTGTAGATCACATCTCCCTGCCGACTTTCACCAATGAAGCGGATACGCGTCACGTGTGCTGGCAGGGAAAGCCCAGGGATCGCGTCGAAGGTCACAGTGGCCGTGTCCCCCTCCGTGATGCCAACCACCTTCAACTCGGTCAGGTCCGCGGTTTCAATAATCCAGCCGGAGAAATCGGCCAGGCGCACCGCAGCATATCCTGGCGAAACCTGCTGGCCGATCGTGACATCAACCAGGGCCACCGTTCCTGAGAACGGCGCGCGCAACTCCATTTCGGCCAGGGCAGCCCGAGCCTGCGCCAACGCAGCCTCGGCCGCGGCAACATCCGCGTCGGCTGCTGCCAGTTGCTCGGCAGGCGCCCCGGCCAACACCAGGTCGAGTTGCGCTTGTGCACGGCGCACCTCAGCTTCGGCCTCGGCCAGATCGGCCGCCGATGCGGGGACCTTTAGCGCGTCCAATGCAGCTTGGGCCCGTTCGACTTGGGCACGAGCGCTGGCGATCTCGGCCTGGTTCGGGCCTCTCAGCAGGTTCTCGTAGCGCGCCTTGGCGGCGTTGTAGTTGTTCGTGGCCTGTTCAAGCTGCAGCGCCTGGGGCAGGCTGCCGATATTCGGCGACCCCGCGACCTGGTCATAGGCTGCTTGCGCCTGCCGGCGAACTGCATCTGCGTTGGCCAGCTCAGCCTGGGCCGCGATGATCTCCTCTTGGCTGGCGCCGGCCAAAGCTTTGCGCAGGGCGGCTTGTGCGGCCGCTACATCAGCTTCGGCCGCTGCAATCGCTTCTCGGCTCGGCCCCTCCTTGATCGCGTCCAAACGGGCCTGGGCCGCGTCCACGCCGGCCTGGGCCGACGCGATCTCTTGTGCGCGGGAGCCTGCCTGCACTTCTTCGAGGCGCGCCACGGCCCGCCGGACTTCAGCCGCGGCTTGCGCCACATTGGCATTTTGCCGCGCGGCGTTCAACCGCAACAGCAATTGTCCGGGCACAACCTGCTCACCCTCGCGGACCGAAATCTCTGAAACGATACCGCCGGCTGCAAGGCCCAGGTCCGTGCTACGGACGGGCACAACCCGCCCATCAGCCACGACACGCGTATCGGCTTTGACGGGGGGAAGCGGCGTGGCGGTCTCGGAAGACCCGGATGTGACGGGGGTCCCCCCCCGTGCGCCGCAACCGGCCAAGACAACAACAACAACACACACCAAACAGAGCAGTCCCACGACCGCTCTGCCCCAATTTCTGGATCGTATGCTTAGCGGCATCGTAACCGCCTCCCTACTCATAAGCTAAAACTTCTCGGATGCTCAAACGGGATGCAGCGCGAGCAGGCACAACGCTCGCTAATGCTGCCAGGGCCAGGATAGCCACCAACCAAATCAACGCGCCATCGAACGAAAAAGCGTAACTGAGCGGCGCTTGCAAGAACGAGATCCCCACGATGCGACTTAGGAACTGGCTGACCGGGATGGCCAGGAGCACACCCAAGAGCCAGCTCAGTAAGCCGATCGTAACGCCTTCCGCGATCACGATCTGGCGGATCGCGCCGCCGGTCGCACCGATGGAACGCATCACGCCGATCTCCCGCGTGCGTTCCAACACATTGATGCTCATCGTGCCGGTCAACCCCAGCGCGCCCACCGCAGCCAGCACGCCGGCCATCACCAGGAGGAACGCCAAGATCACATTGAACTGGCCCATCGTCAACGAACGCAGATCGGCCGTGGTCTGGATGGAGCCGACGCGCAAGCCGGAACGCTCAAACTGCGCTTCCAGAGACCGCGCAACCTCAGCCTGCGCGGCGGGTGTGTGCCCTTCGGTGACGATTTGCACGCTGCCGGCACGGTCAACAACCCGTGCAACCTCAGTATAGTAAGGATAATTCACATACAGGGTCGGGCCCGCCAACACCCCCTGGATCGCACCCACCACCGTCCATTCGGTCTCTCGACTGTCAATGACCAGCAATATCTTATCCCCAACGACGATGTCAGGCTCGTTGCGCAGCAAATCGGTGTTAACCACGACTGCGTTCTCGTCATCAGGCACCAGCCAGCGCCCGCTCAACACGATGGGCTGCAACAAACGCGTGTCGGCCGGAGGCGCCACCACTGCAAGGTTGTCGCTCTCGGTGCCATCTGGGCGCTCACGCCGAGCGCTGGTATACCCCCAAGACTCGGCCGCAACCACACCTGGCACAGCCAGGGTCTCACGCGCGATCACATCAATACGATAAGAACGGTTAAAAATCACGCCAACATCATATTGCCAGTACTTGAGCGCCTCGTCCAGTGTTAATAGTAAAGACGCACGTACACTGAAAACAGCTACGAAAATAGCACTACCCAACCCCAAAGTCAGCAAGGTGAGGATCAGCCGCGCCTTACGTCGAAAGGTGTTGCGCAACGACAACAGCATCGGCCGCGGCAGGCCACGTATCCGAGCGATCACCCGATCGCTCAGCCCACGGCCGAAAGACCCGCCTGTCAATCCGTAGGAGGCGATCGCTTCGCGCACCGTGAGCCGCGTGCCGGCTCGCACCGGCAAGATCGCCGCCAACATCGGAACCACCAACGCGGCTGCGCCTTGCAGCAGGTAGACCCACAACGGGACACGGAAGCTAGTGACGTCGAAGTTCATCAGGTTGGTCACCACCCCCAGGGCCAGCCGCGCGCCCAACAGCCCCAACGGCAACGCGAGACCCAACGCTAGCAGTCCCAACGCCAGCACCATGCCCAAGTACAGGCCTGTAATCTGCCTGGTGCGCGCGCCAACGGCTTTCATCACGCCGATCTGCCGGATCTGCTGCACCAACAAGGCGGAGATCGTATTGACCACCAGAAAACCGCTGAGACCAAGGGCCAACGCGCCAAGCACGGTGAGCAAAACCGCCATCGGCGCGATGAACCGCTCCAGCGGGTGTTTCCCAGGATCGCTGATCGCCGTCCAGTAAACGGCCCGGCCGCTCCTCTCGATCCGCTTGCGCACCTCGGCGGCTACAGCCATCACGTGCTCGCGGTCGCCGGTCGGATCCGTGACGACAAACTGCAGCTCGTTGAAATCGGCCGGGCTGCCCAGCCAGGCCAGGGTCTCGCCGGTGACGTAGCCGTAGACCCGATCCACAAACTGTGCAGGCGGCTGGGTGACGTCGTAAACCAGGCCGGCGATCCGCAGCTCGCGCTCCTGGTCGTTGGGCATGCGGAGAAGGACGGTATCCCCCACCTGCGCCCCAGTTAACGGCAGCGCAGAACGCTCGATCCACAGCTCGCGATCGGCGGGCGGCCAACCCGCGGTATGAGGCACGATCTTGCCGATGCCGATATCCTGGTAATCACTGATCGCCAGCAAATCAATTTCGCGCCAACGGGTCACTTCCCCCGCAATCGGCGCTCCGCCGACTCGGACGCGGCCAGTAACAATGCGCCGGCCCTCGACATCGGCCACGCCCGACAAGTTCCGAAGCACACCCACAAGATCATCGTCGAACGAATCAGCGTAGACCCGGGCGCTGGGCGGATTAGCAGCACGATACGCGGCCGGAAGATCGCGCGTCACGATCACGTAGGTGGCGGCCACCACGCCCAGCGCTGTCACGCCGGCAGCAATGGACAAAGACACCAGCGCCGTCCGTGCGCGGTGGCCCCACAGATCGCGCAACACCTTCCGCCAGCGAGGGCCAACCATCACCACGCCCTCACTGCTCGGCCGGCGCGACGACCGGCGGCCGGACGATCTGGCCGTCAGCGATAGTCAAGATGCGCCCGACGCGCTGCGCCAGATCCATGTCGTGTGTCACCATCACGATGGTCTTGCCTGCCTCCACCGTACGCCAGAAAAGGCCAAAAACCGCTTCTGCCGTCCCTGAATCCAGATTGCCGGTGGGCTCGTCGGCCACCAACAGCGGCGGATCGTTTGCCAAGGCTCTGGCCACTGCCACCCGCTGCTGCTCACCCCCCGAAAGCTCGGACGGCAACTTGTCAGCATGGCGAGCCATCGCCACCTGCTCCAACAACGCCAGGGCCCGCTTACGCCGCTGGCGGATCGGATACGTGTTGCAGAAATCCATCGGCAACATCACGTTCTCAGCCACAGTGAGCATCGGCAGCAGTTGAAAGAACTGAAAGACAACACCCACATTCCGTCCGCGCCACACCGCCATCTGCTCTTCGCTCAGCGCATGCACCGCTGTGTCACCAACGTAGATCTCACCGGACGAGGGCCGGTCAATGCCGGTCAGCATATTGATTAACGTAGATTTGCCGCTCCCAGATTTTCCGACGATAGCAACGAACTCGCCAGCACCAACGCTCAGGTCAATGCCCTTCAGGGCCGCAAAGTTGCTGCTGCCACCCATGAAGGTCTTCACGACGCGGCGCATCTCGATGAGATGCGCGTTACCATGCCGATATAGCCTGATGTGCGCACCGGCCCCTGAAATGGCGGGCTCGCGCCGCTGATCGTGCAATGCAGACCTCCTGTTGAGCATCCTACCCGGTGGTTTCAACCTACTGCTCCCGATTATAGCACAGGCGGATATAACACCCAACCCTGGGGCCATCACACCGCGCGCTCCTCCTTCTGGCTGCCCCGCTGTACATGGCGTAATCCGGCACGAATGTGATAGAATTCAAGCGCTATCAGCATTCGCGATCACTACGTCCGGAGCAAACAATGAGTTCAGTGCACGACAGCATCCTCAAACGACTGAGCGGTCAGCCGGCAGACGATCACTTGCTCTTCCTGCCTGATCTGACGTTGTGGCACAAGTGGCATGCCGAACGGGACACGCTACCCGCCGGGGCAGGTTCCAGCCTGCCGGATGCAGCGCGGGCCCTGGGAATGCCAATTTGGAACGTCGTCCGGCCCTGGCAGGCCGCCACGCCCGGCATCGAGACGCAAGTCGAGCAGACCGCCGGGGAGCGCATCGTCCGGCACATCACACCTCACGGCATCCTCACAGCCCGCTGGCAGCTCGGCCCGGACGGCGACTGGTGGCAAATGGCATATCCAGTCAAGACGGCCGACGACCTGCCGGCTGCCGCGGCGCTGGTGAACGCCCGACGCTATGTGCTGGAACCGGAGGGGCTGAAGGAGTCCCTTTTGGCTGTGGGCGCCGGCGGCGTGCTGGCGCTGGAGCTGCCCATGCAGCCGTTCTCCGATCTGCTGCACACACTGCTGGGCTGGGGAGAGGGGCTCTTGCTGCTGGCCGAGCACAAGGGCGTCATCCGGGAGATGCTGGCGGCCCTGGCGGCGCGGCTGGCGGAGCTGGCCACGCTGGTTGCCGGGCTGCCGGGCCACGTGCTGCTGGCGCCGGACAACCTGGACGGCCAGTACATCTCTCCGCGCTATTTCCGGGAGTACATGGCCGACGGCTATCGCGCCGTGGCGGGCGCGGCGCGCGCGGCAGGCAAGCCCCTGGTGGCCCACGCGGGCGGGCCGCTCCGCCGGCTGCTGCCGCACCTGGCGGAGGCAGGCGTCTCCGCCGTTGAGGGCATCGCCGGGCCACCGCAAAGCGATGCGACCCTGGCCGAGGCACGGGAGCTCGCCGGCCCCAACCTGACCTTGTGGGGTGGGATCCCACAAGACTTCCTGCTGGCGGATCGGGAGCGGGGCGAGTTCGAAGCGGCCGTGGCAGAGGCTGCGCACCAGGCCCGCAGGGACGGCCGCACGATCCTAGGGGTGGCCGACCGGGTGCCAGTAGAGGCGGACATAGACCGGCTGCGCGCTATCCCGGGCCTGCTGAAACCGAGCTGAGTCATACATGCCGGGCGCCGACGAGAGGCGCCCGGCATGTCACAACCGGCCTCAGGCCAGCGCGGCCCGCTGCCGAGCCAGCCGGCGGCGCAGGAAGAACTTCACCACCTCCGCGGTGATCGGCGCGATGAAGAAGAGCGGCGCGATCTCCAGCCAATCCACGATGCTCAGCGGCACTGTGCCGAAGACCCCTTGCAGGAACGGCACGTACATGATCGCCAGGAGCACGGCCAACGACAACGAGGTGGCCATCACCATCCATTTGTTGGAGAACGGACCGATAGCAAAGACCGAATAATACTCCGAACGCGAGGTGTAGGCGCGCAGCAGCTCCGAGCATACCAGCGTCGCGAAAGCCACGGTCTGAGCTGCCTCCAGATGACCGGGGAAACGGTTCAAAGCCATTACAAAGGCGGTCAACACCGCAATGGTGTCGGCGATAGGGATCGTGACCATCCCCACCAACATATCGCGATTGATGATCGGTTCCTTGGGCGGCCGGGGGGGGCGCTGCATGATGTCTGGGTCCCCTTTTTCCAGGCCCAGGGCCACAGCCGGCGCACCATCGGTGACCAGGTTGAGGATCAGCAGCATGATGGGCGACATGGGGATCGGCATGCCGGCCACCATGGCCAGGAAGATGATCAAGATCTCGCCGATATTGCAGGCCAGCAGGTAGAACACGAACTTGCGGATGTTGGAGTAGATGATCCGGCCCTCCTCGATGGCCGAGACGATGCTGGCGTAATTGTCATCGGTCAGCACCATATCCGCGGTTTCCTTGGTCACATCGGTGCCGGTAATGCCCATCGCCACGCCGATATTGGCCCGTTTGAGAGCCGGGGCATCGTTCACGCCGTCACCGGTCATCGCCACTACATGGCCGCGGCGCTTGAGCGACTCAACGATCTTCATTTTGTGCTGGGGTGACACGCGCGCGTAGGCGTCCACCTCATCCACCATGCCGTCCAACTCTTCATCGCTCAGCTTATCTAACTCAGCGCCGGCGAGCACCTTGCCGCCTTTGGAGAGCATGCCGATTTCATCGGCGATGGCCATGGCAGTGTCCCGGTAGTCACCAGTGACCATGATGCTTTTCAACCCCGCGCCCTTGGCGGTGCGCACCGCCACCTTCACTTCGGGCCGGGCCGGATCGATCATGCCCAGCAAGCCCAGGAAGGTAAGGTTGCGCTCCACCGCGTGGGGCGCCGGCTCATCAGGCGCCGCGTCCAACGGCCGGCAGGCCACGCCCAACACGCGCAAGGCCTGCCGCGCCATGTTCCCGTTGGCTGCAAGGATCTGCTGGCGCAGTTCCGGCGTAAGCGGCGTCACCCCGCCATCCATGGCGATCTCGTCGCAGTATTCCAGCACGATGTCGGGCGCACCTTTTATGAAGGCCAGATAAGGCTGCGGCGCTTGCTCCGGCGCGGCCGCTTTGCGATCCCCAAAATCGGCCGCGCGCAACCCCAGGGGGCCAGCCTGGTGGATCGTGGTCATGCGTTTGCGGTCCGAATCGAACGGGATCTCGGCCACCCGCGGCAGCGTCTTTTCCAGGTCTTCCCGCCAGAGACCGGCCTTGGCCGCAGCCACCACCAACGCGCCCTCGGTGGGATCGCCCACCATGCGCCAGGTGCGCTGGCCGGCCGCTTCGCCGCTGTGCTCCAACCGGGAATCGTTACACAGCAGGGCGCCGCGCAGCAGCAGCGAAGTCGCCGCGTCCGACGCGGGCGCCAGCGGTGTGTCGCCGCGGTAAAACTGGCCTTCGGGGTTGTAACCCTCGCCGGTGATCTCAAAGACATGACCCCCAGCCCACCCCCGCACCACTGTCATCTGGTTCTGGGTCAGGGTGCCGGTCTTATCAGAGCAGATCACCGTCGCGCAGCCGAGGGTCTCCACTGCGGGTAGCTTGCGGATCAACGCATGGCGGGCCACCATACGCTGCATGCCCAACGCCAGGCAGATCGTCACCACCGCGGGCAACCCTTCAGGGACAGCCGCGATCGCCAGGCTGACCGCAACCATGAAGAGCTCCACGATCTCCCCCTCGTGGGCAACCAGATAGCGCAGAAACCCCTCCTGGAACATCATGCCCGGGTTCGTGTCGCGCACGACGCCGTAAAGAAAGATGAGAGCGCAGATCACCAACGCGGCCGTGCCCAGGGTTTTGCCGAGCTGGTCCAGCTTCTGCTGCAGCGGCGTCGCTTCCTCTTCGTAGGACTGGAGCATCTCAGCGATCATGCCGATTTGGGTGGTCATGCCGGTAGAGGTCACCAACCCTTTGCCGCGGCCATAGGTGACCAAAGTCCCCATAAACGCGGAATTCTTGCGGTCACCCAACGGGATATCGGCATCCAACACCATCCGCGCATCCTTGTTCACCGGCACCGACTCGCCGGTGAGCGACGCCTCCTCGATCTTGAGGTTGACGCTCTCAACCAGGCGCAGGTCCGCGGGCACGTAGTTGCCGGCCTCGAGCAGCACGATATCACCGCGGACCAGGTCCCGCGCCGGGATGGTCATCTGCTGGCCGCCCCGGATCACCTGCGCGTTGGGCGCGGCCATCTTCTTCAGCGCGGCCAGTGCCTGCTCGGCCTTAGATTCTTGCACCACACCCAGGACAGAATTCAGGATCACGATGGCCAGGATCGCCAGAGCGTCAACCAGCTCGCCCAGGAGCAGCGAGACGACCGCAGCTACGATCAGAATGATGACCAGGAAATTATTGAACTGGCCAAGCAGGAGCTTGAAGAAGCCGGGCCGCGGCCGCTCGTGCAACTCGTTATGACCGTAGCGCTGCAGGCGGGCTTCCGCCTCCTGGCTGCTAAGCCCTGTAGTGATGTGCGCGCCCAGGTCCTCTAACGCGCGCTCGACCGGTAAGGCATGGACATTGTTTTCGGCCATGAAGCCTCCAAGGGTGATTGAATCAGGCTACAGTGCGCTCAAACCGCACGTTGCTCTCAAGCCTTCGGCCGGTAAGAATACCGACCGAAGACCTAAGAGCCAGCTTATCCGAAGCACGTGGGGGTTGGCAATGATCTAGACCAGCTATCACACGAGGAACGCGCCTGGGTTGAGCCACCCCTTGGGATCCCAGCGCGCCTTGATCCCGCGCATCAGGTCCAGGCCGTCGGGCACATAGCCCCACGGATCGAGGGCGGCGTCTGCTCCCTGACCGGCGCTGAGCACGGCCGCATAGCCGCCGGCCGACCTGGCGATGCCGCGCAACACATCGAGCTGGCCGCCCTGCGTCCAGACCATGCCGAAGGCCAGGTCCGCGATGAAGGATGCATCCCCCAGCACGGGCGCCACATCCACCAACACGGCCGGGAGGCTCCGGGGCGGCACGCCCATCCGGGTCATCATGGCATTGCCTGCGGCCCGGCTGACCCAATCGGCCCAGACCTCGCTGCCCGAGAGGCCGTCGGCCAGGGCGGGCACGGTCAGACCATCGGCCCGCAGGACATCCGCCACCTGCCGGAACTCGGCCTGCACATCCTCCGGCACCCCTTCGGCAGTATAGAGCAGGGCGTAGGGGGTTTCAATGCCAGGGAGCTCGCACCCGTGGCACAGCAGCAGCGCGGACGAGACCAGGCAGACCCGCAGCAGCTTCGTCCCCACCCGCACCCCCCTGCCGAGATCCTCCACAGGCACGGCCAGGGTCGCGCGCGCCCGCGGGAACGGCGATAGCTTGAAGGTCACATCGGTGATCAGGCCCAATGTGCCGTGCGCGCCGATGAACAGCTTGGCCAGGTCGTAGCCAGCCACGTTCTTGACCACCGGCCGGCCGGCCCGAATGATGCGGCCATCCGGCAGCACCATGGTCACAGCCAGGATCAGGTCACGGATCGATCCGTAGCGCATGCGCAGCGGCGCGTTGAAGTTGGCCGCGACGATCCCGCCGACCGTGGACGCGGGCCACGGCGACGCCAGGGGCACCCAAACTTTCGCCTGCGCCAGCTCGGCTTGCAGCGCTGAAAGCGGCGTCCCGGCCCGAACCCGCACGTACAGGTCGTTGACCGCGGTCTCCAGCACGCCGGCCAGGTTGTGCGTGGCGATCACAGCGCCGGTCGCGGGCAGCAGGCTCGACTTGGTGCCGCCGCCCCTGATTCGCGCGGTGACGGGCTGGCGCGCGGCCGCGTAGTCCTTCATCAGCGCGCTGACCTCCTCGACTGAAGCCGGCGCGGCCGCCGGGGGGAGCTCGCCCTTGATTACGTGCTCCACGGACACATAGGCCGGCTCGGCCGGGATGATCTTGCCGGGGTTCAGGATGTCCTGGGGATCGAAGATCTGCTTGAGGTCGCGCATGGCCTGCAGCTCGCCCGCATCGTACATGAGGGTCATGTACTGCAGTTTTTCGCTGCCGACCCCATGCTCGCCGCTGATGGTGCCGCCCTGATCCACGCAGAGCTTCATCACCTCCGGCCCGGCCAGGTGCACCCGGCGCACCATGTCGGGGTCGCGAGGATCGAACAGGATCAAGGGATGCAGGTTGCCATCGCCCGCGTGGAACACGTACCCCACTCGCAGATCGTGCCGCGCGCAGATCTGGTTGATCTCGCCCAACGTCGCGGCCAGTTTCGACCGGGGCACCGTGCCGTCCACGATCAGGTAAGCCGGGCTGATCTGCGCGATGGCGCCGAACGCGCTCTTGCGCGCGAACCAGATCTGGTCGCGCTCGGCCGCACTTTTTGCCAGGCGCAGCTCCCGGGCCTTGTTTTCCTTCATGACCTCGATGATCTCAGCCATCTGCGGATCGAGGCTCTCCGGATAGCCATCGGCCTCGATGATCAGCAGCGCCTCGGCGTCGGTGGGCAAGCCCGCGTGGACGTAGTTCTCCACGATGCCGATCATGGTGCGGTCCATCATCTCCAATGTGGCCGGCACCAGGCCGCGGGCGATCACGGCCGACACCGCCTCGCCGGCTTCCTCGACCGAATTGAAGATCGCCATCAGGGTCTTGATGCCGGGGATGTTGCGCACCAGGCGGAGATCAGCCTCGGTCACAAGGCCTAGGGTGCCTTCAGAACCGACCAACAGGCCGGTCAGGTCGTACTCGGGGTAATCGAACGCGCGGCCGCCGGTGTGGATGACCCGACCATCGGCCAGCACAACGGTGAGACCGTTGACGTAGTTGGTGGTGACGCCGTACTTGAAGCAGTGGGGCCCGCCCGCGTTCTCGGCCAGGTTGCCGCCGAGGGTGCACGCGCGGCCGCTGGCAGGGTCGGGCGGGTAGTAGAGACCTTTGGTCTTGACGAATTCGTCCAGCGTCTGATGCACGATGCCCGGCTGAACGACGACCGAACGGCCTACTTCATCCAATTCCACGACCTGCTTCATCCGCGCCAACGATAGGATAACGCCACCGTGGGGCGCGACCGCGCCGCCGCTGAGGCCGGTGCCCGCGCCGCGCGCGATCACCGGCAGCCCGCGTTCCGCGGCCCAGCGCACGATGCGCGCCACCTCCTCGGTGGTGCGCGCCAGCACCACGCCCTGCGCCGCACCTTCACCCAGGCTGCCGTCCACCTCGTAGGGGATCAGTTCGATGGGATGGGTCAGCACCGCGCCCGGCGGCAGCACAGCTTGCAGCGATTTCCAATCCTGGGAGGACAACGTGGTTGGCATTTTGCTCTCCTTAGATCACAGTTTTGATGCTCCAAGCCGGCCTGTCCCAAAGGGAGGCTTCGCACTGACCGACGGTTGGGGGTCACAGACCCTCTCTGAGCTTGAATCTGTGATCTGCTGAGTATCAAATCCGAGAGTTGCTCAGACGCACGACGAATCACCCCTTGCCCGTCAATGCCCGCAGCGCGGCCAGCAGCAACGTCACATGCTCGCGCCGGCTGCTATGGCCCATCAACCCGATGCGCCAGATCTTGCCCTTCAGCGGGCCGAAGCCGCCGGAGATCTCGATGTTGTACTCGTCCAGCAGCCGCTTGCGCACGGCCATGTCGTCAACGCCCGGGCCGAGCTGGCAGGTGGTGAGGGTCGGGTTCCGATACGCCAGCGGCACGAAGGGCGGCAGGTCCAGCTCCTCCAGGCCGGCCCAGAGCAGCTCGGCGTTGGCCCGGTGGCGGGCGAACCGCGCTTCCAAGCCCTCTTCCGCCACCAATCGCAGCGCCTCGCGCAGCGCGTAGTTCATGCTGATGGGCGCGGTGTGGTGATAGGTGCGCTCGTTGCCCCAATACTTCTCCACGCTGGTCAGGTCGAGATACCAGTTGGGCACGGCGGTCTTGCGCGCGCGCAGCGCGGCACGGGCGCGCGGCCCCACCGTGATCGGCGCCAGGCCGGGCGGGCAGGAGAGGCACTTCTGCGTGCCGCTGTACGCGATGTCCACGTCCCACGCGTCGATCGCCACTGGCACACCCGCCAGCGAGGTGACGGCATCCAGCACCAGCAGCGCGCCGTGCTCATGCGCAGCCCTGGCGATCTCGGCCACGTGGGGCTGGAGCGCGCCGGTCGAGGTCTCGGCGTGGACCACGGCCAGCAGCTTGTACGCCTTGCGGGCCAGCGCGGTGGCCACTTCGTCGGGGTCGAACACCTCGCCCCAGGGCCGCTCCAGCCGGTCCACGTGCACGCCGAGGCGGCCGGCCATGTCGCACAGTCGCTCGCCGAAGTAGCCGTTAACGGCGATCAGGACATCGTCGCCCGGCTCGATGAAGTTGACCAGCGCGGCCTCCATGCCCGCGCTGCCGGTGCCGGAGATGGGGATGGTTAGCTCATTCTCCGTCTGGAAGACGTAGCGCAGCAGTTGCTGCACCTGGTTCATGACGACCAGGAACTCCGGGTCCAGGTGGCCGAGCAGCGGCGCGGACATCGCGCGCAGCACGCGCGACGACACCATGCTGGGACCAGGGCCAAGCAGGGTGCGAGGGGATGGGTTCAGATCAGGGAAAGTCGGGGCATTCATGCAAAACAACCTCCGTGAAAATCATACTCGGAATCGAGGCTTTAGCCGGTCACTCCCACCAGGGCACAGCTCTCGGCCGGTCTGTGACCGGCGTCGCAGGGGTATTCGCGCCGCTTTTGCCTCAAGACCGGGATCGCAGACCCCTGCAAGCTAAATCGTAGTGGCATAGAGCCAAGAGCTCACACGATAAACGCGCCCGGATTGAACAGCCCATCCGGGTCCCACCGCGCCTTCAACCCGCGCATCAGTACCAGGCTCTCAGGGACATAGCCCCAGCGGTCAGCGACCTCGCCACCCAACACGACGGCATAGCCGCCCAGCGCCGTCGCCGCCCGCCGCAGGGCTTCCACCGGCGCGCCGCGGGTGAAAAGCTGCCCATTCGCGATATCGGCCAACCAGGGCTGGTCGCCCAACGCAGGGGCGATCTCGGTCACCAGGCGGGGCAGATGCCTGGCCGCGACGCCCGCGCGCGTCACGGCCAGGTCACCGGCCTGGGCCAGCCAGGCGGCCCAGAGATCGCTACCGGACACCGTGTCGCAATCCAGCGGATTGCGGTACAAGGCCGCTCGCGCCTGCTTCAGTTCCGCGGTCACATCCTCCGGCACCCCTTCGGCCGTGTATACGAGGGCGTATGGCGCGGTTACGCCAGCCACGTCGCAGCCGCGGCACAGCACCAGCGCCGAGGCCTCCAGACAGACGCGCAGCAGTTCCACGCCCAGCGCCAGCCCTTGCGCCAGCGTCTCCGCCGGCACGACCAGGCTGGCCCCCGCGCGCGGCAGCGGCGCCAGCTTCAGCGAGACATCGGTGATAAGCCCCAGCGTGCCGTGCGCGCCGACGAACAGCTTGGGCAGGTCGTAGCCGGCCACGTTCTTCACCACAGGCCGGCCCGCGCGGATGACCCGGCCATCGGGCAGCACGACGGTGGTAGCCAGCACCAGATCGCGCACGTTGCCATAACGCATCCGCAACGGCGCGTTGAAGTTGGCTGCCACGATCCCGCCGATGGTCGCGGCGGGCCAGGGCGAAGCCAGCGGTACCCACATCTTGTCTCGCGCGAGCTCAGCTTGCAGGTCAGCCAGCGTCGTGCCCGCGGCCACAGTTACGTAGAGGTCATCGGGCGCGTAGGTTTGGATGCCCCGCAGTTCCCCGGTGGACAGGGTGACTGGCAACGATGTCAGGCTGGCCGACTTCGTCCCGCCGCCGCGCACGCGGATGGGCTGGCCGCCGGCGATGCTGGCACGGATGAGGTCGGCGGCGTCACGGGTATTGCGTACTGCGTATTGCGTACTGCGTATTGCGCCTTCTGGAGTCGAGGCTGTGCGCAAGCCCTCTTTTGGGTCAGCCGGTCTCTCCCGTGAACCATCCAACCGGCTGACGCCTCGATTCCGGATATCAAGCCCCTCTGATTCGCCACCCCAGCTTCCAGCTTCCAGCTTCCAGCTTCCGGCTTCCGGCAATATCTTCCCCGGATTCAGCAGGTTACCGGGATCGAACAGCTGCTTGATCTCCGCCATGACGGCCAGCTCATCAGCGTTGTACATCAGCGGCATGAAGGCGCGCTTTTCGCTGCCCACACCGTGCTCGCCGGTGATGCTGCCGCCCTGATCCGCGCAGAATTGCATGAAAGCGCGGCCCACGTCCATGACCCGCGCCAGCAACGCCTTGTCGTTGGGGTCCGGGATCAGGATGAAGGGATGGAGGTTGCCATCGCCGGCATGAAAGACATAGCCCACCTGAAGTCCCTGCGCGTCGCACAGCCGGTTGACTTCGGCCAGCGTCTCGGCCAGCTTCGAGCGGGGCACAGTGCCATCCACCAGGTAGTAAGCCGGGGCCAGGCGGGCCATGGCGCCGGCCGCGCTCTTGCGGCCATACCAGATCAGGTCGCGCTCCTCGGCCGACTGCGCGATACGCAGGCCGCGCGCTTCGTGCGCCTGCAGGATGGCTGCGATCTCCGCCATCTGGGGATCCACGCTCTCGGGGTAGCCATCGGCCTCGATGATGAGCGCCGCGCCGGCCTCCACGGGCAGGCCAGCGTGCGCGTAGTCCTCGATGATGCGCATGATCTTGCGGTCCATCATCTCCATGGTCGCCGGCACCAGCCCGCGGGCGATCACCGCCGAAACCGCGCGGCCGGCGGCTTCCACCGAATCGAAGGACGCCATCAGGGTCTTCACCGCCAGGGTGCTGCGCAGGAGGCGCGAGCTGGCCTCGGTGATCAGCCCCAGCGTGCCCTCGCTGCCGGTCAGCAGGCCCACAAAGTCGTATTCAGGGTAGTCCAGCGCCTGACCGGCCAGGTGGATCACCTGACCCGACGCCAGCACCACCTCCAGGCCGGTGATGTAATTGGTGGTGACGCCGTACTTGAAGCAATGCGGGCCGCCCGCGTTCTCCGCGATGTTGCCGCCCAGGGTAGCGGTGCGACCGCTGGCCGGGTCGGGCGGGAAATAGAGGCCCTTGCGCTTGGTGGCCTCGTCCAACACTTGGTTCACCAGCCCCGGCTGGGCCACGACGCTGCGGCCTGCCTCGTCAAACGCCAGCACCCGGTTCATGCGCGCAAAGGCGACGATCACACCGCCGTGCTCGGCCACCGCGCCGCCAGAGAGCCCCGTGCCCGCGCCGCGCGCGATGAGCGGGACGCCGGTCTCGTTCGCCCAGCGCACCAGCTTGACCACATCCTCGACGCCCCGCGGCAGCGCGACCGCGTCCGGCACGCCGCGATCCAGGCTGGCGTCCCGTTCGTAGGTCATCAGCTCGATGGGGTTGGTGAGCACCTGGCCGGGACCCAACACGCGCGCCAGTGCCTGAATTTCGTTAGACTGGATCATACGCCATATCCAACAACTCCACCACGTGCATGACGCGCGCGTTCAGCCCGGCCTTGCGCACACCGGCGATAAGCTGCATGTGACAGCCGGTGTTGGTGGTGACGATCACCTCCGAGCCGGTGGCGGCGATGTCGGCCATCTTGGCGTCCAGCACCTGCTCGGCGGTCTCGGCCTGGACGATGTTGTAGACCCCTGCGCTGCCGCAGCACCGGTCGGGCTGGCGCAGCTCGACCAGTTCCAGGCCCGGGATCAGCTTGAGCAAGGCGCGCGGCTGCTTGACCACCTTCTGGGCATGGCGCAGATGACAGGAATCGGAGTAGGTGGCCCTGACTTTGACGACACCGGCCGGTTGTTCGCGCAGGTTTTCCAGCAAGAACTCGCTGATGTCCTTGACCTTGCTGCCGAAGAGGCGCGCCTTCTCAGCGTAAGCCGGATCGTCGTGGAACAGGCCCTCGTACTCGTCCTTCAGCGTGGCGCCGCAGCCGCCGGCGTTGTTGATGATCGCGTCGTAACCGCCGGCCAGGAAAGCATCAATGTTCTTGCGCGCCAGGTCACGCGCGATGGCCTCTTCGCCGATATGTAGCTGCGCCGCGCCGCAGCAGGTCTGCCCGGCCGGGAAGTGCACCTCGAAGCCGTTGCGCTGCAAGACCCGGATGGTGGCCTCGTTGACCCGCGCCAGGAACGCCTCCTGGATGCAGCCGATGAAAAACGCGACCGTGCCCCGCTTCTCGCCGATGGCCGGCGCGGGCCGGCGGTAGTCGCGATATTTCGGCGTGATGGGCGGGAGAATGGCCTCCGCCGCCTTCAACGGCCGCGGCAGAAAATCCAGCTTGCGCACCAGTTTCTGCAGGCCAATAGCCTGATAAAGCCACATGAGCCGGGCCATCGTTTTCAACCGGCCCACATGCGGCATGATCTGGCGCAGCGCCAGCCAGCGGAGCGCGCGCTCCGGCGCGGCCGGCCGGCGATGATGCTCCAACGCGATTTTGGTGGTCTCGATCAGTCTGTTGTACTTGACGCCGGACGGGCACGCAGTCTGGCAGGCCAGGCAGGAGAGGCACAGGTTGATGTGTTTGGCGAAGGTGTTGCTGAACTCGTCGGCCGTGATGCGCCCCTCGGTGGCCGCGCGCATCAGCGCGATGCGGCCGCGCGGCGCGTCCATCTCGGTGCCGAAGACATCATAAGTGGGGCAGGCTTGCAGGCAAAGGCCGCAATGGATACATTGAGCCACCAGGGTCTTAAACTCTGGCGTGGTTAACTCCGGCAGCGCTGAATTCATGCTGTGCTCCTCTTCGCGCAACAGTCCGTGGTCGGTTTGTCACGACGCGGGTATGACCCACACACACAAAGCCTGGGGGCCGTGCACCCCAATAGTTACGGTCAATTCGATGTCCGCAGTACGGCTGGGTCCGGTGACGAACACAAAGTAGCCCTGGCCCGCCAACTCGGCGAAAGCCGGCCCCAGATCGCCCCGCAGCGCCGCAGGCGATAGCAGCGCCAGGTGGATGCGCGGCAGCAAGGACACCATGCGCGGCCGTTCGGCTGAGCTGCGCAGCAACAGGGTGCCGGTCTCCGGGAACGCCGCATCCACCCCGGTGACGCCCAGGTCGCAGGTCGCCAGCGCGGCCTTGCCGGCATACGGCGAGACGGTCTCGACGCCCAGATCGGCGAGGCGCTGTTCCACGCGCAGCGACAGCAGTTCCGGCGTCTGCCAACAGGTTGCCTTCTTGACCCCTTCAGCTCGCACCAACTCGCACAGCGCCGGGGCTAAGCCGTCGTCCCCCAGCATCCGGGTCTTGCCGCCCACCTTTTCGACCTCGGCCAGCAGCAGCGCCAGTTCAGCGTCGGGCGCGAGGGGCTGGCGCGGCGGTATCCTGGCCGTCGCAGGGATCGGGGGCACGGCCGCGCCGGCCGGCCGGCCCAGGGCAGCGCGCACATCGGCCAGGATCCTGTCACGGCTCATGTTTTACCTCTAACCCAAAAATGGGACGCGGACAAGCGCGGATGAACGCGGATGGCTGCATCTTCATCATCCACGACGGCGACCCAGCATCCACGCCAGCAGCGCGACCGCCACGACCACCAATACGCCAGCGCCGATTGGCCGCTGCTTGCCCACCCGGCGGTCCGGTATGCGTTCCCGCCACCACTGGCGGAAATCGGCCGCAAACGCCGGGAAGGGCCGCGCCATCGTCCACCGGTTGACCGGCGGCGGCAGCGCGGGCAGCCAGCCATCGCGGCGCAGCGGAGCCTGGAGCACCTTGAGCGCCTGGGTGCCGAACTCATAGAGCCACGACCACCGGAACGCCAACCCACCCACGCTGGCTGCGGCTCGGACAACAGGCGGCGCGCTCGCGGCCTCCACCTGATCCCCCTCCATCACCCGGCGCCGGAGTTGGATCAGGATCTCGGGGATCGGGATCTTCACCGGGCAGTACTCGGCGCATGCGCCGCACAACGACGAGGCGAACGGCAGTGCGCCCGCCACCTGGCCGCCCAGGAGCTGCGGCGACAAGATGGCGCCGATGGGGCCTGAATAGGCAAAACCGTAAGCGTGCCCGCCCACATGATTATACACCGGACAGACGTTAAGACACACACCGCAACGAATACACAGCAGGGTCTCACGCGTGACCTCATCGCGCAAGATGCGCGTGCGGCCGTTGTCCAGCAGCACCAGATGAAGCTCCTGCGGGCCGCCCTCACTTTCGCGGCGCCGCGGGCCGTTGATGAACGAGGTGTAGCATGACATCTTCTGGCCCGTGGCGCTGCGCGGCAGCAGCTTCAGCAACACGTTCAGGCTTTCCATGTCGGGGACGACCTTGTCAATGCCCGCGACGGCCACGTATAGCGGCGGCAGTGTGGTGCACATGCGGCCGTTGCCCTCGTTGCTGACGATGACCAGCGTGCCAGTCTCGGCCACCAGGAAGTTCGCGCCGGAGATGCCCATGTCGGCCTCCAGGAAGGCCCGGCGCAGGGCCCGTCTGGCGATCGCGGCCAGCGCGAACGGTTCAGGCGGCGCATCAATACCCAGTTTCTCGGTGAAAAGCTGCGCGATGCTCTCCTTAGTCAGATGCACCGCGGGCACGATGATGTGCGAGGGGCCGACACCAGCCAGCTGGATGATGTACTCGCCCAGGTCGGTCTCCAACGCCTGGATGCCGGCGTCCGCCAGCACACGGTTCAGGCCGATTTCCTCGGTGGCCATGCTCTTGGCCTTGACCGCGCACCCGACGCCGTGCTCGGCCGCGATCTGGGCCACGATGCGGTTCGCTTCGGCCGCATCGCGGGCCCAGTGGACGTGGCTGCCGGCCTCGGTCACCCGCCGTTCCAGCAGGGTCAAGTAGTGGTCCAGGTGATTAATGGTGTGCAGGCGAATCTCGTGGCCGGCCTGGCGGAGCGCCTGCCAACGCGCATCGCCCACTGCGCCGACCACACCCGACCGAGTGTCCAGGAAGCGCGACGTCGCCTTTTGCACCGAGGCGGAGATGGCTGGGTTCACAGCCTGGACGTTCGCGCGAAAATCAATGCGGGCCGGCATCTCGCTCATGACACTACTCCTGCGCGGCCAGGACAGAAATCAGGTGCACCGGTCGGATAGCAGACCCGGCTTTGTGCAGGCCGCCAGCGATGTTCATCAGGCAGCCGGGCTCGCCCACCACCACGGCCTCGGCGCCGGTCGCCATGATATTGCGCACCTTGTCGGCCATCATATCGCGCGAGACCTCGGGGTAGACCACACTAAAGATGCCGCCGAAGCCGCAGCATGTCTCCTCTTCCGGCAGCGGGATCAACTCAAGTCCGCGGACTGCTCGCAGCAACCGCCTTGGCTCTTCACGCAAGCCTAGCCCGCGCAGGATGTGGCATGAGGGGTGGTAAGTAACCGTGTGCGGAAAGCGCGCGCCCACGTCGGTCACCTTCAGCACGGTGGTTAGAAACTCAGTGAACTCGAAGGTGCGGGCCGCAGCCTCTAGGGCAGTCGCATGTTCGGGCGTGCCCGGCGGAAACAACGCCGGGTAGCGATGCCGCACGAACTCCGCACAGGAGCCGGACGGCGCGACGATGTAGCCATCGGTGGGGCCGAAGACCTTCAACCACTGTCGCGCCGGGCCGATGGTCTGGCTCTGCAAGCCGCTGTTGTAGAACGGCTGACCGCAGCAGGTCTGGCCCACAGGCATGGCGCATTGCAGGCCTAACCGTTCCAAGACGGTGACCATGTCCCGCAGCACCGCTGAAAAGAAGTTCTCACCGAGGCAGGTAATGAAGAGCTGAACTTTGGTGGTCACGACGGTCTCCCTGCAACGTTGCCGAATGCCGACAGTATAACGCGGCCGCAAAGCTATGACAAAACACGACCATGACATCAAGAGAGCCTTGACACTGCTCCCCAGCCGTTGTAAACTCTCACTGTGCTGAGGATCAGCGCACCATTCGACTTGAAGGAAAAGATTGTTCGTCATGCCAACACCCGCCGATGGAGCTTGCGACTGCACCAGCATCGAGGAGATCCTCCACGACCTGGTAGTCGATGACTTACTGCGCCTGGAGCCCGGCGACCGCCTGTGGAAGCTCTACTGCTTCCGTGCAGCAGGCCATGCCACCGATCTGCGGCACCGCGTGTACACCAAGCGCAGGCCCGATGGCCGATTGGCGCTCGTCACCTTCGCCGCCCACAACCCGGCACCAGCCAACGGGCCGCGCAACGGGTCGGGCGGCCCCACCGCCGGCAGCCGCAGGGTGCGTTCCGGCGTCGCGCGCGTCCCCGACCTGGGCGCCAACGACCTGACGCAGCTAATCAGTGCCATCAAGCGCCAGGTGGACGCCACCGCGCAGACCTGCGAGGAGCTTGACCTGAGCAGTATGCCTTCACTGGAAGCACAGCTCGCTTGGCTGCAGGATCGCACGTGACTGTCGGTAGGTCCGCTTGTGGAGGCCAGCTATGTTTCTGAGCCGAGAGGAACTAGAAGCCCGCGAGCTGGCGACCCTGGCGCCCTATGCTGTCGCCAGTAGCCAAAGCCGCGGCCGCGCCCACCCCGAGGACGAACACCCCTACCGCACCGCTTTCCAGCGCGACCGCGACCGGGTGATCCACACGGCAGCGTTCCGGCGGCTGGACTACAAGACCCAGGTCTTCGTGTACCACGAAGGAGACCACTACCGCAACCGCCTCACCCACACCATCGAGGTCGCCCAGATCGGTCGCAGCATGGCACGGGCCTTGGGCGCCAACGAGGACCTGACCGAGGCCATCTGCCTGGCGCATGATCTGGGGCACCCGGCGTTCGGCCACACAGGCGAGCAGACCCTCAACCAACTCATGGCAGATCACGGCGGCTTCGATCACCAACGCCAGACCATGCGCATCGTCACCCAGATCGAAGACCGTTATGTTGACTTCCCGGGGCTAAACCTGACTTACGAAGTGCGCGAAGGGCTGGTGAAGCACGACACCGACTACGACGTTACCGACGCCAGCGGTTACGAGCCGGAAAAGGCCGGCACGCTGGAGTGCCAGATCGCGAACGTGGCCGACGAGATCGCCTACAACGCGGCGGACCTGGAGGATGGCCTGCGCAGCGGGCTGCTCGACCCGCTGGAAGTGCGCGAACTGGACGCCTGGCGGACGGTGATGGCGTCACTGCGGGAGCGCGTGGACTGCCGGCTGGACGACAAGCTGCGGACCCGAGCGATCCGGCGGCTGCTGGGCATCGAGATCACCGATGCCATCACTGCGACGGCCCAGGTGCTGGCTGACGCGCACGTCAGGTCGGTGGCCGACCTGCGCGCGGTCGGCCACAACCTGGCCGGGTTCTCGGATGAGATGCTGGCGGTAAACCAGGAGCTGAAAGCGTTCCTGCTCCAACGCTTCTATCATCACCCGCGGGTCATCCGCATGGCCTACAAGGCGAATCACATGATCCGGGCTCTGTTCGGAGCCTACATCGATGAGCCGCGGCAATTGCCCCATGAGGTCCAGGATCGGATCCGGGCAGGCCCCGCCTCACTGCAACGGGTGATCTGCGACTACATCGCCGGCATGACCGACCGCTATGCCATCCAGGAATACAAGCGGCTGTTCGACCCGGAAGCGCGGGTGTGATTACGCCTTGCGATACGCCTGCAGCCGCACGTGCAGCTCCACAAAGATGCTGCGCGGGAGTTCGACGTCGGCGTATTCCACCTTGTCCACGCGGCCGCGCAGCAGCAGGTCGTGGCTTTCCAGCTCGAACTCGCCGCCGGCGCGCACAGGAATCACCTCGTACGCGCCCGCCTGGGCCGAACGCAGCGCCGTATCACGATACGCGCCTTCGCTCATCAACACCTTGACGCGGGTGTCAGGGTCGCTGCCGTCCCACAGCCAGACCTGGAGCGCGGCCGCCTGGTCGCGGTTGCGACCAACAGGGTCAATGAGCTGCAAGCCGCACTGGCCCATGGTCCCCTCCACCGGGTCGTTGATGTCAAACGCCTCGTCGTAATCCGGCTCGCCCATCTGGTAGATCGCCACATAGTCGCCCAGCTTGACCGGCGCGGCCCCGGCGACCGGCGCGCGGCGGACAGGCTCGGCCGGCCGGGTTTCGCGCTGCTCCACATAGGAAGGACGGGGTGTTTCCGCGACGTGTGGGACCTCGACGCGGCCTGCATCAAAGAGATCCCTGTCGCGCGCCTCTGACCAGCGCACAAGAGGCTCTTCCGGCTCCGGCTCGGCATAGGGCGCACGGCTGCTTTTAGGCCACTCCGCCTTGGCCTCCTCAGCGATCTCGGCAGCCGACCGGGCATCGAAGCCCGTGTCACGGGCCACATCACGCACCGACTCGCCGATCACCGGGCCAGGCTGCTTGCGCTGGGCTCTGCGCCACCGGTTGAAAAGCCACACCAGCGCGACGACGCCCGCCAACACCAGCAACACCCACAGCGCCGCGGTACAGACCGTCCGCAGCAACGAGCCTGCGCCAGTTGAAGCCGCAGGCGCGGCACGCGTCGGCACGGGGGTGGCCGGGCCGACCGCGGGGGCGGGCAAGTTCAAGGAGGACGTCAGGAATTGCACGTCGCTTGCCAGCCGCGCGTCGGTGTCCGTGAGCCGATCCTGCAGGTTGTTCAGGGCCGCGCTCAACTCGTCCGCCGGCCAGGTGGATAAGCGCTCACGCGCTAACCCAAGGTTATTGTCGCGCGCAAATGATTCCGCGACCATACCCAGGTACATATCGCGCTCGGCCGGCCGCAGATCTTGCGGCAGCGCGTTCTTGTAGCTCACCGGCCAAATCACCCAGCCGATGAGCAGGCCCAATAACAGGCCCAAGACCAGGGCGACCAGCGGCCAAAAATACCACTGGCGGGTTGTGGTGGCATCACGCTCCATCTCGCTCCTCCTCTGCGTGTCTTAGCCGATAATCGGTTCTTTGGGCGCGCGGGTCAGCACCTCAGCGCCGTTCTCAGTGACCAACACGATATCCTCGATGCGCACGCCGCCCCACCCCGGCAGATAGATGCCGGGCTCCACCGTGACGACGTGGCCGGTCGCCAGCGGGCCGGCTGCAAGGCGGCTCAACCGCGGCTCCTCGTGGACCGCCAACCCCACCCCGTGCCCCAGCCCATGCCCGAAGTTGGGACCATAGCCCGCGGCGGTGATCAGGTCGCGCGCCACTGCATCGGCCTCCTGTCCAGTCATGCCGGGGCGGATGGCTGCCTCGGCCGCCATCTGCGCGCGCAACACGGCGTCGTAGACCGCCCAGAACCGCTCCGGGTCGTTGGGCTGCCCCAGGCACACGGTCCGGGTGAGGTCCGAGCAGTAACCATCCACCCGCGCGCCCATGTCAATGACGATGGGTTGCCCAGCGACGATGGGCGCGTCGGTGGCGCGCGCATGGGGCCGAGCGCCGTTGGGGCCGCACGCCACGATCAGCTCAAACGAGACGCTCTGCGCGCCGTGGGCGCGCATGTAGCTCTCGATGAACCAGCTCAAGGCCAATTCCGTCATGCCGGGGCGGAGCTGGGCCAGCCCGGCCGCCAACGCCTCATCAGCAAGGGCGATGGCCTTCCGCAAGGTCGCGATTTCAGCCGCGTCCTTGATCCCGCGCAGGCCGATCCCGATGCCTTTGGTAGGCGCCCATTCGACCTCCGGCGCGGACTTGGACCAATCCTGGATGTCGGCAAAGGTGGCATGGTCGGCCTCGAAGGCCAGACGACGTACACCGGTCTCCCCTAACATGCCGGGCAGCACCTCGGCCAGGTTGGTAGTGATCTTGACCAGCTCATAGCCGGGGCACTCCAGGCCCACCTGCTCGTAATAGCGGAAGTCAGTGGCGATCAGCGCGCGGTCGGCCGTGAGCAATAGCCAGCCAGACGAGCCGCTGAAGCCGCTGAGGTAAGCGCGGTTCTCGGGCTGGCTCACCAACAGCACATCGGCGCCGGCCTCGGTCAGTTTGGCCCGCAGGCGAGCCAAGCGGGCGGCGGTAGTGTCCATCATAGCCATTTCGGTTCCTCATCGCAGATTATTGGAACCAAGAGCCATTCTGAATGATCCATGTCGCGGGCGGCATGTCTCCATACAAGAAACTCCTGGCTTGTCATGCTGAGCGGGTCTAGGATTCAAGGAGCATCGCGGCGAGTGTCCAGCGAAGCATCTGCTTGCTGGTAGAGCGAGACCCTTCGCTAGACCAACCCTGCACTGTAAATCACGGGACCAACCCGCTCAGGGTGACATTGGTTTCCCTGTTTCGATGGCACCTTCCCCCCTCCGCGCCCGCGGGTGCGCCCGGAGCACGGTGTCACGGAGTTGGTTTTGGCTCACCTGGGTGTAGATCTGCGTCGTGGCGGCCTGTTCGTGCCCCAACAACTCCTGAACCGAACGCAGGTCGGCGCCGCCGTCAAGCAGATGGGTGGCGAAGCTGTGCCGCAGCATGTGCGGCGTCACCCGCGCCTCGATCCCGGCCGCGGCCGCGTAATCGCTCAGCGTCCGGGTGAACATGCTGACGGATAACCGCTGGCCGAATCGGTTCAGGAACAGTGCGGTGGGCCGGCGGCTGAGCCACTTGCCGCCAGCGCCGACTCGACCGCCAGATCGCGCAGCATGGAGCAATAGCTGCGGCCGGCCGTCGGCCAAGTAGACCCTAAGCGCGGCCACCGCGGGTGCGCCGATCAGTGCCAGCCGCTCCTTGGCGCCCTTGCCGGTCACGTGCACCCGCGCCTGGGCCAGGTCCACGTCGGCCACCTCCAACGCCAACAGCTCGCTGATCCGCAGGCCACCGGCGTAGAGCAGCTCCAGCATGGCCTTGTCGCGCTGCCCCTGGGGGGTGGTCACGTCGGGCGCGGCCAACAACGTTTCGATATCATCTCGTGCCAAGGGCCTCGGCAGGCGCTGGGGCAGCTTCGGGGCCGAGATCTCGCCTACGGGGTTGCCCGGCACCAGGTCGTGCCGCTTCAGATACGCGTAAAAAGCGCGCAGTTCGGAAACGCGGCGTGCAACACTGGCCTTGACGTACCCCTGCTGGTGCAGCGCGGCCAGCCAGCGCCGCAGCAGGGCCGCGTTCACATCACCCCAGGCGCTCACGCCCTGCGTCTGCGCGAACGCCATGAATTGCCCAATCTCACGGCGGTAATTGCTCACCGTGTGGGGCGACGCGTTGCGCTCCGCAACCAGGTAGGTGATGTAGCGGTCGAGAAAATCTTGCACAATATCAGCTCTTCATCCGCTTCCCGCAGACCGTGCACTCTGCCCAATCCTTGCCGCCCTGCACCAGCAGGCCGCCGCAGTTTGGGCACGGCAGGGGCAGCGGCCGCTTCCACGACGTGAAGTCGCAGGCCGGGTAGTTCAGGCAGCCGTAGAAGGTCCGGCCGTTGCGCGTGCGGCGCTCGGCCAGCTCACCGCCGTCCTTGGGACACTTCACGCCGATCTTGGCGATCAGCGGTCGGGTGAAACGGCACGTCGGGTAGTTGCTGCACCCCACGAACTTGCCGAAGCGGCCCTGCTTGATAACCAAGTCGCTGCCGCAATCGGGGCACGCCTCGCCGATCTTCTCTGGCTCGAACGCAACCTTTTCCATGGTGCGCTCGGCTTCTTGCAGTTGCGGCCCAAAGAAGTTGTAGAACTCCTGCAGCACCGGCGCCATCTGTTCTTCTCCGCGCGCGATGCCGTCCAGGTGCTCCTCCATGCTGGCCGTGAAGCCGACGTTGAACAGCGAATCGAAGTGCTTCACCAGGAGGTCGTTAACGGTGAACCCCAGGTCGGTCGGGACCAGCTTCTTGTCGGCCCGTGCCACATAACCGCGATCCAAGATAGTGGAGATGATGGCCGCGTAGGTGGAGGGCCGGCCGATGCCGTTCTCCTCCAATGTCTTCACCAGCGATGCCTCGGTGTAACGCGGGGGCGGCTGGGTGAAGTGTTGTTCGGGCAGCAGGCGGAGTAAGTCCAGCAGCTCCCCCTCGGCCAGGGCGGCCGGAATGGTGGTGGACTGGGGCACCGTACCGCTGACCTCAGCCTCGCCGTTGCCCCTGCCCTCGCTATCGGCGGCCGCGGCGCTGCCATTGCGCTCGCCTGCCACGGTCTTGCCGTTCTCGCCCGGCCCTGCGGCCCCGCCCGCGTAGACCGCCAGGAAGCCGGGAAAGCGCACGGTGGAGCCGTTGGCGCGGAACAGGTAGGGGCGGTCAAGGCCCTTGGCCGGCCTGTCCTGAGCCGTGCCGAAGGGGCCGGCCGCCACATCCACCGTCAGCGTGTCGTAGACCGCCGCGGCCATCTGGCTAGCGACGAAGCGCTGCCAGATCAACTCGTAGAGGCGGAACTGCTCCGGCGAGAGCCTGTCCCGCAGCATGGCCGGCGTGCGCCGCACCGATGTGGGCCGGATGGCCTCATGGGCCTCCTGTGCGTTCTTGGCGCGCGACTTGTAGACATTGGGCTCCGGCGGGATATAGTCGGGGCCGTACTGCTCTGCGATCAACGCGCGCGCCTCGGCCTGGGCCTCGGCGGCCACATTGACGCTGTCGGTGCGCATGTAGGTGATCAGGCCCACCGCGCCGCCATCGCCGATGTCAATACCTTCGTACAAGTCTTGCGCCAGGCGCATGGTGCGCGCGGCCGTAATGCCCAGTCTCGCGGCCGCGTCCTGCTGCATGGTGCTGGTGGTGAAGGGCGGGTTGGGCCGGCGCCGGCGCTCCCCGCGCTTGACGCCCGCCACGGTATAGGCCGCGCCCTCCAGGTCGGCGACCACCGCAGCCGCGTCGTCCCGGTTCTTCAGATCCGCCTCCTGCCCGCGGATGCGGATCAGCCGGGCAGTGAAGCTGGGCCGCGGGCGCTGACCGCGCGTCGGGATCTGCGCCAGTTCCGCGTCCAGCGACCAGTACTCCACCGGCACAAACGCGGCGATCTCCCGCTCGCGCTCCACGATCAGGCGCAGCGCCACCGACTGGACGCGGCCGGCCGACAGCCGGCTCTTGACCCGATCCCACAGCAGCGGGCTGATCTGGTAACCTACCAGGCGGTCGAGGATGCGCCGGGCCTGCTGCGCGTCCACCAATTGCATGTCAATGTCGCGGCTGTGCGCAAAGGCGTCGGCGATGGCGTTCTTGGTGATCTCGTGAAACACGACGCGGCGCGTGCGCTCGGGCGGGATGTCGGCCGCCTGGAGCAGATGCCAGGCGATGGCCTCGCCCTCCCGGTCGGGGTCGGTGGCCAGGAAGACCTGCCCGGCCTGGGCCGCGGCGGTCTTGAGGCCCTTCACGACCTCCCTCTTCTCGTCAGGCACGCGGTATTTCGGCGTGAAGCCGTTCTCGATGTCCACCGAAAGCTGCGAACGGAGCAGATCACGCACGTGGCCCACCGATGCGCGCACATCGTAACCGTGGCCGAGGAAGCGGCCAACGGTGCGCGCCTTGGCCGGCGACTCCACAATGACCAGCTTGCCGCCGGGCTGCATCGTGCGGGGTGCGTAACCGACGGCCCGTTTCCCGGCAGCCTGCCGCGCCGTCCGGCCATCGCCCCCTTTTGCCTTACTCCCAGCCTTAAGCTTCCCCTTAGCCTCCGTCTTAGCCTTACCCTCCACCGCCACCGGCTGGGGCAACCCCGCGTGATCCGGCGTGACGCCAAGTTTGAAAAGCCGCGTGCCGCATTCGGGGCATTTGCCCTCGGCCGCGGGCCGGGCGTTGGCCATGAAGATAGCCCGGCCTTCCGCCATCGTGCGCGCCGCCTTGCACTTGAGGCAATACCCCTCCAACGGCTGGCTCAACGGCGCCGAGACCTCAGATGGCGTAGGGCCCGCCGGCGTAACCTTCTTCGCCTTCACCTCAGCCTTAACCTCTGCCTTAGCCTCAGCTTCCGGCTTGGGCAAGCCGGCGTGGGCAGGGGTCGCACCGATCTTGCTCAGCGCGGTGCTGCACTCCGGACAGACGCCGCGCGTGGCCGGCCGGCCGTTTGCCAACCAGACGGGATGCGCGCCCAGCAGGGGACGCATGGTTCTGCAACGAACACAATACGCGTTCAGTAACTCGTCAGTCATTGACCTGCCACTAATCAAAGCTTTCCAGTCCCGGCGGTTGAAACCGCGGCCACCTTTGCAGAGTCGGCCTGCCGACCAGGGCTCAGTCCACGCAGGCGGACTTCGTAACGGCAACCGCGATTGCAAAGCATCCCCGTGGGACTTGCAGTCGCCAGGGTACTCACAGGTATTGCGCCCGGCCCTCTGCGGCCAAACGGTTCACCAGGTCTTTCACTTCCTCGGCCCGGCTGCGCGGGCACACCAGCAGCACATCCGGGGTGTCCACGATCACCATGTCGGCAAGGCCGATGGCAGCGACTACACGGTCGCTGCGCACATAGCAGCCCCGCGTGTCCTTCGCCAACAGCTCGCCCACGGCCACGTTGCCAGCCTCATCCCCCGCCAGCACATCCAGCAGCGCGCCCCAGCTCCCGATGTCGCTCCAGCCGATGTCCACCGGGATCACCGAGACACGTTCAGCGTGCTCCATGACGCCGTAGTCAATGGAGATCTTACGCACGTTGGGCCACTCGGCCGCCAGGACGGGCGCAGCGTCAAGCGTGCCGACCGCGGCCATGATCCGGCTCAGTGCAACGTGCGATTCTGGCAGTTGGGCCGCGAACTCGCGCAGCAGCCGGTCGGCCCGCCAGATGAACATGCCGCTGTTCCAGACGTAGCGACCCTCCTCCAGGAAACGCACCGCGGTCTTCTGAGCCGGCTTCTCCCTGAACCCGGCCGAGCGATAGACGCGGAAGCCGTCCACCATCACCTGCGCCTCACCCAGGTGGATGTAGCCGAACGCGGTGGACGGGTGGCTCGGCTTGATGCCCAGGGTGACGATCTCGCCTTCGGCCGCGACCTGGTCGGCCGCGGCCAGCACGGCACGGAACTGCGCGATGTCCACGATGTAATGATCGGCGGTAAGCATCACCATCACGGCGTCGGGGTCACGCGCCAGCAGATGCACGGCCGCCAAGCCGGCCGCCGGCGCCGAATCGCGGCCCTCCGGTTCCAGGATGAAGTTGCCGGCCGGGATCGCTGGCGTTTGGGGACGCAGCACATCGGCCATGGCCGCGTTTGTGACGACGTAGATGCGATCGGGCGTGAAAAGAGGCGCCAGCCGATCCACGGCATGCTGGAACATGGTGCGCTCGCCGATCAGTTTCAACGCCTGTTTGGGTTGGCTCTTACGGCTGAGCGGCCACAGGCGCGTGCCCGAGCCACCGGCCATGATTACGGCATACAGCATCGTATGGGATCCTCCATCGAAAGTTCAATCAATGTGATACACCGGCCCTGGCTCGCGCATCCGGCCATAGGTCATACCCCCCATCTGCCGGACCAGGCCCTTCAGCTCCATCAACGCCAGGGTGCTGGTGACGGTGGCGATGGGCAGGCCAGTCGCGCGGCTTACCTCATCCACATGCAGCGCGTCGTCGCTCAACTGATCCAGCAGCAATGCCTCGGTGGCGTCGGCCGGGAAAAGCATCTGCGCCTGCACCTGCTGTGGCACGGACGTCAGGTTCAGCGCCTCCAGCACATCATTGGCCGATAGCACCGGCGCCGCGCCATCGCGGATCAGCCGGTTCGCGCCCTGGCTGCTGCGGGCGAAGATGCTGCCGGGCACCGCGAACACGTCCCGACCCTGGTCCGCCGCGAAATCGGAGGTAATCAATGCGCCGCTCTGCTCGCCGGCCTCGACCACGATCACCCCGCGGCTGAGGCCGCTGATGATACGATTGCGCGGCGGGAAGTTGTTGGCCTCCGGCTGCGTGCCCAACGCGTACTCGCTGACCAGCGCGCCGGCGGCCACGATATCCTGGGCTAGTTTGGCATTCTCCCAAGGATAAATGATGTCAATCCCGGAACCTAACACCGCGATGGTGCGGCCGCCGGCCTCCAGCGCGGCCCGATGCGCTTGTGCGTCGATACCCCGGGCCAAGCCGCTGATCACGGTGACGCCGGCTCGAGCCAGATCCGCCGCGATGGTGCGGGCAGCCTCGCGGCCGTAGGCCGAGGCGTGACGGGTCCCGACGATCGCGACGGCCCAATCATCCTCCTGCCGGATCTCCCCGCGCACGTAAATCACGATGGGCGGATCGCTGATGGTCAACAAGCGGGCGGGGTAAGCCGGATCGTCCCAGCACAACACCTGCACACCGGCACGGGCCAGCCTGTCCAACTCGGCAGCCAGGTCGAGCTTCGCCCGCACCTCCAGGAACGTCGTCAGCGACCTGCGGTCCAGGCCGACATCCTGCAAGGCAGCAGCAGGCGCCCGCCAGGCGCTCTCGACGTCGCCGAAGACATCCAACAGCGCGCGCAGCCGCGCCGGACCGATGCCGCGCACCTTATTGAAGCCGATCCAATAGGCCAGGGGTTCCACGCTGTGCCCTCTCGCACCGAAAATAACCTGATGGTTTGGGCGCCAGCATACTCGATGGGCTATGTTTTGTCAAGGAAAATCGGCTTTCGTGTCAGGTGCACAAAAAAGGGCGCTCCTGACGAGCGCCCCAAGCCATTGAGACCTGCGCGGAGTCTACTTCTTGAGGGTATTGATTTTGAACGGCAGGTAGAGCGGGCAGAAGCGGATGGCCGCGGTCGCGACCAAGATCACGCCCAACACCAACAGGATGACGGTAGGCAATGTGGCATCAGCCACGAACAGGCCCAACAGAATTAGAATGACGCCTGCAATCGCACGAATAATCCGATCTGTGTTACCGACGTTGGGTTTCATGTTGCATGCTCCTTGTCTGTGATGAATGCTGATGGGTGAAGCCGGTAATCACCGCGCCATAATAGCTAAGATGCAGGCTGCGCCAACCAGGTTACATCTCGGATCGTGCTGCACGCGCATGCAGACCCTCGGGCACGACAACCGTCATGCGCCGGGCTGCCAGATCCACCTGCACAACAACTTCGCGTAGGGCCGGCAGCAGCAGTTCGCCCTCTGGGCCGGCCACCACGTAGACATCATTGGCACGGGTAAAGAGGATCTCGGTGAGCGCCCCCAACGCCTCGCCATCTGCGGTGACCACTTCCAGGCCGATAAGGTCGTGGACATAGTTTTCGTGATCGCCCAGCGGCATGATCTGCGCCTCCGGGATCAGCAGGTATTGGTCGCGCAGCAGCTCGGCCGCGTTGCGGTCGGGCACGGCATCCAACTTGACCAACATGGCTTTCTTGTGCGGCCGCGCGGCCGTCACTCGCACCGGGGTCACGGCTGTGCCGGCCAGGTCGCCCAGGTAGAGCCTGGCCCCAGGGCGATAACGCTCCGGGAAGTCGGTCATCAGCTCAACCTTGACCTCACCCCGGATGCCGTGTGGCGCGACGATGTGGCCGACGGCGATGTAGCTGGGCGTTGGAGTAGCCTGTGGCATAAACTCTCTCTTACGGACATTCACCACTAAGAGACACGAAGACACTAAGCGACAAGCTATTAAGCTTACCGCCTTTGTGTCTTCGTGGTTTTGTGGTTTCGACCTGTCTAAGCCTTCACACGATCTCGAGCACGACACGCCGGTCTTGTGACATCACCCGCAGCAGCGTCCGCAGCGCGTTCGCCACCCGGCCATCTTTGCCGATCACCCGGCCCATGTCTTCGCGGTCCACATGCAGCTCAAGCACTGTCACGCTCGCGCCCCGGGTCTCCTTAACGGACACCTTCTCCGGCTTATCCACCAGGTTCCTGGCGATATATTCGATCAGTTCTTTTTCCTTCACCTGTCAGCCTCCGCATGTAACAGGGGCGGGCTGGCAACGCACGCGGCACTGGCGTTGCAGCACCGCCAAAGAGCGGCTGACCGGTTAGGCAGCCTGGGCGGCCGGCGCAGACGCGGCAACAATCCCCGTCGCCTTCAACAGGCGGGCCACGGTGTCGCTGGGTTGAGCGCCGACACTCAACCAATAGCGCGCGCGCTCGGCATCAATGCTCACGGTCTCCGGATCAGTGCGGGGGTTGTAGAACCCGATGTTCTCGATGATGCGGCCATCGCGCGGCGCGTGTTGATCTGCGACCACAACGCGATAACTCGGCTGCTTCTTGGCGCCTTGCCGGCGCAGACGGATACGTACCATGATGTTTCTGACTCCTTTTCGTAAATGGGACGCAGAAGGTCCCGAATGCTTGAAACCTCCTGGACAGGGACCAGATTCCTTTGAAAACCGGGTTCCTGCCCAAGGGATCATCAACGAAACATGTCCATCAAGCCGCGCATGCCCCCCCGGCCGCCCGAGCTCATCTGCTTCATCATCTTTTGCATCTGGCGGAACTGATTGAGCAGATCGTTGATCTCGGGCACAGTCGTCCCGGAACCGCGCGCCACGCGGCGCTTGCGGTTGGCATTGAGGATGCGCGGATCGCGGCGCTCGCCCGGCGTCATGGAGTTGATGATCGCCTCCAGGCGCCGCATCTCCTTGTCGGTGACGTCCGGGGCCAACTGCTGCGTCATCCGGCCCATGCCGGGGATCATTTCCAGGATCTGGGTCAGCGGCCCCATCTTTTTGATCTGTTGCAGCTGACCCAGGAAATCTTCCAAATTGAACTCACCCTTGACCAGCTTGCGGCCCATGCGTTCGGCCTCGCCCCGGTCCACGTTGGCGCTGGCCTTTTCGATCAGGCTGAGCATGTCGCCCATGCCCAGGATGCGCGAGGCCAGCCGGTCGGGATGAAAGACTTCTAGCGCGTCGGTCTTCTCGCCGATGCCCAGGAACTTGATGGGCACGCCGGTCACCTCGCGCATGGAGATGGCCGCGCCGCCGCGCGCGTCACCGTCCACCTTGGTGAGGATCAAACCGGTGAGGGCCACACGGTCGTGGAAGCCCTTGGCGACGTTGACCGCTTCCTGGCCCGTCATGGCGTCGGCTACCAGCAGGATCTCCTGAGGCCGCGCTAGGGCTTTGATCTGCTCCAGCTCGCGCATCATCTCTTCGCTGACCTGGAGGCGACCAGCCGTGTCCAAGATCACCGCGTCGAACGCGCCTTCCTTGGCGCGCTGTAAGGCGTGACGCACGATCTCCGGCGGTGGGGTCTTGACGCCCTCGCTGTGCACCGGGATGTCAAGCTGCTTGCCCAGCACCTCGAGCTGCGTCACGGCCGCGGGCCGGTAGGTGTCGGCCGCCACCAGTATCGCGCGCTTGTGGCTCTTGCGCAGGTTCAGCGCCAGCTTGGCCGCGGTGGTGGTCTTACCGGAGCCTTGCAAACCCACCAGCATGATCACCAGCGGCGCGGGCCCTGACATGTCGAGTCGCGCTGGCTCGCCCAGCGTCTTCAATAGCTCCTCGTGAACGATCTTGACAACCTGCTGGGCCGGGGTGAGGCTCTTCATCACCTCCGCGCCGATGGCGCGCTCACGGACGCGCGCGACAAGCTGCTTGACGACCTTGAAATTGACGTCTGCTTCAAGGAGCGCCAAGCGCACCTCGCGCAACGCGACTTCTACGTCTTCTTCGCTCAGCCGCCCGCGCGCAGCCAGCCGGTCAAAGACCGCGTTCAGCTTGTTTTGCAGGTTCTCAAACATTCGTTTCGTCCACTGTTACGCGCATGGGCCGGCCTGCGGGCCGGCCCATGGACTGTTGCACCTACCATGTTTAGATTGTACGAGGGATTGCGCTTTTCGTCAAGTCCATGCTATAATCCCACCCAGCAGCAGAATATCCGCCTGAGGATAAACATCATGATCTATAAAGAACCCCTCCCTGACAGCAACGAGATGCGGGTGACGTTCGAGGTACCGTCGAGTGTGTGGGCGGAACGAGTGAACCTGGTCGGTGACTTCAACGACTGGGACACCACCAAGACGGAGATGCACCAATCGCGCAACAACGGCAACTGGCGCGTGACGTTGGTGCTGCCGACTGGCAAGGAGTATCAGTTCCGCTACCTAATCAACGGCCGCGACTGGCAAAACGATTGGCACGCCGACAAGTACGCGCCCAACAAGTTCGGTTCCGACAACTCGGTGGTGCTCACGTAAAGCTGAGCCGTTCCCGCCCACGCAAAACCGGCGGTGTCCCCCCACTGCCGCCGGTCAGGCCCTCTATGCGTCTCGTTCCTTCATTCTTTCAGCGATTGCGTATCCTCGTTTCAGGGTGAGAGGTATTTTGGCAACTGGCGTGCTGAGACTAGTCCTTCACACACGCGCGCGGCTCGCCGGCCAGGGCTGCCCGCACAGCAGCGCCGTCCACCGTCTCACATTCCAGCAGCTCGCGCGTCAGCTGCTCCAGCGCTGGACGGCGCTCGCTGAGCAGCGTGCGCGCCCGCTGCTGCTGCTCCTCGATGATACGCTTGACCTCGGCGTCAATCAGCTTGCGGGTCTCGGCGCTCAAACTGCTGTTGTCTTCCACCGCGCCGCCCAGGTATTGGAGCTGCTGGCCAGCGTAGCGCACCGAACCCAACACGTCACTCATACCGAACTCGGTCACCATGCGCCGCGCGAGCTCGGTGGCGCGCATGATGTCGTCGCTGGCGCCGGTGCTGATCTCGTCGTAGACCACCTTCTCGGCCGCGCGGCCGCCCATAATCACCGCGATGCGGTCGAGCAGCTCGGCCTTGCGCAGCAGATAGCGATCCTCCTCAGGCATCTGCATGGTGTAACCCAATGCCCCGCGACTGCGCGGCACGATGCTGATCTTGCTGACCGGGTCGCCGTGGGGAACCAGTTCCGCCACCAGGGCATGGCCCGCCTCATGATAGGCGACCGTGGTGCGGGTTTCTTCGTTCATCATGCGGGTGCGCTTCTCCAGGCCAGCCACCACCCGCTCGATGGCCTCCTCGAAGTCCTTCATCCCCACCGCGGTCGCTTTACGCCGGGCCGCCAACAGGGCAGCCTCATTCATGATGTTCGCCAGGTCGGCGCCGCTGAAGCCGGGGGTCATGCGCGCTGCACGCTCGATGTCGAAGCCTGGCTCCAGAGTGATCCCTTTGCTGTGGATGCGCAGGATTTGCTGGCGGCCGATGAGGTCCGGGTTGCCCACGGCCACCTGCCGGTCGAACCGGCCGGCGCGCAGCAGCGCCTGGTCCAACACCTCGGGCCGGTTGGTGGCGGCCATGATGATCACCGGCGACGCCGCGTTGGTCTTGAACCCGTCAATCTCGGCCAGGAGTTGGTTTAGCGTCTGCTCGCGCTCATCGTTGCCGCCGATGCGCACCGCACCCCCGCGGCTCTGGCCGATGGCGTCAATCTCATCGATGAAGACGATAGCCGGGGCCGCCTTGCGCGCCTGCTCGAACAGGTCACGCACGCGCGCGGCGCCCACGCCCACAAACATTTCCACAAACTCGGAGCCGCTGGTCTCGAAGAAGGAGACCCCGGCCTCGCCCGCAGTCGCCTTGGCTAACAGCGTCTTGCCGGTGCCGGGCGGGCCCACCAGAAGCACACCCTTGGGGATGCGGCCGCCCAAGCTGGCGAACTGCTCCGGTGTTTTCAAAAACTGGATGATCTCCTGCAGCTCTGCGATGGCCTCATCTGCGCCGCCCACATCCTTATAGGTGACGCCCACATCCGCGGCCTTGACCTCGGTGGCCTTGCTCTTGCCGACGCCGAAGATGCCACCGAAGCCGGCGGCACCACCCGCGCCCCCACGCGCCCGGAACAAAAAGTACCAGAACACCGCCAACAGCCCCAGGGGCAGGATCCACGACAGGAGCAGCGCGCCGGCCGGGCTGGGTGGCCGTGAAAACCGGTATTTCACCCCAGCCGCCTGCAGATCGGGCACCAGCTCAGGATCGCCGCCTGCGGCAAACACGGTATCGAAGCGCACGGTGGCGTTCGGATCAGCGGGCTCCCCGCCCTCAGTGGGCGATGCACGCATCACGCCCAGGATGTCAGTCTCGCTTATGGTCACCTCGATGATGTCGCCGGCCGCCAGCTTGGCGCGGAACTCACTGTACGGGATCTCGACGGCCTGGATCGCCATCGGGCTCAAGATGAACTGCTGGAAAAGCCACAGCACCAAAAAGCCCACCAGGATATAGGTGAGCATGTAGCGCATTTGGCGCTGCTGCGTCTCGCGTTTCTGCTCATCATCTTGCTCCGGCTTCTGTGGCCCCGGTTTACGATTGTCGCTCACTGATCACTCCTTGTTCAAGCCGCGATTCCAGAGATCACCCCCAGGCGGCAATATGGCACAGACAGATTATCACTATAAGTATCACGCAAACCGTGCCGCGCGTCTGTGCCCTCGCGCACTAAATCGCGAACGCGAGAACGGAGGAACGCGCACAAGGCGCGTTCCTCCGCCGAGGCAATCCTGCCTTCCAGGACAGGTCGTCTACGCCAGGGACTTCGTCAGACGCACAGCCGCGCTGGCGTCTGGGCTGTAGCCATCCGCGCCGATCTGTTTCGCGAAGTTATCGGTGACAGGTGCGCCACCGATGATGACCTTGACCTGCTCGCGCACGCCGGCTTCGGTGAGGGCCTTGACCGTGGCGCCCATGCTGGGCATGGTGGTGGTGAGCAGCGCCGACATGCCCACGACCTGCGGTTTGTGCTCCACCACGGCCTTCACAAACTTGTCCGGCGACACATCAGTGCCCAGGTCCACCACCTCGAACCCGGCGCCTTCCAGCATCATGGCCACCAGGTTCTTGCCGATGTCGTGCAGGTCACCTTTGACGGTGCCGATGACGACCCTACCGGCCGAAGCCGAGCCGCTCTCGATCAGGTGCGGCTTCAGCAACGTCAGACCGGACTGCATGGCCCGGGCCGATACCAGCATCTCGGGCACGAAGTACTCGTTTTCCTCGAACAGCCGGCCCACCTCGTCCATAGCGGCAATCAGGCCCTGACGCAAGATCGTCTCAGCCGATGTCCCTTCGGCCAGGGCAGCCTTAACGCCCGCCTGCGCGCCAGGGGCATTGCCGTCCAAGACGGCCTGATAAATCGAATCCAATTGGCTCACGATAACCTCCCTTAAGAATGCGATAGGATTACTATACGCCTTCTCTCAGCGCCTTACCATGACTTTAATCACCCAGTTGCCCAGAGCTGGCCTCTGTGTTAGACTTACCCTACATCATCCGCCCTGAAACTACTATGACAGACACACGCATTCCCCAAGACAGCCTGGTGCTCTATAAAAACCGGCCGGCGCGCGTGCAACAGGTGGCCGCCGACAAGCTGGCCATCGAGATCGAAGGCGGCGAGACGGTGCGCGTCCGCCCCAAAGATGTCACCTTACTGCACCCCGGCCCCCTGCGGTCGCTGGCCGAGTTGCGGCCGCCATTCGGCGACGTGACCACCGCCTGGGAGATTTTGGCTGGCAGCGCCACCACCCTACCGGAGCTGGCCGAGCTGGCCTACGGCGCGTTCACGCCTGCCACAGCCTGGGCCGCGCAGCAGCTTCTGGCCGATGGCCTGCTGTTCCGCGGCACCGCCGAACGCGTCATCGCCTGCACCGTCGACGAGGTGGCCCAAACTCGCGCCGCGCGCGCGGCTGACGCGGCCGAGAAGCGCGCCTGGGAGGCGTTCATCGCCCGCGCAAAGGCCGGCCAGGTGGCAGCTGAAGACCGCCGTTACCTGCGAGAGATCGAGGATCTGGCGCTGGGTCGGGCCGAACGCAGCCGAGTGATGCGCGCCTTGGGCCGCGAGGAAAGCGCCGAGAACGCGCACGCCACGCTGCTGGAGTTCGGCGCGTGGGATGACACCATGGACCCCTGGCCTGCGCGCGCGGGCGGGAACCTGATCGCGCCCGCGCTGCCGCTCCCCGCGCCTTGGAACGAAGCGGCGGCCTACCTCCGTGACCCCGACCGCGTTGACCTGACGCACCTGCCCGCGTTCGCCATTGACGACGCCAGCACCGACACCCCCGACGACGCGCTGAGCTACGAGCCAGGCCCCTTCGACGAGCTCAGGGCAAAAGCAGCGCAAGTTGGCAGCTTTCGCTCCGCGGCTGTGCCCAGGGCGGATGCTCATGCCGCGCCCGGCGCCACGGCCCCTTCGGGTGAAGAAGCGAGTGCAGTCAGCGGTCAGCGGTCAGCGGTCGATATGTTCAGAGCAGGCTCCGGCCTGGGTCGCATCTGGGTGCATGTAGCCGATCCCGCCCCCCTGGTGACGCCCGACGAACCGCTGGACCTGGAGGCCCGCTCGCGCGGGGTGACGCTGCACCTCCCCGCAACGGTGGTGCCCATGCTGCCGCCGGCAGCCACGCCGCTACTGGGTCTGGGGCTGGCGCCGGTCTCGCCCGCGCTCTCCATCGCCATTGACCTGGACGACCGAGCCGAGATCGCAGGCGTCACAGTGGTGCCCAGCCTGGTGCACGTGACACGGCTAACCTACGAAGTAGCCCAGGCGCGCATCGGCGAGTCGCCCCTGGCTGAGTTGCATCGTGTTGCACAGGCCTGTGAGGCGCGACGCTACGCGGCCGGCGCGGTGCGCATTGACCTGCCCGAAGCCAACGTGCGCGTGCATGGGGGCGAGATCGTCATCGAGCCTATCCCCCCATTAGGCAGCCGGCTGCTGGTGGAGAACGCCATGGTGCTGGCGGGGGAGGCCATCGCGCGCTATGCCGCCCAACACGGCATCCCTCTGCCCTACGCCACGCAGGAACCGCCCGACAGTGACGACCAGCCTGAAGGGGTCACCTTCTCTGCCATGTACGCGCTGCGCCGCACCATGAAACGCAGCCAGTATCGCAGCGCGCCCGCGCCCCACAGCGGCCTGGGCCTGGCCGCCTATGCGCAGGCCACCAGCCCGCTACGCCGCTACCTGGACCTGGTGGTGCACCAGCAACTCCGCCGCCACCTGGCCGGCGAGCCGCCGCTGGACACGGCCGCGATCCTGGAACGCATCGGCGAGGTCGAAGATCTGTTGGCGGCCGCGCGGCAGGCCGAGAGCCGCTCAACGCGACACTGGACCCTGGCCTACCTGGCCCGGCGGCCCGACTGGCGCGGCCCGGCCGTGCTGCTGGACAAACGCGGCCTGAACGGAACCTTCGTCATCCCTGAGCTGGCGCTGGAAACCCAAGTGCACCTGGCCGCCGACCTGCCCCTCGACTCCGAAGTCACCCTGGCCCTCCGCGGGGTTGACCTTGCGCGGCAGGACGCGCGGTTCAGGGTGGAGAAGTAGCGCCGACTTTGGCGGGAACGTGCTACTCTGTCACCCTGAGCGGATCTGTCCCGTGAATAACACGGCAGCGCGAGACCAGCGAAGGGTCTCCGGTGCACGACGGAGATTCTTCACTGGATTCACGCCGTAACGGAAGGCTCGGGGTAGACCCGCTCAGAATGACGCGCGTTCCCGATTATACTCAACGCAGTAGGAGCCAAACATGACTTACTTCCACGATTCCACCGCCCGCACCCCCAAAGAGCTACTGTCCGGCGTGGTTGCGCGCACCTTCTGGGGCGACAACGTTCTGCTATCGCTGGTTGACCTGGCCCCTGGCGCGGTGATCCCGTCGCACGGCCACCCGCACGAACAGATCACCACCGTGGTCAGCGGCAACCTGACGATGACTATCGCCGGCGAGACGCGGCAGTGCGGGCCGGGCGCTGTGGCTGTGATCCCCGGCGGCGCCGCGCACAGCGTGGTCAACGGCCCGGAACCTACGCGCGTGATCGACGCGTTCTCGCCCGTGCGGGAGGATTACAAGTTCCCGGATTGAAGTGGGGACGCGGAGACACGCGGATAGGGAGACGGGAAGACAAATGGCCTGTATTTGACGCGGGGGCAGGAATCTGGTAAACTCTCCCCTGCGTGTGAAATGGCCCGGGCCGCTAGCTCAACTGGCAGAGCAGCTGACTCTTAATCAGCGGGTTACAGGTTCGAGTCCTGTGCGGCTCATACAATATATCAGAGTCAGGAGGGCTACTACCACTAAACACAGTGGGCTGGTAGCCTTTTTGGTTTCTTGAAGAGGGCGTCATGCATGATCTCCGGAGACCTCTTCCCAAGGACATCCTCGAGAAGTTGGGCCACAATGAGATAGCCGCCATTCGAATAGCGCTCTTCAGCTCCGGGAAGCTTTTCGACCCGGACCGGCCGTGAGGATCGCTCCCCTAGAGCGATGATCAAGAGCCACACCCGGCCAAAGCGCAGATAGACAACCGCCAGGATCAGGCCGCTGAACGATCAGCCCGATCGCCACGGCACCATTGGTCCGCGCGACGATGCCGCCGACCATGAGTGCAAGGCCCAGGGCGAAGAACATCCCCGAGATGAAATGTCGCACTTGGGTGTTCATACTGCTCTTCCTTCCTCTTGTCTGCCAACAAACAGCGCGTCAAGGTACCGTTTCACTGAAAACGCCTGGCCTGAAAGCAGGTTTTGCGCATGGAACATATCCGCTACAGCCCGAAGCGCCCACCAGGCAGCCGTATAGATCAGCCCGGACGCCAGCAGCAATTGCCAAAGCGGCACGGCGCCGTTGCTCAACCGCATCATCATCACGACCGGCGCGGTGAGCGGGAAGAAACTCAGGGCAATCGGCAGTGCCGCATTGGCCGAGTCGCTCAGCGGCGCCATCAGGCCGACCATGTAACCGACGAAGAGCGGAATCATCACGATGACGTTGGCTACCCCGGCCTCCTTCATCCTGGGCACCAGTGCACCCGCGCCTGCCATCAGGCTGGCATACAACCCGTATCCGCCTACAAATAGCACAACGCCCCAGACGAGGATTTCGGCTGGAAAGACGAAACCCTCCGGCAGGCGCAGCGTCGAGCCGCCCAGGGCCGAGGCAATGTAAACTGCACTCAGCCAGGCGAGGGTCTGTAGAATGCCCATGGCGCCCAGCCCAAGGGTTTTCCCCGCCAGGAACTGCCGTGGGCTGATCGCGAGCAGCAGCACCTCCAGGGTGCGGTTTTCCTTCTCGATGCCGATGGTGTTGAACAACCTGCTCGAGCTTACCATGAAGGCCGCGAAAAAGATCGCGACCATCAACGCCGGGATGTAGCGCACCAGGTCGTTAGACTTGCACGCCGCACCGGGGCGGGAGCAGTCTTCCCCCCTCTGTCCCGTCCCGCTCGCCGTAATGTTGGTCGTGGTGACGTTCCAGGTGGGGGACCAGGCCCAGTCGGCCAGCTTCGCATCGCCGCCCAGCAAGTTGAGCATCAACGTCCGATCCATAACCCAGGGCTGGCCGTCGTCCAGGTACGAGCGCGTGTCGGGGAAGACGTAGAAGGCCCGGCCGCTCTGCATGAAGTCAGGTGGGATGACGTAATACGCGGTGATCTCACCGGCCGCCAATGCCCTCTGGGCCTGCGCTTCGTCCACATAGCCGCGCAGGCGATCCGCGGGGATGTCGGCCGGGATGGTGCGAATCAAGCCGCTCTGATCCACATAACCCTCGACGGCGATGGTTGCCTGCGATGGCGCGTTGGCCGCGACGGCCGTGCTGCCGTCCCCATTGCGCTCCCGCACCAGCGTGACGGCCGCCAGGATCACCACGGCGAGCACGGGCACGACGAACGCGAAAATGACGTAACCCGGGCTGCGCAGGGTCTTGTAGATCTCTTGCCGCATGACCAGAAGCGTCTTGGACATGGCATCAACCCCTCTGCAACACCTGTCGCCAGCTCAACCGCTTGCCATAGCGCAGCATCCCCAGCCTGAAGGCGCGGCTCGCCAGCCAGATGGCGCCGGCCGCGCCGGCCGTCTGAATCGCCACGCTGACCGCCACCTGCCAGGCCGGGACAATGGTGAACAGGTTGCGCATGCCCACCGTCATCAGCGATGTGAAAGGCAGGATGCTCATCACGGTGGCAAGCGGGCTGTGCGGTGTGCTGAGAAACGACCAACTGACGTAAAACGGCACGACATGAAGGATGAAGAAAAGCGCGCTTACGGATTGGCCTTCCTGTACAGTGCTGACGGTCGCGCCGACGGCGGTCATCAGGGCTGTTGCCAACACATAGGATGGGATGCCGATGGCGACGACAGCGATAACCGTGCGCCAGTCCATGCTGAGATCGTTGAGCCAGTTGATGCCCGCGGCGCGGCCTACGAAGATCCCGATGGCAACCACGGCTGTCCAGGAGAAGAGCAGGGTGAGGCTGACGGCCACAATGCCCAGGATCTTGCCCCCGATCAACTGGAGCGGTGAGATGGCCGTGATCAACACCTCCATCGTGCGGTTCTCCTTTTCATCGGCCACCGCGCTCAACGTGTAACCGGCGCTCAACATCAGCATGAACAGGAACGCGGCCGCGATGAACAGCGGCATGAGCAAGCCGAAGGTCGGCCCGCCCGTCGGCGCTTGCCGCGCGCCATCTATGGAGCGCACCACGAATTCGGCTCCCGAAGCCGCCCGATACGCGATCTCCTGCGGCTGATCCGCGAGCAGGCTGACCTGCAAAAAGTCGTAGAACTGGCGCCAGGCATTTTCACCCGGCTCTTTGACATAGAGCACGTCCAGCCGACGCGTCTCCGGGTAGTCTGAGGGTAGAATGAAACAGGCCTGGATCTGCCTGGCTTCCAGCGCAGCGCGGCCATCGGCCTCGGCGGGGAAGGAAATGAAGGTGAGCGGGTCGCCATGATCGGCCGCCCAGCGGGTCGCGATCTCGCGGAAGGCGTCCTCAACCAGCACACCGGCGCGATCCACATACCCTACGGGCAATGAATTGTCCCGCTGCGACTCCATGAACAGGCCCAGGCCGACGCTGAACGCGATGAAGAAGGGGATGCTGAGCAGCGTAAAGATGAAGCTCCGCTTGAAGACGTTCCGTTGGTATTCGTAAACGGCCACGTGCCACAGCTTTTTCATCGCACCCCCCCTGCTGCGACCACGCGGATAAAAATCTCGTCCAGTGAGGGGATCGCGATCTCGAATCTCTCTAGCTCCACATCGTTCGCCATAAGCGCCTTCAGCACATCGTGTGGCGTCGTGTGGTCATCCAGCTCCCACAAGGTTGCGCTGTTGTGAGGCCGGGCGTCCTTCACACCGGCAATGATCGGCAGCTCCCCCGCGCTGCGCACCAGCACCGCGTGGCCGGAAAAGCGGCGCTGGATTTCGTTCAGACCGCCGTAAAGCACAGCCTGCCCCTGGTTGATGAGCAGGATGCGGTCGCACAACTCCTCCACCTGGTGCATCTGGTGCGTACACATGATGGTCGTCACGCCTTGCCCGCGCAGTTCTTGCAGCAGATCCTTGACCAGTTGCACGTTCACCGGGTCGAGGGCCGCGAACGGCTCATCAACGATGATCAGCTCCGGCTGGTGCAGAACCGTGTTGATGACCTGCGCCTTCTGCTGCATGCCTTTGCTCAGCTCCTTAACCTTCTTGCTCTTGTGTGCGGCCAGGTCGAAACGCTGAAGATAGGCCGCCAGACGCTGACGCGCCTCCCGGTCCGGGACGCCCTGAAGTGACGCCATATACAGCAGACAGCGTTCCAGCGAGACATCCTGGTAGAGGCCGCGTTCCTCCGGCATGTAGCCGATGCGGGACTTCTTTGCCTCGGTCATCGGACCGCCCAGGATGGACACAACACCGCTGTCCGGCTTGAAGATATCGAGCAGAATCCGAATGGTGGTCGTTTTGCCGGCGCCGTTGGGGCCCAGCAGACCAAAGATCTCCCCGCGCTGGACCTCGAATGACACATCGTTGACTGCGCGCGTGCTGCCGAATGTTTTAGTGATGTGCTGGACCTGGACGACATTCATGTTGCGCCTCCACTGGCCTAAGGACAACTGCACCTGACGCGCCTTTGCTCTCTGGTTAACACAATACGATAAGAACTCCGTGGAGGCATCGGCCAACCGGGTGATTGAAGGATTGGCCAGGTGGATGATTCAGTGCCTTTCTGTTGCCCTTGACCGCAGGAGTTCATATACCGGGCGCAGAGCTTACGCTCGGAGGCTTGCCATGAACGGCAAAGCGATCGAAGGCAGGCGTTGGAGCGTCGCTACGCCGGGTTGGCCGCGCTGTCAGGCATCAGCTTCGCTATCGAGCCGGGGGAGATATTCGATTTCTTCGACCCAAACGGCACGGGCAAGACCATCAGGATCCGGACCGGCCAACTGCACCCCAGCACGGGCCGCGTCCGGGTGATGTGCTGCGGCGTGGTGACGGAACGGGAAGCGCTCAAACCGCAGATCAGGGTGGTATCACGGTCTACGAAAAGACCGAGCATGTCGCTGCCTGTTGTGGGGGTTCCAGAGCGGCCCAAGTGAGATGACAGCCAGCGGCCGCAGCTTCGATATTGGGACTGACGCGCCGTCCACGGTTGGCCATCTCAAATGGCGTGTAATTGGCTGAAACCCATCCGTCTCCTCGGCCGGGCCTCGTGCCGATCCGCTCGCGAACTGCTGTGACTGAGCTTCAATCGGCGGCTTAGGACGTTCAGATGACCAACTTCCGCTGCAATGCCAGCGTCACCGCCGCGACACGGTTGTCCACCCCCAGCTTGCCCAGGATGTTGCTGATGTGATACTTCACGGTGGACAGGCTGACCACCAGGCGTTCGGCGATTTCGGCGTTGTTCAGGCCTTCCACCATCAGCCGCAGCACCTCGCGCTCGCGGTCGGTCAGCGCCTCGGTTTCCTGCGCCTGCTGGTTGGCGCGCACCAGGGCCTGCGCGGCCTCGGAGGAGAGGGTCATCTTGCCCTCCCTGGCTGAGCGAATGGCCGCGGCCAGCTCGCGGGCGGTGACGTTCTTCATCAGGTAGCCCACGGCCCCGGCCTTCAGCGCGTTCTGCACCAGCTCATCCTCCTGGAAGCTGGTCAGCGCCACGATCTGGATGTGCGGATGCTGCCGCCTGATCGCCTGCGTGGCGGCCACCCCATCCATCACCGGCATCATCAGGTCCATCAGGATGACATCGGGCTGGAGCAACCCAGCGCGTACGACCGCCTGCTGGCCGTTCTCCGCCTCGCCCACCAACTCCAGGTCGGGGTTGACGCTGAGAAAGGCGGTGAGGCCGGAGCGAACGACCGAGTGGTCGTCTACCAGCATGACGCGAATTTTGTCGTCCATCACTTTGTCCTCTAAATGGGGACTCGAGGCTTTAGCCGGTCTCTTGTGTCTTCCAGAGCAACCGGCTAAAGCCTCGATTCCAGTAGATTCCTCATGGTTGCTGCCACACGACGGAGACCTGCGTGCCCTCGCCGGGCTCGCTGTATACGCTGAGCCTGGCCCCGATAGCCTCGGCCCGTTCGCGCATGATGCGCAGGCCCAGGTGGTCGGCGGTGACAGCGGAGAGATCGAAGCCCACGCCATTGTCGGCCACGGTCAGGCGGACAGGTTCGCACAGGCGTAGGGTGACGACCGCCTGGCTGGCCCTGGCATGTTTGACGACGTTGTTGAGCGCCTCCTGGGCGATGCGGTAGAACCCCACCTGCACGTCCGGCGGGAGTTTGCACGCCCCTTCCGCGTTGAACTGGATGATGATGCGCGCACGGCTGACCAGCCCTTCGGTCAGTTGGCGCAGCAGGATAGGCAGTGGAATCTCGGTCAAGGCATTGGGCCGCAGCTCCACCAACAGGGTGCGCATCTCGGCCAGTGCACCACGGGTGAGCTGGCGCACTTCCTCCAAACGGCGTTTGCCCTCGGCCGGGTTCATCGCCCAGATGTCGGGCAGCACGTCCGCGATGAGGGTGGTGGAGAAGAGGGTTTGCGTCACCGCGTCGTGCAGATCGCGGGCCAGGCGGGTGCGCTCGGCGATCACGGCGTCCTGTGTGGCCTTTTCTCGCAGGCGCTCGTTGGCCGCACTCAGCTCCTCGGTGCGCTCGGCGATGCGCTGCTCAAGCTGGCGGCGATATTCGGCTTCCTGCGCGGCCAGCCGCTCTTTGGCCAGGCGTTCTTCGTTAATGTCCGCCACCATGCCTACGATGTAGAGTGGCGCGCCCTCAGCATCGCGCACCATGCTCATGGCAATACGCGCCCAAAACACCTCGCCGTTCTTGCGGACATAACGCCGCTCATCGGAGAATTGATTGCACTTCCCCGCCAACAGGTCCTGCAAGGCTTGCAGCGATCTGGGATAGTCGTCAGGATGGATGACCAGGACCGAGGTCTGCCCGACCAGTTCTTCGCAGGTGTACCCGTACATCTGGCACAGGGCCGGGTTGGCGCTGAGCACTTTCCTGTCCAGCCCCATGATCCCGATGCCGATCGCCGATGTCTCGAACATCGTCCGGAAGCGCGCTTCCGACTCGGCCAGCGCCGCGCTCTTGCGTTTCTGCTCGTCTATGTCTTCGATCTGCCCCACCAGGTAGGCGGGCTGGCCCCTATCGTCGCGCACCAACGAGAGGGTCAGCCGGACCCAAAAGACCCCGCCGTTCTTGCGGACATAACGGCGCTCCACGCTGTAATAGCCGCGTTGGCCCGCCAGCATCTCGGCGAAGCGATCCATGCCCACGTCGGCGTCGGGCGGGTAGACGTTCTCGCGGTCGTTACGTCGCCGCAGCTCCTCTTCGGTGTAGCCCGACATCCGGCAGACGGCAGCATTGGCGGCCAGGAGATTGCCATCGAGGGTCAGCAGGGCCATGCCGATGGCTGAACTTTCGAACGCCGCGCTGAAACGCTGCGCCATCTGCCGGCGCTCGGCCTCGCGTTGCTGCAGGGTGTCCGCCAGACGATTGAAGGCGCGCGTCAGCTCGGCCAACTCGGTCGAGACAGCAGGCTCCGGCAGACGGACGCTGAGGTCGCCGGCTTGCATCCGTCCCACAGCGGTCGTTAACGCAATCAGGGCGCGCGAGGGGATAGGTCGGTTGGCTTGAACAGGCATGGATGGTGGCTCCACCGATGCATTGTAACAAACGCAGCGCGCGACGTCTAGTTGGGGGGACTCAGGAATTCCAAATGCAAAACCGAACAGGCGTCACCTTGACTGCAAAGAAGCATAGGGTAGCAAGGAAATGCGGCTTTGGGGAGTAGGTGAACGGTGTTTCTCGGGGGGACTCGATAACTGTTCACCGTCAGGGTAACGCCCCTGTAGCCTAGCCCCTCGTGGGCGCTCAGGCGGGCACAAGGCCCTATGCTACGGGGTAACGCTGAACAGTCTCACCGGACCTGGAACGCGATCACGCACCACGCACCACGCATCACGTATTCACGCCCACCCACGGCTCGCTCAGGTCGTATTCGGTGAAGCCCAGCGAGGCATAAAGCGCGCCGGCAGCCTCGGAATAGGAGCCGACCGCGCTCAGAGTGGCGCCCAGGCGGGCAGCACGGCGCAGACCCTCGGCCATGACCGCCCGGCCCAGGCCGCGGCGTTGGTGGCTGGGATGCGTGCCCACCGGCTCGAACGCAGCGGTGCGCGTCACGTCGTCGAACCAGACGGTGCAAAAGGCCGCCAGCTCGCCATCGGGGGCGACCGCCACCAGGTCCAGGTCGCGGCGGTAGAGCGGCGCGCGCTGGACGTTGCGATACCATTCCCAGCCCTCATACTTCTCGTCCGGCTCGTTCGGATGGAAGGCCCGCCAGGAAACCCAACTGCGCGCCGGTAGCTCGCCCTCGTCGCCCAGCGCGCGGACGGTGTAGCCAGCGGGGGGCTGGAGTTCGGGGATGGGGCGATCCAGGAGCCGGCGGCGCTGGTGTTCGGCATGGCGACCACGAACGTAGCCGCGGCGGGCCAGGAGGTCCCTCCGCAGCCCGTCGTCCTCGTGCGCCCACAGCGTCAGGCGTTGGCTGCCGTCGGGCTGCACGATGGCGAACTGCGTCTCGGCGGTCACCATCATCTCCACCTCCAGCGCGGCCGAGCGGCAGGCGGGATGGACTTGCAGAAAGGCCTCGCCCGGCCCCTCGGGGTGGAGCACGGCCGCCAGCCGGCCATCGGTCGTCTCCCACAGGAACACGGCGGCTGCCAGGCTGAAGCGGAAGATGTTCTCATTGACATGCCAGCGCCAGTAATCCCAGCGGTAGAGCGGCCAGCTCCTTTCGCGACGACCATTGAGCAGAAAGACCTCGCGCAGGAACGCCCGGATCGCCCAATAGTCATCTTCGCTTTGGTACTTGCGGCGAATCAATCTCATAGGCCGCCTCACGAGTCTCGAATCAGGTACAGCGACACGAAAGCGATCAGCGCCCAGAAGAGCTTCGCGACATCCGCATTCAGGAAGGTGATACCGATCGAAAGCAGAAAAGCCGCCGCTGTTGCAAGCGGCGAGATGAACTGCCGCCGCCGCACCTTGACATCCAAGTGCGGGTCAATCAAACGGTTATGCCGCGCGGCGTACCACCAGATCGCCGCGCCGAACAGAGCCGCGAGGGCCATGATCAATGCGTAGAAAATCGTGGCCGTACGGCCCGAGTATTCGCTGAGGATCGAGCTGGGGAAGGGCACGAACGCGATCGCCATCAACATCAGGAGGTTGAGCATCAGCAGCCGGTTGTCGTACCGCTGGATGAAGCGAAACTTCCGGTGATGCCCGATCCAGAGGGTGCCGATCACGAAGAAGCTGATGCCGTAGGCCAGGTACTTGTGCCAGATGCCCAGCAGCGCGGCACACAACTCGGCATCGCTGAACGCCTCTGTTCCTGGGGGCAAGCGGATGTCCAGCGCCAGCAGCGTGATCGCTATGGCGAACACGGCGTCGCTGAAAAAGATGAGCCGTTCCAGCCCGAGATGATCCGGGTCGGACGCGTCCGGCCTTTGGCGGGACGCATCGGTCACTTTGGGTGTCCGCTGTTTCATGGTGCGATTCTCACACAAGTTAAGGGGGGTCTCCTTGGTTTCTCGTCTTGCACGCACTTCAGTCCTTCCCAACCGACGCCAGGTAAGCCGAGATATCGTCCCAACTGCTGTTTTCGTGCAGCAGCAGTCCGTGATCCTCGCCCGGGTAGGTCTTGACCACGGTCTCGCCGCCCCATTGGCTGACCAACCGCAGCGACCGCTCCGGCGGGATCACCGGGTCGGCCGCGCCGATCAGGCACAGCAACGGGCTGCGGATAGCAGGCGCCCGGGCAGTCGAGTCGAAGTAGCGCTTCATGATGCCCGCCAGCGGCGCGTAGATCGGTTCTTGCTTAAGGCCGATCAGCGCTTGGTAATCGTAGGGCGCGACCAGGATGGTACCGATGACCGGTCGCTGCTCGGTCAGGTAGACGGCAATGCCCGTGCCCAGGCTGTAGCCCATCGCGACGATCCGGCCGGGATCAATGTCGGGCCGCTGCGCCAACGTGTCGTAGATCAACGTTGCATCGGCGAACGCGCGTGCCTGGCTGGGCGTGCCTGTGCTCGGGCTGAAGCCGCGGTAACTCACCAGCGCCACAGACCAGCCGGTCAGTTTGCGCATGTACGGGATCATGTCCGACGTCACCGAACCGCTACCATCAAAGTAGATGACCAACGGGGCGCGCGGCGCGGACGAATTCTTCACCAGCCAGCCGACCAGCCGGGCCCCGTCCGGCGTCGTGAAATCGAGCGGCAGGACATCGTTGGCCGTCAGCGCCTGGGCCGCGGCCTCGGAAATGCCACGGGGCTGGAAGAAAACGTTGGTCCGGTTCGCAAACGTATCCTGGAAGAAAAAGACGAGCGGAAAGAGGATCAGATACGTGCCGGCGATCACCGCGACCAGCGTGCTGGCGATGCGTCCGACGATCAGGCCGAAGCGGCGCGTGCGGACGGCGAGGGCAATCAGCGTGCCCAGACAGCCCAGGATGCCGATAGCCGTGATGATCACCACGGTTCTGCCCGACGAGAACTTACTGATGGCGTAGGCCAGCAGGCCCATGATGCCGAGCAACACGCAGATGATTTGGATCCAGGAAGTTGTGCGACGTGATGCCTGGGTTGCCATATGCCCCCCTATCGGTCGGCCTGACCGCCGCGCGGCTTCATGCCGAACAGGAAGCGCAGCAGGTTGAACGGCCGGATCACGAACCAATACAGCCCCAGGCAGATCGCCAGTGACGTCGCGGCGATAATGGCCCATTTCGCCAGGTCAGGCACGGCCCAACGCACGACGAAGTAGCCGATGGTTAACAGCACGGTCTGGTGCAGGACGTAAAACGGCAGCACCGCTTCGTTGGCGGTCGCCAGGAACGGTGTGCCGAAGCGCAAGTGCTGGCTGGCAAACCCCAGGATCATCAGCACCCAGCACCAGGCGCAGAGGCCATAAAGCGAGAAGAGCGCAGTGTAGTGTGTGGCGCCGAAACGTGGCTCGCCCGCGGCCATATACCAGCCCAGCAATCCGAGGGTCAGCCCCACCGCGGCAACCAGGGAGGCCCATCGCGCACGGCGCACCTGCTCGTACAGCCGGTCGTGCGAAACCAGGAGAAACCCATTCAGGAAGATCGGGAGATAGCCGAGCAGGCTCCAGCCGCCGAAGTTCTTCCCGCCGAGGAAGCTGTTGGGAGTCGGCAGGGCCACTGCCAGCATCATTGGGATCGCCAACAGGTAGACTGCGCCGGGCGCGGCCAGCCGGTCGCCCAGCCAGGTGAGCGCCGTTCGCCCCGCGCCTTGCCGCAACCAGAGGAAGAGCGGCAGGAAGATGAGGCTGTAGACGAAGAGCAGCTCCAGATACCACAGGTGCAGCCCCATCCACGCGAAGTTCCCGCCGTAACCGTACCAGCCATTGAAGTAGCGTGGCACAAACTGGAAGAACGAGCCAGTGAATTGATGGTGCGTGCTGCGTTCCAGGTAGACCTGCCACATCACGTGGGTGAAGATGCCGACCACCAGCGGCACCAGCAGGCGCAGCGTCCGATCCTTGAGGAACGTCCCGCCGCTGCGCCGCCGCAGCGCGTAGAAGGTGCTGGCGCCGGAGATGGTGAAAAGCAGCGGCATCATCCAGACGATCACCAGCGTAGCGACCATCTCCAGCGCCGGGTATCTGGTCGGATTCTTGACGTGCCAATCCATCGGATCGAAGAAGCGGCTGGAATGGAAGACGAACACCAGGATGATCGTCAGCACTCGCAACCAGTCGAGCTCGAACCGGCGCGTGTTCGAAGTGGCTGTTGTCATGCCCCCCCTCTCTTGCGCCTACTTCTCGTGCAGCAAGAACGCTTTCGCCAACACGACCAGGCCGACACCGACCAATAGCATGGGGCCGAAGATGTGCCATGGGAGGTTCGATTCGGTCAGCAACGGGATGGCGAAGAAGATGGCGGCGACCACCGCGCCCTCCAGGTAGCGATTGCGAAAGACCAGACCAGCTCCGATAGCGATGCCCAGCACGACCATAATACCCGGCCACCACCAACCGGTGAGCAGCAGCACGCCGATGCCGGCGAGCAGAAGTCCGCCGGTGATGGGATTGCGAGAATCTCGCCTGTTCATGATGAGTCTCCTTCGCATGGGGTAAGATGTTGCTTCCAACAACGCTAGTATCGCGCAGGACAAAACAAAACTCCCCCGTCGTGGGGGGAGTTCGGTACTGGTCAAGTGGACAGGTTCCAATGCCTTGACCTTCAGGTAGCGGCTGAAATCAGTGTGGACGTGGACGGGCGCCGCGCAACTGATCATTGCAACACTCCCGCACCACGCGACTCGACCAAAATCTGGCCTCCATCGCTCTCAGATCCACGGGAATTCGCCAGCAGCACCACCCCGATCTTGCGCCCGGAATCCCATGCCAGGTAGGTGGTATAACCAGGATTCCCCCCAAGATGCATGTGAGTCTTACGGCCAGGCATAAGCAAAGGCTTATCCCCCGATCGGAAGGTTCCAACTACAGATACCCCATGCTAGTCCTACGTAAGCGCCATCGATCTCGCGCTGGGGGGTATTTGCCAGTTGAAACGCGGGCTGCAGTTCCGTGCCGGTCATTCCCAGGTGGGCTGCGAGGAACTTCAGCATATCATTTGCCGTGGTCCTCAATCCCGCCCCACACCCGGCGTAGGTGGACGCATCCAGTGTGGGAGCGAGATCATTATAGTTGGCATGCGGAGGCGCCAGGCGGGAGCGCATTTCGGGGGTTAACCCAATATGGGTGCTGTCCATGCCCAACGGACCGGTGATACGATCCACCAGGAGCGCATCGTAGTCTGCTACGCCCGCGCGCCGGACAAGCAGGTTCCCCAGAAGACCAAAGGCAAAGTTGGAATACTCGGATTGGCTACCCGGTACACGGGTCAGGCGATACCCGGAAAGGAAGGCATACATCTGCTCCAGGGTGTATGAGGCGTCCTCTGGCCCAATTCCCTGGTAAGGCAGTCCGGAAGTGTGGGTCGTCAGGTCCACCAGCGTGATGGCTCTGCCCTCATACTCCGGCGCGGTCACCCCTTCAGGGAGGTACATGGAGATCGGATCGTCCAGCTTGACCTCGCCATTCTGCACAGCCAGCCCCAGCAGAGACCCGGTGAACATCTTGCCGATGGATTGGAGCTCGAACACGGTATCGCCATCCGGGACGCGGGTGTCGGTGGCGCTCAGCCGGCCGTAGCCGACCACCCAGCGTTCCTCCGGGTCCGCGACGATCATCCCCACCACGATGCCGGGAGCCACCTTTTCCTCATTCACCAGTTGGGCAAGGAATGTTTTCACTTCCTTAGGATCCGGGAGTCGGGAGGGCTGGCGTGCTGTTCCGCACGCGCTCAATGCCAGAAGAAGAAAGAGATTCATAAGGATGGAAATCATTGGTTTCATTGGAGACCTCCAAGCGGATGCTATTTCCGTACCCTTACCCTCTCTCGATACGTGAAGATCAGGCTGACCACCAAGATTCCAAAGGCAACCAGGACGGGAGTGCCCCAGGAGGCGTGGATGCCAAAAGCGATCCAGATCAGGCAGAACAGGGCCAGGCACATCAGCACCAGGGTTACAAGACGCGCGATCCGATTCCGCTCGAAGTCGACCCGGAACACAAAGTCCAGCAGGGCTTTCACGAGCATGTACAGGAGCACCAGGCCTAGAGCGATCAGGGTCCACACGCCCCTTCCCTCTGCCAGGTAGCGGGAAAAGACCAGGGCCAAAGGCACTGCCAGCAGGAACCACAGGACGCCGGTCACCCAGGTGGTCTTGACCCGGCGATTCTCTTGGGTAGCCAGCAGAACGGCGAGCAACAGCAGGAAGGCAATGGCGGTGAGTATGAAGATCAGGTCACTGAGGACCAGGGGACTGACCATAGCCCAGATAATGGCATATACCGTGGCCATATAGTCCGCGGCCCCCTGGTTTGTCATCATGATCAGTGTCAATCCATCCGCAGGAAGGCGGAAGTAGACCGTGACAAAAGGTGAACCGGGCCCTCCGCCCGCAACCATCAGGATAGGTCGCCCCAGGATCTTCGTCACGAGCCAGCCGTACCCGTAGCCAAAGCCAGGTTGCGGGCTCTGGCGGGAAAAGCGAGTAAACATCTGATCCAGCTTAGCCCGAGGCAGCAGTTGATCGGTATAGAGAGCCTAGTCCCACAGGAACAGGTCTTCGCAGGAGGAATACAGGTTACCTGAGCCGTCAGGGAAAACACCTGAACCCAATCGCGTTCCTGCCAGGGTGTCACGATCGCGATAAACCAATGCCACACCACTTGAACTGTCCGGGTATCCCGAGTTGTGCATATTCAGCGGCGTGAAGATGGTCTCCTCGAGGAAGTCTGCATAGGACTGGCCGGAAACCTGTTCGATGATGTGCGTCAAGAGGATGTAGGTGAAATTGCCATAGGCGAACTGTTCCCCCGGTCGGGCATCCAGGAACCAGCGCAAGGTCAATCCAAGGAGTTTTGCCTGTTCGGCCGGTACTACCGGGCCGCTCGCGGAAGCGTCAATCACAGAATAGAGCCACCCTGACTGCATGGCTGACAAGCCCGATGTGTGTGTCAGCAGATGGTGGATCGTGATAGCCTGCCATTCCTTGGGACAGCCGGCGATGTAGTGGCAGATGGGATCTTGGACGCTCAACTTGCCCTGCGACTCCAGGATGAGGATCCCCAGCGCCGTGAACAGCTTGGTCGTGGAGCCGAGGTGAAAGCGCGTCTGGGGCGCATTGGGGATGCCCCGGACCCGATCCGCCAGCCCATACCCCTTGCTGAGGTAAACCACCCCGTCTTGGGCGATCAGGGCTGAGCCGGAGAATGTGCCGTCGCGGGCCATGCGGGCCAGGGCTTCGTCAACCTGGGAGACCGCCTCCGACTTCACAACCAGCCTGGCTTGACCGACAAGCATTGCGGCCAACAGCGGAAACGCCAGGATGGCGGAAATCAACATCACGAGGAATGCTCTCTGTTTCATGGTAGATCTCCTCTAGTCAATTCCTGGTCCTTACTTCTGCAGGACCCACGGGTAGTTGGTCAAATAGACGATGCGAGTGACAACAATATCGTCAACCCTGGTGAAGCGGAGTTCTGCGCCATCAAAGGCCCACTTGTATGTGTAGCTTTGGGCGCCTTCAGTGAATGTAACCTCGTCGCCACAGAATTTCCAGGCGCCGCTCCAGGAGGGGTTTTTCACGATGCAGCCGGGGGCTGCGGTCTGGAAAAAGCTCCAATTGTTTCCCGTAACCGTCAGGTTGAAAGTGCCTGCGTTCTCGCAGACTTTCTCCGGAGGCGCCCCGATGTTGAGCAGGTCCTCGACGGCAACGATCGTGGTATAGGCGCCGTCAGGGAGCTGCTGCGCCGGTTCCGGACAAGAACCGCAGGCGGACAGCAGCAGGGCTGTCGCGATCAGCGGCAGGAAGATGGCCTTGAGAAGGGTAAAACGGGAAGAAGGATGAGCGTTCATTCTTGTCTCCTTTTATGCAGCTGGATGACATAGGATGACTTGTCATCATCTAATCAGATGAGCGAGAGGAGTAACTAATAAGGATCCCTCACTTTTCGTGAGGGATCCTTGGATCGAAATGCGGTCAATTCGGGCACCAATTGCCATCATGGTTTCGGCTGGCTCAGGGCATTCCGGGCGGTTTGCCGAATACTCCTTGCAGCGGCATCCACAGTGCAGCGGGATTGTAGAACAACAGACCGAACAAAAATGCGATTACAAGGCCGGCAACTACTCCCGATACCGTATATCGGGTGATGCGTTTGCTGACTGTTGCTTCACGCTTTTTGTTCACAAGAAGATGTGTCCCGTAGTACAACCCAACTCCAACGACCAGGCCGAGAGCCAATCCGATGACGCTCTTCATCGCCGCATCTGCTGTGGTGGTGGTTTGCCAAAGCATGACCAGAATCATCCAGGCAATGTAGAATCCAAAGCCACCAGCAAGCCCTGCAATGAATCCAACTCTCTTCTGTTCCATAGTGATCCTCCCTTGGGTTATGGTGATAGTCACCAAGAAGTCATGAATGGGTTCCGTTTCTTTCGCTGTTCTCTTGTGTTTCATGGTGTTATCTTTTCAGAATCCGCTCATTTCCCTTCCCTCCTATCACTCCAGGATTGCGACCAGCAGCTCGGAGGCCGGGCAGCCTTTGACCAGAAAGGCGTCGGCCCCGGCGGCCAGGGCTTCGGCGCGTAGCCCGGTATGGATGGTCAGAACGATGACCCTGACCGCCGGCCACTGCGCCTTAATCAGGCGGGTGGCCTCCAGGCCATCCAGGACAGGCATGCTGGCGTCCATCAGCACGACGTCAGGCTGCCGCACCTCTATCAGGTGCACCGCTTCCCTCCCGTCAGCCGCCTCGCCCACCACTTTTACCGGTGCCGTGGCGAGCAGGGCTTTCAGCCCCTCCCGGGCCTGGGAGCTATCGTCCACGATCAGGACTCTGCGTGCGTCCATTCTTCACCTGGTCTCCGCTGTCTCAATTGACTTCGGTCTCAGTCTAGCGGAAATGGGACCGCCTGTCATCGGACAGAGATCAGATCCTCTTCTACGCGAAAGGACCGCCTTTCGGCGGTCCTCTCTGCGCAGCGCATATGGCGTCAGCGCTCTATGACGAATGTTATGAGGTAGACTGCAGCGGCTCACTCTTGGGGCTAGCTGTGACTGCCGTCCACTGAGGCGCTGGCGTCGTCGAGCGACGTCAAGCCCTCCCGCAGCGCGTAAAGGGTGGCCTGGGTGCGGCTGGCCAGGTGCAGCTTGCTCAGGATGTTGCTCACATGGGTGCGCACCGTCCCCTCGGACACCACCAGCTCGTCGGCGATCTCCCGGTTGCTCTTCCCATGGGCCACCAGCTTGAGCACCTCCAGCTCGCGCTCGGTCAGCGGATCGACCGTTGGCCGCTCCGGGCGTGGCGGCGGCCTGCTGATGCCCTCTCCCCGGGGGGCAGCCATTTCCTGCAGAAGCATGCGCGCGATCCTGGGGTGGAGCGAGGACTCGCCCCGCTGCACCTGGAGGATGGCGCGCACCAGCTCCTCCGAATCACAATCTTTGAGCAGATAGCCCATGGCGCCAGCTTTGATGGCCGGAAACACCTTGTCCTCCGCGGAAAAGCTGGTGAGCACCAGGATGCGACTCTCCGGCCGGTCGGCTACGATCCGGCGGATGGCTTCGATCCCATCCATCCCCGGCATCACCAGGTCCATCAAGACGACATCCGGTGCAAGGCTTCCTGCCATCGCCACGGCAGCCTGACCGTTCTCTGCCTCTCCAACGACCTCGATGTCGGGCTGTGTTTTCAGCACGGCGCGGAGTCCGTCGCGGACGATGGCGTGGTCATCAACCAAAAGAATCCGGATCGGCTTCTTCATGGGACCCCCTCTCGCGGCTCCGCATGCGTGGGTACCACGATCGTCATCCTTGTTCCTATCCCCGGGCTGCTCTCCACGCGCCACGTCCCGCCCATCTCTTCGGCGCGCTCCGCCATCCCTCGCAACCCCAGGCCGCCGGCCTTTGGGGCCGCGGCCGGATCAAAACCGATCCCATCGTCGGCCACTTGCAGGCGAGCAGCCTCGGGATCGAAGCACAGGGAGACGGAGATGCAGCGCGCTTGGGCGTGGCGCAGGGCGTTGTTAAGGGCCTCCACGGCGATGCGATACAGGCCTTCCTCGATGTGGATCGGCAGTCGGCTCACCGTCCCCAGGTGACTTGATGTCACGTGGGGATCCCCCTCGACATGCAGCTCGGTCTTCAGACCGGCCCGACCCTCCACCGCCTCGAGCCTGGCTCGCAGGGCAGCCGCCAGGCCCTGCTCGGCGAGGATGGGCGGGCGCAGCTCGAAGATGAGCATCCGCATCTCGCCCAGGGCCTCTTTGGCCGTGCCGCGCAGCTTGAGCAGGTTCTCCGCCGCCGGTTCTATCTGCCCTGATGACAGCAATCGAGTCGCCGCGTCGGCATACAGGGTCACGGCGTATAGCGATTGCGTGGCCGAGTCGTGCAGCTCACGCGCCAGCCGGTTGCGCTCGGCGACAACCGCCGCGGCTGCTCGTTCCTGGGCAAGGGCCTCTTCCGTACGCAGGCGCTCGGCGATCTCTCCTTCCAGGAGCACGTTGGCCTGCGAAAGCTCGGCCGTCCGGTCCGCAACCTGCCGCTCCAGCTCCCGGCTGCGTCGCTCGACGCTCCGCACCCGCAGCCGATAGGCCGCCAGCGAGGCGCCGGCCAGCAATAGGGCCACAAGTCCCCTGAACCACCATGTCCCCCAAAAAGGCGGCCGGATGGTGATATGCAGGGTCACGCCTTCCTCGTTCCAGGCCCCATCGTTGTTGGAGCCCTTGACGCGAAAGACATAGTTGGCCGGTTGCAGATTGGTATAGTTTACGTAGCGCCGGGTTCCCGCAGCGACCCAATCCCGATCTACACCCTCCATGCGATACGCGTACCAGTTCTTGTCCGGGGCGTGATAGTCCAGCGCCGCGTACTCCAAGGTCAGATCGTTCTGCTGGTAGGAGAGCTGGACGCGGCCGTCAGCCGGAAGCTGCAGCGGCTCGGCCTGGTTGAGCAATCTGAAGGCTGTGACGACGATCGGCGGGGGCTGGGCATTGTCCTTGATCTGCTCGGGATAGAAGGCCGCCAGCCCGCCCAGGCCACCCACGAACATCTCGCCGCGACTGCTCTGGAAGCAGTCCCATGATTCGCCATTGTACAGGCCATCCCGCGCATCATAGTTGCGAAAGGTTTGCGTTGCCGGATCGAACCTGGAGACACCTCTGTTGGTGGCCAGCCACAGAGTGCCGTCCGCGTCCGCCATGATGCACTGCACCCGGTACCCCGCCAACCCGTCTTTTTCCGTGTATTGCCGGAACTCGCTTCCAGGCGCAGCCCGGTCGAAACGGAGCAGCCCGCCCACATCGGTTCCGGCCCACACGGCCCCGGAATCCACAGCCGGGTCCGTATAGATGGATCGTATGAAGCCGCCGCTCGCGTTGCGCGGATTGCTCGTCTGGGGCTGGAAAGAGGTAAACCGTGTGCCATCCCACCGGTAGAGGCCGGCGCCCTGGGTGCCGATCCACAGCAGACCGGTTTCATCTGCAAAGAGGCTTCTGACTGCGACAGAGCTCCACCCGGGCCCTTGGTGGGGCGTGAATCTGCCCGCCTCGCGATCGAAGGAGTACAGGTCAGCCAGGGTGCCAATCCACAGCTCGCCCGCGCGGTCCTCGGTGATGGTCCATGCCACCTCAGAGATCCCGAGGCCCCAGCCCTTGAGGAATGTCCGGCTGCCCGGCTCAAACCGGTCGAGACCTCCATCGGTGCTCACCCACAGTGCGCCGCTGCGGTCCTCGTAGATCTCGCGCACGGTGTCGCTGCTGAGGCTGCTGGGGTCGGCCGGATCGTAGCGGTAGACGGTGACTGTGCCGGCGGCCCGATCCAGCCGGTTGAGCCCGCCGTCGAATAAGCCGACCCAGAGGTTGCCCGTTTGCTCCTCGTGGACGGCCCAGGCCCGATCGCTGCTCAGGCTCTGCAAGCCGGAAATCTCCAGGGGTTGCCCGGCATTGGCGGCCATCGCCTCTGGTGAGATACCCGGCAGTCGCGTGTACAGCGTGAAGCGGTTGGCCCCCCAGCTGTACTTGCTCAGCCCGCGTGCGGCGCCGATCCACAGCACGCCCGAGCGGTCCTCATAGAGCGAATACACGTGATCACTCACGCTGTAGGGATCGGATGGATCGTACCGGTAGTGCACAAAGCGATTGCGCTCCCGGTCGAACAGGTCAAGGCCGCCAGGGATCCCGATCCACAACCTACCGGCGCGATCTTCAAGGAGCGCGAACACGCGGTCGTCGCCCAGGCTGGTTGAGTCATCAGGGTCGTGCCGGTAGTGCACGGCCGACCCGGTCGCATGATCCATCCGCCTGAGGCCGTCTGCGGCGCCGACCCACACGTCGCCCCGGCGATCGACAAGAATGACAGGATCCGCCAGTACCCCGAGTCCGGCCGGACTGCGTTGGCCGGTCTGAGGATCGTACAGGTACAGTCCGTCGACGTCGGCTACCCAGAGCCGGCCGTCGCTGTTCTCTGCTATTCTGGCGACTTGCCGCCAGGATGGGTCGCGTGTTGGCGCTTGAGAGCCTGGGTCCAGGTGGTACAGGCCGGCACTGCTTCCTATCCACAGCACGCCATGGCGGTCCTCCTGGATCGCGAGGACGGTGGCCCCCGTATCCGGCAGCCCTGTGAATGGATTGCCGCCCAGCCCGGCCTGGTAGTGGACGAAGGCGCCGGTGGCGCGATCCAGCCGGTCCAGCCCCACGGCCGTGCCGATCCACAGCTCCCCGGCGCGGTCTTCGTAGAGCGCATAAATCCGGTCATGGGAAAGGCTGCGCGGATCCGCCGGATCGTTACGATAGACGGTGAACTGGTAGCCATCGTACCTGTTCAGCCCGCGCTCGGTCCCGGCCCACATGAAGCCTTGCCGGTCCTGCAGGACGACTTCTACCTTGCTGAAGGAGAGGCCATCGGCAATCGTGATCCTGTCGAAGCGGATGGAGGGCGGGGGGAGGTCTTCCGGCGTCTGCGGGCCTTGAGAGGCGACGGCCACAGGAGGTGATGGTGGGTTCCCGGCAGGCGCTGGCAGAGCGAGCGTGCTGCCGAACAGCGCCGTGACGCCCAGCAGCAGGAGAACGGCTCGCCCGAGTACTTTGTACTCCCTCTTGGGCGTGTGATGGACTGACATGTCCGCCTCCAGGTACTCCGTAGCCCCTTTCGGCTCACACTCCATCGCAAGTCGGTGAATGCGTTTTGACCATGTATGAGGTCTGGCCCAGACCCACACCCATATTCTATCACCTCTTGTGCCAACCGGCAATAGGTGTCCCGAAAGCAGCAGGAATTCTCAATTAAGAACAGGGCAGGGGCGCCCTTCGACTACGTCCCGGCCGTTT
>CAZKEF010000032.1:0-60937 GCA_964551735.1 uncultured Anaerolineales bacterium
ATAGCTGTGCCATCTCCGGCGCACGCTGCAACTTAAGATTAGCCAACGGTATCCCTCAGCGGGCGAGGAACCAGGGTGATTGGGAGATGGTGGGACACCGAGGTTGCAGAGGAATTCGGGGGACGTATCTTCAAGCCGGCGGCTGGGGCAAGTTGGGAGGAAACTGCTAAGGCAAATTATACTTGGATCCAAGAGGCTGTGAAGAATGGTGAGGTGTTCTACCTGGCATCACCCGTGGATGCAAAACATCTTTTGCCTGAAAACCCCACGTACAAAGTTGCAGTCTTTGCCAGAGAACTTGATGCCCTACTGCAGGCCGGCTACCGACGCGTTGGTGATTATCTCATTCCTCCGCATTAACAGCAGGCACAACGAGAGAAAACACATGAATGACGATGAATTCCTGACAACAGCTGGCAAGCTTATCCAGTTACTTGATACTGTAGAGCGCTTGGAATACTGGCCAAGCCCAATGCCTTCACCCTGGGATCAAAGAATCGGCGAAGTGTGTGATCTTTATTGCGACGCAACTCCGCTGCAGCGTCAGGTGTTTGTGTCCGCCCTATCGGTCAAATCGGCGGGAGTGTTGAACGACTATGCCATACGCATGGCGATGGCAAGCGTCCGTCAGAATTCTGAGACCCTGTTAGCACGTGGATTGGTTGCACATGTGATATATTTGGACTGGCCATGGAGCGATCCCCGTGACTCTTTTTTCGCGGAACTCGTGCTAATCTACAGAAGCGCAGTGAGGGTAGGTATCAATCTGGACCGTTTGTTTCGTATGGCCGCTCAGATCTCCATCCGGCAGGCAACGCGAAACTTGGTTTATCCGCCGCGCGGGAATCCTTCTCGCGAGGTCCCATTGGACCACGTCTGGTGGGCGGAAACAGAAGGGCCTGCTGGATTGGTTTACTATCTTAGAGAACGGCCAATACCGGAAGGGCATCTCACGCCTGTGGCAGATCGCCCAAGCGAAACATGAGCATGACTGAGGCGCAGAAGTGAGGAACGTTAAGCTAGACGGCCAATCAGCAGCAAGGTAACCCGGCAGCCGTTCTCTCCTTTGGCTGGGTTGCGCGGCTCCAAATCCAGCACGTTGCCAACCGACTACCGCCCTTCGACTGCGCTCAGGATGCACTTCACCGGCCAGCGCAGCGAGGAGGCGGGGCTGGGGTCGTTGTATGACTACAACGCGCGCTACTACTCGTTGGCCGGTTCCTCACCCCGGACACCATTGTGTCGGAACTGGGCAATCCGCAGGCGCTCAACAAATACGCCTATTCCAAATAATAAACCGGTCCGCTATATGGTGTTGTTGGAAGTCCGCTGATCAGCCGTGTTTCACTCACCGCCAGATGGGTGTTAGAATGTGATCATCATTCTTGACTGGGAGTAGAGATGACCGTTCACATCGTAACCGATTCAAGCCATTATCTCGATCCGGCGGTCGTCGCCGGGTTGGGGTTACACGTTTTGCCGTTGAGCCTGCAATTGGGTGGGCAGGAATACCGCGAGCGGCTGGACATCACCACCGAGGCGCTATTTGAGAAGCTGGCGGAACGGGGCGCTACGTGGCCGACCACGGCTGCTGTCACACCGGCCGCCTTGCAGGCCGAGTTCGACAAGCTTACTGCGAACGGCGATGAGGTCGTCGGGGTCTTCATGTCGCGCGGCACCAGCGTGACCGTGGAGAACGCGCAAAATGTCGCGGCGACCCATCCGGCGCGGGACCGCATCCATGTGGTGGATTCGCTGGCCGTCTCCGGCGCGCTTGGGCTGACGCTGCATGTGGTCGGCCGGCTGGCGCAAGCCGGCGCGCCCGCGGCCCACGTCGCGCGGGTGGCGCAGCGCATGGGTGAGACGATGCGGGTGATGTTTACCGTCGCCACGCTGGACTATCTGCACCGCGGGGGCCGCATGAAGGGCAGCCAGGCGCTCATGGGCAGCCTGCTGGGCATCAAGCCGGTGCTGTGGCTGGATGGGGGGCACATCGCGCTGCGGGGCAGGGCGCGCGGCAAGAAGAAGGCGCTGACCGCCATGCTGGACGAGTGCGTCCAAGCCATCCCGGCCGGTGAGCCGGCGGTGGCGCTGGTGTTCGACGCGGCCGCGGCCGCGGACAATGCCGAGATCTGCGCCGCGTTGCATGCACGTCTGAACATCGAGCAGCTCTACACCGCGCAGATCGGCCCGGTGGTGGCCGCGCACGTGGGGCCGGGCTGTGTGGCCGTGGCCGTGTGCCCGGTGAGCGCGACGCGCTAGATCCTGGGACATACTGCTCTCAGCCGGTCTGTCCCTAAGGGAGGCTTCGCACTGACCGGCGTCGCAGGCGTGTTCAGGTTGCTCTTAGCCCCAAGACGGGGTCGCAGACCCCTACAAGCGGAAAGATAGTAAATTGGAATCGAGGCTGTGCGAAGCCTCCTTTAGGATTAGCCGGTCTCTCCGTCTGAGCGCCAGACCGCCTAAAGGCTCGATCCCTTCTCATTATCTTTATGGCTCGTTTTGAGAGCAATGACGATGGCGGACTGGGAACCTTCTTACCTGGCGCTGCACCGCTCCGGCGAGCTGCGCGCACGCGCGCGGGCGGCGACCGCGGCGCTGGCGCACTGCACGCTCTGCCCGCGCGCGTGCGGGGTTGACCGGTTGCACGGCGGCCGCGGCGTCTGCAACATGGGCGCGGCGCCTGTCATCGCCTCGTGGAACGTCCACCCCTGGGAGGAGCCGCCCATTAGCGGGACGCGCGGGTCGGGCACGATCTTCTTCTCCGGCTGCACGGGCAAGTGCATCTTCTGCCAGAACTACCCCATCAGCCAGCTCGGCTACGGCAACACGGTTACGGTTGAGCGTTTCGCGGGCATGATGTTGGCGCTGCAGCGCCGCGGCTGCCACAACATCAACTTCGTCACCCCCACTCACTTCGCACCGCAGATCCTGGCCGCAGTGGACCTGGCCGCGGGGTGGGGGCTGCGGATACCGTTGGTTTACAATACCAGCGGCTACGAGCGGGTCGAGACGCTGCGGCTGCTGGAGGGCGTCATTGACATCTGGCTGCCCGACGCCAAGTACACGGACGATGAGGTCGCCCGCCGCGTGTCCGGCTTCCCGCGCTACGTCGAGCATAACCGGGCCGCGCTCCGGGAGATTTACCGGCAGGCCGGCGCCGAGCTCGTGCTGGATGACAAAGGTATCGCCTGCCGCGGCATGATCGTGCGGCATCTGGTGCTGCCCGAGGGCCTGGCCGATTCGCCGGGCGTGCTCCGCTGGCTGGCCGCCGAGCTGTCGCCGCGCGTCCACGTCAGCCTGATGGATCAGTATTTCCCGGCCTACAAGGCGCTGGCCGACCCCCAGTTGGGCCGCAAGATCACGGCGGAAGAGTACGCGGCCGCGCTCGACGCTTTCGAGGCGGCTGGGTTGGAAAACGGCTGGACGCAAGATCACGAGGACTGCGAGCCGGCCACGGTGGACCTATGAACAACAAACAACGCCAGGCGCGCAGCCTGTTTGCTGTCAACCTGGGCCTGGCAGCCAACGTCCTGCTGGCCGCGCTGAAGACCTCCATCGGCGTCCTGGGCCACAGCCCGGCGCTGCTGGCTGACGGCATCAACTCGACCTCAGATGTGGCCTACTACGTGGTCGTGCGCGTGTTCCTGCAACTGGCCCGCAAGCCGGCCGACCGCGAACACCCCTACGGTCACAGCCAGCTTGAGAGCATCGCCGCGCTGCTGGTGGGCGCGTTCGTCATTACCACCGCGGTCGCGATCTTCTGGGACGCGGTCAACAAGGTCTACGACCTGTTGTCCGGCCAGGGCGATTTCGGTGGCGCGGCCGTGGCTGCGCTGTGGGTGGCGCTGTTCACGGTGGGCCTCAAGCTGATCCTGCTGATCATTACCCGCCGCATCGGCCGGCAGACGGGCAACGCCGCGGTGTCGGCGCTGGCATTTGATCACCGCAACGACGTCTTTGCGTCTTCGGCGACCGCGGTCGGCATCTTCCTGGGTCGTTCCGGCCTGCCCTGGGTGGACCCCCTGGCCGGTGCGTTGGTGGCCCTGCTGATCCTGCGCACCGGCATCTATATCCTGCGGGAAGCGACCACCGATCTGATGGACAACGTGCCTAGCGACGAGCTGGCGGCCCAGGTGCAAGATCTGCTCAGCATGGTGCCAGATGTGAAATGTGTTGAGGAGGTCTACGCACATCGGTTCGGCCCCTACTTGGTGCTCAACCTGACCATCGGCATAGATGGCGCGCTCTCGGTCGCGGCCGGCGATTCGATTTCGCTCAAGGTGGAGCGCCTGTTGTACGACAACGTGGCACTGCTGCGTCGCGTCCATGTCCACTATCATCCGGTGGGGACCGCGCTGGCGCCTGAGCCCGGTCTGCCGCGGTCTGTTGTAGATTAGTTTCCTTTTTGCGCCGCGGTGTGGTATACTTTTACCTAACTGGCGAGTTCGCCCATCTTCATCTTCCAGGAGGCATCATCGTGCGCCTGTTTGTTATGCAAGAAAACCTTGCCAAGGGCCTGTCCATCGTTGGCCGGGCTGTGTCTTCGCGCAGCACCCTCCCCGTCTTGAGCAACATTTTGCTCAGCACCGACGAAGATCGCTTGAAGCTGGCAGCCACGAACCTGGAGGTGGGCGTGAACTGCTGGCTGGGCGCGCAGGTGGAGGACGATGGCGCCATCACCCTGCCGGCGCGGCTGCTGACCGATTGGGTCAACTCCATGCAGCCCGACAAGATCGGCATGGAGATGGTGGTTCGTACCATGAGCATGAACCTCAAGTGCAGCCGGTCGGAATCCAACATCAAAGGCATTGACGCCAGCGAGTTTCCGCTGATCCCCACGGCCGACGGCGAACAGGCGTTGGGGCTGCCGCCGGCCACCCTGCGCAAGATCATTGACCAGGTCGTCTTTGCGGCGGCCGACGCCAAAGACACCAGCCGGCCAGCGCTGACCGGCGTCCTGGCGAAGTTTGAGGGCGAGCGCCTGACCCTGGCTGCCACCGATGGCTATCGCCTCTCGGTGCGCCGCACGGTGCTGCCCGCGCCCGCACCGCAAGACATCAGCGTCATCGTCCCGGCCCGTTCCCTGGCCGAGGTCAGCCGCATCAGCGGCGAGGCCGATCCCGATCGGCCGGTCGAGCTGGCACTGGCTGCGGCGCGCAATCAGATCTTGTTCCGCCTGTTCGGCAAAGGGGAGGGGGATCGAGGGGCGTTCTATCAGGTGGACCTGGTGTCACAGTTGATTGACGCCAAGTTCCCCGATTTCACCGCCATTATGCCCAAGAGTTACACGACCCGGACCGTATTGGACACAGGTGCCTTCCTGCGGGCTTTGAAGGTCGCGTCGTTGTTCGCGAGAGACGCGTCCGACCGGGTCGTCTTCACCATCACGCCCGGAACCGAGACCGTGCCCGGCCAGCTCACCATCCGCGCCACATCGGCCGAGGCCGGCGACAACGTCAGCGACGTGGATGCCCTGGTGGAGGGCGCGCCGCTGGAGATCGCCTTTAACGTGCGCTATCTCATGGAGGTCATGTCGGTGGTTGACACGCCGCAGGTGGTGCTGGAGACGACTCGTTCGGACCGTCCTGGCCTCTTCCGCCCCGTTGGCACAGGCCCGGAAGAGTTCACCCACGTCATCATGCCGATGCAGCTTAACCGGTAGGTGAGGAGACAAGGAGACAAGGAATATAGAACCCCTTGTCTCCTTTACTTCCTTTCATGCGCCTCACCCACCTCTCCCTCACCAACTTCCGCAACTACGTCCGTCTTGAGCTGCGCCTGCCCGACCGGCTGACCGTGCTACAAGGCGCCAATGCCCAGGGGAAAACCAATCTGCTGGAAGCGATCCATTTGTTGGCGACTGCGCGTTCGCCCCGCGCTGGCGCGGAGCGTGAGCTGATTAATTGGCTTGCCATCGAAAGTCCGTTGCCCTACGCGCGGCTGATGGCCGAGGTCGCGGACGGCGACAGGACGGAGCAGTTGGAGCTGGTGCTTGAGCTCAGCCGTAACGGCGGCGCAAACGGTCCTGTGGTGCGCAAGCAGGTGCGGGTTAACGGTGTGCCGAGGCGGGCGCTGGACTTGGTGGGGCGGCTGCGGATGGTGCTCTTCCTGCCGGAGGATGTAAGCTTGGTGGCTGGTGCACCGGTCGAGCGACGCCGGTATCTCGATATCGCGTTGTGCCAGATCGATCCGGCCTATTGCCGTGCCCTGACGGAGTACAACAAGGCCCTGGCACAGCGGAACGCGCTGTTGCGCCGGCTGCGCGATGAGGGTGGCGATCCGGGCCAATTGACCTTCTGGGACGGCCAGCTGGTGGCTCACGGCAGCATCGTGTTCACCCGCCGCGCGGAAGCCATCGGCCACCTGGACCGCATCGCGGCCGAGCACCATCGCAACCTGACCGGGGGCGAAGAGCGGCTGCGTCTGGCGTACCAGCCAAGCCTGGAGACAGCGACGCTTTCTGCGGGCCGGTTGTCTAATCCTGGCAGCGCAGCACAGGCGTTTGGCTGGCAGCGCGACCGGGTGGCCGATGCCTTCGCCGCTCAGTTGCGCGCAGGCCATAGCCGCGAGATCAACGCCGGCGCATCGCTGGCCGGTCCGCATCGCGACGATATGACATTCATCGTTGAAGGCCGTGATCTGCGGGCGTTTGGCTCACGTGGGCAGCAGCGCACCGCCGCGCTGGCGGTCAAGCTGGCCGAGGTGGCGATGATGCGCGAGGTGGTAGGGGAGGATCCGCTGTTGCTGCTGGACGACGTGATGTCGGAGCTGGATGCGCGGCGCCGGCACGCGCTGCTGGACGCGCTGGTCGGGGTCGGGCAGGCAGTGATTACCACCACGGATTGGGAGGATTTTTCGTCGACGTTATTGGCGCAGGCGCGACGGCTGGTGGTGGCGGCGGGGAGGGTGAGTGACGCGGCGGGTGCGTCCTAATCCCGGGGAGGGTGCTCCGCTGCTTTCTCCGTTTACACGGGGGTCTGTGATCCCCGTCCCGACCCGCCAGCGGCCGGATGGTCGCACGACGCCGGTCGCAGACCGGCTGAGAACACCAAATCGGGCGCTGAGGAATACAGAGCTCAGTCTTACCCTGAGTGAGTCTGCCCCGTGCGGTTCACTGCAGCGAGTGTCCAGCCAAGAGCCGGCCCTGAGCGCAGCCGAAGGGATCTCCGCTCCGCCGGCAGAGATGCTTCGCTGGTCAGGCGTCGCGACGGAACGTGAGCTGTGGACTTGCTCACGGCAAAGCCGTGACAGATGGGGGGTGATTCGGGGAGAGCAGCGCCTTCGCGTTCAGTCGTCGCCCATCTCCTCACCGCCATCCTCGACCGGTTTACACCCCAGCGGCCGCTTCTTCGGCAGGCCGCGGCCGCGAGGGTAGCCGTCCGGCGTCTGCGCGATCTTGTCCACCACCACCAACACGCGCGTTTCGGCCAGGCCGGGCACTTCCACCGGCACCAGTTTGGTCAGCTGGCCGCCGAGCAGGCTGATGGCCTGCTCCGCGGCCAGCGCCTCTTCATGCGCTGCGGAGCCTTTGTAGGCCACCACGCGGCCCCCGCGTTTTGCTAACGGCAGCAGATATTCCACCAGGGTGGCCAATGGCGCCACCGCGCGCGCCAGCACCAGGTCGTAGCCCGCGCGTTGTGGCTCACGCAGCGCCAGCTCTTCGGCGCGACCGTGGATCAGTTGGACCTCGTTGAGCCCTAGCCGGGCCGCGATGTGCTCCATGAAGCGCACCTTTTTGGCTGTGGCCTCGATCAGGCACAGCCGCAGCCGCGGCCAGACGATGCGCAGCGCCAGCCCTGGGAAACCCGCGCCTGCACCCACGTCCACTGCACGCAGGGACCGTGCCAACAGCGTAGGTATCGCGATCCCTTCCAGCGCGGCCAGCGCGGGCAGCAGCGCCAATGAGTCCAGGTAGTGGCGAATCTCGACCTGCTCCCGATCGGTGATGGCCGTGAGATTGAACTGCGCGTTCCAGTCCAGGAGCTCGTCGGTGTAGCTCTCGAAGGCCGCAACCTGGGCCGGGCTCAACATCAGCCCCATCTGGACTGCGCCGGAAATCAGCCGTTCCATGGCTCGCATTATACCACAGCCGCCTGGCCTATGGTCCCGTCCAGCGCGATCTGCTGGCCGTGGCGTGCGCTTGACACCAGGGACGCGGCCCCGGCTGCGGCCGGCAGGGCGAGGGCGCGAGCGGCAAGCAGGCCCGGCGCACAGGGATCGACGGCCGCGCTGACGACCCCGCCCGCGGCGATCCAAAACGCCGCGCAGCCCGGATCCGCGCTCTCCGCTAGCCAAATCGCGGCCGGGGGCGGGAGGTCAGCAGCCGGTTTGCCGAAGTGCGCTGGCCCGCGCGCCTGGCCGGGGTAGATGGGCGTCGGCCGGTCAGCAATCGGCGTTGGGGCGCCGACGGCTGCGAGCATGGCCTGCCGTTGGGTCACTTCAGCCTGCACCTGGTCGGCGTCCCCGCGGTGCCATTCGCCGGTGGCGATTTGCTTCAACTCCTCCAGCTCCAGGTAGAGGACCTCCTCTGGTTGGCTGATCAGTTGGGCGGCTAGGGCTTCGACCGCGGCGGCTTGCACCCAACGCTGCGCGACAGTCATCACGATGGCCAACCCGTCCCAGGCCAAATCGGCGGTGCGCGCCAGGTCACGGGCGCGGCGCAGGGTCTCAGTGAATGGGCGGTGGCGGCCCTGCAACTTGGCCTCGATCTCCGCTTCTGCGGCTTGCCGTTGCGCGGCGACGGCCTGGGGCGTGCGAAGCGGCGTCAGCGCGGCCAGGCGATCGAGCTGTTCGGCGTTCTCGCGCCAGCGTACGGCATCAGGTCGCATCTCGCCGGGGCCGCGATGGCCGAAGCGATTCAGCGCCTTCTGGCGCGCGGGGTCGGATGGATCAGCGTGTGCAGCCGCAACCGCTGTGCGAGCGGCCTCCACAGTAGGCAGACCCTCTGTCCCGGCAAACAACGCGCCGTGCAAGCGGGCCGTATCGGCTGGCATAGCATCATCGAGGCGGTCGCGCAGCTCTGCCAGGCTGGCTGCCAGCCCGGCGCGCAGGGTCAAGTAGCTGCGCAGCGCCCTGGTGGCGCGCGGCTCTAGCTCCTCCATTACGTGAAGCAGGTCCGCCTGCGTCCACGGAAGCTGGCGCACCCAGGCCAGCCATTGAGCCAGTTGGACATGCTCAGCGGCTACCTCAGCCGCGGCAGCCATGACCCGGCCTTGCGCGCGGCGGATTGCGCCGGCCGCACCCAGTCGGGCAAGGGCGCCGGCCGGTGCACAGGGGCGATTCAGGCCCAGCCAGGCGACGCCGTGTGCCGCAACGCCAGCTTCGTCCAGGGCTGCGCTCGCTGCGTAGATGCGGCCGTCGTCCCGGCGTTGCCACAAGGCATGCGATGGCAGTGCGGTTGCGCCCAGATCTGTCAGCACGCGACGTAACGCCGTTTCAGCCGGGGCTCGGAACAGGGTCCAACCGAAAGGGGTCGCAACGCCTGGATACAGGTCGCAGGCCAGTTCGCGGCTCCAGCCAGGTTCTTCAGGGGTTGTAGGGGTGGGTCGTGCCGGCAAAAGGTGCCTCCTGCATGTAACTGCTCGCAAACAGGAATTGAGGCTTCATCCGGTGGCGCAGTGTCGCGCCAGACCGCCTGAAGGCTCGACTACATTTGCATCGGGGTTCACGGATCAGGGTCTTGTCGTTCACGAGCGCGCTGCGATGCCCATCAGCAACAGGTCTACGATGCCCGTCAGCCGTTCCGCCAGCGGATACGGCTCTTCGGCCTGGCACCAGCACACCAACTGCTGCAAATAGAGCGCGTCCAATGCTGCCGCCAGCACATCGGGATCCAGCCATGCGGACACCTCGTTCATGCTTTGACCGCGGCGTAACAGCAGCGCTGCGGTGGGGCGGATGCTGAATCCGCCCGCATCCCCGCAAAGCAGTTCAGGCACGGTGATCCCGCGGGCGAAGATCAAGTGCACCAGCTCGCGATCGGCTTCCAGGCTCGTCGCCAGCGCGGTCAGCAGCCGTTTCAGGTTGCCAATGGCCGAGGCGCCCCCTCTTGTGAGGCTGCTGGCGCCCAGCCGGCCGATCTCGCGCGCTCCCAGGTGGCGCAAGACGGCATCCTTGGTGGGAAAGTAGTTGAAGAAGGTGCCCTTGGCCAGCCCGGCCTGGCGGGTGATCTGGTCAACGGTGGTTTGCTCGTAGCCCTGTTGGCGGAAAAGGGACAACGCGGCGTTGTAAAGGCGATCGCGGCGCGCTTGCTTGCCGGCTTCACGTTTGCCGCTGGGTGATGGGGGCATCCGGATACCTCAATGCTGCAAAGATGACTATGGTCAGGCGATATTGTACATGGGGGGTGGGCAGAGGCCAAAAAGGAGAGCCCCGGTTTCGGTCAGAAACCGGGGCTCACAACTTGATCGTTTCGTCGGATCGCCTTACTTGCGCGCTGCAGCGAAGTTAGCGGCCACCTGCGCCCAGTTGATCACGTTGAAGAAGTTGGTGATGTACTCGGGCCGGCGGTTTTGATACTTCAGGTAATACGCGTGCTCCCATACATCCAAACCTAAGATCGGCGTGTCGCCGGACATCACCGGGCTGTCTTGGTTGGCTGTGCTGTACACGTCCAGGCTGCCGTCGGCCTTGACCACGAGCCAGGCCCAGCCGCTGCCGAAACGGGTCGCCGCGGCGGTGCTCAGCTTCTCCTTGAAGGCCTCGAAGCTGCCGAACGCCTGATCAATGGCCGCCGCCAACTCACCGGAGGGCGCGCCGCCGGCGTTGGGGGCCATGATAGTCCAGAACAGGTTGTGGTTGATGAAGCCGCCGCCGTTGTTGCGCACGGTGGTGCGGATCTTCTCCGGCACGCTGTCCAACTTCGCCAGCAGCTCTTCCACGGGCATGTCCTCGAACCCGGTGCCTTCGATCGCCTTGTTTAAATTGGCGATGTACGCGGCGTGATGCTTGCCATGGTGGATCTGCATCGTCATGGTGTCAATGTATGGTTCCAACGCGTCGAACGCGTACGGCAGGGGCGGCAGTTGATGAGCCATGTTATCCTCTCCTTGCTCTCGGTTTGGCGGATTCTATCCGCAACTCATTTGCAATAAGGATACAAGGCGCTGGCCGCTCCGTCAGTAAGTAAACATCCCAGTTTATTTATTCGGGGCTTTGCCATTCTCTGGCCGGGCGAACAACGCCGCCAGCTCGTCCATGGCCTGACGGCTGACGACGGCCAGCACCTCATCACCCACCGCGAACTCGGTGACCCCGCGCGGCACCACCATCTCGCCGTGACGGATAATAGCTGCGATCACACACTCATCGGGCAGCTTCAGGTCCTTGATGGCCTTGCCCACCGCTTTGGCGCCCTCTGGGATCTTCTCCTCCACCAGCGAATATTGGCCGCGGCGCAGTTTTAGCAGCGTCATCATATCGCCGAAGGAGATCTCTTCTTCGATCAAGCTGGTGAGGATAGCGGCCTGGTTGACTGCTACATCCACATGGAATTTGTCGTTGAACAGCCAGGCAGTGCGGGGGTTGTTGACGCGCGCGATGGTGCGCGGGACATTGTACTGCTTCCGCGCCAGGAAACAGAGCGCTAGGTTGTCGGCATCGCTGGCGGTCACCGCGGCCACGGCGTCGGCCCGGTGAATACCGGCTTGCTCCAACACCACGGGATCGGTGGCCTGTCCCTCGTAGATGACCTCGGTTGGCAGCTCGTGGTGGATGCGCGCGAGGACATCGCCTCGCTGTTCGATCAGACGGACCGCATGCTTCTGGGCCAACAATACCGTTGCGAGCTGGGCGCCAGTGCGTCCACCGCCTGCGATCAGGATATGCATGTCATACCTCCCGTTCACCGAGGCGTTGGCGCAGCGCCGTGATGCCATCGAAGGTTGCGCTGAGGTGCAGGAAATCGCCAGCTTCCACGACCGAATCCAGTGTAGGGATCACTGCTTTGCCGCCGCGCGTCAGCGCAATCGCCATGCAGCCGCTGTGGTTGATCAAGTTGTCCAAGCGCCGGCCGTGCCATGCCTGGGGGATCAGCACCTCGTAAACCTCGACCTCGCCGTTACCGGCGGAAAACACCGTGTGCACCACGCCGCTCGAGAGCGCTTCCTCCATGCGTTGCGCCCCCCAACTGCTTGGGCCGATGGCCTGAATACCAAAGGCCTCGTACAGGCCGTTGAAGCGCGGTTCATAGTTCCGGGCCACTACATGACGCACACCAAACTCGGTCTGGGCGAGATGGGCCACGACGGCGTTCAGGCTGTCCGAGCTAGTGACTGCGGCCAGCGCATCGGCGCCCTGGATGCCCGCGCGGCGCAACATGTCTTGCGCCAACACATCCCCTTCCAGCGTACGGCCGCGGAAGTCCGAATCCAGGTTGCTGAATGCCGTAGATGTCACGTCAATCACCGTGACGTGATGGCTTTTGCGAGAAAGCCGGTTCGCGACCTGGGCGCCGACCCGGCCGCAACCGACGATGATAACTTTCATAAACCGGACTCCATACCGAAAAATCTCCAACAAAAAAGGGACACAGACATGTCGTCTGTCCCCCCCATCTCTGGTGCTGGAACAGATCATACTCCTGTTTGCGCCCGGCGTCAAATTACGCTCCAAACCAGGGTTCGGCGAGAAACCCGGATTGGAACGCGAACGGCGGTTTTGGAGGCCAATACTTTCGGAGTATAATGTTGTTTACCGTCTTTTCAATCCTTGAGTGATTCCCATGTCTACATTTGATACCCAAGATGATATCGCGGTGCAACGCCGCGTGGATGAATACCAGCCGCGGCGCTCGCTGGCGACCTGGCTGATCGGCCGGCCGCTGGCTACCGCGGATGCACCCCACCAGACCATCGGCAAGTTCGTCGGCTTGGCGGTTTTTGCCTCAGACGCGCTATCTTCAACCGCTTATGCCACCCAGGAAATCCTGTTCATCCTGGCCGGCGCGGGGATGGGCGCGTTCCGCTATGCTTTCCCCATCGCGCTGGTGATCGTGGCGCTGCTAGTCATTGTCGTGGCTTCGTATGAGCAGATCATCCATGCCTATCCCAACGGCGGCGGTGCCTACATCGTTTCGCTGGACAACTTGGGCGTCGCGGCCGCCAAGATCGCTGGGGCTGCGCTGTTGACTGATTACATCTTAACGGTCGCTGTCTCCATTTCGTCCGGCGTCGCGCAGATCACATCAGCCTTTCCCGATCTGTTCCCCTATCGGGTCGAGATATCGGTGGGCCTGGTGCTATTTATGATGCTGGTGAACCTGCGCGGTGTGCGGGAATCGGGCGCGGCGTTCGCCTTTCCCAGCTATTTTTTTGTGCTCGCCATGTTCGCCACGGTGGGGGTGGGCCTGTTCCGTTACTTCACCGGTTCGCTGGGCCAGGTCGTAGATCCGCCACCGCTTGAGGTGCATCACGTGCTGCAGCCAATCTCGCTGTTCCTGATCCTGCACGCGTTTTCCAGCGGCACCACGGCCCTCACCGGCACCGAGGCGATCTCCAACGGCATCACGGCTTTCCGTGAGCCGCGCAGCCGCAACGCGGGTACGACGCTGCTGTGGATGGGGGCGATTCTGAGCATGCTGTTCCTCGGCATCACATTCCTGGTCGGGCCTGTCGGCGCCATCCCCTCAGAGACCGAGACGGTGATTTCGCAGTTGGCGCGCACCATCTATGGTGGCCGCAACGCGCCTTACTTCGCGGTCATCGGGGCCACCATGGTGATCCTGGTGATGGCGGCTAACACCTCTTTCGCCGGCTTCCCGCGCCTGAGCGCTCTGCTGGCATCAGATGGCTTCCTGCCCCGGCAGTTGGCGTTTCGGGGCAGCCGGTTGGTCTATTCCTACGGGATTGTGGCGCTGGCGCTGATCGCCTGCCTGCTGATCATCGCGTTCCAGGCCAGCGTCACCGGCCTGATCCCGCTCTATGCCATCGGCGTCTTCCTCTCGTTCACCCTGGCGCAGGCCGGTATGGCGCGGCGTTGGTGGCGTGCGGGACATATGAAGGCAGGCGAGGTCGTACAGGCGCACAGCTCGACGCTGAAGCACGATCGGCGTTGGCAGCCGAAGATGGTGATCAACGGGTTCGGCGCATTGTGCACCGCCATCGTGACCTTGGTGTTCGCTGTCACCAAGTTCCAAGATGGCGCCTGGGTCGTGCTGATCTTGATCCCGCTGATCGTGTGGGGGCTTTCCGCCATCAACCGCCACTACCGCACCCTGGCGGCTCGCCTGTCGTTGGAGCAACCCGGCGGTCCGCCGCGACTGGCCCGACACCGGGTCATCCTGCCGATCAGCGGCGTGCACCAGGGGAGCCTGGCCGCGCTGCGCTACGCCCAGGCCCTCTCAAATGATGTTACCGCGGTGCACGTGTGCATTGAGCCGGACGATGCGGAGAAGGTGCAGCAGAAATGGGATACGTGGGGCCGAGGGGTTCGCCTGGTGATCCTGGATTCCCCCTACCGGCTGTTGATCGAGCCGTTGCTGCACTACATCGAGGACATCGCCGCCAAACGCCAACCCAACGAACTCATCACCATCGTCGTGCCGCAATTCGTGCCCAAGCGCCGCTGGCATAACCTGTTGCACGCCCAAACGACAACCTGGCTGCGGATGGCGCTGCTCTTCAAACCGGGCATCGTGGTAACGGATGTGCCGTATCAGGTGGAATGACGAAGGACGAAAGACGAACGACGACCTGTTGCCGTGGGCCATCCGTCATTCGTCATTCGTTCAACCACCGTTGGTCGCGTACAACTCATGCTCCCGGATATACGCGCAAACGGCATCGGGGACCAGATAGCGGATGCTGCGGCCCGCGCGCACGCGGGCCTGGATGTGCTGCGAGGCGATCTCCAGTTCGGGCATGTCCAGCAGCGTGACCCGGTCGCGGATGCCGGGCAGCTTTGCCTCCAGGTAATCCCAATCCAGCGGCACGTTGTAGCGGGTGAGGGCGACTAGGTGACAGGCAGCTACTAACTCCTGTGGCTGGTGCCAGCCGGGCAGCTCGGCCAGGCTGTCGTACCCCATCAGGAAGTACAGCTCGCCCCTTGGCGGCATCTGCTGCCGGAAGAGGTTCACCATATCAATCGTGTAATGCGGCCCGGGCCGGTCCGCGTCGACGCGCGAGACTTGGAACCGCGCGTTGCCGGCTACTGCGATTTCGGCCATGCGCACGCGATGCGCCACCGGGGCCAGCCGGCGATCACGCTTGTGGGGCGGGTCGCCCGCAGGCACGAAGTAGACCACCGAGAGGTCAAGCTGATCCCGTGCCTCTTCCGCCAGGATCAGGTGGCCAATGTGGACGGGGTCGAAGGTGCCGCCGAGCAGGCCGGCGCGGAAGGTTCGCCCGGCTTGGGGGGCGGAAGGCTGGCAAGGATCAACAGGCATCAGTTGCTCCATTCCAATTCTCGCTCGCCGATGCGTATGGTGTCGCCCTCTTCGACGCCCCAGGCGCGCAGCGCTTCGGTGATCCCCAGCGCTTCCATGATCCGCTGAAAACGCATGACCGCATCGTAATATTCCCAGCGCGTCATCACGACGATCCGCTCGATGCGCCGGCCATGGACGCGCCACGCGCCATCTTCGTCGCGGGTGATGTTGAAGGCCATGTCCTCTTCGGCTGTGGGCGGCATCAACGGTTGGACGTCGGCCAGCCGCGGCGGTGGCGGCAGCTCGGCCAGCCATTGGGCCGCGCGTTGCAGCAGCGCGGCCACCCCTTCGCCGCTGATCGCGGAGATGGCCAGGGGTTCAGCTGCGCCCTTGTCGCACAACCGGCGGGCGACTTCCGGCCAGGCCTCGCGCACCTCAGAAACATCCATCTTGTTCAGCACCACGATCTGCGGCTTGTCGGCCAGCAGCGGGTTGAACAGCTCCAATTCCTGGTTGATGGCTTCGTAATCGCCGACAGGATCCGGGCTAACGCCGTTGAGCAGGTGCACCAGCAGTCGGGTGCGCTCGATGTGGCGTAGGAAATTGTGTCCCAGCCCCGCGCCCGCGTGTGCACCCTCGATCAGCCCTGGGATGTCGGCCCACACCATATCGCGGTCGCCCACCACGGCAACGCCCAGGTTCGGCTCCAGCGTGGTGAAGGGGTAGTCGGCGATCTTGGGTCGCGCGGCGCTGATGCGGCTGAGGAGCGTGGACTTGCCCGCGTTGGGCGCCCCCACGATGCCGACGTCGGCCAGCAGCTTCAGCTCCAGCCGCAGCCAACGCTCCTCGCCCGGCTCGCCGTTTTCGGCGATGCGCGGGGCCTGGTTGGTGGCAGAGCGAAAAGCCCAGTTGCCGCGGCCACCGCGACCCGCCCGCGCTACCAACACGCGCTCGTCGGCCTCGGCCAGGTCCGCCATCAGCAGGCCGGTCTCCACGTCCCAGGCGACCGTGCCTACCGGCACGCGGATCACCAACTCCTGGCCCTGTGCACCGGTTTGATTCTTGCCGCGGCCGTGCGCGCCGTTCGCCGCGCGAAAGTGCACCTGCTTGTGGAAGTAGAGGAGCGTGTTGAGCTGTGGATCGGTCTCGAGGTAGACATCGCCCCCCCTGCCGCCGTTACCGCCGTTGGGCCCCCCGCGCGGCACATGCGCCTCGCGACGGAACGCTACGACGCCGTTCCCGCCGTCCCCAGCCTTTACGTAGATTTTGGCTTCATCGAAAAACATTGAGATGTCTGACTCCTGACTGTTGACCGCTGCCAGCATACCCGCGTTGGCGGTCATTGTCAAAACTCTGCTGCCGACGCGCTTACACAACTCTAACGTTTGTCCAACGTCGTTCTAACACAGCCGCCCTAGACTCAAAGCGTAACTTACGCAATATGCAGTGCTGAATACGCTGCAAGCAGAAACGAGAGGAGGCAATGAAATGGCTGAGTTGATACGTTGGAATCCGGCGCGCGAGATGATGAGTTTGCGCGAGGCCATGGATCGGTTGTTTGAGGAGAGTTTCTTGCCCTCCGCATTTATGGGCCAGGAAGCGGGCCCGGCCGCGGCCCTGCCCGTGGACATGTACGAGACCGACGATCGAGTGGTTGTGAACGCCACGGTGCCCGGCATCAAGCCGGAAGATCTGGAGGTCACCATCACGGGCGATCTGTTGACTATCAAGGGCGAATTCAAGTCTGAGGAAAAGACCGAGAAGCGCAACTACCTGCGCCAGGAGCGCCGCTACGGCAGCTTCTGCCGCCAGGTGGGCCTGCCGGCCGGCGTTGATAGCAACAACGCGCAGGCCACATTTGAGCACGGCGTGTTGACCCTGGAGCTCCCGAAGGCCGAGGAGGCTAAGGTCAAGTCTGTTAAGGTTGTGGCGAAGAACTAAAACAGAAACGAAGAAGGAGAATGATCATGGCAAACCAGTTGACCCGTTGGGACCCGTTCCGTGAAGCTGTGACGTTACGCGAGGCGATGGATCGCCTCTTCGAGGATTCCTTCGTTCCCTCTCGCCGCCGCGAGCAGGCGGTGGAGCGGGTGTGGCGACTGCCGCTGGACGCGTACGTGACCGCGGAGGAGATCGTCGTGTTGGCCGATATGCCCGGCGTGAAGCCCGAGTCGGTTGAGATCACCATCGAGGGCGACACCCTCACCATTAAGGGCGAGCGCCCCGCGCCGCTGAGCAACGTGGACTACGTGATGCAGGAGCGCACCACCGGCAAGTTCCAGCGCACGCTGAATATCAACATCCCGGTGAACGCGGACAAGGCCGAGGCCAACTTCGAGCACGGCCTGCTGACCCTGACCATCCCGAAGGCCGAGGCTGTCAAGCCGAAGACCATCCAGATCGTCAGCAAGGGCTAACCCGGAAGGGTTCAGATACCAAAGAGCGCCATGCCCCTCGGTGTGGCGCTCTTTTCCTTTGGTTGCATTTGGTTGCATTCAAAGTCAGTTAAGGTCGGACAGCGGAGCATCCTGAGCGGAGTCAGGGTGGGCCCCTGACGCAGTCGAAGGATGCTCACCCACGGAACTCAGTCTGAACAGTAAACCCGCCCCTACGAGAGCCGTTATTCCGGACGCGCGATCGTCGCCCCCTGCAGCGCCTCCATCCGAGCCACGATCTCACCGGGCACCGGCCGGCTCTCGTTGGCCGCGTAATCGAACCACACCTGCGTGCTGCACCCCTCGGCGTACAGCCGGCCATCCCCCTCATCGGTGACCCGATACTGGAACACGAAGCTCTTGCGTCCCACCTGGCTGACCCAGATCGCCACCACGGGCCGGTCGCGCAGGGTGAGCGGCAGCCGGAACTGGCAGTTCACTTCGGCCAGGATGAACTGAAACTCGACCGGCAGCGCGGTGCGCCGGTCAATGGCCGCCTCGGGTCCCAGCAGCGCACGGATGTAGGCCAGCCGCGCGAACTCGAAGTAGGTGATGTATACTGCGTTGTTGACGTGCCCCAACGCATCCAGGTCGCGCCAGCGAACCTGCACGGGTACACGCACGGGAACGGGTTCGGTCATAGGGGCGTCTCCGTCTCTGGAAGCTGGAAGCTAGAAACTGACAAAGCGGTTCTGGTAGATGTGCATTTTACTCTACCCGATCAGGGGATAGCAAAAATCCGCTGCAAGATGGGTTTGGTTACTGGGGCCTTTTGGGTGTAAAATGACCTGTGTTTCCGAAAGAGAAGGAGAGCAAATGGACCTACGCGCATACATTGATATCATCCGCCGGCGGGGGTGGATCATCCTGGTGACAGCGATGCTGGCGGCTGTGCTGGCCGGCGGCATCAGCCTGGTGCAGACGAAGACCTATCGCGCGACCGCGCGTATCAGCGCGGTGCCGGCCCGGCCTGACTGGGGCTTGGGCAACAGTGCCAAGGATCTGCTGCGCAACTTCGTCAATAATATCAACACCCACGACATGGCGAACCAGGTGATCGCCGCAGCCAACCTGGACATGAGCTCGTACGACCTGCTGGCCAAGGTCACCGTGAGCGCCGAGCCGGATAACTTCATCATCCGTATTGACGCCAAAGACCAGGATCCCGGCGTAGCGATCAACTTGGCCAAGACGATGGCGCAGTTGTTTGAGACCGAGCGCCGGGCCTACTACGAGACCCAGGACAAGAGCAACCGCATTGAGGTCAAGCTGGTGGACAGCGTGATCGACGCGCCGCTCTACCGGCCAAACCCGGCCATGAACGCCGCGGCCGGGTTTGCCGCGGGCGCGCTGATCGGCGCGCTGATCGTCCTGCTCCTGGAGTGGATGGCTGCCGACATCCTGGCCACCTCGGAACACGTCCGTCGCGCGTTGGGCCTCCCCGTGTTGGGAGCCATCCCCGCTGTGAAGGGAAAGTGAGCCTGAAGCCCATGACACCTGATCTGATCATCCTGACCGATCCTGCATCTCCGGCGGCCGAGGCATATCGCCGCCTGCGCGTGAACCTGATGTCAGCCGAACGCCAGCAGCCGCTGCGCACCGTGCTGGTAGCTGCGGCCGGCCCCGATGTGGACAAGGCGCGCGTCGTCGCTAATCTGGCCGTGGCGTTCGCCAAGGTCGGCAAGCGCGTCATCCTGGCCGATTGCGACCTGCGCTACCCGGCCCAGCACACCCTGTTCGGCCTGCCAAACGTGACCGGGGTCAGCACGGCCCTTCGGGACGCGGCTGCGCTGTCGCTCCAGGCCACCGATGTGCCCGGCCTGCGCGTGTTGACCGCCGGCCCCGCGGCCGACGCGCCCGCCGACCTGCTGGCCTCGCCCCCCATGGGCAGGCTGATCGGCCGGCTGGCGGAGGACGCCGACGTGGTGCTGTTCGACGCGCCCCCCGTGACCCTGGCCACCGACGCGGCCGAGCTGGCGACCCAGGTGGACGGCGTCCTGCTTACCGTGGCCGCGGGCAAGACCAGGCGTGATGAGGCCCAGCGGGCCAAAGACCAGTTGGCCCAGGTGGGCGCCCGACTGCTGGGCGCGGCGCTGGTTAACGTGGCCGCGGATGCCGAGCTGCGCAAGTATCTGGCCGCCGCATAACGTCTAAAGGATGACCATACATGAAAAACCTCATGATCACCGGCGGTGCCGGCTTCATCGGCTCGAATTTCGTCCGGTATATGCTGGACAAGCACCCCGATTATCGCATTCTGGTCTACGATAAGCTGACCTATGCCGGCAACCTGGACAACCTGCTCGATGTCAAAGACGATCCCCGCTACAGCTTCGTGCAGGGTGACATCTGCGACGAGGCCGCGGTGACTGAGGCGCTGAAAGTCCATCAGATTGACACCATTGTGAACTTCGCGGCCGAGAGCCATGTGGACCGCTCCATCATGGATCCGGACGCGTTTATTCGCACCGATGTCTACGGCACCTACGTGCTGCTCGAAGCCTCCCGCCGGCTGGGGCTGGAACGCTATCATCAGATCTCCACCGATGAGGTCTACGGCCATATCCACGGCGATCACCGCTCGCTGGAGACAGATCCCGTCGTCCCGCGCAGTCCTTACGCGGCCAGCAAAACCAGCGGCGACCTGATGGCGGTCGCCTACCACGTCACCTACGGCCTGCCCGTCACCATCTCGCGTGGGGCCAACAACATCGGCCCCTACCAGTACCCGGAGAAGGTGATCCCGCTCTTCGTCACCAATGCTATTGACGATCTATCGCTGCCGGTGTACGGCGACGGCAAGCAGCGCCGCGATTACCAGCACGTGCTCGACCACTGTGAGGGGATTGACCTGGTGCTGCACCGCGGGCAGATCGGTGAGATCTACAACATCGGCACCGGTGGTGAGATGGAAAACTTGACCATGGTCGAGATCCTGCTGGACGAGCTCGGCAAGCCGCGCAGCTTGATCCAGCACGTGGAAGACCGGCCCGGCCACGACCGGCGCTACTGCCTGAACGTGGACAAGCTGAAGGCGTTGGGCTGGCAGCCTCGCCACACCCACGAGGAGGCGATCCGCGCCACCGTGCGCTGGTACGTCGCCAACGAGTGGTGGTGGCGCAAGATTAAGTCGGGTGAGTTTAAGGAGTATTACCGGAAGCTCTACGGCAGCCGCCGGGTCATCGATCCGGGGTCTCTCAAGTAGACATGAGCAAAACTGGAATCGAGGCTGTGCGAAGCCTCCTTTAGGATCAGCCGGTCAGGTCCATGCAAGTGGTGAACCGTCTAAAGGCTCGATTCCGGATCACATAGTCCTGGATGATCGCTTGAGGTGAGCGCATGTCTAACATCGTCAAGATGTACGGTGATCTCATGATCTTCTCCGGCACGGCCAACCGTCCGTTGGCAGAGGCCGTGGCGGCCCGCCTGAAAGTGGACCTGGGCAGCGCGGATATCCGGCATTTCGACAACAGCGACACCTTCGTCAAGCTTGGGCAGAGCGTGCGGGCGAAAGACGTATTCGTGATCCAGCCCACGGCAGCGCCGGTCAACGACAACCTGATGGAACTGCTGATCTTCATTGACACACTGAAGCGCGATTCTGCCGGCCGCATCACAGCCGTGATGCCCTACTACGGTTATGGCCGCACCGACAAGAAGGATCAGCCGCGCGTTCCCATCACGGCCCGCCTGGTGGCTGACCTGCTGGCAGTGGCGGGCGCGGATAGGGTCGTCATCTTGGATTTGCACGCCAAGCAGATCCAGGGCTTCTTTTCCATCTCATGCGATGAGCTGCCCGCACTGGGTCTGTTTGTCAAACACTTCAAGGCGCACCCTGTGGCGAACGCCGTTGTTGTCGCGCCCGATATCGGCTCGGTGCGCCGGGCGCGCAATTTTGCCGACAGCCTGTGGCAGCCGCTGGGAAACGGCGAGCAGCAGTTACCGCCGTTGGCCGTCGTGGAGAAAAAGCGATCACTGGACGGCAAATCTACGGTTGACCTGAACCTGATCGGCGATGTGACAGGCAAGAACGTCATCATCGTGGATGATGAAATTGACACGGCGGGAACCCTGGTCAAGGCGGCCAACTTCGTCCGAGAGCGGGGCGCGCTGGATGTTTGTGCCTGCGCGACCCATGCTATCCTGTCCGGTGACGCGCCCGAACGCATCCGGGACAGTGTTTTGTCTTCCGTGATCGTGACCGATACGGTGGCGATCTCACCGGAGAAACGCCAGCGTGCCGGGGGCAAGCTACGAACTATCCCCATCGCGCCGTTGCTGGCCGATGTCATCCTGCGTATCCATGAAGGACGTTCAGTGGGTGAATTGTTTGGAGAGTGAGAGCAAGCGATGTTTAAGAGTCTGGTAAAGAAAGTCTTCGGCGATCCGCACGAGCGCGAAGCGAAGCGGTTATTACCGACTGTTGCGGCGATCAACGCGTTGGAACCGGAGTTCCAGCGCATGAGCAATGATGAGCTACAGGCCCAAACAGAAGCGTTCCGCGCGACCATCGCGGAACGGGTCGGCTCCCTGCGCGATGAGCTGGCCGAGGCGCGCGCCGCGTGGCTGCAAGAGCCGGACACCTCGATGCAAATCCAGCTCAAGCTGGAGGTTGAGCGGCTGCAAAAGGAGCTGCGCGGGGCCGAGGCCGAGGCGATGGAGGAGATCCTGCCTCGCGCCTTCGCGGCCGTGCGCGAGGCGTCCGTGCGCGCCATCGGCCTGCGCCACTTCGACGTGCAACTGATCGGCGGTATGGTGCTGCACCAGGGCAAGATCGCCGAGATGAAGACCGGCGAAGGCAAAACCCTGGTCGCCACGCTGCCGCTCTACCTGAACGCGCTGACCGGCCGCGGCGCGCACTTGGTCACGCCTAATGACTACCTGTCCAAGTACGGTGTCCAGTGGATGGGGCCGGTCTACCATAAACTGGGCGTCAGCGTCGGCGTCATTCAATCGGCCGCGGCCAACCCGGAGCTGGGCTCTTTCGTGTTCGATCCCGAGTATCAGGCCGCGGACGATCGCTATCGTTACCTGCGCCCCGTCAGCCGCAGAGAGGCCTACCAGGCAGATATCACCTACGGCACCAACAATGAATTCGGGTTCGATTATCTGCGCGACAACATGGTGCATGATCCGGCCGAGTGCGTCCAGCGCGATCTCACCTACGCCATCGTGGATGAGGTGGACAACATCCTCATTGACGAGGCCCGCACGCCGCTGATCATCTCCGGCCAGGCACAGGAATCGTCCGATGCCTACATGCGGTTCGCTCAGGTGGTGCGTCGGCTCCAGCCCGAACGCGATTACAAGGTGGACGAAAAAGATCGCATCGTCACGCTGACCGACGACGGCATCGCACGCGTGGAATCGCTCATCGGCCTGGGGGGCGGGCAGAGCCTGTACGACGCCGAGCACTACGAGCTGACCCCTTACCTGGACAACGCGCTGCGCGCCAACGTGCTCTATCACCTCGACCGCGATTACATCGTCAAGGACGGCGAGGTGATCATCGTGGACGAGTTCACCGGCCGCCTGATGCACGGCCGGCGCTTCTCCGAGGGGTTGCACCAGGCCATTGAAGCAAAGGAAGGGGTGCGCGTCCAGCGCGAGTCCTTGACCCTGGCCACCATCACCTTCCAGAACTACTTCCGCATGTACGAGAAGCTGGCGGGCATGACCGGCACGGCCCTCACCGAGGCGGAGGAGTTCGGCAAGATCTACAACCTGGACGTCGTGCCGATCCCCACACACCGGACGGTCATCCGGGCGGATCATGCGGACCAGGTCTACAAGTCGCAGCGGGCCAAGTTCCGGGCCGTGGTGGCCGAGATTGAGGAGATGCACAAGCGCGGCCAGCCCGTGCTGGTGGGCACCGTGGCCATCGAGACCTCGGAAATGCTGGCGGATCTGCTCAAGCGCCGCGGGGTGCCGCACAACGTATTGAACGCCAAGCAGCACGAAAAGGAAGCCGGCATCATCGCCCAGGCCGGCCGGCCGGGCATGGTGACCATCGCCACCAACATGGCCGGCCGCGGCGTTGACATCCTGTTGGGCGGCAACCCTGACGGCATGGCGCGCGAGCACCTGCGCAAACAGGGCGTGGACCTGGCCGCGCTGGGCGAGACGGACCCGACCTGGCTGCAAGCGCTGGTGGAGGCGAAGCAAGCGTGTGCGGCCGACCGGGAGCAGGTGATTGCGGCCGGTGGCCTCCACGTGTTGGGCACCGAGCGCCACGAGGCCCGGCGCATTGATAACCAGTTGCGCGGCCGATCGGGCCGCCAGGGCGACCCCGGCTCCTCGCGCTTTTACATCTCACTGGAAGATGACCTGATGCGCCGGTTCGGCGGGCAGAGCGTGGCGGGCCTGATGGACCGCCTGAAGCTCGACGAGGACATGCCCATCGAGCACGGCATGGTCAGCAAGGCCCTCGAGAGCGCCCAAGTCCGGGTCGAAGGCTATAACTTCGACATCCGCAAGCACGTGCTCCAGTATGACGACGTGGTTAACCGGCAGCGCGAGATCATCTACAACCAGCGGCGGCAGATCCTCGGTGAGCCGACCATGCGGCCTACGATCATGGGCATGGTGGAGGATGAATTACGCGGGCTGGTGGACGCGTTCACCAAAGACCTGGAGGCGCCGGAGTGGGACCTGGCCGCGCTGGCAATGGAAGTTCTCAAGATCATGCCGCTGCCGCAGACTGAGCGGGCAGAGGCCTGGCGCAAGATGACGGTGCCGGCGCTGGCGGATCACCTGGCCGCGCTGGCCGAGGCCGCCTACGATGAGCGCGAACAGGCGCTTGGCAGCGCCACCATGCGCCAGCTTGAGCGCATCATCATGCTGCGCGCGGTGGACAACCGCTGGATCCGTCACCTGACCGACCTGGACGAGCTGCGTGAGGGTATCGGCCTGCGCGCGATCGCACAGCAGGATCCGCTGGTGGCTTACAAAAAAGAAGCGCACGAGATGTATCAGGACCTGGTCAGCGCCATCTCGCGCGACATTGTGTATGCCATTTATCACGCGCAGCTCATCACCCGTGCGCCGATGCCGGTGCAGCGCATGCAGACCAACCGGGGCGACGGCGGCCAGGCGCAGCCCGCGCGCAGCAGCAAGGGCCTGGGCCGCAATGACCCGTGCTGGTGCGGCAGCGGCAAGAAGTACAAGGTGTGCCACATGCGCAGCGACGAGGGTCGCGCGCCGGCGTCGGCCGGCGGCAACGGTGGTCAGCCCGCGCGCCAGCCCGCGCCGGCCGCGCAGGGTAAAGGGCCGGGCGCGCCTGCGGTTGGTAAAGGCAAGCCGGGCAGACGTTAAGCTGTCCAGATTCTGCTAGTGTTGCCTATTAACCCGAATTTGGGACGCGGACGACGCGGAGAACGCGGATAAAATCTAGACCTGTCCGCGGTGTCCGCGTTCCAGGTCTCGTTTTTTCAGGTGCAACCATGTCACCCAAATCACGCGAATGGATCTACCTCCCCCGCCACGCTGACCTGACCGGCGTCTTTGCCGCGGTGCGCGACATGGACTGCCTGTCAGTGGTCGGGGTGAGCAACCTGGGCAAGTCGGCCACGCTGCGCGCCCTGGTCGAGCCGGCAGTGCAGGCGCAATACCTGGACAGCGCGGCCGATGACTATCTGTTCATCTACATTGACTTCAACCAGATGCTGGAGATGAGCGATCAGGCGTTCTACGAGTTGGTGCTGCGCTGCTCCATTGACGCGATCCGCGAACTGGATGATGCTGGTGACGCGTTGCAGACGGTCGAAGCGGCCTACCGCACCCTGGTCGCGCCGGCCAATGCCTTCGAGGTCCCGCTCAGCTTTGCCCAAGCCATGGCGGCCATCGGCGATCGGCTGCCGCGGCGGGTAGTCTTCCTGTTCGATGAGGTGGATGGCCCGGTGGGGGGCATTGATGGCCGCGTGTTCCTGAACCTGCGCGCGCTCAAAGACCGCCACCAAGCCGGCCTGACCTACATCACCGCCACCAACCGGCGGCTGGGCCAGATCCGCAGCGAGGGCGATGTGGCCGAGTTTGCCGAGCTCTTCACCCACCACGTCCTCTACATCTCCATGCTGCAAGAGCACGAGGTGCGCCAGTTCGCGGCCCGGTTTGCGCAGGAAGAGGGCATCACGTTCAGCGACGAAGACATGGCCTTTCTCCGCCTGTGGAGCGGCGGGCATCCCGCGCTGCTCGAGACCACCTGCCGCATCCTGGGCCTGCTTACCGGCCGGCCGGTGCGTGATCCATCGCAGGATTGGATCATCCACCGCCGCGCGGCCGAGATCCTGGCGCAAGACCTGAACATCATGGCCGAGTGCCGCAAGGTCTGGAACGACTTGAGCGAGGCGGAGCAGGAGGTCTTGCTGGCGGTCAGCCGGGGGTTGGAGCCGCAAGACGCGCTGAGCGTTGATTCCGTGTTTGCCAAGCACCTGATCACGGCCAACGGCACCGATCGGCGGATTTTTGGCCGCGCGTTCGAGGAATTCGTGGGACGACAGCTCATCGCGCGGCGGCCCCAGCCCCAGGGCATCCGGCTCGATCCCGACAGCGGCGAGGTGTGGGTGGACGGCAGGCAGGCGCCCACGCTCACCAATCTGGAGTACCGGCTGCTGCTACTCCTCTACGGCCGCCTGGGCAAGATCTGCACCAAGTACGACGTAGTGGAGGCGGTGTGGGGCGAGGACTACATTGATGAGGTGGACGACGCACGCATCGAAAAGCTGGTCAGTCGCCTGCGCCAGAAGCTTGAGCCTGACGTCGCCAACCCGCGCTATGTGCTGACGGTGCGCGGGCGGGGGTATAAGCTGGTTGAAGGGTGAGTTATTAGTCTGTCAGCAGCTCGTCGGCTCGCCGTCAAGCGCGAGGGCCGGCCTTCCTGGTATACTTAAACTTAGCTGCGCGTCGAGATGCTTCGCTGGACACTTGGCGCAACGCGATTCGAGCTGTAGACCCGCTCAGCATGACAGTTGGGAGTTCCTTGCCGGGACGCATGCTGCTCGCGGCATGGGTAACTTAGCATGATGGGAATACGCAATACGTAGTACGCAATCCGCAGTATATCATCCATCCCTTCAGGAGGCATCCACATGGCATCACTCATCGAAAAAGTCAACACCCTGATCTCCGCTAACCTGCACTACCTGGTGGATCAGGCCTTGCAATCGAACTCCATCGCCGTCATCCAGCAGTATATTCGCGAAGTTGAAAACAACCTGCAGGATTTGACCGAGGCGACCGTCACCGTCGGCGGCCAGGTGAAGACGGTCAGGCGCAAATATGAGGAACAGCAGGCCAAAGCGGCCGAGCTGGATCGCAACATTGACCTCTTCCTGCAGCAGGGCCGTGATGACCTGGCCCGGGCTGCTCAGAGCCAGCTCAACTCCGCGCAACGGCTGGTGGAAACCTACGGCTCCCAGATCGAGCAGATGCAGCGTGAATACCAGAGCTTGCTGGATGCCCGTCTGAAACTGGAAGCTAAGCTGACGACGATCCGGCAGGAGCGCCAGGAGCTGGAGGCGCTGCTGGAGCTGGCCAAGGCCAAGGAGATCACCGCCAAAACCATCAAGTCGCTGGACGACCTGTCCGGCGCGGGCGATGCCGATGTGGCGCGCATCGCCGACTCCATCCGCAGCCGGCTGGATCGCGCCTCGGCCGAGAGCGAGATGCGCGCGGCCAGCCTCGATAAGCAGATGGACGACGTGCTGGGCCGCAGCGAGCTCGACGGTCAGTTGGCCGCGCGCAAGGCGCGCCTGGGCCTGGCGGGCAAGTCGGGGTGAGGTTCCAACGGTTGAACGTTAGAACGTTACCACGGAGGTCAAGATGACATCCCTGCTCGAAAAGATCCAAACGCTTATCGCCGCTGACCTCAACCAGTTGGTGGACAGCGCGACGCGGGCCAGCGAACCGGCTATGTTCCGCCAGCACCTACGCGACTTGCAGCAGATGCAGGAGCAGTTGACCGACCAGATGCTCAATCTGCGCGCGCAGATCACGCAGATGCGGCGGAAGAGCGATGAACAGCAAGCCATCGTGACGAAACAAGACCTGGAGGTTGACCAACTGTTACAGGCGGGCCAGGAAGGGGAAGCGTTGGCAGCACAGGATCGGCTCAACCAGAACCGGCTGCTGGCCAGCCAGATGCTCGAAAAGGTCGAGCGCCTGGAGGCGGCATACGAAAAGCTGGCCGAGACGAAGGCACAACTCGACACCCGCCTGCTGGTCCTGAAGCAGAGCGAGCCCGAGGTCGAGGGTCTCGCCAGCGCCAGGAAGGGCAAAGCTGCCGCCGAGGCGGCGGATCAGCGGATGGAAGACATGGCGGGCACTGGCGATGCAGACGTGGATCGCGTCGTCTCCTCCATCCGCAATCGCCTGGACGTCGCGGAAGCCCAACTGTCAGCCCTGGAACAGAGTGCATTGGCCCGCGGCGAAACCCCAGACGTGCTCAAACGTAAAGAACTTGAAGCACAGTTGGAAGCGCGGAAAGCGCGCTTGGGGTTATAACGTTGACACGTTGGCACGTTTGACCGTGCAAGGAGCATGCCATGTCCCTGGCGCCCATCATCGGTACGTTAGCAGCGGGCGTGATCGCCATCGCCCTTGCGATCTACTTCTTTGTGGCCGCGGCGCGTGGCGGCCGGCGAACCCAGGCCGTCTTCTTCCTGATCATCGGCATCGTGTTGCTGGTGGTCGCGGCCGGGTTGGGGTGGCAGCGTTTCAACCCGGCCAACAGCGCGCAGCCGCTGGTCGCCACCCCGCGCGGCCCGGTGCAGGTGCGCGTGCTGACCGCGCTGCCGGTGGAACCGTGGGTGCGCGAGGCGGCCAAACGCTTTAACGAAAGCAGCCCGCGCCAGGACGGCCAGCTGGTTGAGGTGCAGGTGGTCGCCATGGACGGGCTCACCGCCCTGGGCAAGTTCGACCGTGACGACTTCGGCACGCTGGCGGGCGGTACGCGCGAAGGTCTCACGGCGGCCGAGCTGGAACGGCTGAGCACCACCTTCCCCACCGTCTGGATCCCCGACAGCCGCTATCTGGTGGAGCTGGCCAACGCCTCCTACAAGGAGCGCCTGGGCCGCGACGTCTTCCTGACCGACGGCGAATACCGCGCCCGGCCCATCGCCATCTCCCTGTTTGTCTGGGGCATCTACCAGAGCCGCGCGGATGTGTTGGCACAGAAATACGGTGAGATCACCTGGCAGAGCGTGCACGACGCGGCCATCGCCAAGGGCGGCTGGCCCGAGTTGGGCGGGGATGCCAAGTGGGGCTTCTTCAAGCTCGTCGTGCCTAACCCGAGACGCAACGTGGGTGGCCTGGCGGCCATGATCGCCGCGGCCGGCGAGTACTACGACCGCGTCAACATCTCTACCGAGGACGTGACCAAACCGGAGTTCCAGCAGTGGCTCAAGGAATTAATGGGGTCCCTCACCGACGTGAGCGGGGCCAGCGCCTACACCGCCGAGGATTTCGCCTTGTTCGGCTACTCGGCCGGCGACGGCGGCCAGTTGCTGGAGAGCGACCTGCTTAATAACATGGAAGGCATCCGCACGCGCTGGTCTGACCCGCTGGTCATCCGCTACCCCAAGTACGTCACTTGGTTCGACTTCCCTTACACCATCTGGGTAGGGCCCGAGACCACCGCGGCTGAGAAGAACGCGGCGTTGCAGTTCCAGCAATTCTTGCTGACGGGCGACATCCAACGTCTGGCTGTTCAGAGCGGCCTGCGTCCGGTCAACAGCGAGGTGGACATCACCCAGGGCGCCAACCTGTTCACCCAATGGCAGAGCCAGGGCGTGGAGACCGTGGTGCCGCGCACCACGCGCATGGCCTCACCCAGCCGGGATGTGCTGCTGGCGCTGTTGCGTTGGTTCGACCTGAACGTGGGGCGGTAGCCGCCAGGAGGGTGCCATGAAGAGGCAAAACACCGGTCAACGCGCCGCCATCCTTGTCGTCATCGGGGCGGCCTTACTCCTGTGCGTCATGGCGGCATTCACCTTGATCCTGATCGCGAATCGCACGACGTCTGGCCAACCGGCCGCACAGCCTTCGGCGGCGGAGGCGCGCAGTGCGATCGTGACCCTGGCTTATTCGCCGGAAAAGGCGGCGCTGATCAAGGATCTGACCGCCAAGTTCAATGCTACAAAGCCGCGCACCCCCGATCGCGAGGTCATGCAGATCGCGTTGGTCGAGCTGACCTCCGAGGAGATGGTGAACCAAGCGTTGGCCGGCGAGCCAGCGTTCCAGGCGCTGACCCCCGACTCTTCGTTGTGGTTGGATCAGCTCAATCGGCGCTGGGCGCAGGCTCAGGCGGCCGGCCAGGAGCCGGGCGCCATCGCCCCGCGCATCACCGGCGAAGCCGTGCGCTACGCCATCAGCCCTATTGTCATCGCCGCGTGGGAGAACGTGGCGCGGGATCTGGGCTGGCCCGACCGGCCCGTGGGCTGGACCACGTTGCAAACCAAAGCGCAACAAGACAGCAGCTTCCGCTGGAGCCATCCCAGCACAGCGTATGCCAGCGGTCTGCTGGCCACCCTGGCCGAGTTTTACGCGGGCGCGGGCGTCCAGCGCGGCCTGACCGTGGAGATGGCGCAGGATCCCAAGACGGTCGAGTTCGTGTCGGCGATTGAGAAGACGGTGAAGTTCTACGGCGAAGCCGAGTTGGCCGTGATCCAGCGTGTGGTGCAGGATGGTCCGAAGACGTTGGACGCCTTCGTGATTTCGGAACAGCTCGTCGTGGCGTTCAACACCGCCGTCTACGGCCGACCGCCCGCGCGGCTGGTAGCCCTCTACCCGGCCGAGGGCACCCTCTGGGCCGATCACCCCCTGGCGCTGTTGGAGACGCCGGAGATCACGGCCAACCAGCGCCGCACCTTCCAGGCGTTCCGTGAGTTCCTGGCGACCGCGGAGAGCCAGACCACGATCCTGCGCGCGGGCTACCGGCCGGCTGACCTGAGCATCCCGCTGGGCAGCCCCGGCTCGCCGCTGGTGGCCGCCAACGGCGTAGACCCGGCCCAGCCGCAAACCACCCTGCAACTGCCCGCGCCCGACGTAGTGCAGGTGGTGCAAAACGTGTGGGCGCTGACCAAGCGCAAGGCCAACGTCATCCTGGTGGTGGACACTTCTGGTTCAATGGACGGCGACAAGCTGACCAACGCCCAGGTCGCCCTGCGCACCTTCCTGGCCCAGATCCCGACCGACCAGGAACGGGTGGGGCTGGTGGAGTTCAACAGCGGCGTGACCAACATCATCGAATTGGATACCCTGGCGGCTAATCGGGCCGCGCTCACGGGGGCCGTGGACACCCTCCAGGCCAACGGCAACACTGCGCTGCTGGATGCCGTGCGCACGGCCTACGTCCGCTTGCAGCGCCAGGCCGACCCCGACCGCATCAACGCCATCGTGGCGATGACCGACGGCAAGGAAAATGCGTCGGCCGTATCGGTGAGTCAACTCACGCGCGAGATCCGCACGGGCAATGAGCAGGTCCCTGTGGTCATCTTCGCCATCGCCTACGGCCGGGATGCCGATTACGACATGTTGCGCGCTATTGCGGAAGCCAGCGGCGGCCAGGTGCGCGAGGGTAACACGGAGACGATTCGCGAACTGTATAAAATACTATCGAGTTATTTCTAAGCTATGACCAGCGACTCCATCCTCGACCGTATTGAGCAGCAAGCCCAGAAGGCGCTGCTGAAGAACGCCATCTTCCGCCTGGAAAGCGCATTGATGGTGGGTGGCAGCATCCTGGCCAGCGTCTTCCTGCCCAACGCCATTTCGTGGCTGCCCTGGTGGCTGTGGCCCGTGGTCGGCGTCGTCGGCGAGGTCGCGATCGTTTGGTCCAGCCTGACCGACAAAAACGAACAGCAGAAGGTAGTCGAGTCGCTGTTCCGCGAGAAGTACAACGTCAACGGCATCCGTGACCGATCGCTGCGCGGCAAGCTGGCCGAGGCCGAGCAATATCGCCAGCGCATCCAACAGGTGGTGGACCAGCAGCGCACCGGCATCTTGCGGGATCGCATGAAGAGCACCACGGCCCAGGTTTATGATTGGGTGGCTAACATGGTCGCGCTGGCGCGGCGGCTCGACACGTTTCGTATGGACCCTTTGATCCGTCGCGATCTGGATGCTGTGCCCAAGGAGATCAAGCAGCTTGAGGCGCGCATCAAGTTGGAGGGCAACGCTCGGGTGCGCCATCAGATGGAGACTACATTGGAGTCGACGCGGCGGCACTACGCGGCGCTTCAGGAGCTTGGGGGCCGGATGCAACGCGCGGACTTGCAGCTAGATCATTCTTTATCCGCTCTAGGCACAGTATACTCGCAGCTTCTGTTGATCGGCAGCAAGGACGTGGATTCGGATCGCGCTGACCGTCTGCGCGACGACATCCGCGGGGAGGTGCTGGCCCTGCAAGACCTGGTGGAGTCATTGAACGAGGTTTACACCGGCGGCCCGGCGGTCGTCGAGGAAGAGGCGGTGTTGGAGCGGGCGCGGCGGCAGCAGGCAGCGGGAAATCGGTGAGGCAAGCAGTTGCTTTGAAAGTTGCGAACCGTACGTCCGGGCCGTATAGCCAACCCACAGTTACTTTCGTCTAGACCATATTGTTCACCCGTCTCGTCCAGGATTATCTCACCGATGGCGAGTACGCTGAGTTGCAAGGCCTTCTTGCTGCACGTCGAGAAGCCGGAGAGCTGATTCAGGGCCTGGGTGGGGTCCATAAATAGTAAGACTGTGAGAGAGACCATTCCCGCCCATATATCACGCGCTATCAGGGAGGCAATCGAACATGGTGGATGAACCTAAGCGGGATATCGGGCAGGAGATCCTGGGTGGCATCATCGAGATCCAACGCGGCGGAGGCCGGTGCTTCCCTGTTGAGGCTCCGCCTATTGTGGCAACCCGACATAAGATTGGCGCCAGCCAGGCGCAAGTCGCTGAATTGCTCGCCGTCTCTGTTCGCACCTTGCAAGAATGGGAGCAGGGAAGCAGAAAACCATCAGGCGCGGCCCAGTCACTGTTGATTTTGGCAGATAAAAACCAGACATCTTGCGCGAGGTACTTCTTGCCTGAAGCAGGGTGCTATCGAAGTTGAGGTGGTTCAATGAAGCGTTATGCTATCTCGATCCTCGTTCTCTCGCTGGTGTTAGTGCTCACTGCCTGCACTTCCGGCGCGCCGACCAAGGGCGAAGTGATCGTCTATGTGGCCGGGCCGCTGTCCGGCTTCCAGGCCAACACCGGGCAGACTGTGGCCGGCGGCGTGCGCCTGATGGCCGAGCAGCTTAACCGCGCCGGCGGCCTGCTAGGCTACAAGGTTAGAGTCATCGCCCTGGATGACGAGGCGGACTCGGACGTTGCGGTTTCGGTGGCGGAGCAGATCAAGGAAGCTGTTGACCGGGGCGACAAGGTTATCGGCGTCATCGGCCACCCCAACTCGGGCCAGACCGCAGCCGCCATGGACATCTACAAGGACCTGCAAATCATCGTGATCACGCCGACCGCGTCAGAGGTGGCGCTGACCCAGCAGGGCTATCGCAACTTCTTCCGGGTGAACGCGGCCAACGACCTGCAGGCCAAGACCGGCGCCGAGTACCTGGTGAACAAGCTCGGCGCTAAAAAGGTAGCGGTGCTGTTCAACGACGACGCCTACGGCATTGACCTGGGCAAGCTGGTGGCGCAGGATCTCAAAGCCCTGGGCGTTGAAGTGCTGTACACGGCCCAGGTGGCGGTGGAGCAAAATCGCTTTACGGATGAGGTCGCCAAGATCCAGGCTGCGGGCGTGGATGCGATTTACTACGCCGGTTACGAGGTCGAATGCCCCTATCTGCGCGCGGACCTGCGCGATGCTGGCCTGGCCGGGCTGACCTTCATGGCCTCGGACGGCTGTTTCCTGGCGGCGACCATTGACAACTCCGACGGCGCGGCTGAGGGGATGTACGTCACCGGCTTCGCGCCCAGCCCCAAGACAGCCGTTGACCAGGCCTGGGTGCAGGCGTACCAGGCCGTGGAGTATCGCAACCCGGACACGTATTCCATCAACGGCTACAGTGCCATGCAGGTGCTGGCCGAGGGTGTGAAGAAAGCAAACGGCATGACCGCAGCCAAAGTGGCCGACGCGATCCGCAAGCTGGACGTCAAGACACCGCTTGGCGCGGTGCAATTCCAGGACAACGGCGACCTGCGCACTGCGCAGATCTATATCTTCCAGGTCAAGGACGGCCAGTTCGTGCAGGTCGCGCCGTAGGCTGCTGCCTGGAACTGTTGACAACTCATAGCCAGGCATCCTGAGCGCGTCGAAGGATACCTGGCGCTCATCCAAGGCCGCACCGTTCGGCTGAGCTCACGCCGAAGCCCTTCGACGCGCTCAGGGTGCTCAGCTCTCAGTGCATAGGAGGCATCCATGAATACACGTTCTGACGGCACAATGCTCATCGCGATCTACCATTTCATCAGCGGCTTTCTCAGCCTGCTGGGCATGTGCGGATTGTTCAGCATGCCGCTTATCGTCGGGTTGACGGCCGGGGCCAGCGGTGAACCTGGCGGGGGCGAAGCGACGGCCATCACTGCCATCGTGGGGCTGTTGCTCGGCGGCCTCTTCTTGCTCATCACCATCGCCAATTGGGTTATCGGCTGGGGGCTGTGGCGCGGGCGGGATTGGGCGCGCATCGGTGCCATCGGCCTGGCGTTCTTCCGCTTGCTGAACATCCCGCTTGGGACCGTCATCGGCGGCTTGATCATCTGGTATCTGTTGCGCGAAGAGACGAAGGCCGAATTCGCGGCTTGAAGTAGGGGCGGTTCCTCGCGGTCGCCCTGGGGCAGGCTTCGGTGTGAGCTGAGCCGAACGGCGCAAGACCGTGGCCTACCATTGACCCCTCCTGGCAACAACCGGGAGGGGTTGGCTTTTCATGGGCCGGTGCGTTATAATCGCACCACATCTTCTTGAACCCAACGGTTGAGGAGTCATCAAACAGGTATGCGTCATTCATCGAATACGATTCTTGCGATTTTCGCCCACCCCGACGACGAGATCGGCGTGGGCTCCACCCTGGCGCACTACAGCGACGCCGGCGTCCGCACCGTGCTGGCCTGCGCGACGCGCGGCGAGGCTGCCACCATCTTCTGCGAAGACTGCGCGACCCGTGAGACCCTGCCCCAGGTGCGCACGGGCGAGCTGGAATGCGCGTGCGGCCACTTGGGCATCGGTGAGCTGCGCTGGCTTGACTGGCCCGATGGCGGCATCGCAGGCCTGCCGCGGGCCGAGGCTGTGGGCCAGGTCGTGCGCCTGCTCCGCGAGAGCCGGCCCGATGTGATCCTGACCCACCCAGAGCACGGCCTCTATCCGCATCCCGACCACCTGGCCATCTGGGAGATCGCGCGGGAGGCGTTCGAGGCGGCCGCCGATCCGGCGCGTTACCCCGAGACAGGCACGGCCTGGGCGGCGGCACGCCTCTTCACCCGCGCCCTGCCGCAGAGCTTCTTCGCGCGCGCGCCGGGGCTGGCCGAGTTTCGGGTCGAGCTCAACGGCCAGCAGTTGCCGTTCCACGGCACGCCTGACGCGGAGATTGATGTGGTGATGCGGGTGGCAGACTGGGTGCCGCGGCGCATGGCCGCGTGGGACTGCCACAAGTCGCAGCACAACCCCAAAGGCTTCTCCGCCACTATGCCCGACGGTATGCGCGAGGAGATGGCCGCCAACGAGCACTATAGTCTGGCGGCGGCGCGCATTCCGTTGCCCGAAGGCGTTCACGACGACCTGCTGGCCGGCCTGGACACTGAGACGCGCGAGGCGGAGGTTTCTCCGACCGTAATCGTCATGTTGCGCGACGAGCTGGCGCGCCACCGGGCCCTGGGCGAGCTGTGCGCGGACTACCTGTTCAACCAGTCCGATGCCAGGTTTGCCCAGCTTGTGCGGCGCCTGGCTGATGGCGAGCACGAGGTGATCTACCGGTTGTCGCGCGCGCTGCGTGATGCGGGCGAAGCAGCCGGTGGGATCGAGGCGGATGCCAGACTGCGGCAGGCCGGTCGACGCCGCGAGTCTACACCCCAGCGCACCGCGTTCCTGCGCAGCATAACCGAAGATGCTGTGTCCCATTTTCGGGCACAACAGATCGCCGCGCCGCAGCAGAAGTCCTTGTGGGAGGAGCTGATCACACTGGCGCAGGGGCAGGCGGACGCTGTGGCCGCTTTCGTGGCGTAGCTGTTCATACCGTGGCCGGTCTGCACTGAAAGTCCCCTTCAAGGGCGTGTAGTGATGACATGTTTTGACGATCGACCGCTGTCCGTCGTTGCGGCCAACGGCGCACGGTTGGCATATACCGAAGCTGGCCGGGGCGAAGCGGTGCTCTTCGTCCACGGCAGCCTGGATGACCTGCGATCCTGGCGGCATCAGATGGCGCCGTTCGCCGCGCGTTACCGGACTGTGGCCTACAGCCGGCGTTACCATTACCCCAACCCCTGGCCCGGTGACGGCAGCGATTACTCGGCAGGACTGCACGCGGCCGACCTGGCCGGGGTGATCCGTGCGCTGGACCTGGCCCCCATCCACTTGGTCACGTCATCTTACGGCGGCAACATCGCGCTTTACCTGACCGCACAGCAGCCCGAGCTGGTGCGCAGCCTGGTGCTGTGCGAGCCGCCGCTGCTGCCGTGGCTGGTGGGGATCGAGGGCGGGTCGGCGCTGTGGGACGAATTTGTCCAGCAGATCTGGCTGCCGGCGCGGTGCGCGTTCGCAGCCGGAGACCTGGAAGCCGGCGCCCGCGCGTTCCTGGATGGCGTCATGGGCCGGCCGACCTTTGCGCATCTGCCCCCAAGTGCCCGCGCCATGATCATGGACAACGCCCCTGAAATGCGGGCCGAGACGCTGGCCAACAATTACTTCCCGCCGTTCACCTGCCAGGACGCAGTGCGTATCCAGCAGCCGGTCCTGCTGCTGAAGAGTGAGCTTGGCCCGCGCGTGTTTCACCTGATCGTGGATGCCCTGTGCGACTGTCTGCCCCGCGCTCGGTGCGGGATGATCCCCGGCGCGTCGCACGCGATGCACGTAGGAAACCCGCAGGTGTTCAACGAAGTCGTGCTTATGTTTTTGGCACAGCACTGAGTTTGGAGGCGCTCCAACGTCTGCTGACTGACCCACGTCATGGCAATATTCCCCATATTCTGCTACTATCACACTCGATCAATGCAGCCAGCGTACCAATTTACCAATCTACTAACTTACCAATGGAGGTAAGCCCGTGATCGAAACTCCTGCCCCTGTCATCCGCATGCTTTCCGGCGACGAAGCGGTGGCTCGCGGCGCGTGGGAAGCCGGCGTGGCCGTGGCTTCTGCCTATCCCGGCACCCCTTCCACCGAGATCCTTGAAGAATTCGCCCGCTTCCCCAATGTATACGCCGAATGGGCCACCAACGAGAAAGTGGCCGTGGATGTCGCGGTTGGCGCGGCCTATGCCGGTAAACGCGCCCTTGCGACCATGAAGCACGTTGGCCTGAACGTCGCGGCCGACTCCTTCATGTACGCATCCATGACCGGCATGGAAGCGGGCCTGGTGATCGTCACCGCCGATGACCCGGCCATGCACTCCAGCCAGAACGAACAGGATAACCGCACCTTCGCCAAGTTTGCGCGCGTGCCGTGCCTGGAGCCATCCGATAGCCAGGAGGCGAAAGACTTCACTGTCGCCGCGTTCGAACTGAGCGAGCGCTTCGACACGCCGGTGCTGCTGCGGCTGACCACGCGTGTGTGCCATTCAACGAGCGCGGTGGAACTGGATACTGGAAGCTGGAAGCTAGATGAATCTGCGAGCAGCGACCCGCTTCCAGCTTCTAGCTTCCGGCAGCCAGCCCCCAAATTCCCCCGCAACCCCGCCAAATACGTCATGGTGCCCGGCAACGCGGTCAAGCGTCACCCGGTCATCGAGGCGCGCATCCGGGCCGTGGCCGAGTTCGCCGAGTCGTACCCTCTCAACCGGATCGAGTCGGGGGACCGAGCTCTGGGCATCATCACCTGCGGCGTGGCCTACCAGTACGCCAAAGAGGTCTTCCCGACCGCCTCGGTGCTGAAGCTGGGTATGACCTGGCCGCTGCCGGAGAAGCTGATCCGTGACTTCGCGGCCTCGGTGGACCGGCTGATCGTGGTCGAGGAGCTGGATCCGTTCATCGAAGAAGCAGTGAAACTGCTGGGCATCGCCTGCGAAGGCAAGCGCATCTTCCCGATCACCGGCGAGTTCGACCCGCGCGTGGTGCGCGAGAGCGCCATCGAGGCCGGGCTGCTCCCCGGCGACCTGCACGTGGCGCTGCCCTCCGTGGACGTGGGCCAGCTCCCGGCCCGGCCGCCGGTGCTGTGCCCCGGCTGTCCGCACCGTAGCTCGTTTTACGTATTGAACAAGCTCAAAGTGCCGGTCAACGGCGACATCGGCTGCTACACCCTGGGCCTGATCCCGCCGCTGAGCGCGATCCACACCTGCGGGTGCATGGGCGCGGGGATCGCGGTGGCGCACGGCGCGGCCAAGGCCGGCAGCCCGGAGCGCCACGTGGCCGTGATCGGTGACTCGACCTTCTTCCACACCGGCATCCCCGCGCTGGCGAACGTGGTCTATAACCAAAGCCCCGTCGTCACCATCATCATGGACAACCGCAGCACCGGCATGACCGGCCACCAGGAGAACCCCGGCACCGGCCACACCCTCCAGGGCAAGCCGGCCCCGCGGATTGAGTTGGAGCCGTTGGTGCGCGCGTTGGGCGTCAAACACGTCAAGACCGTGCCCGCGTTCCACGTGGATGAGATCGAGAAGACCCTCAAGGAATACCTGAAGCTGGACGAACCCTCGGTGCTCATCACCGAAGAAGAGTGCGCGCTGCTGCCCAGCGCGCGCAAGCGCTGGGTGCCGCTGGAAGTGCTCGACAATTGCAACGGCTGCACCCTCTGCTTCCGCATCGGCTGCCCGGCCATCTTAAAGAGTGAGGAACTGGACGAGAAGACGGGGCGGCCCAAAGCGTTGATTGATGCATCCCTCTGCACCGGCTGCGAAGTCTGCGCGCAGGTGTGCCCGCGGGATGCGATTCGGTTTCGGGAGCAAAGATGAACAACACCCTCAACTTCCTCCTCGCCGGCGTGGGCGGGCAGGGCACGATTTTAGCCAGCGATGTGTTGGTGAACGTGGGGCTGGCGGCCGGGTATCAGGCCAAACAGGCCGAGGTGCACGGCATGTCGCAGCGCGGGGGCAGCGTCACTAGCTTCGTGCGGTGGGGCAAGGTCGTCTACTCGCCATTGGTGGGCGCGGGCGAAGTGGATGTCTACCTGGCATTTGAAAAAGCCGAGGCGCTGCGCAACCTGGGCCAACTCCGGCCCGGTGCGCTGGCGGTCATCAATTTGCAGGCCATCAAGCCCGTCACCGTGACCTCTGGCGGCCAGCCCTACCCCGACGACGACCGGCTGCGGGCCGCGGTGGCGCAGGTCACCGACAAGGCGGTCTACGTGGATGGCGAGCGCATCGCCACGGAGTTAGGCAACGTGCGCGCGGCCAACGTCGTCCTGCTGGGCGCGCTCTCCGCGCTGATCGAGCAGGCCGGTCTTGCACCGGGGCTCACCCCCGAGGTCTGGCTGAAGGTGATCGAGGGCCGCGTGCCGGCGAAGTATGTGGCGTTGAACCGGCAGGCATTTCAGGCGGGGCGGGAGGCGGTGTCAGCTACAGGTTGACACTGCCTGCCTACAGCCTTCTTCACAGGCAAGGAGTTCACATGACCCACATCATCAGTCAGCCCTGGGACGGTCGTGGCGCGCAGATGGGCGATTGGATCACGCGCCTGTTGGCTTCGGAGACGCTGCGGTTCGAGATATTTCGGGCGTGTGTGGCTTTCGCCAAGGCCAGCGGCGTGTTGCGGCTTGCCCCGGCACTGCAAAGGTTTATGGATCGAGGCGGTCAGGTTGAGTTTGTTGTGGGGATAGATGAGGACATTACCACGCGGCAGGCGCTAGAATTGGTGATGCGGTTTTCCACCGCGGCCTATGTCTTCAACAATCCGGCTGCGACATTTCACCCGAAGGTCTACTTGTTTGAGGTTCCTGATCGGCAGGCTGTCGCGTTCGTCGGATCGAGCAATCTGACAGTCGGTGGCCTGTATACAAACTATGAAGCCAACCTGGGCCTTGATCTCGATTTGACGAAGCCTGCCGATCAGGAGACCTATCAACGCATTCGTGCCATCTTTGCTAATGCCAGCGATGTGGTCTCTGGTAACGCCCTGCGACTCGACGATGCCGCCATCGAGCAACTGGTCCTATCGGGCGCAGTCGGAGACGAGGCGCGCAGTCGCGCCCGGCGTGCTCGCGTTCGGCGCACAGAGCCAACTGTCCCGCCACTATTCCCACGCACGCCGGTGCTGCCGCCGCCCCCGATTGACCCCAGCGTGTCCGGTTTGACACCCAGGATCGAGCCGACTGGTGATGAAGAGGCGGATCAGGAGGCCGTAAACGCTCTACAGCCAGGGCGTGTCTTCGTGATGATCCTCGGCACCCGTGATACGCGGCAGCAAAGAGGATACTCGCGCGATGTCTATATCCCATTGGCTGCGCGTGAACAAGCGCCAGAGTTTTGGGGCTGGCCGAATGAATTCATCGTTGGCAGCGAAGCGACCGTGGGCCAGTACCTGGAACGTCGCGTGGACATCCTCGTGCGGCCCGTCAGGGGCAAAGAGCAGGTCGTTGAAGATGTGCGACTGTACTACTACGACATCAAGCACGAGTTCCGCTTGAATTGCAGTCGCCTGGTAGAGGGCGCGCAACCAGGCGATCTTCTTATAGTGCAAAGATCGCCCACAGGCACCTTCTTCGATGGACGTAGTTACATTTTCGAGGCGGCCGTGATCTCGTCCTCAGCCCCTGGTTATGCGGCGTTTATTCGCGAGTGTCGCAATCAGGTCAAGGGATCGCCTAAACGATGGGGATACGCATAGCGCGTCCTATTTGCGGAAACACAAGATCGTTTCCGATGCCATCGCGTTCTTCTTGAAGATGTCACGCGAAATCAGCATATCCATCGGGATCGAGTCTTCGAGAGTCAGACCAACGCCTTGTCCCAGCAGACCGAGCAACCGATCGGTCTCAATATCCACATGGACGCCACCGGCCAGGGTGTGGCTGTTGCCGATGATTACATAAGCCGAAGCGTCTGATGCTAACAGCCTCTCGATGTTTCGAAACACTTCGCGCATGTCCAGAAAGTAGCGGGCGAGCAGGGCCGGCAAATTGCGGCGGCGGAACCCGACATCGCTTGCTTCGTTCAGTGTATTGATCCGGTCAATAACCGCTACAATTTTTTCAGGTAGCTCAACTCGTTGGCGTTGATATTCCGCCCAGTACAGAAGGCGACGATTCTCTGTGACCTCCCGATTACCGATCATCATATAATCGCGCACCCGATGCTCAGGACGAGGCAACAGGTCCAGGTAGCACAGGCTGAGCCGGTCGGTATCGAGATATGGCAGGGCAGTCGCGTAGGGTGGTGACGTAACTACGGTTTTGATTTTGCCGGTCAGCCGATCGAGAGGGCCGTCCGCCCCAACCATATGACGCGCGTCGCCTTCAATGACCTCCACCGGGCCAAGCCCGGTCGGCCGATCCTGGTACAGAAAAGCGAGGACTGTGCGCACTGTGCGGGCCAGTTCAGCCAGGAATTCTGCAATAGCGTCTATGTCGGTATCAGGTCGAACCTCCTTGCGGACACGCAGGTCATCCTCCTTCTGCCACGACACGCGGCGAAGGATATTGCTGAGACAGAGCCGGAACAGATCGCGACACGCTGTGTTTTCGGTCGCATGAACTCTGACAGCGATGACATCCAGATCGGCCAGGACGTGGGGCGCAAACCACGCGGCTAGATACGCTTGATCCCTTTCAGGAAGGTGATTCAGCCAGCTGAGGGTCTGCCGGGTCCCGTGTGATTGCAGCAGATCGGCTTTGAGCGATTCATATTCGGCCGCCAGCGCCTCAGGCGGGACGTGCAAGATGGCGGACTTGGCCCGGCTCATCAACACCGAAAGCGGATTCATGTCCACGCCAAAAGCCGCGCATCCGAGTAACGAGGCTTCGATGAGGGTTGTGCCGCTGCCACACATGGGATCCAGCACGCGCTCCCCGGGCCTAACGTCTGCGATGTTGAGTAGTGAGCGCGCCAGTTGGGGGAAAAACTTGCCGCGATACTCGTGCGCGCCGTGCGGCCCATACCGCAGTGTCCGACGATTCGGGACGGGCAAGGTCTCGGCCTTGAAAGGCAGCAGAGAACGCAGTTGCGCGGGAGTGACGCCGTTCCTTACTGCATTGGCCGTCGCTTCACGACGCACCTGTCGTGTGTAGTGACCGTAGTCCGCCTCGGGGCCGACAGTTTCCCAGTAGGTCAGGTGATCCGCCAGGGCGTCGAGCGGCTGATCCGTGACGACCCGATAGCTTACGGGCTGGTCCAGGAGGCTCGGTTCGGGCAAAGGCGCGACGTGAGCCAGCGACTCCAACTCCATCAAGGCCAATCGCCGCTCGAAAGGTTGGATGTAGCCCTTCATCGTACAGATCAGAGTTGTTTCAGGCATGGTTGCCTCCCCGGTTGCACAAGATAACGATATGCTCATCCTTGACTTTACCGATGACAGGATTGAACGATTTTTTGTTATCCTGTAAGCGTCGCGTCAGATTCGCCTCGAGGCTATAGCCGGTCTTGGCGGCAGCTTCAGCCAACAATTGGTCGTTGTGTACGAGCTCACCTTTCAAAATCGAATCGCCGATTACAAAGCAGACATATCCGCCGATGCGCACATGCCCGGCCAACCAGCTCAGGATGCGCGTCAACTCCGCCCGGAATGTGTCCGCGTCGGCCGCGCCGTTTCCCTTCTTGCTGTACTTGCGGTGGCTGCCGATTTCGGCCTGCTTGAAGCTTGGCTGATCCATGTCCAGCCAAAGCATCCTTGTCCGGTGGTAAAGGTGGTAACTGTAGGCATTCGGATAAGGTGGTGAGCACACAACCAGATCCACCGGCCCGACCTCCGGCGCGTCGAGGGTGTTGGCATGGATCACTTTGCAGGAAAACCGGGGCTCGACCAGATCGGTCAACTCAACAGCTCGGCTGATGGCTGATTCCAGAGCGCGCAGGAAACGCTGGGTTGTATCGCCCGGTCTGATGTTCTTCTCACGGCGAACATAGCGGGTATCGGAATCCTGGCGCGAAACGGTGACAATGATGGATGAAAAGGCTGTGAGCGCGATCTGGCGCGCAGCCTGGCTTTCCAGCCCCAGGCACAGCGATTTCAGAATACTCAATTCATCAATCACATGCGGCTCAAACCAAAAATCAAGTCCCTCGAAATTCGGTCGGCACGCAATCACATGTGAAATGTCTGCATCCGCAAAAAGTAGCATGGTCTCCGAGGCGCGCTGTGCTGCCAGCGACGCGGCCTGCTCTGCCAGGTGACGCAGACTTTCTACATCGGCCTCGGTCACGCGCGTTGTCTTGGCGCGCGCGATCAGGCAGGCAAGGGGATTAGCGTCCACGCCGACGGCGTGCCGTTTGAGCAGCAGCGCCTCGACCAGCGTCGTCCCGCTGCCACAAAACGGATCAAGCACCGTATCGCCCACCGAAGAAAGCTCTTGAATCAACGCATTCGGGATTTGTGGGATGTACTTGGCGGGATATGGGTGCAGCGAATGGGTTAGGTAGCCGGTTTGCGCATCAGCGAAGTCCCAATCCAGCCCTTGCAGCTTGCTGACGGGGGACATCACGTAGACAGGAGCGGTTTCTTTGAGACTAACACCTGCGGCGGCAGATGCCGGCTGGCCGTTCTGCGCATATCGCACGACCGTCTGAGCCTGTTCAGGCGTGAAGATACGCCAGCCATTGCGATCACGGGCGGGTTCCGGTATTCGTCCTTCCCGAAGCCATCGTAGCAGGGTATCGCGATGTACCTGTGCCATCCGTGCGACATCGTGGGTGGTGAACAGCGTTGACATGGTTTTGCACCGATCTTTTGATCACTAAACTATAGGCAACTATATGTAGTCTAGCACAAATGAGCTACCTTGTCAAGCCCCAATCTGAAGTTTCGTCTTTGTTCATCACTGCAGAGTCTCTGACTGTCTAATGTTTGTCTAACTCTGGACGGCGGCTTACTGCGCAGCGAAGGGGCGGGTGGTACATTTTGTCTCAACTCATCCATCTGCGGGGGAACGTGACCTATGACCCTATCGCAACCCGGCTTGCCGGGTTTCATCCGCTTGCTCGGACTCTCCAAAGCCTACCAGGAAGGCGATCGCCGCCGGGTGGTGCTGGAAAACGCCTCAGCCGAGTTCAGCCGCGGGGAGTTCGTGGCGCTGGTGGGCCGCAGCGGCAGCGGCAAGAGCACCTTGCTGAACCTGGTCAGCGGCATTGACCGGCCGGACGCAGGCCAGATCTGGCTGGACGGCCGGGAGCTGACCGCGCTGGGCGAGCGCGAACGCACACTGTTCCGCCGGAGCCAGATCGGTTTCATCTTCCAGTTCTTTAACCTGATCCCCACGTTGACTGTGCTGGAGAACGTGACCCTGCCACTGGAGCTGAATGGGATCCCGGCCAGGGCTGCGCGCGCCGCCGCTGAGCCGCTGCTGGACGCCGTGGGGCTGCTGGATCGGGCGAAGACGTTCCCCGACAAGCTCTCCGGCGGCGAGCAGCAGCGCGTCGCCATCGCCCGCGCGCTGATCCACGACCCCGCCCTGGTGCTGGCCGACGAACCCACCGGCAACCTGGACGAGACCACCGGCCAGACCGTGCTGGCGCTGTTGGATCGGCTGACCCGACAGGCCGGCAAGAACCTGCTGATGGTGACCCACAGCCTGGAGTCTGCCGCGTGGGCGGACCGCGTCTTCCACCTGCGAGATGGCAAGCTGGAATACGCGCCGGCGGTCAAGCCCGGTTTTGTCACCGCCGCACGGACCGCCCCAGGCGCCGGTGAACGCAGAAACCTGCCGGTGGGTCGCGCCGGTCAGCCGTCCCCGGTCGGCGGTCCCGCCCAGGTCGTGGCCCCATGAACCGCACCCTCACCAACATCGGGTGGCGCACCCTGCTGCGCCACCCCTGGCAGGCTGCGCTGATGGTGCTGGGCATCGCGCTGGGCGTGGCCGTGATGGTCGCTATTGACCTGGCGAACAGCGCAGCCAGCCGGGCCTTCGACCTCAGCACCGATGCCATCGCCGGCCGTGCCACGCATCAGATCGTCGGCGGGCCGGCCGGGCTGGACGAGACGCTCTACGCCCGGCTGCGCGCCGCGGGCGTGCGCGACGCCGCGCCGGTGGTCACCGATTACGTGACGTCGCCCCAGCTTGGGGAGCGGCCGCTGCAGCTCCTGGGCGTGGATCCGTTCGCGGAGGCGCCGTTCCGGTCATACCTGGTGGGAAGCGGAGGAGTAGAGGAGCGGAGGAGCGGAGGAGCGGAGCACCAGAGGGGGGGAGGCGCAGCGCCGGGGACGACTGTAGGGCTGGAACGGTTGATGGCGTTCCTGACCCGACCCGGCGCGCTGCTGATCTCTGAAGGGCTGGCAGCCGAGTACGGGCTGGCCGTGGGAGATACCGTTGCGCTGAATGCGTCCGGCCGCGCCTCGACCGGCGTGATCGTGGGCCTGCTCCGGCCGGAAGACGGGCTGACCCGCCGCGCGCTGGATGGCATGATCCTGGCCGACATCGCCACTGCGCAGGAGGCGCTGGGGATGGTCGGGCGGTTGAGCCATGTGGATCTGATTTTGCCCGCGCAAGAAGTTCAAGGTCTCGGAGACTTTGAACTTCTCATCGGCGACGCCCAAATCCTCCCCGTCCGTGCCCGCGCCGGCGCGCTGGAGCAGATGACGGCCGCGTTCCGCACCAACCTGACCGCGCTCAGCCTGCTGGCGCTGGTGGTCGGCATGTTCCTGATCTACAACAGCATGACCTTCTCGGTGGTGCAGCGGCGCCCCATGTTCGGCACGCTGCGCGCCGTGGGCGTGACGCCCGCAGAGGTGGGCCGGCTGGTGCTGAGCGAGGCGCTGCTGGTGGGCGCGCTGGGCTCCGCGCTGGGCCTGGGACTGGGCATCCTGCTGGGCCAGGGCGCGGTGCGCGCGGTGACGCAGACCATCAACGACCTCTATTTCGTCGTCACCGTGCGCGGGGTCGCCATCCCGGTCGAAAGCCTGGTCAAGGGCGCGCTCCTGGGCATCACCGCCACGGTCGCTTCGGCTGCGCTGCCCGCGTGGGAGGCCGCGAAGGTGCCGCCCCGCCTGGCGCTGACCCGCTCGGGCCTGGAGGACAAAGCGCGGCGGGCCGTGCCGTGGATCTCGGCCGCGGGCGTGGGCGGCATCGGCCTGGGCGCCGGCCTGCTGCTGATCCCGACCCGCTCGCTGGTCGTCAGCTTCGGCGGCATCTTCTTGCTCACCATCGGCTTCGCGCTGCTGGCGCCGCTGGCCACCATGGCGTTCGCCCGGCTGGTTCGACCGGTCGGAGGGCGGCTCCTGGGCGTGCTCGGCCGTATGGCCCCGCGCAACGTCACCGCCGCGCTCAGCCGCACTGCGGTGGCCGTCGCCGCGCTAATGGTCGCCGTCTCGGTGACCGTCGGCGTGGGGCTGATGGTCGCCAGCTTCCGCGCCACCGTGGTGGACTGGTTAGGCCAGACGCTGTGGGGCGATGTCTACCTCTCCGCGCCGCAGGTGACCGCCACCCGCTCGGCCGCACCGCTGGACCCGCGCGTGCTAGACGTGATGCAGCGCTGGCCCGGCGTGACCCGTTGGGACGTGCTGCGCTCAACCGATGTCGGCTCACCGGATGGTCCAGTGGGGATCACCGCGGTGTCGGACGAGGACTTCACCGCGCCGCGGGTGTTCGTCAGCACCGACGGCAGCCGGGAGCAGGTCGCAGCTGCGGTCAAGGCCGGCGCGGTGCTGGCATCGGAGCCGCTGGCGAACCGCTTAGGGCTGCCATCGCGCGGGGCGATGGTCACGCTCTACACGGACCGCGGCCCGCAGACCTTTCCTGTGGCCGGGGTCTACCGCGACTATTCCAACAGCCAGGGCACGGTGATGATGGGGCTGGACCTGTATCGCCAACACTGGGACGACCCGACCATCACCGCGGGCCTGCTGGTGCTGGCGCCGGGCGTTGATCCCGACGCGACCGTGGCCGGGCTGCGGGAAGCGCTGGCTGGCATCCAGGGCGTGGTGGTGCGGCCCAACCAGGCGCTGCGGGACGAGGCGCTGGCGGTGTTCGACCGCGCGTTCGCGATCACCGGCGCGCTGCAACTGCTGGCCGCGATCGTCGCGTTCATCGGCGTGCTCAGCGCGCTGCTGTCGCTGCAACTGGAGCGCGGCCGCGAGTTTGGCGTGCTGCGCGCGGTCGGGCTCACCGTGCGGCAGTTCCGCGGCCTGGTGCTGCTGGAGACGGGGCTGATGGGCGCCGTGGCCGGGCTGCTGGCGCTACCCACCGGCTTCGCCCTGGCCGTGGTGCTGATCTTCATCATCAACCGCCGCTCTTTCGGCTGGACCATGCAACTGGCGGCTGAGCCGGGCATCTTCCTGCAGGCGCTGGCGCTGGCCGTGGTCGCCGCGCTGCTGGCCGGGGTCTATCCCGCGATCCGCATGGGGCGCATGGCCGCGGCCGAGGTGTTGCGGGGGGAGTAGGGCAGTGGTCAGGCGTCAGGCGTCAGGAATCATCGCATGAAACGAAGTGTGTTGTTGTATGGGGTGCTCGCTTTGGCTGTAGTCGCTTCACTTGCGTGGTTGTTATGGCCGAGATCGTCGCCGGCGTTGCAGGCGAGCCTGGTGGCGCAGGCTGCGCCGGCGGACGTGAGCGGGTTTGCGCGGGCGGAGGGGCCGCGGGAGATCATGTTCCCGGCCGACCGCGGGCCGCACGACGAGTATCAGACCGAGTGGTGGTATTACACCGGCAACCTGACCGCGGAGACGGGCGAGCATTTCGGCTTCCAGCTCACCTTCTTCCGCCGCGCGCTGATCCCACCCGATCAACGTTCGCCGCGCGATTCGGCCTGGGGCACGGATCAGGTCTACATGGCGCACTTTGCGCTCACCGACGTGAACGGGGGCAAGCACTACTCGTTTGAGCGGCTGGCGCGCGGCGCAGCCGGGGTGGCCGGCGCGCAGGCGGACCCGTACCGGGTGTGGCTGGAGGATTGGGAGGTGGCGGAGCTGGCGCCCACGTCGGGAATCGAGGCTGTGCGTCAGCCCCCTTTAGGGTTAGCCGGTCTCTCTGGGCAGACCACCCAACCGGCTGAAGCCTCGACTCCAGCGGAAGCTAGTGATGATGCGCCCTGGCGGCCATCCCCCGCGCGCCTGCGCGCTGCCGCGGACGATATCGCCCTCGACCTGACCCTCTCCGACCTCAAGCCGCCTGCGCTGCAAGGGGACCGCGGCTACAGCCGCAAGGGGCCGGAGCCGGGCAACGCGTCCTATTACGTCAGCCGCACTCGCATCGCGGCCGAGGGCACGGTCACGGTGGGCGGCAAGACGTTCGCTGTCACCGGGCTGAGCTGGATGGACCAGGAGTGGAGCACCAGCGCGCTCGGCCCGGAGCAGGTGGGCTGGGACTGGTTCAGCATCCAGCTCGACGACAACACTGAGCTCATGGTCTTTCAGTTGCGCCGCGCCGATGGGAGCGTGGACGCGTTCTCCAGCGGCACGTTGATCGCGGCCGATGGCACGACGCGGACGCTCGGCCCCAACGATTTCACCCTCACCCCCACGGCCACGTGGCGCAGCCCGCGCACCGGCGGCGTCTACCCCGCGGCGTGGGTGCTGACCGTGCCCGCGGCCGATCTGCGCCTGGAGGTCACTCCCTGGCTGGCCGACCAGGAGATGCAGGTGTCGTACACCTACTGGGAAGGCGCGGTGCGGGTGACGGGTGTGTCGGCCGGCAAGACAGTCGCGGGGAATGGGTATGTGGAGCTGACGGGGTATGCGGGGAGCATGCAGGGGGAGTTTTAGCTTGACGCAAGATGGAATCTCAATGCCGGAAGTTTGAAACCTGTCGAGGCAAGCTGTCGCACGCAGGGCGGGGTCCAACCTGGCGCGCCAGGCTGGACCCCGGTTCATGCTATTTAGCGGTCAGGTAGCCGGGTTTGGGATGGCTGGTTGTCTCGGGGCACGGGGCGACCCAGGTCACCACGGCGCCTGTCGGATAACTGCAAGTGCATCGCCAGCCCACTTGCGGGGTCTTAATGCACTGCACCTGGGCGCCCGCCAACTGGCATTCTGCCGCCATCAGTTGCGCCTGCGGGCAGGGCGGCAGGCCGCTCTGGACGGGGGGCACGGCGCTGTTCGCCTGATCCGTCATGAGGCCCGGCGCGGCAGCCGCGGGCGCGACTGACAGGGCCAGCATCAGGACCAACACAAGAAGGGCCAACACACTCAACCGACGCAAAGCACACATTTCGGGGCCTCCTTTCTGGATAAGTTGGGTGTCACTATCTGTTCCCAACTGCACCTTCAGCATAACAGAAAGGGGGCGCGCGGACATTGAGGCAAACACGGATATTTCATCCGGGCGACACTTAGTTTTTTTGTTCGATGGCCGTTGTGAGCAGTCCTTTTTGGAGCGCCCAGGTGGCGACCTGCGTGCGCGAGGAGAACTGCAGCTTCGAGAGAATGTTGCCCATGTGTGCTTCGACCGTGCGTTCACTGACACACAGCCGGTCGGCGATCTGGCTGTTGGAGAAACCATGCGCCACGCTGCCGGCCACCTCACGCTCGCGCGCGGTGAGCCCACCGCACTGGTGTTTGGCTGCTTGCAGGGGCGTCAAAATCCGTGAGGCGTCTGGCTCTGCTTCGTGCGCCAGATCGGCCGTGAGCGCCATCGCCTCATCCGCGGTCAGGCGGCCGCCTTCGGCACAGGCTGTATCAAACACGGCCGGGTCCAGATGGGCGCGCACAACATCTACCGTGCGATCCCACTGCGCTCGGATATCCCGGTCCATCGGAATCTCGTAACGTTCGCACGCGGCCTGGGCCACACCGAGGAGCAGCGCGGCCTGGCGGTGCTGCCGCCTGGCGCATTTAATGAGCGTTGGCAGTTGGCCCCAGATAGCCAGGAACCCGAAGCGGCATTCGTCCGGTTCGGGTTCCGCGCCGGCTTTCAGCGCCGCATAGATGGCCGCGGCGCCGCGGTCGTCGCCTTGCGCGACCAAACACAGGCCCAGCCCCCACATCAGTCGCATCGGGCACAAATTGCTTCTTTGGGCGAGCTCCAGCGCCTGGCGGTAGTGACTGGTGGCGGCGGCGATATCCCCGGCACGGAGGTAACTCGCGCCCAGGAACCACAAAGCCTGGGTGATGATGAGCGGATTGCCCTGGCTGCGAGCGTCTTCCAGCCAGCGCGCTAAATAGGCCAGGCCCGTGGCATAATCATCTTGATGACAAGCGATCAGGCCCAGCCAACTGCGTGACCGGCTGGCCCCCATCACATCCCCCTCGCGCTCGTAGATCGCCAGGCTCTCCTCCAGTACATGACGTGCATGCTCCATATCATCGTCCAACCAGGTGCGTCCCAGCACATACAGGGCATCGGCCGCGCCTGATGCATCGTCACACGATCGGGCCACGGCCAGGCTTTCTTCGGCCAGCGCGCATATCTCTGCCTCCGGCCACCATGTTGTCCTGACCTGCATTGCCCGCGTCCACAGCGCGTGCGCCAGGCCCCGCTCCTGCCCGGGGCCCAGCGCCCGCCAGGCTGCGACGCTTTCCTCCGTATATTGCAGGCCGATGGCCTCGCCGGCCTCATGGGTAAAGGCCAGGTTGCCGGCCGCGCACAGCGCTTGTGCGCGCAGGGCTGTGCCCGCGCCATGAGGGAGGGCCAGCGCCTTCTCCGCCCAGCTCCAGCCTTCGCGGTAATGGCCCCGGATGTGCCAGTACGGCTCCAGCGCGTTCACCAGCCGCAAGGCCTGTTCGGCGCGCTCCGCTGACGTCTCTGGCGCCGACAGCGCGCAACGCAACGCCGCGCGGAGATTGTCGTGCTCGGCGTCGAGCCGCGCGAGCCAGGCGAGATGATCCGCCCGCCTGAGCTGCAGTGCGGCTTGCTCGGCCAGCGCCAGGTAGTATGCCAGGTGCAGCCGGCGGGCAAGCTCGTCTTCGCCGGCCTCATGCAGGCGTTCGGCCGCATAGACCCGAATCGTTTCCAGCAGGCGGAAGCGCATCTCGCGGCCGGCCGGCTGTGCGACCACCAGTGACTTGTCCACGAGGCAGGATAGCAGATCAATGATCTCGTCCGCGGGCTCCGGGGTGCTCTCGCACACGGCCGCCGCGGCTTCCAGCGTCCAACCGCCCTGAAACACCGACAGGCGCCGCAAAACGCACCGCTCGCGTTCCGCCAACAGCCGGTAGCTCCAATCAATCGCGGCCATCATGGTGTGATGCCGGTGTCGCCCGGCCGGCGCGCCGTCCTTGAGCAGGCTGAGCCCTGCCTTGAGGCGCTCGGCGATCTGCTCCGGGGTCAGCACCTTGCTGCGGGCGGCCGCCAGCTCGAGCGCCAGCGGCAGTCCGTCCAAGCGGCGACAGATCTCGGCGACTGTGCCCGCGTTGTCTTCCGCTAAAGCGAAGTCGGGTAAGGCGGCTTGGGCGCGCTGCACGAACAACTGCACGGCATCGCACCCTGCGATATCGGGCGGGTGAATCCGGGGCGCGTGACCTGTTCCATCCTCGGGCACAGCCAGGGGCGGCACACGCCAGACCACTTCGCCGGGGACGCCCAACGGCTGGCGGCTGGTCACCAGCAGGCGCAGGTCGAAGGAGCCGCGCAGGAGCAGGGTCTCAACCAGCGCGGCGCAGCCTGAGAGCAGGTGCTCGCAATTGTCGAGGATGAGCAGCAGCTCATGCGCACCGAGATGTTCGGTCAGTTTCTGGAGCAGCGGTTCGTCTGCCTGTTCGGGGACGCCCAGGACATGCGCGACGGTTCGGGGTATCAGCGCGGGGTCGGCCAATGAGGCGAACTCGACCGGCCAGATGCCGTCCGGGAATTCGCTGGCCAGCCGGCTGGCGACCTCAAAGGCCAGCCGGCTCTTGCCCACACCGCCGGCGCCGGTCAGCGTCACGAGCCGATGGCGCAAGACGAGCGGCTCGATGTGCGCGAGCTCGTCGGCCCGGCCGACGAAGCTGCTCAACTGAAACGGCAGGTAGCAGGGATAGTTCTTATCCAGGCAGTTTTTCATAGCGCCTCCCGCCTCCGATCAAGCCAGGAATCTGTGCGAGAGCACCGTTCAACGCCATCGCCAAGCGGCGCAAATGCCTTATGCCTGCGAGGGGACGCGCAAAGTGCGCTGTATTGCAGTCAACAGAGCAGATTGTATAAATTATAGTGCAGAATTGGCGAAAAATCAAGTGTTTTGATCTGGTAATCAGCTTTTCCAACAGGTGCGTGGCCGTGCCTGCGGCCGATCTGCGGCTGGCGATCACCCCCTGGCTGGCGGATCAGGAGATGCAGGTGTCGTACACCTACTGGGAAGGCGCGGTGCGGGTCACGGGGGCGTCGGCTGGCCGGGCAGTGACGGGCAACGGATATGTGGAGCTGACAGGGTATGCAGGGAGTATGCAAGGGGAGTTTTAGCGGGATCGGAGTGACGCGCCGGTCAATCGTCAAGAACTGGCTGGCAGAGCGCTTGGAAAGCGAAACTGCGAGCACAGACGGTAGGACAGAGTGCGGTCTGTTTACTTTTCCCCGCTTTCGATCCTCAGGCCTCAGTCTCACTCGCCGGCCAGTGCTCCTGGCGCCGCCAGCGGTCGAATTCACTGACTGAGCGCACGCAGCCGACTGTGCAGGCGGCATGGCACGACTTGTATGTGTAGAACTGCGTCATCAGATCTTGAGGGCCGTAATCCAAGAGAGGCTTCGACCATACCTCGCGTGTCTGCGAGCACCACGCCACGTTGCCGCGCTCATCAACGTAGAGGTAACGGCTGCCGGCCCGGCACTTGAATGGTGCAGCTCCCTTCCTCAGCATCTGGAGTCGGTAATGGGATGGTTCGCTCCAACTCCGTGGCAACTGGCGGATAACCTGCTCAAAATCCTGTATCTCTTCGCGTGAGAGCTTCAGTTGGCCGTGGTGGTCGTGCACGAATATTATTCGCGGCCTGAACCCTACCGCGCGAACCCATTGCACCACGTCGCTTACCTCCTGCGGAGGACAGGCGCCGATGACTGTATTGATAGTAACCCCGAAGCGGGCTCGCTCCTTCAGCAATATCAGGCGCGGCTTCAGGTTGTCGAGCACCTTCTGCGTGGTTGCGTTTGCGACCATGCCATCTACGGAGATCTGTATGTGCTGCAACCCGGCGTCATTAAGTTGATCGATCAGCTCGGGTGAAAGCAGGAACCCGTTTGAGATCATCCCGGTCCGGACAAACCCGAGTTCGCGGCACATGCGCACCAGACGGTGCAGATCCGGGTGTAGGGTCGGCTCCCCTCCTGTGAAGCCGATTCCCACCGTTCCTAGTTCACGGAGTCTGATAAGCCTCTGCATCAGCACTTCTGTGGGTATAGGCTCACTGGTAACATCGTATTCGGAGCAATAGCGGCATGAGAGATTGCATCGGCGGGTGATCACCATCTGCGCGAGGATCGGGCTGTATTTCAAACGCTGTAACGTGCTAAGAGGCATGGTGGCAGACCTCCTGAGAACGTCTGAACCCAGTCTAGGGTGGGTTTTGCGCTCGCAGGCGATCGGTGACCGCCGGCGAGCGCAGATCTTCACCTTAGCCTGAGTTCAGGCTCCTGGCATGCTGTCGGTTTTGATCGGTGCCCATCCCGTGATCGTCGTTCCCCTTCCGGCCGCCGAACGCACCTCCAGCCGACCGCCGACGCTTTCGATATAGATGAACAAATCCTGCAGGCTGCTATAGCCCTTGCCCTTCGACTCGAGCGCCTGCGCCACGTCGAATCCCTGTCCGTCGTCTGCGATGGCGATGCGGACGAACCCCTCTTCCCGGCTCAGGCGCACGCTGATCCGGCCACCCAGGCTGTGCTTCATGGCGTTGTGGGTTGCTTCCCGGCAGATTCGATAGATGGCTAACTTGCCTTCCGTCCCAAGGAGCGGCTCGACCTCGTCCGCCAGCGCCGCGGTGATGGTCATTGGCGTCTCCGGGCGCGCCTGATCCAGCCAACTGCGCAGGGAAGGGATCAGCCCTCGCTGGATCAACAGCTCCGGCGCGCGGAGATAGTTCAGCAGCTCGCGTAACTGGCTCGCCTCTGTGCTGATCCGATCCTGCCAGCGTTCGATCTCGGTCGCCAGCGCCGCGTGCCGTTCGCGTAGTTCATCCAGCCCGTAAGTCAGCACCAACAGGAACTGGAGGACTGTATCATGGATCTCGTGTGCGATCTTCCGTCGCTCGTTCTCCTCGGCCTGCAAAACCAGGCGCGAGGCGGTCTGTAGGCGTTCCAGTTGGCGGGTGTTCAAGATCGACAGCGCCAGCCGGCGGGCCAGGATGCCGATGAGCTGCACATCCCGCTCATCGTACAGCTCGCCCGTCCAGCGAGGCCCCAGTCCCATCACCCCAACGGCCTGGCCGCGATCTTCCAGCGGCGCCCAGAGCGTCACACCGGCGGCGGCCAGCCACCCGGCATACGCTTGCGCCGCCGGCTGCCCCACGCGCACAGGGTTGGGCTGCTGCGCCAACTGCTCGACAAAGCCAGGCGGCATCACGCTGCTGGCGTCCAGCCGGCCATCAGTGAAATGATGTAACTCCTGACGTTCCTCGTTCACTAACCAGATATCCAGCCGTTCAACCTCCAGATCACCGTTCAGGCACGACCACGCGGCGCGAATTAGCGACTCGATCTGTTGCAGCCCACCCACCTGTTCACCGAAGTGGGCCACTGCGCGGTAGTCCAGCGTTTCCCGGTGCAACAGTTTGTTGAAGAAGGCTGTGGGCCCCCGCCGTGCTTCCAGGATCGCGGCCGTGATCAGCGCCGTGATCAAGATCGGCAGGAATGCAGATGCCCGGCCGATGGTCAGGTAGACTCCGTTGGCGATCAGGATGCAGGACACTGCCAGCAGCAAAGTGATCAGGATGTTGTTTTTGGCCCGGAACAGTTGGTAGCGCAGGATGGCGTATGCCAGCAGCCCAATGAAAGCGAGGGCCAGGTACGGGATGGCGTAGATTCGGCGAAGAGCGGGCAGATCGGTGAAGACGTACAGGGCGGGGGGTATCACAAGCACTGTCAGCAGGATCAGGCTTGCCAGGAACAGGACTGCCTGATGCCGCACGCGCCGTGATGGCGTGCGCGTGGCCGTCCGGGCCATGCATACTGCGCCCCATCCCCAGGCGAACAGGCTGCTGCCCAGCGTGAAGTAGTTATAGAGCCAGTTGGGTAGGATCGTGGTCGTTTCTGCAATCCCTGTGTACAAGAAGACTCCCAACGCGGAGAAGCACAGCGAAACCGTGTAATAGGGGCGCAGCGACCGGCGCGCAAACGCGGTGAATCCAGGCTGGTCGGTCAACAAGCTGACCAAGTGGAAGGAGACGACGCCAATGAAAGGCATCCAGGGCGCGACCATGATCAGTGGGATGGCGCGGCCATCGGCGATGTCGGCGTACAGGTCGGAGAAGCGACCGGAGTATGCCTGGTTCATGACGAGCATCGCGGCGAGGGTGGTGAACAAGCAGAAAACCAGGTTGCTCTCAGACTTCGGGTTCGCGCGATATGCCACCGATCCCACCACCAGCGCGCCCAGGCCCAGGATGAACACCGGTAGGAAGGTGTCCAACAGCATCAACAAGGTGAACCTGACCAGCGGCACGCCAGTGACCGTAGACAGCGTGCCCTGCCGGTCGATCAGTAACTCGACGGTGGGGTTATCGCTGGCGAAGCGTTCCCGGAAGATCTGCGCATAGTGCCGGCTCCCATTCTCGCAGCGGGCCGCGGCGTAACGCGGTTCCAGCCCATAGATAGCAGAGTCGGGACTCGGCTGATAGCCGCTGATGCACAGGATGCGGTCGTTGATGTTTACTTTGCCCGTGGCCACTGCCGCCCAGTGAGATGGCGTGGTCCAACTGACGGCCAGCATCTTGATCTCTTTGCGCCACATCAGCGCGAAGCCGGGGATTGGCTGCCCCAGATACAACGCCAACCTCACCCCGCCACCCAGGCCAAGCAACAGCACAATGAGCATGGCAGCCGGCAGGACGCGCCGCAACAACCGCCAGGGGAGCGTCTGGGGAGGTGTTGATTGCAGGCAGTCAGGCGTTAGAGTAGACACGCTGTTCGCTCCGATCGCTGCAAGACATATGATACCGTCATTAATTCTATACCGGATCGTATAGCAAATGCAATCGGTTCTTTGTGGGCAAAACGCAGGGAATTCTGCCGGCAAATGCTATGGCAGAGGCGCTTGCCTGGGGGAAGGTGGTTACTTTTTCCCGGCTCTTGCGTGCTGTAGAAGTTGGAGCAGGTGCACTTTCGCCAGCACCATCAAATGGTTCAGTCCCAGGGTGGTCTCGCGCAGGCCGAGTTTGTCGTAGATGTTGTTCAGGTGGTAGCTCACGGTCTTGGCGCTCAGGTTCAGATGCTCGGCAACCTGTTTGTATGTGCGGCAGCCGCCGATGGCCTGGAAAACACGCCACTCCGGCTCCGATAAGGTCCTCAGTCGTGCCAGCGCTTCGGTCATGCACGCTTGCTCGGCCTCCGTTAACGTGCTGAACGCCAGGTCGAACGCGGTCGCGTGCGCAGGTCGTATTCCCATCAGGTTCAGCACCGGCTGCTTGCGCGCAACCGTATGGATGGCATCCAGCAGCTCCTGCGGCTTTGAACCCTTGAACAGATACACGATCCGATCATGGCCCGTGGTAAAGAGCTGCACGACCTCCGCCCCGCGATCGACATAGGCTGACAGAAAGACAATGCCCAGCCCGGGAAGCTGTTTGCGCAGCCGGCGCGCGATCTCGACCCCAACGTGTTGATCGAAGTCGGCTTGTTCGCCGGGTCGCTCGGGCAACACGATGTCCATCACAACCACATCCGGTTGTTCTGCCATCCCTATGGCCATTGCGGTTTCCGCGCAATCGGCCTCGCACACCAGCTTCTCGTGGCGCACCAAGTATTCGCGCACCGCGCTGCGGACCGACCAGTCGTCGTCTACAAGCAGGACTTTGATAGGATCACTCATAAAAAGGCGCCCACCTTTAGTTCTGTTCAAGGTCAGGTCTGCAAGGTTGTCGAGACCTAATCACTTCCTTAGAGCTTGGGCCGCGGCCACCGTTCGATACGATCCGCCCCCGGCGGCCGCGGTTTGAGGCGCGGGTTGCTACGGAACCAGCCCTTGCGTACACGTTCGGACTGCTCCGGCAATTCGACGCTCCCCCAGACCAGCGACGCGCCCGCAATGCCGGTCAGCGCGGAGGCCCAGAAGCCAGGCATAAAGACGGACGCGACCAGCAGCCCGATCCCCGCGGCCATGACGTAGGGCCACCACTGCCACCCCAGCCGATACTCTAGCCGGATGACCCAGGCGAACCCCAGGCCGATGAGCGCCAGGGTCGCGAAGCCCAGGAGGGGGCCGGTCCAGTTCATGTTCTCTCCACGCTGCGTATCCGCCGGTGCCGCGGGTTGGCCGGGTTGGCCGGTGCATGGCCGCGGCGCACACGGCGCTCCTGTCGGCGGAGCTCCAGCGCGTCCCATAGCAGCGTCATGCCGGCGATGCCCAGCACGCCGCTGGCCAGTGGGTCGCGTGCCAGCAACGCGGCTGTCTCAGCCCCTAGCCCGGCGGCCAGGAAGAGCGGCCACGGCAGCCACGCCAGCCGGTACTCCAGCACCCGCACCAGGACGTGGCCCAGCCAGATGCTGAGGAACGCGGTCAGACCGAGGATGAGTCCCGCGGGTTGCAGCATGATGTCTCCGTCACAAGTCCACCCACTCCGCGCCCACGACCCGCGCCAACTCCCCCGGCGCGATGCGCAGCAGCGTGTGATCGTCCCCGCCGCCGCCGTAGATGGCATCCCAGGCGGCCACGTTGCGGTCCAATAGCGTTGGCAGCGGCGCCGGGTGGCCGAAGGGCGGCACGCCGCCGGCGGGGTAGCCGGTCAGCCGCAGCACGGTCGCCGGGTCGGCCAGCTTGATCTGCTTCTTGCCCACACCGTAGCGCGCGGCCAGGACGCCGCGATCCACCAGCGTTTCGCCGCTGGCGATCACCAGCACGGGCGCATCGCGCACCAGGAACAGCAGCGATTTGATGATCTGGCCGGCTGTCACGCCCAGCGCCGCGGCCGCGGCCGGGACCGTGGGCGTCTCAATGGTCATGGGCACGATCTCGGCTGCGATGTTGTGCGCCGCGATAAAGCCGGCGAGGTCGGTGGGGGTGAGAGGTTGTGGCATCGGGCGGCGTCATCCATCTAGAGCTGAAAAGTCATGGAACCCAGTCTGGAATCGAGGCTTTAGCCGGTTTCTTCCGTTAACCACCCAACCGGCTGACCCTAAAGGGGGCTGGTGCACAGCCTCAAGTCCGGATATCTATTTCACAAACGTCCCATCCTGCAGATCCCGCAGCGCCTGGAGGATCTCCTCCCGCGTGTTCATCACGAACGGGCCGTAGCGGACGATGGGCTCGTTGGCGGGCTTGCCGGACATCAGCAGGAAGCGGACGGGCTGATCTGCGGCCGCGACCTCGACCTGGTCGCCGTCGCCGAAGAGCAGCAGTTTGGGTGCGTGGATCGCAGCTCCGCCGAATGTGCCTGCGCCGCGGAAGGCGTAGGCCAGCGCCGTGTGCCCGCGCGCCACCGGGAAGACGAAGCTGCCGCCGGCCGGCACGGCCACATCCAGATAGATCGGGTCGGCCGCGATCTCTCGCACAGGGCCGGTCATGCCTGCGACCGTGCCCGCGATCACGCGGATCGTCACGCCGTCGGGCCGAGTCGCCTGGGGGATGGTGTCCGCGGTGAACTCCTGGTAGCGTGGGGGTGACATCTTCAGCCGGGCCGGCAGGTTGACCCAAAGCTGAAAGCCCTCCATCCGGCCATCCGGGGCCTGTTGGGGCATCTCTTCGTGCATGATGCCGCCGCCGGCCGTCATCCATTGCACATCGCCGGCCCGGATGACGCCCGCATTGCCCAGGCTGTCCCGGTGCGCCACGGCGCCGGTCAGCATGTAGGTCACGGTCTCGATGCCTCGGTGCGGATGCATGGGGAACCCGGGCATGTAGTCGCGCGGATCGTCGGATCCGAAGTGGTCGAACAGCAGGAACGGGTCGGGGAAGTCGAGGCTGCGGCCGGGGAAGCTGCGCTTCAGCCGGACGCCCGCGCCTTCCAGGATGGGTTGGGGTTCGATGATTTGACGCACGGGGCGTGAGGTGGCGATCATGGTGTTTTCTCCTGTATAGATGTTCAGTTGATAAGCGGCAGACCGGCTGAAGCCTCGATTCCGGAGCGTAAGTCATTCTCAGCCGGTCTTTAGCCGGTTTTCATCTCCTGAGCGGGTCCGTTTCAGCCTCGGGCGGGCCGCCGCGACGACATGCGCGCCAACCCCGCGGCCAGGCCTGACAGCGCAAGGCCGCAGAGGGCGATGAAAAGCAACTGCAGCACGGCTAGAAAGCCCAGGAAAAAGCTCCCGAAATCGGGCAGCGTCCACCCGACCACCGGGCCGTTGAAAGCAAAGCTGACCACCGCGGGCAGACCGACGACCGCCAACGTGAGCAGCGTCCAACGCAGCGCGGCCCAGGCGGCCTCAAGCGGCGTCCGCCGGGCCAGGCGCAGCGCGACAACCAGCAGCAGCCAGGCGAAGACCAGGGCCAGGGCAGCCGTGACTGCCGAGTACAGGATGATATCGTTCGCGCTGGCGACGGAGCTGAGGGAGTAGGTCCGGCCATCAACCACGGCATAGCGCAGGTTGAACAGCGCCACATAGGCCAGCGCTGCCAACAGCATCCAGCCCAGGTCACGGCCACGGCTCCGCCACAGGCCGAACGCCAAAGCGCCGAGAAACACCCCTGCCAGCAGCGCCCTGGGCAGCCGTTCCGCTTTCAGGCGGGCGGCACGGGCGGCCGACATGGCGCTCTCGGCTGCGGCAGCCGGATCCTCGCCGGCTGTCCAGACGACCGGCCGGCCGATGGCCGCGCCGTAAGCCTCAGCTAGGGTCCGTTTCTGCGCCTCTTCCGTCCCGCGCAGCGTAGCCGCGGCGTCGGGGGGCAGCGCCAGCATCTCGGTCAGCGCGCGGCCCTGCGCCGAGGCGGGGATGCCCGCGCCCAGCAGTGCGGCCAGCGTGGGCGCCACGTCAACCTGCTGCACGTCAGCATAGCGGCCCGGTGTCACGCCCGCGCCGACCAGCACGAACGGCTCGATCAAGGTGATCGGGTCGTGGCCGCCATGGCCGCCCGCGTCAATCTGACCGTGATCACTGACCACCAACAGGGTGTCGCGGTCGAAATCCAACGTCGCCGCGATCTCCCGCAGGTGGTCGTCCACCCGCCGCGCGGCCATATCCCAGCGCGGATCGCGCGGCCCGCCCTCGTAGTGCCCCGCGTAATCTACCTGGTCCAGGTGGATGAGGATGAGCTGGTAGGCCCCTGCGCCGGCCTGCAGCCACGGCAGCGCTGCAGCCATCACGTCCCGGTCAGCCGCGGCGTCTTCGCCCGGCGTGTAGAAGCTGGCGGCAACCGTTTCTTGTGGGATCAGCTTCTCAAACCAGTAGTAACCGGAGACGTTAGTTTTCAGCCCTGCGCGCTGCGCCAAAGAGAACAGATTGTCCTGCGTCCAGGTCGGAATGTCGGCGTACTCCAGGTTCATAGCCGGCCCATCGCTGAGATCGGGCCACGCGCCGGTGCCGAGCACGCTGTAGCCGGGTGTGGAATAGGAGGGCGGCCGGCTGTGCATGGTGGCCCATGCGCCGCGGCCCCGCAGCTCGGCCAGGAACGGCATCACGTCCGGCTTCAGCGCGGTGTCTTCGCGCAGCGCATCCACCAGCACGAAAATGACCCGCTCGGTCAGCGCAGCGTTGGCCGGGGCAATGGCCGCGGGCGGTTGCTTTGCCAGGGGCGAGCGGTAGGCGTAAAGCGAGTCCATCATGGCCGTGGCCCAGAAGTAGGCCCCGGCCGCGACGCCCAGGCAGAGGATCACGCCGATGATGAGGGAACGGGAGAGCTTGCGTGTCATGCGGCCCTTTCTCGCCGGGCCACCAAGCCAGGTTTCTCGC
>CAZKEF010000033.1:0-58659 GCA_964551735.1 uncultured Anaerolineales bacterium
AGCCAAAGTTCATCGTGCCGAGGCACAGGTTGCTGACCAGCACACCATGTTTGCCTAATCGTCGGTGTGCTACGGACATGGTTAGACTCCTTATGAGAATGTAGTTTTGAAATCACCAGTTATCCTTCAAATGGTTTGAGGCGATAGGACACGAACGCCAGCGTGCGACTGTCGGGCGACCAGGAATTGACGTTCATCGTGCCCTGGCCACCGAATAGCTTGACGATGGTTTTCGAGACGCTGCCATCGGCAGGGATGAGACGAATCTCGATGTCTCTGTTCGGGGGATGATCGCCGGGGACCACATCATCTTTGCCGTAGGCGATGAACGCCACCCATTTGCCATCCGGCGAAACGTGCGGGAACCAGCAGTTGGCATCCTCCTTGATGATGTGGGTGGGGTTTGAGCCATCAGCTTCCATACGCCAGATTTGCATCAGGCCGCTGCGAACGGAGTTGAACCAGATGTGTTCCCCAGACGGCGAATATTCCGGGCCGTCGTCTAGCCCTGGCTCGTTCGTTAGTTGCGTTTCAGGGCCGCCGTTCACAGAAATCGTGTAGATGTCGAACTGCCCGTTACGCTCGCCGCAATAGGCCAGTCGTTTGCCGTCCGGCGACCAGCCGTGCAGATAGCTTGGACCTTTTTCAGTGATCAGGGTCGGGCTGCCGCCTGCGGGCGGGAGCAGGTAAATGCGTGCGGTGGCGTCTTCGTTGGTGAAATGGCTGATCGCGAGTTGGGTGTTATCCGGCGAGAGCAGATGGTCGTTGGTGCAGTCGTTGGCAAAACCGGTGTCAATCACGCCGATCTCGCCCGTCGCCAATTCGTAGGCATAAAGGCGTCCCCGGCTGTCGTAGATCAGATAGCGGCCATCGTTTGTCCAGTTCGGCGCTGAGACGACGGTGTCGAATTCTCGCAGGATGGTTCTCTCCCCCGTCTGGACGTCCACCGTTTCCAGGATGCTGAAAGTGTCCCGTTCTGCGAGCAACTTTCTGAGTGTGTCGATATCCATCGGGAAGGGAAGTCTGCTCGGCGCCGCTTTGTCAGGAACTTCGTCGTCCACAGAGATTTGGGGAATGGTCGTGATCAACAGCGATGCGATCGTCATCGCGGCCGCCCCTGTCAGGAAGACGAGCTTCAAACCGCTTTCCAGGTTTGTGGCGCTGCTTTGGGCCAGACCCAGGATGGCGGGCGCGACGGCGATCCCGATCATCTGGAAGAAGAAGATTGCGCCAACCGCCACCCCGAGCAGGCGTCTGGGAACAGCAAATTGGGCCACCAGCGTATTGACCGTGGGAATGACCCCCAGGCCGAACGCAGCGATGGAGGTGACGAGGACATAGAGCCAAATCGGCGTGCTGGCGGTAAAGCGCCACATCGCAAACAGCGACAACGTCACAATGGGGTAGCCGATAAGGTACATCCACTTGTATCTTTTGGTTTTGGCGATCAGAAAACCGGCCGGGATGCCCATAAAAGCCGCAAGCACCGTGTAAGGCGTCAACATCGAACCGCTGATAGTCGGGCTTACCCGCATTACATTCTGCACGAAGATCGGCGAATAGGCGATGATGCCCACTGTCCCAAAGAACGACAGCATGCCGGCGCCTGCGGCTGTCATGAAGGTGCGGTTGAAGAGCACCTGGGGGTCCAGGATGGGGGCTTCTGCTCGTTTCTCGATCTGGATGAAGCTGAGCCAGGCGAGTGCGGAGAGGAGCAGCAGGATGGCGCCGATCCCGATCTGACCCGGCACACTCACCCGGGAGAATCCAACGATGAGCGTCGTCGTTGCGACCGCCATCACGAGGGCGCCGAACCAATCAATTCTGGGTTTGGTGCGTTGGGCGCTTTTGGGCAAGGCCACGGCAACCAGGACGCCCGCCCCTAACGTCAGCGGGAGCGCGCCCCAATAGAGGCCGCGCCAACCCGACAAGCTTTCGGCGACCACGCCGCCCAGCACAGGGCCGATCAGCGCAGCAACGCCGCCGGGCAAGCTGAGCAGCCCCGTCCATTTTGCGCGTTCGGATGGATCAAAGAGATCGCCGATGGCCGCGAAACAGAAGGGAACGATGGGAAAGTGCCCGATACTCATGAAGGTGGCTGCCGCCACCAGGAAGACCATTGACGTGGTTTGGGTGGTAAGGCCTAATCCCAGCAGAAAAATCCCGATGCAGAGCAACAGAATGGTTCGGCGACCGTAGATGTCCGACAGCTTGCCGAAGAGCAGCGTCGAGATCGAGCCGCTTAGGGCGGGCATGGCGATCAGCCAGGCGAAGAGCGCCATGCCATCGAACTCCGCGATCATTTGTGGCTGAGCGATATTTCTGGCGTTGATAAACAGAAAACTGACGAACTGCGTGATGAAAACGGCCGTTACGCCAATAGCAACCCGTCGTTTCGCCTCCACACTCGGTCCAATGGAAACTGTTGCTAATTGAGTCATAGCAATCCCCGTTCAGAATAGCGATCTACTCGGGTGCCTAATCGACCTCGATGCCCTCGATGCTTACGGTGTTGATCTTCGCCATAACATCGTCCGTCAGCATCGGGAGTACGTCAACAGCTTGCATGTTTTCGACAACCTGTTCTGGTCGTGTCGCGCCCATAATGGCTGTGCTGACGTTAGGATTTCTGAGACACCAGGCCAGTGCCAAACGTGGCATGCTCGTACCGAGCTCAGCCGCGATCTCGGACCATTTGCGGATCGCAGCGAGGCGTGCCTCGCCCAAGGGGCCTTCTAAGCGTTCTCGCAGCCATTCAAGGCCAGGCTGGCTCGCGAGCGCATCGGCTGGGATGCCGTCATTGTATATGCCAGTCACCAGTCCCGCAGCCAACGGAGAAAAGACCGTTGTTCCCAGGCCAATTGTGTCATAAAGCCGTTTGTATTCCTGCTCCACGCGAAAGCGGTGTAACAGGTTGTACTGCGGCTGCTCCATCGTCGGCGGGATCAGGCCATATTGGCGCGCCACGCTATAGGCCTCCATGATCAAAGCGGCAGGCCATTCGGATGTGCCCCAGTAGAGCACATCGCCGCGCAGGATCAGTTCCGTCATGGCTCGCACGGTTTCCTCAATCGGCACTTCTGGATCAGGTCGGTGACAGAAATACAGGTCCAGATAGTTCACTTGTAAGCGTTTCATGGCTTGGTGACAGGCTTCAAAAACATGCTTGCGGCTCAGGCCCAATTGGGTCGGTTTGGCATTTTTTCCATAGGAGCCATGCATCACCTTACTGGACACGATATAGCTATCACGCGACCAACCCGCCTTCTTGAGCGCCGCCCCCATGAGCACCTCAGACTGGCCGTCACCGTAGACCTCGGCATTGTCAAAGTAATTGCAGCCCGCGTCATATGCCGCAGTCAGGCACGCCAGGGCCAGGTCGATATCCGGCCGGCCGCTGAACATGGCCCAGAAACCAACGGATATCTCACTGACTTTGAGGCCAGATTTTCCAAGACGCCGATAGTTCATAGTTTTCACCTTAATTCTTCTGTGGCTGCTCTGGTATGAGCAATTTGGTGAACGAGAGCGAGGCCAATTTCCAACGACTCTCTTGCTGCACATAGACTTCTGTCACCATAAAGGGATTGATGACCTCATTGCCGCCCACTACCGCCAGCAGTGTGATCCTGTTCAAAAGAACGGCGGTTGCGTCAATGACATTCACCGAAACTTCGTGAATGTCCGCTTGCTTATAGTGGATGCCGCCGTCTTCGATGATCTCAAGTTCTTGGGCTTTTCCCCAGGCCCCGCCCATGTGGACAAAGACAGATCTCTCATGGAAAAGTGCCTCCAGGGCTTCTACGTTGCGCTCCGACATCCAGCGCCATTTTTCTTCAGAGAGATTGATGACTTCTTGTTCCAAGTTTACGTTTTGCATAACTCGTTCTTTCAACAAGTGGGTCGTTTACTGATGCCCGACAACGGGACGAGAGTACGCGTTTCTTTCTAACCCGGACAAGCCGGAGCCAAACAGGTCAAAAACCACGAAGACCCAAAGGCACCAAGTTCTCTTAGTTTCTCGCTGGGTATCTTCGTGGCTTAGTGGTAAATCTCCTTGCTCGCTGTGCAAGGAGCGCATCGGTAAGATACTACCAGGCGTAGGCGTTCGGCGCTTCGCCGCCCGGACCGGGCCAAATCGCGTCGAGCTGCCGCATGGTCTCATCCGAGATAGATATGTCCAGGGCACGCAGGTTGCTGGTCATCTGCTCCGCGGTGCGCGGCCCGATGATGGGGGCCGTGACGACCGGGTTGTGCAGCAACCAGGCCAGACCGATATGGGATGGCGATTCGCCAAGTTCCTGGCAGAGCGTTTCGTAAGCCTCCAGTTGCGGACGGTATTGCTCAATCCGCGCAGACTGGTGTTCGCCTGACCGGCGGCCCTCGCTCGCCTTGCGCAGCGCCCCACCCAACAGTCCACCGGCGAGCGGGCTATAAGGGATGAGACCCACGCCATAGTGTCGGCAGGCCGGGATAACCTCCAACTCGACTGTGCGAGCGGCCAGGCTATACTGGCTCTGCTCGGACACGATGCCCATGAAGTGGCGCTCCCTGGCGGCGCATTGCGCGCTGGCAATGTCCCACCCGGCAAAGTTGCTGCTGCCAACATAGATCACTTTGCCTTCGCGAACCAACTGCTCCATCGCCTGCCAGATTTCATCCCAGGGCGTCGAGCGCTCAATATGGTGCATCTGGTACAGGTCGATATGGTCTGTCTGCAAGCGCCGCAGGCTATCCTCACATGCCTTGCGGATATGGTACGCCGACAGGCCTCGGTCGTTCACGCCCTCGCCCATCTTGACGAACACCTTAGTCGCCAGGACAATTCGGTCGCGCCGTCCGCCTTGGGCTAGCCAGCGCCCGATGATCTCTTCGGTAAGACCCAGGTGAAGATGAGATGTGTCACCGCTGGCGGTGAAAACTCCGTAGGCGTTGGCGGTGTCGAAGAAGTTGATTCCATGTTCCAGCGCCTGATCCATGATGGCGATGCTCTCGGCCTCGCTGGTCTGTGGGCCAAAGTTCATCGTGCCCAGGCAAAGCCGACTGACCTGCAAGCCGATGCGCCCGAGAGATGTGTATTTCATGATGTTGCCCCGTCAAATACCTCTTTAGCCAAGTGAAAGACCGCCCAAGCTTTGGGCCAGCCCGCGTAAAAAGCCACATGCGTAATTACTTCAACAATTTCATCCTTGGTAATCCCATTTTCTTTGGCTTTGACCAGATGTGTTTTTAGCGACTGGTCCAAAATGCCCATTGCCATCAATGCCGAAACCGTGATCATGCTTCTGTCCTTGGCAGACAACTGTTCCTCGCGCGACCAGACCTGCCCGAACAGAATATCATCGTTTATTTCTGCAAACTTGGGCGCAAAATCGCCCAGGTAATCCCTGCCAGCCGTTACTTTTTTCTTGTCCATCTTGTTCCTTTTTTTCGGAGGTGCATCGCGCCAGACTTTTGTATGTCGAATGCAACACGCTCACGGAGACACGAAACTGAATCTATGATGAGATTTACAGTCCCAAGCTCTGGCCGGTCTTCGACCGAGCCAGGGGGGCACGGTCAAAGGCCGGCCCAGCAGTGGTGTCGCATGTAGTTCTCACCCTGGACTTGGTTTAGTATCGGTCACCAACCACTTTGATCTGCGACATGGCATTATTGATTTCGCCGAGATCGGTCGGTGTCAATTTTACCTTCGCCGCGCCGATGTTTTCTTCGAGTCGCTCCAACTTGCGCGACCCGGGGATGGGCACGATCCACGGCTTCTGCGCCAGCAGCCAGGCCAGCGCGATCTGCGCCGGGGTGGCGCCTTTCTCCGCCGCGATCCGCTCCAGCAGCTCGATCACGGCCCGGTTGGCCTTGATCGCCTCCGGCGTAAAGCGCGGGTTGCGGCTGCGGATGTCGGAACTGTCGTAGGTGGTGCTCTCATCAATCTTGCCGGTCAGGTAGCCCCGGCCCAGCGGGCTGTAGGGTACCAGGCCGATGCCAAGCTCCTTGCAGGTTGACAAGACGCCGTTCTCTTCGATGGCCCGCCACCAGAGCGAATACTCGCTCTGCAGCGCCGTGACCGGCTGCACCGCGTGGGCGCGGCGGATCTGCTCGGCGTTGGCCTCCGAAAGCCCGAAGTGCTTCACCTTGCCTGCCTGGATGAGATCCTTGACCGCGCCAGCTACGTCTTCCATCGGCACTTCCGGATCGGGCCGGTGCTGATAGAACAGATCGATCACCTCGACCCGCAGGCGTTTGAGCGATGCTTCGGCGACCCGCTTGATCTGCTCCGGCCGGCTGTCTACGCCGACGCTGGGATGCGGCCCTTTTTCGCCGTGCTTGAACCCGAACTTGGTGGCGATCACCACCTGTCCCTTGAACGGCTCCAGGGCCTCACCGACCAACTCCTCGTTGGTGAACGGCCCGTATACTTCGGCGGTGTCGAAGAGGGTGACGCCGCGCTCGACCGCCTTGTGCATGAAGGCGATCATCTCCTCCTTGTCGGTCGGCGTGTCGCCGAAGCTCATGCGCATGCAGCCCAGCCCAAGGGCCGAGACTTCCAGACCGCTGTTGCCAAGTACGCGCGTTTGCATTTTGTGAACTCCTGTCTTGAATGGAAAACTCAACTGCTTGTCAGAAGTCAAGCTCGACTCCTCAGTGTCAGGAATATTATAGCACCTTGGGGCGCAGGGTGGTATAATGATTCTCGAAAATCATTGTACAATTCTGCAAACCCCAAAGAGGGATGTGTGGGAATGAGAGGAGACTTTACGATGGATTCGATATCCCTTCAGCAGGCCGCGCAAGAGGCCCACAGGATGCAAGCCAGCAGGGATGAGCTGGTCGCACTGATCGCACGCATCGTCCGAGAAGATGGGACCGTTGAGCCACTGAAAGGTTTGCATCTCAACCGCGCCTCTTCACCCAAGGAGCCACTGCACAGCGTGTACGACCCTGTCTTCTGCGTGATTGCCCAGGGGAGCAAAGAGGTCTTTCTGAGCAACGAGCGCTACCTGTACGATGCCTTTCATTATCTTCTCGTCACAGCTGAGCTACCCCTTGTGGCGCACGTCGTCGACGCGTCGCAGGAACGGCCGTACCTCAGCCTCCGCTTGGCGCTCGACCCCGTCCTGGTCGGCTCGGTCATGGCCGAGACTGGTTACTCCTCCCTGCAAAAAGCAGCCGATGTGCGCGCCATTAACGTCAGCGTGTTGGATTCCGGCCTGCTGGATGCTGTGGTGCGGCTCGTCAGGGTCTTGGGCACCCCTGCTGAAGCGCCTTTCCTCGCGCCGCTGATCACGCGGGAAGTCATATACCGGCTCCTGATGGGAGAACAGGGTGACCGGCTCCGTCATATCGCGAGCCCGGGCGGACAAACCCACCGGATCGTCAGGGCTATCGAGCGGTTCCGCAGGGAGCTTGACCAACCGATTCGGATTGATGACATCGCCCGAGAACTTGGAATGAGCGTTTCGGGCTTCCATCACCACTTCAAGACTGTCACCGCGATGAGCCCCTTGCAGTTCCAGAAGCGGCTGCGGCTCCAGGAAGCGCGCCGACTGATGCTCGGCGAGAGCCTCGACGCGGCGAGCGCGGCTTACCGCGTGGGTTACTACGACGCCTCGCACTTCAGCCGGGAATACAAAAGCCTCTTTGGCCTGCCACCCATGCGCGACATCGAACGGTTACAGGAGGCTGCGAGGGAAACGCCAGCCGCGAGGAACATGCAGGCGCTTAGATCAGCAGTACACTAAGAAGACAAACGCGATGCAACTTGAACTCCTCACCATCGAAGTGGGCTCGACAATTACCAAGGCGAACGGGTTTGGCCGCGCGACCGTAGGGGCAGGGGACCTCCGCCCCTGCTTTGAGCATCTGGCGCAGGGTTTCGCGGCCACAAGCGTCGCCGCGGGCGATGTCAGCCTCGGTGTGGAGCAGGCGATAGCTGATTTGAAGGCGCGGATTCCAAACCGGATTTCTGGCGGAAATCTGGTTTGGAATCCGCAGCCCGAGATCTTTATCAACAGCTCTGCAGCCGGCGGGCTGCGCATGACCGTCCACGGGCTGACCCATAGCATGACGGTCCGCGCTGCGCGGGAGGCCGCGCTGGGCGCCGGGGCCATCGTCAAACTGGTCACCGCCGGCCGTCTGAGTGACTTCGACCTGGACCAGATCCGGGTGATCCGTCCCAACATCATCTTGCTGGCCGGCGGGGTTGACTTCGGCGAGGCGGAGATCGTCCTGCGCAACGCTGAGCGGCTGGCCTCGCTGAAGCTGCGCGTGCCGGTCGTGTATGCCGGCAACGCAGCCATCCGCGGCCCGGTGTGCCAGATTTTCGAGGCGGCCGGGGTGGACACTCTGGTGGCCGAGAATGTCTTCCCGGATGTGGACGTGCTCAACATTGAGCCTGTCCGCCGCCTGATCCACGAGGTTTTCAACCGCCATATCATCCATGCGCCGGGGATGGCCCGGCTGGGCGAGCTGTGGGGGCAGGGTCACCCTGCCCCCACCTGGGGCATCCTGCCCACGCCGGGCGCGGTGCTGCGCGGGGCCGAGCTGTTCGCCGAGGAGCTGGGTGACTGCCTGGTTTTCGATGTGGGCGGCGCGACCAGCGACGTGCACAGCGTCACTGATGGCAGCCTGGAGTGGGCCGCCCGGACGGTCGAACCCGAACCGCGCGCGAAGCGCACCGTGGAGGGGGATCTGGGCGTCTTCATTAACGCCCGCAACATCGTGGCGCTGAACGGCGACCCCGGCTGGGAGTCTCGGCTCGCCGACCTGCAGGCGCTGCCTCAAACCGAGCAGGAGATCGAGCTGACCCGCTGGCTGTGTCTGCGCGCCGTCGAGATCGCGATCCGGCGCCATGCCGGCGTTGTGACCGACCTATATACACCGACCGGCAAGAAGCAGATCGTCAAAGGCAAGGACCTGACCGCGGTGAAGTGGGTGGTGGGCACCGGTGGCGCGCTGACCCGTGTGCCCGGCGGCGAGGCCATCCTGCGCGGCATCTGCAAAGGATCGGGCAAATACCTGCTGCCGCCGCCCGATGCCCAGATTCTGATTGATCGCGATTACCGTTTCTCGGCCCTCGGCACCCTGGCCCAGGCCTATCCCGAAGAGGTGAAAGCGACGTTCCGCAAATGGGTGGAGAGTGCGATAGTTCGATAGTCTAACGCTCTGATAACGCTTCGCTATAGAACCAACGCACCAACGTACTAACGCACCGGAGCCATATCTCATGTTTATCGCAACGCCGCGAATCGAGATCTATGTTGATCGCATCGAGACCAATGCCCGCGCTATCATCAACCTGTGCCGGGCGCACGGCATCCGAGTGGCCTGTGTCACCAAGGTGATGGGCGCGCATCCGGCCCTCCTGCATGCCCTGGAAGCTGCCGGCGCCGACATGATCGCCGACTCGCGTATCCTGAATCTGCAATCCATCGCCAACACCGGGGCCACGCTGCCGACGTTGATGCTGCGCTCTGCCACGCCCAGCCGGGTAGCGGACATCGTCCGCTGCGCCGATTATTCCCTCAACTCGTCGGCCGAGGCGATCGAACTGCTCTCGCGAGCCGCCCAACTGCAAAGACGCCGCCATAAGGTGATCGTGATGGTCGATCTCGGCGATCTGCGCGAGGGGATCTGGCCCGACCGGGTTGCTGCGGTGATCCGCGATTCGGCCCCGCTGCGAGGTATCGAGATCGTCGGCCTGGGCGCCAACCTGGCTTGCTACGGCGGGGTCATCCCAACCACCGAAAACATGCAGCGCCTGGTCGAGATCCGCGACGCCTGCCGGAAAGCCACCGGCCTGCCGCTCCACCTGCTTTCCGGCGGCAACAGCGCCAACCTGCCGCTGTTAGCTTCCGGCGGCATGCCGCCCGAGATCAACCATCTTCGGATCGGCGAGGCCATCACCCTGGGCCGCAACGTGCTCGACCGCAGTCCCTGGCCGGGCACCCGTCAGGACACCATCCGGGTCGTCGCCGAGGTCATTGAAGTCGAACGCAAGCCCTCCGTCCCCATCGGCCCACGCGGCCAGGATGCTTTTGGGGGTCAGACTGAGTTCGTTGATCGGGGCATTCGTAGGCGCGCTATCTGTAACATCGGCCGCCAGGACGTGGTGGTGGATGGGGTGGAGCCGGAGGACAAGGGGATCCTGGTGCTGGGTGGCAGCAGCGATCACCTGGTGTTGGACGTCCAAGAGGCCCAAACCGACGTACGGGTCGGGGACGAGATCGGTTTCTTCCCGACTTATGGCTCCTTGTTGGCCGCAACGACGTCGCCTTATATGCAGAAAGTGGTGATGAAGGGGTAAGATGCTCTACCAAACGCACGTACGAGTTCATCTCGACAACATCCGCTTCAACATCGAAGGCATCCGGCAGGCGATCGGTCCTGCGCGCAAGCTCCTTATCGCGGTGAAGGCCAACGCCTACGGGCACGGCGCGGTGGCGGTCTCGCGCCTGGCTGAACGCATCGGCGTGAACTGGCTGGGCGTGGCGACCGTCCCCGAAGGCCTGCAACTTCGCGAGGCGGGCATCGGCCTCCCCATCCTGAAGTTCAGTCCGGTGTTCCCGGAAGAGATGGCGCCCGCTGTGCAGCAGGGCCTCACGTTGACTGCCTGCGAGCGCGCCAACGTGGATGCACTTGAACAGGTCTGCCGAGCTGAGAATCTGCGGGCCGATGTGCACCTCAAGGTGGACACGGGCATGGGGCGCATCGGCGCTTCGGTTGCTGAAGCGCCCGCGCTGGCCGCGCATATCGAGCGCGCCTGTCCCCACCTGCAATTGGAGGGCATCTTCACGCATCTGCCGGTCAGCGACGATGCCGATCCGGCTTACACCCGAGACCAGATCGCGCGTTTTAAGGCCGTGGTGGATGCCATCCATGCCGCCATCGGCCGCCGGGTGGACCTGGTACATTGCGCTAACTCGGGTGCGGTGCTCGGTCACGCGCTGGGCTGGCTCGACATGGTGCGGCCGGGCATCATGATTTATGGCCACCGCCCTGACCCCGGCACACCGGCCACCATCCCGCTCAAGCCTGGCCTCAGCTTCCTCACCCGAATCTCCTTCCTGAAAAAAGTTGCCGCCGGGACAAGCATCGGCTACGGGCGCACCTGGTTGGCACCGGAAGACACCTGGATCGCCACCTTCCCGGCCGGCTACGCAGACGGTTTTAACCGGTCATTTTCCAACCGTGGCCGCGTGCTGATCAACGGGCGCTCCTACCCGGTCGTCGGCCGCGTCTGCATGGATCAGAGCATGTCGAGCCTGGGACCGGAAACGGATGCGCGTGTCGGTGATGAGGTGGTGCTGATTGGCCAGAGCGGTGATGTGGCAATTACGTGCGAGGAATGGGCGCAAGTGCTTAATACGATCACTTACGAAGTGACCTGTCAGATCAATGCGCGCGTCGCGCGGTTGTACGAATAGCTGCGTCGCGGTGTCGCTTGCATGGGGCACTGGCCTGAGTTGGTCAGAGCAGGCGCCAGCGCCCCATGATAGGAATATCCTGCTGCGCTGAAGTGCCCGCTAATTCTCCGCGGCCCGGTCTGTCAGCAGTGCGATGACGTTGTCCAGCAGGACATCCTTCTTGGCGCTGGTGGTAGCGCTGCCGCTGCCGGCCCCCACCGGGGTGCCCAACGCCTGCGCCGTCGCTTTAGCGGCCTCGCGCTGCTCCGGCGAGAGGTCTTTCAGGCTGCTGCTTTGCGGCGTCACGCCCGGCTCCGGTGTTTTCTCCACTGTTACGCCGATCTCCACGTAATACGCCTGGAGCATGGCGTTGGTCAGGCGCAGGCCGGCGATGGCGCTGATTTGCGCCGGCTCCAGGGCCGCGCTGATCTGGTCTTGCACCGCTGCGACCTCTTCGGTGGCGGTGGTGGTGCTGGCGCTGAGCGTCTTGTGCGCCTGCCACAGCGGCAGCAGACTGGCCGCCTGCTCGGCGGTGATCGCGTTGGCCGTGCCTTCCAGGCGCAGCGTGCCCAGGGCAAGTTGGTTGCGGATGCTCAACGCGTCGTCGTAATCATCAACCAGGCCGCTGGCTGCCGCGGCCGGCGCCGCAGGTCGCGGCGTGGCCGGGGCCGGCGTCCCACCACAAGCCGCGGCCAGGACGGCCAGACTCAGCAGGATCACCCATCGTTGCAGACGCTTCATCTTCACACCTCAGTTTGACCCTTTGCTCTCCAGCAGCGCGATCACGGCATCAATCAAGGCCCGGCTCAACCCGCCGCTTTCGCCCGTGCCGCCGCGCTCGGCCTGGCGGGTGGCGCGCGCCTCCGGCGAGAGCGATTGGCCGCTGCCCGGCACGCCGGAACCCCCACCCGCGCCGAGTCCGGTACCCACCGCCAGGCCCTGGCTGCTGGCCCACGCCTGCAAATCGGCCTGGGTCAGCCGCCAGCCGCCGATGGCAGCCAGTTGCTCGGCGGTGAGGCCGGACTGGATCTGGTTGAGCAGTGCATCTATCTCGGCCTGGGCCGAGGCGCCGCTGTTCATGGTGCCGCGCAGCCCTTGCAACAACGGCAGCAGGGCCGCGGCTTGGCCCGCGGTGAGCGGCCGGTCGCTGTCTTCCAGCCGGAGCGTGCCCAACAGGAGTTGGTTGCGCAGGGGCAGCGCGCCCTCGTAGCTGGTATCCAGACCGGTCGTGGCCGCGGCCGGTTGGCTGGCAGCCGGCGCCGCGCCCCCGCAGGCGCTCAACGCCAGGGCAACCAGTGTTAGCAGCGTGATCCCCAAAGCCAAACGTTTCATGGGATCCTTGATCTCCTTCATTCATACCTCAACGCCACGATGGGGTCGAGTTGCGCCGCCTTGCTGGCGGGGTAATAGCCGAAAAAGATGCCCACGGCCGCGGCCGCACCGAAGGCCAGCGGGATCGAAGCCGGCACAATCTGCGTCCGCATCTCGCCCAGCCGGCCAAACAGCTCCGCGCCGCCCACGCCCAGGATCACACCGATCAGGCCTCCGACCAGGCTGAGCGTGACCGCTTCGACCAGGAATTGCAGCAGCACATCGCGCGGCCGCGCGCCCAACGCCTGGCGCAGGCCGATCTCGCGCGTGCGTTCGGTCACCGACACCAGCATGATGTTCATGATGCCGATGCCGCCCACCAGCAGCGAGACCGCCGCCACCCAGGCCAGGAGGTCCCGGAAGGCCTCGGTGGTCGCCTGCTGCGTGCTGATGATGTCCTGCTGCGTCTGCAACACGAAATCGGGCTTGGCCGGGTCCACATCGTGCCGCTCGACCAGCAGCGCGGTGACCTGGTTCATGATGCTCGGCATCGCTTCCTGGCTCTCAGCTTTGATGTAGATGGTGCGCACCCGGTCGGCCGCCAGCCGGGACGGGCTGAACTTCTGGTACAGCAGTTGCAGCGGGATGTAAATCCGGCCGTCGTAGTCAATGTCGGCCACGATGCCCTTCTCCGCCATCACGCCGATCACCGTCAGCCGGGTGGAACCGACCGTGACGGTTTGCCCGATGGGGCTCTCCGCACCGAACAGGTCCTGCGCGATGCCGGCGCCCAGCACGGCAACTTTGAGCTTGCGGTCGTTCTCTTCCGCGGCGAAGAAACGGCCCTCCCCGACCTCGTAGTCGCGCACGATGGGGAAGTCGGCCGTGACGCCCAGGACGGTGAGGCCTGTCAGTTTGGCGCGTGCGCTGCTGACATCTTGCACCACCTGGAACTCGGCGGAAACGCCGTCGCTGCTGCGCACCGTCTCCATGATGGCGGTGGCGTCATCATAGGTGAGGGTCTGCGCTGCGCCGGGCACCCCGCGCACCGGGTTGATGATGATCAGATTGGCGCCCAGCGCGTTGATCTGCTCGGCGATCGCCACCTCGGCCCCGGCGCTGACGGCCAGCATGATGATGACCGACGCCACGCCGATGATCACGCCCAGCGTCGTCAGAAAGGAGCGCACCCGGTTGAGCTTCAGGCCCTCCCAGGCGACCCGCAGGGTTTCATTCAGCGTCATCGCGGCCTCCCCGCTCCAGGCAGTGGCCGGCGCCGTCGCGGCCGTCGGAGACAATCTTGCCGTCGCGCACGCAGACAACCCGCTGCGCGTGCGCAGCGATGTCCGGCTCGTGGGTCACCATCACGATGGTCGCGCCGTCTCCGTGCAGCTTGTGCAGCAGATCCATGATCTCCACGCTGGATTTGGTGTCCAGGTTGCCGGTCGGCTCGTCGGCCAGGATGATGGCGGGGTTGTTGATCAGCGCCCGCGCGATGGCGACGCGCTGCTGTTGGCCGCCCGACATCTGGTTGGGCCGGTGGTGCAGCCGATCGCCCAGGCCGACCGACGCCAGCGCCGCGGCCGCTCGCTCGTAGCGCTCGTCCTCGCTCAGGCGCTCTTCGACGTTGTAAAGCAGCGGCAGCATCACGTTCTTCACGGCGCTCAAACGCGGCAGCAGGTTATACGCCTGAAACACAAAGCCGATCTTGCGGTTGCGGATCACGGCCAAATCCGTGCGATCCAGCCCGCTAACATCCACGCCGTCCAGGCGATACTCGCCGTCCGTGGGCCGATCCAGGCAGCCCAAGATGTTCATCAGGGTGGATTTGCCTGACCCGGATGGCCCCATGATGGCGACAAACTCGCCGCGCGGCACCTGCAAATCAACGCCAGCCAGCGCGTGGACGGTCGCATCGGCCATGCCGTAGACCCGCGTCAGCCCGCGAATCTCGATGACGTTCCCGTGGGACTCCATAGCGCCCCTCACTCGGTCTCCACGGTGCCCGTGCTGACCACATCGCCCTTGGCCAGGCCGCTGAGGATCTCGGCGTTGGCGAAATCGCGCAGCCCCACCGTCACCGGCCGCAGCTCCAACTGGCCGTCATCTTTCACGACGAACACGGCATAGGAGCCGGGGGCCAGCTCGCGCAGCGCCTGCACCGGCGCCAGCAGCGCGCCCTTCGCCTCGCCCGCGATGATCTCCACCTCGGCGGTCATGCCGGAGAGCAGCTTCACCGGATGCGCGGCCAGGTCAACGCTGGCCCAGGCCTGCACCGCGGGCGCGCCGTCCACCGTGACCAGCGCCGGGTCCACCCGTTCGATGGCGCCGGTGAATTCCAGGTCGGGCAGAGCCTCGAAGACGAGCTTGAGCGCGTTGCCGGGCGCGACGCTGATCAGGTCGGTCTCTTCGACCCAGAAGCGCAACTGCGGCGTGCTGAGATCGGCCAGGGTGACCACCGGCGCAGCGCCGACCGTCTCGCCGACGTCGGCGTTCACGGCCAGGATGGTGCCGGCGACCGGGGCGCGCAAAGCCGTGTTGTTCAGGCCGCGCTGGGCGTTATCCAGGCTGAGGCGGGCCAGCGTCACGCTGACTTGCGCCGATTCGACCGCGTTCGCGTCCGCGCCGGCCAGCAGCGCGTCTAACTGGGCCTGGGCCTGCGCCAACTTCGCCTCCCCGGCTTTGACCGCGTCGGCTTCCGGCCCGGCCTGCGCCGCGTCCAGTTGCGCCTGCGCCACCGCTACTTTCGCCCGCGCAGCCGCGATGACGTCCGCGCTCGCCCCGGCAGCGACCGCGTCGTACTCCGCTTTGGCCTTGTCGTAGGCGGTCGTCGCCTGCCAGAGCGCGGCGGCCTGCGCGGTGGCGCCGGCGTCCGGCCGGCCGGCGATCCTGTCGTAGGCGGCCTGGGCCGAGCGCACGTTGATCTCGGCCAGGGTCAGGGCGGCTTGCGCGGCCGCCAGCTTGTCGGGGTCGGGGCCGGCCAGCAAGAGGGCGAGGGCCTGCTGCGCGCTGCGGAGGTTCTCCCCGGCGGCCAGCAGCTCGGCGGCGGTGGCCGGGGTCGTCAGCCGTGTCAGGTCGGACTGGGCGGCGGCCAGGCTGGCCTGGGCGGCGGCGACTGCGGCCGGGTCGGCCCCGTCCGTCAGATCGGCCAGCTTCAGTTCGGCCAGGCGGAGATTGGCCTCGGCCTGCGCCACCTGGGCGCGGCTGTCCGCGTCATCCAGCCGCACCAACACCTGCCCGGCCTCGACGCGGTCGCCGACGGTGGCAGCCACCTCAGCCACAACACCGCCAGCCCGGAAGGCTAACGTCACATCGCTGGTAGGCAGCAGGTTGCCGCTGCCGTTGGCAGTGATGGTGATATCACCGGTGCGCACTCTCGCGGTCTGGAGCGCAGGGGTTGTCTGTGTTGTGGCGGCAGTTCGGCGGTTGTTCAGATAGTACCAGCCACCGGCGGCTAACGCGACCGCGGCCAGGGGCAAAACGATGAACAGCCAGCGCGGCTGGCGTCTCTTTTTTCCGACCGGCTTCATGACTTCTCCTCATGCCTGCATGCTTTGGATCGCGACGATTGCTGTGATTCTGCTTTTTGCGTTGTGTCACAGACGGCCGTTCATCAGCACACTCCGCCTGATTATAGAGGTGAATTCTGCAGGTGTCATGCGCGTATTGTGAAGATCTTGTGAAGCTCCGTCAGTTGACATATCCGGGACAGGAGGGGCTGGCCCTGAGCCTGGGGCAGGGGGTGACCGAACGCCGCGCTGCGAAGGCTTGCTGGGATTTGAGATCAAGCAGCACTTGGGCTGCTGACGGCATCCTGGTCGCGATGTGTCTCCCGATCTAGGTGGTTCAATCGATCCGCTGCCAGTTCAGGATGTAGCGGCAGGACTCGCTGACCTTGAAGGGGACAGGCGCTTCAGGGCTGATCGGCTCGTCCGCTTCATTGAGCACGATGACGTACCAAGTGGTATCAGCCTGGGTGATGTTGAAGTCGTACTCGCCGCCGCCTTTACTGGCGACAACGGGATAGCGATACCACTCATTATAGCAGACCAGGCGCACGCCAGCGAGGGGAACGCCCGCGGCGTCCACGACATGGCCGACAATAAAGGCAGGCGCCAGGGGGCAACCAGGGCAAGCATGTGATAGGTCGGGCTGGGCAGGGCCGGATGGCAGGTAGCGATAGGGCGATGTGGTGGGCGTGGGCGGCAGTCCGGTGGGCGCCGGCGGACGGGTCGCAGGCATGGGCGTGATGGACGGACTCGGCGCTGTTGTGGCTGTCAGCGTGGCAGGGGGCTGGGTGGGCGTGGGCGATAGGGTCGGCGTGCTCGTCGGTGGGATCGGAGATGGCATCGGCGTCGCCGTGTGCGTTGGGATGCCTGTGGGGGAGGGCCGCGGGGTCGGACTGGGGGTTGCTTCTCGGGTCACCGGCCGCGTGGCAGTGGTGACCGCTGTGGGAAGGAGGGCCACCCTGGTGCTCGTGGGCGTCGCCGCCGGGCCGCGAATTGCAGGCATCCAGCAGCCTGCAACCAGCATCCCAAGGAGAACTAGCACTGGCCCGGCAGTGAGGCGTTTGTGTAAGTGCGACATTATCCATCCCCCAAACTGACATCTTCGATACTGCCTGTTTGCCCCATCCACGTGCTCTTGAATCCCCGTCTCAGGGGATGACATCGGCTGCCCTTTTTCAGCATCCTAACAGAAGATGTCACACGAGCGCAACTTTTGGCTACGCCAAACGCCATGGCTTTCAGATGCTCCGTGGCACCGACTGTGGGACAGCTTGGCGCGTCCCACAGTCGGCGGTAGCTGGTCTCTACTTGACTTCCACCGCGGGCAGGGTCGGCGTTGCTTTGGCGGCTGAACCCCAGCGCTGCGGCTGGGCCGACGCGTCCTGCGTCGGTTGGGCGCGTACTGGCTCGGCCGGCGCGTACTGGCTCAGCGTTACCTGGTAGCGGCGGAACAGGTCGGCGTCCTGCACCATCTGCTCGTCTGCGGTCAGCGTCGCTATCGTCCGCAGTTGGAGCTCAGTGTCGTGGGCCAGTTGCCACGCTTCCTGATAGCGTCCGTCGCGCACCAGGTGTGCGATGGCCTGCAGAGCCTCGGCCGAGCGCTTGATGGTTACGTTGCGCGACAACTCTACGTCGGCCACTGAGTCGTACCTTGTCAGCGCTGCTGCTGTCGCCGTCACCTGGCCGCTGGCGCTGCGTTGCCTCCGGGCGAAGATGTCGTTGTAGCTCAGTGTCACCTCGGCCAGCGCCCGTGGGCCTGCCGGGCCGTCAGGTGCTTGCAGCCGCACCAGCAGCACCTGGCTGTCACCCGCGCCCATGTCATGCAGCCTGACCTGGGCGCCCGTCGCGGGCGGCGTTCCCTCCAGGCCGGTGATCTCCACCAGCATCACTCCGGCTAGCGGCTGCACGGCCACCATCACCTCGCCGGCCGCCTTCTCGACTAACCCCTCCGCCTCGACGCGGAAGACCTTGTCCATCTCCTGGGCCGAATCGATGAAGTGGTAGGCGCCCTGGCCCTGGCGAGCCAGAGTGCCCAGTAGGCTGTCGTTGAAATCGCGGCCGAGACCGATGGTGGATAGATAGATGCCCTTACGGTTGTAAGCCAGTGCATCCTGGGCGATCTGTGATGGCTCGGTTACCCCAACGTTGGCGATGCCATCGGTCAGCAAGATCCCCCGGTTGTTGCGGCGGATGTCGAAGTTGCGATCTACCTCTTGGAAGCCCAGCATCATGCCGCCGTGCAGGTTGGTGGAGCCGCGGGGCTTGATGCGGTCAACCGTGCTCTGGATCCAGGCGCCGTCGCCCACGGGCTGGGCGGGCAGCAGCACCTCGGCGTCGGTGTCATAGGCGACGATGGCAACGATGTCGTCGGGGGCCAGGGTGCGCAGGAACGTGCGCAGCGATTCTTTGACATAGGGCATTTTGTCGGACGTGTTCATGGAACCGCTACGGTCAATAACCAGCGCCAGATTAAGCGGTGTGCGCGTCTTGGACACAGCCTCTCGGGCCTGCAGGCCGATCTGCAGCCAGACCTCGCCGCCCGCAGTCGGGATCTGTGGGTTGCCGATGCGTAGGTCCAAACCCAGCGGCTCGCTGGTCGGAACGGGGAAGCGCTGCTCGTAGTAGTTGAGGTATTCGGCGACGCGGATGTTTTCGGCCGGGATGATCTCGCCTTGATTGATCATGCCCGACTGTACGACTTGGATGCATCCATCGGCGCCGAGCAGCCGGCAGCCAGCAGGGCCAGGGACGTAAATGCCAACAGGGTCAGTGTGCGCAGGGTGTTCATGGTCGGTGCTCCTTTCCTCGCCGGCAAGCTGCGTCTGACGCCGGTTGAACGAGATGAGCTGCTGCTGGCTCTGTCCGTTTCCGGCGGCGACGATGCGATCAGCGGCCGGATCTACTATGATCTGGGTTTCATCGAGGGCGCCAGGTCCACTCCGGACCTGAGCCAGGCCATTGCGTATTACTCGCTGGCTATCGAGCGGAGCTCCGGATCTGTATCGGCGCTCAACAATCGCGGGGTAAGTTACTTCAGCCGCCGGTCCGAGGGAGATGCATCGCGCGCGGTGGCCGACTTTGAGCGAGCGATCCGCCTCAGCCCCGACTTTTCCTCTGCTCACTTTAATCTGGGGTTGGTCTTGCTGGCGCAGGGGGACGGGGAACGCGGCCTGGCCGCGCTGCGCCGAGCCCAGGAACTAGCGCCGGAGGCGCCGGGGCCGCACAACGCCCTGTGCTGGGAGTATGCCTTGCAGGCCAGGCCCGAGGAGGCGCTGCCCTACTGCGACCAGGCCGTGGCGCTGGATCCCACTCCCTTCAGCCGCGATAGCCGGGGCGTGGTTTACGCCCTGTTGGGACGCAACGAAGATGCAATCGCCGAGTTCGAGCGCTTCCTGGCCTGGCTGCAGGAGCAGCCTCAGGCGCTCTACGACCGCTACGCCCTCAAACGCCAGGTCTGGATCGCGGCGCTGCGGGAGGGTCACAACCCCTTCGACCCAGCGACGCTGGAGTCATTGCGCATCGAGTAGCTCTCGAGGGCCGGGATATTGACTGTCCCGGCCTGCGGGGGTCTGTCGCGACGCCACCTCTTTGCATGTTAGTGACTCATGTGTTATACTATATCGCGTGCGATATAGTCACTAAGGATGCAAAAATACAGCACGTTATCTTGATGTTAGGAGCATTGCAATGTCACGTGTATCCCTCAACCAGGTCGCGCCGGACTTCAGCCTGGCCGACTATCGCGGCAACACCGTCCGCTTGTCCGATTTTCGGGGCAAAAAGAACATCTTGCTGGTCTTCAACCGTACCTTCACCTGACCGTTCTGCCGGGCGCATATGGCGCAGTTGCGTCAAGATTATACTCAGTTCGTCGCCCGCGACATCGAAGTAGTGGTGGTTGGCCCGGAGGACGCCAGGGCGTTTGCTAACTACTTCACGAAGGAAGCGTTGCCGTTCATCGGCCTGCCTGATCCGAAGGCAAGCGTGCTGAAGCTCTACGGGCAGGAGGTTAACTTGTTCAAACTGGGGCGGATGCCGGCTCAGGTGCTGATTGATAAGGCCGGGGTGGCGCGCTACGTCCACTACGGTCACAGCATGAGCGACATCCCCAAGAACGAGGAGCTGCTGGCACTGGGGGGTGAGATCAACGCGGCTATGGGTGCGCCGTCAGCGGTATAGGGCGCCGGTTTGGTGTCGTGATGGCTTCGCCATCCGGCAGGGGGCAAGGGTCGAGCTACAGCAGGGTGGTATGACTTACGAACAATTGAAGCTGGAGAACCAGATATGTTTTCCGGTCTATGCCGCGTCCCGCCTGATCATCCGGGAATACCAACCCCATCTGGATCGGCTAGGGATCACCTACACGCAATATCTGGTGCTCATGGTGTTATGGGAGATGGATAGCGTCTCGGTGAGCGAAATCACACAGCGGTTGCTCCTGAACACCAATACGATCACCCCGATCCTGCAGCGGATGGCCGCACAGGGTCTCATCACGCGGCAGCGTTCCGACAGCGATGAGCGCAAGGTTATCGTTGCCCTCACCCCCGAAGGCCGGCAACTTGAGGCGGAAGCTGCAACCATCCCTGAGCAGTTGGTGACCAGCCTGGCTTCGGCAGACGTCAAGCTGGCAGACCTGCAAGTGCTGAAAGATGGGCTTGACGCCATCGTCCGTTCTTTGGCCAATCGCTCAAGCGGCTGGTCTGGCTTAAAGCGATAGGCCCGCGATCCGGCAGACACTCGAAGCCGTCGGTGAAGTGCCGGGTCGGAAGCGCCGCAGGGTTAGCCGTGGGGTGTCCGTATGAGGGCCATGCAGCCCTCAACTGGTCGACTGGCGCTATGAAATGGCCTCATTCCTCCCACGTCACCCGCCGCATCCCGCGTGGCAGCGCTTCACCCGGCGCCGCCACCGCCACCGGCGCCCACTCCGACCCGATCTGCGGCTCGGCCAGGTGCTCCCAGTCGTGCTCGAAGATCGTCGCGAAGTACGCCGCCAGCGCTGCGTCCTCGAACAACAGGCTGGCGTCCCGGTTCACCGACACCCCATGGTTCGACCAGTTCTGGCTGCCCAGCAGCACCCGGCGCCGGTCAACCACGATGCCCTTGGTGTGGCAGTTAGCCTGCACCTTGACGTCCGCCATGTCCAGACCGTAGTCCTTCAGCCGCTCCAACGTCAACCGCGTTTGCGCAGGCCACACCGACCGGAAGATGATGCGCAGCCGCACCCCTGCGCGTTGCCGGTCCACGACCGCGTCGATCAGCGCCCGCAGCGCCTCCTCCTGGTCGGCCGGCGCTTTGAACGTCTGGTTCTGGATCAGCAGCTCTTCGCGTGCCCCGCGCACCAGCTTCAATACATGCTGGTGATAGTTGTCCGGCGTCAGCAGCGGCCGCACCGTGAACCGCCGCACCTCGTCCAGGGGCGGAAAATAGTGCCAGCCTGCGCCGTGCGGCAGGGCCGTGACCGCCGCTTCGGCTACCAGCAGCTCAGGCCATGCCGGTAGGTCCTCCTCGACCGTCCGCACCGCGGCCGTGTTGTGCGTGTAATCGTGGCGCAGATATGCGGCCAGCGTTCGAGCCAACCCGGCATGCTCGATCACGGCATGCCACTCGCGGTTGTAGTCGCTCAGCCACTGCGGATCCGGGGGCGCGTCAGCCAGCGGGTCGGCCTGCGGCTGATTGGATGACTGCCAGTTGCCGCTGGATAGCCATATCGCCTTCTCGTCGCGCACTGCGACCTTGATGTGGTACGAGGACGCCACCCAGCCGTTGGCCGACCCGATCCGTACCCACGTGTGCGCGAACCTGTTCCCCAGCGCCCCTGTCAGCGCGGCCACCGCCGCCGCATCATCCAGGTCTTCTGCCTTGGTCCCGCGGCCCACGCTGGCGCCTCGTTGCATCACCAGGAGCAGTTGTTTGAACCCTACCTGCTCACCCATCCCTTCGAGGACGTGAACGATGTGCGGCGCGCCGAAATCGTACATCCCCACCACCAACTGCCGGCGGGTCTGGCCCAGGAACGCGGCCAGCTCGCGCCAGCCTGCATCCGGGCTGACGTGCGCCGTTACGCGCATCCTGGCCGTGTAACGGCGCAGCTTGATATCGGCCGGGGGCGCATAGCGGCCCGCCGGCGCCGTGGCTTTCACCTCCGCCAATCCTAGCCCGCCGGCCGCGCGCAGCAACTCCTCCGGCGTTGGCCCGGTCACCTCCACCGGTAGTCCGCGGAACGTCTCCGGCAGCGGCGTGTGCTCTGCCGCGCTCAACTCAGCCGGCGTCAGCTTCTGCCGCACAGTCACCACCAACGCGCGCGCATCAGTGATCCACCCATGGCGGAACAGCCAGCCCAGTCGCACCCCGAGCACATCTGGTCGGCGGCCCAGCGTCTCCTGCGCTTCTGCCAGCACGGCTGTCAGGTCTGGGTCTCGGTTGCGCTTGCTCATGTTCTTACTCCTTTCGCATCAGCGACGATCCGAATTATAAGAGTGTACTGCGCTAACCCGAAATTGAGAAGATACGCGCGGCCGATCGCCGTGAATCAATTTGCGCAATCGCGGGATCGTGCTATGATCTATAATATCAGCGCCGCACAGTGGCTTGGCGCGGGCGCCTTAACGTTGCAGGGCGAAATCGAATTCGGCCACGGCTTGCGAGACGCCCACGACTTGCTCTGCGGCGTTCAGGCCCACCACGCGGTAGGCGTAGTTCAGGTCCGGATCGCGCACGCCGTCGCTGTCGTACCAGACCAGCGGCGCGCCTATGTCCAGCACCGTCCCCAGAAGTGTCGCCCCCTCAGCGCCGGGGACCAAGTAATAGTCAGCGTTGCGCCACACCTGGTACAGGCTGGCCGCGGTTGCGGTGGGCTGCCAGGTCAACTGTGTTTGTCCCGCCACCAGGTTGATGTCCAGGCTGGGCTGCGGCGGGATGAACAGGTCCACCTCCCACAGATCCTGGGGTTTCCACCGGATCGGCGTCCCCGCATCGACCGGCACGAAGTAATGGTTGCGGGCGTACGCGGTGGCGCTGACGCCGTTGACGGTGAAGGTGAGCAGGTCACCGTCCACGGCGCCTTCGTCGGCCGGGGTGTTGCTGGCGTCACCGTAGCAGGGCATGACGGGCATGAGCGCACCCGGTGTCTGGATGACGAGCTCACCGCACTGCGTGCCCTCGGGGTCAAAAACGGCAACATAGGATCCGGCCGGCAGCGGCATGCCGGCGAACGAGCTTTGGCTGCCGTAGAGGTCCATCCACTGATATGTTGGCGTGACGCTGCTGCCGTGAGCGCTCGCCAGGGTGAGCGCCAGTAGCACGACCAAGAGGCCTGCGGTCAACCAGGCGCGCAGTTGGGTGGCGCGGGTGCGTTGGTTCATACTCCTCCCTGGATGTGGCTGGCCACCCTTGGGTGGGCAGCCACATCGGTGATCACCGGCGTGGGCCGGTGGTTGGTCATCAGTCCGCGGCGCCTGGCGCCGCGGTCAAGATGACAGGCAGATAGACCTTTTGTGCGCCTCCCGGCTCCGGTTCCGGGTTGGGCGTGGTCCAGGCCAAGGCCGGCTCGCCGGTCCAGACCCCCAGGGCCACCGGTGTCTCATCAGCCAGCACACGGATCTGATCCCCGATCTGTGCCCCCTCATCGGCTTCGGTATCGGCCATATCGCCGTAGCAGGCAAGCGGACCGTAGTAGCCCGTTACGACGACCACCGTCGCACCGCAGGCCACGCCCTGGGGATCCACGGCGTGGAGGACGGTGCCGACCGGCAGTGGCGTGCCATCGCTGAGCTGCGCTGGGCCGGCGAAGTCGGTCCAACTGAAGGTGGGGATGACGCCAGCGGTAGCTTCCGCGGCCCGGATCGGGTCGACGCGCGCCGCCTGGCGCAGGAAGTCCTCGGCCGTGGCGCCCCACGCCTGCGGGAGGAGCCAACTGGTTCTGGTGGCTGCGGCGGAAACGGCGGCCGGGTTCGTCGGGTAGGTGAGCGTCACCGCCTGGGTGGTGTAGAGCCAGTAGCCCTTGCCCGGGCTGAGGATCTGCAGGGTGTTGGCATCTGGCGGGAGGCTGGGGTAGTAGGACTGCGCGCCGCCGTCGAAGCCCAGCACCAGGGTGTAATGGCCCTCGATGCTGGCCAACGCCTGGGTGATGGGCAGCGAGACCTCCGGCAGATAGCTGACCAGGTTCCAGCCCTGGGCCAATGGCAGGGGATGGTCTTCGGCCAGGCGCATGCCGCTGACCCGGAGGGTGGCCGCGGGTTGTGGATCCTCCAACCAGCCCGGTAACGGGGCTTGCAGCGTGGTGCGGATCCAATAGCCGTGCCTGGCGTCCATGGTGGTAAGGGTGTTGAAGCCCGGTGGCAACTGCGGGTAGTACGACAGCGCGCCCTGGTCGTAGCCGAGCACTGCCAGGTACCCGTCCGTGACCGGGCGCATCACTGTGGCCACGTCTTCCACAAACGGGGCGACCGGGAACGAGATCAAATTCCACATGTCATAGAGCGGCCGGTCGAACACCGTGATGGTGCGCTGGGCCGCCGCGGGGGCACTGCACAGCGCCAGGTGTTTATCGGCCGCACCTGCGTTCGGGGACACCGTGATCTCGTAGTTACCGGGCTGAGCCACCGGCCAGTCGAGCGTCACCGTCACGGTTTGATTTGACGCAATGGGTTGCGCGGTCAACGCCGAACCGATAGGTTGGATGCCCGACAAGAACATCACCGATAGCCCTGCCGGCAGCTCGGTAGCGCCGGTGTTGGTGATCGCCGCGGTCAGTGTTACTGAGAACGGCGAGCTGGCAGCCGGCTCGGTCGAGACCAGCGCGGCCGTCAAACGAGCGTCAATGCAAGTGGCCTCGAGCGCGTAGGGTCCAGCGGTGGCCACGTTGCCGGCCGTGTCGGTGGCGGCCACTCGGATCGTGTACGTGCCGGCCACCTGCGCCGTCAGAACGTACCACCAGCGCTGGCCGTCACGGGCCGCGGCGTGCACGGTGCGCTTGCCATCCGGGGTCAGGATCTGCAGCACGACATTGACCGCCGGGCTGCCGTCGCTCACAGTGCCGCTGATGATCGTCGCGGACTGACCCAATGGCATCGTTGGCACGTGATCCATCACTGACAGCACGGGCGCGACGTTGTCCACCCAGGCGTTGAAAGTGAGTGGCGCGGCCGTCCGGTTGCCCACTGCGTCGAGCGCATCGATCAGCGCGACTTGCTCGACATAATCAGCATCGTTCGTCTGGGGCATCAAGTAGGTCCAACGCCCGGTCAGCGCAGTGGCGTCGCGGGCGGATAGGGATAGCTGGCCGCGCAGGTAGCTGCCAGTGTCACCGCCCGCGGCGCCATCACAGATGGTGAGAGTCCATGTGCCCGCGCTGTCTTCGTTTGCGAACGCCAGGAGCGGCGCAGCAGGCCGCACCAACCGGTCGAAGTAGGGCGGCCGCGGGTCGTGATCGCCCCGGCTGGCGCCGACTGCGGTTGCGTGCGAGTCGGCCAGGAGCACGTCGTAATTGGCGTAGCCCGTGTCCGACCCGTCCGCCAGCACCCGCACGGTTGTGTCCGCAGGTGAAGTCAGGTCCACCTGCAACTCACTTCGGCGAGGATGCTGCGCAGTGAAGCCGAGCACGACTTGGCCGACGGCGAAGCTATCGGCGACGGTGAAGGTGCGGACGACGCACGCATCGGCGATGACGATGGGATCCGGCGCGTCGTCAACGGTAGCGCCGGCCGGCCGGGCGTCCCGTAGCAGTTCGGCGTTATCACAGTTGGTGTCCGCGTCGCAAACTTCAACCCGGCCGATGCCGCGGGTATCGGCCACGTCGCCGTACAGCCGCAGCGCGCCGCGCGTGACGCCGCCGGAGGCGATGCCTATCGCGGCCGTGGCGATGCTGACGATGGGCGGCTGGGCGTCGACCACGAACGGCAGCGTTGCGCTCCAGGGGGACGCCTGTCCCAGGGTGTCTTCCGCCTGGAGGCTCACCTGGAGCACGTCGTCGTGGTTTCCCGTGACCGTCCAGGGGCAGCTCCACTGGCCGTCTTCCGGCGCAGTGGGCGAGCATTCGACGGCCGTCGCGCCGCCTACCGACAGGCGAACGGCCGCGATGCCGGCCTCGTCATATGCGTAACCTGCCGCGACGTTTTCGCCCGGGGCGACGACGTAGGCCGGCCGGGTCATGCCGAAGAACTGTGGCGGCGTGCGATCGACCGGGTGATACGCCCAGAACCACTCGACAGGATCGGCAGTTCCTGCGGGGTGCGCAGCGTCGTGGATCTCGACAGCCATGACCGCCCAATCTTCACTGCTGAGGTCTGCATCGACCGTCGCGTTGAACGTGACGCTGCGTTCCTCGCCGGGCGGGATCTCTCCCACCGGCACGGTGGCGCCGCCGGCAAGCCGTAAGGCGTAGTGGGCAGCCAGGTTTGCCGTGACGCCGGTCGCCGTGTCCGTGCCGAGGTTGCGCACCGTCAGCGTGTAGTTGATGGTGTCATTGACACGCACGGGCCGCACGGCCGAGAGTCCCAACTGCTCCGACATGTCGGCTGGCGGCGCGCTGCTCCCGAACAGGAGGTCCTGCAGGCCCGCCAGGCCATCCTGGATGAAGCCGTAGCTGACGGTCGCGGGGCCGGCGGTCAGTTGCCACTGCAGGTCTGTGTCGCTGTAGCGGATGCCGGACCCTGTGCTGCCGTTCGGGCAGAGGCCAGAGCCCACCTGCTCCCAGTGGTAACGCTGGGTCAGGCCGAAGGCCAGGGTCTCGCCGGCAGCGCTCCCTGCAAGGCTCACTACGCTACGAGCGCTGTTAACCGGATTGGTGTTGGGCAGCGTAGCCCACAGGCGCAGCGCATCCTCCTCGCTGGCCAGCGCGAGGAGGTCCAATGGGGCGGTCGCCGGGTCCATGATACCGAGCATCGCGAACGGCAGGTACAGGTCGGTGACGGGTTGCGCTACACCGCCGCCCACGCTCACCGCGCCGAAGCGGTACTGGCTGGCGTCCAGCGCGACGCCAGCGCCCCACGTGCTGCCATCCCAGGTCAGCAGCAGGGCCTCAGCGCCATCGCGCACCCAGGCCAGGCGATCGGCAGCCATGCCGTCCGGCAACGTGATGTGGCTTTGCCCAGCCGTCGCGGGGTAGGGATCGAAGGCGACGGTCGAGCCGCTCCCTGGGATCGTATCGAGATAGATGAATAGGTCGCCCGCGCTATTCCAGTTGGCGCCGGTCCAGCTTAGGCGCAGCGCCTCTGCATTCCAGGAGGCGCGCAGCGCCTGTTCAACGCCGAGTGCGGCGTTGCCGGCGGCGTGGCGTGCTGCCCGACGATCGACGCCGAGCAGCGTGCAGGTTGAGCTGCCGAAGGGCGCCAAGACGGTCAGCTCGTCCAGCCACACATAATCCGGCGTAAGCGGACTATCCGCGAACGCCACGAATGTCTGCGTGCGCCCCTGGTCGTACACATCCACGCTGGTCAGGTGCGCCGTGACCTTTTTGCCTTCGCTGGGGGCGAACGAAGAGGTGAGCGCTTGGGAGGGCAGGAAGGCCTCCTCCGTATCCGCCACCAGCGTCTCCGTGGCCTGGCTGGTCCAGCGCAGGTCATAGCCGGACACGCCGCTGCCGTCCGTCGCAGGAGACCACGTCAGCGTGAGGCCGGCGGCCGGGTCGATCGTGCCGCCCGCCGGCGCTGGCGCGCCCCCGCTCGTGGCCGTCATGGCTACCGCTGCCGGGGGCAGGACGTCCACCGTTACGGTGGCGCTTGTTTCGGTGACGTGGCCGCCGATGTCGGTGGCCCGCGCCCGCACCGTGAAGCTGGCGCCGTCGGGCAGTTGGCCCTCATCCAGCGTCCACGAGGCATTCCACAGGCCCTCTGTCACGGTTCCCAGCGCTGCGTCAACCGGCGAACCGTCGGCCTGCGTCAGAACCGCCGGGTTCCACCCCGTGCAGGTGGCCAGCGCGCAGCCGTCCACACGCCACGCCACTGCCACCACGCCGGCCGCATCGGCGGCCGCGCCGGTCAGGTCGAGCGTGCGCGGCTCGTGATAGCGCGCGTCGGTGATCAACACAGGATCCACCGTGACGGTGGGCGCCGCGGTGTCAACGATGAACGTGAACGACGCGTCGCGGCTGGCGCCATCCTGGTTGGTCACGTTGGCGGTTAGGGTGTGTGCGCCGTCGCCGGTCGGTGTCCAGTCTTTGCTCCATATGCTCTTGCTGGTCGCCCCCGGCACCCAGGTGTAGGAGAGCAGGGTGCTGCCGTCCACCCCTACGACCAGGCTCCTCAGGGTCGAGACGAACGCCTCTGCCTCGCCGGCCACCTTGAGCGGCGCCAGGCTGCCCACCACACCGGCCGGGCTGGTGAACATCACATAGACGTTTTCTTCACCCTCGGCCGCGGCGATGGCGCGGACCCAATCGGGCACAACGCCGGTCTCGCCGGCCGCCATGGGCAGCATGGCCGCCGGGCTGGCCAGCGCGGCGGTGGCTGCCGCGGCGCCGCCGGCGAGTGTCGCAGTCGCGCAGTTCCCCGCCGTGTCGCAGGCCGCGGCATCGGAGCCAACGATCACGGGGTTGACCAGGCGCAGCCCACCTTCGTTCGCTGCCAGGAAAGAGAGCGCCTGGTCGGCGCCGGTGGTGAGTCCCCTGGCGACCGCGATGCCCAGCGCGGCGCCGGGGGTCTGCGTGGTGGAGACCCACTGCGGCGAAGCTGGGTCGGTGACGTCCACCACATGCAGGCCCCAACTGCCATCGGCCACGTAGGCCCAAACCTGGCCCGGCGCGGTGGCCGGCGAGGCGCCGACCGACACTCCCCGTGCTTCACCGGGCGTGTTGTACGTCTTGACCAGGGCCGGATTTGCCGGATCGGCCACGCTCACGATGACGAGGCCCGGCGAACCGTCCGCGATGTAAACATGGCTGCCGTACACCGCGACATCGTAGGCCATGCCGTCCGTGTAGAAGAAGCTGCCGCCCGTTTTCGAGGCGACCGGACGGGCCGGGTCGGAGATGTCCACGATGCGCAGGGCGCTCTTGCCGGCGCCGATCTTGCTGTCCGCCAGGTAGGCATAGTTGCCGCTGGCCGCGACGCCGACCGCGTTGCCGGGCGTGTCGTAGGATCCGACCACCTGCAGCGCGTTGATGTCGGTGATGTCAACTACCTGCAGGCCCGCGGAGCCGGCCGCGACCAGGGCGTACTTTTCGCCCGAACGCCCGATTACCACCACATCGTTGGCCTCGCCGGGGACGGTCAGCGCGATGGGCGCCTGCGGGGCCGTCGGGTCCGATACGTTCACCGCTTGCAGCCCTTCGCGGCCGGCCGCGATGAACGCGTAGCGTGTGCCGGGCTCCGGCGTCGGTGTCGGCTCCGGCGTCGGTGTCGGCTCCGCGCCGGCGTCACCGACCTCGATCAAGATCGGACCCTTCGTGTTGTTGTACTCGGCGGCCGACCACTCCTCGACGCTGCATGCGCTGTCCGCCATCGCGGAGACATTGTACCAGCCGGCCGTCGGGATCGTCTTTTGCAGCTCCACCGTCGCGGTCGCGCCGACGGCCAGTTCAGGCACGCTTGCCGTCACGTCCGACGCGACGCCGCAGCCTGGCTGCGGCGACTTGTTGAGGTAGATGCCAACCTGCGAGACGGCGCTCTTGGCCGAGCCGGCGTTGCGAACCTGCACCACGAAGTTGATGGTGTCACCCGCGTCAGGGTTATCCGGGTAGATGCTCAGGCTGTTGACCACCAGATCGGGCAGGAGCGGATCGCCGACAAAGACCTTGAGCGGGCCGAAGCGGTTGTTGTTCAAGTTGCTTTCCTGGACGGAGAGCGCGCACGCTGTGTCAAGGATGGCATAGGCCCACTGCTCGCCGGGGTCGGCCCAAGCGGGGGCAGGGATCGTCAGGACGGTGGACGCGCCGGCCGCGAGAGCCGGGACCGTCACCGGTGTGAAGTCCCAGGTCGTTTCGCCGCAGCGATCGGGATACTCGGTCGAGCTGATGCCGAGCTGCACTGCCGGGCTGGGCCCGTCGCCGCGGTTGCTGACGCGCACCGTGTAAGTGACGGGTTGGCGGGCATGGATGCTTGCCGGCGCGATCGTCATGCTTTCGATGGCCAGGTCGGGCCGCAGCGCGGCGATGCTGATCGGGCCGTAGCCGTTGTTGGCGTAGTTCCATTCGGCGCCCGTGCAGCGGTAGTCTTCGAACAGGTAGATGTCGTGGCCCGACACCCAGGTCGGATCGAACGCGGCGCCGGGCACGACGATGTTCAGGGTCGTGCTGGCACCCACGGCCAACGCCGGAACCGCCGTCCAGCCGCCGGCGGGATCGGCCGTGACGCAGGCCTCGAACGCCTCGTCCACAAACACGCCGAGTGCTGATTCCGCCGGGACCGCCGCGTCGCCGAGGTTCTCGATCGTCACCTCCAGTGTGACGCCCTCGCCCACCGAGATGCCTGTCGGCTCGTAGGTGACGTTCTGGATCGCGAGGTCGGGGAGCGCGCTGGCGACGTCCACCCAGGTGTAGCCGGCGTTGTTTTCGTTGTTGTTCTGGAACTCGTCGTCGTTCAGCTCCGGCAGAGTACACTGCCAGTCCACGACGGCGACCACGAACTTCTCGCCCGTCGCGGCCCAACCGCGGTCGAACACCACCTGTACGTCGCGGGACTCGCCGGGCGGGACGGCGCCGACCACGATCTTGTCGTCATAGGCGGTGTCGCCGCAGGTCGGCCACTCGGTCCCCTGCGAGTAGATCGCCAACTCCGTCGCCGCGTTGGCCGCCACGCCGGAGTTCTTCACCCGCACCGTGTGCGTGATCGGTGAGAGCGCGTACACCGGCGATGGGGTCGAGGTGATGGAGACCACTTCGAGATCGGGCCGCTGATTGTCGTCCGGGTAGAAGACGATCGGGCCGTACACGTTGTTCGATTCGGTCATTTCACCCACGGTGCAGTCGCTGTCGGCCATCAGGTAGACGAAATGCTGCGACTGATCCGCCAGCGCGCCGCCGATGCCGATCTGGACCGATCCCATCGGGGGCAGGCTGGCGATCTCCGCCTCAGCATAGGGTGTATCCTCGCAGGTCGGCACGTGGCCGGGATCGATGTAGAGACCCAGCTTCGAGGCCGGTGCGATCGCGTTGACGTCGCCGGGGGCATACACCATGTTCCCGACGAACAGGTCGAAGACGATCGGTTGGCCGGGTGCGGGGTCAATCGGCATCCAGTCAACACTGGTGATCTTCAGATCGGGCTTCACGGTATCGGTCAGCACCAGTGTCACCGGCCCGGCCGTGTTGTTCTCCTCGTTCGGCTCCGTCACCGCGCAGCCGTAGTCCACGGCCGCGTAGAGCTCGTGCGGGGTATCCTGGAAGATCTGGGTGAAGGTGTAGTACGCGATCTCGCCGATGTCGAGCGAGGCCAGGGGCTTGCCCCAATCGGGAATGACAACCTGCGTAGCGCAGTCGGTTGGGAGGACGTCCTTGTAGAGGCCGATCCCGGGTTCCAGCGGCCCGCGGAAGGCGTCCACACCCTGGTTCTGCACCGCGACGACGATGTCCACCGCCTGGCCGACCGCCGGTGCAGCGCTGGCCACCCTGAAGTCCACGATCGCCAGCTCGGGATAGGTCTCCGGCCCAACCTCGACGGTGTAGGGGCCGGCCGCGTTGTTGGCTTTGTCTTCATCCAGGATGCAGCCGTAATCCAGGTAGATGGAAGCCGTGTGCGCGCCCTCAGTCGTGAACGACGTGGTGAGGGTGAAGGTCTGCGTAGCGCCTGCGGCCAGCGGCGGCACCTCGGCCACGAGGTCACCGACGTCTGGGCTGTCGGCATACGGACAGCCAGCCGGCGTGCGGTCCAGGTAGAGGCCCAGGGATGATTTGCTCGGCGCGTCGCCGGTGCCCGCGTTGCGGACGGTGATGGCGTACTGCACCGGCTGCCCGACCGACGTCTGGTCGGGCTCGAACGTCACGCCGTCAATCACCAGGTCGAGCGTCTTCGGCGCGCCGACGGTGATCGCCTGCGGCCCGAAGATGTTGTCGGCCTCATCGCTTTCCTCGACGCTGCAGCCGTAGTCCACGTAGCCGTAGATATCGTGCGTCCCCTGCTCATCGGTGGTGAAGCCGGTGGTGTACACCGTCAGGTCGGCCCCCGCGCCCGGCTCGAGCGGGGGAATCTCCGCGCCGCCGAAGCCGGGGCCGGCGACGCATTCGGCCGGACGAGCGTCTTCGTACAGGCCCAAAAAGCTCTTGAGGTGGTGCCGGGCGTTGCCTTCGTTCACCACGTGCACTGTGTAGCTCACATGCTCATTGGCGGCCGGGCTGGCCGGGTTGGCCGTGATGCTGGTGATCCGCAGATCCGGCTTGCGGGCCTCTGCCACGGTGAAGTTGAGCGGGCCGGCATGGTTGTCGGTCTCATCGCTTTCCGTGACGGTGCATGCGTAATCAACGAACGCGCGGGCGGTGTGCGCGCCCGCGGTGCTGAAGGGCACCGCCCACGTGACGGTGTAGGTCTGCTCGGCCGCCAGGACGGGGATGTATGCCGAGCGGATGTCATACTGCCCGCACGTGGGCTGGCTGGCGTAGTCGAAGTAGAGGCCCGCGTAAGTGATCGAGTCGGTTCTTGCAGTCCCCTCGTTCTTGATGACCAGCGTGAAGTGGACGTCCTCTGCGGCGGCCGGCGTCAGGGTGTCGGCGGTGAAGCTGGTGACCGTGAGATCCGGGAGCAGCGCCGGCAGCACGTCCAGCGCGATCTCGGCCTGGTTGTCGGTCTCACTGATCTCGATGAGATCATCGTCCGGGTCGGCAAACACGGAGACGGTGTGCGCGCCCTCGGCCACGAACTGGAGGCCGGGGAACACGAACTCGGCCGTCTGGCCGTAGTCGAGCGCGGGTATTTGTTGCGCGGCCTGCACCGCGCCGTCGGTGGAGATTTCCAGCCACGTGGCTTCCGACGGCATGTCGCCGTTGCTCAGCACCGTGACCGTGGCGGTGACATACTCCAGCGCGTGCAGGTTCGTCTCCGGCGGGTTGAGCACCAGCCCGGTGATGGCAAGGTTGGGGGCCAGGACATGCAGGGTCCCGGTGTAGACGTTGTCGGTCTCGTCGCTCTCCTCTTCGTGGCTGAAGAAGTCGGCGAAGGCCCAGACGTGCTGCGCGCCCGGCATGTCAATGCGGACATGCGGCAGGTCAACCTGCGTGCTTTGGTTTGGCGCCAGCGCCGCGACATCGGCCTGCCACGCCTCAGCCGGGTCGGGGTTGCTGGGCAGCGTGCCGGTGTATACGCCCAGTTTCGTGCCGAGCGAGCCGCGATCCCCCTCGTTGATGACGTCCACCGTCAGGGTGAAGTACTCGCCCGCGATGACGTCAACGCCATCCTTGGGCGCCAGCCCGGTCACCCTGAGATCCGCCAGCCGGGGCGGGCCGACGATGACATTGAGCGCGTACTGGTTGTTGGATTCGCGATCCTGATATTCGTCGATGCTACACGTGTGATCTGCAAATGCCCACACGTTATAGGTTTTCGGCGTCGTGAAGCCGGCGGTGTTCACCACCACATCCACCGTCCCGCCGGCCGGGATCGCCGGGATGGTGTCGAAACCGAACGCGCCGGCCGCGTTGCAGGCCAGGGGCGGCCCGTCGGGATCGGCGAACAGCGCGAGGCTGGCCGCGGGGCTGGCGGCCGGGCCGTCGTTTCGCACATGAACCGTGTAGGTGATGGCTTCGCGGGCGGGGATGTCCTCGGTCGCGCCCTGCACGTCAACCCCCGTCACGAACAGGTCCGGCAGCGGCGGCCACTCGGCTGTGAACGCAACCGGGCCGAAGGCGTTGTTATCTTCCCCGGTGAAGGTCGCGTTCTTCTCGACCACGGTGTTGCCGATATCGGCATAGGCAAAGACCTGGTGGTTGCCCACGCTGGTCACGGCTGTGCCAGGGATGACCACGGTGGCGGTGTACGACGCGTTGGGGCCGAGGGTCGGCGTCTGCGCGGTGTTCTTCCAGGCCGGGTCGCCGGGGCCGGTCGGGCTGTGATCCACGTAGATGCCGAGCGCCGAGACCTGGGTGATGGTCATCGCGCCCTGGTTGCGCACGGTGACGGTGACCGAGAAGTCCTCCCCGGCGTATACGGGTGAGGTCACCAGCGCCAGGGCCGTCACGACCAGGTCGGACTGGCGTTCGGGCAGCACGGTGAACACCAGTTCCCCGTAGTTGTTAGACTCGTCCGCTTCGGCCACGGAGCAGCCGTAGTCCGCCAGCGCGTAGGCGACGTGGGCGTCCTCCTCCCCGGCCAGGTCCGGGAGGCCGGCATGTGTCACCGTGTAGGTGTAGCTGGCGCCGACGGCCAGGTAGGGGACGTTGACCCCGAGATCCGGGATGCCGGGGCTGGGGCAGACCGGGAACGGGGATGGATCGACATAGATGCCCGACAGCGTGGGGGGTGCGGCCGCCTCGCCGCCGTTGTGCAGGGTGACGGTGAAGGTGATCGGCTCGCCCGCGTACGGCTGCGCCGGGCTGGCTATGACCAGTGTGTCCACGATCAGGTCGGGCTGCTGTTCGGCGACAAGGATCTGGATCGTGGCGTCGTTGTTGCTGTCGTTGTCCTCCACGATATCGCACTGGAAGTCGGCGTAGGCGTAAATCTGGTGATAGCCCAGGGTGGCGTAGGATCCGGGCGCGTTCAGCAGCACATCGGCCTCGGCCCCAGGGGCCAGCGCCGGCAGGGCCGTGGTGTCAACCCAGTCCGGGTCATCGCACTGGTCCGGCTCGGCGTCCATGAACAGGCCGAGCAGCCCGGCGGCCGGGCTGGCGCCGGGACCGGCGTTGCGCAGGCGGACGGTGTAGGTGACCGGCTGTCCGGGACCCGGGTTCTGCGGGTTGGGCGTGATGCTCTCGATCACCAGGTCGGGCCGGGGCACGTGGAACGTAACCGGCCCGGCCGTGTTGTTGGTCTCGTTGGTCTCCGTGACCGTGTTCAAGTAGTCCGCGTGGGCAGTCACCGAATGGTCGGCATAGTTGGACACGGTCAACGTCTTCGTAACGGTCGTCGTGGCGCCCGCGGCCAGGGCGGCGACGTCCACCGGCGGATACGCGATGCTGTCCACCGAGAACTGCACCTTGAACGCGCCGGCAGCGGCTGAGCCGATGTTGGCGATTTCTGCCGTCATCGTGACCGGCTGATTCACCGCAGGCGGCGCTGTGACGGACAGAGCATTGATCTTCAGGTCGGGACCGACGACCTCATACGAGACTGGGCCGCTGATGTTGTTCGTCTCATCCAACTCGACGATCTTGCACTCCCAGTCTACATACGCGCCAATCGTGTGCGGGCCGACCGCCGGCACCGACATGGTCGCTGTCCGCTCCTCTGAGATGGCGCCGGCCGCCAGCCCGGCGGAGAACCCCAGGACTTGCGTGATCTCGCCGATCAGGCCGCAGCCGCCGGGCGTCGGCATACGATCGCGGTAGAGCGCGATCTCGGGATAGACGCCCGCCGGAACCGCTCCGGTGCCCTGGTTCTTGATGCGAACCTTCACGGTCATCTCGGTGCTGGTGAACGCTACCGTGGTGGGCACGACCAGGCTGTAGATCACCAGGTCGGGATACGGAATCGCCGTTGGCGTGAACGTTGCGGTCGGGGTGGCCGTCTCCGTTGGGGTCGGCGTGATCGTCGGCGTATGCGTCGCCGTCGGCGTGTGGGTAGCGGTTGGGGTGGCCGTCGGGGTGGCGGTCGCCGTCGCGGTCGGCGTGGCGGTGGGGGTCTGCGTCGGTGTGGGCGTGATGCCGCTGACGGTGACGTAGACCGGGCCGAGGTCGTTGTTGGTCTCGTTCGACTCCTCGGTCCAATCCTGGGGGTCCACCCGCGCGTACAGCGCGTGATCGCCTGAGAGCGCCCAGCCCGGATGCGAGACGACATAGGACTCGGTTGCACCGGCTGCCAGCTCGCCGGTGACGTGCTGGTCGTCCCAGCAGGTGTTCCAACCGCTCCACGGGCACTCGCCGAGGTAGGTGTAGAAGGCTGCTTCCAGGCCGCCGGCCTTTGCCGGGCCGTTGTTCCTGATCGTCACCGTGATGACCACGGGCTCATTGGGGTCGGGCATCCCCGGCGCCGCAACGACGCTCACCACCTCGAGGTCCACATCGTCGCTGACGGCCAGCCCGAACGAGTCGCCGAGGTTGTTGGTGTAATCCGCTTCGACCGGGCTTCCGTCCCCGCAATTCATATTAACCCAGGGATAAACGGTGTACGCACCCTCCGTCAGGCCGTCGGAGATGTCGAACGTGACCGTGGTCGCGGCGCCGGCCGCCAGGGGCGGGACGTCTGTGCTCGTCCAGTTGCTGCCATCCCGGCAGCCGCTCGGCGGGGCGTCCAGGTACAGGCCGACATCCGAGACGTCCGCGCCGCCGGGGCCATCGTTGCGCACGGTGACGCTCATGGTGAACGGTTCGCCCGCGGGGATGATGCCGGACGGCGCGACGCTGGCCTCAACCCGAAGGTCGGGGTAAGCCTGGTCGCCCGCCACCGTGAAGCTGACGCCAGGGTCAGGGGTGGTGTTGTTGCTCTCGTTCGTCTCGGCGATGTGGCAGCCGTCATCGGCGCGGGCGAAGGCCGCGTAGGCTCCTGCGGCCAGGCCCAGCGTTTCCACCAGCGTGACCGTGTAGAAAGCGCCGGCGGCCAGCGCGGGAACGTTGGCGGTCAGCCGGGGCGCACCGGGACAGGCCGACGGCGCGGCGCCGAGGTACAGGCCGAGGGTGGTCGCGGCGGCCGCGTCGCCCTGGTTTTGCACCGTCACCTGATAGCCGATCGTCTGTCCGGGCCGCGGGGAGGCCGGGAGGATGGTCAGGTCGGTCATGGCGAGATCGGGGTTGTAGTCCTGATCGGCTACCGTGAAGCCGGTGGCGGGCGGCAGGTTGTTGCTCTCGTCCGTCTCCGTCAGCTCGCACGCGCTGTCAACCTGCGCCCAGAGCTGGTGCGCCCCGGCTGTGGCGAGACCGGCGTGCTGCCGCGAGAAGGTGTACGAGCTGCCCGATCCCAGCGAGAGCACTTCCGTGCCTTCCCAGGCCCCCGCGCCAGCATCGCAGAGGGCGGGCGGGGTGGCCGGATCGAGGTAGAGATCCACCAGGAAGTGGCCGGCCACGCTGCCCGTGTTGCGCACCGTGACCGTCACGGCGAACGGCTGGTTCCGCTTCGGGTTTGGCGGGTCGAGGGTCAGGCTTTCGACGTGCAGATCGCGCACGGGGGCCACGAGGCTGCGCTCGCTCAGCCAGACCTGGGCGGCGGTGGCGCCGTAATCGCCCTCGATGCCGAACGCGCCCCGGCTGCCGTCGGCCGACAGCGCGCCGCCGCGCCCCAGGCCGGCGCCGCGATCGAACTGCGCCCCACCGGCTTGCAGCGAGAGCCGCTCCAGCGCGCCGGTCTCGCGGTCATAGACGTAAACGTCTTCGACGCCGTTAGTATCCCCGGCGACGAAATTGTCCGCGTGGGAGAGGAAGGCGACAAAACGGCCGTCCGGCGAGATCGAGGGCTGGTGTGAAGGGCCGCTGCCCGCGCCGGTCGGGCCGGCCACCAGCCACGTCGCGCCGCTCGCGCGGTCGTGGATGAAGACATCCTGGAAGCCATTGGTGTCGCGCGCGTCAAGGTTGGTGGCATACGAGTCGAACGCGGCCCAGCGCCCCTGGCTCGACAAGCTGACGAACCAGGAGCCGTCATCCCCCTTGGCGCCGCCCGACGACACGGACACCAACTCGATGGCATCTGTGATAGCATCCCTGTCCCACACGAACACATCCCAGCCGCCACTGTCCTCAGGCGTCAGGCTGGCCCACGAGAAGAAGCCCACGTAGCGGCCATCGGGCGAGATGCTCGGGTAGCTCTGGCTGTCGCTGATGCCGAGGCTGTCGTTGGTCATGATCCGGGTGGTGGTGCCGGCGGCGGTGTCGCGCAGATACGCATCGGCGATCTCGCGCTCGCTCAGGCTGGAAGACTCGAACGCGACGTAGCGCCCATCCGCCGAAACGGCTGACTGGTAGGACGTGGAGCCGAAGAAGCTTTCCGCTTGGCGCTCATCGTCGTGGACGGATACGCGTTCGATGCTGCCGTCGTCCGTGCAGTGGTAGAGGAAGACGTCGGGGAGGCCGTTGGTGTCCGTGCCCGTCGGCAGCAGGTTGGTCGCGTCGCTGGTGAACGCGATATGGCAGCCATCCGCCGAGATGCTGGGGTTGGTCGAGTTACCGTCGGCCTCGGTGGCGCCATCGGGAGCCAGCGACACGCGCGTGGTCGTGTTCAGCAGCGTGTCGCGCACGAAGATGTCGGTGAAGCCGTTGGCGTCGCCGGTCACCAGGTCGCTTGCCGCGGACTCAAACGCCACATACCGCCCATCGGCCGAGACGGCGCCCGGCCGGGAGTAGTCGTTGCCTTCTCCGCCGCCCGGGGCCGTTGACACCAGCGTCGTTGTGACCGCATCGATGGCTGCGGGCAAGATCCAGGCCGCGTCCGGCGCCAGTGTGCTGCGTGTTGCGTGTTGCGTGACCGGGGCTGTACTGCGGGGGCCCGGCCAGGCCGAGGGCAGCGCCGATCCAAGCTCGCGCTCCGGCGGTTCGGCCTGGCTGGGCTTGGCGTTATTTGCGTTGGCCGGACTGCTCTGCGCGCCGGTATGCACCAGGCGCACGGGGAGCCAGGGCCGCGGCGTCACGACCGGCAACAGCGCCAGCAGCGGCTTGCCGCCCACCATGCGCGCGCCCATCGGCGCCGGCGTCCCTGCCGGCGGGGTGGGGGTTGTGATGACGGGCTTGCCGGCCGCACTGGGCGTCGGGGTGATGATGACGGGTTGACGGACTGTGCTGGGTGCAAGAGCAGTGGTCTGCAACGGGCCGGCGCCGGGCGCCGTAGACGCACCCTGGGCGTTAGCCGCGCCCCCCGCCAAGGGGTAAAGGGCCAGATCGATGCCGCGCGCTGAAGTGATCGCCGCGAGGCTGCCGATCAGCCTGGGGCTGGTCGGCGTGGAGATATCAACGATCTGCAGCCCGCCCGCGCCATCGGCCACGTAGGCCAGCGTACCGCTCACCACGGCGCTGTTCGCCAGCCCTGCGGTGTCGTACGCGCCTACCTCGCTCTGCGTCACGAAATATGGCAGCGTGCAGTCGGCCGTCAGGGAGTTCAGCCGGTTGTCGTCGCCGAAAAGCTCGGCATACCACGGCGCGTCGAAGGCCAGGCGGCTGCTGACCACGCCGACGCCGCACGGCGATTTGAAGCCCGCTTCTTGCAGGTTGAAGTCCTGGGCTGTAGTCACGTAGTGGATGGCGCCGGTGCTCTGCACGGTGCGGGTGAGCGCCAGCCGGGGAGCCAGCGTGTCCACGCCGCCCTCCCAGACGCCGAGCTGCGGCGAGCCGAGTCCCCCTTCATCCTGGCCGCGCAGGTCGAGCCGATACGCGCCTTCCAGGCCGGCTGGGACGCCGGCGGTCCAGCCCGTTTCGACCACCCCTGCACCGCTTGCGGCCAGCTCGGCCGGCCGGAACCCAGCCGCGGCCAACGCGGCGATCTCGACCGCAGACAGCGGTCGCGGCCAGATGCGCGCTTCGTCCAGCCGGCCGCGGAAGTAGCGCGCGGTCGAACCGGCCGCGATGGTTGCATCCAATTTGCCGAAAGCATCCTGGCGGCTGATTCCGGGCGCCGCGGCCAACGAAATCGCGCGGACGCTCGCCGCTTGGGCGGCTTGCCCACCGTCCGGTGCCCGGTCAGGCACGATCGGCCGCACTTCCACAGCGGACCCACCGCAAAAGGCGAGCGGTCGGGTTACGATGCGGTAGGTGCGGCCAACCACCGGCACGCCGGTCCAGACCCGCTGGCCGTTGACCCATATCTCATAGCCGCGCGCGTTGAACTGCTCCGGCGTGAACGTCAGCTCGGAGAGGTATGCGCATGACTCACTGCTGCTTGCCGCGGCCAGCGTCTCAGTTGCGCCGCGGCCAATGTCGAACCGGCGCATGGGCGCGGGCAGCTTGCCGGCCAGCGCGTCCGTCTCATAGGCTGCGATGCCGTTCACGTAGATCGTGTAGGTCGTCCCGTTGAAGGTCGCGGCGATGTGGTTCCACGCGTTTTCGGTCAACACGTTGCCCGTGGTGATGCTCTGGACGCCCGCCCCATCGCCGAAGCCGGCCGTGAGCTGCGTCCGGTTCACCACCTCCAGGAACGGATACTGGCCTGCCAGTCCGCCATACGCCGCGCTGCTAAAAACGGGATAACTGCCCGTGTTCTCCGGGCTCGGGTAGACCCAGGCCGCCTGGGTGAACCTGCCGTGGCTCAGGTCCAGGCCGAGGTCCTCGGCGATGGTGACGTAGTCCTCGACACCATCCAGCGCCAGGGCTTGGCTGCCGACCTGGCCGGCCGCGGCTTTGGCGCCGGTGTCGTCGGTGTACAACCGCCCATTGTGGCCCGCGCCCGAGCTGTCCTTGAGCGCAGCGGAGCCGGCCAGCGGCTGATCCTCGAAAGACAACACCAGGACAGCGCCGTTGCCGCGCACCAGCCCGGCGACCTCGTGCGCGGCCAGGCCGCGGTTGAAGATGCGCAGGTCGTTGAGCCAGCCGCGGAACGGCGACCAGTAGGGGCTCAGGTTGGCCCGCCGGTTGGAGCCGATCCAAATGGACGTGCCCGGGTCGATCTGGTTCAGGTCTTGCGACATCGAGGCGTAGGCGGTGGCCGCGCCGTCAATGTAGACGCGCAGCACCTTGCCTGCCCGGACCAGCGCCAGGTGATGCCACGCATTGGGCCCGATCCTGCCGGCGTCCGCGAGGATATGGTTGGTCGCACCGCCGTTCAGCGTGAGGTCCACCATCAGATGGGTGTTGCTAATAAGCCGGAGCGAGAAATCATCCCCTGCGTCATTGCTCCAGTGCAGTAGATCCTTGTTGATGTTGGCGCCGTCCGGTTTTACCCAGAAGGCCAACGTGAAGTCGCCCGTGCCGAAATCGAAATCAGCGGAATCGGGGATCTCGATCGCGTCATCAATCCCATCCAGGTACGGCCCGCTGCCCAGATGGCCCTGCTGGCCGGTCGCCGGGCACCGGCCGCCGGTGCAGACGCCATCGTGGCCGCGCCCCGTCCGGTCGAGGAAGGAGATGGTGTCGTTGGCCACTTCCGTGTCAGACAGCGGCAGGAAGGCGATCTGGCCGGGGAGCGACTCGCTGAAGAACGGCGAGCCGGGCAGGGTGGCGACGAACCCCACCTCCGCCTGGCTGACGCCCGCCACCGCGGCCTGCGTGCCGCACAGGGCCGCGTCCGCGGTGAACGCCAGCCCGAACGCCCCGGCTGCCCAACTGCCCACCTCGCTCCGGCAGACCCGGGCCGCGCCGGTCACGCCGCTGGCCCCCGCGCCCGTGACGCCCACCTGACAGGCCGCGCCGCGGCCCGTTTGGCCTTGCCACCGCAGCGTCTGCGTCGCGCTGATGAGCTGGCCCGCGGCGATGGTGAGGAGGTTCAGGCCGTTGCAGTTGATGGTCACGCCCACTTGGTCACCCAGGCCATCAGGCGTCGTCCAGGTCACTTGGAGGTCAACGGGCTGCTCAGTGAGGCTGCCGCTGAGGGTGGTGGCGCCGTTCATGAGCGGGCTGGCTGCCGCGTCGAGCGCTGCAACAGATGCCGCGGCGGCGACCGATGCTGCGGCTTCCGCACCCGGCGGGTTATCTCCGTCCAGGATCATGCCGGGTGGGGTCGCATCCACCACCAGGCTGCTCTCGAACGTCGTGCGATGGGCCGCGCGCTGCTCGTCGGTCAACTCCGTCTGGCTGGCGATCCCATCCTCGGCCTGGACCTTCAGGGTGTACGGGCCGCTGGGATCGCTCTCGGTGAAGATGTAATCCACCGACCAGGCGTCCCCCGCCACGGCCGCGTATTGGGTCCCCTGGCCGGCCGCACCGCCGTGCTCGTCGAGCAGCGTCACACCGACCGTGTTCGCGACCACCCCGCTGCCCGGCGACCCATCCGCCAGTGCGGGGTCGGCGACCGTGCCGGACAGCGTGATGAACCAGGCATTGGTCCGGTCTGGGTGCGGTTGCGCATCGAAGCGCGTCCCCGCGGCCGGCCCGGTAATGGCCGGCGGTGTGTTGTCCACGTAGACGGCGATCCCGGCCGATTGCGCGCCGTTGTCCGCCCGGTCGGCAGCCCGCACCTTGAGGACATACCGGCCTTCGCCGCTGGGCTCGAAATAGGGACACCAGGCGCCGTCGTTGGGGAACGGGTTCAGAATCGTACACGGGTCAGCCGGGTCCCAATCCTCCGGCGTGCAATCCCCGGCGCTCAGGCAGCTCCCGAACTCCACCGATGCGATGCCGGATGTCGCATCGCGGGCGGCCGCCAGGAGCTGCATGCCTTCGATCGGCAGATAGGTCTCGGGCGAGGCTAATTCGCATTCGGGAACATCGCCGTCCACGGTGATGTTGTTGCTCTGCCGCTCCTCGACCCAGCTCATCTGATCCGCGAACAGCCGCTCGATTTCGTCCTCGCGCAGCCCGCGGTTGTGGAGCGTCACTTCGTCGATGCGGCCGCGGAAGGGATTGCTCCAATCGCGGGTGTCGCCGGTCGGGATGCTGAAGCCGCCGACGTGGAACGGCCAGCCCGCCTCGGCGCAGGCCTGCACGCCGCTCAACCCGGACAGGCGGGCTTGCTCGGCGCCGTTGACGTAGAGCACCAGCCGCTCGCCGTCGAAGCTTGCCATGACATGGTTCCAGTGATCTTTGACCAGCGCAACCTGGCTGGTGACCCGGCGCACGACGTCGGTGCAGCCCGCGTCAAATTCCGCTACGGGAACCAGCGTGTTCGGCTTAAGATACAGCCGGTAGTTGGCGTGCAGGGTGGGCTGCGGGCCGATCTCGCCGCCGACCTCCGAAGCGCTGCGGACGATGATCTCCTGCGGCACATCGGGATTGACGCCGGTGGGGAGCACCCACGCGCCGACCGTAAACTCCCCCGCCCGGAGCGTCGCGTCGTCCGCCACAAGGATCTCGTCGTCCGCCCCATCGAACAGCGCGGCCAGGCTCAACTGGCCCTTGATACCCTCGCCGGTGGTCGGGCAGTGGTCGCCCGTGCAGGCGCCATCGTTGGCGTTGTCGCTGTTGTCGGCGAACTGCGTCGCGCCGTATGGCTCGTCGAGGCGGAGGTGGAGGACCGGGGCCTCGCTGTAGACCTGGAGGACTTCGGCCGGCGAGAGGCCGCGCACGTAGACGCGCACGGCATCAATCCGGCCGCCGAAGAACTTCTGGCTGCCATCCGCGTGGCTGCCGATGGCGGTGTCACCCGTACATCCCTTCAGTGCGCCCGGCGCGGCCGTCGCAGCAACCTGCGTCCCGTCCCGGTAGAGGCGAAGCTGCGCCCCATCGTAGACGCCGGCCAGATGCACCCAGGTGTTCAGCGGCACGGCCTCGGCGAATTCGACTTTCTGGAGCGCGCTTGCCGGGCCATCGGCGATCCACGCGGAGAACATCGGGTACTGGCTGGAGCCATTGTCGTTCAGCGCCAGCGTGAACCCGCAGTCGGCGCTTTCCTGGGCCGAGAGGATCGTCGCGCGGGCGGCGGTGCTCTCGGTGCGATAGACCCAGGCCGAGATGGTGGTCGTCTCCAGATCTCCGAAATCGGAGATGGCGAGGTGATCCTGCTCCGCGGTCTTGAACAGGGCCGCCCGCGCGTCGCGGCCGCCCACTCCCGCGGTGGGGCAGGCGTCGCCGGTGCAGGCGCCATCGTGGTTGCCCGAACTGGCGTCCGCGAAGGAGGTCCCGCCCGGCGCGTCGTCCAGGCCGAGGTTCAGCGCGGTGTTCGTGCCCAGGAAGATCTGGCGGACCTCCGCGGCATCCAGCACGGCGCGGTAGATCAGCAGCTCGTCCAGCGCGCCGCGGAAGGGCAGCGAGTCCTTGCTGTAGCTGTAGTTCAACACGCCGGTGACGTTGGCGTCATCGGGCATGGTGAGGCAAGGCATGTTCTGCAGACACGAGCCCCCGTATCCGCCATGACCGGGCGTGGCGGGGTTGGTGATCCGGAACCAGGCGCCGGTGATGAAATCGTCGTCGCCGTCCCGCGCCGTGCCGCAGGTCGTCCCCTCATCGTCTTCCCAGATCTGCCAGTAGGTTTCATCCGTGAACGCGCAACTCTCGTTGATCGCATAGGTGTTATCGCCTTTGACCGAGGCGTTGAACACCTCCTGGCCAGTGCACGCGATGCATAACTCCGCGTCGCCGCTATCGTCTTCATCCCACACATTGAAGGAATGGAAGTTGACCGCACCCGCGTCGGTGGTGCGGCCGATCTCGAACCGGCGGGCCGCGGCGGGCGTCTTGATCGCGCCCGTTGTGGCGTCTTTGAACGTCGTCTCGTCAGAGGCGACCAGCTCGCCGTTAAGGTACACGCGCACCTCACCGCCGCCGTAGCTCAACGCCAGGTGGTTCCAAACGTTGTCCGTCAATCCGATCGCCGGGCTGGTGTAGTAGCCGCCCCAGCCTTCGGGGGTTGCAAAGCCGAAGCGGATGGTGTTCGCGCCGCCGCGGACGACCATGCGCTGGAGCGAGACGTAGGCGTCCCCCGTCCCGCTGTTCAGGCCCAGGATGCCCTCCGGCTGCCACCAGCCGCAGTTCTCGCCGGCCCACTCGAAGTCGCCGCAATAGGCCGCGTCCGTGCGGCCCGTTTCCGGCTTCAGCCACAGCGCGATGGTGAAATGGCCTTCGCTCAAGTCGAGGCTCGGGTCTTCGGCGACGGCGATGTGCCGGTTCTTGCCGTCGAAGGTCAGCGCCTGGCCCTGCACCCCGGCCGCGGATTGCGGGCACTCTGCGGCGTCGCATTGGCCGAGGTTGCCGAAGGCTGATGTGTCGTTCCAGCGCGTCCCATCTTTGGTGGTCGTCGGGTTCTCGAAGCCCAGGGCCAGCACCGGCTGCCGGAAGAGTTGGCGCGCCTGGTGCGCGCTGAGCGCGGCCTCGTACAGGCGCACATCGTCGAGCATGCCGGAGAAGAGCGCCGCGCCGCTGAACGCGTTACGGCCGATCTGCACGCCGCCCGCGCTGGCCCGCGGCAGCCCCGTCTCCGTGCCGCTGGCAACCAGTTCGCCGTCCACGTAGAGCTGTTGTACCGCAATCCGCTGGATTGCGAAGGTGTGGACCACGTGATGCCACCCGTCGTCAGCATAGCCCGCGCCGGCGCTGCAAATGGTCTCCGCGACGCCATCGCGGCGCACCGCCGCGCAGACCTTGCCGCTGCTTAGGTACAAGTCGGCCCCATCGTCCCCCGTCGCGGCAAACAACGCGCCGTTCGCCTGGCTCGTCTTGAACCACAGCGAAACCCCGTACGCGGCCTCGCTGGGGTCGGCCGGCGACGACAGGTAGCTGGCGCCGTCCAACGACAACGCGTTGCCGTAGGGGCCGCCTGCGACGGAAGTACACGTGCCGGTGCATGTGGCGTCGTTGGGCGGGAAGCTGCCGGACCGATCCGCGGTGACCGGGTCGTCCATGGGCAGCCACAGCTTTGCGCCTTCGGCCAGCGCGGTCCAATCGGAGACCAGCGCGCTGGCCGCCAGCGTGGCGCTGTAGACGCCCGAAGCCGCGCCCGCGCTGACGGCCAACTCGCCGTCCAATGTCTGCGCTTCCGTGGGTTGCAGGACAAAACTGACCGGCGCCAAAGCATCGGGGGCATCGGCGGCGGGGAACTGGCCGCTGAGCAAGCCTTGCATGTAGCGGCTCAGCAGCTCGTTGGTGAGGGTCGCGGTGTAGTACAGCGTTGAACCAGGCTGCACGATGCCATCGGTCGGCGCGTACCCGCCGGCATCCGCCGGCTCCTGGAACTGCGATGCCAGCGTCAACACCCTGGCGTTGGACCAGACGTTGGGGTTGAAGCCATAGAGATGCTCGTCCCGGTCGAGCAGGCCGTCTTCGTCGGTATCCACCTTTTCCGGGTCCGAAGTAACCCAGGCGCTTTCCTGCTGGCCGGCCGCGTTGATCCGATAGACGTAGCGCCAGCCGCCCACCCATTCGATCCGGTCGTCGTCCCCGTCGGCATCCCCCTTGTCCTGATGGTAGACCTCCTGCCCATCCCACAGCCCGTCGCCGTCGGTGTCCTTGCGGGTCGGGTCGGTATTGAGCCGTATCTCATCGTAATCGCTGAGGCCGTCGCCATCGGTGTCGGTCAGCGTCGGCGATGAGCCGAACTGCAACTCGCGCGGGTCAATCAGGCCGTCGCCGTCGGTGTCCTGGTACGCGTCGTTGGGGTCAATGGAAGCGGACAAGCCGTCGCCGTCGGCGTCCTGCATCGTGACGCGGCCGATGCTGTAGTCCTGGCCCCAGCTCCGGCTGTAGAACTCGTCCAGCGTGGCCGGCAGGATATCAAAGACCAGCGTGTTGGTCAGCGGATAGTGGATCGTGTCCTTGTCGTCATCCACCACGCAGACGCCGAGATAGCAGTTCTGGATGGGGATGTTGTAGCCCTCCGACAGATAGACCTGCAGCTTTCGGTTGATCCCGGCCGCGGGCAGCGGCAGCGCGATGGGCGGCACCGTTTCGTGGATGTACACATCGCCGGGCAGGTCCGGGTCGGTCACGTCAAGCCAATCGTCCTCTTCGGCGCCCCGCTTCAGGTCTTCGTGGATGTCCACCTCGGCGTCCTGCATCTGGTAGTCGAAGGTCGACGTGCGCAGGTGCTTCTCGAACTGCCAGTAGTAGCCGCCGCCGACGTTGCCCGGTCGCCCCATTTTCGTCAGGGTGTTGGTGATGACCACGCCCACATCGAGCAGGTTGCCCGTCGTCAGCCCGCGCTCCGGATCGTGCAAATGGTTGGCGTTCAGGTCGTCAAACTGCAACCGGCCCTCGGCCGCCATATCCACCATCTCGTTGCCTGCGTAGATGAAATAGGCCAGGAAGGTGGCGACGATCCCCTCGATGCCGCCGCACAGCCAGTCGCCCGGGTCGTCATAGGGATCCGTCTGCCCCGCCTTCTCCTGGTCCCAGCCAAAAGCCGAGCAGAGCGCGCCGATCAGCGAATCCAAGAGGCTGATGATCCCGCTGATGATCGAGCCCACCACGGGGATCAGGTCAATGATAAACATGATGACCATCACGATCGTCTGGCCGATGGTCAGCGCCACCAGGTTCATCATCTGCTGATGGGTCAGATCCATCAGCGCGGCCTGCGCGGCGAAAACCGCCCAGGTGACGACCAGACCGACGCCGGCCGCGATGGTGGACATGACCGCGCCTGCCCCGTCGATGGATTTGCTGAGGAAATTGCCGATCTTCGCCAGTTTGCCCGCGCCGCTCGCGGCGCTCCCAGCGGACTTGCCGATGTCGGAGACCGCATCAATGATGCCCTTCACCTCCAGGATGATGCCGATCGCCTGGAGGCTCCACGATATCGCTTCCAGCGGCGAGTCAGATGTGGCCATGGCGGCGACGCACATGACCAGCGCCGCGCCTCCGGCCGCAAAGAGCGCCACGACCCCTGCGGCCGCCCCTGGACTCCCCTTCGCGGCGCTGACAGCGCCTCCGATTTTGACGATGGACGGGCTCGCGACCTTCAGCGCGCCGTTCCCCATCAAGCGCAGGAACCCCACCGAAGCATCTCCGGCGCCCGCCAGCGCCTTGCCCAGCCCCGAGGTGGGCGACCCGAACAGGCTGCTGGTGAGCTTCCCGAGCTGGATGAAGTCCTTCGCATCCATTTCGATCATGTCAGCGACGACATCCAGGATGATGTCGCCGGTTGCTGCCAGGAGCCCGAGGGATGCGGCCGCAATCCCCGCGTCCGAATCCATATCCCCTTCGTTAGTATACGGCAGCACGACATGCAGATCCAGCCCCTCGTTCGCCGAGCCGGTCTGCACCAGCCGCGTCACCCCGGTTTGGAGCGTGAAGTAAAGGCTGCGCGCGGCCAGCATCTGGCCCATGACCACATATTCGTCGTCCCGATAGGGGTTGACCTCTTCCGGCAGGTTGCGGAACGCGGCCTTGAACTGCACCTCCAGCTTGTCCCAATAGAGCGCGGTCGGGTAGCGCTCCCAGCCGATGGGCTGCCGGTCCGGCCCCAGCGTCTCGTTGTAGCGGAACGGCGCCCACGCGAGCTGCGCCAGCGTCATGGACGTTTTTCCATCGAAGTCCAGCGTCACTGTGTCGTTGACCATGCCGTTCGCGTCCGCCAGATCGAGGCCGACCGTGGTCTCCAGCCGCGCGAACAGCAGCGTCGGGGTGATCGTCTCCGTGTCCGTGACGTACGGGCCGAACTGCTCCGCCAGGATCGCCTCCGCATCGTGGGCCGCGATCTGCCCGGCGTAGTCTCCGTGCGGAAACTCGAAGCTCTTTACCTGCAGCGCGTTCTGCGGGATGCCCCAGCGCCGGTCGTCGCCGTCCGGCACGCTCCCCTCCGCGTCCAGCCGCTCCTCGATGGTGCCGTCCGCGCCGTTGCGTGGATTGATCCCCACGTCCAGTTGGCCGTTGCCGTCCCAATCGCGGCCCGACACGAACGAGGTCAGCAGCCCGCGCGCCGCCTGCCACAGCCGGTCGTCGGCGTTATGATCGTTGTCGGTGGCGGGGTCCTCCCAGAGGATCGCGAAATCCATCCCCAGGTCCGCACGCGCGCGCAGCCCGGTCAGATACCACGATTCATTGTACGTCTGGACGATGCTCCGGGCGTCAGCGGTGCGATGTTCAGCGCACCAAGCCACGCGCTCGCTGGCGTATTGCGCCTCGTAGCCCTCGGCCGGTTCCTGGGCCGCGTCGGACGGCACGAAACCAGTGGTATCGCACGCGTCGGTCAACATTTCTACGAGCCACACCACCCGCACCTGCTGCGCCGCTGCCCACGCCATGTTCTGAGCGCTGTCCGTCTGATAGTACAAGCGCGCCTGGAACGCCACGTTCGCGCCGCCGATCGGGTCAGTCACCACGTTGAGCGGCGCATACATCAGCAACGTGCCCGCCGCATCCCTCTCACGGACGGAGATGCCGTAAGGCGAGAGGGGCTCGGTGTCAATCATCTTGTCGTCATACGCGCCGTTGGTGATGTTGCCGACCGGCTCGCATGCGACCTTGCCCCCACCTTCGATGCGGATGACGTGCTCGCCGTCCGCCAGCGCGGTGGCGCGGCCGGCTGCTGCCGCCAGCGTGAACGTGCTGCCGTCCGAAGCCGTCAGGTCAGACGCCAGCAGGGGGTCGCCGGCGGGCGGACACGCGCCCTCGTAGAAATTGACGTTGTAAGAGCCTGTGGAGTCCTCGAAGTCAAACGCGAGATCGGTGCGCGTCGCGTCGTCGGCGTACTGGCTGAGCCGGATCGTGGCCGAGATTGCGTTGTCGGCCACGATTTCGATGGCGGGGCGGGTCAGCGGCAGGGGCACATCTCCCGCCGGCAGGGTAATCTCCAGCATCGGGACCAGGCGCATGTCGCCGTCGTCCAGCCGCGCGTCGAATTGGGCCTGGCCCGGCCGCGCCTGCGAAAACGTGGTGCCCTTGACGTGCTGAATCTGCCCTTCCTGGTCCGTGCTGGGCCAATCCATGACGTTCATGGCGTAGGTGAGGTGCTTCGCGTCCGCGGTGCGCAACTGGAAGTCCACCAGGATCGGTTTTTGCTCTTCGAGGTTGTTGATGGTGAGCTGGAAGGGCGTATCAGCATCGAACGGCATCGGGCTGGCAATATCATAGGGTAACCCATCGTTCCCCATGCTGCTGCCCATGGTCAGGTCTTGCTGATCCGGCACGCCATCCCCGTCGTCGTCGAAATCGAACGGGTCCGGCAGCCCATCCCCGTCGCTGTCACAATCCACTGCCGCGTTGGGGTCGTAGGGGCTGGGGTTCCCCGCCCCGACATCGTCTCCGGCCAGTGCGCTGCACTCCAGGCCATCGGGGTTGCCGTCGCCGTTGGTGTCCGCGTTGGTCGGGTTGAGGTACCACTGGCGCGCCGCGGCGTCGCGGAAGCCCAGCACCTCCACGTTGTCCCAGATGCCATCCCCGTCACTGTCCTGTTTCCACGGAATGGTGCCGAGGCGCACCTCCACGCCGTCGTCCAGGCCATCCCCGTCGGTGTCGGCGTTCAGCGGATCGGTGCCTCCCTCTTGCTCTGCGGCGTCGGTCAGGCCATCGCCGTCGGTATCCAGCGAGGGAATAGGGTCGTCGTCCGCGGCGTAGTACGTGGTGCGTGGTGCGTGGTGCGTGTCGGTGGCTTGCTGGTCTGTCGCCCCTCCGCTTTGCTGCACGGCCAGCGGGTCCTGGTGGGGGTTCCAGGCGCCGTAGAGCGCTTCCCGCACATCGGCAGCCGTTTCCTGGTTTCCGGCGGAGGTGGCTTGTGCGGCCTGCTCCTTTGCCGCCTGGCGTTCCGAGAAGGCCGCGACCTGCCCCGCCTGGAGCAGCGGGATCACCACCATCGAAATGATCACGGCCACGACCACGGCGCGGTAGGCGCGGGGCGAGCGGCGGGCCATGACGATAAGCGCGCCGCCGAGGATCGCCAGCGCCAGCAGGAGCGCCTGCTGCGGGATCGCCCCGGTATCCCTCTGCCGCAATCCGCTGGACTGCGTCTCGAGCTGCCCACCCGGCGCCGCACTTGTCGCAACCGACTCGGTCTGCGGGAAGATGAACGAGATCGCAATCTCCGCCTCGGTGCGCTGGTTCTTGCCGTCGGGTGGGTAGACCAGATGGATGTTCAGATGCCGGGGCAGGCCGCGATCGTCGAGGGTAATATCGCCCTGGCCGGTGGTGTCCCGGTAGGCGTTTGAGGTGTCGAGATACACACCCGACGGCAGCTCGCCCTGTTCGCGCAGGTGCTGTTCCAATTGATCCCGCGTGTAGCGGGCGAAGGCGGGGCCGTCGAAGTCGAACGTGAAGCGTGGTGCGTGGTGCGTGGTGCGCGCATCTATCGGTTCAGTGCTCAGGTCCTCTTGCTTCACATTCTTGATGCCTGCGAGGTAGGACAGAAAGTCGCGGTTGGGCGCGAAGCCGCCCGTAAAATCCTCAACCTCCTGCCATGAGCCGCCGGCCTGGCGCATCCACCCCTGCTGCCCCTGGATGCGGACCTCAGCGGCGGTCTCCGGGCTCGCCACGCTGCCCCCGTTCGTCCACAAGCGCATTTCCAGCGTGAGCGCCGGCAGGTCAACGCTGCCTTCCAGGTGGAGCTCGTTGCGCGTGCTGCTCCGGCCGACGTTGCTCAATGCGGGGGCCGGGCGGGTGGTCTGCACCAAGTCGCTGGCGAACTGATAGGCGCCCACCTCGCGCGCGGCCTCCCAGGCGCGGCGGACCGCCTGCTCGGGCGAGACCGGCGTCCCAGCGGCCACGGCGACCGGCGCGGCCGCGCATCCGATCACTATCAAGGCCAGCAACAAGCCCGATACGCGGGCACGAGTGTGGCGGGTGAAGTTCATGAGGGTCCTCCTGGGAGCGGCGCTTCTCTGCGTACGATCTGTTCGAGCTGGTTCAGCGTGAGTGAACGGGCTTCTCGCCCCGGCAGCAACATGGCCTGATTTTTCTCCGGGTCAAGGCCGATTAACAGCAGGTTTCGGTTATTGAGCAACAACGGAAGGATGTGGCTTTCGTGGGAATTGACCAGGTCAAAAATCAACGCATCCGGCATGTGCTCCGCGAGTGAGCGGGAGGCTTCCGCCCACGTCACAGCACGAATCACGTGGAGGTCGGGATTCTGAGCGAGGCTCTCGGCCACCAGCGACAGCAGCAACGAGCTGCCGTACAGAAGCACTTCTTGTGGCATCATACAGGGTATTATCGCGAAAGCCGGCGCGTTTGAATACTCCCCGCAGGGGTAGAAAAAGGATAGTCGCACGGGTAAGGGGACTATACTAAGGGATAGGGAGATGGGGAGACGCGGAGAGGGGGAGACGCTGAGAATATGAACGTATGCGAGCGGAGTCGAAGGGTGCGGAGCGGTTTTCGCCCAAGCCGCATCTCCGCATCCCCATGTCTCCTCGTCCCTACCTCACCCCGTCCCCACCTCACCCCGTCACCAGCCCGCTCCGCAGGGCGTAGGCCACGGCCTGTTCGCGGTTCTTGAGGTGCAGACGGCCCAAGATCTCGCCCATGTGGTACTTGATTGTGTTCTCGCTCAGGCTCAGCTTAGCTCCGACTTCCTTATATGACAGCCCGCTGGCGGCCATCTCCAGAATCTCCCGCTGGCGGGGGGTCAGCTCTGGCATGGGTGGCTCATCGGGTAGTTTTGCCGTTGTTCGGCCATCGAGCACCGCCGCCTGATGTGCAAACTCCGCTAACAAGCGGGCCGACAGCTCGCGTGATAGGGGCGCCTCCCCCCGTTCCAGCCCGGCCAGGTAATCGAATAGCTGATCCGGCTCCAGGTTCTTGAGCAGATAACCGCTGGCCCCGCTCTTGATCGCCTCGAATAGGTCAGCATCGTCGGCCGAGGTGGTCAGCATCACGATCTTGATCTCCGGCAGCTCGGCGTGAATCTGCCGCGTGGCGCACAGCCCATCGCAGTGGGGCATCCGGATGTCCATCAGGATCACGTCCGGGCGGAGGGCTCGGGCGAGCTGCAAGGCTTCCAGGCCATCGCGCGCGGCGCCCACCACGGTGTAGCCGCCGGCGCGGAACAGATTTTGGAGGCCTTCCAGGAACAGGCCATGGTCGTCAACCAGGAGAATTCTCATCAAGGGCTCCTTGTTTCGTAGTTGTGAGCGGCACACGGATCTCGACGCGCGTGCCCTCGCCGCTGCTCGAATGAATGGTGAGCTGCCCGCCGATGCGCTCAGCGCGTTGGCGCATCACCTGAAGGCCGAAGTGCCTCCTGCCAGGGGACGGCTGCTCCGCGCTGAACCCCGCGCCGTTGTCCATAATCGTAAGACAGGCCTGGCCGTCCTTTACCTCCAGCCGTACCTGCACCTGGCTGGGGGCGTCAGCGTGCTTACGCACGTTCGCCAACGACTCTTGCACAATGCGCAAAAGCTGCACACCGGTTGCAGGAGAGACATGGGCCGGACCGCAAACCGCATCCGCCTCGCTGGCGATGTCCAGGACGACCGCCAGGCCGGTCTGCTTCTCGAACCGAGCCACTGCCTGGCGCAGTGCGCTGCAGAATCCTTCGGACGGTAGGCTGACGTCCAGCAGGTTCCCGATCAGCTCGCGCACATCGCCCTGCATCTCGCGGGAAACCTCGGCCAGGCGGGCCAGGCTGCCCTGGGCCGCTTCACCTTGGCCGGTCCGCAGATAAACCTGGGCCGTCTGCGCTTGCAGGTTGAGGAACCCCAGGCTTTGCGATAGGCCGTCGTGCAACTCGTGGGCCAGTTGCTCACGCTCCTGCAAGATGGCGCGCGCCCACTGATGTTCCATGAGCTGCGCCTGCGCCTGGCGCTGCTCGGTGACATCGTGCAGCAGCAGCAAATAGCCGATGATGAGCCCGCGGTGATCTTCGAGCCGGGATAGGTCCAGCGCGTGATATCGGGCTTCCGGTCCCACTCCCAGGCTGATTTCGGTTGGCATCCGCGCCATCTGAGCAAGGCGCATCTGCAGGTCAGGGTGTGCCGGCAGAAGCTCCTGCAGGGTCTTCCCACGCGCGTGGCTGGACGAGACGCCGAGAACGCTCCTGGCCGCAGCATTGAGGCTGAGAACTTGCCACCGGGTATCCAGCACGACCATCCCACCCCGCATCTGCTCGATCGCGGCCCGCCGCGCCGCCGGCAGTGGGTCAAAAATGCGGAAGCCAAACAGCGCGATGCCGTAGATCCCGAACGGAATCGCGACGGCGAGAATAAAGGGCTCAGGTCGGGCGCCTGCGTCTCCGGCGACAAGGTCCAGTGTGTACAATGCACGGCTCATGACCTGCCCGAACATCATCAACGCCACCGGCCAGCGGTGTTCGGGCGAGCGGACGAACAACCAGATAAACACGCTCACGTTGACCAGGACCAGCCCCAGGCCATAGCCGGTGAAGATCCAGGTGCCGATGCCACGCAACGGCGGGAAGGGGCCGTCAGGCGAAGGCTCGAGCCACATCAGGTGATGGAGATCGTTGGTGAGGATTAGGAACAGGGCCAGGAGCGACGGAATGGACAAGAGGAGCAGGTTGCGACGGGTCAGCCAGCGGCCGGGGGATGCGTATTCCAGGGCAAAGCAAGTCATGGCGGTGAGGGCAGGCGCCGACCATACCACCTGGAATCTGATCCATGCAAACTTCGTCGCGGCAGCCACGGCTGCGACCTCAGCGACGATGCCTGCCAGCCACAGCATCGCAAACAGGCAGGCGACGGCGAACGGTTGCGCGCCCGGCACGCTGCGGCGCCGCCAACTGAACAGGCCCAGGATGGCCATAAAGACACCGACGGCCAGCGGCAGCCAGATAGCGGGAGTATAAGCGTAAGCGCGGGTCATGGTGCTGTGCCCCTGGGCCGAAAAATCCATCTGCAAGATATTATACCACAGTGCGATCGTAAGGCATTTGAGGAAGTCGTGCGCAAGCAACTGCCCACGATGATGAACTATGGAATCGGGAGTGACTACTACCTGGCATCAGCTGGAAGAAACCGTGGCGGAGGAGATGTCGAGCCGCTCTCCCAACTCGCTCTTTGCATTCGGGTGATGGGGTCTGGTACAATCGGGCAAATCGTGCTTTACGGAGGTTCAATGTGGCGCAAGATGATCGCCAGAATATCACGTTGACCGTGAACGGCGCCGTGCATCATTTGGAGATCGGCCGCCGGCAGACGTTGCTGGAAGTGATACGTGATCACCTGCATTTGACAGGCACGAAGTACGGATGCGGCACCGGCGATTGCGGCACCTGCATGGTGTTGGTCGATGGTGAACCCACCACCTCGTGCAACTACCTGGCCCGCCGCGCCCATGGGAAACAGATCACCACCATCGAGGGCCTGACCCAAGGTGAACGCCTGAGCCCGCTCCAGCAGGCTTTCGTTGATGCCGGGGCGGTCCAATGCGGCTTCTGCATCCCAGGTATGATCGTCACCGCAACCGCCTTGTTGCGCCAAACGCCCAACCCGTCTCGCGACGAGATCGCCCAGGCGCTCGACGGCAACTTGTGCCGCTGCACGGGTTACGTCAAAATAGTGGACGCAGTCGAGTTGGCTGCGCGCCGTATGCGCGCCGCGGAGGGGGTGCAGCGTGGCTGAGCGTTATCGAGAAATGAAGCAGTTCGAAGCCAGCCTGGCTGAGGAGAAGGAGCTGACTTTCGTCGGCTGGCCCAGCCCGAACCGCGAGGCCGCGGCGAAAGCCACGGGAGAGGCGATTTTCATCGATGATATGGCGTTGCCGGGGATGCTCCACGCCGCGCTGCTGCTGTCGCCCCATGCCCATGCGCGCATCCTGTCCATCGACACGCGCGCGGCCGAAAGCCTGCCCGGCGTGCGGGCTGTCGTCCATGTCTTCAACAGCCCGCACAACGTTTATAACAGCGCGATGCGGTTCTACGGCGACAACGATCCATTCGCGATGCCCGAGACGGAATATGTGTTCGATCACACCGTGCGTTTTGTCGGCGATCGCGTGGCCGCGGTCGCGGCCGACTCGGCCGAGATCGCACGCGCGGCGATCAAGCTGATCAAGGTGGTCTACGAACCGCTGCCGGCCGTATTCGACGAACTGGCCGCGCTGGAGCCCGGCGCGCCGCAGGCCAATCCTAACGGTCTCGATGGGACTAACATCTGCGGCGGCCGGCTGGCCTACGGGAGCCACGCCGAGGCCGAGGTGCTGGCGGCGGTTGATGCCAGCGAGCACGTCTTCGAGGACACTTTCTGGACCTCCAAAGTCCATCACGGCTACCTGGAACCGGTCTGCCACATTGCCACCTATGCGCGGGACGGCAAACTGACCGTCTACACCCCTTCCCAGAACGTTTTCTGCTTCCGCGACGTGATCGCCCAGGCAGTGGGCCTGCCCCACTCCCGGGTGCGCGTGATCAAAGGGCTGGTGGGCGGCGCGTTCGGCGGTAAGCTCGAAGTGATGCACGAGCCGGTTGTCGCCCTGCTTGCCATGCGCACCTTCCGCCCGGTGAAGCTGCGGCTGGACCGCCGCGAGGTATTCCTGGCGACGCGTTCGCGGCACCCCGGCGTGTTGACAGTGCGCACGGGCGTGAGCGGCGACGGCAAGATGCGCGGCCAGGTCGTGCGCTCGCTCCTCAACACCGGCGCCTATGCGGGCTCCGGCCCGAACACGGTGGGCGCGCAGTCAGGCAAGACGTTCATCCTCTACAGCGTCCCGCATATGTTCTACGATGGCGTCGCGATCTACACCAACACGCCCCCGGCCGGTGCGATGCGCGGCTACGGCTGCCCGCAAATCATGTTGGTGCGGGAGACCCATATCGATCGTATCTGCCGGGAGATGGGGTTCGACCCGGTGCAGTTCCGGCTGGAAAACGTGCTACAGCCACATCAGAAGACCTGCATGGGCGCGGACATCCATAACGCGCGCATCGCCGATTGCTTGCGCCTGGGCGCTGAGGCGTTCCAATGGTCGCGCCGCCGATCCGAGGCCGAGGCGACGCGCGGCGAGCGTTTGCGCCGCGGCGTGGGCGTGGCGCTGGCGGTGCATGGGAACGGCTGGTGGCCGGTCTATCAGGACCTGACCACCATCACCATCCGCCTGCATGACGATGGGACCGCGGTGCTCCTGACCGGCACGCACGACCTGGGGACCGGCTCACGCACGGTGCTCGCCCAGATCGCGGGGGAGGTGCTCACCATCCATCCATCCCTGATCGAGGTGGTGGAAGCGGACACCGACGTGACCCCCTTCGACCTGGGCGCGCAGGCCTCGCGCACCACCTACATCGCTGGCAACGCGACCATCATGGCCGCGCGCAGTTTGCGCGGTCAGATCCTCGAAGAGGCCGCGCACATGTTGAAGACCGACGCCGAGGCGCTGGATCTGCTAGGCGGCGCCGTGATCCTCAAGCGGGACAGCTCCCGCCAGTTCTCCATCGCTGAGGTGGTGGCTTCAGCGCAGCGGGGGGCCAGCGGCGCCCCCCAGCGCGACCTGTTGGCCACGGAATCATTCGAGTCCCTGGATTCCATCGATTCCTACGTGGCTGATTTCTGTGAAGTGGAAGTGGACACTGAGACCGGTCGCGTGCGCGTGCTCGATTTCCTGGCGGCGCACAACTCGGGCCGCGTGATCAACCCGATGCTGTTCGAGGGCCAGGTTCACGGCGGCATCCACATGGGCCTGGGCTACGCTCTTTCGGAGGAGATGATCATCGACCCGCAAACCGGCGCGCTGACCAATCCGCACCTGAAGAAGTACCATATGTTCAAAGCGTCGGAGATGCCGCGCATTCGGGTGCTGACGGTCGAGGATCCGGAGGAGGCCGGGCCGTTCGGCGCCAAGAGCATCGGCGAATGCGCGACCGACGCGGTGGCGCCGGCGGTGGTGAACGCGGTCAATCACGCGCTGGAATTGGAACTGCGCCAGGTGCCCCTCACCCCTCAGCGCATCCTGGCGGCCTTGCAGGCCAGCTAAAGCTGGCGCCCGGGCCTCGACTTGATGTTCCGACTACCGTGCGCAGGCTGCCGAGCACGGTAATCGGGGCCTGATGTTCCAACCGACGCCCAACTGAACAGGAGAGTCTCATGCTGAATGAATTACACGAGCAAATCGCACGACTCAAGGCGGCGGGCGCGCACTATGTGGACGCGCGCTGGTATCCCGCCGAAGAAACCAACGAACTGCTGATGTGGAACGGCAACCTGAAGACCGCCACCGCTGCCAGCGAGAGCGGCGTAGGGGTGCGCGTGCTCTACCGCGGCGCGTGGGGGTTCTCGGCTGCTTCTGACCTCAACGATGTCGCGGGGTTGTTCGACAAAGCCTTGGACAACGCGCGCGTCGCGGCCGAGCGCGTCACCTTCCCGGTGCGGCTCGCGGAGAGCGACCCCATCCAGGCGGCCTTCAGGAGCCCCAACCGGATCGATCCCTTCACCGTGCCGCTGGCCGATAAGCTGGCGTTCTTGCAGGTCATGGACGAGAAGCTGAGACAGCCAGGCGTCGTGCAGCGCATCTGCGTTGTGACGTTCATGCGCAAACAGATCATCTTCGTTGATTCGGAAGGCAGCGAGATCGAAAAGACCATCATCGAGGTCTTTCCCGAGCTGCGCGTGGCAGGCCTCGACAGCCAGGGGGTTATGCACTGGCGCAAGTTCCTCCCGCCGCGCATGGGGGCCACGCGCGGGTGGGAAACGTTGGACATGGCGGTCTTCGAGGAGAACGCCGAGCGCATCGTGGCCGAGCTGAACCAGGTGCTGGTTGCGGACGACTGCCCGAAAGACTCCCGCTCGGTGATCCTGCTGCCCGGCATCATGTTCCTGCAGACGCACGAGACCATCGGGCACGCGTTGGAGCTGGATCGCATCCTGGGCTATGAGCTGGCTTTCGCGGGCGGCTCCTTCGTCCGGCTCAGTGATTTCGGTACGCTGCGCTATGGCTCGCCCAAGCTGACGGCCCGCGCGGATGCGACGATCCCCAACAGCCCCGGCAGCTTCGGCTACGACGATGACGGCGTCCCCGCGCAGAACAACCTGCTGAT
>CAZKEF010000034.1:0-58458 GCA_964551735.1 uncultured Anaerolineales bacterium
GCGCGGCGCCGCGGTTTGGCGCGGCGCCGCGCAAGTGCTATACTCGGCGGCATGACTGAATCCCACGCACGTACCCGTGCCATCATTTTCTTGTTCCTCACCGCCGCGCTGTGGAGCAGCAGTGGGCTGCTGATCAAGCTGCTCACCTGGGAGCCGCTGGCCATCCTGGGCGGACGCAGCATCGTCGCCGGGATCGTGCTCCTGCTCTCGTTAGGCCGGGTTGATCTGCGGTTCACTCGCTGGCAAATCGTGGGCGCGCTGAGCTATGTCGGCACGCAGCTCACCTTCATCACCGCCACCAAATTGACGACGGCCGCGAACGCGATTTTCCTCCAGTACACCGCACCGGTCTATGTCCTGCTGTTGGGGTGGTGGCTGCTGAAGGAGCGGCCCAGGCGCGGCGATTGGGTCGCCATGGGTGTGATCTTTGTCGGCCTGCTGCTCTTCCTCGGTGATAACCTGACGCTGCTGGGCCTGCGCGGCAACGTGCTGGCGATTGTCAGTGGGGTGCTGCTGGCAACCATGACCCTGACGACTCGGGGCGAGCGGCGCGGGGTGCCCGCGGCCACCTTCCTCCTCGGCTGCGTCATCGGCGCGGTGATCGGGCTGCCCGCCCTGTTGAACGCGATCTTCTCTCCGCTGAACCTGGGCATGATTGTCTTCCTGGGGGCGTTCCAGATGGGCCTGGCCCTGATCCTCTACTCGGCTGCGATCCGGCACGTGCGGGCGCTGGAGGCCAGCCTGATCCTGACCCTGGAGCCGATCCTCAATCCGCTGTGGGTCTTCATGATCATCGGGGAAGCGCCAGGCCCGCTGGCCCTGGTGGGCGCGATCTTGGTGCTGCTGGCCGTCACGGTGCGCGCCTGGGCCAGCGCGCGGGCCCGGTGCTGATGCGGGGCGCCGCTGCGGTGTCATGCTGAGACCCGCGCTCCCGCGCGGCGGGTTTCATTTGCACGAGAAACTTCCAACTGTCATGCTGAGCGGGTTAACAACCCAATTCTCGTTGCAGTAAGTGTCCAGCGAAGCATCTCGACCGCGGAAGTTTCTAAGCAGTTTCACATCCCGCCGCGGCAGGATGCGCCAGGTCAAGAACATGCGAGAAGCTGGAGTCGAGGCTTTAGCCGGTCACTCTCTCTGCGCGTCAGACCGCCTGAACCTTAAGAAGCCTTCGCACCGGCTCGATTCCGTTCAGCCGACGGGGCCAGCCCGCTGGCCGCGCAGCGCCTGCGGCTGTCAAGCCAACGGGAAGACCGCCGCGATCACCCAGCCGAGGAAGAGCGCGCCGCCGATGCCGTAAGCCCAGGCGCGATCGACCGCGGCGCCAGCCAGGGCCAGGATCGCCAGCAACACCGGCAGCAGCGGCATGAGCAAGATCAGGAACCCCAGCGAAGGCGCCAGCAGCAGCGCCAGGTAGAGGCCGGCCAGCAGGGCAACGCTCTGTCCGGCCCACCATAGCAGGCGCTGCCAGCCCCGGGCACGCGCTTGAACCAGGCCGGCCGCCAGGCACCACGGCAGGCACAGCAGCGCCAGCACCGGCCAACGCACCAGCCGGGCCGGGATCAACCACCACTGCACCCAGACCGCCTGGGCCATGGCCCCGAACGCCAGCGAGAACAGCACGAACAGCAGGCCCCCCCACGCCAGATCGGCCCCGGTCGGCCGGCGCTTGCGCCGGCCGGCGGGCAGCAGCCAACCCAGCCCCGCGAAGAGGAACCACAGGCCGACCGCCCCGCCCACCAGGATGCCGCCCAGCGTCTGCAGCGGCGTGACCCGGTTGAGCAGGCCGAGCGCCAGGCTGCTGGCCAGCGCGGCCAGCGCCAGACCGAGCCAGGGCCGCCAGCCCAGGGGCGGCAGCGCCGCGGCCGCTTTGGGCCGGATGGTCGGGCCGGCCGCCAGGATGACCAGCAGCCAGCCGGCCAGGTGCAGCAGATACCAGAGGATGCGCCGGTCCACGTATGGCGTCGTGCGCTGTTGGCCGAAGGCGCGGTTCACCCAGTCGAGCACCGCCCGGTGGCTTTCGTTGCGGAAGAGGATGGAGATATGCTCGGCGTTGGGGATGACGATGAGTTGCCGCGCCCGGCCTGCGGCAAAGTCCTCGCCCGGCCCGCCGGCCGCCTGGAGCAGACCGGTCGCATTCGCCACGAACCGGCCTTCCCAGCTCCCGGCCTGCAGCAGCAGGTTGCGCGGGGCCAGCGGCGTCACCTCCGCGCCCGTCGGGGAGATGGCCACTGTGGCGGCGTAGCGGTTGGCGTCGCGTATGCCGGCAGCCATGGCTGCGCCGCTGCCCATGGAGTGGCCCACGATCGCCACGCGCCCCGGATCGACCTCGGGCTGCGCCACCAGCGTCGCGTAGGCGCGATCCACATCGGCCTGGAGGCCCGTGCGCGCCAGCGGTCCGCCGTTGGCGCCGTGGCCGCCGAAGTCCCACAAGAGGGCCGCGTAGCCGGCCTGGGCCAGCACGTAGCCGTAGCCAAGCATCAATTGCTTCGAGCCGGCAAAGCCGTGGGCGATCAACACCGCGGGGACGCGCTCGGCGCGCGGCGGCGCCAGGTAGAGCAGCGGCATGCCATCCTGCGTCAGGCGGCGCACGGTCAGCCCGCGGGCCGGCGCAGTCACCTGCCACCAGGAGGCGAGGATCAGGATCAGGGCGATAGCGATCAGGGCGAGGCGACGTTTCATGGGGTGCTCCTCTGTGGGCGCGTGATCGCGGGGCAGTATACCAGAGCGCCAACGCTCTGTCCATTAACGCCGGCGGCGGGACCAGGGCGAAGTCATTGTGCGGCGGGCGCCCTGCCTGGCAACTGAAGTTGCGGCTACCCGTGCAAGGTCTGCCTTCGCAGACCGGAGACCAACCGGCGCAGGCCGGTTTTGCAACGGTAGGCGCAGTTTCAACGGCCGGCCCGTGTGGTCAGCCGCAACATGAAATCGCCCTGCGGCGGGACTGCCCCAGGCTGTCCCGCCGCGCACACTACTTGACTTCAACCGCCGGCAGGGTCGGCGTGGCTTCCATACCTGGCCCCCAACGCTGCGGCTGGGTTGAGGTATCCTGCGTCGGCTGGGAGGGGATCGGCTCGGCCGGCGCATATTGGCCCAGCGTCACCTGGTAGCGGCGGAACAGGTCGGCGTCCTGCACCATCTGGTCATCAGCGGTCAGCGCGGCCACCCGGCGCAGTTGTTGCTCGGTGTCACGGGCCAGCAGCCAGGCCTCCTGATAGCGGCTGCTGCGCACCAGGTGCGAAATGGACTGCAGGGCTTCGGCCGAGCGCTTGATGGTCACGTTGCGCAACAGCTCGACGTCGGCCACCGGGTCGTAGCTCGCCAGCGCGGCCGCGGTCGCCGTCACCTGGCCGCTGGTGCTGCGCGGCCGCTGGGCGAAGATGTCGTTGTAGCTCAGGGTGACCTGGGCCAGCGCCCGTTGGCCGGCCGCGCCGCTCCGCGCTTGCAGCCGCAGCAGCAGCACCTGGCTGTCACCGGCGCCCATGTCTTGCAGCTTGACCTGCGCGCCGGCTGCAGGCGGCGTCCCCTCCAGGCCGGTGATCTCCATCAGCGTCGCACCGTCCAGTGGCTGCACCGCTACCGTCACTTCGCCGGCCACCTTCTCCACCAGGCCCTCTACCTCGGCGCGGAAGACCTTGTCCATCTCCTGGGCGGAGTCAATGAAGTGATAGGCGCCCTGACCCTGGCGGGCCAGCGTGTTCAGCAGGCTGTCGTTGAAATCGCGGCCGAGGCCGATGGTGGAGAGGTAGATGCCTTTCTGGTTGTAGGCCAGCGCAGCCTGGGCGATCTGTGTCGGGTCGGTCACGCCCTGGTTGGCGATGCCATCGGTCAGTAAGAGCACCCGGTTGTTGCGACGGATGTCGAAGTTGCGGTCCACCTCTTGGAAGCCCAGCATCATGCCGCCGTGCAGGTTGGTGGAGCCGCCGGGCCGGATGCGGTCAACCGTGCGCTGGATCCAGGCGCCGTCGCCCACCTGCTGGGCGGGCAAGATCACCTCGGCGTCGGTGTCGTAGGCGATGATAGCGACGATGTCGTCAGGGGCCAGGGTGCGCAGGAACGTGCGCAGCGATTCCTTGAGGTAAGGCATCTTGTCGGCCGTATCCATGGATCCGCTGCGGTCAATCACCAGCGCCAGGTTGAGCGGCGTACGGGCCTTGGTCGTGGCCTCGCGCGCTTGCAGGCCAATCTGCAGCCAGACCTCGCCGCCCGCGGCCGGGATCTGTGGGTTGCCGATGCGCAGGTCCAAACCCAGCGGCTCGCCGGTGGGGACGGGGAAGCGCTGCTCGTAGTAGTTGAGGTATTCGGCGACGCGAATGTTTTCGGCCGGCACGATCTCGCCTTGATTGATCATGCCCCGGCTGTACGACTTGGACGCATCCATCGGGGCCGCGCAGCCGGCAGCAGCCAGCAGCGCGAGGGATATCAACGCCAACAGGGCCAATGTACGGAAGGTTTTCATGGTCGGGATCTCCTTTCGGTCTTTACGGAATGGTGATTTGCCGCTATAATTTGATTGGTGTGCCTTCACTCTCGCGCTGTTGCTGTTACATTTCAAGCACCAGATGTGTAACATTGCGTGTGACATCCCCTGATTCAGCAGAGGCGCCATGAAAACGTTCGGTGAGTTGTTGAGCCAACACATGCATCGGGCCGGGATCAGCGACGCCGAGATGGCGCGCACCTTGAGCGTGCAGCGGCAGACTATCTTCCGTTGGCGCGAGGGGCTGGTGCAGCACCCGCGCGAGCGCGAAGACGTGCTGCGCATGGCCGGCAAGCTGCGTCTGACGCCGGCCGAGCGAGACGAGCTGCTGCTGGCCGCCGGTTTCGCGCCGCAAGCGGAGATCGCTCCCGGCCCGTCGCCGGCAGTCCCGGCGATCGGGGAAGCGGCACCTGCGCCCCAAGCCGGCCCTGAGGTCAGGCTGTCAGCACCCGCGCCGGCGCGCACGGGGCCGCCGCCGTTGTTCGCCGCGCTCCGTCAGCGTCGGAACCGGTTGTGGCTGATCATTGGGACGGTGTTCGTGGTCCTATCGCTGGCAGGGGTGGGGGCGGTGTTGCTCAGCAGTTCCAATGGCGCCAGCCACGGTGATGCCACTCCCACCGTGCCCCCTCCGGCTGCTCCCGATGAGATGTTGATCCTGCTCAGCCAGTTCGCTAATTACAGCCAGGGCCAGGCCGGCTACAACGTGGCCGGCCGGCTGCGCGAGGCGCTGCAAGAGGAGATCGCGGCCGCGGCGCTGGATGGCGTGCGCATCGCAATCTGGCCGGCCGTGATTGATAGCGCGACTGCGGCCCTGAGCGCCACCGAGACCACCCGCGCAACCCTGGTGCTCTGGGGCGAGTACGACAGCGGTCGGGTGGTGGCCCGGGTACAGGCGCCGCGTGCCGCAGGGGCCGTGGATCAGCAGGAGGTGCATCGGCTGGTGGCAACACCGGCCGACCTCAACGTCACCGTCAACACCGAGCTGCCGAAGGAGATGCGGTGGATGGCGCTTTACGTGCTGGGCGAGGCAGCGCTGAACGCAGGCCGATATGATACGGCTCAAGCGGCCCTAAAGCGCGCCCTGTCCCTGGCCGGGGGCGATGATGCGACGATCAGCCGGATCTACTATGATCTGGGCTTCATCGAGGGGGCCCGGGCCGCCCCGGATTGGAGCCAGGCCATCGCCTACTACACACTGGCCATCGAGCGGAGCCCTGGTTCCGTGGCGGCGCTGAACAATCGCGGCGTGTGCTACTTCAACCGTCGCGCCGAGGGCGACCTCCCGCGCGCGGTGGCGGATCTCGATGAAGCGATCGGCCTCAGCCCTGACTTCGCCTCGGCTCAGTTCAACCTGGGGCTGGCGCTGTTGGCGCAAGGGGCAGAGGAACGGGAGCGCGGCATCGCGGCGCTGCGTCGCGCGCAGGCCCTGGCCCCTGACGCGCCGGGGCCGCACAACGCCCTCTGTTGGGAGTATGCCTTGCAGTCCCGGCCGGCCGAGGCGCTGCCCCACTGCGATCAGGCGGCCGCGCTGGACCCCACGCCCTTGAGCCGCGACAGCCGGGGTGTGGTTTACGCGCTGCTGGGCCGCAACGTAGAAGCCATCACCGAGTTCGAGAGCTTTGTGGCCTGGCTGCGCGGTCAATCTCCCGCCCTCTATGTCCACTATGCCCCCAAACGCCTGGCCTGGATCGAGGCGCTGCGCCAGGGGCGTAACCCCTTCGATCCGGCAACGCTAGAAGCGTTACGCGGTGAGTAACCCGCTTTGCTTCAGCTCTCTCCAAACCTTATGGGGAGCGGCGTCCCTCGGGAACCGGCCCACAACTCCCTGACGGCCGCATGATCCGCGTCATAGTCAGCCAAAGGGGTGCGGTTGTAAGATGGTTCATGCATAAATCTCTATATAACAGGACGTGCATATGACACCCTATCGCGACCAGGCGCGTTTGCTCAGGCTCATGGCGCACCCCATGCGCCTGGAGATCCTGGCGATCGTGCGCCGATCGGACGAGTGCGTGTGCCACCTGTCCGCGGCGCTCGCCAAGCCCCAACCCTACGTGTCCCAACAGTTGGCCGTGCTGCGCCGAGAGGGCCTCATCACCGATCGTAACGAGGGCACCTACGTCTTTTACGGTCTGGCGGCCGGCGCGGCCGGGCGGGTGGCGGCCATCCTGGCCGCGCTGGCCGGCGCCGAGGCAGACGCTGGCGGACGCCGGCCCGTGGCCGGCTGCACCTGCCCCAAGTGCGAGCCGGCCGGCGCGTGCCGTCCTCCCGCACCTGATATTGAGCCAGGCCAGTAGCGAGTTCAAAGGTGAACATCGTTCGCTTCCTGTTAGATCTGCTGCAGAGCGGCTTGGGCAACCTGGCCAGCTACCTGGCCGCGCATGTGCTGCTGTGCCTGGTTCCCGCCTTCTTCATCGCGGGTGCATTGACCGCGTTGGCGCCCAAGGAGGCGGTGACGCGCTACCTGGGCCGCCAGGCGCCGAAGTTCATCTCCTATCCGGCTTCGGTGATCGGGGGCTTCGTGCTGGCGGTGTGCTCGTGCACCATCATGCCCCTCTTCGCGGGCATCTACCGTAAGGGCGCGGGCCTGGGCCCGGCAATCACTTTCCTGTTCGTCGGCCCGGCCATCAACATCCTGGCGCTGGCCTACACCGGCGTCGCGATCGGGATGGATATCGCAGTCGCCCGCGTGGTCCTGTCCATCGCGTTCGGCATCGGCATCGGCCTGATCATGGCGCTGCTGTTTCGCCAGGATGACGCGGCGCACGACGCGGCCGGCCCGGACGCGTTCGCGGCGTCGGCCAGGGTGCCCCGCGCCACCTGGCTGCTGTTGGGGCTGCTGATCGCCCTGCTCATCGCCGGCACGCTGCAGGTCGGCCTGTTCACCGACGTCTACGCGGAGGTCACGCTGCCGATCGGCGGTACGGACGCGCTGCAAGCCGCGCTGAACCGCCTGGTCCCCTTCGACGCCGCGCGCGGGGAGGAGGGGGTCACGGTGCAGGGACTGCTGCTGATCGGGCTCCTGGCAGCTATTGCCGCGACCGCGTGGCGCGGGCTGAGCCACGTGGACGAGGGCTTCAACCGCTGGACGACCGTTGCCCTGGCGTTGGCCGCGCTGACGCTGCTGGCCGCTGCGCTGCGGCTGACGCCCGGACCCGGCCGGCTGGCGGTGGCCTTCCCCGGCAAGTTCTTCGCCGTGGGCCTGGCGCTGCTGGGGACGTGGGCCCTGGCGCGCCGCGGCTTTGCGGCTTATGAGATCCAGGAGTGGCTGTGGGAGACGTGGCGCTTCGTGCGACAGATCTTCCCGTTGCTGATCGTGGGCGTGTTCGCGGTCGGCGTGATCCGGCCGCTGATCCGGCCCGAATGGATCGAGTCGCTGGCCGGCCGCAACACCGTCGCCGCCAACGGGGTCGGCGTGCTCTTCGGCGTTTTCATGTATTTTCCGACCCTGGTGGAGGTGCCCATCGCGCGGTTGTTCCTAGACCTGGGCATGCACCGTGGCCCGCTGCTGGCCTACCTGATGGCCGACCCCGAGCTGAGCCTGCAGAGCATCCTGATCATCGCCAGCGTCATCGGCCGGCGCAAGGCGTGGGCCTACGTGGGCTGGGTGGCGCTCTTCAGCACGCTGGCCGGCCTGCTCTACGGCGCGTGGACCGACGGCGCCAGCCCGTGGCTGATCCTGGGGGGCACGGCCGCGGGCCTGGCGGTGCTGGCGGTTGCGCTGAACCGGCTGGCCGCAGCAGGGGGCAGGCGTCAGGAGTCGGGGGTCAGGGGTCAGGCAATAAGCGGCAAATGACCGACATGCAACACGCAACACGCATCACGAAAGGAGCTAACACGTGACCCTCCACATCAAGATCCTCGGCGGCGGCTGCGCCAACTGTGACCGGTTGGAGAAGCACGCCAAGGCGGCCGTCGCCCAACTCGGCGTCGAAGCCACCTTCGAGAAGACCGGCGACTTCGACGAGTACGCACGCTACGGCATCCTGGCCACCCCCGGCCTGGTCGTCAACGACAAACTCGTTGTCAGCGGCAAGGTGCCGGCCGTCAGCCAGATCGTGACGTTGCTGGCGAATGAGTTGGCATCGGAGAATTGAGCATACGACGTTGGAACGTTGAAACGTTCGAACGTTCCAACGCCTACATGGAGGTCTTATGTCTTCAACCACTGTCCCGGCGCCCGGCTCGGCGAAGCGCCTCTCCACCCTCGACCGCTTCCTGACCCTCTGGATCTTCCTGGCCATGGCCGTCGGGGTCGCTATCGGCAACTTCATCCCCGGCGTCGAAAACTTCATCAATCGCTTCCAGGCCGGCACGACCAACATCCCCATCGCCATCGGCCTGATCCTGATGATGTATCCGCCCTTCGCCAAGGTGAAGTATGAGCGGCTGCCCGAGGTGTTCCGCAACACCAAAATCCTGGGCCTGTCGCTGCTGCAGAACTGGGTCATCGGCCCCATCCTGATGTTCGTCCTCGCCGTCATCTTCCTGGCTGACAAGCCGGAATACATGCAAGGGCTGATCCTGATCGGCCTGGCCCGCTGCATCGCCATGGTGATCGTCTGGAACGAGCTGGCCAAGGGGGACACCGAGTACGCGGCCGGGCTGGTCGCGTTCAACAGTGTGTTCCAGGTGTTGTTCTACAGCGTCTACGCCTATGTCTTCATCAAGGTGCTGCCGGAATGGCTGGGGCTGACCGGCGCGGTGGTGCAGATCAGCATTGGCGAACTGGCGCAGACCGTCTTCATCTACCTGGGCATCCCCATGATCGCCGGCTTCGCCACGCGCTTCATCTTGCTGCGCTTCAAAAGCCGGGAGTGGTACGAGAAGCGCTTCGTGCCCCGCATCAGCCCGATCACGCTCATCGCCCTGCTCTTCACCATCCTGGTCATGTTCAGCCTGAAGGGCGAGCTGATCGTGCAGCTCCCGCTGGATGTGGTGCGCATCGCCATCCCGCTGGTGCTCTACTTCGTCGCGATGTTCCTGATCACCTTCTGGATGGGGCGCAAGGCGGGCGCGGACTATCGGATGAGCGCGACCATGTCGTTCACTGCGGCCAGCAACAACTTCGAGCTGGCGATCGCGGTGGCGGTCGCGGTGTTCACCATCGCCTCCGGCCAGGCGTTCGCCGCGGTGATCGGCCCACTGATCGAGGTGCCGGTGATGATCGGCCTGGTAGGCGTGGCGTTCGCGATCCAGCGGCGCTGGTTCAAGCACGAACTGGTCGCGACGCCGGCCGGCCTGGTGGCTGCGGCCGAGGAGGCCTGCCCGCCACCGGTCCAGGTGCCGGGTGCCTGAGCGTATGTGCGTGCCTGGCACTTGGGAGGTGAAAGGCACGTGAGCGAAGATGCATATGCCGAGCATTGTTGGCCTGGTTCAGGGCATCCGAGACGTGAGGCCCCGGCAGCGCTTCATCGGTCATCTGGCTGCGCAAGAGGCGGGTGGCCTGGCGCTGCCCGCCGAGCTGCTGGTGCAGGCCGGACTGGACGCGGGGGATGATCTGATCTGTGAAGTCGGGCCGGCAGGTCTGCACCTGACGACCGACGCGCTGCGCAAGGTCTACGTCGAGGTCACCAGCGCCTGCCGCCTTTGGCGTGGCCTGCGCCACCTGCATCCGCAATGTTCGGATGGCAGCCTGTTTCCCTCGTGCAGCGAATGCCTGTGGGCGCAGGGAATCGTTTTGGGCCCGTGAACATGCCTCTCCTTAATTCGCTGGCGCTGACCAAGACGCTCCCCTGCCTGGCCGATCCAGGCCGGATCATCGTGGTCGGTGAGACCGACGCGCCGATTGACGCCGTGTTGCCGCTGCTGAACGCGATCTTGCCCAACGTGATCAGCTACCATCCCTTCGCCGGGGTCATGACGCTGCGTCGCCGGCCGGGGCTGATTACGCTCTATCCCGACAAGGTGATGATCACCCAGGTGGCAGACGTCGAGGAAGGGCTGGCGCTGCTGGCGGCCGTGCGCGATCTGCTCAACCAAACCTGGGCGCGGCGGGACGAAATCCAGCCGCGTCCTGAGGGCCGCAATGTGCCGCGGCCGCTCGACGTCTACGAGCTGCTACCCCGCATCAACTGCCGCGCCTGCGGGGAGGCAACTTGCATGGCCTTTGCCTTTGGCCTCTTGGACGAACGGCGCTTCCCCGGAGAATGCCCTGCGCTGGCGGAGCCAAGCCATGCGCCGCAGCGCGCGGCATTGGCCGCGTTGCTGTCGGCGCTGGGCGGCCAGATATCGCTCCAGCCTGAATGAAGGCACGCTGAACAGACCAAAAGTGAACAACGATCACAGCCGAATTCGGGGTCGAGCTTCGGGTTTGACAAGTCGCGTGTTATATCGTATAATTACGATATAACGATAGCGGAGCAATCGCGATGATGACACACCAGAGTCAGTGGAACGCGGCCGACGAAGTGCGGCTCGTCCGCATGCTGAAGGCGCTGGGCAATCCGGTGCGCTTTCAGATCATGCAGACGCTGGCTGAGCGCCAGGCGTGCATCACACAGGAGATCGTCGCCACAACGCCACTCGCCCAGTCCACGGTCAGCCAACACGTGAAGGTGCTGCGCGAGGCCGGACTGATCGAGGGCGAGATCGAAGGTCCCGCGACCTGCTACTGCTTGAGCGAGGCCGGCGTGCGCTGGCTCAAGGAGCAGATCGAGGCCTGGCTGCCGGACTGCTGCGCACCGAAGTCGCGCAGCGCGCCGGTCGCGATCGACTTGGCGCGCGTCGGGAACAAGTAGGACGCCGCACGCGGCTGCTGCAGTTGAGAGGCCGGTCTTTTTCTGTGGCATTTCATCGTGAGTTTAAGATAAACTACCGATTCTGGATCATGGAGAATGCAAGATGAGTATGACTCAGGCTGCGGCCGAGTACTTCGAGCGGGTGGCGGGGGACTGGGATCGCCTGCGGACCGGCTATTTCGGGGAGGCGGTGCGCGCTGCGGCCATCCGCCACGCCTATCTGCGGCCGGAGATGGTTGTGGCTGACGTTGGCTCGGGCACGGGGTTCATGGCGGCCGGCCTCGCGCCCCTGGCCGCGCAGGTCTACGCGGTGGATGGCTCCGCGGCCATGCTGGAGGCTGGACGGCAGAACCTCGCCGGGTTCAGCAACGTCGAGCTGCGGCTGGCCGACGGGGCCGCGCTGCCGTTCGACGACGCCAGCCTGGATGCCGTCTTCGCCAACATGTACCTGCACCACTGCCCTGACCCGCAAGCGGCCATTGGTGAAATGGTGCGGGTATTGAAGCCCGGCGGCCGGTTGGTCATTACGGACCTGGACCAGCACGAACATGCCTGGATGCGGGACGAGATGGCGGACACCTGGCTGGGCTTCGAACGGGGCGCGGTGAAGGGGTGGCTACGGGCGGCGGGTCTGGTGAACGTGATCGTGGATTGCACCAGCCAGGACTGCTGCGCCGCGGCGCAAGCGGATCCCGCGGCCAAAGCGGCGATCTCCGTCTTCGTCGCGACCGGCAGCCGCCGCGTGAGCGGGGCAACCGCGGCTGTGCAGTCCAGCTACGGCGCGCTCGCGACGGACGGCGGTTGCTGCGGCTCCGCTGCCGCGTCGAGCTGCTGCACACCGTCGTCGAACGCCATGGAACTCGTTGATGCCGGGCGCCCGGAGGTGGTCCTCTACGACACGGGCTACACCGCCGAACAGATCGCCCAGGCGCCCGCGGAAGCCGTCAACCTGTCGCTGGGCTGCGGCAACCCCACGGCGTTGGCAGCGCTGCGGCCGGGGGAGACGGTGCTGGACATCGGCAGCGGGGCGGGGATCGACGCGTTCTACGCCGCGCGCCGCGTTGGCCCGCAGGGCCGCGTGATCGGCCTGGACATGACGCCGGCCATGATCGAGCGGGCGCGGCGGTCGGCGGCGGCGGCCGGGCTGGCGCAGGTCGAGTTCCGGCTGGGCCAGGCCGAGGCGATGCCGGTGGAAGATGGCACGGTGGACGTGATCTTGTCGAACTGTGTGATCAACCTGGTGGAGGACAAGGGCCGGGTCTTCGAAGAGGCGCACCGGGTGCTGAAGCCGGGCGGCCGGCTGAGCATCAGCGACATGGTGACGGCCGGGCCGCTGCCCATGAGGCTGCGCAGCGATCCACAGATGTGGGCGGGCTGCATCCACGGCGCGCTGCCGGAACGCGAGTATCTCAACCTGGTGCAGCAGGCCGGGTTCACGGATGTCGTGGGGCAGCGCAGTTTGAGCGCCGGCGAGCTGGCGGGTGTTGCCGTGTACAGCCTGTCGGTCGCGGCCCGGAAGGCGTGAGCGCCGGAACGCCCGCGCGTCTGGCGCAACCCGCGAGCGTTGGCTGACGGTCGGCCAGGACGTGCGCGGCTACGCGGGGCAGGTGGCGATCGTCAAGCACAAGCTGGGGCGGGCCGGCGCGGTCGTGCCGATCCGCATCACGTTCAACGGCACGGTGCGCGGGGAAGGGCTGTGAGGGGCGGCGGAGACGGGGAGACACGGAGATGGGGAGACACGGAGATGGGGAGACACGGAGACGGGGAGACACGGAGACGGGGAGACGCGGAGATGGAGAGACACGGAGATGGGGAGACACGGAGATGGGGAGATGGGCCGGCCGCCCGTCTAACGAAGGCCGGTCAGGTGGCGGGCCCGGCGAGTTCGCTGCTAAACGAAATCCAGCATGAAATCCGCGCTCTCAGCCGGTCTGTGACCGGCGGCGGATGCAGATTCCACCTTGAATTCAGTTTCGTCCCCCGCGGGCGCGGCCGCAGGCGGCGGCTCGATGGTCACCGGGCGGTTCAGGTCACTGAGCATCAGTGCGTAGCGCCGGATCAGCACCGACCTTAGCTGCAGGGTAGACATAATCGGCCGAGCCTCTCCTCAGCCTGCTTGTGCTTGCGTCAACACCGAGAATTCCTGCCGGCGGCAGTTTTTTGACTCGGGCGGCAGTCGCACGGCCGGATCGCCGATGATGACATAGCTGCGCGCGTCGTTGTTCGTGGTCCACATGCCGGCAAGCGCCATGTCATCCGGGACTTTTCCGAACTTGATATCCTCCAGTTCGGTGCTCAGGTCGCTGGAAAGCTCGGCATAACGCTCGTTGAAATACTCAACCGCCGAGCCGACCGGGTGGCCTTCCATCAGGCGCTTGAGAGCGCCTTCGAAAACGGCCAACTGCTCTCCCGCGCCCGGCCACAGGAACGAGTAGCCCCAGGCGCGCTCCACGTGGCCCAAAACAGCCAAGGCGCCGCCCCTGGGATGGCCCAACAGCCGCCGGGGCAGCCCCGCGATGAACGCGTGCGGCGCAATGGCCACAGGCTGGTTGAGGGCCTGGTGGGCGAAGTCATCCAGCCGGGGGGTGCCGGCGCCGTAGCAGGCAAAGTGGAATGCCACGAGCCCCAACACGCGGGCATCCGCCGCGATGTCGTCGCGGGAGAAGTAGAATGCCTCGGGGATCGCGGCTTGCCATGCGTCAGGCCCCGGCCAGTCCTGGCACAGCAGCGCGCCCTGGTGCGGCAGCTGGTGCGGGTGGCCGTTGGGGAAGCCCATGCCGTGGGTGGCGGTGAACAGCAGGGCCGGCGTCCCGTCGCCGCCCAGCAGCCGGGCCAAATCAGCCTTGCAGGCCTGTTCCCCGATGTGCGTCTCGACCCGCCAGCCGGGCTGATCGCACCGCAGCGCCTCGGCCAGCGGCTTGATCAGATGCTCGGCGCTGAGGGTCGTCGCAGCGTCCCCCTGGTTCTGCGCGCCGAAGAAAACCGCGCGGCGGGGCAGCCTGGCCCCGCCGGTTTCGACCGCCACCACGCTGGCCGCGTACTGCGCGTACTCCGCCAGCGTGTCGAAGTGGATGCGGCCGACCGCATACTGTACATCGAGTTGATATTGAAAACGATAGGGGATCGTCTCCGGGTCAGCCACGATCAACAGGTAGTAGGGCGCCGCGTCCGGGTCGGCGGGGCCGGGACCTGCCCCGTGGCGCGCCAGGAAAGCCGGTTTGGACTCGCCGGGCCGGTAGGCGGCAGGCCCGGTGTATTCCCGGTAGCGCTCGGCCAGTTGGTTGGCCTGGGCCTGGCGCAGGTTCAGCAGCGGCGTCAACGCCTCCTTGATAGCGGGCACCCTGGCCTGATCCTCGAAGGCAAAGATGATCCCCCAGCCGGTCTCCGCCAGATTCTTGGGGTCAACCCCTTCCTTGGGCGCGTAGGTGGCCTGGGTGGTGCGTTCGTGCCAATCCCTGAGCTCGCGCAGATGCCCCGCGTCAAGCGTCTCGCCCCGCGCGATCACGGAGATATCCGCGGGCGACGTGGGCGGCAGCAGGTAGTTACCGCTGGCGCCGTCAATGCCGTTGAAGGTCATTTGGGCGGTCGGTATCTTCACAGCCATGTGCTCTCCCTTGCGCTCTCAACATCCGCTGGGCCAGCTCGCGGCCAAAGTTGTCCACAGTGCCCCAGAAGATGCTGATGTCGGCGTCGCCGAAGTAGTCCTCCAGATAGCGCTTGGCGTCGTCGGCCTCGGTGATGCGGCCCGATTCGGGGTCAATCTGCGCGGCCACATGCGCGTACTTGCTGCGCCGGTTGCGCCCTTCGCGGCTCATGATGCTGCGGAACACGACCCGGAAATCCCAGCCATCCAGGTCGAAGCCCAGGAAGAGCAGCGCGGAGTCGGTCAGCGCGCGGCGCACCACGGCCGGGATCAGGTCGTTCCGGCTGGTGACGCCGATCAAATAATCGAAGTAGTCGTCCTCGGTCAGCACCAGCGAGTCGGGCTCTGAGAGGCGGCCGAACAGGTGATAGACGAGCGGCCGCTCCGGCGTGGGACGGTAGTCCGGCTCGCGGCCGGGGTCGAAGATGGAGGGGATCTGCTCCACCTTGTCGTTCCAGCGGCAGAGCTCGACCACGGGGCGCTTGCCCGCGGCCGCCAGGGCATCGGCCAACAGACTACTGAGGGTGGTGGTGATAAAGATGGGCGCCGGCAGGTTCGCCAGCGTCCGAAAGGTCTGCGTTGCAGGGCTGGACGCCAACTGCGCGCCCACCGCGCTGATCGCCTCATCCAATCCCATGTCCGGCCGGCCTGCCGGCAGCAGCTTCCCGTAGCGCCGGCCGAGCTCGGCCCGTAGATGCTGATCGAGCTGGTCGCGCATGAACGCGACGTCCTGATCCACGGCCAGGTATTGGGCCACCTGGGGCAGGCTCTCGCGGCCGCTGGGATCCATGGGGTAGCCGAAGGTCTCGGCCCAGCGCACCGCGATCTCGCGCCGCGAGCCCAGCAGCCACTCGGTAAGCCCCGGCCCTAGCACAGGCGTGCAGCGGCCAGCCTGGATGTTGTTCATGAGCGCGGGCCACTTGCGCAGCCCCTCCTTCTCGTCGCCGAAGCCGGCCTGGTAGCCGATGCGGCCGCTCTTCAGGCGCATGAAGAGCGCCGGCGCCCACCAGTCAGGCCGGTCGCGCACGGCCCCGCGCGCCACGGCCATGGCGCGATCAACCAGTTGATCCCGGCGCAGCTCGGCGAAGAAGACAGGCAGAAAGGCCTGCGCGGTCGCCACAGTCAGGTCGCCCTGCATGGCGATCACCGCCGGCACGCCGGCCTCTGCCAGCCGCGGGCCCAGGCCGGCCAAGGCGTGATCCCGCTCCGTGCCGGCGCTCTGACACGAGACGAGCACCACCAGCCGTGGGCGCTCCTCCAGCTCCTGAATGCGGACCACCAGCTCGCGGCCGGCCACGCGGGCCGTCGTGCCGTCCCCCTTTTCCAGGAAGAGCCACGGCTCACCGTCCACCAGCACCCCATGGGCCACCAGGTACAGGATATCGTAGCCGTCCCGCAGGCGGGCCGCCAGGTTGTTCAACGTGACCTGGCCGCGGGTCGCCAACGCATCCGCGGCGATGTCACCCAGGCCCGCGCGGGCCGCGGCCAGCTCGACAGCAGCGTCCACCTCGGCCAGGCGGTAGCGGGCGATGTCGCTGGGGCTGGCGACCGCGACCAGCGCGGCCAGCGCCTCCTGGGGGCGCAGGCGCACCGGCCGCCAGTCCAGGCTGGAGAGGTAGCGCGAGAAGCGCACGTTCTCGCCGGTCAGCAGGGGCGCATGGGCGGCGGGCAGGCGCAGCGTCTCCCAGCGCAGGTTATGCAGCTCGGGCGCGCTCGCTGCGATGATCAGCCGCAGCCGCAGCGGCGCCTCCTGGGCCTGGGCCACCGCGACCGCCTGGTCGAAGAAGGCGCGCAGGGCCGGCTCGGCCAGGAGTTGGCTCGCCAGGTACTCGCCGTAGGCCGCCGGATCGAGCATCCTCTGGCGCAGCTCGACCGGGTCGAAGCGCATCGGCTCGAGGCCGGCCTGGCGCCTGTCGCTCTCGCTCTGCGGATCGCTGAAGCGCAGCTCGACGCCGTAGCAGGCGCCCTCGCCGCCCGCAGCGTGGCGGTAGAGAGAGATCTCGAGGTCGGCCGTGGTCATGGATGCCTCCTCTTTAGCGCTCTCAGCCGGTCTATGACCGGCGTCGGATGCAGGTTCCACCCCAGCGCGCTCAGCCTATGGCCGGAGCGCGGGCGCCAGCAAGATCTGCCCGTTCGCGCGGCTCTCCGCCATCCAGCCCGTGATCGTCCCGCCGGCCGCGGGCCGGTGCTCCACCCGCCACCAGCGCAGGTTGTCCGCACTCTGGGGTCCCCCGACCACCGTCAGCACCGTGCCGCTGGGGACCTCGACCAGCACGTCGCCGGCCGGCTTGCTCACGCTGCCCGGGGTCCGCCGGAGGTTGACCGCGCCTGAGTAGACGATCTGCACGCGGTCGCCCGCCGCAAAGAGCCCTTGCGTCAGGAGAAGCTTGAAATTGCCGGTCGTTCGATTCCGGTAAGCGTGCGCGCGAACCTCGTAGCGGCCGCTTTCCGGGAGGGAATAGCGCCAGATCAGGCTGTTCACGCCATACAGATCGTCGTTGCTGAAGGCGGGCTGGCGCCTGTCGGATGGCGCCCACAGGTCAATAACGGGGTCCAGGCCGCCCGAGATCGCGTCCATGCGAATCGTGACGAGGTCGCCCCGGCTGCCGGTGAAAGTGTAGGTGCACGTCAGCACGGCCGAGGTGATGATGTCGCTGCCCTGGATGCCGTATCCGAGATCACCTCCGCACGGAGGAGGCACACGGGGAGAAACTGGCGTGGAAAAACCTCGATACAACGCCAGCTGGAATGGCCCTCCGCTGCGATCCGCGTAGGCGCGCGCTACGATGGTGTACGTCCCGGTTTTCAGCAGTTGATGCAGGATGAGGCTGGCGCGGTTCCCGCCGCCATCGTCATCGAAGGTCTCGACGACGCCCCCGGGATCCACCAGCTCAAGGTAGGGATCGAGCTGCGCATCGAAGCCTGCCATGGAGATCGTCACGAATTCCCCGGCCGCGCCCACAAACTGATAGAAACAGCTGGCGCCCGGCGAGAGCCGTCCGCTGGCGGTTTCGCCGTAGGCGATCCGGCCGCCGCATGGCGGCGGCGCGGCGGGTGTGGTCGTGGGCGGTCGCGTGCTGGTAGGCTGTGGCCCGCCGGCCGCGCGCGTGAGCAGCAGCTCAAACCCGCCGTTCGACGCCGCGTTAAACCCACTGGCCAGCAGCGCGTAGCTGCCGCTCTCGGGCAGCACGAAATCGGCGATCAGGCTGTCGCGGTCCCCGCCGCCGTCGTCATCCTCGGCCAGCACGTGATCTGCCCCCCACAGCTTCAGGTAGGGGTCGAGGCTGCCGTCGAGCCGGGTCAGGCGCGCGGTGATCACATCGCCCGCGGCGCCGGCGAACTCGAAGCACCATTCTCGCCCCTGTTCGATGACCCCTCTGATGGGCTGATCGTACGCGATCTGGCCGCCGCACCCCCCGCGCACAGGCTGGGCCGTAGGCGAAGCGGCTGCATCCCCCGCGGCCAGGAGGATCGCGCACGCCAGGCACAGCGCCACAACCCATACGACCCTCATTGCTTTCATCTTGCACCTCACCTCAGATGCCGCGCCGCGTCCTCCAGCTCCGTGCACACAGGTGGCGCACCCGGATACTGCAACCCCTCCTGAAGGGTCAGACTCCGGTTCGCGATGGAGCAAGCGCGCGCCTGCCAGCTTTCCACGGCCATGTCCCAGGCCCCCACCGTCCGATCGTCGCTGGCCGACGCCAGCACCCGGCCGTCGGGGCTGAACGCCACCCCGTTCACCGGATTTGTGTGCAGGCGCAGCGGCTGCCCGATCGGCTGCCCTGTCGCCACGTCCCACAGCACGATCGTCCCGTCGTGGCTGCTCGACGCCAGGGTGTTCCCGTCCGGGCCGAACGCGACCCCTGAGATCGCCGCGGTCTGGCGCGCCAGGAAGGTGACTGCCTCACCGGTCGCGATGTCCCACACGATCACGAAGCGGTTCTCGCCGCCCCCGGCCGAGGCCAGGCGCTTGCCGTCCGGGCTGAACGCTACGCTCAGGATCGCTTCCTTGCCGTCCAGCGGCTCGTCCTGCGCCTGCCCGCGCGCCGCGTCCCAGATGATGATCCTGCCCTGGTCGTCGCCGCTGGCCAGGCGCTTGCCGTCGGGGCTAAACGCCACGCTCCAGATTTCGCCCGCGTGGCCCACCAGCGTCCGGCTGACCGGCGGGGTCGCGGTCAGGTCCCACACCTTCACCGTCTTGTCGAAGCCGGCCGAGGCCAGGCGCTTGCCGTCCGGGCTGAACGCCACGCCGCTGGCCCACTGATCCGCCGCGTGCAGCAGCGGCTCTAGCGCGACCGGCTGCGCTCCCGAGATGTCCCACCGCCGCACGTAGCCGTCGTGGCCCGCCGAAGCCACCACCGCGCCGTCCGGGCTGAACGCCACGGCCCGCGCCGCGTCCGTGTGGCGGCCGATCTCGGCCCCCTGGCCGGTCGCCAGGTCCCACAGCACCACCCGGCCATCCTTGCCCGTCGACGCCGCGGCGCGGTTGTCCGGGCTGAGCGCCACCGCCCAGACCTCATCGTCGTGTGGGCCGGTCAGTGGCCGCCCCAACCGCGAGCGGGCCATCACATCCCACAAGATCACGTTGCCGTCGAACCCGGCCGAGGCCAGGAGGGGGCCGTTGGGGTGGAACGCGACCCCCATCACCCAGCCGGCGTGGCCGTCGAGCGTCGCGCTCGCGGCCAGGCCGGCCGCCAGATGCCACACGCGGATGCTCTGATCGCGGTTGGCCGCAGCCAGCCACCCGCCGTCCGGGCTGAAGGCCACGTCCTCAACGGCGCCCGCGGGGCCGGTCAGGTACCTCGGCTGCCGGTTGATCAAGTCGTAGAGGGTCACCGTGCCCCCCGCGCCCCCCGCGGCCAGCCAGGCGCCGTCCGGGCTGAAGGCCAGGCCGTTGGCCGGCTCGCCTTCGCCCGGGCCCGCCAGCACGACGGACTGCTGGCCGGCCACGTCCCACAGGCGGATCGCACCGTCCGCATAGCCCACCGCCAGGTCGCCGCTGGCGGGATCGAACGCCAGGCTGTAAACTGGCTCGCCGCTCACAAGGGGGCTCCCGACGGGCTGAAGCTGGCGGAGCGGCAGATCCCACAGGATCACCTCCGACTTGCCGGCCGAGGCCAGGCGCTTGCCGTCCGGGCTGAACGCGATGCTGTTCACGCGGCTGCCGTGTGCGGGCCAGGTCCGCTCAGAGGCTCCGGCCTGCATGGCCAGCAGGTGCAGCGTGCCGTCTTCGCAGCCGGCCGCCAGCACGCTGCCGTCCGGGCTGAACGCGACCGCCACGGCCGCGCTGGACCATCTCAGAAGCGTGCTTCTGTGCTTCATGCCATCCCAGCCCACATTCCAAAGTGATACGATGCCGGACCCTGAGCTCGCGCCGGCCGTTGCCAACAGGCTGCCGTCCGGACTGAACGCCACCGCGGAAACCTGGTCCCCGGCGTCGCGCATGAACTGGAGGAGCTGCGGCCCGTGTTCCAGCGCGGTCAGCAGGCCCCCGCGCGCTTCCGCGGTGTCCGCCGCCTGGCTGGCCGCCAGGCTCAGGAGCAGCGCCAGATCGTATTGGTTATCCAACTGGTTGGCTGACTGCAAGGCCAACTGCCGCGACAAGGCCAGCCGGGTGGCCCGCATCTGGTTGAAGAAGAGGATGAACCCCGCGATCGCGGCCAGGGTCACGACGCCGATGACGCCGGCGATGATCCCCGTCTGCAAACGGCGGATGCGCAGCGCCTGGCGGTGTCGCTCTTCGGCCGCTGTGCACGCCGCGCGGCAGGCGGCCAGGAAGTCGCGCTCGACGTCCACCATCTCCGCAACGTGCTCAGCGGCCCAGGCTTCGGCGCTGACCAAGTCCTGATCGCGCAGCAGCAGCCCCTCGGGCCGCTTCTGCGCCTCCCAGAGCGCAGCCTGCCGCTGCAACGCGCTCAAGTTGGCGTCGAACCACGTCGCATTATCCGCGCGCACCGGCGCAATCAGCCGGTCGTGCGCCAGCTCGAACCACGTCGCGCCGCGGCGCTGCTCCGAGCGCACCAGGTGGGCATCCTCCAGCCGCGCAATGGCCGCGTTGTCCAGCCCGGCGGCCCCCGCCGGGCTGCGCGCCGCGCCCTTCAACACCTGCCCCCGGAACCCGCCCTCGGTGATGAGTTGACCGGTGACCCACTCCCGGATCACGCGCTCCCGCACCCCACCCTGCGCGGCGTCTGAGACCGTGTCGGCGTAGTAGCCGCGCAGCGCCGCGTCCACATCCCCCACCGCGGCCAGGTCATCCACATCAATGGTCGTGTCGTCCGCGGCCAGGCCGGCCCACAGCCGTCGGCACACCACCTGCAACTGCACCGGTTCGATGTGGGGGCCCAGCGTGGTCGCGATCGTGCCGTCCGGCTGCTGCACCTGCGCCCGGCGCAGGTCCGCGACCAGCTTCTCGGCCGCCGCGTCCGTGAAGGTCACGGCCGGCATCTGGTCTGCCGCCGGCCCCTGGATCGCCGCGCAGGCCGCGTCCGGCCCCAGCAGGTCCAGGCGGTAGCGCCGGCCCTTGTCGAAACGGGCGGGGAGCGGCTGCACGTAGGGATCCAGCGCGGCGACGTACTCCTCACGCATTGAAAAGAGCGCCCAACGGTCGCGGTCGCGCAGCGCCCCCCCGATCTGCTCGAAACAGGCCAGCTTGGCCGCACGATCCGTGGGATCCGCGGTCAGGATCTCCTCGAACTGATCGAAGATGAGCACATCGCCGTGCCAGCCGGCGTCCTGGGGGAGCGGCCAGCGCTGCTGCAGGTAGCCGGCCAGGGTCAGGCCGGCCAGCTCGGCCAGGGGTGTCTGCTGCGCCGCGGGCAGATCCTTTTCCAGGCTCAACAGCAGGCTCAACACGTAGCGGTTCTGGCCGGTCGCGCCGCTTGCCAGGCCTGGCCGCATCACCGGCAGGATGCGATAGCCCTCGCGCGCCAGCTCCGGGATCAGCGCGGCCTGCACCAATGAGGTCTTGCCCGCGCCTGACGGCGAACAGAGCAGCACAATGCGTTCGGCGATGAGCAGGTCGAGCAACTCGGCGGTCTCACGGCCACGGCCATAGAGCTTTTCGCCGCATCCGAAAGGCCGCGGCCCAGGATAGGGGTTGGGGCGCGGGTTATGATCGGGATGGGTACGCGACAGGCGATCAGTGAGCATACCGGTCTCCGTACCGCCTGCATGAGAAGGCAACAGTGAGGCAATGAAGATGCAGGTCTACATCGTACTATAGTACTGATATTTGTGGTTGTCAAGCCTCTGCGCCTCGGGGGGTGCGTTTTACGCCTGGGGCGCGTTGTAGTGGGATACGGGTTGGAAAAATCGGAATAGGACAGCTCACGACGGAAATCGGGAAAGTCGAGGTGCAGCTTCGCAGCCTGAGCGCGCAGATAGCCCCGCTCGACCGGCAGCAGCCCATCGAATAGCTCTGGGACGCGCGGGTGATCCCACTTCGGCCGAAGGACGCGGCCGCCTCAGGCGACCGCTCCTCGATCTTTTCGCGTACATTGACATGGGATTATTTCCTGGATAGTGACCCACTGGCCGTCGGTCAGATCGGTTGGATATAGTTGGGTGATCATGACCGCAACTTAAACCACCGACTGGCAGGCGACCTCCGTTTTCTCCAACAGCTTCTGATCAATCGGTGTCTGGCTCGAAATGATCCTGCTGCTGATCCCGAAGAAGCATGGACATTGCTCGACGGCGTGAATGTCATACCGTCGCTGCCGTGTGCACGGCGCGATCGTCGAGCCGGGTCGGCTCCCAGGCAATGCGGCAGCAACGCCGGGCGTTGGCAGCCGGGGCGGCGCGGTTGAAGCACCCTCGGCCGCGCTAGCTGCGGAGGTTACGCCTGCGTAGAGCGCCCCTACATCCCGAACAACCCGAACAGCACCCCAGCCAGGCCGATGAGCGCCAGGATATATACCGGCACGCGTGGCATCTCGCCGCCCTTCTCCATGGCGCGGCCGAACAAGAAGAAGACTAACGGGTGGACCAGGAACGGCATCGCGAAAATAAAGGCGATCAACTCAGCTACCTCTGGCCCGAACATGCCCCCCTGGATGGCAGCAAACAGGCCGAAGTGCGAGAGGGCCGCGCTCTTGGCCAGGCCGGCGTAGGCCAGCGGCTGGCCTGCCAACAGTAACAGGCCGAGGAACACCGCGGTGAGCTGCCAGCCCAACGAGAAGAGCATCAGCCCGGTTATCTCCTGACGCTCTCGACCCGCCGCTCTGCGGATGGTGCGGAACGCCAGGAAAGCCAGGCTCAGTCCCACCAACCCCACCACAGCGATCGGCAGGATCATCAGCCCCTCACGCTCGATGCTGAGCGCCAGCAGCGAGAAGACGAAAATGTGGCCGAAGAAGGGGATATTGATCATCACTGGGGCGCGGTGGGCCGCTTCCTCGCCAAAATCCCCGGCCGTGCACGCGCCGGTCAGGCCCGCGTGGGAGAGCGCGCCCGCCATCCCCGGCGCTAAATTGCGGACGGCGGCTGTGCCGGCCAGCAGCATCAGCAGCGAGATGCCCCCGAACATCCACAGTATCTGCCCGAAGAACCCGTACATCAGGGCCGGCGCGATCCCCTCCAGGGCCAACGTGCCACTGATGAGCGATCCGCCCACCAGGAAATTCGCCGCCAGGATGATCGGGATGCCGGCGAACAGCAGGCAGCGGAAGGCGGGGCCATGGTGAAGACGGTACAACAGCATGCCCAAGCCGGAAGAGAGAATCATCACGAAGAAGATCTGCGGCAACGAGATGAGCGGGCGGATCCACACCGAAAGGTAGTACGCGGCGATCAAGACCACGATCAACCCGACGATTTCCACCAGTCCCCGGCGCAAGTACGCACGTTTGTCATCAATGATGGCGCGGTTATCAATCAGGATCGCCGCGATCACCAACCCGAGATAAGCGATCAGTGGGTAGTAGCGCCCAATGGCGTCGGCGGGGGTAAGGCCCAGCAGATACTTGGTGATGCTTTCGATGCCCAGCAGCAGGAAAAAGGCCCGTATGATGAACACCAGTTGCGTGCGCCCGGTCCCCAGGAACACTTCGTCCGGGCAATAGATGACCGATTCATCTTGCGGCACCCTATGCCTGGAAAACACGCGTCGAAGCTGTTGGCCGCCAACGAAGAAAGTGGCCGCCAGGGCGATGATCGTGGTCCGGCTGAGGATGTTGAGCAGTGGGAAATCCGGCAACCCGGCTGTCGTGACGCCGGAACCGGTCAACACGAACCCCATCAAGAGCCCAAAGATCACAATAATCAAGATGGGTGAGTAGCGCGTGCCGGCAACAACGGTTCGGGCGATCAACACCATGGGCACCAGGATGAAGAGGGACCACCAGAACTGGTTCAGGAATTGCAGGTGATCATATGAAGCGAAGGGCAAATCCATGATAAGGGGCCTCCCAGCAAAAAGATGTGTGCATTATACTCCATAGTCGGCGCGACGCCTCACAACTCGTCACGCCGTCGCACTTCATGTGTTGGGGCTTTGCTGCCTGACTATCCTGGCCGCTGCGCGGAAGAAGTCAAACGGCTGGTAATGACGTGCTGGTGGGGTCCGTCATACGGTCAACTGCGCTCCGGTCGGACACGAATAAGCCGCAGCCCTTGGGAGGAGGGCCGCGGCCTCATTTGACGCTCCAAATCACCGTGCTGACGCCCTGACGTGCTCGCACAGCACTTCGTCATGAAGGCTGCAACGCCCGATTCCTGAGGGCCCTTCGGCAGGAGACGGATGCGAAGCCGGTCAGGGCGCTACTGGTCGGGTTCGTTGGCTAATTGCGCTGCGCAGTTTAACACAAGCGGTCAGAACGTGCAACTGTTATTGTCGCCAATTGGCACGATTTTCCGCTTGCTGCAAGACCTCGGCCAGCGCCTGGCGCGTACGGGGGCTGCCACGCGCCAGGCGGGCATGGCGAGCTGACCGTCCGTCTCAGTGACCACCCACCTATGGCGCTTCTCGCGCCATGTGACAGGCTGAAACCGGGCACAGAGCCCGGCTGCGCCGCTGCTCGCAGTCGCACCTATTGGCATTGCAGCCCAATGGCGTCGACGAGATCGCCCGCTCGTCCTTGCAAACCCCTGACGATCGTGTCGGCTGGGCACCTCAGGCTATACTCGATTGAACCACCGAAGGTCGACCCAACCGAGGCGGTGGTATACGTGGGGCCTCCCGACACTGCGGCGCAGTCAACGCTCAGCATGTCAATGACCCCTGCGCCACCGTTCCCGACCCTCCCGCGGATGCCTACAACAACGTAGCCCGCGGGGCAGCCCAGGTCATAGGGCGAACCTCCCCCGCCGCCCGCGCGGGCTGTCGTTGCACTCGCCCCGGAGAGTGTCCCGTTGACGACGCCAGTACACTGCACTTGCACCTGGTTGACATTACTACCTGCCCGCCCAAGGATGCCGGTGGCCGCGGACCCAGGCGGACAGGCTAACGCATAGGGACTTCCCCCGGATCCACCCACAATGCCTGTGGTCACAGATGGCACTGTCAGGGTGATCGTAGGCGTGGCCGGTGTAGGCGTCTGGGTGGGCGTCGCCGTTAGCTCGGTCGCGGGCGTTTGAGTGGGCGTGTACGTCGGCTCGGTTGTAGGTGTGTCGGTCGGCGCGACTGGTGTAGGCGTGTCGGTCGGCGCGACCGGTGTGGGTGTGTATGTCGGCTCGGTTGTGGGCGTGTCGGTCGGCGTGACTGGTGCAGGTGTGTCGGTCAGCGTCGCGACCGGCGCAGGCCTGACGGTTTGGATTAACATGAGCACGAAGATGCCTAACAGCGCCGTCAGCGCCGCCCCCCCCAGCAATCCCAGCAGAAAGCCCCCATTTTTGAAGTTGATCATGATCTATTCTCCTTACCGTAAGGTCACCATGATGGCGATCGTCGCAGACTCTTTCACAGCGGTTGGGTGGTGGGCCTGCAGCGCCTTACCGATCACCGTGCCAGGTTGGATGATCAGTCCTGCCGACATGGCATAACCGGGCACATCCGAGGGTACCAGCAGGTCCCCTGGCTCGACGCGGCCAACGACCAAGCAAGCCTGGCGGCCGTGTTGCGCGACCCGGTAGATGGCAGTTATCTGGTCCCACCCTTCGTGGACGACAGCCGGCCCGATCGTCACGCCGACGACCAGGGCTGCGTTGTCTCGGGTGGCCAGCTCGATGCAGCCTGTGTCCGGATCCAGGGCCACCACCTGGCCGGCCGCGAGGGTGGCAGCAGGATCCGAAACCCGGTACTCGACAGATGAGGTTTCGCGCGCGCGCAGCAGCTCGTCTCGCAAGTTGTGCATTCTCGCCAGCGCGGCCGCGGATTCATGTGCCAGCTCGGCCCGCAGCTCACCGACCGATGCCCTGAGCTGTTGCTCGGCGGATGTCTCTTCGGCTTCAAAACCTGCCAGGGGCCTGAAAAGAGTCCGTGCGTCCGCCACATCCCACTTCGTGTCGGACCGCGCGAGCACGGCCAGTGGGGCTAAATGGTGGGTGACCTGGCGCGCGGGCAGCGCTGCGAAGTCTGGCGTGCCCCGCGCCTCCGCGCCGGCAGCAGGGGCCTGGATCGCCGGCTCGTAGCTGCCGGCTGCCGCGGCCTGCGCCGGCTCAACTGGCCAGAGCAGCGAATAGCCCTCGGCCGCACTGCGGGCTGGCATGAGCCAGTAGTCGCCCGTGCGCAGTTCGCCAGTGCCTTCAAAGCGGACCTTGATGCCGTTTTCAAGGGGCAGCCACTGGTTGCGCTGAACAACGATGGCGCCATCCCGGCCGGGGCTGCGCTCCTGAGCGTGATCGTTGTGGTCCCACCGCCGCAGGACTGTGCGTATGCCATCCCTCTGCACCTGCTTCACTTGGGATAGGCGCTGGCCAATGGCCTCGACTTGCTGGCGATCTTGTTCGCTGGGCGCGACCGCGGGAACGAGGTTGACCACCGCGGATCCGGGATCCCAGTTGGGTGAATCGTGGATCTGGAACAGCGGCCCCGGCCGTGAGCTCAGCTCGTACGACGGATCCGCCAGCTCCCACCAGTCGCCCTCCTGCAGATCGGATTCCGCCGATACACCCTCCAGCGTCACCGTCAGTAACGTGTCAGTGAGCTGCAGGCTCGTCACTGCAAACGCAACCGAGCCGTTGTTCCGCGACCACTTGAACGTCGCCTCGTCGCCCCCGGTGTGGATCTCGACCCGGTAAAGCTGATTGGTCAGGCCGTAGCCCGCCGGGGTCACCCGGGGGCGCAACGCGCCACGACCGCCCGACCCTCTTGGCTGGCTCTGCGCATCACGCCATTGGCTCCAAGCGCTAATGAGGCCCCTGGTCGTGGCTGGCTGAGCGCCGTTGTCCGACGCCGGGGCCGGCCATACTTTCACCTGCCAGGCGGTCTGGGTGCGGGTGGTGGTGTCGAGGCCACCCAGGGCCGGCTCGAGGAGCGACGGCGCCTCGGAGCCGCTCAGGTGCCGCTCCCAAACATCCAGGTAGACCACGCAGCGCTCGGCGTCCTTCGTGGCCTCCTGCAGGTCAGCATGTGGCCAATACGGTTGGGCGCTGAATAACGTGTCGCTATCGTTTTCCACCAGGATGCCGTCAACGTAGTAGCGGCCGGCCGCGATGCGCAGATCGTCCTGAAGACCGCCGTGTTCCGGCAGCGAGATGGCGAAACCGGCCGCGCGCGCGGGCGCGCCATAGGGTCCCAGCAGGTCTTGCGCCTGGCCGCGCAGCAGATGCACCAGGATATCCATCTGCTCGTTCCAGTCGGCGTCGAGCTGCATCCGGCCCTGTTGCATCCGCACGGTGGTGTAATGCTTCTTGGGATCAAATGTCGAACGTGAGAAATCGCCTCGCATTGTTACCTTCATCCTCTGTGGAAAATGCCTGATCGCGCCCGCGGCGCGTCCCTTCAGCTAGCACAGTTGCAGAGCTCCCCTTCGGTGTCATTCTGAGCGGGTAGACCCCTGATCTCTCGCGACGGCGAACATCCAGCGAAGAATCTCCGTGCTGTAACGAGACCCTTCGCTGGATTCTCGCCGCAACGCACTTTACAGGAGCAACCCGCTCAGGGTGACACCGAAAATGCTCCCTGATTTTGCACTAGGTCACGAAGTGGATGCTGACCTGCCTGCCCAGCGGCAAGTACTCGTCCAGCGCTCGGCGCAGGTTGACCACGCGTTGATGTTCGTACAGGTCATGAAATGCGCCCATCTCTGCACCGGCTTGGCCGCCGCCTCGAATCTCGATCGCCGTTGCGGGGTGCAACTGTGCGTAGCCGGGATGGCCAGGATCGGTGGATGTGAAGATGGGCCGTAGTCGCCGTTGCAGCCGCTCCTTTTCAGCGGCAAGCACCTCGGAAGCGCCCGTGTCGGGCGGCGTTGCGGCGCGACCGAGCGCCTCGAGGGCGAGGTCGGGTTGGCAGTGCTGGCGGAGCGGCGTCGCCGGGCTTTCCGGCGGCACATAACACCGGCGGATCAACCCGCTTTGGTAACACTCGACATGCACGGGCCGGGTAAAGATCACATCCGAGGCCAGCTTGAGCTCACGGACCCGTGTGGCGCCCAAGACCGTGACGCGCTCCAGTGTCGCCGCTGGCCCCACCTCCCCGGGTTCACTGCCGGCGATAGCATCTTCTTCGTCGCCCGCATCAACGATGCTGTCGGTGATCGCTAACTCGAAGGTGTCACCGGGAAGTCGCACCGCGCCCACGACGCTGTTTTCGATCCGCACGCGCAACGCCTGGGCGTGTGGCGAGCGCAACTTGACCCCAATCCCTGATCCCAGGGTCGTGCAATGCTTCAGCTCCAGGTCCACAAAGCCATTGATCTGCTCGTCGTAAATCTCGATCGGCCGGCCCTCCAGCAGAAGCCCGTTCAACTGCAAGCGCCGGTCGGGCGCGGGCGGCTCGCCGGCCTTCCGTGGAGCACGCGTTACAGACATCTTCGGCGGGGCCTGACCGGGTATGGTGGTGATGCGCAGCCGGCTGAAGGGCCGGAGCGAGGGGCGCACGCCATCGGCGGCGATGATGGACAATTGCGCGCCCTGTGGCAGGCGGATCACCAGATCGCCGCTCGAATCGCCCGCCTGGCCGTCACCGCGTCGCGATTTGCCGCCGTAGCGCCCGTTGTCGAGGATCACGATGGCGCCGATCGGTCGCTGGCCTTTGCTTGCGCAGTCCCCGCAGTAGCGATCCCACGCATCCAGGGCCGCCTGGAGGGTGCGCAGGGGACGCGGCCAGCCCAAAACGTCGCGGCCACTTGCGCCCGTGGCCGGGGTCGCCGGCAGCTCGCTCAGGCCGCCCTCGGCGACGCTGATCCGCAGCGCGTGCGCGGGGAGGTTTTCCAACTCCTGCATGGCCGCGTAGCGGCTGTAGGCGCCTCCGCCCAAATCGGCGTTGAAGCCATAGGTGTAGCTGACGATGACGTCGCCCATTTTGAGGGGTCCTTGCGGCACGAGAAACTTCATTCGTCCCAGTTCCGGATCCACGGCGATGACCTTCGGGCCGCCGGACGCGTCCGATGGCTGGCCTGGCGGGACGCGCCAGTTGGCGAGGTCGGCTACCAGCAAGGCTTCAGGCCGAACTGGCTGGAAAGGATTACCCGGCCCGGTTCGATAGCTGATCATGAAGCTGCGGTCGGGACCGTAATAGGTGCCGTTGCCGGCCTCATCCGCTGTGGTCCGCAGGTCAGAGGCCAGCAAGGCGCGGGTCAGGGGGATGGTCAGGTTGGGCGCCTGGGCGCGATCCAGGACACCATCCACGGGCTGAGGACGGTTGAACAGGCGCACCGAGCGGCCGGCCGCGTCGAAGGTGAAGCACCCCGCGTGCGCGGACCCGGAGACGGGACGGGCGAAGGTGTCATCCAGGGGGTAGGCGCGCAGCCGCCACACGAAGATGCCCAGGTCGGCCGGGTGATACTTCGCCTGCTGGGCCCCCTGGTCAGAACCGGACAGCACGGACGCCGCATCGTTGCCTCGCACGTCCACGGTGTGCGCAAAGCGCTCGAAGGCGCCGCCTGCACCCGACAGGGCGAGGGCCTCCCTGAGATCCACGCTGCGGCCGGTGTTGGGCCGGAGCGCGGCCAGGTGTTGGGTGATCGATAGGAGCTGGAAGAATTCAACCGCCCGCACGTCCCAGCCGGTCACATCGCGCAGGACGTGCTCCAGGACGGCCATGGTCCCCTTGCGGCGCCGGTAGGCCAGGGTGTTGGCCACCAGGCGGCGCTGGGTGGGAAACAGGTGCTGCGCGTGGTCCAAGCCGCGGATGCCGGTCAGGTCGGCCAGGTAGGGCAGCACCCACTGGTCGCAGGTGTCCACGAACCAATTGTCGTAGGTGGCCTGCATGTCCTGGCTCAGCGCCTGATACTCTCCTTCAAGCACAGCCAGGAGCGCGCGCAGGGGCTGGCCTTGCAGCATGTCGCGATGGCGATACAACTGCGGCAACAGGGCATAGAAGCGCTCTTCGATGCCGTCACTCATGGCGCATACTCCACGGCAATGGTGATGCCCTCCGGACTCTGGCTGTTGATCAAGAGCATCTGGGCCGGCGCGGGAAGGGCGGCGCCCTGCGGCCAGTGGGCAGGTCGCGCGGCCAGGATATCGAGCGGCGTCCGGGTCGGACTGCTGCCGTGATAACCCCACTGCGCGATCTCGACGCCGACCACCCCCGCGACCGGCTGGATCAGGTTGATGATCTCCGACGCCGACACGCCCTGGCCGAAGTCGCGGCGTTGGAACGTGAAAGCGTTGCTCAAAGCCAGCCTGGCTTGTTGCTCGATCGCCGCCTGCCGGGCTTTGAAATCGCGATCCACGATGGCCTTGAGCGCGACATCGAAGAACACCGGCTCGTAGGAATCAATCTGCAGCCGTGGCGTGGGCGCAACCCGGGCGCGCTCAACCGCCGCCGCCAGATTGGCGTAGAGGTCCGAGGTCGGCGGCAGCGGGCTGCCGTCATCGGCGGCAACGGTGAGGTGCAACAGGCCGCCATGAACCCGGTGGAACATCCTCGCTTGCACCCGCCCGATCCCGGCAAAGGAGCGCACGAAGTCCTCGTAGTCGCTCAGGGAGACGATGCGGTGCAGCGCGCGCAGCCCAAGCGGCACGTTGGCCCGGATCGAGTCGTTCGGCTCCGGTTCGGCGCCGCCCGATGCCGGCAGCGGATTGGTCACGCCGGCCAGGCCAGCCGGCGCGGATCGCAGTTGGGTCAGGCTGCCCGCGGGCAGGTTTCCTGCCTCGCCGATCCCGATGCGATAGGTGGCGCGCACCTCTTCCCGCGTGCTGGGCAGCCGGGCGCCGGCGCGGCCGTCACCGAAGGTGATGGTCGCCCGGCCTTGCTCGTCGTGCTGCACGATGTAGGCCCGCTCGTCGCGCGGCTGTCCGTACAGGAACGGCGCCTGTCGCCAACGCACCCCGGCCACCGTGACCGCCAGCGTGCTCTGCCGGCCCTCTGGCGTGGCCGCGCTGACGTAGGTCAGCGGGACCTGGCGCAGCAGGAATCGTTGATTGGCTTGCGCGCCGTCGCTGCTGCCCAGCACCTCGGCCGGCACCGTGCTGCCGTGCGTGGCCCGAACGATGTTGGCGCGCAGGGTAACCGTCGTCCGCTCGAAGATGTTGGCGAGCGGCCTGAGCGCCCGGTCGAGGGCAGACAAATCGGTGGTCAGGGTCAGCGTCGTCTGGTCAGCGCTGGCGGCGATATCGTAGAGCGCGGCAAGCTCGTTGACCTCCGGGTCATCGTCGTGCGGCGGCTCGATGACGAACTGAGGCGCGGCCGCGTTCGTCGTGGCTTCGATCTTCGCCTCGCCCTCGAGCCCATCCCGGTTGCGCAGGCGCCAGATTTCCGTGGCGGGCTGCTGGTCCGTTGGGCTGGGGGACTGAGCGGCGTCGCCACGTGCCCGGCTTGCGCCATCCTGGGCCATCCCGGCCTGGCGCTGCGGAGGCCTGAGCACGATCAGCGATTCTCCCGGCCGGATCGGCGCTGTTTGCAGCCCGTTCAACGCCCTCAAAGTGACCGTGGCGTTCGCTGGAGCGACCAACCGGGCGCGCATGCGCTTGCCGCTGACGATCACGGGTTGGCCGGGCCGCAGGTCAGTCACAACCCGGTCGAGGGCCAGGATGCTGCCCTGCACCGGCCGGTCGTCATAGATCGCCAGCGGCTCGCTCTGGAACAGCGCGCGCGCTGTCGTGCGGTCATACCGCGCCAGGTCATCGCTCCGGTCAACAACCACGCGCGTGAGCGGCTGCTTCTTGCTGGCATCGTTGCTGTCGGCGCGTTCGCTCCTGCGCACCTGGTACAAGCGCGGCAAGGGTGAGGGCTGGTCGTTCTGCGCTCCGCCTGCCGCCTCCAGAACCAGCCAGCTCCCGGCTGCGATGCCGTCAGGAAGCGCGTCCAGGTGGATGGCCTGTTCTTGCAGTTGCCAGGGTGACCACGCGGGGTCGACCCTGGCCTTGGGCGGTGTCCCGGCCAGGAACAGCCCCTTGTCGAGCGCGGCAGTCCCGGCGATGCCTGTCAAGGGCGGCGCGCCGTCCGGTTCCGCCAGTTTCCAAGAATCATTGACATAACGGTATTGGTAGACCGTGCCGGCCCCGGTTGCTGCCAGCAGGGAACCCGGTTCAGGCAAGGTCAAGGACTGGACATCCGGCTGCGCCTGCGGAGCGGTCTCCAGTTGGGTCCAACCCGACAGGAGGCCGGGAAAAGCGATCTGGACGAGACGCGACCCCAGGCGGCGCAGCCACTTGTCGTGCGGTTGCGGCCCAGGCCCCTCGGCGTGATAGATGCCTTGGGCCGTCCCTGCGTAGAGGCCCGTCAGGTCGGTCTTAAGCTCTCGCACTGCCACGGGAGGCCTCTGGGGCGCGAGCTGCCGGATGAGATCTTTCACGCTGGGCAGCTTGCCCGGCAGCGCGGGCGGCTGCGCGGCAGAGGGAGGCGCGCCGGCGATGCGCCGGCCGGGCTGCTGGTTCAGGAAACGCCAGATCAGCCACCAGGCGATAATCACGATGCCGATCGCCGCGGCGATCAACGCCGCATCAACAAGAAACCAGAGCACCGGATACTGGTCTACGATGGCCAGGACTGCCGCAATCGGCTTGGGCAGCGCGGCCGTTGCCGCGGGTGTCGCAGTGGCCGCGGCCATCGCCGTAGGTGTCGCGGTGGCCGCCGCCATCGCCGGAGATGTCGCAGTGGCCATCGCCATCGCCGTAGGTGTCGCAGTGGCCGTCGCCATCGCCGTGGCCGTTGCGCTGGCTGTGCTGGCCGGCGTTGCCGTAGGGATCGGTATGGTCGCTGGAAGCTGGGCGATAGGCGTCAAGACCGACTTGCCCACGTTGTCGATCAGCTTCGCGACGGGGGTTGCCAGCGAATCGTCGATCGCGGGCAACTGGATCCCGGCAATGTTTTTCAGCCCAGTCAAGAGCCCGGCGACTGCGGTGCCGGCAACCTGAATCAAGTTGACGACCGCGGTATAGACTTGCCTGGCCAGGATGCCGCCCGGGTTGAGCATCAGCCGGTAGAGCACGGCGAACACCAGGCCGGCCAGGAAAACGGGCATCGCGCTGGGCGTCGCCCGGATCGGGAACACACCTTCGTCTGTGCCGGCGTAGAGCCTCCGGCGCATGCCGGCACGAACGACGCCTAGCGCCTGTACGCTGACCTTTGCCATGCCGGTCTTGCGGTCCAGCTTGGGCAGCACCAGGTTGGCCGCCTGCCACTGCCGGCCCTGATTCGTTGACAGAAACACGCCCGAGTCGGTGCCGGCGGCCAGCACGTCTTTGCCGCCGCTGCGATAGGCTGCCAGCGAGGTGACGACGACCTCCGGCAGGTGGCCGGTGCTGCGCAGGATGGCCGGCGCCAGCTTGCCCAGGCCGCGCACGGGCAGGTGGATGGGGTCGCCGGCCGCCTGGCGCCAGGTTTCGCCCTCGTCCCGTGACAGGTGCACCTCGCCCTTGTCGGTGCCGGCGTAGAGTGTGCCATCATCGCCTTCGGTCAGGGCCGTGATATGCCTGGCCTGCAACCCTGTGCCGGCTGGCTGCCACGTGGCCCCGCCGTCGTTCGAGCGGTGGATGCCTTTCGTGGTGACCGCCAGCAGATGGCCGCTGCGGGTGCTCAGGAGCAAGTCTACCGGCTCGTGCGGCAGGCCGATGCCGGCCGGCCACCAGACTGGCTGAGGCTGGATGTCATGTGCAGCGGCCGGGCCTTGTCCGTCGGCGCTGCCGGAGGTCGCGACATCTTCCGCGGCGGGGTCGCCGGCTGTCCCCTGGGATGGCCAGGTGCGGTAGACCCCGGCCGCTGTGTAAGTGAATAGCCTGGCCTGCTGGCGGAGCACGAAGAGCTGGGGAGCGGCGATGGCTTGCGGCCCGGCATCTGGCTCAGGGTCGGGGCCCAGGATCGGCAGAGGATCTGCCGGCAGGCCAGGCACGCTTTCCCACGTGACCACGGTGAACCCGGCGGCGTTGGGCGCGGTGGCCTTCACTTGGGCCATGCGCCAGAGCCTGCGCCCCGGATCCGCCGGATCCTGGCCGACGAACAGCAGTCGGTCTCCCTTCCGCAGGTCGGTGCGGTTGCCCAGGAGCCGCAAAGAACTCGTCCCCGGCAGGATGCGATGCTCCCCGATCAATTCGCCCCTGGCCGCCGGCCGCAGGAGGTTCCAGTCTGAGCGGGCTACGAAATCGTCGCTGGTCTCGAAGACCTGCGGCATGGCGCTGGCCGGCATGCCCTGGTGCAGGCCGCTCTTGGGCGGCGGCACGCTCTGCACGGCCGTGCCCTTGGGCACGAAAACTGCCCTGGACGGTTCGTTCAGCCCCTGCACCACGGTGAGGGCCAGCATGGCACCCGCAGCCAGGCCGGGCTGCAGCTCGTAGCCCACAGTGCGCGCCAACTGCACCACCGACAGGCGCTCGGTCGCCGTCCGCAGATAGCCTTCATTAATAATGCGTTCGTGATAGAAGCCGAGCACGTCGGTCACCGCGGCCCAGGCGTGCAGCAGGGCTATGGTCCAATCGTCGCCGGAGTCGGCGTTGAACCGGGCGAACGGCGCTAAGTCTGGGCCCCCATCTGGCGCGGGGACGACCTGGCGCGGCAGCCGGATCAACATCCGATCCAGGGCGGCCAGGTAAGCCCCACCCCTGTACGCCAGCTGAGGCTGGCCCGGCGGGTTGCTGCGCGTGCGTTCGACTTCAATGCTTGGAAGCTGGAGGGCGTGCTGGTTCATAGCCCTCCTTCCATATCAACGCGCAGCGTGCCGTGCTGGGGCCGATGCGGATCGGCGTCGAGCCGGGCGATTTCCAGCTCCCCAATGGGCAACGGGTCCAGATGGCGGGCGTCATCCTGCCGGCTGAACCGGCCGATTTCTACCCGAGCGACGCCCTCGAGTGCCATTGCGGCGCGAATCACCTCGCTCCTGTAGATTGACTGGCCGAAGCTCAGGTTGTCGGGATGGAAGAAGCCCCGTTCGCCGTTTTCCTGTACGCCGTTGCCCAGCGCTTCCTGCACTGCCTGGCGGACAGCACTCCTGAACCGATGGGGTGCAACCCATACGCGCAGGTGCAGGTCGAGTGCAACCATGCGGGGCGGTCGTATCGCCACTTCGTAGCCGCTCATGGCCCGCGGCCGCAGCCAGTCCAGCAATTGCTGGCGGAACGCGGCATTCATGGACCGGCCCCCTTGGCGCTGCACGTACACGAAGACCGTCTGCCAATTCCCGGTGCGCTCGATCCGCGCCCTGGCCTGGCGCACCCCACCGCTGGGAAGCTGCAGCGCCTGCGCAGCGAAATCATCAGGGCTGACGCAGCTCAAGGGTGTTTGGAAGGCGTGGGGTGCGGACAGCCGTGCCGTTTCGATGGATTCCGCATCCTGGCCGCTCGTGACAGGGAGCGGGTTGCGCACCTCCTGGATCAGAGCGGTTATAGATTTATCGTCGGTAACCAAATGTGCGATTGCGTGCCGCCCGACATTGCCCTGCGAGCCGTTGCCGACGCGATAGGTGGCCACGAGCGTGTCGCCGGCCGATAGTCCCTTGCCCAGGCCGCCGTAGCCAAAGCGCAAGTACGCCCGGCCATCGTCTTCGGTTTCCACCACGAAGGTGCGCGCGGTGCGGTCACTGCTCAAGAGGTCGCGGCGCTGGACCCAGTGATGAAGCGACTCAAACCGGGCGCCGCCGGTGGCGGCCTGGGACATCCGCAGCAGCGGCGGGTGATCCTCGGATTCCGGCAGCACGAGGGTCCGCTGCTCTGTCAATGCGACCGCGGCCTGGGCATCATACGGGCGCTGGGCCGTCGCGGCGCTTGCCGGCTGGCTGCACGCCAGATCGTGATTGTAGACCGTTGTGTAGGTCACATTTCGGTGAGCAAGAGATGGGCGGTAGCGCGCGCCGGCGATCACGGCCGGCAACGTCTCCGGCCCCACCCAGGCGCCATGATCCACCAGCACGATGTTGCGCAGGGCGACGCTGAGTTCCCTGCCCCTGCCGCCGGCCCCCGCGGCTGCTGACCGGTACGCTCCGACCGGCAGGTCGAACGGCAGCGCATCAGCCTGATCCCAGTGGATGCCAACAGGCGGCAGCGCGGGGACCGCATTTGTGGTGTGGGCCGTCTCCGACCGCCAGCGCGCCAGCGACGTCCGCTCGATTTTGGTCAACCGCACCGCGTGCCGGTGGCCGGGATCCACGCCTGCACTCAAGCCGCTCTGAGGATCGAGCCGCTGTTCAAAGATGAGCACATCGCCGGCTTTGAGGTCATCGAGGACGCGTCTGTTGGTCTGCGGGTCGGGGCTGTCCGCCAGACGGGCCGATGTCGCGCCGCGGCGCAGCACCACGTCCGCTCGATCCTGGACATAAAAAGCGATCTCGGGCTGTGCGCCGGATAACTGCACATCATGCATGGTGATGAACACCTGCACCGGCGAGTCCTGCCCCATGATCGCCGCCAGCTCGCCGGGAGTGACCACTGACCGGCCGTGACCGTCGAAACCGGCCAGTAGCAAGGTTCCCTTGGCCAGGCGCCGGTCACCGGCGCCCGGCTGGAGGGCGATATGCACCCAGGTCCGCGCGTTGCACCCGTTGTGAAGGTTGTAGTCGAGAAGCCTGGCGTGCCGCCGCACGGAACGCCGGAGGCGGGCTGTGCCCAGATAGGCTTCGGTGGCAATGGCATCTTGCTCGTAGCTCAGGTAATCGGCAATCGGCCGCGTACGCCAGGATCTCCACCAGCACGTTGCCCAGATCGGCCGGATGGCGCTCTTGCCAGTCAGGGATCAGCAGCGCGATCTGGTCCAGCATGAGCTGCCGGAAGCTGGCAAAGTCCTTGGCCAGGTAATCAATCTCAGGCGGGCGGTCGAAGCGGCTCATGGGGCTACGCGCTCCTGAACTGGGCCAACTGGCGCACCTGGGTGCGGCGCTCCAGGTAGCGGATCGTGATGCTCACGGTGGTATCCTCTCGTTCCACTGCGACCGCTTCTACCTCGATCAGGTCGCCCAGCCACTGCTGCAACGCGCCCTGCACCATGAACCGGCTGGCGGCCAGGAGTTCGTCGCTCTCGGCCGCGAAGACCAGCTCGAGCAGGCCGGCGCCGAAGTCGGGCCGGTTCACCCGCTCGGTCGGCGTCGTGAACAATACCTGCTCGATGAGATCGCGCAGATGCGTGCCGCGATCCTCGCTGGTGCGGCCCGTGTGGTTGATGCGGTACGGAAAGGCGAGCTGCATGGTTCACTCCGCCATGACGCGGGTCTGTGTGACGCTCACGATCACCGGCGTGCCGGTGGGGGTGCAAATGGCCTGGCTGCTCTGCACCAGCACCGGCATCCCCATCGAGGTGACGCGCAGCGAGGCGGTCGGCGGCAGCCACTCCGCGACGACGCAGGGCCCGTTGGCGACCGGCGGCGGCGGAAACGCGCAGCCGGCGACGGCCCACGGCGCGCCGACGGTGATGATCGGCATGCCCATGATCGTCACCCGCGGGTTGGGCGCCGTGGGCTCCACCATGCCGCCGTGCGCGCACTGCACCAGCGCGCCTTCGTGAAGGATGAATCCGGGCATGTCAGATGATCTCCAGGGCGCCTTCGTTGATGGTGACGCTGGCCGGCGACACCTCAATGTTGCCGGCGCCGTTCTCGATCGCGATCGCGGCCGGTGCGATCTCGATGCTGGCCTGAGCGCTGGAGAGGCTGACAGCGGCCGGCGTCACCTCGACCACCGACTCGGCGCTTTCCAGGGTTACGCTCTCAGGACAGGTGAGGGTGATGCCTTCCGGCGTAACCTCGACGCTGGCCGGCGCGTGGCTCAAGGAGATGGCTTCCTCCGTGATCGAGATGGTGACCTGGTTGAGGCTGAGCGTGATGCCGGTGGGGCTCATCGTCAGGCTCATCAGGCCGTCGGGCGCGGTGAGGCTGAGCTTCAGCTCCGCATCCAGGTTGTTGATGCTGAAGAGACCCAGCGTGGTCTTGAGCATCACCGTGGTAGGCAGCGCTGGCTCGGCCGGTACTTCGCCCTCGCCCCAGAAGCAGCCCGTCCAGATGGGGTAGTTGGCATCCCCGCCCTCAAACTCGATCCAAACGTTGGCGCCCACCGGCGGGATGGCGAAAAAGCCCACGCCCGACCCGGCATAGGGGGTGGCGGGCATGGCCCAGGTCAGCGGGAACTCAGAGATCGCAGGGACCAGGGCGATGATGCGCCCCAGTTGCAGCGGATCGACAGGATCGATGACTTTGCCGCGGTATTTTCCGTAGTTAGGCATTATTGCATCCTTTGCGTGGTGGTGCCCGTTCCCTCGCGGGTCAGGGTGAAACTTTGCTTGTACTCACCCAGCCTGATCTGGTGTTTTACATTTTTGACCCAGTAGTAGCCGTCGTAGCTTTCGCCTGCACCGCGCACGCCGACGATGCCGGGCGAGATGAGGATCGCCCGGTAGCGCAGGGCATCCAGGGCGCCCGTGCCCGTGACGGTAGCCTCGCTCGATGCGTTGGTCGTGGCCTGGGCTTGCGCCAGGGCTTCGATCGGGCTGGATCCCTCGTAGGACAGCCGGGTCTTTCGCACAAAGGGCTGGTTAACGAAGATGGCCTGTTCGCTGGCCAGGGGTTGTAAGCCGAGCGTTGCCATGGTCAGAATCGGCGCGGGAACTTCGCTGTCCCGCAAGTGCACCAGGCCATACACCTGCTCCGGCGCCAACGAATCGTTGGCGAAATCGAGAGACTCCACGTTGGTTGATGCGCCCATGTCCACATTGAGCGTCTTTTGGGGCACGCCGATCTTGATCAAGGGGCCCCAGTAGGCCTGGTTGACCCCGGGCATCGGCCCCGGCCGCACGCCGAAAATATACCCGTGCGACTGGGCCAGCGTGCGCAGATAGGTGCGGTCGGTGCCCACCTGGTAGGGCACCTCCTGGATCGGCGTGCCGGTCCAAGAGGTCAGCGGCGGGATAATCTCCGGGACGATGCCGAAGGCTGCGTACTTCGCCAGCACCAGGGCCACAATCACTTCATGGGGCATGGCGGGGTAGCCCAACGAGAGCTCCAGCATATCCATCAGCACGCTGAGGTCTTTGCCGGTCACCACCAGCCGCGCATCCTTGCCCGGCGTGAACTGGTGGTGGGTGATGATGCCGTCCATCAGCACCTGAGGTGTTCCGCCCAAGGTCACCGTGAGGATCACCCGCCCACCCGGCTGCAGAAGCGGCTGATTCAGCAGTGCAACCTGCCTGGTCAGCGCCTTGTCGCGCTCGGCGCGGAAAGTCAGTTGGAAGCCCTGGCTGAACCCGGCGTCTCCGTCGTCGCTCTGGTTCACCTCGACGCTTTCCAGCGCAGTCATCAGCTCCGCCGGCGCCGGCGCCGGTGCCACGCGGCCGATGAGGAGGTTGAGGAGTAGGTTTGGCGGGTTCATATCACTTCGCGAACTGCGGAACCGGGACGTGCAGGACGCGTCCGGCCTCGTCTACCAGGTCAAAGGGATCAACGGCGTTGTTGGCGTCGCAAATCTGCCAGAACAGCGTTGGGTCGCCCAAGGAGCGGGCGGTGACCAGGTCCAGGCGTTCCTCCACGCGCACGGTGGCCTCGCCCAGCAGGGGCAGCGCCTGGCCCTGCGGCAGGAAGCGCCGGGCTTTGTAGGCGATCTGGCGGCCATCGGGCGTCTCGTAGATCCGATCCGCCAGGCGGTAGTAACGGCTGGTGTGGTCAAACATGGTCACTCCTCACAGACGGTTGATGTTGACGCCGATAGCCGAGTCAGGATTGCTGGCCAGCCCCCGGCGAGCCATGACTTCCTTGGCCTGTTGGTAGGCCAGGAACAGGTGATAGCCTTTGTGGCTGCTGTCCAGGTCCGAGTAGCTCAACGCGCGCATGTTCAGCGTCACCGTGGCCCGGATCGGGTTGAGATAATTGTCGAACAGCTCCTCGCGGCTGCTCAGGCCGGTCAGCAGCACGGGCAGCACCCGGTTGCCGCCCCAGATGAACAGCGTGAGCGGCGCGACATAAGGAGCGATCTCGATGTTGCCCTGGCTGAGCGCCTGGCTGTTCTGGATCACCTGTTGGCTTTGCGGATAGAGCAGCATCTCCAGCGCCGTGAGTTGGGGGTAGATGCCCATGCTGGCGGCCTGCGCATCGCCCACTTCCAGTTGATCCGTGGCGTCAATCATCACGTCGAGCGTGACCGTCTCCACGGGCGCGCCGGTGTAGCGCACCACCGGCGAACGCTGGCCTTGCTCCCCGCCGGCCATCTGCGGCTGGAGGGAGCGGCTGAGCGTCTCCGGGTTGTACTGGAAGACGATCGCGCTGCGCTGGTTGGTCGCCAGGTCGATCGCGACGATGGCGCCTTTTAGAAGACGCGGGCCGGGTAGGTAGGTGGTCACGGTTGCTTGCTCACTCTCGTTTCTTGAACAGATCGTGGGCAATCTTGGCCAATTGCCGCTGCTCTTCCGGGTTGCGGTTGGGCTTGTTCAGGAGCCGGAGTTGGGCCTTGTTTGCACCCATCGCTTCAAATATGTCTGCGTGTTGAGCGCCGCCGCCAACGAGAGCCTCTGTCATTAGATCGCGTTTAAGCTTTTTGAGGGCGCTAGTTTTCTGGACATCGGGATCGAAGAGCTTATCGGTCAGCTTGCCCAAGGGGCCGGATTTCCCGCTACTGATGCGCTTAGCACGACGATCACGCAGACTCTGCTTAGCCATGCGCACGCCTGCTGCGCCATACTTCAGCGCCAGACCGGAGCCTGAGACGCTGGCGCCTATGCCTGCTCCAACACCGCTCAGGGAAATGGCGCTGCCTGCAGTTCCCAGGGCGCTGGATGTGGTGTTGATGATCGCGCGGTTTCTTTGTTTCCGCTGGTTCTCCAGCGCGTAATTGATGAGCATGCGCCGCGTACCGTTCTGATTACCCTGCGCGGCCATATCTGTCAACGTGTTCATGCGTGATTGGGCCGTGATGCCCTGGTAGGCGCCCTTGATGGTGCCGATCCCACCAGTCACGACGCCGATACCGGGCGCGATCTGCCCCACTGCTGTCAACACTTGTCCTGCGCCCTCGGCCGCGCCGGATCCCGCTAACCTTGCGCCGGTCCAGGCAATTTTGGTAGCTGCGTCCGTGGCGTTGAGCAGAGTTGAGTAGTTTGACGCCGCGGTCTCTGCGATCGTGCCTGCACCTTCGATAGCTCGCCGATAGTCCTTGTCTGGGCCGGACAGCCCTTCGAACACGTCCTCAATCCCTTCGGCCTGCTTTGAGATGGCGCCGGGTAGTCCGAGGAGGCCAGCAAAGCCCAGCGGCCCGGCCGCAATGCCAAGAGCGGATGGATCGGCCGACGCATAGTCGTTGTAGGTGGCCCCGCCGGTCCAGGCGTCGCTGCCACCCTGCCACGAATTGTCGGAGGTTTTGGGCAGCGACAAGCTTCTGTCCGCCAGAGTTGCCGCTGTTCCGCCGATGTCGGCTACCGGTCCCAAGCGAGCATTGGCGTAATCAGCAGCGCCGACAAACATCTCAGCCGATGACGGCTTGTCAGTCGCTGCCTGCTGTGGCCCCGCTGGGGCGGCTGCGTTAGCGGGCCGGTTAAGCTGCGACAGGTCGAGCGGTGGCACGACAGGCCGGTTGAGCCGCGACAGATCGAGCGGCGGCACGATAGGCCGGTTGAGCCCTGGCTGGTTGGCAGGCGCGCCCGGCATGTTTAGCGCATGCCGGCGATCGGTTCCGGCGCGGCGTCTGCGATGTTTTCGTTTCGTACCGTCTTTGCCGCGTTGGATTGCTTGCACACCGCCCCTCGTTTGCTGGACGACATGAGCCAACTCCTCCCCTAAAACGGTAAGGCGATCCAACTCGTCGTCCGACTGCCGGCGTTCCAGCGCCGCAGGGAGCGGATCGGGATGCGAGAAGAAGATGTCGCCGCCCACAGCAAAGGCCCGTGAGCCCAGTTTTTGATTGAGCCCTCGAGCACGATCATCGGAATGCACGCGTACCTGGTCGAAGCGAAAGCCGAACGCCTGCTCCATCGGCGCGCGCACGTGGGCCGGCAATTGCTGGCCGTCGCCGCGGGCGACATTGATCTTGGCTGCAATATCAGTGGCGACCGGGCCACCTGCCGATTGGTGGCCTACCACGTTGCGTTGCGCGGTGATCTGGCCGGCTGGTGATGCAATCAAGGGGCTTCGAGTCAATGGCGTCAGGCGGGGAACCGGTGTGTTCGATGCCTTTGATCCATCGCCCAGTTGATCCGTCACGTGTTGCGCCGCCCGGCGCGCCTCCTGCTCGTACCGGTCGTCGGGAGCGCCCACTCTCAGCGTGGTCTTCACGTCCACGGCGTCGAAGCGATGGCCCAGCCGGGATGCGCTGTCAAGCTGGCTTTGGACAGCAGGTTGGCGCCCGTTGTCGACGCGATCTACCGCCTGCGCCCCCGAAATGGAAGGCGCTGGCTGGACAGTCGCTGTGGGTCTACGATCCTGGGTGGTTGTTTTCATGGTTGATGTCGTCGCGCCATGCTAGACGCCTACGGCGCCTGCCGCACCGCCGTGGTCGTCGTCATCATCTCGTCTGGCCAGCCGGTTCTGTATCTCTTGGAAGCTCTTCTCATCCATCTGTTTCTGTTTCCACTTCGGTCGAGCAAGAGCCTTTTTCCCGTGCGGCTTGCGTCCATGCCCGGCAATGCGCATGAACTGACCTTCAGCGGTGCGTGAGCTCGGGACTTCCCTTTGTGGTATGGCCCCTTTCTCATTTAGGCGGCCACTCTCTTCTCCCTTTTTCTTCCTGCCGCGCTGGATCACACCGTCCGCTTGTTGGCCCTGTTGAACCACATGCGTGAGCTCGTGGGCGATCAGCCGTTTCCCTTCCGGGCTGTCCGGGCTAAAGGTGTCGCGGCGGAAAAAGAGATCGCGGCCGGCCGCGAAGGCATCCGCGTTTACCTGCCGGTTCAAGCGATCCGCCTGGCTGGTGGTGTGCACGCGCACTCCGCTGAAATCGGCGCCGAGGGCGCGTTCTGCGGGTTGACGTATCTCGATTGGCAAGGGCTGGCCGGCCCCGCGCGCGTCTTCGATCCCCTTGGCCACCTCGGCAGACACGGTCCCGCCCTGTGGGCCGGTGCCGCTCGCGCCACCGGCTGCTTCGCGCTGCACGGCCGGGCCGCCCGCGATAGGCGTGATCTGGGGTCTGGCTGTGGGATGGCCTGGCGAGTCCATCGCGGCCATCACCTGCCCGGCTGCCCGTTCCGCCTCCCGCTCGAAATGGTCGTCGGCCGGGCCCACGATCAGTGAGGGCTGCACGTCTACCGCGTCGAAGCGGTGGCCTAACTGGGACGCGCTGTCAAGCTGGCTCTGGACAGCTGGTTGGCGTCCATCGGTGACGTGAGGCAGCGCCTGTGAGGCCAAGCCGGACGTCGCCGGCCGGTTGATCGCTCCGTGTAATCGAGTCTGAATCATTGTTCTCACTGTGCTACTCCTTGGCCGACGCCCTGGCCGAGAGAAGAACTTGTGATTTGTGCGTACACTGACTGCGCCACTTGCTGGCCGATAGATTCCGCCGATAGGCGGGGGTTGACGCCGATAGCAGCGGTGTCTATGGGCGGCATCCCTTCTTGGTAGTCGGCCGGCACGCCGCGCTCGGTCAGCAAATGCACCAACGCCTGCTCGATGGCCGCAGCCACCCTGTGCCGCTGGTCGTACGGCAGGTCGTGCAGGATCAGTTCCTCGATGCGTAGCTCGATGTTGGCAGCCTTGTGTCGCATTCCCTACGCCTCGCCTTCTTTCTCAACCCAATCGCGCGTCTCGGTGGCGCCTAGCGGCTGTTCCAGCTTAGCGAACTCCCGCTGTGCGGCCCGCAGGAGATGGCGCATCTGCACCGCTTCCCCCGCATCCGCAGCCAGGAACGCCGCGTTGAGCGCGATGTTGCGGATGTTGCCGCCGGCCAGGTTGAGCCGCGCCAGCTTATCAACATCCAGGCCCTGGGTCGGCGTGGCGGCCGGAAACACCGTGCGCCAGATGCTGGCCCGCTCCGCCGCGGTCGGGAAGGGGAACTCGATTACGAAGCGCAACCGACGCAGGAACGCCCCGTCCAGCGCGTCCTTCAGGTTGGTGGTCAGGATCGCCAGGCCGCGGTAGGCCTCCATGCGCTGCAGGAGATAACTGACCTCAATGTTGGCGTGGCGGTCGTGGCTGTCCTTGACCTCGCTGCGCTTGCCGAACAATGCATCGGCCTCATCGAACAGCAGGATAGCGCCGCCCATCTCCGCGGCGTCGAACACCCGGCGCAGGTTCTTCTCGGTCTCGCCGATGTACTTGCTGACCACGGCACTCAGGTCGATCCGATAGAGGTCGAGCCGGAGCTCCCGCGCCAGCACCTCGGCGGCCATGGTCTTGCCGGTGCCGCTGGGGCCGGCGAAGAGCGCCGTGACGCCCTGGCCGCGCTTGCCCTTGCTGGCAAAGCCCCATTGTCCGTACACCCGGCCGCGCTGGCGCAGATGAACGGCGATCTCCCAGAGCACATCGAGCTGGCGCTCGGGCAAGATCAGGTCGTCCCAGGTGGCCGCGGCCTCGATGCGCTGCGCCAGGTCGTCCAACTGCGGCCGCGCTTGGGTGCGGCAGAAGTCCCAGAGCGTACCGGCGAAGGCCTCCGCATCGCGCGCCTGGCCCCCGCTTTGGCTGGTCAGCCGGCCCAGCGCGCCATCATAAGCCGCCAGGATGATCGGCGTGCTCAGGTCGAACTGGTTGACCAGCCGGTCAATCTGGCCGTTCATGGATAGCCCCGCCTGCTCCACCAGGGCGTGCCAGATGGCCCGCTGCTCGTCGTTGGTGGGCTTGTCCACGTCGAAGGAGATCACCGGCCGCTGCCAGGGGCCGCGCCGTTCGCGGCTGGAGATGAACAAGGGGCCGGTCGCGCCCGTCTCGACCAAACGGGCAATGGCGCTCTCGCGCATCGCGTCGTGACGATCCGAGTCGTCGCAGTCGATCAGGAGGATAGTGTCGCTGAGCGCGGCCTCACGCTGCCACAGGCGCATGAGCTGGTCCAACTCGGCCGGAGCAGTGGGCACTGCAGCAGCCGGCATCAGGCTGACTTCCAGGCCCAGGAGTTGGGCCGCGGCCGCGGCGATGTCGCGCTTGCCGGCGTTGTCCGCGCCGACCAACTGGATGGCAGGCAACACGTCCATCTCGGCCGCCCGCATCCATGTGGCGGCGATTTCTTGCGCGAGAGCCTGGTGTGAAGGCACGAGGGGGCCGGGATCCGGCAGGGCGCGCAACAGGCCGGCCAGGTCCTCGGCCAGGTGTGAAACACCCGCCAGGTAGTGCAGCACGCGTTCATCGACGCGCAGTGCGGCTCGGGTCAGGGTGCGCCCCGGCTCGACCCGGATCAGCCGCCAACGGCGCAGCGGCGCGTCCGGCGTCAGGGCTGACCAGTGCGCGCCCGGTAGGGCGGCCAAGGCCAGGCTGAAGGTCGGGTAGTTCTGCTGCGCGTCGCCGTGTGCGGCCGCACACAAGGCGGTAAACCGCGCGTCCAGCTCGATCCCGGCGCACAGCACCAACAGGTCGCGCTCGAAGGGCGAGAGGTCGAACAGGTCGGCTATCGTCTGCAGCGCCGGCGACGGGTCCATGGCCTCAGCCAGCTCGGTCTCGCGCTGATCCGGCCGTTGCGGCAGGGGCTGTTCGGCGGCACTGCCCTGGCCGGCACGCTCTGCGTGCGTCTCCAGGCGCTGGCGAACAACCTCCAAGGCCGTCGCCAGGTAGCACTGGTTGGCTTGAGACCAGGTCATGGTCGTCGCTTCACTCATGGGATTGTCACCGTCGGCCCGGCAAAGGCCTCATCCTGGGTGCCGTCCGGCGGGGGGGCCAGTGGGCTCTCGGCCCCGTCAATCTGCACCCGCACCAGATAGGTGCCCGGTTGAACAGCAGATGCATCGATGGTAAGCGTGTTCGTTTTAGCGGCCGGTTGCGTTACGGGCAGTGCATAAGCCTTGCGCGGCTGGGTGGACGTGACCTTGTCTACGCGCTCGTTGAGGAGCAAGAGGCCGCGCTGCTGGACCTGCATGGCAGGCTGGATGTCCAGTGTGATCTGCCTGGATGCCGACAGGAAAGTGGCTGCTGTGATCAATGGCCGGAACACGAAGGCAGCCGTGTTCGAGGTGATGCCGTTGCCCGGATCGACGTTGACCGAGATGATGCCGGCTCCCAGGTCTGACGGCAGCTTGACCACGAGATCCGGGCCGGAGATTTCTGTTGCAACCGGTGTGGCGAGGCTGCCGAAGTGTGCCTTGACCCCGGCCACGGCCAGGTTTTGGCCCTTCAACCTGATTTCGGCGGTGGTGGGGTACACGAACTGGGGAACGATCTGTTCGATCTGGGGGATCGCGCCTGGGATCGGACCATAGCTGGTGCGGTGCACCGGGAGAGCCGGTTGCGGGATCTCGTCCATGGCCTCGATCAGGACCACTGAGGCCTGGTAGGCAATGGACAGATCATAGGGCGTCTGAAAGAAGACCGACCAGAGCCTCGACAGTTCGTCCAGGGTGAAGTGCATGGGCGAGAGCCGGATCAGTTCGAACGGCACCAGGTCCGTTTCTTTCAACAGCGAATCGCCTGGGATGCTCCCGCTTTGCCCGAGCGCACCCGTGATGTTGATTTGCGACAGCAACGGACGAGCGTGTAAGCGGCTGATCGTATGTCCCATCAAAATCTGCGGCACGAACCCCGGCCCATAGAAGGTGAGCATGTAATTGAGATCCAGACCGATCACCGGGCGCTTGATGAGCCGGCCTTTGCTGTCTCGCGTCGGGGCGTCGGCGTTGCGCCAGTTGGGATTGACCGTCGCCTGGTACAGGAAGATGTTGATCGAGGGCTCGTTGCGCTGCTGGTCGGCGCGGCGTTCCGGCCGGCCGATGAAGACCCGACTGCCGTTGACGGCAGTGGATGCTACCTCGACCAGTGTGCTGGCCAGGGCCGCGGTGACAACGGCAAGCGCGTTGGCGTTGCTCATGGTCGTGCCCTCGCGGGTCGCTTGAGGTAGTCGTCCAGCGACAACCCCGGCCGCGGCCGGCTGGCCTGGCTCGTTGCAGGTGGATGGAGGGGCATCGAGCTGTGCACCTCGATGCGACCGATGGTCACCCGGATGGTGGGCAATGGCTCAGCCGGGGCCGGCTCCTGGGCCTGTGACGGACCCGAGGCCACGGTCCTGCTCGCGACCGCTGCAGGTGCTTCTGGCGCAGGCCGGATGATGGAGGGGGCCTGCGTTGTCCCGCTCGTGGCGGCGGGCGTGGCGAGACCATCTCCTGCTCTGAAAATGGATCGGTTCGTGGTAGCGACTTCAGTCGCCGTGGCCCGCGGCGAACGACTGAAGTCGTTACTACGAACGTTTTCATCGGCCGTGGCGCCGCGCGCGGCATGGATATCTATCCTTGACATAGGCGCGTGGCGCAAGCTGCCAGCTTGCGTTACGTGCTCATCTGCCGTGGGCATCCCCGCTGAAGTCGCCCGTGGCATCTCACTCCCAGTTAGCGTCACATGTGCGACGCGCATCGCTGGTGCGGTGTTCGTTTCGCGACCGGCGATCAGAGGGGCGGATGCGGTAGGTTCCATACCTGGCGGCGCTGACACGGAGGGTCGCACCCCGGCCCGCGCACCGTGCGTCCCCGGCGCGACGGTTACCATCGTCGGCGCTGCCAGCTCGCGTGTCGCTGGCTTCGCGCCCTGCTCTGAGGTGGGGCTTGCGGCCTCTGCGGTGTGCCCGGAAATGGCGTGGCGTGTTGCCTCGCCTGCCTGCGCCCGCATTGGGACCAACCCGGCGCGGCGGGTTCCTGCCGGCCAGATCTCGCTGCGCGTCGCCGGGGAGGCCTTCGCGGCCTCCAGAGGTGCGCGGGCCGAGAGCTTGGGAGTCGCGCGCGTTGCGGAGCCAGTAAGGGCTCTCGGTCCTGTCGCTTCGGGCATCGTCGCACCGGAGCCCTCTGTCGTCGGGCTGCCGGAACGCGCTTCGATGGCGCTGTCGCGTGGCGAAGATTGCGTGGCAGCATCACGTTGCGGCTGGTCCGGTTGGCGGTCGCCGTGGACGGCGGTCGTCTCTCTGGTGTCGGCGCGCCGTCGCGGAGACACCGGAGCTGCCTGTGTCGCCCGTGCGCGTTCAGGATCTAACGAAGGGCCACCCTGCTTACGCTGGAGGGCTGCACTCACTTCGCTTGCCAGTGGGCGAGGCCGCGCTAAGTCCGGCGCCGGGACCAGCAGATGGCTGGATTCGGTAATCCCGCTAGAACGTTCGGTATCTGCTGCTGCCGTGGTCACGGCCGGGAGCACCCTGTACGAAATACGTTCTGGCGGTCTCGCCGGGTCAGGATTGCTGACTGCGGTCGATGGCGCGCCTGCTGCATCTGCGGCCGCAAGCACTCGCCGCTGCAGCGAGGCTTTGGCCGGTGGCATGGCAGTCACACTGCTTGCAGGGCCGCGTCCGGGCGTGCGATCCTCGTCAGTCATGGCGACAGGCGCGGGATGGGCATCTGCCCTGAAAACAGGACGCGGACGACGCAGACGACGCGGACTATGCGGATGAAATCCGGTCCTGTCCGCGTCGTCCGCGTTCCGGTTTTCATCGGCCGTGGCGGCGGACGCGGCATGGGCATCTGCCTGGAAAATGCCGACCGCCGACTGCTGACCGCTGACCGTCGTCGCGTTTTCATCCGTAAGGGTCGTGGCACCGCGGGCAGCATGGGTATCCAGTCCGAAAACGGGACGCGGACTACGCTGACGACGCGAAGGACGCGGATGGAATCTGAGCCTGTCCGCGTCCTCCGCGGCATCCGCGTCGTGCCCGAAAGTGCGGGGCAGGTTCTCCGCGTTCCGGTTTTCGTCTTCGTTTGTGTCGCCCGCGACATGGGGCGCTGCACGGGAAATGGCGCCGTCGCGCATCGCCTCGGGCGGGCTGTTTCGGTGAACGGGAGCGTGGCGGTCATCGGGCGCGAGGCTTGTCCGGGACCTGTCAAAGGCGTCTCCGGCGGCGCCAGGTGTTTCACCCGCGCCAGCGTCAGCGACGATCGGTTGGCTGATTATGGATCGGTTCGAAGCCTCCGGATTGGCCGGGGCCCCGGGTCCGCCTGCAAACGCCGGCGCCTCAGCCTCCGGCCACGGCAAATACACCGTGTCACCGTCATAGTCGCCGAGGGGCAGCAGCGGCGGGATGATGTCCAGCGCATCCGGGGCGGCAGCCTCGGCCATCCCGGCCGGCCCAAACAACGGATCGCCCCCGTCGCCGCCGGCAGCCAGGCCATCGCCGGCGATAGGGGGCAGCGGGGCAAAGTGCGGCGCCAATAGCGGCTGGATCATTGGTGAAGCCGGGGGCGTCTGCGCTGCTGTCACGATGGCGGCCAGGAAATCGTTCATTTGCCCACCAGGCCCAGGTAGAACTGGCGTCGAGCGGAGCTCAGCGCCAGGATATCGGCTTCACGCCAGCCATACGCGCGCGCCAGACGGTGCACCTCACCCAGCAGCCGCTGCGCGTAGGCGTTGATCTCGGTCCAGAAGTACGAGACGATATCGAACAGGGCGGCCCAGCCGTGCCCGCAGGCCGGGCAGCTCAGCCGGAAGCGCGGGCCGGCCTGGGGATCGCGTTCGCTCATGGCATCGGCCAACACCTTCACGATCGCATCGGGCAACGTCGCGGCCGCGACCGGTGTCTCATTCTGCCGGGCCGCCAGCACACAGCGCTGTATGAGCAAGCGTTGGGCTGCGTCCGGGTCCGGCACAGCGCTGACGGCCGCGAGGTCCAGGCTGTCGGGCAGGCGGAAGCGCACGTCCAACCCATCAACAGCCAGGGCGAACATCTGCTCCGCCGGTTCAGGCGACCGGAGCGATGGCGCGTCGATGGAGAATTCCAGCGCTTCGCGGCACTGAGGACATTCGGCGTATGCGTTCAACTGCGCGCCCAGCATCTGCTGGCGCAGCGCCAGGAGCCGGCCGTTGCGCTGCCCGATGGTGAGCGCGGCCAGTTGGTCTCGCGTCAACTCCGGGTACGCGAGCGCCAACAGCAGCAGCGCGCGATCCACCGGATGGCGATCGCGGCCAGCTTCCCACACGCGCACCAGGTCCAGGGCAGAGAGTGTGCGCATCACACGCGTCCTTCAGTGTGGCAGGCAAGCCTTACGACGGCAGCACATAGCTCGGTTCCGTCGGCTCAGCCACCGACGTGTCGCGCTCCCACCCTTCATGCTGCAGCGTGATGGATTGGATCGCGACCGCGTTGCCGCCGGAATCCAGCTCGGGCAGCGCCGTGAACTCCGACACCCAGCAGCGGTGAACGTTGTACGCGACCACCTTCTGCCCGGCCTCGTTGTACAGCTCGATGATGATGTCCTTGCGGAAGTCCTTGAGCGAGACCTCCTGGCCGGCCGCGTTGCCGTAGGCCCAGACCTTGTTGGCCCACTGCTCGAAATCCTTATCGTGCGTGACCCCGCGTTCCAGTGAGATCGGGCCGTAGTCGGTTTGGCCCGGCGATTTGCGGCTGCTGCTGGGGTCGCCTCCCTCGCGGTGGCTCACGACCTGCGTGGTGCGCGTCAGGCCGCCCACCTTGCTGATGCCGGCCACATACTTGTTGTCCCATTTGACGCGAAATTTGAAGTTCTTGTACGGATCATAGCGGTATGTGTTGACCGTGAACTCTGGAGCAGGCATGCTTCCTCCTTATTGGTTCGAAGATTACTCGGTTTTCTTCTCCGTCTTAGTCGCTGCCGCCCGGCAGACCAGTACATTCACGGTGATGGGATCGGTGAATGTGCTCGTGAACGTCAGGCCGGTCCAATCCTGCGCGATGCTGTCCAGGGCCGCCTGGCCCGTCACCACCAGCGCGTCGTCTAGCTGGATGTTTTGGCTGCTGACGGCGGCGCCATCGATCTTTGTGAATTTGAAGCTCACCTTTGCATTGTCATCTTTTGGGTCGCTGTATGCACTGGCGGTGACCACCAGGTATCTTGCCAGGCCGGGAGCGGGCTGCACCTGGATGGTCTTCTCTCCATCGTTTTTGGTCAGATCAAGGCTCGCCTTGTCGTACGCGTCCGCCGTGACCTGGTTGGCCGCGCTGATCCCAGGCCCACCGTCAATCTTCAACTGCATCATCCAATTGACTTTTTCTGCCATGATGTTCTCTCCTTAGCGCCCGTGCTCAGGGCTGCTGCTCATGTCGCGATGTTGCCGGCGATCTGCTGGATGTAGATCACGACGAACTCGGAGGGTTTCAGCGGCGCAAAGCCGACGACGATGTTGACGATCCCCCGGTCAATGTCGGCCTGGGTCGTGGTGGTGCTGTCGCACTGGACGAAGTAGGCGTCCTTGGGCGATTGGCCCTGGAACGCGCCCTGCCGGAACAGTCCTTGCATGAACGCGCCGATGTTCAGCCGCAAGGCCGACCAGAGCGGCTCGTCGTTGGGCTCGAAGACCGCCCACTGGGAGCTGCGGTAGAGCGTTTCCTCGATCCACAGGGCCGTGCGCCGCACCGGCAGATACTTCCACTGCGACGACAGCCGGTCGTCTCCGACCATGGTGCGCGCGCCCCAAACGATATTACCGGCCGCGGGTAGGGTGCGCAGGCAGTTGATGCCCAAGGGGTTCAGCTCGCCGTTCTCTGCATCGGTCAGAGGCACGGTCAACGACGCCACGCCGGCCATGGTTGCCTCGAGCCCCGCCGGCGCCTTCCACACGCCCCGCTGCCGATCGGTGCGCGCGATGATGCCCGCTATCGTGCCGCTGGGCACGAACGTCTCGATCTGGTTCTGGTGCAGCGGGTTGGCTTTCCTGATGCGCGGGAAGTAGATGGCGGCGTTCGCGCTGGGGCCCAGGCCGCTGATCGGCACGCCATCTCGGGCGTCGTTCTTGTGGGTCCATCCGGAAGGCGGATCCACCAGCAGGATGGCGCGTTTGCGCTCGCAGTAAGCCAGCGCTGTGGTTAGCACTGGGTCGGTGGGCGTGGTTCCGTTGTCCGTGTCGGGGGGGATTACCAACAGGTTGAAGATGTCGGCCTTCTCCAGTGCGTAGATACCGGTTTTCCTGACTTCATCGCCGGTGTAATCGGTCGGTTGCAGCGCGCCGCCATCACCGCCGCTGTTGGCATCCGCCGGAGTGAAGCCGCCAGCGTTGTCATCATCCCACCAGGGCTTGTTTGACTTGGGCAGGGTGCCGCTGGGGTTCGGCTTGAACGCCCACGGCGCTTTGGGGTCAACGGACACCAGGCTCGATTCATGCTCCAGCACCTTGGCGATGGTGCGCACGCCGGTGTTCACAGTGATGTTGGTCAGTTTCTCGGTGGCGCCGCTGTCGCCGTCGTACACGTACAGGTTGAAGAGCTCCATCGGATCAGCCACGCCCAGCGGCTTGGCCACGTTCTCCGCGACCAGCTTGTAGGTGGCATAGGTAGGATCGGTGGGATCGGTGGTGTTCGTGTTGGGGGGCAGCACGTACTCCACCCGGACGCGGAGCTTGTTGCCCCAGGCGCCTTTGGACTTGGCCTGCAGCTTATTCGTGCCGCCGTTTCCCGGCACGGTGAGGGTTGCGGCCGTCGCGCCGTTGTGCAGCCTGACGATCACCGCATCGCTGCCGCCGTTGAGGAAGAAATCGTTGACCGCGTAGCCCAGGGGGCTATCGGCCCACAAGCCGCCGAAGATACTCTGGAAGTCGCCGAAGCTGTGGATGAGCTCAGGCCCATCACCGCCGAGGCTACCATCGGGGCCGCGTTTTGCACGGCCGACAAACGCCGTTGTGGAGGTAGCAACCGGTGTCACGGTGTGCACCGGGCTTTCCACTTCCTGGATATACACGCCAGGATAGGTCACTTGGGGGGCAACGGGCATTGGTAATCTCCTTTCAACAGAAGTCAGGCTACCGGGAAAGCAACGTTCGTACCGATCATCTCATCTTATATTGCCTCGCGGGGATTGAAACAGGGCGGACTATACACTTAAATTGAAGGCGTGTCAAATACAAAGCTATATCAATTATAGTATTAGTATTATACAAAAAATAGACAAGCTGCCTTCGCGGGCGATAGCTGCAGCAACTCGCCGCACGCCATCACCTCACGCGGCCCCCGGTACAGAAGGTCTCCCGAACGATACAGACGCTCGCGCGCATCCTACTCGGCATATTCCTGGTCTTTGCCGGGACCAGTCATCTCACGGTGGTGCAGGCCGAGTTTCTCGCCCAGGTGCCGACCTGGCTGCCGGTGGATGGCGACCTGGTCGTGGTCCTGTCCGGGATCGCCGAGATCGCGCTGGGGCTGGCCCTGATCTTCCTGGTCAAACAGCGCGTGCCGGTCGGCCTGGCCGCCGCCTCCTGTTCGTGCCGTTCTTGCAGTCCCAGCAGATCGTCGTCAACACCTGGATTCCTTTCGCAGACCAGCTGGAAGCCTCCTTGCCCGAGCTGGCCTGCTATGAACTGCCCACCATCAACGAACTGCCTGCGCTCTCACGCACCTTCATCAACGAGGGCATGCGGGCAGGCATCCCCAACGCCAAAGCGCGCGCCCGCACGGTCACGCTGTACATCAACCTGGCAAGCTTCATGCGGGCGTTCGACATCCCGAACAAGAATGAGGTTCACGTCTTGCTCGTGGACCGCCGGGGCGGCACTACAGTGTGGCGCACGACAGGGAGCTTTGATGAGGCGAAGAGCAGCGCCCTGGCGGGAGCGATTACGGCCTATCTGCGGCCTGCCGCGTCGCATGGACGACCAGCGGATACCATCTAGCTGAGGCGAAAGACGATGCAACGCAGCATCCGGTCTTGTTCGTGCTGGCGGCCTGTGTCTTCGCGATCTGGGGCGTCATCTATACGGCCTTCGCGATCTTCCAGGCGCGCCCCGGCCAGCGGGATGACCCCCGGCTGCGGCGCATCGGCGGGCTCTTCGTCGTGGCGAGCCTGGCGAACAGCGCCTGGATCTTCGCGTGGCACTACCGAAACTTTCCGCTCAGCATGGTGTGCATGTTGAGGTCCGGCGCCGCAGCGCCCTTCAGCCGCGATTTCAATCGCCAAGCCGGCTGATGACAACATCAGCGTAACTGGCAAGAATGTGCATTTGGTTATAATATGGCTCAGTGAAAGACCGTTTGGGATTCAGCGAAAGCTGGGGGGAGGCTCATGTGACCCAGTGCAAGGTAAAGGAGTTTGAACTATGCTAGAAAAGTACCTGGATATCCGTCCCGAAGTCGCCGAGGCGCTCCGAGCCGGCAAGCCCGTTCTCGCCCTCGAATCCACCATCATTTCCCACGGCATGCCCTATCCCCGGAACATGGAAACCGCCCTGCAGGTGGAAGCCATCGTCCGGGAGCGTGGCGTGGTTCCCGCCACCATCGCCATCCTCGGCGGCCGGCTCAAGGTGGGCCTGGCGCCGGAGGAGATCGCAACCTTGGGCAAACTGGGGCTCAAGGTCCACAAGGCCTCCCGCCGCGACATCCCGTTCCTCGTTGCGAAGCGCGAGGACGGCGCCACAACGGTTGCTTCCACCATGATCATTGCCGCGCTGGCCGGGATCCGGGTGTTCGCCACCGGGGGGATCGGCGGCGTGCATCGCGGCGCCCCCGAAACCTTCGATATTTCCGCCGACCTCCAGGAATTGGCGCACACCAATGTCGCCGTGGTCTGTGCCGGCGCCAAGTCCATCCTGGACATCGGCCTGACCCTGGAATACCTGGAAAGCAACGGTGTGCCGGTGGTTGGCTACCAGACGGAGGAAATGCCGGCTTTCTACACCCGCGAAAGCGGCTTCAAGGTGGATTACCGGGTTGATTCCCCCAGGGAAGTGGCTGCAGCCCTCAAGGCCAAGTGGGACCTGGGCCTCAACGGCGGCGTCATCATCGCCGTTCCCATCCCGGCTGAGTATGCCATGGATCCTGCCGTCATTTCCGCGGTGATCGCGCGCGCTGTCGCCGAATCGGAAGAACGCGGCATCAAGGGCAAAGACGTCACGCCCTTCCTCTTAGACAGGGTCCAGCAGATCACCGGCGGGGACAGCCTGAATTCGAACATCCAACTGGTGTACAACAATGCCCGTGTGGGGGCGGAGATCGCCATTGAGCTGGCAAGACTGTAGATCGAGTTGTAGGGCGACAACTCAAGAGTGCCCGTCCCACTAACGGCCCGCATCACGACCAGGACCCCAGAACCAAAGGCTGGATCAAGCCGGACGGCGAGCACCCTTCCGCGGCTGGGGCGCAGTACTACGCCGAGCTGCTGCGGCAATCGGGTTACAACGCGTGGGTGGCGCGTGCCCATGATCGCGTACGATCGTGGGCACGCGCCTGGGCGCGCGTCCGCAGCGACCTTCATGGCACGCGTGGCCGTGATATCCACCGCGACCAGCACCCACTAGAGCCGCAGCGGGAGCTGGCGCAGCCGCTTGCCTGTCAGCGCGTAGACCGCATTGGCGACGGCCGGTGCCACCGGCCCGAGGGGCGGCTCGCCGATGCCGTGCGGCTTGTCAGCGCCTTGTAGCAGCACCACCTCGATCGCCGGTGCGGCCGACAACGGGAGGATGCGATACGCGCCGAAGTTGGCCGGGCCGAGCACGCCGTCCGCCACCGTCACCTCTTCCAGCAGCGCCGAGCTGAGGCCCATGATCACATTGCCCTCCACCTGCGCGGCCACCCCATTCGGGTTGACGATGACGCCCGGATCCACGGCCGTTGTGACCCGGTGAACGCGAATCTGGCCGCCGTCGGCCGAAACCTCGGCCACGCTGGCGACAATCGTGCCGTAGTCCACGCAGCAGGCGACGCCTCGGGCCCGGCCGGCCGGCGCAGGCGTGTTCCAGCCGGCCCGGTCGGCCGCGGCCAGCAGCACGCCGCGCAGCCGTTCACCGATGACCCCCTCCGGCAGATGGCGTAGGCGCAGCTCGATGGGATCAGCGCCGGCCGCCACGGCCACCTCATCCAGGAAGCATTCGATGGCAAAGGTGTTGGGCAGCAGGCCCAGCCCGCGCCACCAGCCGGTCAGGAAGGGCAGGTCGGCCACCCAGGCGATGGTCTCCCGGTTGGGGATGCTGTAAGGGATGCGGCCGCCGCGCCAGGCGCCGAAATCGTGCCCCAGCACGGCGCCGGCGATGGCGGGCAGGAAGGGCAGCGCGACCTTGCCGCTGGCCTGTTCGTGCACCAGCGCCTCGATCCGCCCATCCGCTGTCAGGCCGGCGCGCAGGATGTGATGCGTGGGCGGCCGCACGAAGCTGTTGCGGAAGTCCTCTGTGCGGCTCCAGACCAGGTGCACCGGCCGGCCGGCGGCCTGGGAGAGCCGCGCGGCTTCGACCGCGGCTTTGGTCTCCACCTTGTGCCCCAGGCCGGCGCCGAGATACGGCTGGTGGACCACGACGGCCTCCGGCTTCAGCCCCAACGCCTCGGCCACGTCGCCGCGCACACTGACGGCCGCCTGGGTCGAGGTGTAGATCACCGCGGCGTCAGCCTTGACGTCAGCGACGGCGGTCAGCGGCTCGAAGTGGGCGTGATACGCCATGGGCACGCGATACTCGGCCTCGACCGCGGCGCGGCCCCGCAGCCGGCCCCGCACCGCGCCCTCCTTCTGGATGACGACGCCGCCCGCGCCGCCGGCGGTCACCGCGTCATCTATCTCGGCCTGCTGCCAGAGGTGACCGGCGTCCCAGGTCAGGTCCAGCGCGCCCATGGCGGCATAGGCCTGCTCCCGGCTTTCCGCCACCACACCGGCGAAGTGGTTTTTCTCATCTATGACTACCTTTATCACGCCCGGCAGCGTCGCGGCCCGGCCCGCTGCAGCGCGCTTGAGCTGCCCCTCGACAGTGGATGGGTGCGCCACCGCGCCGTAGGCCATGCCCGGCAGGCGCACGTCTATGCTGTAGGTCGCCTGGCCCAGCACCTTGGCCCGCAGATCGACGCGCGGCATGGGCTGCCCGATGTAGCGCAGCTCGGCGTCAGTCTTGAGCGGTGCAGGCTGCTCCGGCACGGTCAGCGTCTCGGCGGCGGCCACGATCTCTCCGTAGGAGCGGCGCGCAGCCGGATCGGCCTTGACGTACACGTAACCTTGCTCAGCCGCCGTCTCTTCCACGGGCCGGCCCAGTTGGCGCGCCCCTTCGGCGCGTACGATCTGGCGCACGGTGGCCCCGGCCTGGCGGAGGGTCAGGTACAGCGAGGAAACGGAGTTGCTGGCGCTGGTGCCGATGGGATCATCCAGGCCGCGGCCGGTAGGCGCGCTCACTACCTCCAGGTCCTTCCAGGCGACTTCCAGCTCGTCGGCCGCGGCCTGCGCCAGGGCCGTGTGCACGCCCTGGCCCATCTCGACCTTGGGGATGAAGAGCCGGACGGCGTTGTTCGGTAGGATTTCGAACCACGCGATGGGTGTGGCCTTGATGTTGCTCGGCGGCCCGCCCGACGACTCCAAGAAGTCGGCGATCCGCAGGCGGGCATAGGGCACGCCCACCAGGCCCAAGCCCAGCGCCACGGTTGCGCCGCCTGCGCCGGCCATGATGAGGAACTGCCGGCGGGTGATCTTCCCCTTCGGCTTGCCTGCCGCGCTTGGCTTGCTCATAGCCCACCCTCCTGCTGGCCGATCTCAGCGGCCCGCGCCACGGCGCGCTGGATGCGCGGGTAGGCGCCGCAGCGGCAGAGGACCCGATCCATGCCCGCCACGATCTCGGCCTCGCTGGGCCGGGGATTGCTGCGCAGCAGCGCCACCGCGGTCAGCATCTGGCCGGTCATGCAGTAGCCGCACTGGTGCACCTGCTCCTCCTCGAATGCCCGCTGCACCGGATGCAGAACCACTGCGCCGTCCGGCCCCGTCCCGGCCAACCCCTCCAGGGTGACGATGGCCTTACCGGCCACGGCTGACAGCGGCGTGATGCAGGAGCGGGTGGGCTGGCCGTCCACGAGGATCGTGCAAGAGCCGCATATGCCGACGCCGCAACCGAATTTGGTTCCGGTGAGCCCCAGCTCATCCCGCAGCACCCACAGCAAGATGCGGTCGGGTTCGTCGGTCACCGTAGATTTGATCGTTGATGGCAAGCTCCATGTAGACTCCTTGGATCAGAAGACAGTGGTCACCCACCTGAGGTCTTGCGTCTTCGTTGTGGGGCCGTCTGTCGGTTATGTACCAACTCCTTAGCGAGTACGTAACGTTCCGTCAGGCTGATGCCGACTGCCATGATACGATCTAAGAACCTATCCGAAAACTGCCATGTCGCACAGGATGCTGGCACAAGCGAACT
>CAZKEF010000035.1:0-57822 GCA_964551735.1 uncultured Anaerolineales bacterium
CTAGTGGGCTCCAATTCGATGATGAAGTGGACTCAATTTGCATGATGATGAACACCAGGTCACTGCCGAGCTGCAACGGGTTCTGGTTGATGGGGGTGGCAAAGGTGTTGTCGGTGACCACCACCGCGCCGGCGCGGTGGCCCGCTGCGGCCAGGCGGGCCAGATCCAGCACCTTCAGCGTGGGGTTGGTGGGCGATTCCAGGTACACGACCCGGCAGCCCTCAGCGATCGCGGCCTCGATCTGCGCGTGATCGGCTGTGTCACACAACGTCACCTGCACGCCCCAGCGCGGCAAGAACTCGGTGAAGATCTTGTTGGTGCCGCCGTAGGTGTCCTTGACCGACACGACCCGGTCGCCAGGCGCCAGGAGCGTGAACAGCGTGTTGCTGATGGCGGCCATGCCGGTTGCGAAGCTGGTGGCGGCCGCCGCGCCCTCCAGGGTGCGCACCTTCTCCTCAAACGCCTGCACCGTCGGGTTGGTGTTGCGACTGTAAATGTGGCCCGGCGCGCGACCCAACGCAACATCGAGCCAGGATGCCACGTCCGGGTAACCGTAGGCCACGCTGAAGACCACCGGCGGCTGGGTCGCGCCACCTTCCCATCCGCCATCTTCGCCGCCCCATACGCACAGCGTCGCCCGCGAGATCTCATCACTCATGCGCTCATTCCTTCCCCGAATACCGAGACAATGGCGCCTGAAAGGCCCTGTATTCCTCGATGACCGACTTGACGAAACCCGCCACCTCACGATCGAAAGTTGAGAGGAGAACCCTTTTCTCTTCATTCAGGATCATGTTGAGTTGGAACAGCCTATACTCGGAAAAGAACCCCCCGGTGTATATCCCAGTCAGGATAGCCATCTTGGTGACTTCCTCAATCTTCAGCCTCCAGGGAATGTCGTAGCCAATAGCCCATTCCCTGCGCATTGCCAGCGGTCCATGACGAACACTGAGCGCTTCTCTGGACATTTTGATCTCAGTCCAATTGAAGGTGATGCCCAAGATCGTGTACAGACCCCACAGCCCCAGCACAAGGAATGCCAATGCGGTCCAGTTAGGCCATCCCAGTAATGATCCGAAGCATGCAGAACACAATAGTGAGAATACAGGTCCCTGAATAGAGACCAGCAACCTCCCCCAAGAGAACCATCTGATGGATGCCTTCAGGCCACCGACATCTTGCTGGAGAAGCAGACCACCCGGCATATCGCCAAGCGCCTGGCCGTGCTCAGGAGAAAATCCTAAAGGCCTATTGTGTAATGCGTACCCTCAATCTCACCTAATGTGTGCTCAATCTCACCCGAATCCTTGAGTGCTAATTTCAGGTTTACCCTACAGTTCCTGCAGTGCAGTGCGTTAGAGGGATTCTCGGTGCCACACATCGGGCAAATGACAGCGTCCATCGGCAAGACACCTACGCTTTCACCCGCCGCCGGGCCTACTGCCCGGGCTTTGTGTTGAACTTCTATCGCTCCTTTTACCACGGTTTATCTTGCCGGTCAGAGCCGGCGCCAATCCTCTAGCTTGAGACCTTGAAAAGCCGCATAATCGTCGCAGTTGAACGTCGCCAGACATAAGCCATTCGTGGCCGCGACAGCAGCAATCTGTCCGTCTACAATTGGTGGCGTCCTGCCAGTGCCCGCCAACCGCGCGCACCTTCTCCTCAAACGCCTGCACCGTCGGGTTGGTGTTGCGGCTGTAGATGTGGCCCGGCGCGCGACCCAACGCGACGTCGAGCCAGGATGCCACGTCCGGGTAGCCGAACGCCACGTTGAAAACGACGGGCGCCTGGGTTGCGCCGCTTTCCCATCCGCCCTCTTCACCGCCCCACACGGCCAGCGTCCCCCGCCCGATCTCGTCGTCCATGCGCTCCTCCTGCTGTTTTGGGCCAGTATAGCATTGGGCAAAGACCCCGGCCTAATCGCGGCTTTCGCTGCGCAAGGTAGCCACAACTTCAGCCAGGCGCAGCTTCCTTCGCAAAAAGCAGCAACTGCCTCAGTTCACGCGCCCCCTGCACCGCCTGGCCGACGTAGTGATTGTTGAAGTAGATTAGCGTGAGGGTCGCGGCCGCGTCAAGCTCGTGCAGCTTGGGGACCCATTCCTGGAGCTCGGCCGGTGTGTAGGTGTAGTCGTAGCGCTCCCAGGCCTGGTCGTGGTTGTACCACTTCGCCGCGTTGCGACCGTGAAAACGCACGTACGCCACCGGCCCCGTGGCGACGGCCACGGGCGGCAGCAGCCCCCGCAGCCGCGGCTCGTCCACGCAGCAGAAGCCGAAGCCCAGCGACCGCAGCAGCTCGAAGGTGGCCGGCGCGACCCAGCCGGCCTGGCGCAGCTCGATGACCGCGGGCAGGTCGCCCAGACCTTCACGCAGCCAGCCCAGGTACGCCCGGTTGTCCGGCGTCGGGTGGAAGGCATAGGGGAACTGGGCCAGCACGCACGCCAGCTTGCCGGACTCGACCAGCGGTTGCAGCGCGGCCACGAACGCGGCGCAGTCTGGCCGCGCCCGCTCGTGGGTGAGGCTCTGGTGCGCCTTGACCGCGAAAAGGAAGTCGGCCGGCGTCCGCTCGGCCCAGCCCGCCACCAGGCGCGGGTCGGGGACGCGGTAGTAGGTAGTGTTGATCTCGACCGTGGAGAACGCCTGCGCGTAGAACGCCAGGCGCGCGCGCGCCGGCAGCCCCGCCGGGTAGAAAGGGCCGCCCCAATCGTCGTAGGAAAAACCGGATGTGCCGATCCTGATCATTGGTCACCTCCTGCGTTCCCTCAGATTATACCACGCGGCCTATGCCCGCAGCGCCGCCACCTGCTGCGCCAGCACGCTGATCGCCGCGCCTTCCCGCTGTAACCGGCCTGCAACCAGGAGCAGCACGGCGTTATGTAACGTGGCGCGCTGCTGTTGGTACAAGTCAGGTCGGATGATCACGTTCACCAGATTTGTCTCATCTTCCAGCGTCAGGAACAGGTGCGACTTGGCCGTCGGCGGCGCCTGGCGCACGATCGCCAGGCCGGCCACCTTGACCAGCTTGCCTGCCGGCTGAGATGCCAGCTCGGCCGCGCTCAACACGCCCTGGCTGCGCAGCCAGGGCCGCCACAACCGCAGCGGATGGTCATCCGGCGACAGGCCCAACAGCTCGTACTCCCAGCCCAGCGCCTCGCGCTCGGTCAGGTCGGGCAGCTCCGCGGGCACGTCCGGCGCCTCGACCAGCGCGTCCTCGGCGTACTGCAACCCGCCCAGCGCCCACAGGAGCTGCCGCCGGGGGCCGCACCCGTCCAACGCGCCCGCCCGCACCAGGTCGCTCACCAGCGGCCGCGGCAACCGCGTGCGCCGACAGAAGTCGGCCAGATCACGGAAGGGGCCGGCCGCGCGCGCCGCCAGCAGCCGCGCCCGCCCCACTGCGCCCAGGCCGGCCAGGTAGCGGAGGCCGAGGCGGAGCGGGGATGCAGGGGAGCGGGGGAGCAGGGGAGCAGGGGTGCAGCTCTCCCCTGCTCCCTTTCTCCCTTTCTCCCTTTCCCCCCTGCTCCCCCTCTCCAACGTGCATTCGTCCCGGCTCGCGTTCACATCCGGTCGCAGCGTAGTGATGCCGTGGCGTTTGGCGTCCCCGATGAGCACCTCGGGCGAGTAAAAGCCCATCGGCTGGTGGTTCAGCAGCGCACAGTAGAACTCGGCCGGGTAGTGCGCCTTGAGCCAGAGGGTCTGGTAGGCGAGCAGCGCGAAGCTGGCCGCGTGGCTCTTACAGAAGCCGTAAGTGGCGAAACCCTGGAGCTGACTAAAGACCTCCTCGGCTGTGGCTGTCTCGACGCCGCTGGCCCCCGCGCCAGCCACGAAGCGCGCCCGCAGCGCATCCATCGCCTCCGCCGACCTGCTGCGGCTCATGGCGCGGCGCAGCAGGTCGGCCTCGCCCGGCGTGAAACCGGCCAGCGCCACTGCGACCCGGATCACCTGCTCCTGGAAGATGATCACCCCCAGCGTCTCCCGCAACGCCGGCTCCAGGCTGGGGTGCGCATAAGTCACCGGCTCCAGCCCCTGCCGCCGCCGCAGATAAGGATGCACCATGCCGCCCTGGATCGGGCCAGGGCGCACGATGGCGACCTCGATGATGAGATCCTCGAAGCGCTGCGGCTTGAGCCGCGGCAGCATCGAGCTCTGGGCGCGGCTTTCCACCTGGAAGCAGCCGATGGTGTCGCCCTCAGCCAGCAGCCGGTAGACCGCCGGATCGTCAAGTGGCAGCGCGTTCAGGTCGAGGGCGATCCCGTGGCGCTGTTCGACCAGCGCACACGCCTCGGTCACCATGCCCAATGTCGCCAGGCTCAGCAGATCGGTTTTGATCAGACCGGCGTCCTCGACCGCATCCTTGTTCCACTGCGCCACCACGACGCCCGGCTTGGTTGCATGCTCCAACGGCACGACTTCGACCAACGGTTGGGCGGTGATCAGCATTCCGCCGGCGTGGACGGAGAGGTGCCGCGGCACGCCGATGAGTTGGGAGGCGAGTTCGGTTAGCAGGTTCAAGGTTGAAGGTTGGAGGTCGGGGGCGTGGCCCGTGTTGCGTGGTGCGTGGTTCGTATCCCCTGCACCTTGGGTCTCCTTATCTCCCTCTCTCCCCCTCCCCTTGTCTCCCCCTCCCCGCTGCTCCTCCGCCCATGCGCTGACGCGCCTCAGCTCCTCCGGCGGGTAGCCCAGCGCCCGCGCGGCGTCGCGCACCGCCAGCCGCGGCTGATAGGTCACGACGTTACAGACCAGCGCGGTGTGTTCGCGGCCGTAACGCTCGTAGACGTAGGCGATCACTTCGTCGCGGCGGTCGCGGTCGAAGTCCAGGTCAATGTCGGGCATCGTATCGGTCCGGTCGCTGAGGAAACGCTCGAACAGCAGACGGTGCGCCAGCGGATCCACCGGCGTGATGCCCAGGACGTAAGCCACGAGGGAATTGGCGGCCGAGCCGCGGCCCTGGCCGCGGATGCCACGGCCGCGCGCCTCGCGCACGATGTCCCAGACGATCAGGAAGTAGTCGGCCAGGCCGGCCGCTTCGATGACGGCCAGCTCGTGGGCCAACTGCTTGACCGCAGGCGGCGTGACCGGGCTCAGTTTGGCGACCAGCCCGGCGTGGGCCAGGGCGTAGAGGTGACTGAACGCGGTCTCACCCGGCGGGATGCCGTGCGGGAAGGTTTCGGAACGGGATGGAAAGGCAGGCAGTCGGCGGCGGGAGAAATCGAGGGAGACATCGCAGCGCTCGGCGATGGCCTGGGTGGCCGCCAGGGCCGCGGGGCATTCGGTGAAGAGGGCGGCCATCTCGGCCGCGCCCTTCAGGTGGAACTCGCTGTTGGGACGCTGGCGCATGCCTAATTCGGCAAGCGAAACATTATGTCGTGTGGCGGTGAGCACATCGTGCAGCCGGTGGCCGTCGGCCGCCGCGTAGTGGACGTTGTTCGTGGCTGCCACGCCCACCCCGACGGCCTGCGCCACGGCCAGCAGCCCGGCGATCAGCCGGTCGTCGTCCGGCAGCCAGTGGCGCTGCAGCTCGATCCAGCAGCGGTTGCGGCCGAAGATGTCGGCCAGCTTGCCTGCGGCCCGCATCGCGCGGCCCATATCATTCGCCAGGACCGCCTGTGCCACCGCGCCCTGCCGGCAGCCGGACAGGCAGAGCAGCCCTACGGCGTGCTGCGCCACGTCCGCGATGGTCAGCACCGGCGCGCCCTTCGCGCCCGCCAACTGCCCAACCGAGATCAGCCGGCTGAGGTTGGCGTAGCCGGCCTGCGTCTCGGCCAGCAGCGTCAGGTGCGAGCCGTGGGCCAGCATCACCTCCGCGCCGATGATGGGCTGGATGCCCCGCGCCCGCGCCGCGCGCCAGAACTCGACCGCGCCGATCAGCCCGTCATGGTCGGTGAGCGCCAGCGCGGACATGCTCAACGCCGCAGCTCGATCCAGCAGCGCGGCCGGCGACGATGCGCCGTCGAGCAGCGAGTAGTAGCTGTGGCAGTGGAGTTCGGTGTACATGGAAGTTGGAGATTGGAAGTTAGAGGTTGGAGGTCGAGGGCAGGGGTTTCCAACCTCCAACCTCTAACCTCCAATCAATCATACAGCCGCACCAGCCGCCACTCGCCGCTGCGCAGATCATGCGCCAACACGCAGAGCAGGCCGTCGGCGGTGGTGAGCTTGACGTACTCCTGCCAGGCCTCGGCCTCGGGCGTCCACCAGCCGGCCCGCACGCGCCAACGTTTGGCGATGGCGGCGATGGGATGCCAGGCGCCGTCCCACGCGAATGCCTGGGGGAGGCCGGCCGGGTCGAGCTGCATTTGCACAGGCTCACCGTGGGGCCAGAGACGCGTCATCATCATGTAAAACAAGCCGCCGGCTTGTGGCGGCGCCGGCAGGCGCAATCCGGCGGATTGCGATACGATCTCATCGCCACGGACCAAAGGCCGCCCGGCGTTCGAGCAGCAAGTTGTCGGGGTCGGCCAGGCTGGCTAGGCGGAAGGCATCCGCGCCGAAACGGGCCGCCAACCGGTCCAGGGTCGCGGTCAGCCGGGCGCGGTTGTCGTCGTGCGTGTCGGCAAAAAGCATGAGCTGCTGCCCCGGCGTGTCAGTGATGCCGGCCAGGGTCAGCGTGATCTCCGTCGCGCCCTGGCCAGCCCACGGCGCCCGCGCCAGCAGGCCCGCCAGCGCCAGGCGCACGGCCGCGGCCGCGGCGGTCGGCTGGGGAAAGATGTGCGCCAGGGGGAGCGTCCGGCCGTCCGCGCGGGTGATGCGCAGCTCGAGGCGGGCTGCCGCCTGGAGCCGGTCGCGCAGCGGCCCCAGCAGCCGCTCGGCCTGGCGCAGCAGCGCGGCCAACAGGATCTCGCCATCGGCCAACGGAGCATCGAACTCCAGCCGGGCCGCAACTTCGGGGCTTTCCCAGGGCGGCACGACGGGCCGATCGTCCAGCCCCTGCGCCCAACGCTGCGCCGTGCGCCCCGCCTGGCCGAAGCGGGTCAGCACACCGGTTGCGGGCAGCCGCGCGTATTGGCCCAACGTGCGGATGCCCAGGTGGCGGAGCTGGAGCAGCGCATCCGCGTCCAGCGGCAGGAGCGCGGCCGGCTGGCCGGCCAGGAAGTCGCGTTGCGCGACCGGCGCCAGCAGCAGGGCCGCGTTCTCCCAGGCCACTTGACCCGCCACGCTGGCGCCAAACTTGCTGCCGGTCGCACCCAGGGCCGGCCGCCAGCCCAGGGCCCGGACAGCGCTCGCCACAGCCTGGCACCAGCCCACCAGTTCCTCGACCGTGCGGCCTTCCTGGACCGCGAACGGCGCCTGCAGGTAGACCCGCCCCAGGCCATCCGGTTGCCAGCGGTCCGTGGCCTCCTTGACCCGGTCCAGGAACGCTTCTTGGGCCTCCCAGAGCGGGAAACGCGCGGCCGGCAGCAGTGCGGCCGCCGGACAGCGGGCCGCGGCCTGGCGTTCGGTCAGGCCGGCGCCGATGCCTGCCTGCAGCGCCAGCGCGTCCGTCGCCAGCACGCGGCCTCCGTCATCGAGCAGGGCCAGCGGCCGGCCAGCCAGCTGCGGCGCCGAACGCCGCGCCACGCTGACCCCGAAATAGGGTGCCCACAGATAGGCGATGCTCCGCCGTGTCGTCTCTTGCCGCCGTTCGGCCACGCTGCCCCACTCCCTGCACTTCGGATGGCCGGATTATATAGAACACCTGTTCAGTTGTCAAAGCACACTCACCCCATCCCCCCATCTCCGTGTCTCCCCTTCTCCCCTTCTCCCCGTCTCCGCCGCCCCTCACAGCCCCTCCCCGCGCACCGTGCCGTTGAACGTGATGCGGATCGGCACGACCGCGCCGGCCCGGCCCAGCTTGTGCTTGACGATCGCCACCTGCCCTTCGTAGCCGCGCACGTCCTGGCCCAGGGTCAGCCAGCGCTCACGGCGCAGCGCCAGCCGCACGGTCGCCACGTGCGCCAGCGTCCGGGACTGCGCGCCGGGTTCCGCGAGGAAGATCACGGCGATGGCGGACTGGGCCACAACCACCGCCAGGCGCTCCAGCACGCCCGCGACCGCCGCCTGGTCGGCCTCCTTGAGCTGCGCCGTGCCGTCAAAGACGAGCGCAGCCAGGGTCCGGCTCTCGACCAGGTGCAGCGCGAGCGCCAGCGCATCCGCGCCGTCGCGCGGCCGGACCACCAAGAGCCGGTCGAGGGCGAGGCCGCAGCGGTGCAGGTAGTCGGGATCGCAGGTGCGGCCCAGGTCCAGCCAGGCGACCAGCGACTTGGGATCCTGCTGCGCGGCCGCCAGCGCCTTCGCAGCCAGCGTCACCTTGCCGGAGGTGGCCGGCCCGCTGATCTCCGTGATCCGGCCGGCCGGCAGGCCGCCGCCAAGCGCTGCGTCCAGGGCCGGGAAAGTGGTGGACAGTTGGGCGGGCGGCGCGGGGTCAGGCGCGGCTTTGCGGATAGCGCGGGGGCCGTATTGCAATTGCAGCCGCGCGACGACGGCATCGAGCTTGCGTTGGCGGGTTGACGACATGATGCGCTTGACACTGAACGTCTGTTCTAGTATCATAGTAGACGAACGAGAAATGTGGAAGTTACGCCGAGGGAAAGATGAAAGGCAGGCGCACGCGCGACGAGTGGCGCGAACCGCCAGTGGATTTCGGCCAGGTAGACTTTGACCGCACCGATCCGGCCGTCAACGCGCGGCGTTACTACCGGGTGAGTTGGGAGCCGACGCTGCTGGATGATGGTGCCGTCGTGCGCACCTACGGCCGCAAAGGCCGCTGGAAACGGGTGGCGGTCACGCCGTTCCCGTCATTGGAAGCTGCCTGGCCGTTCATCCGGGCAACGATCCGGGCGCGGCTGCGGCATGGGTATCGGGTCGTTGACAAGGCGTAGGGCGCGAAAACACCAGCCCCTCTTCATAAATGCACGAGGCCCAACCTACTACAGTTGGGCCTCATCGTTCTGTTGCACGACTTGATCGGGCGTGACAGCCTATAGTTTGAAGGCGTCAGCCCGCCTCAGGCAAGGTGAAGGCTGTTACTACTTTGGCATGGATTCTGATGTCATAGTATTACTCCGTAACATTCGCGTCGAACGCGCAATTGTTTGGTTGCGGAATGAATTCCGCGTTACGAATTCAGCAAACAAGCTCACTGAGACTGAACGGCCTATCGCTGGATGACGGGCAAGAATACTCGCAGCGATGCCCCTGTTAGCCCGATGGCAGGGGCTGTCACATCGCGATCTTCTGGCACGCCGATGGCGACCGGATCGGGTACGGTGGGCCATCGCTCCGATGGTGCAACGGACAGCAGGTACGCACCGGCCGCCAGATTTGCAAACGCGTAGCGCCCATCGCTGCCGGTGACGACTTGACGGCCCGCCGTAATCGCGGCCAGCATTCCGGCATCCCGGGTTAAGATCACTGTAACGCCCGAGATAGATGGTTCACCAGCGTCCTGGTTTCCGTTTCGGTTCAGATCGTTCCACACGACGCCGTTAAGGGTTCGCGCACCGCACAGAATGTCAGTGCGTTTCAGATAAGTGATACTGCTCAGCCAGGCCTGGAACGCGGCGTCCCCGGGCTCACCGAGGTCCGTGGCGTCGTAATAGAACAGGTCGAGGGGCACTGCCGTCAGCGAAGACGGCAGCGCGCCGGTCAGCGGATTGTGGTCTATACGGAGCGACTTCAGTGCAGAGAGCTTCCCAAACTCGGCCGGGACGCTGCCGCTCAGGCGGTTGTTGGACAGATCCATGTACTCCAGTTGGGTCAGATTCTGCAAAGTGGTGGGAATCGGACCTGTCAACTGGTTCTCCCCCAGCCACAGCCCGGAGTAGCGGCCACCGCCACCCTCAGGTGACAGAGGTGCCGTTCCCCCGGTCTGGTCGACACCCATCTGATCATTGAGATAAGTCGGTGTCCAGGGCCCGCTGAGATTGACGAGGTTGCCGAGTTCCGCAGGGATCGGGCCAGTCAACTGGTTCGCGTCCAGGCTGAGATCCAGCAGCTTGGTCAGGTTTCCGAGTTCCGGCGGGATGGAACCTGTAAGCTGGTTGTAGTTGAGCCCTAGGGAGCGCAGGTTGGCGAGATCTCCCAGTTGCGATGGAATGGTACCGGTGATGTGGTTGTAAGAGAGGCTCAACGTTTCAAGGTTTGTCAGATCTCCCAACTCGGGAGGAATAGAGCCTGTCAGCTGGTTTTCGTGGATGACGAGGTACTGAAGGTTGGTCAGCTTCGCCAGACCTGGAGGGACCGTTCCCGTCAGTTGATTCGACGATATGTTGATCGTCTGAAGGTTAGCCAGGTTTGCCAGTTGTGGCGGAATGGGTCCGGTCAGGCGATTGGTGTACAGATAAAGGTCCTCAAGCTGGGTCAAGTTCGCAAGCTCGGACGGAATCGCCCCTGTCAGTTGATTCCCGTTCAGTGACAAGACCCGTAGTTTCGCCAGGCTGCCGAGTCCAGGTGGGATCGGACCGATAAGCTGGTTCCAGCTCAGCCTCAGATTCCACAAGACAGGCATGCTTCCCAGCTCGGCCGGGATTGCCCCTGTCAACTGATTGTAGCCCAGGTCCAGATTCTCAAGGCCTGCCAGGTTGCCCAGTTCGGCAGGAATCGGGCCCGAAAGGGCGTTGAATCCGAGAACGAGCCGAGCGACGTGTCCCCCGTTGCAGCTTACACCGTTCCAGCTACACGGTGTGTCGGTGGCCAGCCACCCGGCATTGTTCGTCCACCCTGGCCCGTTTGTTCCGTCATAGAGCGCAACCAGGGCCTCGCACTCGACCTTCGGGATTCCTACTGCTCGGTTACACGAGTAGTGGGCGACTCCCGCGCCGAACAGCGCGAACTGCCCGACCCGGCAGATCAGCGCGGTCAATTGGTTTTCGCCCGGGCGCCGATCATAAGGCCCACAAGCCGCGTCAAGCCACTCGCTCCGCGCCTCATCCCACATCATCAGCTTCAGTGAGTCTTCGGGCATGCCGCCCAGGTCGTCGTCCGTGTAGTTGATGGTGACCTGCACGGGTGCACCGAACACCAGCCCCGGCACGGCCTGCCCGCCCTGGCTCGCACTCAATGTGAACGCATGCCACGCCCACGAGTGGTTCGGCGGGCTGCTGCCTGGCGTCGTCGCGGCAAGCGTCATCATCGTCGACTGGTTCACGGCGCCCGCCGGGAACACCAGGCTGGTCAGATTGCCGCGCACGTCCACGAAACTGAGCGCACCGCCGCCTGAGTCCACCTGCAGCACCTTGTTTCCGTACGTAAAGGTCCGGACGGCAGATTGCGCGCCGATACCGTAGTCGTTTCGTGCGGCCACGAACCATTCGTAGGAAGTCCCCAGGGTCAAGTACTTCTCTGTGTATCCGAGCCCGGTGACCCAACTCCAAGACCCGCCTGACGAGCCTGCCTCGTGCCACTGCGGCAGATACTCAATCGTCCCCGGAACAGCGCTCCAGGTCATGGTCGGACCGGGTGGCGGCACCAGCGCACCGTCGGCCGGCGCCAGCAGCTCGGGCGCAGGCAGCAGTGTCCCGCCCGAGCCTGCCGTAAATGACCAGACGGCAGTGTAGGGACCCAGGCGATCATCCTCCTGGCAGCGTAAGCGGGCGCGCATGTAGTACTTCTCTCCGGCGCCCAGATTGCGAGGATCCCGCCAAGTTTCCGAGAGGGTCTGCCACGGCATGTAGTGCCAGAGGTGGAAGCCGCCGCCATAGTAAAATGTTGGATCCAGTGAGACCTCGAGCTCGAAGATCATGCCGGTAACGTTCATATCTGGGTCGACTGAATACTGGTACAAGGGGGAAATGGTGTTGAGCGTACTGCCGTTCGCCGGAGCAATGAGTGTGGGCGTCTTGAGCGTCGGCAAGGACGAACAGGAGACGACCGTCGGGGCGTCTATGTCCGCCTTATAATGGATGACCTTCGCCGGCGGAAGGACTGGCTCGGTCGGTGGCGCGGCGAGGGTGGTCGCGCTGGAGAGGGTGAGGGAAAGGATGAAGGCAAGGATAAGTGTGAGGGTGTTGAGTTGTTTCATGATTTTGCTCCTGATGTATGGTGAGTACATTTCGTACCAACAAGGCACGGGTTGCGTGGTTGGAACTAGGGTCGGCTTGATGCGCTAATGGAGCGCCTCATGGGTCATCAAGGTGGCCAGCGGCTTGACGACGCCGCACACCTCCGGCACGCTGCCGCCGATGGGGCGCAGGAGCACCGGGTTTGGGTAGTCCGAAGATCGCATCTGATCACAAGGGGCCGAGCCGTCCCTCAACTAGATTTCTCATCCGTTAGGGGCGACACGGGTCCTCTGGCTGACACGGGTCGGTCGGTCGGCATCCAATGTAGGGTGTGCAGTCACGAGGCGCGCACGCGTGGTCATGGCCGAGGTTGTTGTCAACACCTTGAGCCACGCGGGCCAGCGTCACAAGTTCGATCGTTGCGTTGTTGCTTTCTCCTATCGAGCAGGTCTCCATTTGACTCTCCTTTCTTTGTGGTGGTGGGTTGGGCGCCGATCACTGTTGCAGGTCCGAGGCGAGCACGGCTCACAGGTTTTTGGATCATGAGGGTAGCAATCCGGATAACATTGCAAGCATGATTTCGTTGAAGTCACGATAGCGATGGTGGGCTCTTCCAGTGTGGACATCGTCCTTCCTCCCAGAAAAGCGGTCATTAGCACGTCTTCTCAATTCTCGCCTTGGGCGTCTCCGCATGTGACATAGATCGCCTGACCGTGATCGTCAATCGTCCATGTTCCCAGTCCCCATTGGCCAATGTACGGGTTGTATGTGCAGCGAGGGGACGGCGCATCGAGGCGCCCTGTAGTCGCGTAAGCGAGCGGTCGACAATCGCGACACAGGTAACGATATTCGCAGTCTTGACACACGAGCACCCGGTCCTTTGTGAAGCTCCAAAGCTCAAGCATCCTGGGGCTGTGCACAATGTCTTCAAGGGCGGAAGACAACACGTTTCCGACCTGCCAGTCGCGTCCAAAGATGCAGGGCATCACGTCCCCCATGTCGTTGATGGCGACTTTTCTGGCCAGGCAGCTGTTCTCCCTAGAGTACTGAGCCACGCGGTCCTTCGAGGCATAGAAATCCGGCTCAACGAAGAGGCCGTACCTTCGAAGTGCGTTCTCTGTTGGCAGAATCTTCAAGTTGCCAGCGCGGCCCGTTGGCCGCACCACGTCGACCTTGCACCAGCCGAAGCCACGACAGTGTAGCCATTCGCGTGTTTCTTCAATAGTACTCTCGTTAGCGCGCATCAGAATCACGGCGATACGAGTAGGTATACCGAGCTCCTGCAGGGTCAGAAGTGCGCGCATCGTCCTGCTATGACTGCCGGGCAGTTGGGTCACGCTGTCGTGTACCGCGGGAAGACACGAATACAGCGAGACCGCAACTTCGAGGCCCAACTGCCTGATTCGTAGGGCGATCTCTGGCGTTAGCAGAGTGGCGTTCGTGAAGATCTCAACAAATTCGTACCCTGCCTCTTTCGCAGTCTCCGCCAAGTCCAGCACCGTCTGCCCATCGCCACCTCGATAGAGCAGCGGTTCACCTCCGATGAACTGGCATCTGCGGCACCCCAGGCTGTATGCTTCGGCGATCAGCCGCAGCCAGTCTCCGTGTCGCATATGGGCATTGCCACGCTCCTTGATCGGTGTTGGCTCTCCCCGATCGCCGATCTGCGGTTTGCTGTCGGCGTAGCAGTGCAGACATCGCGCGTTACATAGATTTGACGCGATCTCGAACCAGACAAAGTCGAGGGTAGTTAGCGTACTATCGGGTGCCTGTGGTGGAACCACGTCGTTGGGGGATGTCCCCTCCCGCTGTCTTGTTGATTGAGCTTTCGCCAGATCGAGCTGGATCAGTCGATCCCAGAAGGCAGGATCGTCCCTTGCGCCCATCACAGTCTGTAGTCCGGCCTCGTTAATCGAGTACACATTACCCGTACGGAAGTCATAGAGCGCCGCGCGTGAGGCCCCTGCCACAAGACGCACGTCCTCGCGGAGTGCGCCCCGGGCATGAGCTACTCGCATCAGTTGCTTGTCTTGCATCTCAGACTCCTTGCGACTGGAGGATCATCATCAAATCCTACGGCGACTGCTGCGGCCTGCAGCCTCCCGGGCTGCAATCCGGCCTGCAGTCTGTGGGACTGCAAGCCGGGGAGCAAGTACTGCAATCCGGAGAGCAGCCTCCTGGATTGCAGGCAGACCATCCCGGGCTTGATAGTGTTGGTCCTCCCAGCAGAATGCCAGGCCTTGATCATACGTCGGTCGCGTCCCCAGACTGCTTTGTCACCAATTCGATTGTAGCTCCTGCCGATGACTCATCTTTGGCTGACATTTGCCACTCCCTTCTCTAGCTCCCAGCCGAAGTGCCTGCACTTACACTGTCTTTGTCGAGTCCTGAGATGACAGCGTTTGTCTCAGGCTTGTGCTATCCCGCCGGCCTGCACTCATCCGGATAGCACGGTCCGTCTGGGAAGCACTTGGCTACCGGCTTGCAGTTGTCAGGCCCGCAACAATCCCGACCTGGTGCGCTCTGCTTTCTTGATGTATGCGCGGTGCCATCTGAGTCGAACAATTCGGTGGGCTCGTGCGCCGTCGTGACCAGAACCAAGGTAGGACCTTCCTCTTCGCGTGTCATTGCTAGTGCTCTCCTTCCTGATACTTCGCGTGGCGCTCACGACACTCGTGGCTTCTGCCTTTTTGGAACTTGTGCTATGCTGGAGTTGATTCAGATTGCCCATCGCCTGCAGGGTGCGATTGTCGTCTATTGCACAATGGCACCGTCATCACTATGACAGACATGGGTGACCATTTGCGCTTCGGACGCGCCGCTTTCGCGCAACAATCACGTCCACGGAAGGGAATAAGCGTGAGTGACCCGCTCGAAGATCTACTGACAGTAAAATCGGTCCGCACCGCTCTGCGCCGATTAGGAAACCGAGACGACTTGGCTGCTGTGGATCTCGCGCGTCTCGCTGTCGTTGAAGATAGGCTGCGGCAGGAAGGATGGTCCGACAGCGTCAACGACCGAGGTCGCGCCCTGGAAAATCTGCTCAAGACGGCGATCCTCCAACTGCGGGCCGGTCCTGGCGAGCCAGATGTCATGGACAAGCGCTGGCACCCATTCATTATCCTCCATGACGAGTATGTCAAGGGAGAGGAATGGTCGACGGTGCTCTATAGGTTGAGACCTGATCTGGCGGATGCAGAGGGGACCGGTCGTCGGCTCGCTGATGGTGCAGAGCCGCCACATAGAACCTATCAGAGCTACAGACTGAACGCCCTCAAACTCCTTGCCCAGTTGCTGCATGATTGGGAGGATGAGGCGCAGCAGAGGAAACTTGCAGCCGAGCAGGCGACCACGCTCCCGATGAGCGTACCCGATGATCCTCTTTCACAAGCGGGCACGATTCCAGTTGACGCGATGCCGGAATATGGAGAGAAGCAATGTTCCCGCGAGATATTATCCTGGCCTCTTCTCTGGGAGGTTACGCGCCAGATTAGCCTTCGTAGCATGTACAGCCAATCGTTGAGCAGCCAAGCCGACCCTTACGTTCAACGTCAGGATCTCCTGAGTGCCTTCAGGGCCTTTCTCATTTCGACATCGAGCTGCTTCTTGCTGACCGGCAAGTCGGGAGCTGGCAAAAGCAGTTTTCTTCGATCCCTCCTGGACGAATACGTTGACGACCACGGCCGGTGCTTCCTGGCGCTTGATGCCGCTCAGATCAAGGCCAACGCCGATCTCAAGGAGCAAATCGGAGGGGAAGTTCGCAGGCAGCTACGCTGGCCCTATGAAGCCCTCGCTGACATCTGGGAAGCCTTCGATCGCCTGCCGGGAATAGAAAACCTACAAGTCATACTGATCCTGGATGAGGTCAACGAGAACCCTGACCCCGCAGAGATACTGAGACAGGCAAACGATCTCGTCGGGTACAGACCATGGCTGAAGGTGGTTCTCGCCTGTCGCCCAGAAGCCTGGTTGACTATGTGGCATGAAGTAGCGTTGAGGGGTAGGCTTTTCTTTGCCCCGGAACCAGTCCCTGGAGTCGAAATGAGAGCACGTCCTCCCTTGTCAGCGTGGGATCTTCAACCATTCAGTGATGACGAGGCGTATGCAGCGTATGCCGGCTATCAGGCCAGGTATCACCTCAAGACAGACTACGCAGCGCTTCCAAGAGAGACTCGCGACCTTGTTCGCGAGCCACTGGCCCTCTGGTTCATTGCCTCTACATATGGCTCCCAAGAGGTTCCCACCGCCATCCGGCGAGACCAACTCGTGGACGAATATTTGGAGGCGCTTCTGAAGACGAGGCGGCTCCACCCCGGGGATCGCCACTTGCTCGTAAAGCAGTTGATCCCTCGCCTGGAGCGCGTGCCCGGGATTTACGCGACGCAGATATACGAAGACGACCTGAAGGACGATCCTGATCTGTGCCAATGCGTCTTTGGCTATGGTCTCTCTGGGAATGGTACGCGGGGTAGCGAATCCTTCGATCGTCTGGTAGACGCTCAGATCTTTGTTTCACATCGCCTTGAGTCACCTCCCTATGTCGAGCTTCGGCATGGCTTGATCTACGATCATCTTCTTGGGCAGCACCTCTTTGCCGAGCATGTACAGAATACGAGAGACAAGCTTGCGATCTGCCACTCACTTATCGAGTCCATTGGCAAATCCTTGGCTGTGTGGGGGGCCATCACGCGGGCGGTGTATTTGGCCTTTCGTTATTTCCCAGAGCAGGTGCAGGAACTAATCCTCGCCGATTCATTCGATACGGCACAATTGGTGAGGTCGGCCTTGCTAGAACTGGCTGAGTGCGAGCCCAATACAGCGCGAAGGGTCTTCCGATGGGTAGCGTTGCGCTGCAAACGGTGGCAACCCTGGCGCTCGCTCAGACCAGCATGGCGAGCTGCCATGCTGGCGGTCGAAGGTGCAGGTGTACTTGATGATGAGGAGGTCTTCCTGACGCTTCTGGCTGCACGCGCCAGTACGCTAAACGAGATGGCCGTCGACGGTACGTACTTCTGGGGAAGGAAGAGCCCGAACAAGGCCTTGGACATTGCGGATGCCCTTAGTGGACAGATCACGCGACCACGCTTTGCACTTGATCGCCGGGCTCTCAAAGCGATGCTGTTTCTGATCCCACTTTTGGCGGTTAACTGCTGGGAGGACGAGGGTTTGTACAGCACCGAGCTCGACCGACTGCTTTCCATTTGCCAGAGGACGGTCGAGCGCATCGACCAGCACCCCTTCTCGCGCTTGATCGGGAGATTAGGTCGCGGTGCGATCGCCTCAAGCGTCGTGTGGGCCGGCTACAGCCTTCTCAAACAGGGGGCTGTTGTGGGCGACGTGAACAACGTCTTCATCTATCGTAGCTTTTTTCAGCAGCCAAGAGAGGTACGCGAGAGAGCCCGAAACGCCTTGGCCTATATCGATCGTACCCAGGGCGCGCTTGCTGAAATGGTGGATCTGCTGCGTGATCTCCATGCAAGCCAAGAGCACTTGTCGGAGCAGATTGCCGATTTGATCGTTATGAGTCGCGGAATTCATACCCTATCTGACGTGGCGCCTGTCCTCTGGAAACTACTAGACACGGTTGATGACCCTGGTCAAGGGGTGGATGCTCACGTGTGTTCTTGCTGGTACCAATGTGCAGTCCGGCAGGACCCTATTACTGAGGGATCGCTGAGGACTCTGGCGGATTTTGTTGCGCGCTCGATTGACTTGAGCAAGCACGGCTACGGGATTGTTGTGCGTGAAGGGCGAACGTATCGGTACCGGCCGTTAGGCTACTATATGAACCTCTGGGCTCGCGTCCATCCCAACAAGCCGGTCGACTTGGCCGAGCACTATCTAGCAAGCGCTGTCGAGAGGCATGACATGGCGTTGCTTCTCCACGTCATCGACAGTTTTAGCGAAGTTCTCGATCTCACGAGTCACTGCGGTGCCATGCTGCGTACTCTGGAACCCTACGTCAACAACAGCGGGGTTGTGCGTGAGCACCTTGCGAACACCCTCGTGGCCCTGCGGAGCGTTCAGCCAGCGCTCGTTGATGGGTTTCTACTTGAAGTATACGCCCCACGCGCTCTTCAAGAGGAAATCTACAAGAAGACTCGTGAGCGACCCCGTCGGTGGCACTACGGAGGGTTGCTCTCGCTTGTCCTTGACTTCATTGCGTACGCTCCGTCTCCAGTAGTACGGCACACCCTGGCCGTTTGCCGACAGGCGATAGAGGCACCCTCCTCAGGACAAGCAGCCTCAATTCTCGCCAATGGCTTTCTGAATCTCCTGCGTGAGCGATAAACGAATAATGCCGGGCACCCAAGCGTCTGGTAAGGGCTGCGCAATCCGGTGTAGTCACGCGTGATCTGGTCGCGGCGACCTCCTCTTGCACAGCCTGGATCAACCAGATCGTCAGCTAGGCCGTCGCAAGCGATACCGACGGTAATGCGCCACGATCATCACCTGCAGCCCGTTGTATATGGCAAGTCGCGAGCATAAGGGACCACTACCACCCATCAAACACAAAAAGGCCCAACCGGGTATGGTTGGGCCTCATCGTTTTGAGGACGGGTGATCTTCAATACCCCCTTCCTGATCGTGGGTGAGCAGAGAGGGGGTATCAACTGGTGCGCGGCGTGAGCAGGGCCAGGACGTCGGCGAGGCCGCGCAGGTCGCCGAGCGTCACCACCCGGGCGGCGATCCGGCTCATGGCGCCAGGATCGCAGTCGGGCGGGATCAGGATGGCGGATGTGCGCGCTTTGTCACCGGGCAGCGCCAGCGGGATGGAGCCATCGCCGTCGGTGACCAGCAGGATGACGTGTGTCGGCCAGCGCCGCCAGGCGTCGGCCAGGAACTCGAACGCGGTGCCGCCGTAGCTCAGGCTGTCCGGCTCGCAGAAGAGCAGCGCCGCGTCGCCGGTGTCGGCCACCTGGGCGCTGTCGTCGAAGAGGATCCCGACAGCCTCGCCGCCGGTTTCCCGTACGGCCAATGCCACGGCCTGCGCCGCGGTCTGCGCCAGCACGAACTTGGCGCCCTTCATCGAGCCGGACTTGTCGAGGCAGATCGCCACCTTGGGCCGGGGTCGCTCCTTGCCGGGCAGCGCCATACGCAGCGGGACGAGCTCCCCCCGCGCCGCGGCGCGGCGGTCGAGCCGTTCCGGCGCGACGATCTCGGTCGCGCTGCGGGCCACGTGGAAGTGCACCAGCAGACCGAACGCGGCCTGCGTCGCGGCAGCCAGTGGCGGCTGGCGGTAGTGCCGCACGGGATCACAGGCGTGACCTCCGAAGGCGCGTGCCCGGCGACGTTGCCGTGTGCTTCCTCTGGGTCGCGTGACCGGCCGCACCTGCCACCGTCACACTGCCGCCCGGCAGCGGAAAGTTCCAGCGGACACGCGCAGCTCAGGGAACTGCCTGATCGTCTCCTCGACGAAGGCGGGCACCTCCGCGGGCGGGATATCGGTCGCGCCGGCCAGCCGCCATGCGAACTGCATTGCCCGGTCGGTTACGGCTTGGCTGGGAACGGCCCGCAGGGTGGCGAACAACACCTGGCTGTCTCCATGCGGGCTGATGTCGTATGCACGGGTATACTTTGAAGAAGCATTGGCGCTGGCTTTGAACAGGCAACGACCGGATATCGCGGCCGCTGCATCCGCCAACCTGGGGAGAGTGTTCCAGACACAAGATGACCATCAGGGGGCCGAGTCGGCTTACCGGCAGGCGCTGGATCTGTTCGAGCGATCCGCTGATCCCCATGGCTACGGCCAGACTCTCGGCAACTTGGGCACGCTTTGCCTGAACCAGGGTCGCCCAGAGGAAGCTGCGGACTGCTTCCTGCGGGATCTGGCGCTTCAGCATCTCCGTGTATCCTCGTGATGGCGAAACAACTAATCAGTGTCCGGGGTAACCACTCGAGCCAGGCAGTAGGTGGGCGACGTAGCATCTCTCCGAATCGGTCAAACCAGGATCGACACAGACTATCTCAGTGGCTGAGCAAGACCGCGAGCGATCGGGACGTCCTCCATAATACCTGTCATGCATCCCTCACCGCCCCCCAGGGTCCAAACGGTGAGGGATGCGTTCGCGGCCGCTGCTATCGTCTCCTACTGCCCCACCAGCCACAGATAGGGCCGCTCGACATATTGCTTCACCCGCTGCAGGAAGCGCGCGGCCGGCGCGCCGTCCACCAGCCGATGATCGAAGGTCAGGCTCAGGAACAGCATGTGCCGGATGGCGACGCGTTCGGCCTCAACGTCCACCACGACCTGCTTGGGCACGATCCGCCCGACACCCAGGATCGCGCACTCAGGCAGGTTGATGATCGGCGTAAAGGCATCAATCTCATACATGCCCAGGTTCGTGATGGTGAACGTGCCGCCGTGCAGGTCGTCCGGGGAGATGCGGCCCGTGCGGGCCTTCTCCACCAGCGCGGCCGATTCCCGCGCAAGCTGCCGCAGCGACTTGGCCTGCACGTCCCGCACGACCGGCACCAGCAGACCCCGCTCGCTGTCCACGGCGATGCCGATGTTGGCCGCCTCGGACTGCACAATGCTCTCGCCCTCGAAGTGCGCGTTGACCATCGGGTGTTCGAGCAACGCCTGCCCACACAGCTTGGCCAGCAAATCGTTGTACGACGGGACGGGCTGCGTGCCGTCCGCCTTGAGCTGCTGGCGCAGCCGGACGAGCTCCGTCGCGTCCGCCTCGGTGGTCAGCGTGACCGGCGCGACCGTGTGCACGCTGGTCGCCATGCGGTCGGCGATGGTGCGGCGGACCGTAGTGATCGGCACCACGGCGCCGGCCGGCGCGGGAGCGGCCGCACCGACTGGGGGCGCTGCAGATGGTTCGGGTCTTGAGGCCCTCAAACGCTCAACCTTCAACCGCTCAGCTTCGGCTTCGATATCAGCGCGTTCGATACGTTTGCCCGGCAGTCGCGCCGCCAGCGCATCCGCGTCGACCCCAAGCTCGGCGGCCAGCCGGCGCGCCAGCGGACTCACGCGCTCCATCGCGGCCGGTGCCGCCTGTGCGGCTGCTGCCGCCTGCCGGACATCGCGTTCGATGATCCGGCCGGTGCGGCCGCTGCCTTTCAGTCCGGCCCAGTCCACAGCGAGCTCACTCGCGATGCGTCTGGCGCGCGGGCTGATGGTTGGCTCGTGCTGCGTGCTGCGTGCTGCGTGACGGTTCGCATCCTGGCTCGTGGTGAGGGCACTGCTGTGCTCGGCCGATTCGTCGCTTGGCTTTCCGAATGGGACTGCGGCGGCGGAAGGGAGTTCTTCACCCTCCTGCACCAGGTACCCCAGCAACGTCCCGACCGGCACCTCTTTGCCTGGTGGGGGCGCGTCGGGCGGGATGCGGAGGATGCCGCTTTCCAGCGCCTCGACCTCCTGGGTGGCCTTGTCCCCCTCGACGGTGAAGAGCAACTCGCCCGCCTCCACGTGCTCGCCGTCCCGTTTCAGCCATTCGCCCAGCCGGCCCGTTTCCATATTCCAGCCCAAGCGGGGCAAGACGACTTCAAATGGCATGTGGTCCTCCATCGTGGCCGTAGGGGCGGGGTGACCCCGCCCCTACTCGGCCAACAGCGCGCGCGCGGCCTGCACGATCCCCTGCACGCTCGGCACCAGCGGCTCATAGAGCGCCGGGCTGTAGGGCGCGGGGGCGAAAAGGCCGTTGACGCGGCGCACCGGCGCGTCCAGGTCGTCGAAGCCGTGCTCCATCACCTGCGTGGCGATCTCCGAGGCAACGCCGCACGGGGCAAAGTCCTCATCCACCACCAGCAGCCGGCCCGTCTTGTGCACCGATGCCAGGATCGTGCCGATGTCCAGCGGCGCCAGCGTGCGCGGATCAACCACCTCTGCCGAGACGCCCTCCGCGGCCAGATGCTCAGCCGCGTCCAACGCCTGCTTGACCGTCCAGCCGATCCCGACGAGCGTCAGGTCCGTGCCGGTCCGCCGGATGCTGGCCTGGCCGAAGGGGACGAAGTACTCCCCCTCGGGCACAGGGCCCTTGAGCGCCAGCAGGTTCTTGTGCTCCAGGAAGAGCACCGGGTCATTGCCGCGGAGGGCGGTCTTCAGCAGCCCTTTGGCGTCAGCGGGCGTGGATGGCATCACAACCCGGAAGCCGGGGATGTGCATGAAGAAGGGGTAGTAGTTGCCCGAATGGTGCGCCGCGTTCGAGGGCGCCGCGCCGACACAACCGCGTACCACAATCGGCATCACCAGCCGGCCGCTGCTCATCCATTGCAGTTTGCACATCTGGTTGAACATGTCGCCGAACGCGTCGGCCAGGAAATCAATGAACATGAAGTCCACGACCGGCCGCGTGCCGGTGGCCGCCGCGCCGGTGCACAAGTTGGTGAACCCGCGTTCGCTGATGGGTGCGTCGCGCAGCCGCTCCTCGCCGTAGAGGTCGTAGAGGCCGACCGTGGTGTTGAAGTTGCCGCCGCGCGGGCCGATCCCCTCGCCGACGACCCAGATGCGGGCGTCGCGGGCCATCTCTTGCGCCAGGCTCTCGCGCGCTGCTTCCACGAAAGTCAGTTCGCGCGTCGACGCCGGGGCAGATGCCGGGGCTGCAACCGGCCGCGCTTCCGCGTAGACATGCGCGCTCACCGTCGCCGGGTCGGGCAGCGAGCTGGCCTCCGCGAACTGGCCGGCCTCCTCCACCAGCGCCTTGATTTCAGCTTCCAGCGGGACGATGTCTGCCTCGCTTGCCCAGCCTTCGGCGAGCAGCCGGTCGCGGAAGAGCTTGAGCGGGTCGCGCGCTTTCCAGGCCGCGATCTCGTCCGTCGTGCGATAGCCCGCGTCGCGCATCCCTTCGGCGTGGGCGCGCGTGCGGTAGGTGCGGCACTCGATCAGCGTCGGGCCGCCGCCGACGCGGGCGCGCGCCACCGCTTCCCCGGCTGCCTGGTAGACCGCCAGCACGTCGTTGCCGTCCACCGCCACGCCCGGCATGCCGTAGGCCGCCGCACGGGCGGCGATGTCCGGGTTGCCCGTGGCCTTGCCCAGCGGCACCTCGGTCGCATACAGGTTGTTCTCGCAGACAAAGAGCGCGGGCAACCTCCAGGCGGCGGCCAGGTTCAGCCCCTCATGAAACGCGCCGTTATTTGACGCGCCATCGCCGAAGAAGGCCACGCTCACCCGGTCGGTCTTGAGCAGCCGGGCCGAGTACGCGCCGCCGGCAGCCAACGTGATGCACGGCCCCACGATGCCGCTGGAACCCATGAAGCCGACCTCCGGCTTGAATAAGTGCATCGAGCCGCCCCGTCCGCCGGAACAGCCCGTCGCGCGACCGAGCACCTCGGCGATCAGCTCGGCCGGCGGCACGCCCTTGGCCACGGCGTGCCCATGCCCGCGGTGCGTGCTAAAGACGGTGTCATCGGCGCGCAGGTGCGCGCAGACGCCGCTGGCGACCGCCTCCTCACCAATGTAGGTATGCACGCCCCCGTAGATCTTGCCCGCCGCGTAAAACCTAATCAACTGCTCTTCGGTCCGGCGGATCAGCAGCATGGTGCGGTACAGCGCCAGCAGTTGGTCTTTGGTTGGAGGTGAGATGGTTTCTTCTCTCATGGTCATCGTCCTTCTGACCGGGGTGCTAGGCGCCGATCAGCGTCTTGGTCAGACGAACAGCCGAGCTGGCGTCCGGGGTGTAGCCGTCCGCGCCGATCTGCTTGGCGAAGCCGTCGGTGACGGGCGCGCCGCCGATGATCACCTTGACACTGCCGCGTAGCCCGGCCTCTTCAAGTGCGCTGATCGTGTTCCGCATGCTGGGCATGGTGGTGGTCAGCAGGGCCGACATGGCAACCACCTGCGGCTTGTGCTCGCTCACACTCCTGAGGAACTTGTCGGGCGCGACATCGGTGCCCAGGTCAACGATCTCGAATCCCGCGCCCTCCAGCATCATGGCGACCAGGTTCTTGCCGATGTCGTGCAGGTCACCCTTGACGGTGCCGATGATGACCTTGCCGGCCGAGACGGCGCCGCCCGCCGCCAGATGCGGCTTCAAGAGCGCCAGGCCGCCCTGCATGGCTCGCGCGGCCACCAGCATCTCCGGCACGAAGTATTCGTTTTCTTCGAACAGGCGGCCCACTTCGCCCATGGCCGCGATCAGGCCGTCCCTGAGGATCGTCTCCGGGTTGACTCCGGCCGCCAGCGCGGCGTTCACACCGGCCTTGGCGCCGGCCGCGTCCCCTTCCAGGACGGCATTGTAGATGGTCAGGGCGCTTTCATAGTGCGGGCACGCCAATGAGTTGCAGCACGCGTTGCGGATGGCTGGCATAGTTGCGGACAGCCGCGGCCATGTTGCTCCAGCCGTGGAAGCGCAACAAGGACAGGCCTGCATTGCGGATGGCGGCCAGTGCTTGGGGGCCGGCGCCGGTCCAGAGTTGGCAGCGGTCTTCGCCGAACGTTTCATCGCGGACATAGTGGACGCGATTCTCGATCGTCCAGTGGCTGCGCCAGAAGTGCTCTAGTTCAGCGGGGCCGGCCAATGCCCGCGGCAAGCTGGTCAGGCCATAGGTCACTTCGGTCTCCACGCAGCCGGTGCGTTGATTAATGCGGCGACAGGTGCGGCGGAGCACCTGGGCGACGTTCGGCCAGCGCAGGTAATCATTGAGGGCGGTCGTGCTAGTGAGCCGCCGCGTTTCCAGACGGCCATGTTGTTTGCCCTGCGTCTGGTTGGTCAAGCATTCGCCGGGCCGGACGGGCACTGGGGGTTCGCGGAACACCAATTCGGCGGCCCAGTACAGGGTCGGCTGATTCTTCTTGATCACCATCAGGTAGTGCCCATTTTGACGGCGGATCTGCTGCGCCAGGGTATATTGCGTCAGCAGGGCATCCATCGTCGTGACGGTGCCGGTCAGGTCGCGGCCGGCCAGCACGTGCGGCGCCACCGTGATCTCGTTGGTCTTGCGGTCGACCGCGGCTTGCTGCAGCACATAACCGCTCTCGTGGCGCACCAGACTGACCAAAAACGTGTGCGTGCCGTGGGCGCTGGCGCCGCGCACGTCTTTACCATCAATCGCTTGCCCCCGCCAGGGCTGACCATCACGCAACGTCACCGCACCAGCCACGGCATCGGCTTGATCCAGGGTTTGGTTGTAGGCCGCCACTTGCTGTTCCAGGGCGGCCACATCGATATGGCTCAGCAACCGGCGCCAAGTGGCGGCACTCGGGATGCGCGGGCAGGCCGGCTGCAGGGTGCTGAACAGCTCAGCGGCATGCCCCTTGGCCCACTCGACCATCGCCAGGACATTGGTCTGGCCAGCAGCGACCGCCGCCGCGACCAGCGCCAGTAGGTACGACCAGGCAAAACGCTGCCCACGGGCACGCCGAAAGTCGGGAACTTGGCTGAGATGAGCCAGCAGGGTAGACTGTAGTGGTTCCATCGAGGCGAATCTCCTGAACGGGAATGTTGGGTTCCCTGGAATTCTAACCGATGGAACGCTGTTTTCTATGCTAACTCTAAGCAACGCCTGCAACATGACTTCGCCCTGTCGCCCAGTTGCGGCAAGTGGACAAGAACAGTGGAGTGCGTTATGCTTATTGTCTTTGCTCTCACAAGCGCGCTTTCCAGCGCATTTCACCCATTCCGGAGGCATTCATGGTTTTTTACCCTGCGCGTCCTATCGCCGCGCTCCTGCTCTGCTGCGTCCTGTTCGGCACGCTTGCGTCCGCCGTCACGGCAGCTCCCGCTCTCCCGTCTGCGCCGCAGATTGACGGCAAGTGGGCGGACGGCTTCTTCCTGAACGGCACGAACAGCTACGTGCAGGCCATCGCGGTCCGCGGCAGCCGGACCTACGCCGGTGGCCGCTTCGACATAGCTGGCGACACCCCGGCAGCGCAGGTCGCGGCTTGGGACGGCACTGAGTGGGCACCGTTGGGGTCAGGCATGACAAATGCCGCCGGCTCATATACTGATATCGGCGTCTATGCCCTAGCGACCGACAGTACAGGCAACCTGTACGCGGGCGGCACCTTCGCCAAGGCGGGCAGCGTGATCGCGCGGCGGGTGGCGAAATGGGATGGCAGCGCCTGGTCGCCCCTGGGCGAGGGGCTAGGCAGCGACAATCAGTATTATGATGGCGCGGTCGTCTATGCGCTTGCGTTCGATGAGGCCGGCAGCCTTTATGCCGGGGGCAAGTTCACGATCGGCGGCCAGAACCTGGCCCGCTGGGATGGCAGCAACTGGTCCAGTATCGGCGCGGCGAACGGTGCGGTGCGCGCGCTGGTAGCCGATGGCAGCACCCTCTACGCCGCGGGCGAGTTCACGACGATCGGCGGCGTCAGCGCGAACCGGGTGGCGCGTTGGGATGGATCGACGTGGTCCCCGCTGGCGGCCGGCTTCCAGTACACCGTTTACGGGTTGACCCAGGCCAACGGCTCGCTCTATGCCGTCGGGGGCAGCGGCACGGTGGCGCGGTGGGACGGCGCGGCCTGGGCCACGGTGGGCGGGGCGCTGGCAAAGCCCGACGGCGCCGTGAAGGCGATCCGGTGGCACGGCGACAAGCTCTACATCGGCGGCGCGTTCAACTCTGTCGGCGGCGTGACCTCGCGCGGGATCGCGGCGTGGAACGGGACCGCCTGGGAGAGTCTCGAGGCCGGGGTCAAGATCGGGACGAACAAGGAGGTCTTCGCCCTGGGCAGCAGCCCGGCCGGCGAGCTGCTTGCCGGCGGCGATTTCACGCAGATCGGCTCGGCCCGCGCCAACTACATCGCCGGCTGGACGGGAACGGCCTGGCGCAAGCTGGGCGCGGACACTACGGTGAACGGCCCGGTGAAGGCAATCGCCCTGGATGGGACCAATGTGTATGTCGGCGGCGACTTCACGGAGGCGGGCGGCCAGCCCGCAGCGCAGGTGGCGATGTGGGACGGCGCCGCCTGGCATCCGCTCGGCGCGGGCCTGCCCGGCCGGACATCCGGCTCTTCCCCCAACGAGGGAGTTAAGGCGCTGGCGTTCTTCCAGAGCCAGCTTTACGCTGGCGGCGACTTCCAGACAGCGAACGGTGCGCCGAGCAGTTTCATCGCGCGTTGGGACGGCGCCGCGTGGCAGGCGGTGACGTCGCCGATCGACGGGGCCGTGTATGCCCTGGCGGCCGATGATCAATCCCTCTACGCCGGCGGCCGTTTCGACACCCCGATCGGTCTCAACAATCGCCAGTATGTCGCGCGCTGGGATGACCTGCAGTGGACGAAGCTGGTGGGCCAGGAAGGGCTGCGCGGCACCATCTATGACCTGACGTTGGCGAACGGCGTCCTCTATGCCGGAGGTGCCTTCACAGACCCGGATGTCGTTGCCCGCTGGGACGGCGCGAACTGGCAGCAAGTCGGCAGTTGGGGCCCGAGCGCCGTTTTTGCCCTCACGTCCGACAGGCTGGGCAACGTGTATGCCAGTAACAATGCCACGATTGGGCGGTGGGATGGAACGAGCTGGCAGGCCCTGCCTGGGGGTGGCGGCACGGAGCTGTACTATTCATTCGTTGACGACCATCTTTACATGAGCAGCGGGGTCGCCTACTGGACCGGCACAGTGTGGGAGCCGGCCGGTCCGCAGCCGCCATCATCCGTCTATGCACTGGCGATGGACGCCGCGGGCCGGCTGTGGGCCGGCGGTGGCTTCAGCATGGCCGGCGGCCATGTGTCCCGCTACTTCGGACGCTGGAGCATCAACCACGCGCCGGTCACGTCGTCGTTCGCGGTCGATGGCGCGGAGGACGCGCCGCTGGCGCTGAGCCGGGCCGGGTTCGCCGCGCATTTCGCCGACATTGACGGGGACGCGCTGGCCGCGGTCAGGATCGTGAGTTTGCCGACGACGGGAACCCTGCGGCTGGCCGGTGCAGCAGTGACAGCCGGCCAGGAGATTCCGGCGGGCCAGCTCGACGCGCTCGCCTTCACCCCTCTCGCCAACTGGAGCGGGGACGCGACCTTCCGCTGGCAGGGCTCCGACGGGAGCCTGTACTCCGGGGAGGCGACAGTCACACTTTCCATCGCGGCGGTCAACGACGCGCCCGTGGTGACGAACTTCACCCGGGCGGCTCAGGCCGGACAGCCTGTTCATTTTATGCAAGGGGACTTTGGCGCCCACTTCTCGGACGTGGACGGCGATGCCCTGGCTGCGGTCCGCATCGAGACGCTGCCCGGGGAGGGCAGCCTGGCCGTGGGGGGCGCGCCGGTCGCCGCGGGCGACGTGTTGAGCCTTGCCCGGCTTGATGATCTGGTCTATCTGCCGCCCACGGGCTGGAGCGGGGCGGCTGGTTTCCGGTGGAACGGTTCGGACGGCGCCGCGTACGCGGCGCAGACCGCGGTAGTGACGCTGGCCGGGATTCAGAAGGTGTATCTGCCGATGGTGAGGCGCTAGCTTCGCATCCCCTCCCCCTTTTCCACGGCAGAGCCGTGGAAAAGGGGGAGGGGATAAGCTTTCAGACGGATTATCCCAGTGGGTGGCGACGGTGTCAACCCGACTATGCCATTTGAGTATCTGATAATCGAACTGCCCGGTGCGAACGCCAGACTGCTCCGGCGCCGTCCCAGTGGCGTATGCCCTGCCACAGACGGCAGAGAAAAGCAACGAGCCGTGGCAAGTGCCTCTGGCTTCCCCGGGGCAACCGTGCTATACTGCTCTCGCGCCGACGAGCCCCGGCAGCCATGTGGCTCTGCTGGAAGTTGGTCTTCTGCGCCCACAATTCGCGCTACACCTGGGGTGCCCTTGGTCGGACGGCGACGATATTGCGCTGCGGAGCGGCAGCCCGATTTTCCTCGTCAACTCCCGTATCATGTGCTTTGGTGTTGCCTGCCGTGATCGTTGATCGTGCGGAGATTGAATATGGGCAACCTGCTGGAAGAGATCAAGCTGGATGTGAATTTCGTCAGGTCACACACTTTGCAGCCGAAGTGGTATAAGGCGCTGAAGGTCGTACTCCTGGTGGGCTTCGTGGTCGGCTACGGCCATTGGTTTGGCTTCGCCAGAACGGCGGTCTTCTTAGCCAGCTTCCTCTTGCTGAGCCTGGCCGTGCATCTGACCTATCGCGCCAAGACGCAGCGGTTCCGGCGCAGTTGGCTGGATTTCGTAGTCGCCGAGGAGGACGGTAAGCCGGTGGCGCGGAGCATCGGCAAGTGTTACTATGCGGCGGTCGTGTTGAATGCCATCGTCTCGGTGGTCATCAGCCAGGTGCTGCCATTGACATGACAGGAGGCGCCCCATGCGCTATCGGCTCCTCAAACAAGCAAACCGAGCCTACGGCCCCAGGCCGCGGCTGGCTCTGCTGGTGGTAGCGGGCGTGATCTTCGTCATCATCCTGCCGCTGGCACTCCTGCTCTTGGGCGGCCGGCTGGAGCACTGGCTGGACTGGACCGAGTGCTGGATTGGCCGGCGCTGCTCCACCCACCGGCCAATGCGATCCTCGGCGGGCTCATGACACTTGCACCGGCGCCGCGCTTCGGCGCAAGTGCAGGTGTCCCGGCCGGCTGGCCGTTGGCCCTGTGGTCAATCTATGTCCAGTTTACCCTGGGCCAGGGGCACGCCGGTGCCCGCAATGGCGACCCAAAAGCTGTTCATCTGTCCCCCTTACTCGCACTGCCGTAACCCGATGGCCCTGGGCGCGATCGTGATGCACCTGGGCGTTTGCGTGGTCGCCGGGTCGCCAGGCGCGTGGCTGCTCTGGCTCCTGGCGCGGTCGCGCTATTGACCTGCATCCGGCTGATCGAAGAAAGGGACATGGTCGCGCTTGAGACCCCGGCACTCTTTCCATGTAGCGCCTGTATGATGCGCCGAACTTCTCGATCAGGAGCTTCTCTTCCTGCCGCGTGAACCGATAGACACAGGCTGCGCCCAGGATGCCTAGCCCTCCAAGAATCCAATGCGGATTGAACAGCCAGACCACCAGGTGCATCAGCAGCCAGCCCAGGTATAGGGGATGGCGGACGAGGGCATAAATGCCAGTGTCCACCAGCACTTGGGTGCTGACGAAGCTTGCTCCGCGCGGGGCCTGGCCCTGTCTGCGTGATTTGGGGATAGGCAGGGCAATCAGGACGATGCCAACGAGCCATGTTGCCACGGCAACATAGTCGAGGGCTCTTGGGGCAGCAGGTCTATCCAGAATCCACATCAGTATAAATTGGGCAAGGAGCAGTGTTCCGGCAACATAGTGCATTTGATTCCCGAAGAAGATAGCGATCCCGAGAGCAGGCAACCCACCTGCTCCTTTTGCGTATAGGTATATGCGGAAGCAAGAAGGCCATTGCTATGCCCCAATTGGCAAAAGGCAGTTTGCCGACCACATACGGTGTGTCAGGCGCTGGCTCTGAGGTTATTTACGCAGGGAAGGTGCTGCCGGTGCGCGGCAGGAGGTAACCATGACGCTTCTCCCAATCAGCCTGGCCGGCCTCGTGATGGCGATGTTGAACTTCAAAATCCTGGCCGAGGAAGAGGTGTGTCTGAAGCGGTATGGCGAGTCCTATCGGGCCTTCATGGCGCGGACGCCGCGCTATTTGCTGTTCTTCTGAGCGTGACTTCGCCTTAGGTCACTGGGAGGTCCAGGTGAAAGCGAACAACCGTCAGAGAATCATCTCGCCGCGCATCCTGATCCAGCTCCTGATCATCATCGTGGCCGTCCCCTTCCTGCCGCTCCTGATCGCCGGGCGCTGGGGCTGGTGGGAGGCCTGGGCTTACGCCATCATCAGCATTGCCGGGTTCATCATCAGCCGGGCGCTGGCCGCGCGGCGGCATCCCGACCTGATCGCCGAGCGCGCACGGCACATGCAGCAGGAGAACATCAAGCCGTGGGACAAGCGCCTGGCCGCGTGGCTCATGCTCGGTGGCGTTGCGGTCCCGCTGGCCGCCGGCCTGGACGAGCGGTTCGGCTGGTCGCCCGCCTTCGGCCCGCCGGTGAAGCTCCTGGCGCTGGTTATGTTCCTGGCCGGCTATGCCTTGAGCTCCTATGCCCTGATCGAGAACCGCTTCTTCGCCAGCACGGTGCGCATCCAGACGGAACGCGGCCAGCACGTGATATCGAGTGGCCCCTACCGCTGGATGCGGCATCCCGGCTACGCCGGTGGGCTGCTGACCTACCTGGCCGTACCGCTCCTGCTGGATGCACCGTGGGTTTTCGTGCCGACGACATTCGTCCTGGTTCTCACGATCGTCCGCACCGCTATGGAAGACAGAACCTTGCAGGAGGAGCTGGATGGCTATCGCACTTATGCCGGCCGCGTGCGTTATCGCTTGCTGCCCGGAGTCTGGTGAATGCCACGCGTCGGTGACCTGACCACCCCGCCCCTCATGAGCTCAAGGCAGGCGCTTTACCTGGCTGCCGGAGTCCTCTTGCTCAGCACCGCCTGGCTCATTTTTGGCGTTCTGGCCCCGCAGGATTACCGCCTGCGGGGCCGCTTGGCGCCGCGCACCGGCCTGCTGGAGCTGATCGCCTGGCTGCTGTTCGTCGCGTTCCCGTTCATCTACAACCCGCGCGATTGGTGGCTGGCCTGCTTTGCGTCCACGCCGAGCGCTCTCTGGCAGAAGAGCGCCGGTTCAGCGTTGGTCATCGGCGGCATGGGGCTGGCGGTCGTCGCCATGGCCGGCCTCGGCGCCGCCACAAGCTTCGGACAACGCGCGGCGGGACTGCATGAGCGAGGACTGTATCGCTGGAGCCGCAATCCGCAACTGCTGGGCGGCTTCCTGGCGGTGATCGGCGTGGTGGTGCTCTGGCCATCCCTGTATGCGATGGGCTGGGCGGCTGTGTATGGTATCATGGGACATTGGATGGTGTTGGCCGAAGAAGAACACCTGCGCCAGCACGACGCGGGCTACGAACGTTATTGTCGCCGCATCCCGCGTTATTTCGGCTTCCCGCGGCGAGATACTTGAAAGGATCATTCATGGAAGTCCTGATCAGAAACGAACGTGCGGAGGACATCCGGGCGGTTGAAGAGGTGACCCGAGAAGCCTTCTGGAACCTCTATGCGCCGGGCTGCAGCGAGCACTACATGGTGCATACCTTACGTGACCACAAGGACTTCATCCCCGAACTGGACTATATCGCGCTCGTTGACGGACGGGTCGTCGGCAACATCGTGTACACCCGGGCCACCCTCATCGGTGAAGATGGTGAAAGCCTGGAGATCGCCTCCTTCGGCCCCGTGAGCGTGCTGCCTGCGTAACAGAGACAGGGGATCGGCTCCCGGCTGATCCAGCATTCGCTCCGGGCCGCCAAGGAGCTCAGCTGGAAGGCCGTCGCTATCTACGGGGACCCGCACAATTACTGCAAGCACGGCTTCAGGAACGGGAAAGATCTGGGCATCAGCGACGGCAACGGTGATTATCCTCATGGCTTGCTGGCCCTGGAATTGGAGAAGGATGTGCTGGCCGGACACCGTTGGCGCTTTCAGATCAGCCCGGTCTATGAATGCAACGCGAGCGATGTAGAGGCATTCGACAAGCGGTTTCCGCCCAAAGAGAAAGGGTACCAGTACAGCCAGGAAATCTTCGCCATCGCAGTTCGTTCCTTCTTACGGTGAAACACTTGAGCGAAGCAACGACCTTCATGCCCGGCCTGCGCGACCCCGTTCCGGCGCTGCTGGCCGCCGGGGACAGCGCGCTGGCCTACTTCGCGCGGCGTGACCTGCTGGGCGAGCCGGTGGGGCCGGCTTCCGCGCTGTGGGAGCTGCCCGAGCCGCAGCGGCTCCTGCGCAAACAGCAGGCGGATGGCTCGTGGCGCTACCCCGGCGGCAACCCGGAGACCACGCCAGGGAGCAACTATGCTGTGCTGGAGACCTTCCGCAGCCTGGGCGTGCTGGTCGAGAAGTTCGGCTGCGATCGTAGCCATCCGGCGCTACAGGCTGCGGCGGAGTATATCTTCTCGTGCCAGACGGCCGAGGGCGACATCCGCGGCATCCTGGGCAACCAGTACATGCCCTACTACCACGGCGCAATCCTGGAGCTGCTGGTCGTGGCTGGCTATGCCGAGGACGCGCGGGTGATCCGTGGCCTGGAATGGCTCCTGGCGCAACGCCAGGCCGACGGCGGCTGGATCGTGCCGCTGCAGGCCGTACCGGCGAAGCAGCGCACGCGTGACCTGTGGCCGGGGCCGGCCATCCCGCCGGATCGGGCGCGGCCGTCCTCGCACCTGGCGACCGGTATGGTGCTGCGTGCGTTTGCCGCGCATCCGGCCTACCGGCGCCACCCGGCCGCGCTGGCGGCCGCGACCCTGCTCAAGGACCGCTTCTTCCTGGCTGACAAGTATGGTGACCGCCGGGCGCCCGCGTACTGGTTGAAGTTCCAGTATCCGTTCTGGTGGACCAACCTGCTGACCGGACTGGATATCCTGGCGCGCATGAGCTTTGGGGCCGCTGACGCGGATGTGCGCCGCGGCCTGGACTGGTTCGCCGCCAACCAGGGGCCGGATAGCCTGTGGGAGCATGGCTACGGGGCCGGCAAAGGGGCGCACGCGCTGCGCCTCTGGGTGGCCCTGGCGATCTGTCGTGTCTTTACGAGATTCCGCCTCACCATCGATTCGCCGAAGGCAAGAGGGTCGGGCAGTGAGTAGATTCGAGCACTACCGGCAGGTCTTGCGCAACCTCCCTGACTGGGAGCCATACCTCCTTAGCGAGTCGGGGCTGCCGGGGCCGCGGGGCAACATCGAGCTGGCGCAGGCTGCGGCCGACGTAGGGGACGAGGCGCGTTTCCTGCGCTTGCTGACCTTCGACGCCGGCCGTGCGCCGACCAACACGCCCCACGAGTTCCTGGCCTTTTGCGGCGCGGTCGGCCTGGGCCGGTTGATCGCCGAGGGCCGCCGCGACTTGCTGCCGCTGCTGCGCCGGCACGCGAACGATCCGCGTTGGCGCATGCGCGAAGCGGTGGCCATGGCGTTGCAGCGCTGGGGTGCGGCCGACATGCCCGGTCTGCTGGCCGAGATGGCGGCATGGGCGCGCGGTAGCTACCTCGAGCAGCGCGCGGCGGCGGCGGCGCTGTGCGAGCCGGCCCTGCTGCGGGAACCGACCGCTGGCGCACGCGTCCTGGCGCTCCTGGATGCCATCACGGCCGGCGTGGAACTGGCGCCGGAGCGCCGGAGTGAAGACTTCCAGGCGCTGCGCAAAGGGCTGGCTTACTGCTGGAGCGTAGCCGTAGCCGCGCAGCCCGAAGTTGGGCTGCCGCTGATGGAACGCTGGTGCGCCAGCCCTGATCACGACGTGCGCTGGATCATGCGCCAAAACCTGGGCAAGCAGCGGCTGATCCGTGTCGCCCCCGACTGGGCCGCGGCGTGGCGCGCAGCGTTGGGCAAATGAATGGAGGTTTCTATGTTCGAGCTACCCGAGACCAGCACGCTGGCCCGGCAGATCAACGAAACGGTGGCCGGCAAGACCATCCGCAGCGGGACACTGGGCAACGCACCGCATAAGTTCGTCTGGTACAATCGCACCCACGAGGCGTTTGCCGGACTGGTCGCCGGGAAGACCGTCGGCCGGGCACGCGCCCAGGGCCGCTGGCTGACCATCCCGCTGGCGCCGGGCTACACCCTGCTGCTGGGGGAGTGTGGGGGCCGGCTACTGTATCATCCGCCGGGCGCGCCCTTGCCGGAGAAGTATCACCTGTGGCTGACTTTCACCGACGGCGCCGCGCTCACGGCGCTGACCCAAATGTGGGGGGCGTTCGAGCTCTACGAGGCCGGGCAGGAGCAGGAACGCCAGTACATCAAGGGGATGCGCCCCACCCCGGTCGAGCCGACCTTCACCTTCGACTACTTCACAACCCTGATTGCTGAACTGGCGACAGGCGAGAAGCGCAGCGTCAAAGCGCTGCTCACGCAAGAGCAGCTCATCCCCGGCCTGGGCAACGCCATTGCGCAGGACATCATGTTCCGCGCCGGGCTGCACCCCAAACATCCCATCGGCCAGCTCAGCGCCGAGCAACGCCGCGCGCTCTATGACGCTATCGGCGTCACTGTGGCCGCTGCCATCGCCCAGGGCGGCCGCTATGACGAATTCGACCTCTACAACCGGCCCGGCGGCTACCGGCGCCTGATGGATAACCGCGCCGCCGGCCAGCCGTGCCCGACCTGCGGCACGATCATCGAAAAGATCCAGTACCTGGGCGGCGCGTGCTACTTCTGTCCGCGCTGCCAGATATGAGCAGAGGAGATTTCCATGGCCCAACAGTCCTGTGCGAACTGTCCCATCCGCAAGAAGGCGGAAGCGCAGCCGAAATCGCTGCTGGCGCGACTGTGGCGCTGGCACACCACCTGGTGCCCCGGCTGGAAAGCGTACCAGAAGTCACTGGCGGACGGAAAGACATGATGCACACTGGCCAGAAAGCACTGACAGCGGACGCCGATCTCTTGGGCGCGACCGCCCGGTGGATGGCCGCCGTGCGCGCGGCCGAAACACAGCGCGCGGACGCATTGGTGCGCGACCCGTGGGCTGCGACGTTGGCAGGCGCAGCGGGCCAGGCGTGGCTGGCCGCACGGCCGCCGGGCAGCACGACACCGATCGTGCTGCGTACGCGCTATTTCGATGATTTCTTGGCGCGCGCGGCCGCCGCGGGCCTGCGCCAGGTCGTGCTGCTGGCTGCAGGGTTGGATACACGCGCCTATCGGTTGCCGTGGCCCCAGGGGACGATCCTCTACGAGCTGGACCAGCCCCCGGTGGTGCGCCACAAGGAAGCTGTCCTCGCGGCTGCCGGTGCACAGCCCACCTGCGCGCGACGCCCGGTCGCAGCCGATCTCACGCAGCCGTGGGAAGCGCACCTGGTCGCCGCAGGCTTCCAACCCCAGGAGCCCGCCTGCTACCTGGCTGAGGGCTTTCTCTTCTACCTGCCGACCGAACAGGTTGTGCGGATCCTGGATGCGATTGCGCAGCGGGCAGCGCCGGGGAGCTGGCTGGGCTTCGATATCATCAACCGCGCTATGCTGGCCAGCCCGATCACCAAAGCCTGGGTTGACATGCAGGCGCAGGCCGGCGCGCCGTGGATCGGCGTGCTGGATGATCCGGTAGCGTTCCTGGCCGACCGCGGCTGGGACGCGTCCCTCTCGCAGGCGGGCGCGCCGGAGGCGCACCACGGCCGCTGGGCGCTGCCGGTGATCCCGGTGACGCAGCCAGACATGCCGCACAACTGGTATGTCACTGCACAGAAACGCGGGATGGGATAGCATCATCCATGACAGAAAAGCCATCTCTGCATCCTGCACCTCAGGCCCGTTACGTCCACACAAATCTGATCGCGGCCGACTGGCAGGCGCTGGCCCGTTTCTATGAGACGGTGTTCGGCTGTGTGCGCGTGCCGCCGGAGCGCGACCTGGCCGGGCCGGCCATGGCGGCGGGCACGGGCCTGCCCGGGGCGCGCCTGCGCGGGGTTCACCTCCGCCTGCCGGGTTGGGGCGAGACCGGCCCAACGTTGGAGATCTTCACCTACGACCAGCTTGCCGATCGGCCGCCGGCCGCGGTCAATCGGCCTGGCTTCGGCCACCTGGCGTTCAGCGTGGCCGATGTCGTGGCCGCCGCGGCCGCGGTGCTGGCAGCGGGCGGCCGGCCTGTGGGCGAGATCGTCACCGTGACCGTCGCGGGCGGCGGTCGCGTCACCTGGTGTTACGTCACCGACCCGGAGGGCAATGTGCTCGAGCTGCAAAACTGGGCCGTTGGGGCGGCGGAAAAGGGCGAAAACTGACATGCGCAGCGAACAAGAGATACTCGACCTGATCCTGGGCACCGCCCGGAACGACGAGCGCATTCGGGCCGTGATCCTGAACGGCTCGCGCGCCAACCCCAACGCGCCGCTCGACCGCTTTCAGGATTTCGACATCGTCTACATCGTGACCGATGTCACGCCCTTCCGGCACAACCTGGATTGGATCCGGCGCTTCGGCGAGCTGATGATCCTGCAGATGCCCGATGAGATGGACGATCCGCCATCCGATAACGAGGGCGGCTTCACCTATCTGATGCAGTTCGCCGACGGCAACCGCATTGACCTGGGCATTGATCCGCCGGCCATGCTTCCCGAACTGGTCGGGGACAGCCAGAGCATCGTGCTCCTGGACAAGGACGGGATCGTCCCGCCGCTGCCGCCGGCCAGCGACCGCGACTACCTGCCCCAGCCGCCAACCGCCAAGGCGTTCGCTGATTGCTGCAACGAGTTTTGGTGGGTCTGCCCCTACGTGGCCAAGGGGTTGTGGCGCAGGGAGATCACATACGCCAAACACATGCAGGAGCACTATGTGCGCGCCCAGCTCATGAAGATGCTGAACTGGGCCGTTGGCGTGGCGACCGGGTTCACGGCCAGCCCCGGCAAATTCGGCAAGTATCTCCAGCGCTACCTGTCGCCGGAGGAATGGGCGCTGCTGCTGACGACCTATGCCGATGCCAGTTACGAGCGCACGTGGGCGGCGCTGTACGCCACGTGTGAGCTTTTCAGGGTCGCGGCCTTGCGCGTGGCCACGCACTTCGGCTATGATTATCCGCATGGCGACGATGCGCGGGTGAGCGCGCACCTGCAGCATGTGCGGCTGCTGCCACAGGATGCGCAGGAGATCTATTGAACCGCATGCCAGACGTCATCATTCAACCCCTCACCGCCGCCAACCAGGCCGACCTCAACCGCTGCGACAACGCGTTCACAGTGGAGGCTGAACTGCACCTGACCGCCGGGGACGGGCGCATCAGCTACACGGCCGAGCCGGTGACACCTTATGTCAAACGCTACAGCCCTGAGGTCTGCGATGCGCAAACCTACAGCGAGAAGCCCGACCACGCCGCGTGGCTGGCCTATGTGGATGGCCGGATCGCCGGGCAGATCCTCGTCCACGAGAACTGGAATCGCTTCGCCATCATCTGGGACATCGCCGTGGACCCGCCCTTCCGCCGCCGGGGCATTGGCCAGCGCCTGATCGCGGAGGCGGTCGCGTGGGCGCGGGGCCGCGACCTGCCCGGCATGATGCTGGAGACGCAGCACATCAACGCCGCGGCGTGCCGGCTGTATGAGCGCTGCGGCTTCGTGCTCGGCGGGTTCGACGCCTGCCTGTACCGCGGGGTCATGCCCGGGACGCGCGAGATCGCCCTGTTCTGGTACCTACTGTTTTGAAAGGGACTACGACCTGATGTCTTCCACCCAACACTACCTGGCCCATCCCACCCCACCAGCCAACCGACGAAAAACGCCACCGGCTTTGCGACGACCCTTGCCGGAAGCCGCTGGGCGTTGCCTTTTGAGACACTTCCCGTCGCGCTCAGACGGATGGCGGTTTTCGCTTGGGTCGCGCCCTCTTGCCACATCGGAAAGCCTGACTATGGAGTATACGGTTTCCGCCTAAGGGCCTGCACCCGCCTCTGGGTCAGCCTAAGACGTCGATCCGGAATCACGCAGAAAGCCAAGTGTGCTACCGGGTGAGGGAGACCTCTCCTTATCACTCCAGGTATCAGGTGGCCTCTGCATCCGGTCTGCAGATCAGGACGATCTTGCCGGATGTTGCTTCATCGAACGTCCCCCCACCCAGGTCTCCGTACACGGAATCCACCGTGAGACCGGCGCGCACGGCGATACCCGCCAACTCGGAGCTGCTGTACAGTCGCTGGCGACGCTCGGCAGTATGCTGGACCCCTTTCTCCGTCACCGTGACCTCCTCGCACACAACCTGCCGACTGGCATCAAGCTCCCGCCGTACGACGATGACTCGACCTTTCCGTTCTTCGCGTCCAAGCGCTTCGAAGGCGTTCAGAATACGTGGCCCGTTGACGACTGCCAGCACCACGCGTCCCTCGGGTGCAGTCACTCGCGCCATCTCGTGAATGATGCCCTCGTTCTCATCCTCCGTGTCGAAGAAGCCGAACGCGTCAAACAGGACCGCGAATCTGTAGACGCGAGCGGACGGAAGTGCTCGCATGTCTCCCAGAATCCAGTTCACCTCGATGCCAGCCTGAGCTGCCAACCGCCGCGCCTCGTGGAGGAGGGAAGGCGATGCATCGAGCCCCGTGACGCGCATCCCGCGACTCGCGAAGGCCAGGCTGTAGCGTCCCTGGCCACACCCCACGTCGAGCAGCGAATCCCCACGGGCCGCTGAGAGCCGGCTTAGCAAGAAGTCCACATGCCCATACTCTGCGTCGCTGGGAGGCCCAACAGCCCACCGGCGAAGATATAGCTCGTCAAAGTATCGGCGGGTCCAAGATTCAGACATGACGCCAGACGTCCTCACTATGCCTAACGGGGCGCGCATCAGCCGCCACGCGGCTGCCGCAGTGAAGCCAAGCGTGAACCAAACCGCCACAACAGCGAAACCCGCTTCACAAAAATCCTCGATAGCGTGGTCGGCTGCATGCGCTGGTTGGGCCGCCACTTTGTTGACCCGATTGACCGGCCCCTCAGTAGTGTTTCTCGATGCCACCAAACCCAAACTGCTTGTTCTGCTCCGTCATCTGGATGAAGTATCGCAAGCGCTTCTCGAACTCCTGCGGCCTCTTGCGCGCCGCGTCGATGAAGGCAATGCGGATGCGAATGTACGCTGGCGAAAAGCCTTGAAAGTTCTGCCAGGCCGTCTGGCTGGCCTTGAGCGCCTTGAGGATGTCCGGCGGAATCTCGAACGCCTCTTCGTCCAGGACATCCTCCAAGGTGGCCAGCACCTCTGTGGCTACCTTCCCCTGCTTGACCAGAGCCCTCAGCCGCTCCTTGTTCGCCTGGGAGTAGCGACTCTTGGGCTTCCGCACTGAAAATCTTTGAGCGAAGCTGTCCTCGTCGATCGTCTTGACCGTGCTGTCGATCCAACCGAAGCAGAGCGCTTCCTCCACGGCATCATTGTAGGGGATGCGCGGTTTGCCGGCGTGCTTCTTGTAGTAGATGAGCCAGACTTCTGTCTCGGACTTGTAGTGCTTCTCCAGCCAGGTGCGCCACTCTTGGCGAGTGGCGACATATAGCATCTTGTTCTTGTCTGGGTTACGTGTCATGGTCGAACCAGCAATGCGATGAGCGTTCGGTTGTTGTGTTCGGCGGCCCAACGGCCTGTGTTTCACCTGTGCCGCGAAGCGCAGCGGAGCGTCGTCGGGTGCAAGCGCTGGCTAGGCCGCATCAGGTCTCCAAAAAAACCATCAACCATGGGATCATATTGACCATATAGTGGGCGCCGACGGCATGCTCCCAGTCACGCCTGGCAAAAATGGCCGCCATGGGTACGCCGTAGAGGAGTCCCGTTACCAGGAATCTTTCAAGCGTAAAGCCATGTCCCATGCCGAAGGTAATCCCGCTAAAGAGTACTGTGGCAACAACAGCCACAGCGGGGCGTGAGCGAAATGCCGGTCGCAGAAAGAAGAAGCACAATCCCATCAGAAACAGCCTGAACCAGGTTTCTTCGGCTATCCCCGAAAACCAGGGAAGCCAGAGAGGCTGCCACCACTTCGTGACCCAGGTGATGCCTGGGCCTGGTGAACCACCGGCGGCGTTGAGCAAGCCTAATGGAATGAACAACAAGCCGCCCCAAAGCACACTCTTCACAGCCTTCCCATACTGCCCGGGAAGAAGTTGTATCCCGCCGAGCCGGGTCCGCTCATACAGCAACCCGCCGGCCACGTACATCGGAAATGAAAAAACCGGCAAGAGATAAAGGGAGAGCTTGCTGACAAATCCGTTGTCTGACATCTGAGAGCCTGCCAGGAAGGCAATAAGGGCGACAGTAAGGCCTTGGATAACCGAACGCCGGCGAATCTCTCTACGCCAGGCCAGGAGAATCGGTCCGGTGGCCACCATCATCACCAGCATCAGGATGGAGACACCCAGCTCGGAGACGAGCGTCAGCGCAAACAAAAGTGCAATGACCAGGACAGGTATCCATGCGCCGAATTTCCAGCGGGGCAATACCTGTGGTCTGATCTCTGGTAGCTGATTGCCGGAAGGTCCCGAACGACCGAGATACCAGAATAAAGCCGCGACGTAGCCAACTTGGAGAACATAGCGAACTTCTTTGTACTGACCCGTCGATCGGACATTATGGAAGAGCATCACAACGATTGCTGCAGTCGTCACAACCCATATGACCACCAGGGCAATACGGTGTGGCGCGAGCAAGGGTTTTTCTCGTAACCCTGATACTGGTGCTGAGTCGGCAGATATGTTTGACATAGGGTCTTCCTTTCCGGGTATCACCCTCACTGTCGCACGCGGCCCAACTACTCATGATCCTGCATGTCGCGGCCTGTGCGGACCCCCATGGTCAGTCTGCAGCGAGGCGCTGCGGCAGCCGCCTTGCGCGACTGACCCGTCACCATTCCCCGAAGTCAGCACTATTGTACCACCGTTCTTTGGACAGATGGCAATGCCAGTCGCACGGAACGTGCAGCAGCAGGTTACATCTCGGCCCAACAAAAAAGGCCCAGCCGAAGCTGAGCCTCCGGCCTGACACGAAGATCAGGCCGCGGTGCCGGGACGTAAGCCCGGCGGTAGTCAGGCGACCGTGGCCCGGGGGACGGGAAACTGCACCGCATCCGTGTGCAGCGCCACACCTGCACTTGCGGCTGCACCGCGCGTAGGTGCAAGTGTCCAGCCCGCGCATCTCACGGAGGTGCTCCAGTATCAGCCGCGACAGATGAAATGGCTATGGTATAATAGGAACCAGGAGGCTAAGGAGGAATGATGGCTGCGCACCTTCGATGTGCCCCGTGGGCTGGCTGAACTGACCGAATTGTTACGGAGGGCGTCTGGCCGCGTCTGAGCGTGATGCGTTACTTCCAGTACTCGATTTTCTGGAGGCGATCACGAGAACAAGCCAATTGCCATCCAGCAAGCAATGATCACCCTTTCAACAGGGACGAAGGCTAGGTTGCTGACACGATGAGACAGCAGACGCATCATACAACGATAGGGATCCTCATCAACAATACTACTCATCCAGCCGATCTTGCCCTCTGGGCGGGTGCGACCCAGGCTGCACTGGAATATGGGGCAGATCTCATCTGCTTTCCTGGCCTACCTCTTGGTGGCTATCCTCTGGAATTCGGCGCGCAAGCCAACGTTCTCTACGATCTTGCCGGCGATCAAAATGTGGATGGGTTGATTATCTGGCTGGCCGCGCTGAGTCATCATGCAGACCCGCAAAAGGTCCGAGCGTTTGCTCAACGCTACCGACAACTTCCGGTTGTCATAGTTTGGCATGATGGTGGAAAACACCCCAGGCGTGACAGTTGACAACTATGGCGGCATGCGTGCCGTGGTCGAACACCTTATCGAAGTGCACAACCGGACGCGCATCGCTTTCATTCGCGGTCCGGAAGGCCACGCGGAAGCGGAAGATCGCTTCCGTGCCTATTGCGATGTGCTGGTCGAGCGTGGCATTCCTATGCGGCCGGAGTTGATCGTATTGGGTGATTTCTTAGAGAGTGGCGGGACGACTGCAACCCCGACTCTGTTGGAGCGTGTGGGGAACAGCTTTGATGCCCTCGTCGCCGCTAGCGACAACATGGCGATCGGCGCCATGAAGGTGTTGCAGGCCCGCGGCCTGCGCATCCCGGATGATGTGGCGCTAGGTGGAGTGAACGCCGAGCCACAGGGTCAGCTTGTAACGCCACCGCTCACCACCGCAACGCTACGTTTTCATGAGCAAGGCTACCGGGCGGCCGAGATGTTTTTGGGGTGCCTGCGTCACGAGACGATGGCCCAACAGGTTGTGCTGCCGGCGCGGCTCATCATCCGCCAGTCGTGCGGCTGTGTTGATCCGTTGGTATCCCGAACGGGCGCAGCCACAACGCCCAGGCATCAGGTCCCTCCTGCGGACTGGCTGGCCATGCAGCGGCAGGTTATCCTGACGCAGGTGCTGGATTGGGCCGGGCCTGACTTACCCGGCCCGGCTCAACAACAGAGCCTGCGTTTACTGGATGGCCTGCAACGCGAACTGCTCGGCGTGGAAGTTGGCGCCTTCTTGGCAGAGTTGCGTGCGATACTGACCGAATGTGCGGCAGCCGGGACTAATGTGTCGCTTTGGCACGATGTATTATCGATACTGCGGCGCGAGCTGGAAGCATGCGCTGTCCCGGCACGAGCCATGCTCCCTGATGAATCAATGTGGCAGCAGGCCCGTGTGATGATCGGCGAGATAGCACAGCGCATCCAGGCTTCTATGTTGGCGGATTTGTCAAATCTTGGGTGGGAGGCGCAAAGGGCTGAGCGACCCCAGGGGGGACGCTTGGCTGACCACACGAGATGCGACACAGCCGCCAATCCCGACCGGTAGTTGGCCCTGGATCCTGCCAGTCCTGGCTCGAGACCCCGTCTCCGCACCAGCTGACCACCACCATGCCCAGCATGGGCGCCACGGTCAAGGCGCTGCAGGAGGCCGGTGTGCGCGACCAGGTGAAGGTGATGATCGGCGGCGCGCCGGTGACCGACGCGTTTGCCCGGCAGATCGGCGCCGATGGCTACAGCCCGGATGCCAGCTCGGCCGTGCGGCTGGCGAAGGCTTTGGTTACCGCACAGCAGTAGAGCGGAATCGGACGCAGATCGAACTGATTTGGTTGATCGTTCTCGTTCGGGGCAGTGAAATCAGAAGTGCTGAGCATCGCGCAGGTGACCGCGCATTGGAAGCACCGGCAGTCAGGCAATCCCACCGCCCGTGGCGCTGGTTGCTCGGCAACCGGCCGGCGCTGGCCCTGTTCGCCGTCACGATCCTCGTGAGCGCGGGCCGGCAGATGAGCTGGATCTTCGGTGGGCTGAACGTTGACTGCCTGGGCGGCGGACTGGGCCTGATCGGCCTGCTCTCCCGGCTTTCGGCCCTCAGTGAGATCAGGCCGCTGGCGGCCAGCGGCCTGATGATGCGGCGCTTCGATGCGCTGCCGGCGCTGCTCCTCTCCTGCAGAAATACCATATGCACATCCGTTCTGCTCGTCAGGAATAATGCCGCGGTTTGCACAGCCGGGCCAGAGCCATGACCACCAACGCGCGGCCGGGGCCTGGCATTCTCCGGCTCACCGTGCTATACTTCACGCACATCGCCGGAACGCAGCCGCCGCGCGGTCGTGCCGCAGGTGCGCAGTGAACCGGCCCGCGTGCCAGGAGGCGCCCATGCGCGATCGATTCCTGAAGCAGACAAAACGTGAATACAGCCCCAATCAGCGGTTGGCCCTGCTGGCAGCCGCAGGCGTGCTGTTCCTGGTCATCCTGCCGTGGGCCCTCATCCGCCTGGGCGGACGGCTGGACCGCGTGCTGGGTTGGCCGGCGCTGCTCCACCCACCGGCCAATGCGATCCTCGGCGGGCTCATGATCCTGGCCGGTTGGCCGTTCGCCTTGTGGTCAATCTACGTCCAGTTCACCCTGGGGCGCGGCACGCCGGTGCCCGTGATGGCGACCCAGGATCTGATTGTTCGTCCCCCGTATTCATACTGCCGCAACCCGATGGCGCTGGGCACGATCCTCGCCTACGGGGGCCTGAGCGTGGTCACCGGGTCGCCGGGCGCCGCGCTGTTGGTGCTCCTGGGCACGGCAGCACTGCTGACCTACATCAAAATCGCAGAGGAACGGGAAATGGTCGCGCGCTTCGGTGAGTCGTACCTGGCCTATCGCCGCCGGGTGCCGTTCATTATCCCGAGGTTCAGATGAACATCATCATCCTGACGCTCGGCTCACGCGGGGACGTGCAGCCCTACGTGGCGTTAGGCCGCGGGCTGGCCGCGGCAGGACACCACGTCACGCTGGCGACGCACGCGTGCTGGGAGCCTTTCGTGGTTGAGCACGGCCTCGGCTGCCGGACGGTGGCAGGCGACCCACGCGGGCTGCTCGAGGGGGAGGCCGGCCAGATGTGGCTGGAAAGTGACCGTAACCCGGTCCGCTTCATGCGCGGCATGATGGACGCCGCGCGGCCGCTGCTGCGGCAGGCCGCCGATGATTATTGGGCCGCGTGTCGCGCACAGCCCACCGACCTGATCCTCTACCCGATTTTGGCAGCCTTCCAGGCCCGCGCCATTGCGGAGAAGCTGGCGATACCCGCGCTCCCCGCCTACTTGCAGCATGTGCACACGACCGCCAGCTATCCCAGCGCTATGCTGCCGCGCGTGCCGTGGCTGGGCGGCGTGTACAATCGGCTGACCTACACGCTGACCGGCGAGCTCTTCTGGCGGACCATGCGCCCCGTGATCAGCACGTGGCGCCAGGAATCGCTGGGGCTACCGCCGCTGCCGCAACACAGCGAGTTCGCCGCCTGGGAACGGGCGCCTCTGACCTGTTTCTACGGCTTCAGCCCGGCCGTGCAGCCCCGGGCGCCGGAGTGGGGCGCGCATATCCACATCACCGGCTATTGGTTCCTGCCCGCGCCCGCAGGTTGGCAACCGCCGGCCGGCCTGGTTGACTTCCTGGCTTCCGGCCCGCCGCCGGTGTTCGTTGGCTTCGGCAGCATGACCGGTCGCAACCCGGAACAGGTCGCCGAGCTTGTGCTCAAGGCGCTGGCGCGCGCGGGCCAGCGCGGGCTGCTGCTGACCGGTTGGGGCGGGCTGAAACCCGGGGATCTGCCCGCCGATGTTTACGCCATCGAGTCAGCCCCCTTCGATTGGCTCTTCCCGCGGATGGCCGCGGTCGTACATCACGGGGGCGCGGGCACGACGGGGGCCGGCCTGGCCGCGGGCACGCCCACGATCGTTGTGCCCTTCTTTGCCGACCAGCACTTCTGGGCCTGGCGCGTGGCCGCGCTGGGCGCGGGGCCGCAACCGATCCCGCGCCGGCAACTATCGGTGGAACGGCTCGCCGCCGCGCTCACCGAAGCGACCTCTAACCCGGCGATCCGCGCACACGCGGCCGCGCTGGGGCAGCGGATTCGGGCCGAGGATGGCGTCGGGGCGGTGGTCAGCGTGCTGAAACAAGCTGAAAGCTAGGCCGGGGGCCGCCTCAAGGAGAGTGAATCATGTGGGCAACCATCGCGTTTCTCAGCGGAGTCGCCTGTGCCGGCATCGTGCTCGTGGTCTGCCGCGCGCGTGAACCCGGCCCGGTCGATCCCGCGGCCAGATCAGCGCTCCTCGGTTGGTTGACGCTGGCGTTTGGCGTCATGGCCATCATCGCCTTCGTCAGCGGGATATTGAGGGAGGCCGGGGGCGGCGGCTACCTGGCTTCCATCGCGTGCGCGTCCGCCGCGGTAATCATCGGCGTCGGAGGCGTGCTGCGCCGCGACCGCCGCTGGCCCACCTGGGTTGGCCTGGCCGCCGGCATGGTTCCGGCTGTATTTTGGATCGTATTCGCAGTCGGGAACATATTGGGCCTCGGCAGCTAAAGAAGAATCCAAAGAAGTATGGCTGCAAGCACCAGCAATCCGGCATACCAGGATCGCACCCGTTCGATGATTTCTTGGCGCTCGCGGTCGCCGAGGGCCTGCGCCAAGTCGTGCTGCTGGCTGCGGGGTTGGATACACGCGCCTATCGGTTGCCGTGGCCCAGGGGGCGATCCTCTACGAACCAGACCAGGCCCCGGTAGCGCGCCGCAAAGAAGCTGTCCTCGCGGCTGCCGGCGCACAGCCCGCCTGCGAGCGGCGCACGGTCGCGGCCGATCTCACCAAGCCGTGGGAAGCGCACCTGGTCGCCGCAGGCTTCCAATCACAGGAGCCTGCCTGCTACCTGGCCGAGGGCTTTCTCTTCTACCTGCCGACCGAGCAGGTCGTGCGGATCCTGGAGACGATTGCGCAGCGGGCAGCGCCGGAGAGCCGGCTGGGCTTCGACATCATCAACCGCGCCATGCTGGCCAGCCCGATCACCAAAGCCTGGGTTGACATGCAGGCGCAGGCCGGCGCGCCGTGGATCGGCGTGCTGGAAGATCCGGTAGCGTTCCTGGCCGAGCGCGGCTGGGATGCGTCCCTCTCGCAAACGGGCGAGCCGGATGCACACCACGGCCGCTGGACACTGCCGGTGATCTCGGTGACGCAGCCAGACATGCCGCACAACTGGTATGTCACCGCACAGAAACGCGGGATGGGATAGCCTAATCCATGACAGAAAAGCCGTCTCTGCATCCTGCACCTCAGGCCCGTTATGTCCACACAAATCTGATCGCGGCTGAGAAGAAGGTAATCATCATGAAAACCATCGTCGTCTACGAATCGCACTGGGGCAACACCGCGGCCATCGCCCGCGCCATCGCGGAGGGGATCGGGCCAGACGCGCAGGCGCTCTCGACCGCAGAAGCGACCGCGGTCGCGCTCGCCGGGGCCGACCTGATCGTGGCGGGCGCGCCGCTGCTCGGCTTCAGCCTGCCCACAGAGGCCATGGTGAAGTCGCTGGCCAACAGCCAGCCCGGCGCGCCCGCGCCAGCCGACATCGCGCACCCGGCCATGCGCGCCTGGCTCGCCGGGCTGCCCCACACCGAAGGTGCGCAGAGCGGGAGCCGCGGCCGCGCGGCCGCCTTTGAGACGCGCATCTGGTGGTCGCCCGGCAGCGCGGCCAAAGCGATCCTGGGCCAATTGACACAACTTGGCTATCAGCCCATCGCCAAGCCGCAGCGCTTCATCGTGCAGGGCCGCTACGGACCACTGCGCGCCGGCGAGGTCGAACGGGCCAGGCAATGGGGCGCGGCGCTGGCGCAAGCTTCATAGGAGTGTCACACCATGAACGATTCTTATGCCAGCGAGCCCCTCGCGCCTTTTATGAAACGCAACCTGGGACGTTCCGGCATCGCAGTGAGCACCCTCGGCATGGGCTGTTGGGCGATCGGCGGGCCCTTCTGGGCCGGGGCAACCCCCCTCGGCTGGGGAGAAGTGGATGATGCGGAATCCATTCGTGCGATCCATGCGGCCCTTGACCACGGCGTTGATTTCTTTGACACCGCCAATGTGTACGGTGCAGGGCACAGTGAACGGGTGTTGGGCCGCGCGCTGGCCGGCCGCCGGCCGCAGGTCGTCATCGCCACCAAGTTCAACGCCGTGTTTGACGAGACCACGCGCCAGGTGACCGGCGCAGACGCCTCACCGGCCGGCATCCGCCAAGCGTGTGAAGCGTCCCTCCGCCGCTTGAACACGGACTGCATTGACTTATATCAGTTCCACGACAACGGGTTCCCGGCCGCAGACGCCTTGCCGGTGCGTGAGACGCTGGAAGCGCTGGTGCAGGCCGGCAAGATCCGCGCCTACGGCTGGAGCACCGATTTCCCCGACCGGGCGGCGTTCTTTGCGCAGGGGCCGCAGTGCGCCGCCATCCAGTTCCAACTGAATGTGCTCGACGACAACCCCGCCGTGCTCGCCATCTGTGAGCGGTACAACCTGGCGGCTATCAACCGCGGCCCGCTGGCCATGGGCCTGCTCACCGGCCGCTACACCGCGGAGACGAAGGCGTCGGCCGACGACGTGCGCGGCGAGAAAAGCCCGGAATGGATGAAGTACTTCACCGGCGGCCGGCCCAACCCGGCGTGGCTGGCCAAACGCGACGCTATCCGTGAGATCCTGACCAGCCGCGGGCGGACTGTGGCGCAAGGCGCGCTGGCCTGGCTCTGGGCGCGCAGCCCACAGACCATCCCGATCCCCGGCTTCCGCACTGTGCAGCAGGTGGCGGAGAATGCCGGGGCCATGCAGTTGGGCCCGCTAACGCCGGAGCAAATGCACGAGATCGCGGTGTTGCTGGACAGGGCATAAGAGGTTATGACCTGATGCAACCCACCCAACACTACCCCGAACCCACCGTCGGCGCGCTGATCTTCGACCCGCAAGGCCGGCTCTTGCCGCTGGCGTTCAGTCGGGTGACGCCGGCCTTCATCGTGTGGTGTCTGGCGGCCGGCGCGCGGAGCCTGACCATCGGCGCCGACCAGCAAGCGCCCAGCCGGAGCCGCCCCTATGCTTGACATCGTCTATCCGCTGATCGAGAGCCAGCGCGCGCCGGCCGGGCTGATCTACTACGAGGCGTTCCGGCGCAAGCTGCAACCCCTGGTCGGCCGGCCGGCGGCAACCAGAGCGGTGCTGACTGCCGGCCTGAACCTGACGATGGTCCTGGGCGCGCTGGCCGATGGCCGGCTGCTGGGGGTCGCCGGCTTGCACAGCCACGCCGACAACTTCGCACGCATCAGCCTGCGCGCCAGCGTTGCCGCCCTGGGCCTGGCGCGCGGCAGCTACGCCTGGGCCGCGCTGAGCCTGTTCGTGGCCGGCCCCTCATGTCCGGCCGACGAGTTACGGATCGCGGCGCTGGCAGTGGACGCGGCCGCGCGCGGCCAGGGGATCGGCACCCGCCTGCTGGCCGCCGTGTACGACCAAGCCCGCCATGCCGGTTGCCGCACGGTGCGGCTGGAAGTGGTGGACACCAACACCGGCGCCCGCGCCCTGTACGAACGCCTGGGGTTCACGGAGGTCAAGACCCGGCGCTATCCCTTTATTCGCAACTGGCTGGGGTTCTCCGGCGAATCTGTGCTGATCAAGCAACTGTGAACGACGCGGCAGCACCTACCAGGAGACAACAATGACCGACCAAGGAGCCCTCGTCAACTGACGCCGGCGTCCTGGTGCAGGGTCACGGCCACGTCGCGCTGCCCGCGGTCGTACTGCGGGCTCTCGGCGCTGCCGTCGCCGTCCTGGTCGTAGAAGCAGGATGCCGCTCAACCAACAATTGCACGGTTCGGTTGTTTCCCCAGATACGCCTCAATCACGTGGGCGTTCGTCAGCAACTCGTTGCCACTGCCCTCCAGCATGATCTTGCCGGTCTCAAGCACGTAGGCTCGGTCTGCGACCGCGAGTGCCATCTGCGCGTTCTGCTCCACGAGGAGGATGCTCGTCCCACGCTCGTTGATATCCTGGATGATGTCAAAGACCTGCTCCACAAGCTTGGGCGATAGACCCATGGAGGGCTCGTCGAGGAGAAGCAGGGTGGGGTGCGCCATGAGCCCCCGAGCGATGGCCAACATCTGCTGTTCGCCACCGGAAAGGGTCCCGCCGAGCTGGTTTCTCCGTTCCTTCAGGCGCGGAAAGCGCGTGTACATCTCTTCGAGATCGCAGTTGATCTGCTTGCGGTCCGTCTGAGTGTAAGCGCCCATCTCGAGGTTTTCCCACACTGTCATGCGGGAGAAGATCCTGCGGCCTTCGGGCACCTGAACGATGCCCTGCACGACAATGTCCTGCGGTTCAATGCTTAGCATATCGCGGCCCAGGAACGTCACCCGCCCCGCTTTCGGTCGGAGGATGCCGGAGATCGTTTTCAGCGTGGTGGATTTGCCCGCACCGTTCGCGCCAATGAGAGCGACCACCTCCCCTTTCTCCACGCGAAAACCGATCCCCTTAAGGGCGTGGATTGCGCTATAGTAAACATGCAGGTTTTCAACTTCAAGCATGTCGCTGCTGCTTTCGCTGCTGATACTTCTGAATCAGCGCCATACCCCCGGGCCCCAGATAGGCCTCGATGACGCGCTGGTTGGTCTGAATGCTGCTTGGTTGGCCCTCGGCGATCTTGATTCCGTAGTCCAGGACCATGATGTGGTCAGAAATATCCATCACGACCTGCATGTCGTGCTCGATCAGCAGGATGGTGATGTCCAATTCGTCGCGCAGCTTGCGGATGAACTGCGTCATTACTTCGGACTCCTGCGGGTTCATCCCCGCGGTCGGTTCATCGAGCAGCAGCAGCCGCGGCTCGTTCGCTAGCGCTCGGGCGATCTCCAGCCGGCGTTGCGCCCCATAGGGAAGGTTCTGGGCCAGCGTATCGCCCATACCTTTCAGCCCGATGAACGCCAGCGACTCTCGAGCGTACTCGATACTTCGTCGTTCTGCCTGGCGTGTGGCCCGGCTGCCGGCGATTTCGGCTACCCAGGTCGTCGTCAGGCGTGGATCTCTTCCGACCAGGATGTTCTCAATCGCGCTCATGTTGCCGAACAGACGGATATTCTGATACGTGCGCGCAATCCCGAAGCGTGCCACCAGGTACGTGGGCAGTCCCTGGATCGGCGTCCCAAAGAAGAGAATCTCCCCCTTTTCTGGCCGGTAGTAGCCCGAGATGCAGTTGAAGAGCGTTGTCTTGCCCGCGCCGTTCGGCCCGATGATGCTGGTAATCGCCCGCTGCGGCACAGTGAGCGAGACGTCATTGACAGCCGTCAGGCCCCCGAACAGTTTGGACACGTTCTTGACCTCAATGCAGGCGGGCATCGGATTATCTGGCCTCCAGCTCAACCGCCGACGCAGGCGTCGGCTCCGCATCAGCCTCGGCGGACCGGTCCAGTTTCGGACGTTTCGCCGGCCACAACCCCTCTGGCCGGATGTTCATCATCACAACTAGCAGCGCGCCGAACACCAGCATCCGGTAGTTGTCAACCTCGCGCAGGACCTCGGGGAGACCCTTAAGGACCAGCGCACCAAGAAAGACCCCAGGGATCGAACCGATGCCGCCGACGATGACCAGGCAGATCACGTTAATCGCGACCAGCAGGCTGTGATCGCCAGGGCCCGTGAACTGGCTGCGGGACGCGAAGATCGCTCCCGCAAGCCCGGCGATGCCCGCGCTGATGGCGAGTGCAAGCAACTTGGAAGCGTACGCGTTGATGCCGGTTGCTCTGGCGACGGTTTCATCTTCGCGGATCGCAACCCAACCGCGGCCCGTCCGACCGTTCTGCAACCGCAGGGCCAGGAAAGTCACCACCAGGACTGCAATCAGGATCAGGTACATGAAGTCTACATCGCTGTCGAATGGTCGCCCCAATAGCGTGGGCCCGCCGATGTCGCGAATGCCCTTCGGACCACCGGTCACGTCCGTCAGCATGTCGCTGTTAAGCAGGATCCGCACAATTTCTGCGAGGCCAAGTGTAACGATGGCGAGGTAATCGCCGCGCAGGTTGAGAATCGGCAGCCCAATCAGCAACCCGGCAATGGCGGCCGCTATGACGCCGGTGAGCAACGCGATCCAGAAGTTCCACTGCAAGTGCAGCGGTTGGGGCGCGGTCAGCAGGGCAAACGAATAGGCGCCAATGGCAAAGAAGGCGACATAGCCGATCACCAGTTGGCCGGCCCAGCCGGTGATGATGTTCAGGCCGAGGCCGAGCAGTACGTAGATGCCAACCGTGCCCAGCACGTAATTCCAGTACGGCCCCCAACTGCGCGGCAGGATGATCAGGCTGGCAGCCAGCAGCCCCCAGACCCCGTAGCGCACCGCCGGGGTCTGCCATGCTTGCCGGGCACGCGGCGATTGACTTTGAAGGGCCATCGTCGTTCGCTGGACGCAGACCCTGGCGCGGCTACCCAACAGCCTGGTGAGAACGCCGCCGAGCAGGGTGGCGATCATCAACGTGAGGAGCAGGACCAGGCTGCCGGGCAGAGGCGCCAGATAGAACTGGAACAGGCGGATGGTATCGGGTGACAGCGAGATGAAGTACGTCCGCACGTCGACTCCTGCGGCCAGGAGGATGCCGAACAGGCAGCCTACGGCAGCGGAAGGTATCCCGGCCGACAGGCCAGCCATAAGGCTCGCGCGGGCCACCCGGCCCAATGGCTCCTTCTGGCTGGCCCGGGCGCCGCACCAGAGACCCAGCAGGGCCAGCAGGATGGCAAAACCCAACAGGGGCACGGACTCACCCTCGGCGCCCGGGCGGCGCAGGAGGTTGTCGATCAGCTCGGCCAACGCAGTGGTGAAGCCGATCAGAAACATGAATACCAGCCCGACAGAAAAGACGAGGCCGGTGCGGGACGCTCGGCGAATGGCGCTCGCTGTCATAGCTTCTCCTCCGTCAGCTTCTCGCCGAGGATGCCGGAGGGACGGAACATCAGCATGAAAATCAGTACGGTAAAGGCAATCACATCCTTTAGCTGGAAATCAATCCCGAGGATGGCTGGCCCAACAGCTTCGATCATGCCCAGGAATACGCCACCGAGCATTGCACCCGGGATATTGCCGATGCCGCCCAAGACCGCGGCGGTGAAGGCTTTGATCCCTGGCAGGAAACCGGTGTAGTGGTTGATCAACCCCATGTGGATGCCCCACATCACCCCGGCCGCGCCGGCCAGCACACCGCTGATGATGAACGTCTGGCTGACGACCCGGTCCACGTTCACGCCCATCAGGAGCGCCGTGTTACGGTCTTGAGCCACCGTGCGCATGGCCCGCCCGAGGCGGGTGCGCTGCACCAGCAGGTACAGCCCGATCATTAAGAACCCGGACAGGATCAGCGAAAAGACGCCCGTGTAAGGGACGAGTAGCTCGCTCCCGGCAACGGTAATCGTCCAGCCGTTGGTGCGCGCGAGGACGTCCGGATTGATGTACGTGCGGCGCTGCGCTCCGAACAGGAGCATCACGGCGTTCTGCAGGAAGATCGACGCGCCGATGGCCGTAATCAGCAGGACCAGGCGGGGTGCGCTTCGCAGAGGATGGTACGCAATCCTTTCGAGCAAATAGCCGGACACACCGGAGACGATGAAGCCGGCGGCAAACGCCAGGAACACCGCGAGGGCCGGATGCGCATTGAGGAAGGATAAATCCGAGCCAGCGACTGGGATGCTATTGAGTAATTCGAAGACGAAATAGCCCCCGAACGCGCCCAGCATCATCACTTCGCCGTGCGCGAAATTGATCATAAACATGATGCCATAAACGAGCGTGTAGCCAATGGCAACCAGCGCGTACATGCCGCCCAGGATGAGGCCCGAAAGCCCGAAACGCACCCAGATCGCGGGGGTGTATAGCTGCTCAACCCAGAAGACCTGATAAAATCGCCAACCAAGAAATAGCGTGATGAGGATCGCGCCTACCAGGCGCGCGTAACGAGTCAGCTTTACGATGCGAGCAGCGTTCGCGGACCTTATAGCTTTCAACGTCATCAAAGGCACTCTTCTTTGCCGATGCCGAAACCCGGTGCAGGAGCCGTGGGCGCTGTCGCATGATCTGCCTCTCGGCCTGTCGGGGCGAGGTGACCTCGCCCCGACGCGCCTCATGCGCTCTACGACGCCTGCCCCTGCACCGTTGACCGCCCAGTTTACTCCTGGACCGGAGCCCAGGCCCCGTTCTTCACTACATAGAGGACTGGACCCGAGGCGTTGCATTCGCCATTCTGCTGGCACGAGATCACGCTCGCGATCCCCCTGTAGTCCTTCAGCCCGCGCACCGCTTGGACGAGCTCGGCGCGGGGGATGTAGAGCGTGTCGCCACTGACCTTGGCAACCGATTTCACGGCCTGAATCAGGGCCGCGGCTGCGTCATAGGAATTCCAGGTGTACCCGGAGCGGACACCGGCATCCACGCCGTATGCTTCCTTGAAGGCCTTGTCAAACGCGTCTTTTGCAGTCGAGCCGGCAGGAACCAGCGTCGTGACATACGTGCCTTCACCGTTCGCACCGGCTTTGGTCAGGAAGTCTTTGCCATACATGCCGTCGCCGCCCATGAAGGGGATCTCATTCATGCCGGCCTGTTTCTTCTGATTGGCGATCACGGACGCGTCCGCGTTATAGCCGCCGAAGTACAACCCGTCCGGCTGGTTAGCAGCAACCGCGGCCAGCGGCGCGGTATAGTCGGTCTCGCCGGACGTAATGGCCGAGAAGGAAACCACCTGTCCCCCGCCCTCGATGAACTTATCTTGCACCGTCTTGGCGAGGCCCTGGCCGTAGTCGCTGCCGTCGTGGATGATGGCGAGCTTCTTGACACCCAGGTTCTTGCCCAGGAAATCCGCGGCGAAGCTGGCCTGGTCGTTGTCCGTAAAGGCGTTGCGGTTGAAGACCTTGGAGGCGTTTGCCGTCAGGTCCGGGTTGGTCGCGGAGGGCGAGAGCATGGGGATGCCTGCTTTCTCGTAGATCGGGATGGCCGCGGCCGTCGACCCTGAGAAGGCATGCCCCGCCATTGCCACGAAGGTGGGATCGGAGACGAACTTGTTCGCCACCGCAGCACCGCCTTCGGAGCCGCCGCCGTCATCGCCGGCGGCCAACTCGAACTTCCAGCCCTGTAGATCACCTGCGTCCTTGATTGCCAGCTTCATCGCGTCGGCGAGGTCCTGGCCGTACGCCGCATAGTCACCCGAAAGCGGGCCGGCCATGCCGATCTTGATCGTCTGGTCTTTCGCGATCTTCGCGCAGCCCCAGTCGGCTTTGCACGACTCCGGCTCGCCGCTCGGGGCAGGCTGAGCAGGGACGGGGGCAGCGGTTGGGGCACAGGCTGCCAGAAGCAAAGCACATAGCACCGTCAGGGCGAACAGCTTTCTCATCTTTTCCTTCCTTGCTTGAATGGATGCGGCTACCTGTCAAAAAGCAGGCGGCACGGGGAGCCAATACCCATACCGCCACCTAACCTAAGTCACCGTGAGACGCTTTGCGGAATACTTGAGGTGCCGCCCCTCCGTCATGAGGCGGCGGATACGCTCGACGGTCTCCCAAACGTCGAGGAAGGCGGTGTAAATCGGCGCAAGCCCCAGCCGGATGTTGTCAGGCTCGCGGAAGTCGGGAACGACGTTCATTTCCTCGATCAGCGCCCGGTTGATCTGATAACCGTCGGCATGGCGGATGCTCACGTGCGAACCGCGGCGTGCTGCATCACGCGGGGTGCCAAGCGTGAAGCCCAACGGAACGAGTACGGCATCGAACAAGTCGATCAAGTAGGTGGTCAAGCTGATCGACTTCGCCCGCACCCGGTCCATTCCGGCTTCCAGGATCAGGTCCACTCCGGGCTCGATGGCCAGGGTAGACAGGATTGGCGGGGTGCCCGCAATGAAATGCCTGATGTCGTCCGCAGGGTGATACTGCAGGTCGAACGCAAACGGCGCCCTGTCGCCGAACCAACCCCAGATCGGGGAGACGGCCTGCCCCTGGAGACGCTTGTTAATATAAAGAAACGCCGGAGCGCCGGGCCCGCCGTTCAGGTACTTGTACGAACAACCCGCTGCAAAGTCAGCGTCCCAATCGTCGAGCTGGACGGGCACCGCGCCGGCAGCATGGCTCAGATCCCAGAGAACGAGTGCACCTTTCTCCTGGCAATGGCGGGTAATCGCCTTGGCATCGTATAGAAAGCCGCTCTTGAAGTGAACGTGGGAGAGGGAAACCAGAGCTGTGTCACCGTCGATCGCATTCTGCACGGCCTGCAACTCGACGGTGACACCGTCGGGGCCGACGGGCAGCATTTCGATCTGGTAAGAACCGCCGAGGACGTGGTTGCACCCTTGCAGGACATACAAGTCGGTGGGGAAGTTCGGCTGATCCGTCACAATCTTCTTCCGGTCGGGGCGAAGCATCAGGGCCGCCATGCTCAGCTTGTAAAGGTTGACGGTGGTTGAGTCACTGACCACAACTTGGCCCGGCGCCGCGCCCACGAGTTTCGCGATCTTCTCGCCAACGCGGATCGGCGCATCAAACCAGCCGGCGCCCCAGGATCGGATCAGTCGGTCGCCCCATTCCTGCTCGGTCACCCGAGCCAGGCGCCCGGTGGTCTCTTTGGGCAACCGTCCGAGCGAGTTCCCGTCCATGTAAACCAGCTCGGGGTCGGCGAAGCAAAACCGTTCCCGGAACGAGGCAAGCGGATCTTGCCTGTCAAGCTCTCGTGCGGTCTCGGCCCTGGTGTCGAATAGCATGTTTCGCTCCTCCGGGTAGGCTTCTGTAGTATCACCGGTGTCGACGGCGATCTTCAGTCAGCAAAGTGCGAATAAGTGCCGTCCCTCAGGCGCTGCCTGCCGATCTCGAGCAAGTCGTCAGGGATGACCCTGAGCGTCTCTCCTGCGGCCCGGTCCTGGGGTGTCCGAGTGATGGAGCCGTCACTCACCGATAGGACGGCGCGCTTCATGAGGGCGGCAGAGAGCGCCGCGATGCGACCGTTGATGCTCTCGTACGTATCCCCGCGGCGGACCGGCAATGCCTCACGCAGGACGATGTCGCCGGTGTCGATCCCTGGGTCAATGTAGTGGACTGTGGCGCCAACCGGCAGATCCTTGTATAACGCCCAACCGACCGAGGCGGACCCGCGCAATGTGGGCAACAGGCCGGGGTGCGCATTGAGGGTGCCCTCAGGAGGAATTTCAAGGATGCGTGGCTTGATAATGCGGGTTCCGCCCAAGACGATCAGGTCAGGCTTGAACGACCGGAGGATTTCTGCCGAATCTTGATCGTTGTGATTCGCTACGGAGAAAAGGGGTATCTTCTTTCCAACTAACAACTGGTTGATGCGAGGGGGAACCGGTTGGCCTTCGATGCGCTTCAGAAACTTCTCTCGCTCCACGTCGCCTTCGTCAGATACTTCTTGGATGACAACACACGGCGCCAGGTCCCCATCCAGCAGTTCGGCCAGCATTTCTCTACCGTAGGGGTGCTCTTCGAGGAGCAGAAATGCGAGATTGAGTCCCATACGAGCTCCTTGTTACATCAGCGGAACAATACGAGCACACGTATTCTGGCGGTGAGCCTACCTACATCTGGGTTCTCCATGGAAAACTTGAGAGTTACCCCGTGGGCGAAGAGAAGTACGAGTAGCCCAAGGGGCGGCCATTCAATGACGATGGCGCTAAACAGCCCCGATTATAGGGGCAAAGGGTGGAATTGTCAACACGTCCGCAACGAGGGGAAACGTGCACCAGCGCGTCCGCTCCAGGATCACTTCTCGGAACTGCTGCTTCTCTGCCTCGGTGTAGCGCATGGGCCGGCCAACGATCAAGCCACGCAGCTTGCGCAGAACGCCCATGTTCATGGCACATCCTCAACCCAGAGACAAGACTGACCCCACGGGATGTCTTTCACCGCGTGATAGAAGCGCAACTCGGCCGTGACCAAGGGGCAGCCGTTGCTCATAGCTAACGCCAGGTAGAGGCTATCGTGAAATGTCCGGCGGCTGCCCCGGGCCACCGGCCACGCCACGTCGTACAACGACTCACCGGAGCAGATGCGCAGCGGGTAGCGTTTGCCCTGCCACCCAAACGAATAGCCTTCCCCCGCCAACCGTGCTATACTGCCCGCACGCCGCCAAGGAGAAAAGCACACGTCCATCTTAGAACCTATCCGAAAACTCGTAGGAGTTGAAAAAAGGGGCGCATTCCGCTAT
>CAZKEF010000036.1:0-56654 GCA_964551735.1 uncultured Anaerolineales bacterium
GACGCCGCGGCCTTTGCGCCCACCAACCGGCTCGACCTGGCCCGCTGGCTGCCCGACTTCGTGCCGCTGTCGTTCTACAAGATGTTCGGCTACCCCACCGGCATGGGCTGCCTGCTGGCTCGCAAAGCGGCGCTGAAGAAGCTGATTCGCCCCTGGTACGCGGGTGGGACGATCACTATCTCGTCGGTGCAAGGGGACGGCCATTACCTGGTCCCGGGCGAGGCCGGCTTCGAGGACGGCACGGTCAACTACCTGAATATCCCCGCGGTCGAGATCGGCCTGCGCCACTTGGCTGCAGTCGGCGTCGAGGTCGTCCACGAGCGCGTCATGTGCCTGGCCGGCTGGCTGATCGACAGTTTGACCGCATTGCGGCATAGCACCGGCCAACCCTTGGCCCGCATCCACGGTCCCGCAAACCTGGCTCAGCGCGGCGGGACCGTCACCGCCAGCTTTTATGACCGGGACGGCCAGCAGCTCGACGACCGGCGGATCGAAGAGCTCGCCGGCCAGCGGCATATCTCGCTGCGTACCGGCTGCTTCTGCAACCCCGGCGCGGGCGAAGTGGCCCACGGGTTGACGCCGGAGATCATGCGTGAGTTCTTCCGCGGCCCCGCGACCCTGTCGTTCCAGGAGTTGCGCGCGGAGATGCGCGCCCGTTTCGGCAAAGATGTCAGCGCGGTGCGGCTATCAGTGGGCATCGCGTCAACCTTCGCGGACGTGAACGCGTTCATCCGCTTCGCGACGCAATTCCTGGACCGCACCGCGGCCGAGATCGGCGCGGTTGAGGTCACTGAGCCTGGCTGCTCGGTGGATCGGGACGCGGCATAGCATGGATAAATCCCCTCTCTACCTGCAAATCGCCGATGCCGTCCGGCAAGAACTGCTGGCGGGGACGCTGCGCCCCGGCGACTTGCTACCCACCGTGCGCGAGATGGCTGAACGCTGGCGCTGCACACCAGGAACCGTGCAGCAGGCCTACAAGGAGCTGGCGCGACTGGGCCTGGCCATCAGCCGAGCGGGCCAGGGTACCCGCATCGGGGCAGCACTGCCCCCGCCCGATCCAGGCCAGGGGCCGCTGCGCCATGCCGCGCTGGTGCACCAGGCCGAGGCATTCCTGCTAGAGGTGCTGGCTGCGGGCCACACCCCCGGCGAGGCCGAGGCCGCGTTCCGGGCTGCGCTTGACCGCTGGCGAGCCATGGCCGATACGCCGAGCGCCGCGCCGGCCAGCACCCTCCGCTTCGCCGGCAGCCACGACCCGGCGGTCTCCTGGCTGGCCGCCCGCTTCCCGGAGATCTGCGCCGGCTGCGCGCTGGAAGTCGCGTTCACCGGCAGCCTGGGCGGGCTGATCGCGCTGGCCGAGGGCAAGGCCGACCTGGCGGGCAGCCACCTGTGGGACGCGGAGAGCGGCGCCTACAACGCGCCCTTCGTCCGCCGCCTGCTGCCGGGCCGCCGCGTGGCGCTGCTGACCCTGGCGCGGCGCCGCCTGGGGCTGCTCGTGCCGCCCGGCAATCCGGCAGCCTTGGTCGATCTGGCGGACCTGACGCGGCCCGGCCTGCGCATGGTAAACCGGGCCCGCGGCACCGGCACGCGCGTCTGGCTCGACGCGCGACTGGCGCGCCGCGGCATCGTGCCCCACGCTATCTCCGGCTACGAACAAGAGGCGTCCACCCACGCGGAAGTCGCCTCCGCTGTGGCTGAGGGCCGCGCGGACGCAGGCCTGGCCGTCGAAGCTGCAGCGCTCGCCTACGGCCTGGGTTTCGTGCTCCTCACCACAGAACCTTACGACCTGGTCATCCCGGCCGAGACATGGGAGAAACCGCCGGTGCAGGCGTTGGCGGACTGGCTGGCGACCGCAGAGGCACGGAACGCGATCACATTACTGGGCGGATACGAGACGGAGGAGACGGGGCAGGTCACGTGGGTGGGGTGACACACAGAGGCGAGCTGCGACACTGACATAACGGGGGCAGCCTGCTGCCCCCGTATGCAGTGAACGAACCCTCAGGGGATTCGAACTCAGTCTTCGGCTGGCGGCGTCTGGCTCGATCCGCCGACCATGCCGGCGAACGCCTTCATGAACTCCAACGGCACCGGGAACAGGATGGTGGAGTTCTTTTCGACGGCGATCTCGGTCAAGGTTTGCAGATAGCGAAGCTGGATGGCGGCTGGCTGCTGGGCAATGACCTGAGCTGCTTGCGTCAGTTGGGTGGAGGCCACATATTCGCCCTCGGCATGGATGATCTTGGCACGCTTCTCGCGCTCGGCCTCGGCCTGTTTCGCCATCGCGCGCTTCATGGTGTCGGGCAGCTCCACGTCCTTGACCTCGACGATGCTGACCTTGATGCCCCAAGGCTCGGTCTGCTCGTCAATGATCTGCTGTAACCTCTGGTTGATCTCGTCGCGATGCGCCAGCAGGTCGTCCAGGTCCGATTGGCCCAGCACGGAGCGCAGGCTGGTCTGGGCGATCTGCCAGGTGGCGCGGCGGAAGTCCTCGACTTTGACGATGGCGTCGGACGGGTTGACCACGCGGAAATAGGCCACCGCGTTGACCTTGACAGTAACGTTGTCCCTGGTGATCGCTTCCTGTGAGGGAATATCCAGCGTCACCACCCGCAAGTCAACCTTCGCCATGCGGTCAATGAAGGGGATGATGAAGAAGAGGCCGGGCCCCTTCGCGCCGACCAGGCGACCGAGGCGAAAGATAACGCCGCGCTCGTATTCCTGCACCACTTTGATTGCTGAACTGGCCAGCGCCAATAGTGCCAGGATGATGATCCCGAAGGACGTCAGAAAGTTGACCAGAACTTGCATTGTGCATTCCTCCGTCAAGTATGGTTAGGGGCGGCGATTCCGCCCTACAGCGTTTTCCGGCGCTGGCAGAAACATAAGTACACGCCGGACTTCACAATAGCATTATACCTCAGGTGTTCCGAAAACCACAACGTGAACGAAATGTATTTGACGAGAGGACTGCTACGTGATATGATGTAAATACAATGGGTCACTGAAGCCCTCCCGTAGCGAATTATCGCCTGCGCGGAGGGCCTATTTTTGGCGGGCAAAGCAGAGTCATGCACATCGGTATTGATGCAAGATTGGTGTACCACACCCGTGCCGGCATCGGCGAGTACACGCTCCGCCTAACGCAGGCGCTGGCCGAGCTGTATCCCGATCAGCGGTTTACCCTGCTCCAAGATGCGCGCGCAGGGCAGGCGTTCGTGAAGGCCGACAATGTCGCTATCGCGCGGACCCGCGTTCCCTCCCACCATCGGGCCGAGCAGCTTTTGTTGCCCTGGGTTGTGCGCGCGCTCGGCGTTGATGTGTTTCACAGCCCCGATTTCATCCCACCGTTCCGCGCCCGGGGCCGATCCGTCATCACGATCCATGACCTTGCTTTTCTGATCTACCCGCACTTCTTGACCAAAGATGCCGCGCGCTACTACGGCCAGATTGACCGGGCCGTTCGTCACGCCGACCAGATCATCGCCGTCTCACAAAGCACCAAGAACGACCTGGTCCGCATGCTAGGCGCGCCAGAGGACAAGATCACTGTGATTTATGAGGCGGCCGACCCGGTATTCCGGCCGTTGGATCGCATCGCCAGTTGGCGCCATGTCCATGAAATCTACGATCTGCCTGAAGATTACATCCTGTTCGTCAGCACCATCGAGCCGCGGAAAAACATCGGCGCACTGCTGCGCGCCTACCGCCGCTTGCGTGACGACTACCGGCTGACGCCCGACCTGGCGTTGGGCGGCTCGCCCGGCTGGCTCAGCGATGATATTTACAACCTGGTGGACAAACTGGATCTGCGGCCGTACTGCCACTTCCTGGGCCGCGTGGCCGCCCATGACCTCGTTCATCTGTACAATGCGGCTCGCGTCCTGGTGCACCCGGCATTCTACGAAGGGTTTGGCCTGACTCCGCTGGAAGCGATGGCGTGCGGTACGCCGGTGATCGTTTCCAACGTATCCAGCCTGCCGGAAGTTGTCGGCGATGCGGCGCTCCTGATTGATCCTGAGCACGACGAGGAGATCACGGTCGCGCTGTGGCGCATCTTGAGCGACGATGGACTCTTTGAGTCGCTCCGCGCTAAAGGGCTGCAACGGGCGGCTGCCTTTTCGTGGCATCGTGCCGCCGAACAGACGATGGCCGTCTACCTGAAAGCTGCCGGCCAGTGAGCCAGCGCGCAAACCGCTCGACTGCCCAAGGAACCCGATGGCGCGTATCCTGATCCTGACACCGCAATTGCCCGTCCCGCCCCAAGCCCTCACCGGCACGTCGCAGGGCACTACCATCCGCAACTTCAACCTGCTTGCGGGCCTGTCCAAACGTCACGAGATTGATTTGGTCTCGTTCCTGGCCCCCGATGAGGCCGATCCGGCCGGAGTTGAAGCGCCGCCGAGCCCGGTGAGTTTGTTACAGCGCTATTGCCGGGAAATCATCACCCTGCCCCAGCCACCACGGACCACAGCCCAACGTGTGCGCGACACCTTTCTTTCGCCCCTGCCTGATATGGCGCTGCGCCTGGCGTCGGCGGCGATGCATCAGAGAGTGGCGCGTTTGTTAGCGCGGCAGCCTGGCAATTGTGACGTGATTCAGATCGAAGGCATCGAGATGGCCCCCTATGCCTTGACCTGGCTGGAGAACAGGGACCCGGCGCGCACTGGCAGCACTTCCCCCATCGTCATCTTCGATGATCACAACGCCGAATATGTGCTGCAGCAGCGTGCCTTTCTTACCGACGTACGCCAACCACGACGCTGGCCGGCTGCGGCCTATTCCTTCGTGCAGTGGCGCAAGCTGGTAGGCTATGAGCGTCGCATCTGCCGGCTGGCCGACCGGGTAGCAGCCGTGTCAGAGGCGGATCGGGATGCGCTGTTGCGCTTGGCGCCAGGGCTTGAAGTGACAGTCGTGCCCAATGGGGTTGACCTGGACTTCCTGCGGCCGGGCGTTGTGCATCCCCAACCAGATATGGTAGAGCATGCATTGGTCTTTACCGGCAAAATGGACTACCGCCCTAACGTGGATGGCGTGCTCTGGTTCGTCGAGACGGTGTTGCCGCTGGTGCAGGCCAGTGTCCCTGCTGTCCACTTCTACGCGGTGGGCCAGCAACCGCACGCGCGCCTGGCTGCGTTGGCCGCGCATCCAGCAGTGACCGTGACCGGCCGCGTGCCTGATGTGCGGCCCTACATTGCCGGGGCTGGCGTCTACGTGACACCGCTGCGCATCGGTGGCGGGACCCGGCTGAAAGTATTGGAAGCGATGGCCATGGGCCAGGCCATGGTGTCAACCCGGCTGGGGTGCGATGGCTTTCCGTTTGTCCATGGCCGGGAGGTGCTCTTTGCTGATGAGCCGGCCGAATTCGCCGATGCTGTTGTCCGGTTGCTGCAAAACCGCGGTCAGGCAGCCACCTTGGGCAAGGCCGCGCGTGCCTACGTCGAGCAGCACTACGGGTGGGACGCGATCGTGCCGAAGTTCGAGGCGCTTTACCGATGAACGGTGGAGCGCCTGCTGCTGGCTCGAATAACCGAGAGAGCACCCTGAGCCCGTCGAAGCATGTCCTGGGCACAGTCGAAGGGGGTGCGGCCTCAGCATCGGGCCAGGCATCCTTCGACGAGCTCAGGATGCCTGATGGGCAGCCGCTACCCAATCAACGCTCTGTGCGTGCGCGCGTCCGGCTGGCGATGCTGCGGCTGATCGGACACGCGTACGCACGGCGGGCGCCGGCCGGTGCGCCGAGCTCAGTGCTGCTGGTGCGACCCGATCACCTCGGGGATATGCTGTTCTTGACGCCTGGTCTGGCCGCACTGCGGTGCGCGCTGCCCGGCGCGCGCATCACCGTGCTGGCCGGCCCCTGGGCGGCCGAGGTGCTGCGCGGAAACCCACACGCGGACGCTGTGCTCACCTGCCCCTTCCCGGGCTTCGAGCGCAGGCCCAAGGCCAGTTTAGCCGGGCCTTACCGGTTGTTGTCCGCACAGTCACAAGCGTTGCGTGGCGATTATGATACCGCGGTCATCCTGCGGTTCGATCACTGGTGGGGCGCATGGCTGGCGGCCGCGGCCGGTATCCCGCGGCGCATCGGCTACGCCTGGCCTGAGGTCCAGCCGTTCCTGACGCAGGCGGTGCCCTACCAACCCGGCCGCCACGAAGTGCTACAAAACGCGACGCTGCTGGCCGCGTTAGCGCCTGGCCGCCAACCAGAGCTCCCATCGACACGGTTCTACCTGACCGAGGTCGATCGGGCCTGGGCTGCTGCCTGGCTGGCGCAACACGGTGCAAACGATGTTCGTCTGGTGGCGATCCACCCGGGCGCGGGCGCGGCGGTGAAGCAGTGGCCGCCAGCCGCCTGGGCTGAGGTCGCATCCGCGCTGGGCGCACAACAGGGCACACACATCCTGTTAACGGGCGGGCCAACCGAGCGCAAGTTGGCTGATGCAGTGGCGTCCGGGGCCAGCGCACCCATGCTGAACGCGGCAGGCCAGACGACCCTGGGGCAGCTTGCCGCGTTGTACGAGCGTTGCGCGCTGGTGCTCGGCTCAGACAGCGGCCCACTGCACCTGGCCGTGGCTGTGGGCGCGGCCACGGTGCACCTCCACGGGCCAGTCTCCGCCGATAAGTTCGGGCCGTGGGGCGATCCGGCCAGACAACGGGTAGTATCCAGCAACTGGCGCTGCGCCCCCTGCGACCGCCTGAACTGGCCGATCGAAGCCTTGCCGCAACATGCCTGCATGACAGCGATTTCGCCGACCCAGGTAATCGCGCTGGCCCAATCGCTGTTATGATGGGTCAGACCAGAACTCAAAAAGGAGTCATCTAGATGCCCTCAACCCCCATGCTGACCGTGTTGGAAGAGGACCGCCACTGGTGGTTCGCCTCGCGCACGCGCGCCATCTTGGCCTACCTGGATCGCCACGTGGGCCCTGGCCGACATTTGCACGTACTGGATATAGGCTGCGGCGCAGCCAATATGACCCACCATCTGCGCCACTACGGTCAGGTAGTGGGCATAGATAACAACCCCAGGCCACTGGCGGTGGCCCGCGAGCGTGGGCTGGAAGCCCATCAAGGCGCGGCCGACAACCTGCCGTTTGACGCCGACACATTTGATCTGGTGGCTTTGCTGGACACCGTGGAGCACGTCCCGGCCGAGGACAAGGTCTTCCAGGAGTGCAGGCGCGTGCTGCAAGGGCCTGACCTGGCTGCTGGCAAGCGGGGCGGCTATCTATTGGTGACCGTGCCTGCCTTCATGTTCCTGTGGAGCCACAACGATGTCATCAACATGCATCAGCGCCGCTACACCGTGCCGGAGCTACGAGCGAAGCTGACACACCACGGGTTCAAGGTGCTGCGCATCTCCTACAACAACTTTTTCATCTTTCCGCTGGCTGCGGCCCTGATCCTGCTGCGCCGCGGGCACGCGGAACCGGAACTGGCCTCCCCCCATTTCGATGAAGAGGCCTACCAGGTGGAGATGGAGCCTGCATCACCGTTGGTTAACGGCATCTTGACATGGGTGGGGAAACTTGAGACTGCCCTGCTGCGCCGGGTCAACCTGCCATTCGGCACATCGATCATCGCCATCGCCGAGAAAACGTGATCAAAGAGGGTGTCACCATTCCAACGCCAGCAGTACGGCCAGGTCCTCGGCCGTATGCGTCCCACGCACACGCACCCGCTTGAGCTCGAAAACGCCGTCTTGCGTGTGCGTAGCCCCCTGCTGGATCGTCAGCCCGCCCCAGTAATGTGCCGAACGGAACACGGCGATCACCTGCGCGTCGTACTTGCCCGAAGGGTAAGCGAGCCAGCGAGGGTGATAGCCCAGGTGCTCCTCGATGGACTCCTTGCTCCCCAAAGCCTGCCATACCAGGTAATCGGTATCCTTGCCGCTCAGATCAGGATGGTCGCGGCTATGCGAGCCGAAGCGCTGGCCGGCCGCCGCCATCTCCTCGATCTGGGGCCAGGTCATGTATCCGGGCCGCTCCTGGTTAACGAAGTCGGTCACGATGAAAAAATGGCCCACCAGGCCGCGGTCCCGCAGGCGGGGGAAGGCCTCGATATAGTTGTCCACATAACCATCATCAAACGTCAGCACCACGGGCTTCCCGGGTAATTCGCGTCCTATCGTCAGCGCGTAGAGCAGATCATCCAGTGTGATGACGCGGTATCCCGCTGTCACCAGGTAGTCCAAGTGCTCGGCGAAACGCTCCGGCGCGACGGACAGGTCGCGGCGATAGATATCCGCGTCTGCCGGCGGCTCAGAGACGTAATGGTACATCAGGATAGGCACGCGCAAGGCTCGCGTCTCGCCGTCCGGTGTCGGGCCGGGGGTGGGCGTTGCCGTCGCAGTGGCGGTAGCCGTCGGCGCGGTTGTGGGGATCGGGAACCGCGTTGCGGTCGGGGCAGCCGTGGGCAGCATGGCCGGCGTGGCCGACGGTGTCAGGCTGGGCGGAATGTTCGTGGGTGCAAGGCTTGGGGCCAGGGTGATGGCATCCGCTGGCAGGCTGGTGAGCGGCGTTGGCGCACAACCCGCCGCAGCCAAGGCCACCAAGCATGCCAAAACGCTGATCCGCCAACCAAATACCGAATGTCTCACCCTCTCACCTGCGTAAGGTTATCGCTGTCAAATGCTCAGTAACAAAGCATAGCGTAGGGCGAGTTTTCTGTCAAAGCTGTCCTCTGTTTGTGATTCGCAATGCTCTCTCAACAAAAAAGGACGGCATATGACATCTGCTTCGCATAACCCCATGCTCATAGATGTTTGACGCGATCAATGCATTAATAAGGGTTGACAAATGAATCAAATTGATGTAACATTGCCGTGAGCCTGCAACGAGAGGTTATCGCTGGTGCTCCCCCTATCTGATGACAGATTGCATGGCGATCACGCTCTTGGGCCCAAGTCGCTGAGGCGAAGCTAGACCACGGGAACAGGCGTTCAATCCGTTGGCCAGGCCGGCTCGGCCTGGCACCATTCATTCACGGGAGGTGAGAAATGTTCAGGGAACAGATCCGCAAGCACTACGATCATTTGTCTCGCAGTTATCGCCGGGTGGCCGACTTCATCCTGAATGACTACAGGACAGCGGCCTTCATGACCGCGGCTGCGCTAGCGGATGCCGTAGATGTGGATACCACGACGGTGGTACGTTTTGCCCAACGCTTGGGCTACCCTGGATTCCCGGAGCTAATCGAGGACATCCAGGAGCAGGTCAAGCTTGAACTGAGTCAGACCTATGCAGAACCTGACGAGGATGGTGGCCTGCCTTCTAAGGTGCAGGCGCTCGTGACCAAGGATCGGGCGCACCTTGAAAAAGCGATGGCGCATAACACGCCCGCTACTCTGGAAGATATCCTGGATCTGCTGCGTGCGGCGCCGCGCATCGTAGTCGTCGGCGAATCCTATGCTGAGCCTATCGCTGAGTCATTCGCCTCCATGCTGAATGAGGCTGGCCTGCCGGTGACTTACGCCAGTGGTGATGTCTATGATCGGGCGCGGGCGCTGGGCCGTGTTGTGCGCAAGCAAGTCGTCGTCGGTTTTTCGCCGGTTGAGGGCGCGGCTGGCGTCGCCCGGGTGCTGCGGTATGCGCGCAGTGAGGGCGCGATCACGCTGGCCTGCACGCCGAGCTTGAGTAGCCAGGCGGCCCGTGCCGCCGAGCATCTGCTTTACGCCCCTGGTGAATCGGAAGGGATGCCAAGCCTGACCGCCTTGTACGCTATCTGCACGGCTTTGGCCCAGGCATTAATGACGCTGCAGCCTGAGGCTGTAGCCAAGCGCGCCGCCGAGGTTGCCCATGCGCTGAATGAATTGGCCTAAGGTGCGCCGTCATCAGCCCATGCTTAAAGCCAGGCCAGCTCAGGGCATCCATAAGTTTCGATGAGGGCTGTAGCAGCGATCCGATTTCTCCTGCTGACTACAGCCCTTTGCTGTCTCGGGGAGCAGCCGCATGTATAGGAACCGAATCCGCAACCTGTATGAACAATTCTCGCCGGGCTATCGGCGCATCGCAGATTATCTGCTCAACCATTATCAGGACGCGGCATTCATGACTGCAGCAGAGATCGCGCGCGCCGTCAAGGTTGATACGGCGCTGATCGTGCGCTTCGCCCAACGCTTGAGTTATCCAGGATTTCCAGAACTCCTCTCTGACATACAAGAAGAAGTCAGGCGTGACCTGCAAGCCATCTATGAACCGGCCGAGGGTGACAACACACCGGAGCAGGTTTTTCGCCGTAACCTGCTCCAGGACCGCAACAACCTGGACTACATGTTGCAGCATCTGGATGACGCCACAATCGCGCAGGTGGTACAGCACTTCAACAACGCAAGCCGGGTGTTCGTTCTCGGTGAAGGTAATGTCACCTATTTGGCTGAAGCATTTGCGATGCGACTGCTCACGCTGGGCTATCCCGCCAGCGTAATGTCCAATGAGTTCACCGGACAGGCCGCCATCACTGCGAATCTGAAACCAGGCGATCTGTTTGTGGGCCTGAGCACTACGGGGATGTCGTTGATTGTTGCCACGATCCTGAAAGGGGCCCGTGAACTGGGCGCGCAGACCCTTGCCATCGTGTCGAGCCTGGTCAACCCTGCCGCAGCCGCAGCAGAACTGATCCTGCATGCGCCAGTGGATACAGCAGGTATCCTGCCCTCATGGACCAGCATGGCCAGTGTGTTACATGCCCTTTCCCAGGCGCTGGTGTTGTCGCGGGATGATTTGGCTACTGACTGGGCTTTACGCACGGATAATCTACTAAAAATGTACTGGCACGCGCTGCGGTCTGCCAAATGCAGCGATGTACGACAGACGATGGAAAGCTATAACAAAACCAAATAGTGGCGCTAAGCAGCCGCTGGCCTAGGGTCAGCGGCCGACCGGTTAGGATCGACCAGGCCCCCCAACGTGAGGAACGCCAGGATATAGCCCAGATAATTCTCGTTCAAGAACCGGGAAACAAAAAAGAAGACAAACAAAAACACTGCATAACTCCAACATGCGCGAGCCAATGAGTTATCGCTCGTCTGGCCTTTTATCAGGATCGCCATCAGCGGCAACCCCAGCACCAGCTCAGGCAGCCAGAACGGCCAGTAAGTGAAGCGGCTCGGCACCCAGCCGAACGCCAGCAGCAAGTTCGATGCTCCCCACCCCCAGATCTGATATGCCGTGTCGGAGGTTCCGGCCGACCAGCGCCACACATCATCATAGAATGCGGCCGGGTTCCACAGGGCGTAAGGCCCCACGATCGCCAGAAAAACGACCAACGCCGGAAGAGAGACGCGCCAGGCCCGGCGCAACCAGACCAGCGGCTGCCGCCACAAGTCGACCGGGTCGGCGCCCGCCACCACCAACAGGTAGAACGGCGCCAGAAACCAGGCTGTGGGCTTGCTGGCGCATGCCAGGCCGAATGCCGCTGCCGATGCTAGCCCCCAGGCTGAGCGCGCGCCCATTGTCTCCCCCCGGTGCCAAAGCCACACGCTCAACACGATCCACGCCAGCACGAAACTGTCGTTTTGACCGTAGATGATATCGGACCCCATGATCGGGTTCAGCCCCAGCAGCATCACCAGCAGCAGTTTATGGTCGCGCGCCCGCGCCAAGCTTGGCGCCAGCAACAGGGTCAGCGCGAACAACAGCAGGTAAACCAAACGCTGGTCGTACCAGCCCAGCAAGCCATCGGCTGCCAGCTTGAAAGGCGCCGAAAAAAGGAAGGTCCAGGGCAGGTAGGGGTAGTGATAGAGGGCCGTGCGGAACTCACTGATGCCCCATTCAGCCATTGGGGTATCCAAATAATCCTCGACATACGGATTGCGTCCGGTCATCAGGAACTCGATAGTTGCTTCGGTCTGGATCACGCCGCCATCGTGGCTGTAGCTGGCCGGGCTGTTATCCTGGCGCAGCAGCACCAATTTCAAGCTCGGCGCAAACACTGTCAACAATACGATGGCCCAGATCAAGCACAGCTTAACCCAATAACGCGCGCGAGCAGGCCGCACCAATTCAGCCACCAGCAGATATGCCAGCAAGCAACCGATGGCAGCAACGATCAACAACAGCCCGATAGGATCCACAAGCTGCTGCTGCGCCAGTAGCGCGGCGGCCTGCGGCGGCAGGAGCTGGCCGAGCCAGGGATGGCGTGCCACATCGGACTGGCGCATAGGAAGGACCGCTGCCTCCGCCAGCACATCAATGCGGATCCGCGCCAGCACCAAGACGGTTAACAGCAGCGCGTCCAGGCGCCGCAAGAAGGGTGAAACATGATGCGTCATGGCTGACATTATACCTGAGGCTGCCCGATCTGAGTAGTTGCCACTTTGGCATCTGCCCCAGAAAGCCATATAATCAAGGCGTGATTCTTTCGGGCAAGCTATCAGGAGCCAGCAAGCATGGACGAGAAAATGGGTTATCTTTCCGATGTTGACCTGTTTCGCGATCTCTCTGAGCGCGACAGAGTTGATCTCGACCGTATGACAACCATCACGAGCGTATCCCGCGGCCGCGTTTTCTACCAGCCGGAGGATGTGGGTGAGGTGCTTTTCTTGATCAAAGAGGGACGGGTGCAGCTCTATCGCATTTCGCCGGAGGGCAAAAAGCTGGTGATCGCCACCTTAGGGCCGGGGACGTTATTCGGCGAGATGGCGCTGCTGGGCCAGCAGATGCACAACGCTTTTGCTGAAGCAGTAGATGATTGCACCATCCTGGTGATGAGTCGCGCCGACCTGGAGCGGCTCATCCTGAACAAGCCGGCGGTCGGGTTGCGCATGTTAGAGATCACGGGCCGGCGGCTGAGCGACGCGGAAGCCCGCCTCGAGGACATGGCGTTCAAGAGCATCCCGGCCCGCCTGGCTTCACTGCTGCTGCGGCTTGCCGCGGAGCGCAACACCAACGATATCGTAGGTTTCACACACCAGGACCTGGCGGAAACCATCGGCACTTATCGCGAGACCGCCACCCAGGTGCTCAACGACATGAAGGCTCAAGGACTCATCGAGATCGGACGAAAGCGGATCAGCCTTCGCGACACGGCGCGCTTGACCCAGATGGCAGAAAGCTAAAGGGCCTTGTGATAATGCAGCCAAAGGGTAATTTGGCGGTTTGACAAACGCAGTGGTCTGCGTTTAGAATAGGGCCAACTCGGTAATCAAGCATACCAAACAGCCATCACCGAACTTACATCACCCATCTACGTTCAGGAGGACAAAATGACTCATGTGATCTTCGACCTGTGCATCCGCGATGGCGCTTGTGCAGAGGTTTGCCCTGTAGAATGCATCGTCGCCGGGCAGCCAGAGGCCGAATGGCCCTGGTTCTACATTGACCCTGATACTTGCATCGACTGCGGCGCCTGCGTGCCCGAATGCCCCGTTGATGCCATTCGTCCTGAAGAGGATCTGAAAGTTGAGTTCCCGCAGTATGTCGGGGCCATCGAGAAGAATGCTGACTTCTTCAAGGTCGGGCCAGGCTACGACGCCAAGAACATGTAATCCAGCTATATCGGTTGTCATGAAAGCCCCTGCCAGATGCAGGGGCTTGTTTTTACTTCCCAGGGAGATCTGGTGATGGCAGATGATCGTTCTACGCGGATGTATCCTGCGCGGCCCCTGGTAGGGGTGGGCGCTGTCGTGTGGGACGGTGCGCGCGTGCTCCTGGAACGCCGCGGCCAGCCGCCTGGACGAGGGGCGTGGGCGTTGCCCGGCGGCCTCATTGATGTGGGCGAAATGGCCGAGGCCGCGGTGCAGCGCGAAGTGCGAGAGGAGTGCGGCATCGAGATCACGGTCGGCCCGGTGTTGGGGTTATTCGAACCAATCCAGCGCGATGATGATGGCCGTATCCGGTATCATTACGTGGTGATTGATTTTCTGGCCCACTACCGGTCGGGCGAGGCGCGGCCAGGGGATGACGCCGACGAACTGTGTTGGGTCACACCTGATGCGCTGGCAAGCTACGCGCTTGCACCGACTACCCAGGCTATGATCGAACGAGCATTGGCTCTCGTGCGGGCAGGTCAGATCGTGGGTTGAGCAGCATCCAAAACCAGGGCTAGTGCGTCTCGAATCCAGGAAAATACCCGGCCATCGCTAGTTGTTAAGTTTCTACTGCCAAAGGAGTCAGTATGTTCAAGCATTTCGATGCTGCGGCGGCTTATGTCCGCGACAGCGGCATCCGCATGATTGACCTCAAATTCAGCGACCTGTGGGGCCGTTGGCATCACGTCACCATCTCGGCCAGCGAGTTCACCCCGCACCTCATGGCGTCTGGCGTAGGCTTCGATGGTTCCAGCGTGGGGCTGCGTAGCGTTAAGTCCGGCGACATGGCACTGATCCCGGACCTACCCACCGGCGTCGTGGACCCCTTCTGGGAGACGCCGACCCTCAGTTTTATCTGTTCAGTGGTCGAGGCGGACACCAAGCTGCCGTTCGCGCGCGACCCGCGCGTTATTGCGCGGCGCGCCGAAGCCTACCTGCGCAGCACCGGCATCGCGGACGAGAGCCGTTGGGGCCCCGAATTTGAGTTCTATGTGTTCGACAACGTAGCATTCGAAAACCGGGTGAACGTTGCCAGCTACCGGGTTGACTCCAGCGAGGCAGACTGGCACAGTCCCGAAGGCGGCCACGGCCACTATGTTCCGCTCCACGGCGGCTATCATGCCATCCCACCCAAAGACCAGCTATCGGGCCTGCGCACGCGCATTGTGCTCACCCTAGAGAGCATGGGCGTGCCGGTGAAATATCACCATCACGAGGTAGGCGGGCCGGGCCAGTGCGAAATCGAGACGCCGCTGATGGGCTTCATGGTCGCGGCGGATGCGGTGCAGATCATCAAATACGTGTCACGTTTGGTCGCGCGGCAGTCGGGACAAACGGTGACGTTCATGCCCAAGCCGCTCTTCGGCGAGGCGGGCAGCGGCATGCATTTCCACCAGCATCTGTTCCTGAAAGGCATCAACCAATTCTACAATGCTGGCGGGTACAGTCTGCTGAGCAAGACGGCCCTTCACTATATCGGCGGCTTGCTGCGCCACGCACCAGCGGTGATGGCGTTCACAAATCCCAGCACCAACTCCTACCGCCGGCTGGTACCCGGCTACGAGGCGCCCGTCAACTGCTTCTTCTCCACCGGCAACCGCAGCGCGGCGATCCGCGTGCCCAAGTACGCTACCGATCCCCAGGCAGTGCGCATGGAATTCCGCCCGCCCGATGCCACCTGCAACCCTTACCTGGCCATGGCCGCCATGTTGATGGCTGGGCTGGACGGGGTGCGTCACGCGATCGATCCCACGGAAAACGGGTTCGGCCCCATTGACGAAAACATCTTCTCGTGGTCACCGGAGAAACGCGCGACCATCAAGGCGTTGCCGGCTTCGCTTGGCGAGGCGTGCGCAGCCTTGGAAGCCGACCATGACTTCTTACTAGCCGGCGACGTATTCGATGAAGAGATGATCCGAGATTGGATCACCTTCAAGCGCGCCGAACATTACGCGCTGCTGGAGCGTCCGCATCCGTACGAGGTGCAGTTATACTTCGATCTATAGGCGCATCGCTGGTTCTGGGGCGCAACTTTCCTTCAGCGCTTTCGTAGAATAGGGTGAAAACCGGCTGCGCGCTGTGATAGCGGCCGGTTTCAACAGAATGGGGGAGGACGCCATGAAGGAAGGTCGCATCTTATGGATCGTGCTGCTAGCGATCGTGCTGGCGGCCTGCTGTTGTGCGGCGACTGTGGGCGGCTTGTTGATCGCCCGTGGTTTCAGGTTGAGCCCCGCCTGGATTGACTTGGACCGTGTCCAGGCCTCTGCCGCGTTTGAGCGCACGTTTACCCCTCAGCAACCGGTCAGCCTGACGTTGGACGTGCCGTTGGGCGATGTGACCATCCAGGCCGGTGCGACTGATCAGGTGACGGTCCAGGCCTCCCTGCGCGCCTGGGGCCCCACCCAGGCCGACGCCCAGGCCCAACTCGATCAGATTGACATCCGCGCCGAGCAGGATGGCCAGCGGGTGCTCGTGGCAACGTCACCCCCTGGCGCCCCTGATCGGCCATCTGGCGTCTCCCGCACCCCCCAGATCGAGGTGCTGATCACTGTGCCGGCCCAAACGGCTTTGCTGGTAGAGACCGAGGTCGGGCGCCTTACGGTCAGCGGGCTGCGCGGGGATGTGACTATCACTGCCGGCGTGGGTGAGGTGTCGCTGACGGATCTCGCGCCCGTAAGCCGGGTTGAGGTCTGGTCGCGCGTGGGCAATGTCGAACTGGAGGGTCCGTTGGCCTCGGGTGTAGCGTATGATCTGGCCAGCGATGTGGGGCGCATTGCCCTGCGTATCCCCAGGAACAGCGCGTTCGTGATCGCTGCGCGCAGCGACTTGGGCAGTGTAGACCTGGGCTTCCCACTGGTGGGTAGAAGCGAGCGGGACTTTGTGGGCAGAGAGGTGCGCGGGGAGGTCGGCGATGCGCCGACGACCACACTGACCCTGCGGTCGCGCGTCGGAGCGATATCGGTGCAGCCGCAGCCCTGAGCCTGCCTTGGACCGCTTTTCATAAGAAACCTTAACGGAATTTCGCGCGGGCTAACTTTAAGGTTAGCTCGCGCCAGACGTTCTACTGTGGTTGCCGCGTCGACAGATACTAATAGTCGCGTAGAACGGGTGTACGCAACAGTATGATTCTACATAAGACGTTGTCACCTTGAACTTCACCCCAAACTACCCGTTTGCCTGCCAAGCATCTCTCTGCTAAGATAGCTCCCGTAATGACCGGACAGGAGCGGGGCCTATCCCTTCCCCCCGCAACGAGGCTGGTCTGGCACCGGATCCTCATTATCCTGCGAACAGCAGCTCCCGGCTGTTGTGTTGTGCGACGGAGTGTGCGAAAACCTGTGGGTGAAATGCGCTTGCCTTGCGCAAGCGAGGTTTTTTGCGCCCACTTTTCGCTCATCGGCGTGGCAGGTAGTCAGGTGTTCCGGTGCGATTCGCTATCAACTTCGATTTGGGGTAAGTGATATGTACGCGCCAGACGCGCCTGTCACCCGATCGCCAAAAGAGACCTGGGATATCGCCCGCAGCCATTTGCGCCTGCAATTGCCGCGCAGCACCTATGAAACATGGGTGCGCGACACGGAGTGCCTGGCCCATGAAGATGGCACGTTTGTGGTTGGCGTGGCCAATGCCTATGCCAAGGACTGGCTTTCGTTACGCCTCCGTCCGCTGATCAAGCGGACCCTGAACGCCATCGTGGGCCACGCTGTGGATGTGACGTTTGTGGTGCAACCTGTGAGCCTGACCGACGCTCCGGATGCTGCGCCCGCGCCGCTGCTGACACTAGCACCTGCGACACAAACAACACCTGCACAACCGATGCTGGCTGAGCCACCCACGATTTATGTCACCAATTTGAACCCGCGCTATACCTTCGACGGGTTCATCGTGGGCCCATCGAACCGTATGGCGCACGCGTCGGCGATGGCGGTGGCTGAACGACCCGGCACAGCCTACAATCCACTTTTCCTGTATGGCGGCAGCGGCTTGGGCAAGACGCATCTGCTGCAAGCCATCGGCCAGGTGGCGCAGACAACAGGGCGTCGGGTACTGTATGTGACGTCAGAGATCTTCACCAACGAGTTGATCAACGCCATCCGCACCCAATCAACCGAACAGTTCCGGGCGAAATATCGCACCATCGATGTGCTCCTGCTGGATGACGTTCATTTTCTGGCCGGCAAAGAACAGACCCAGGAGGAGTTTTTCCACACTTTTAACGCACTGCATTCGGCCAACCGGCAGATCGTGCTTACCAGCGACCGGCCGCCCCAAGCGATCCCCACGCTGGAGGAGCGTCTGCGCTCGCGCTTCGGCTGGGGCATGATCGCTGATGTCCAACCACCAAACCTGGAAACCCGGGTCGCCATTCTGCAAGCCAAGGCCGCCTCGCTGCGCCAAAGCGTATCGAACGATGTACTGCTCTTCATCGCGCAGCGGGCGCACCGCAACATCCGCGACCTGGAAGGGGCGCTGACCAAGGTGCTGGCCCACGGAGAACTCTTCAAACGGCCCATCACGATCGCATTGGCCGAAGATGCGTTGGCCTACCTGACGCCTGGCCAGGGCAAGCTGACCCTGGAAACGATCCTCGTTGTGGGAGCCGACTACTTCGGCATCAGCCTCGCTGAGCTGACGGGGCGCGGCCGGAACGCCCGCCTTGCGCTGCAACGGCAGATCCTGATGTACGTGATGCGCGAAGAGACCGGCGCGTCGCTGCCGCAGATCGGTCAGATCCTGGGCGGCCGCGATCACACGACCATCATCCACGGTTGCGAAAAGATCGCGGCTGACCTTGAGACGGATCCCGATCTCGCGAGGGCAGTTGAGGAGTTACGCAACCGGCTCTATGAACCGGTGCGCGTGCGGGCGTGACCTAAGCAACAACAGGGTTTGGGCCTCTAGCGGGGCTTTGTGAGCAGTCTGCCGACCCCGAAGCGAGGCTGGCAGACTGCTGTTTCTGTGGATAACCTATCGTTTTCATGTGGATAAACACCGGTCTGTGTGGATAACCTAAACAGGGTATCCTAGACATTGGCGAGGCAGCGATCCCTTCCCCCACATTTAGTAGGTACCATAAGCCTCTCAAAAAATGTGTATTTATTATTTGTGGATAACCCTGACCATCCCAACGCGCGGCTCGCCTTAGCGTGGGATCTCTCCCAATACTGACAGACCCATTCCTTCCAACTCAGACCCTTCACGCACGGTGGCATCGAGATAGTGCCATAGGAACGCCAGCGCGACGCCGGCCGCCAGCGCCAACAGCACACGCAGTGGCAGGTCGAGCTGTTCCCGCGCGGGCCGGCCGGCCTGGCCGATGACTGGCGGGTCAATCAGGCGGATATCGGCCTCCTCCGCGCTGAACTGGCCGAAGAACGCGGCACCGCCCTCGGTCATGGTGGTCGCAATCGCCTCAGCGATTGCGCGCAATTGGGCCTCATCCCCCCAGCCCACGTTCACCGTAAGAATACGATGCAGCTTGCCCGGCTGGGTGCTGGCCCCAATGGCACCGGCCGGCACCGCGATCCCCTGGTCGGCCAGCCGCCGGCTCACCGCGGCCGCGAACGCCTGGCTACGCACGATCTCGCCCAGATCGTCCACCAGGTATTCGGACGTAAGCATGGTGTAGTAACGGTCGTAGGTGTAAACGCCAGGAATGCGTTCGGGGCGGATGCCCACGTTGAAGCGCATGGTGGCGCCGTAGCTGACCGGCCGCGGTTGCCACGGCCGCTGCATCGCCAGCGTCAGCAGCCCCACCAGCAGCGCCAACCCAACCGGCAGCCACCAGCGGCGGGCGATGATTTTCCAGTAGGTGCGTAGTTCCATGGAGTGCTCCGTACTGCGTATTGCGTACTGCGTAGACCAAAGGTTCGGTACATTCTGGAGTCGAGGCTTTAGCCGGTTACGTTCGCTATCCAGAAAGACCGGCTGATCCTAAAGAAGGCTTCGCACAGCCTCGATTCCAGAGTTCGTGCGTTCAGGTATGGTTCTCGACAAACGCCCGTAACTCCGCCTCAAACCGCTCCGTCCGAAACTGCTCGGCGTTGGCGCGGCAGGCGGCGGGGTCGTAGGCGGCCGGGTCGAAGCGGGCCAGGATAGCTTTCAGCGACTCGACCGTTTGCTCGGCGAAGAACTCACCGGTGCGGCCGGGAAGCACGGTGTCCAGCGCGCCGCCGCCCTGGAACGCGATAGCCGGCCGGCCAGCAGCCTGGGCCTCCAGCGGCGCAATGCCGAAATCCTCCAGGCCAGGGAAGATGAATGCCTTCGCCCCGGCGTAGAGCTTCGCCAGCTCGTCCCACGACACCCGGCCCAGGAAGGTGACGCTCGGCCCGGCCTGCTGCTCCAGCGCCGCCCGGTCTCGGCCGTCGCCGAAGACCAGCAGCCGCAGCCCCAGCTCGGAGCACGCCCGCACGGCCAGGTCGGTCCGCTTGTACGGGATCAGCCGGCCGCCGGCCAGGAAGTAGTCGCCCGGCGGCCCGCCCGAGGGCCGGAAGCGGCTGATGTCCACGGGTGGGAAGATGATCGTGCTCTCCCGGTTGTAAAAGCGCTGGATGCGCGCCTGAATCTCGGTGGAAATGGCGATGAAATGATGCACGCGCTGCGCGGCCGCGTAATCCCACCGTTTCAACAGCGCCACGGCCGGCCGCAAGGCCAGGTCCACCGCCGGGCCCAGCGCCTCGCGCTGCCGGTAGGCCTCATATTGCCACAGAAAGCGTGTGGGCGCAAGGCAATAGCAAATGTGCTGCACGCCGGACGGAACTGGCACGCCGTGGCAGAAACCGCTCTTGTTGCTCAGGATCAGGTCATAGCCGCGCAGATCCACCCGGCTGAACGCCAGGGGGTAGATCGGCATGTAGGCCTGGTGATGGGTCGTAACACCGGGCAGTCGTTGCATGAAAGTCGTGCGGATGTCCCACGCGCGGTACTGGGGCGGCATCTTCTCCGCCGCGTACATGCTAGTGAACACCGGCGCGGCCGGAAACATGCGCACCAGCTCTTCCAGCACGTTCTCCGCACCACCGATCTGGTTGAGCCAGTCGTGGATGAGGGCGGTGCGAAGCGTACTGCGGATTGCGTACTGCGCATTGCGCGTTTGGTTTTCCATCAGACGATTGTTATGTTGATCCAACCGTGGCGAACCCATCGATGTGCAGGTGGACCAACATGGGTTTCACGCAACCGAGGGTTAGCCATGACATTCCCGCCACGCCTCAGGAAGGGCTTTCTCCCCGTTCACCTGCAAATGCACCAGGAGGGAATAAAGATTGGCGCGCATCTCCTCAGACAACACGACCTCGACTTCGTCACGAAACATAATGCGACTGTCAGCACTCAGTAGGGCCAAGATCCTTTCGGTCATTTGGGTGATGAGCCGGGTTGGATTGCGTAAGCTGCCAGGTTCAAAAAGCTCGATCCAACGTATGGAGTCATACTCATTTTGAGGATACTTGGATGTCTTCCACCTTTCATTGAAATGACGGAGACTTTGATTCGTCCAAATATGAGAGAAAAATTGTGGTTTGCCTGCACGTTCAAGTTCGCGCGCAAATGCTAACGGTTGTATCGCAACGACATGTTTGGGATCAAGCAGAATCTCCTCCGCCCCTTCTCTCTTTTCGCTCTGACGCATGATTTCATCAACCATACCTGTCAGCAAACCATCGGAGAACTCCAATGCACCCGAAATCGAGCAACCTTCATAGCCTGCCTGAAAATGGACCCGTCGGTTACGTTTAGGCAATACCAGATAGCCATCACAAGTGACAACTGTGGCGGCATGACCTATAGAGTTCACCAGGGGCGAACGATCAAAAGGCAATAGCCGGCCATTATCCATACCAAGTTGTCGTGGCGTGATGCGAAAGAGATGCGGTGGTAGGATAATTGTAGAGCCTTTTACTATCTCATCCAACGGGATGTCAGTGATCTCTTTTTGCATCGTGGTATATTGGTCATGATAGTTGGCTTCACTCAGTATGAAATCTGTGCTTCCGTTCCATCCTGATACGCGAACCACAGATCCAGGAAAAGGCTCGTGTTTTTTGAGGTTCGTTCTGATACGGTAGGCTTTCGCTGCTTCAAGGTATCCGGTTACTCCCAGAGCTTCATCTACGTTGTATATTGGCCCTTTAGTGGCGCGGAGGGTGGCGGGATCAATGGTGCCCTGTAATCCAGGCACAAACCACATTTGTTGGGCGTAGGCGATTCTGATCGCGTCGCCCAAGGCCAACTTGCCCTCCTGGTTGTGATAGACCATAAATAATCGTTGTCTTTGTGAATCGCGTTCTACGGTAAGGCTGGACTGCTGGCTCCCTATTCCCAGAACGCGGACCAGTCTTCCTTTGAAAGTCTCGAACCTGTTGCCTTGCCTGAAAACAAGTGAACCGACATTGACTTGCCTACGCAGCGTATCCCAGCCGATATCGAATGCTTTCGCAGTCAGCGCCTCAATCACCGCCCCAAGAACAACTCCTTCTAACATTTCACAACCTCCTTGTGGGTGGATGATGCAAATGATCAGCGCAAAGGCTCATCTGTCAAAGGGTCTCCAATAACTCCTTATCTTCCTCTCTCGGTTCCGCAAGCCCTTCCACCTCAAGAGCGATTTGCCGGGCTTTGTTGCGCAGCGCGGCACGCGCCAACACCGTTTCTCGCGTTTCCCTGGCGATCCGATCGCGCCATGTTTTGTCCTTGGGGATAGGCAAGACAACTTCTTCGATTCGTTTGCCAAGAGTATCTATGATGTCTTGGGTGAATTGCTTCGCGCGGATTTGACGCTTCACAATTGGGGCATTGAGGACCGCCAATAGCAGGAAGGGATCCATGGCCTGGAAGTCAAGTGAGCGGATTTTGTACAAATGACTCTGGAAAAGAATACGAGTGTCCTGTTCAGTTATGATTGCTGTTGTGCCAATCAGGTAAGTTCCATCACGGACCATGAGGATATCATGCGCGGTCACATCTTGCTTTCGCCGATAACTCCGGTAAATGTCGAGACTGACACCGTGCTTTGGGTCAGCCTTGAGTTCCCAGTTTGAGATGTCAGAAGTCCGAATGAAGGGGATGCTTCCCGTTCCATAGGCCATCTTGCCGATTTCATCGCCAGTGGTAATTGTCAAAATGCCCCTGCTTGCCAACTCACCCACTGCTATCAAATCATGAGATGAGGCAAGAGCATGAATATCGTTCTCAATGTCGGGGTCATAGTATTTCGGAACAAGAACATTATTTCTTATTCTAGATGAACGTAGACGAAATCCTAACTTAGTGAACTCCTCGGTCTCGGCCTCTGCATTTTTCGGAGCATGAAAGCGAAGGGCCACAAAAGGCACATCGTCAAGGAGTGTCTCGGTCCCATCAGCGTTCTTGCGAAGCGTTGGATTGCCACGAGAATCATGTCCACACCAGCGGACTACACTCATGAAGATGTCGTAGTCATCTATTGGTTGAGCTTTCTCCAGAAACAAAACACAGGTCTTAGTGTGCGTGCCGCCCTTACCCGATGTTTTGAACAGTTCTTCAGGCATAGCTACCAAGCCGAGGATTTTAGCCTGCGAACGAAGAAATGTGATCACGTGCTCATAGGAAGGATTGCCGAAGATGCTTTCGGGCAACACGATGCCCATGCGACCACCTGGTTTCAACAGTTGCAGGCAGCGTTCCAGGAATAGCAGTTGTGGAGACTGATCTTCATGGAGAGTTGTGGTTTTTGCCGGGACCTTGCTCTGTGTGTCCCTGCGCCACCTGAGGCCCAACTCATACTGAGCAAGCACGTGTTGGCCCTTAATAGGTATTTTTGACCCGAACGGAGGATTGGTCAGCACAAGGTCGAAGTGGTTTAGTTTGATTACTTCTTGCGCACGATGGCTCCAGTCCTCTGGTGGAAGCAAGCTGTTCTCACAGAAGACCCCGCCCCGTCCATCGCCGATGATCGCCATGTACGCTTTGGTGACTTTCGCCAGGAAGCTGTCTTTGTCTATGCCGCGAAAACACCTGGATGCTGTCTCGCGCCGCTTGCGATCAAGTTGCACCGCGGTCCACTTTTTCGCCGCTGCTTCCTGCTCTAGCCGTTGCCACACGTGCTCCAGCGCCACAATAAGAAATCCGCCGCTGCCCGACGCCGGGTCAATAATCATCTCACCGGGTTGCGGATCGAGGATATCTACCATCATCTTGACGACATTGCGCGGCGTGAAGAATTGGCCTTCACCGCCCCGTAACGCTGGGCCGATGAAGACCTCAAAAGCATCTCCCACAGCGTCACGTGCCGCCTCGGTGATGCAATAGATTTGTAGCTCACCGACAACGTAAGCCAGGTTTTCGGCATCGAGCGTGATTTGGTCGCTGGCGTCGAAAACGTCATCGTATTCTTGTTTCACCTGATCGAACATCCCCAAGATACGCGCCTTTACCTCATCAACCGGCTCGCCTGTGCCGCTGCGGAAACTAACGATCTCATCCGGGCCTTTGCTGACTTCGTCGTAGATCTTGCAAAAGAGGATGTTGATGATCTGTTGCGCAAGCGCCTCGTCGCGGGTGATGCCAGTAACATTACCGGCAAGATGGTTCCGCACATCTCTGAAGACGGACTTGAGATCGGACGACACCTTCAAGTCTCGGCGATGAAAAAGCCCGATGTCCTCAATACGTTGCCCTTTGCGGGGGATGTTTGGGAGATCTGGATGGGTTACACGGCCATCGGGATGATGTACTTTGCGCAAGTAAGCGTGATCTTCGCCGTTGAACCATACGCCGACCTCGGCCGGTGACATATCCATGTATATCTTGAGTTGCGCCAGGCCATCCCGCCGGTTCTTCTTCTTGCATTCAGCGATCAGGAACAGGTTGTCCTCGGTCTTACGCTCCGATTTGAACAGCGCGATATCTACAGGATAGGACCTGTCTTCGTCTGAAGGGCGTTTGCGCACGCGAAACTGCGGTCGGGTTTGGATCTGCGCAGGGTCATAACCGTAGTCCTCTACAAGGCGCCGCGAAAGGATTTGTACGGCGTCAACCTCTTCCGGCGTAGCCCGAATCCACTGACCGGAAATGAAGTCCTGAACCTGGCCCGGTCGGGTCTCCGCATCTTCGAGGACCTCGAACTGTCTCTGTGCACTCATGCGCCGTGTCTCCCGTCGAATTCCGCATTATATTGATCCACTAGCCCTGCGTCAGCGAAGCTGTACTTCTGATTATCCCCGATGATGACATGATCGTGGACCTTCATGCCCATGACGCGCGCGGCGAAGACCAGATCGCGGGTGATGCGTTTGTCTTCCTGGCTGGGGATTGCTTTGCCGGAAGGATGGTTATGAGCGAAAACCAGAGCGGCCGCCGAGTGACGAAGTGCAAGCTTGATCACTTCCCGTGGATAAATGGCGCTGGCGGTTAATGTACCACGAAAAGCGTCTGCAATGGTCAGGACCTCGTTCTGGCCGTTCAGCAAAATGACCTTGAAAACCTCGTGGTCTAGGTCTCGCAACTCCTGATACAGCAGTTTGAAAATGTCCTCGGAGCATGCCAGATAAGGACGCTTCTCGATCCCTTCCAGGAGATATCGTTTGCTCAGTTCTACCACTGCCTTGAACTGAGCGATTTTGGCGTCACCGAGCCCAAGAATGGTGCGCAACTCATCCTCGGGAGCAGCATATAACCCGCGTAACGAACCAAACCTGTCCAGTAGTTCTTGCGCCAAGTCAACGGCGGTTTTACCCTGGACACCTACCCGCAGAAAAATCGACAGCAGTTCGGCATTTGAGAGTGAGTCGGGGCCCTTAATGAGTAACTTCTCGCGTGGCCGATCTTCGGTCGGCCAGTTCGCGATTGTGTGAGGATACTTCGACGGCTTGGGCATTGTTCGGCCTTGGCGGCTACGGCTATGTGCGTTCGGTAGTTCAGGTACTTTCCAGAAACTCACGCAAAGAGCTGTTCGGCGAGCGATAACCTTCCGCGATCATTTGATGCAATACCTCATCACCGCTCGCCAAGTCAAGAACCCCCTTTTCTACAAGCAAAGCCAGAATACCCAAAGTACCCGTCAGTGCAAGGCCAGATCGTCGCGCCAGGTGCCTTGCTCGCAGATCGTCGGTCAGAATCAGCCAGCCTCGTGACTGAGCGAGTGTCAGGCACGAAGCCTCACCATAACCGAGTGTCTCAACAAATCGGCGAAAGGCCTCTTCTTCTGTACTGCTCTGGAATCCTACCAATTCCAGCCAAGCATCGGCACCCGCTCGAATCTCGTTCGCTGCTTGCAAAAGAAAGCCATAGCCCTCTTCCTGGCCGCGCAGCACTTCCTCCCGCACTTCGTAGGTCACATAAACCTTGTCGAACAATGCGTTTAGGAGATCCAATCGCCCGATCCGACAGAAGTTGGACAGCACGGTATTATCAACGACGCTTGGCATCCAGATGGCTCCGTAAGGTCGCTACCTCAGCCTGGGCATCCTCCGACGTCTCCGGCCCCAGGTGCAATTCGACGCCGCGGTTGGTTAGGATGTCACGCATTTGCTCGAAACTGATGCCGGCCAGGTTCGCAGCTTTCCCCAGAGAGATAGCGCCAGTCTGATAACGGTAGATTGCCATCTCAAGGCGAAGCGCCGGTCGCACCTGGAGTAGGGAACGCAGGGCGTCCTGGATGACGCTCGGCTCATCCGGGTAAAGCCGAGCCTTGACAAAGTCTCGCGTTTCTAACATGTTCTTCACTCCGATCACCGACTATCATACCGCAATTGGCCTACCGTGGCAAACCATTGCTGGCCCAGGCAGGATCTATCATGCAGACTTATCGGGAGAAGGAACGAGTTGCCGCGGCCTGACCGAACGCACATGGCGCGGCGCCTGGCCACGTTGGTGCTGTTGGAAGGGGCGTGGATGCGAATTACCGGGCCGTGGCGGGGGTGGCCCATGTGATGAAGTCGCGGCGCATCCCATGCTGTACATCCAGCGATCTACGCACCCTCGTCCGGCGGTACCGCGGCCACCGGCGGCGGGCTGAACCGCACCGCCTCGCGCAGCCGCTCCGGCGACACCTTGTTCGCCTTGCCGCAGTGCGGGCAGAGCACTTGCGCGTGCTTCTTGCCCTGGCTGGCCGCTAGGTAGACGTGGATCTCTTCCGCCGATGGCGTGAACCGGCGCCGGCATTTGTCACAGGTAATCGCGATCATGTATCCCTCCGAAAGCCATTTTACCTCAGAGGACGGATAATTGACAAGGGCCAGGGCGGGTTTAATATCCTCAACACAGGCTCACCGTGGCTGCCAGGCCTGCTCAGCCGGCAAGCTTTCCGGTGATGCAGAGAAACCCACCCCTACGCACTGCCCAATTGACAAAGTCCCTCCCCCGTGATGTAATCGTACATCGAACACTCAACATTCGACTTTCAACATCGAACATCGAAAACCGAGGTCTCCCATGTCCGAACCCGAACCCATTCGTCTCGCCATCATCGGCACTGGCCTGATCGTGGCGTCGCAGCACTGGCCGGCCATCCATGAACTGGGCGCCGACTATCAGGTGGTCGCCGTGGCCAATCGCACACCGGACAAGGCTGAAGCGCTGGCCGATACGATCACCGCGGCCACGGGCGCACGACCGACCGTGTACACCGACTACCGGGCGTTGCTGGCGCGGGAGCGGCCCGCCGCGGTTTCGCTGGCCCTGCCCACCTACCTGAACCCAGAGATCACCGAAGCCGCGCTGGCAGCCGGTTGCCATGTCATTGCGGAAAAGCCCATCGCGGCCAGCCTGGCCGACGCCGCGCCGATGCTGGCCTGGCCCGCACGCTACGGCCGGCAGCTCATGATAGCGGAGAACTACCGCTACATGGCCCACTTCAACCGCGCAGCCGAGCAGATCGCGGCCGGCGCCATCGGCCAGCCGCGGCTGGCACACTGGAACCTGCACGCTTACCTCGGGCCAGACAACCCCTATTACCACACGGCTTGGCGTCAACAGCCTGCACATCCCGGCGGCTACATCAGCGACGGCGGCGTACACTTGGCGGCCGCGCTGCGTATGTTGCTCGGCGAAGTTGACATGGTGGCCGCTCAGGCGGCCGCGCTCCGCCCCGACTTGCCGCCGCTGGACACCATTAGCGCTTCCCTGCGCTTTGCCAACGGCGCCATCGGCGCGTATGCGGTCACCTATGCATTACCTGGGCCCGAGCTGCCGCTGACGGTCGTTGGCACGGCTGGCGCGCTGTTGCTCGGGCGCGAGCGGGTTGAGCTGTGGCGCGGGGGCGAGATCGTCCAGGCGTGGGCAGAGCCATCGCCGCACGGCGGCATGGTGGGCATGTACGCCGACTTCGCCCATTCGGTGCGAACAGGCCAGCCGCCGCGCTCCACGCCCGCCGAGGGATATGAGGATCTGCGGCTGATCGTGGCGATGCTGCGCGCCGCTGAGGAGGGGCGCGCAGTTAGGTTGGCAGAAGTCGGCGCATAGCATCCAGGTAACCGGACGCCGGGACTGACGCACGGTGCACAGCAAGCCGCGGTGTCCGGTTTACGAGACCGTTGGTTCTGGGAAACGCTGCGCGAGCGCGATGAAATCCTCGGTCGTGCCCAAGATGCGCCAGTCTTGCACGCTGCTGAGCTGCGTATCCATGACCCCAGGTACGGTGCGAATCCAGCTCATCACATAGCCAGTCAGCGCGGCTGTGCGATCACCAAGGAGCAGGATCAGAAGATCTGCGTCAACCGAATGAAACAGCTTGACAACCCAAATCACCGACACCTGCTGGTGCGGTGGGAGCGCAAGGAGGGCCTGGTACGCCTCACGGTCTTGACCGGGCTGCAACTTCACCAGTACTGCGGCCGCGGCCCTGCGATCCCAACCCGAGTCCAGCAGCGAAACATCCATCAACGCCTCACCGTGGACCACGCCATCGAAGCTCAACTGGGCCGCAACACCGCGTACGCCTGGCACGGTGCGGATCACGTCCATTAGGAAGTCATCAAGCTGCTCGATGTCGTACACCAGGCACACCACACGCAGGTCAGCCCGTTCGCGCAGCCAATTCAGCCACAACACCTTAACGGTCGGCTCTTTGAACTGGTCAAGATGTTCCAACAGATGCTCACGCGCCAACTCATCCTGGCCGCAGATGATATCAATATCAATGATGCACAGCGCCAACTTCATAAGTCTCTCCTCGTGCACGGGTCCGAATGGAACCTGATCTGCGCTATTATCTTAGCACGGCTCTAACCAGCGCCCAAAAGCGCGCGCACAACATGTAACAGCAAGCGGTTTGGCCGCGGTTCAAACGATGTTATAATAGCACAGCGAGTGACACGCAGCCTATGAAGGAGCGCGGCGATGACGCGACAGAATTTCGACCTGCAACTCAATGCTCTCAAAGAGCGGCTGATGCACCTCGGAACGATGGTGGCCAAGGCACAAGAACAAGCGGTACAGGCCTTAGCCGACCGCAACGATGAGCTGGCCCAGCAGCTCATCGTTGCCGATCATGCTATCAATCAGGAACAACGTGAGATTGAAGAACAGTGTCTCTTTCTGATCGCCAGCCAACAGCCGGTGGCCCGCGACCTGCGGATGATCTTCTGCATTGCCTCAATCGCATCTGAGCTGGAGCGGATGGCAGATCACGCCAAGGGGATTGCTACGCTGGCATTGCAGCTAAGCGACCAGCCGATGCTGAAGCCGCTGATTGATGTGCCGCACATGGCCAGAATCGGTCGCGAGATGCTACTTGGGCAACTCGATGCCTTCATACACGTAGATACCGACACCGCGCGCGTTGTGGCAGAACGCGACACCGAAGTGGACCAACTGAATGACCAGGTTTATCGCGAGCTGCTGGTGATCATGATGACTGACCCACGCACCATCACCCGCGCCACCCATTTGCTGTGGGTGGCCCATAACCTGGAGCGCTTCGCCGACCGGACGACCAACATCGGCGAGCGGGTGATTTTCCTCAAGACGAACACCATTGTGGAGCTGAATGAATAATGCACTGCCGCCGGCAGTCCCGGCGCTGCAATCTCGGCCCAGAAACGGAGGCCTATGGACCTGACACAATTGAGCCAGATGGTGGCCTGGCTGGACGAAGAACACCGTCGCGACCGTGAGGAGATCGCCCGGATCGATCAACGGCTGCAAGCTATGGCGATCGAAAAGCAGGAGCAATCCCGGCGCATCCAGGACCTGGAAGGCCGGCTGGCCAGCACGCATGCGCAACTCACGCGCTTCACCCAGCTGGAACAGGCGTTACAGCAACTCAAGAACGAAGTAGTGGTCCTGCTTGATAAGCAGACCGAAGCCCGGCTGCAGGCAGAACGCGAAGCAGAGCGCGCCCGCCTGAGCGATCGTGACGTCCTTACGCGCAACGTGGCTGAGCTCCGCAAAGATCTGGGTCGTCTGCCGCGGATCGAAGAAGATCTGGCCGCGCGCCAGGTTGAGGACCAGCGCCTGGGTGATATGCTGTTGGCGCTTCGCCAGTCGCTCAACAACATCAGCAAGGATCTTGACGAGCGCACCCGCACCCTGCCCTACATGGTGGAGCAGCGCGCCCAAGACAACAAGCGCATCGCCCAGATCCAGGCCGAAACTGTGGAGCTGTTGAAGCGCACCGATGCCCTCGCCAATCGTTTCCCACTCGTCGAGGAACGCGTCCAGCGCCTCGATAAAGAGTATCTGCGTATCCAACCGATCCCGGATCAGCTCCGGCAGGATCAACAAACCTTCATCGAAGCGCAAAAGCTATCCGAGGCGGAACGCCAGCGGCAGATGGCGCAATGGGAGCAAGAGTTTGCCGCGCAGCGCAACCAGATCGAGAAACAAGCGGCGAAACTGCGCGATTTTGAGGCGCGTTACGAGGCCGCGGGCCGCGCCCTGAAGGGGCTGGAGGAGTTCCAGGCGCAGATCATTCACGGCCAAAAGCAGATCAGCGAGCTCCAGCGCCTGGCCGAGGAACGCCAGCGCAAGGAGTTGGCCGACTGGCAGGGTGAGAACGAACAGCGGTGGAAGAAAGAGACCCTGCGGTGGGAATACGCCACCCAGGAGCAGATCAAAATCAACCAGAAGTTCAGCGAACGTTTCCCGCCCCTGGAAAAGCACCTGGCGCTGATGCAGCGTGAGGTCGAGGCCTTGTGGCGCGCGACTGAGAACCTGGCCAACGTGCAATTGCAGAGCGCACAGAAGCTTCTGGACGCTGTGGGCGCCTCCGTGGCCGCGCGGCCCAAACCAGAAGCTTGATCGCACCGCAGAAGAAAGACGGGAACGGGTGGCGGGTAGACCGGCTTCGCGTTTCCGTCTTTCTCATTGTGCTACTGGAGGTCACCTATGCGCGTTATCGGCACGGCCGGCCATGTTGACCACGGCAAGTCAACCCTGGTACATGCCCTGACGGGGATCGACCCTGACCGGCTGCGCGAGGAAAAAGAACGCGAGATGACCATCGATCTCGGGTTCGCCTGGCTTAGTCTGCCCCCGCCCAGCATATGGGCTGACCAACCCGCAGAGGCCGTGGGCGTCATTGATGTACCGGGCCACATTGATTTCATCAAGAACATGCTGGCCGGTATCGGTGGCATCGACGCGGCGTTATTCGTGGTGGCTGCTGACGAAGGGGTGATGCCACAGACCCGGGAACACCTGGCGATCCTCGACCTGCTCGATGTACCGGCCGGAGTCGTGGCGCTGACGAAAGTAGATGCAGTCACCGAGGATGGGTGGGTCGAGTTGGTGGAAGCTGATTTGCGCGAGGTCCTGCGCGGCACCTGCCTGGCGTGCGCGCCGATCATCCCCGTCTCGGCGCGCACCGGCGCCGGTCTGCCGCGGCTTCGGCAGACGCTGGCCGATGTGCTGGCCGAGGCGCCTCCGCGTCGTGACATAGGGGCCCCGCGGCTCCCCATAGACCGCGTTTTCACCGTGGCCGGGTTTGGCACCGTCGTCACCGGCACCCTCAGCGACGGCCAGTTGCGCGCCGGCGACGAAGTCGCGATCTTGCCCGGCGAACTCAAGGCACGCGTCCGCGGCCTGCAGACGCACAAGCGCAGCGTCGAGGTCGGATTGCCCGGCAGTCGCCTGGCCATCAACCTCACCGGCGTACACCCGGACGATCTGCGCCGCGGCATGGTGGTGGCCAGGCCCGGCACCCTGCACCCTACCACCCTGGTTGACGTCAAGCTGCGCATGGTGAAAGGCGCAGGCTGGCAGGTTCCGTTGCGTCACGGTCAGGCCGTTGACTTCTTCAGCGGCGCGGCAGAAGTGCCAGCGCGCGTCCGCCTGCTGGACACAGACGAAATGCGGTCGGGCGAGAGTGCATGGGCACAGATCGTGCTGGCCGGGCCGGTCACGCTGGCTACAAGCGATCACTTCATCATCCGCCAGGCTTCTCCCAGCCTGACGCTGGGCGGCGGCCAGGTCGTCAACCCGCATCCGCGGCGACGTTGGCGGCGTCAACAGGCCGACATCCTGGCCCAGCTCGAAGCCTTGGCCCGCGGCACCCCCGAAGATCTCGTGCTCCACGCGTTGGCCCGGCAAGAGCCGGCGCCGCTTAAGAACGTAGTCGAAGCATCGGGCCTGGATGAGGCCACGGCTGAGGACGTGTTAGCTGCCTTGGTCTCTTCGGGCCAGTTGATTCCCTTGGGCGCTGTCCAGCCGCCGCTGGCGCGCAGCCCCGCGCTGGTCATGTCATTGGGTGGTTGGAATGGCCTGGCCGCGCGCATGGCCGAGACGTTGGCCGATTATCACGCGCAGTATCCGCTCCGGCCTGGCATGGCGCGCGAGGCGTTGAAGAGCCGCGTCCAGGGCCGCAATAAGTGGCCGGCCAGGCTGTTCAACGAGCTGGTCGCCCGAGCCGCCGCAGAAGGCATCCTGGTCGAAAACGGCGACAGCCTGGCGCGGCCAGGCTTCCGCATCACCTTCACCGTCAGCCAGCAGCCTAGGGTGGCTGCGCTGCTCGCCGCCTTCCGCCGGCAGCCCTACACACCCCCCTCTACAGCTGAAGCAGTGGCACAAACCGATGCCGAGATCGTCAGCGGGTTAGTTTACCAGGGCACGCTAGTCAGGCTGAGCGAAGATGTGCTGCTGCTGCGGGAGACCTATGACGAAATGGTGGCTGGCATCCTGGAGCACATCAAAACCCACGGCAACATGACTGTGGCCCAGGTGCGCGATCGCTACAACACCAGCCGCAAGTACGCCCTCGCGCTGATGGAGCGTCTGGACGAGCTGAAAATCACACGGCGAGTGGGAGACGAACGGGTGCTCCGGTGATGCAGCAGCGAGGTCAGCAACAAGGCCGGGTGCGCGTCGGCGAATCCAACGAGGTTGATTACCCCACAATCCGATCGTAGATCGCCTGCAATTCCTCGTCCGAATAGAACGCGATAACCAGCTTGCCGCCGCGGCGGCCCCGGTTAAGGGTCACTTTGGTGCCGAGGGCACCCCGGAACGCAGCTTCCAGCTGGCGCGTGTACGCGGCATCCGGGTCATCGTCGGTCGGCTCCGATTCGGTTCGGCCGGATGGTGGAACTGCCAATAACCGGCGCACCAGGTCCTCGGTCTGGCGCACGGTCAGATCGCGCGCGACGACGTGATCGGCCGCGGCCAACAGGGTCTCGTCATGGGGCAGGGCCAGGAGGGCACGGGCGTGTCCTTCTGTCAGCGTGCCATCGGCCAGCAGCGCCTTGGCCCGGCCCGGCAGGCGCAGCAGGCGCACGGTATTGGCCACAGCTGCGCGGCTTTTGCCCACACGGTCGGCCACCTCCTGCTGGCTGAGGCCAAAATCGCCTATCAAAGCCTGAAATGCCTCGGCCTCCTCGAGAGGGCCCAGGTCAGCGCGCTGGATGTTTTCCACCAGCGCCAGTTCCAACAGCTGTTGGGGGGTCGCCTCTTTGAGGACAACAGGCACCCTTGCCAGACCCGCCATTTGGGCAGCCCGCCAGCGTCGCTCGCCAGCAATCAGTTGATAGGGTGCGCGATCGGTGGGCCGGGCACGGGTCACGATCAGTGGTTGAAGCAGACCATGCTCTTTGATAGACGCGGCCAGTTCAGCCAGCGCCTCCCCATCCAACTTGCTGCGCGGCTGCCGGGGATTAGGGATGATGTCAACGACCGGCACTTCCATGATGGCGCCACCCTGCGTTCCTGCGTACGCACTTTCTTCCGGCGTCGCGGGGGCGGAAGGGATGAGCGCGCCCAGACCCTTCCCGAGTCCTCTTGGCGGTGTGGTCATGATTCTGCCTCACTCGAAACTGGTTGCTGAAAACTGAAAGCTGCGCCGGCTTCCAGCTCCTAGCTTCGGACTTCCAGCTGCGCCTCGCGTTCAAGCAACTCCTGCGCCAGCGCCCGGTAAGCGTGTGCCCCGGAAGAATGGGGTGCATAGGCCAAGATGGTTTGCCCATAGCTGGGGGCCTCGCTGAGCCGTACGCTGCGCGGGATAACGGTACGAAATGCTTGCTCGGGGAAATGGGTGCGAACTTCGTTTACAACCTGGCCGGCCAGATTCGTCCGCACATCATACATAGTCAGCACCATACCGCTGATGTATAACGCCGGGTTCAGGCTTTCCCGCACCAGTTGGATGGTGTGCCATAGGCGCCCCAACCCTTCTAACGCCAGGTATTCGCATTGGATCGGCACGATGACGCCATCGGCAGCCGAGGTCAACGCGTTAATGGTCAGGAGCCCCAGACTGGGCGGGCAGTCGATCAGTACATGATCGTAACGGCTGATCGTGCCCTCCAATGCGCGGCGCAGCAGGAATTCGCGCGCCAGCAGGGACACCAGTTCCACCTCTGCGCCGGCCAGCGCGGGCGCGCTGGGGGCCAGGTCGAACCCGGCATGCGGCGAAGGGATAACGATCTCCGGTAGCGGCCGCTTACGAATCAGCGCGTCGTACAGTGAGCCCGTCAGCGCGGCCGAGTCAAAGCCAAGGCTGCTGGTGGCGTTGGCCTGCGGATCCGCATCCACCAGAAGCACGCGACGGCCGGTCTCGGCCAGGGCGGCGCCCAGGTTGACGGCGGTAGTGGTTTTGCCCACGCCGCCCTTCTGATTGGCGAAAGCGTAAATGCGTGTCACGGCCTGGTCATCACGATTCTTCTCGTAACCACGCGTCCACCTGTGCACGGTGCGGGATCGCATCCATGCCAGGTGCTTCAACTGACATCGAGGCGACCACATTGGCGAAACGCGCGGCGATAAAAGGGTCCCGGGTCTCGGCAAGCCGGATCAGGAACGCCGTCGCAAAGACATCACCGGCGCCGGTCGGCTCCACCTCAACGGTGGCTCGCGGGGGTATCCGCATGCGGCTGCCATGCTGATACACGGTTGCGCCGTGCCAGCCGTCGGTGACGACGAGCAGCCGTCCCTGATGGGCCAGTTCAGCGATGTAAGCCTCGTCGCCGCCCACATCCTCGCGGCTGAGGATCACGGCATCGGCACGCGCCAGGAACTCGACCCCATTCTCCCAGCGCGTGGGCCGGACGTGACCCGCCGCGTCCCAGGTTCGCATCCAACCCTGGGGAGTGATGCCAAGCAGGGCATTGGGAAAAATGGTCATCCAGGACGAAGGCACCTCGCGGACCAAGGGTCCCAACAGCACCACGGAGGCCTGCGTCCACGCTTGCGGTAGATGCTCTGGGCTGATGGGATCAGCAACGGCAGTGACGACTTGCGTCCGTTGACCGGCGTGATAAATGTTAGTGAAGGTGGTGGTGACCGCAGAAGGGAGCAAGTGAATCTCTGTGCCTTCCAGCGGCGTACCGGGCAGTCCCGTCACGTTACCAGCATTACCTGGCCAGGGTTCCGGGCGGAACCCATCCAACGTGCCGCGCGTCAAAACGCCAGGCCGCCAACCCAGCCGCTGCGCAGTCACCGCCGAGAAGGAAACCGTCCCGCCCAGGCGAAAGCCGTCCGGGGTCAAATCATGCGTGACATGTCCGATGGTCAGAAAATTGATCGTCAATGGCCTACTCACTGTCTCAAGTTGGGGCTATTGTAGCACAAGACTGGCATAGAGACTAACGCTGGCGCTGTATCCGCTTAGATCACGCCCCCTTCCCTGGCGGACAGGAAAGGGGGCGTAAGAAGGCGCAGGGTACACAAGCTTGGTTCGGCTACCCCTTTTTGGGGATAATCGTCACCTTTCGGCGATCCCCTTCACCAACACTCTGGGTGAAGACCAATGGATGCGCATGCAGCGCCAGGTGGACGATGCGGCGTTCGGCCGGGGGCATTGGTTCCAACGAAACGGTGCGCCCGCTTTGTGTCACCTGCTCAGCCATACGCAGCGCCAGTTTACGCAGTGCCTCGGCGCGTTTCGCGCGGTAGCCATTGACATCTACCACAAAGCTGGTGCGGGAGCGCACCTGCTGGTTCACCATGAGGCGCGTGACGAACTCCAACGCCGACAGCGTCTCGTTTTGGCGGCCGATCAGCACGCCCAGATCATCCCCAACAATGTTCAGAACCAACGCACGATCATCTGCGTCAGCCTCGGCATCGCTTTGCTGCACAATCTCAACCTCAGCAGCCAGGCCCATACGAGTCAACAACCCCGAGAGCAACTCTTGCCCCTTCTGCGCCGCGGCCAGCGCTTTGTCCTCAGCAGGCGGGGTAACAGCAACAGCAAGAGGCTTGGGTTCGGCCAGTTTGGCTGTTGGCTTGGGCGCTGGCGGCACAGCAGGCGTCGGAACCACTGCCGCAGCAGGGGGCCGGCTCACTTCCTTGGACGCAGCAGGTTCTGGCGCTGATTTGGGCTCAGCTTTGGTCAGCTTCACCGCTGTAAGCCGTACAACAGCATCCTCAGCCCCGATGCCCAACACGCCCCGGCTGCCCGGCCGCACGATCTCGATCTCGACTTCATCGCGCGACAAACGCAGCGCAACGAGGCCTGCGCTGATAGCTGCTTCGATGGTCTTACCGCGGAACTCTCCGCTTTTTTCTCCTGTCATACATCTATTTCCTTGCGGTAAACATCCGCGGCCCGCTCCTGGCGCCCCGCGGATAGGCTCTTGCTTAGTGCCGGCGCCGCTTGCGCTTGATGGGCTTCGCAGGCGCAGGCGGTGGGGCAGATTCAGACGATGGGATAGGGCCGGAGGTCACGATCGGTTCTAGCCCCGGGGTCTTTTGCGCTTGTAGGAATGTGAACCAGTCCACCAATCCACCCCAGCCGGTGACGAAGTACTGTTGAATCATGCTGAGCACGTTCGACACCGTCCAATACAAGGTCAGACCCGAGGGTAGGCCCAGGGTAATCCACCCAAACATGATGGGCATGAAAAACATCATCTGCGTCATCATACGGGTCTGTGGATCCTGCTGGCTGCCGCCTGCCGCCTTGGACGGCTGCGCCATTTTTTGCAGGAGGAGTTGGGTGACCAACATCAAGAGGGGCAGACTGAAGTAGGCAATGAGCTTGCCCCATTCCTGCGCTTCAAAGGTGGAAGCGATCCAACTCGTCCCGATTTGCAGACTGGGAAACGAAAGATCGGGAATCCAATAGAACTTTGCGCCAAGCAATTCGCCGACGCTGGGGTTTGCCAGCACATACAGCGCCTGATACAACCCGAACAGCACCGGCATCTGCACCAGCAGCGGCAGACAGCCGCCCATGGGGTTAATGCCGGACTCTTTGTAGAGCTTCATCTGCTCTTCGGCCAGCTTCTGGCGGTCTTTGCCGTACTTCTCCTGCAACTCACGCAGCTTGGGCTGCAGCACTTGCTGCGCTTTGGTGGACTGGAGCTGCTTGAGCGTCAGCGGCAGGGTGACGATCTTGATGGCAATGGTGAAGACAATGATGGCCCAACCGTAGCTGTAGGGGATGCCGAGGCCGGCAATGGCTTTGTTCAGAGCGATGAGCAGCTTGGCGAGGGGATAGACGACTACGCCCTCCCACCAGCCTGGCGGATTATTGAAATCGACTTCCTGGTTGAAATCAATACATCCCGTCAGCGTAAGCGCTGCCACTGCCAGGACAATGAGCAAGAACAAGTTGCGACGTTTTTTGTTCACGCTAGTTAAAACTCCTTGGGTACCAAGCCATGCCTAGGGTACCGGATCGAAGCCCCCCGGATGCCATGGATGGCAGCGGCTGACGCGGCGTATACCCAACCAACCGCCGCGGCGAAGGCCATACTTTTCGATGGCCTGATACGTGTACTCGGAACAAGATGGGTAGTACCGGCATGATGGCGGCAAAGCCGGCGATATCCGGTTTCGATAAAATCGAATCAGGGCCAACACTAACCGTTGCATGGTGGTCTTACATTCCTGTGGGCTAGACGAAGGGCCCGTGATTCGTCTCGCCGGCCGGTTTTAGTAAGCGTGCCCGCCGAAGCAGGCGGGCACAAGCGTCTTGCAGCTCCGAGAATGTGACATCGTTGATGCCTGGCCGGGCGATCCACACCAGATCCCAACCAGGCGCGATCATGTCCCCCAGTGAACGCACCGCTTCGCTCATTCGGCGCCGCGCCCGGTTACGTGCCACGGCTTTGCCGATGCGTTTGCTCACTGAAAAGCCGCTGCGGCTGAAAGCTTCCTCGTTAGTCAGATAACACAATACGACCAATGGATGCGCCTGACTGGCGCCCTGCTGCCGAACATGCCGGAACCGCGTCTTGTCGGCCAGACGATACCGGCGCTTCATACCCGGTTAGACGGTGAGCCGCTTACGGCCCCTGGCGCGCCGCGCCTGCAGCACTCGCCGACCGCCGCGAGTGCTCATCCGACTGAAGAACCCGTGCACGCGCATACGGCGCCGGGATTTGGGCTGATAGGTTCTTTTCGTAGCCATAATTCCCCAACTCCTTGATGTGATCCAGGCCGGCGGCCAGAGCGCTGGCTTGCCCGACCGATGACTTGCAGACAGAAAAAGCAGGCGAGACAGACACCAAGTCTCACCCGCTAGAGCTTAGCAATTATACTCGTGAGCGTGCATAAGTGTCAAATCAGGGTCGGTTTGACCGCCACACCGTCGGGATGCGCACCTTGCTGATCGCCCAACTGAGGCCGGCCATCATGATCGCCACCACCCCGACAATCTCCAGAACACGAGGAATGCCGATGACATCGGCGATCCCGCCTAGCGCCAGCATGGGCGGGATGCCAATCAGATTATTGATCATAAACTGCACCGAGAACACCCGCCCTCGAATGTGGGCGGGTGACTCCTGCTGCAAGGTCGTCTGCGCCAAGATGTTGACCGCCGAGAGGCAGAGGCCCAACACCAACCCCAACGCCATGGTTGTGCTGGTCAAGCTAAAGGCCGCGCGCGGATACACTTGCAGGATCGGCTGGAGCAGCCGTTGATAGTCCAGGCTGATCCAGCCCATACCGGCAAATGCCAACCCCGTCAGCACCAGGCCGATGAAACCGAAGCCGCGCCGGCGCAAAACATGACCCCACCGCCCTAACGCTGCGGTGGCCAACAGCATACCGATGCCTGCGGGCAGAAAGACGATCACCGCGTTTTCGGCCGCCATCCCCAACACCCGGGCCGCGTAACCCGGGGCTAACATCGCCATCACCATTACCAACGTGGCGACGGTTCCCAGTTGGGCCATTGCAGCCAGGATCTTACGCTGATAAGAGATAAAGCGCCAACCTTCGCGAATATCGCCCCACACCCGCTGCCAGCCAGAAAGCGCAGCTTCCGCCCGCGGCTCGGGACGTTTGTCCTTGGGCAGGGTGGATACAGCCAACGCCGCGCCCAGGTACATCAGGCCGATCAGCAAGAACCCACCTTCAATCTTGAGTAGGCTGATAGCCAGCGGTCCCAGGATGATCAAACCTATCACCTGAGACAAAGCCATCGTGACGGTAAACAACGAATTCGCCGGGATCAACAAGTTCTCGCCCACCAACAGCGGGATCGTACTGGCTTCAGCCGGGCTGAAGAACTGCGCCAGGGTCGCAGTCAGGAATGTGAGGGTGTAGATCGCGATGAGCTCCCACGCGCCCTGCATCGTAGTTAGCACCAGGAGGTAGCCAAGGGCAAAGAACACGCGGATCAGGTTAGAACCGACCAGGATCCATTTCTTGGGCAGGCGGTCCACAGCAACACCGGCCACGGGGCTGAAGATCACGCCGGGCAGAGTGAATGCCAGGATGGTCAGGCCAAGGTGCACCGCAGAGCCGGTGAGTTTTTCGATGACCACCATCTGGATGAAGTGGATGGCGTGTTGTGATGTTTGCGCGAGCAGTTGCGCGAGCCATAGCGCGCGAAAATGCTGATTAGCGAGGACGGGGCTGAACCCCCGGTGGGTTGTTTGGGTCATGAGTATTGGTTAGTAGCCGTCGTTGTATCAATCAGGTGGGCGATCCGAACCTGGCGGGCCTGGCTGCACCAAGGCTTTCACCTGACGCAAAAACTGGCTACGGGGCAACAGCACTCGCCGGCCGCATATCGCGCAGCGGATACCGATATCGGCCCCGATGCGCACTACTGTCCATTCTAGGCTGCCGCATGGATGGGGCTTGCGCATGCGGATGATGTCGCCCAGGCGGATATCGCTGTAACCGGTCAGCTGTCCTGGCATTTGGCTCATGCTCTATACGTGGCGCTCATGGGTTGGCTAAGGCGTGAACCAGTTCAGCGCCGTACTCTTCCAGTTTCCAGTCCCCCACCAACTTCAACACAGCAAGTGCTTTCAGATCGGCCGGCGCAGCACGGGCGATAGCCATCAAGACGTCGTTCGTCAGGACAACATCTGGGTCTACGCCGCGCGCAGTCGCGCGGGCAAGGCGCCAAGCGCGAAGCCGGTCAAACCGGGCTACGACCTCGGGGTCGGGCCGCCCGTTGCCGTTGTGAGTCCGGATTGGTGGCTGCGGCGGCGGGGCACCACGGCCGCGCGCGATCGCCGCAACGATCGCCCGGCCATAGCGCTGCGCCTGTCGTGAACTCAAAGGCAGGTCGCCGACGCGCTGAGGCTGTAGCTGGCTGAGCCGTATCAGTGCATCATCGCCCACCACTTTGAAGGGCGGCCGATCGTTCACGCGCGCTTGCTCATCCCGCCAGAGGTACAGCTCACGGAGCACGGCCAGCTCGCCAGGGCGCAGGTCACGCGCATTCTTCATGCGCCAAAAACCTTCAGGATCGAATGGCTTTTCAACAAAGACAAGATCGGGCAGCCCGACAAAAGCTTCTTGGGCCTCGCGCCAACGCCCGCGCGCCTGTAACTCACGCGCCAGCAGGTCACGCAGGGGCAACAGAAAATGCGTGTCCAGCCGGGCATAGCTGAGCTGAGCCGGCGTCAGGGGCCGCTGCCCCCAATCGGTGAGCTGCGCGTGCTTGTCTAACTCGATGCCAAAGTGCTCTTTCAAGGCGCCGGCCAGCCCAACCCGCGTCCAGCCCAAGATGCGCGCGGCGAGCATGGTATCAAAGACGTTGGCAAAGCTGAAGCCATGATCCCGCTTCAGCAACAAAATGTCATTCTCCGCCGCGTGGAAGATCTTCTCGATGTCTTGATCGACCAGAAACGGTTGCAGTCCCGAAATATCGGCCAACCGCAAGGTGTCTACCAGATAATCGGTGCGCCGCGTGCTGATTTGCAGGACGCACACCTTGTGATAATAGCGGTACAGGCTGTCCGACTCGGTGTCCAATGCCAGCACAGGTTCACCGACCAATGCGGCCAGCATCGCCTGGAACCGCGCCGGCGTATCCACCAAGGCCGGCGGGGGCAAACGCAGACCAGAGCCCGATGCGACCACGCTGCTCGGTGCGCCGGGCGCCTGACCATCCAGGGCAGATGTTGGGCTAGGTTTTGCTAGCATGGACCTTTCTCGTTTCACACTTGATTGACGCTATTATCCCCTCAGATGCGCGGCCTGTCAAAAGGTAGCCCACTAGGATGTTCGTGCATGTGCTCTAGGGCTATCGTTGAGGTTGTCGGCTTCTGTCCAGACACGGTAGCACGGTAGCACTGCAACGTTTTCTGCGCCGTAACCTGCCAGCTAAACCGCTGGGCTTGCGCCAGGCCACGCTCGCGCAGTTTAGCCCGCAGATGGTCATCTGACAAAACGTGGCACAGCGCATCCGCTAACGCGCCCCTATCGGTGGGCGCCACCAACACTGCGGCATCGCCCGCTGCCTCGGGCAAGCTCGATGTGTTCGAGCAGATCACCGGCGTGCCGCACGCCATCGCCTCCAGCACCGGCAGGCCGAACCCCTCGTAGAGGCTGGGGAACACGAAAACGGTAGCTGCCGAATACAACGCCGGCAGGTCCGTCTCAGGCACAGCGCCGAGCCAAACTAGACGTTGGATACTGGATGCCGGATGCTGGATGCCAGCTAAGTTGCGCGCCTCCGGGTAACGCTCATCCCACGCGCCCGCAATCACCAATCCACCACCTGCCATCTGCCATCTACCGTTCGCCATCAGCCACGCTTCCACCAACTGCGCCAGGTTCTTGTGCGGCTTGTTGCTGCCCAAGTAAAGCACAAACCGTTCCGGGAGATCATACTTCCGACGAACGGCAGCGGCTTCTTCCGACGGCTGCGGCGCAAAGGCGGGATCCGCCGCCAGCGGGATCGCCGTGATGCGCTCCGGCGGCAAACGAAACTCGGCCATGAAATCGCGGCGGGTGAAATCGGAGATCGCGATCACGTGGCGCGCTGTGCGCAGAGCCAGGCGCGTCATCCACCTGATCAACAGTCTTGCCCGGGCTGTGCTATGCTCGGGGTACCGCAGCGGGATCAGGTCATAGACGGTTAAGAGCGTCGGCGTGCCGGGCCGGTAGGGCATGGCGATGTAAGGGCTGTGGTAGAGACTGAGGGCTGAAGACTGGAAGCTGGAGACTGGAAACTGGAGATTGAACCTTGGAGGTTGGAGGCTGGTCACTGGCGCACGGTGCAGGCTGCGCAGCAAATACGGGACGGCCCATTGTTGGGCCAACGAAAACAGCGAGACGTCCAGCGGCACGGTCTGCACCGCCGGGGATGGCGGCAAGGTGAAGGGGTGCGCCGGATCAACGATGACCGTCAGCCGTTCATCGGCCCCCAGTAACGGCGTCATGGCCCGCGCCAGGTTGGTCACGTAGCGGCCGATTCCGGGGAAGTGTGGGGTTGCAGCGCGGGCGTCGAGAACGTAGTGGCTCATTGGCCCATCGCTCGCCGGTAGACTGCCAGCGTCTCCAGCGCAGCGCGTGCCCAGGAGAAGCGGGCTGCTTGCGCGAACCCGCGGGCGCGCAGGTCGATAGCCAGGTCGGAAGCGGTCAACACACGGCGCAGCGCGTCGGTCAACGCATCCGCGTCCAGGGGATCGATCAGTAGCGCGGCATCCCCGGCGACTTCCGGCAAGCTGGACGTGTTCGAGCAGACCACCGGTGTGCCGCAGGCCATCGCTTCCAGCACGGGCAGGCCGAACCCCTCAAATTCGCTGGGGAACGCCAACGCCTGCGCACTCGCGTAAACCGCGGGCAGGTCGGCGTCGGGCACGAAACCGGGGAAGATGACCGCCCCTTGCGCGGGCGAATTCTCCAGCCGGGCGAAGAAGTCATCATACAGCCAGCCGCGCTTGCCCACGATCACCAGCGCGTCGGTCAGGCCCGCGGCGTGCAGCCGTTCGAACGCGGCCAGCAACCGGCCCAGGTTCTTGCGCGGCTCGATGGTGCCGACGAACAATAGGTGGCGTTCCGGCAAGCGATAGCGGGCGCGGACGGCGGCCACCGCCTCGGCCGGCTGGGGGCAGAAGCGCGGGTCGGCCGCCTCGTAGACCACGGTGATCTTCTCCGGCGGGATGCCGTAGGCCGCGATCACGTCGCGCTTGCTTTGCTCCGACACGGCAATGATGTGGTCGGCGCGGCGGCAGAAAAGCGGCATGGTGGCGTTGAGGTACCAGCGATTGAGGCGTTTATGGTGCCTGGGATAACGCCGGAAGATCAAGTCGTGGACGGTGAGCACCGTGTGCACACCGCGCAGCGGCAACAGCAAATGCTCGGTCGCGTGATACAGGGTCGCGCCGGGCAACAGCCGGTTGAACCCGACCCGCCCCAGCTGCCCCAGCCAGACCAGCATCCGCCACGGTTTATAGCCCAGGTTGACGGTGGCCGCGGGGACGTGCTCCAGCCCAACCAGCGGCTCGATGCCGGCCTCGCGGTTGTAGAAGAAAGCGAAGCGGGTAGATTGGTAGATTGGTAGATTGGTAGATTGGGCTAGGAGGGCGCGCGCCAGGCTTTCAGCGTAGCGGCCCAGCCCGGCGCGGCGGTGAACGGCGGCGGAGATGTCGAAGTAGATGGTCATTGTCAGGGCAGCTGTGTGAGGCCGTGGTCTGGATAGTGGCGATCGAAGGCAAAGATCACGCGATGGCCCCGTCGCCGCATCAACTCGATGTTCGTGCAGTCTACCAGGCTGAAGTCCCACTGTCCGAGAGCAAGCACCATTCTGAGCGCCGTCGTGTGCAATTCAGCATCAATCCACTGAATATTGAGCACTGGCGCCAACTCCTCATCGAAACGCCGGGTCGCCTGAGTGCCCAGCCGATGCTGAATGAGAGCCAGGCTTTCCAGCAGCACATAGTTCGATGTAAAGAACTGCACCGGCTGATCCAGCCATTGCGCCCATGCTTTGCGTGCGCGTTGATGATTGCGATCATCAGCATCCATGAGCGCGTAGAGAGCCGAGGTGTCAACGAAAATCATCATGTGCTGTACGCCTCAGCCAAATAATCGTCGTGCCGTTCGGAGATATCGGCCTGCCCGGAGCGGAACTGCCCCACCACTGCCAGCGCCCGGCGACGGCGTTCAGCCATGGGGATCGCGCGGGTGGTTTGTAGCCATTGGTCAATGGCGCGACGCGTCAGCTCCGCAATCGAGGTGTTCTCCTGGTGCGCGATCTCTTTCAGCGTGCGAGCTTGCTCCTCAGTCAATTGAACCTGCGTACGAATCATCTCTCTGCTCCGGCTATCGGTTGCAAGCTAAATACCATCATAACATCGTAGATGATGTCATGTTATCATATCCGGGCACTAACGTCAATTGCGTTGCGGCAATCGTGGCAAGTCAATCAAATCCTGCAACCTTACGAAGGACCCCTCGCTCTGCACACGCAACACCCCAACGATCTCCTGCGTGATGCGGTACACCCGCGCCGGATCGCGTTCGCGCAAGAACACCTTGAACCGCAGCCCGCCATCCCGCCGCGGCAGGAAGCTGCCCAGGCCGAGCGTCTCCTCCGGGAGCGGCGGCGGCGCGTCGGGCATGAAGTCGCTGACGTGAAGCTGCACGCACGGCACGCGATCCTGCCAGCGCTGCGCCTCCCATAGCAGCAGGCGGAGGAAGGGGGACGCAGCCCGGCGACGGAGCGTCAGGAAGGTTGGTGAGGCGGCTGGCAGCAAGAGGCAGGAAGTCGGCACTTCGAGCAGGCCGGGGGCCAGCTCGTACAGGCCGCGTCGGGTGAAGAGCCAGGTGTTGGCATAGGGTGTCGAGCTAAAGAGGGGCAGGCGCTGGGGCGTGGCGCTGGAATCCACGCGGTAGCCCAGGTTGACCAAGGTTTGGATGGCAGCTTGGCCCAAGGGGCACCAGGCCGGTGACCGAAATGAGACCGGTGTACGGCCGAAGGTGTCATTGTAAAGGCTGTGGGAGCGCCGCAGGAAGTCAAGGTCAGCGCCGTGCCCCCGCATCAGCGCGCGAATCTCGGTGTAGTCGTGCTGATGGCCGTGGCTGCCTACTTCGAAGCCCAGGGCGGGCAAGGCGATGATGTGGGGGCGAAAGTCGGGACGCTCAAGGAGCGCAGAGGGCACGAAGAAGGTGGTCGGGATGCCCTGCTCATGCAGCCAACGCGCCGCGCGGCCCACGTCGGCCGGCCGGTCCTCGGCGTGAACATCAACGGTGAGGATGATGAGGTGCGACATCAGGGACGCCTTGTGCCAAGCCGCTTTCACCTGGACCCAGCACGCAGACGCTCATAGATCTGGTACATGGTTTGAGCAGTGACATCGAACGAGAAGCGCCGCGCTGTTTCTTGAGCAGCCTGACGCAACCGCTCCTTGGCTGCCGCATCCAGGCTGAGAACTTGAAGCACAGCTTGGCCCAAGGCCTCGGCGTCGGCCGGTGGAACAAGGAAACCGTTGCGGCCATTCTCTAAGACCTCTTCAGCGCCACCCACGCGCGTGGCGATGACCGGCAGCCCGGCTGCCAACGCCTCAATGATTGACAGAGAAAAGCCCTCAGCCAAAGAGGGCAACACAAAGAGATCGCTGCTGCGCAGCAAACTGACGACATCTGAGCGAAAGGCGATCAAGTCAAAATGGCGTTCCAGACCGAGCTTGTGGATGCGTTGTTCCAGATCTGCCCGACCCTCTGGATTGCCGGCGAAGACGAAATGGGTGTTTGGAAAGCGGGAGAGGATCGTGGGTGCTGCGTCAACAAGAAAGCGTTGACCTTTATTGGCAGCCAGACGCCCCACGACAATGATGAGCGGCTGGTCTGCGGTAAGGCCCAATTCCTGTCTCAGCATCGGAGGGTTCGAAACCGCAAAGGCAACGGGATCGAATCCGGGATGGACAACCTCGATCTTATCAGCCCGCACGCGATAGAGTTCAACCAGGCGCCGCCGATTTTCCTCCGAACCGACCACGATCTGCGTCACCGCGCGGCGCGACCACCTGAAGAGGGCCGGCAGCGCCCAGGCAACGCCAGTGGGCACCTTCACCGCACTGAGCGGTGAGACGCCATGCTCCACACAGATGACGGGGCGGTCCAGGCCGCTAAGTGTGAACCCCATCAGGATGCCGAGACGGCTACCTGGATGGTTTGAGTTAAGGTGAATGACGTCAAAACCCTCAGCCAGTTCACGCAGTTGACCGACAGCCCTGGGGAGTTGTATCGCACGGTCGAAAGGGAAGCGCAACACGGGCACGTGCTGCGCAAGCCGATCTGCTAACTCGGACATCCCCGGATGATCGGCCAAGGCGATCGTAAAGCAACAGGTGCTCTCCAGCGCAGCCACCAGCCGCTCCACGTAGAGCTCGGCGCCGCCGATAGTGCGCGCTGTCATCACCTGCAAGACGGATAACGGTTTCATGCCGCCTCGACCGTCAGTTGGTCCAATATGCGCGCCAACTGGCCGGTCAAATTGCGGCGTGTGAAATGGTGAATGACCGTCCAGTCGGGCTCGTAGTCAAAACGACCCGATCTCCAGCGCCGATAGTAGCCCAGCAACGCCTGAGCGATCTCATCTGGGTTGTGCCCGGTAGCCACGCCTGCGTGAGCAGCCACGATAAGTTCGGCAGCTACATTTCCGGGCCCTGCAACGGCCAAAGTCGGCCGATTGCACCCCAAGTATTCGAAGATCTTGCCGCTATAATTGCCCCTACTCGCAGTCGAATCACCGTGGATCAATAAGAGCAGGTCGCTGTCTTGCCGGAGCGCGTTCAGGGCATCATGGCTCAGATAACCAAGCTGTTCGAAGGGCAGCCTGTCGGGAACGAATCTGGCCGTCTCCTTGCCGGCAAAATTGACTCTGATCTCATCCAACGAGATCGCCCCATCGGCCACGAGCCGCTCAACAGCCGCGACAAACGCATCCGGCCGGCGAATACGGCTGAACTCTCCCGTGTAAGTGATCGTGAATTGCGATGTCCGGGGCGGCGCAAGGCAGACAACATCGTCCTCGTCGTAGCCGTTTTCGATCACCTCGACTTTGTCCGACGCGCGTGCAAGGCTGCCCAACATTTCAGCCAACGGCGGAGAAACGGTCGTAATCCGGCTTGCCGCATTCAGGACCTGGCGCTCTTCCCAGCGATTGAGCGCGCGATAGCCTGGGAGGTAAGGCTGAAGTTCGTTCTCGCTCCACGGATCGCGAAAATCCGCCACCCACGGCAGCCCGAACGTACGCTGGGTCCACAGTCCCAGCATATGAGCGCTGGCCGGCAGGGCGGACGAAAAAACGACGACCGGCCGGTGTTTTGTCACCGCATCCTTGACCAAAGAGCGGGCACGATAAGCCCATATCAATGCTGCATCCGGAAGCATCAGCACAGCGTTGGCTGCGCTCAGGACCTTCCCCAGCCGCAAGCGTTCGAATTGCGGGCGGAGCCGATTGGAGTTACAGCTCGCAGTGCGATACACTGCGGTGTTCGCCGGAATGTCATCGAGCAGCCCAGCATCCAGCACGGAATACGCTTCCGCCGTGGCTGTAATTACCACAGCGCGCCAGCCAAACTCGGGCAGGTACTTGACGAATTTCAGCGCGCGTTGGACCCCCGCACCACCGGCAGGAGGAAAATCGTGGACGATTACGAGGACGGTCTTAGGCATCATCTGCGGCCATACGTGTTGTGGTTGTGCGGCGACTGACTCGCAGGTAGAAGACGAGCGCCACCAGGAAAAACGCTGAGTAAGCAAGGCTTGACGCGGCAGCAGCGCCCACCACGCCGTAACGCGGAATCAACGTCAGGTCAAAAATAAGCGTCAGGATCAGAGACAGCCCGGCATTGATCGAATTATAATGCAGATACCCTCGGCCGGCGATCTCGTTGGCCAGCACCTTACCGCCGCCCATGAGCACGACGCCGGGTAGCAACGCCAGCAGCGGCAGATACGAGGGGGCAAAAGCAGAGCCATAGATCAGGTTGATCAGAAACGGCCCCACCAGGGCAAGCACAACAGCGCTCAAGATCGTGATGCCAAGCGTTATTTTCAGGATCTTGGGCGTGATGCGGTTCATCTCCTCGGGTAGGCTGGCCGAGGATTTGGGAAAGATCACAAAACCAACGGCGTTCGGGAATTGCCACAGAAGCTCACCCAACGAGACGGCAGTGCCGTAGAAGCCAACTCCGGTCGTCCCAAGGTAAAAATTCACGATGAAGGTGTCGAGCCGATAGTTGAGGAACTGAAAGATGTTGCCGATGTGCCCTCGCAAGCCATACGAAACGGTTGGGCGTAACACGGCCGCATTCCAGCGCGGCGGGAAGCTGCCCCCCTCCCGTCTCAGATAACAGACTGCTGTCGTCAACGCAGCTCCAGCACCGAGCCACGTGGCGACGACCGCGCCAGCCAATCCCCAGCCCAATATGATGACGAAAACCACGGTCGCGGTGACAGTCACGAGGCTCTGGGTTAGATTTGCGATATTGACTTCCCTGATCCGACGCAACCCCTGTAGGATGTTCAGCAGTAGACCGTTTAATAAGGTAACAGGTAGCCCCAGGGATGCCAGAACAATGATCGGGATGGGAACGCCGGGCATCCATCGCCCCAGGAGATCACCAGCAATGAGCAAGGCGACGATCGTCGCGGCAACGGCGGTTGCCAGGATGGCATACGCAACGGCATTGGCCGTCAAATGCGGGATAGCGATCCGTTGCGATCCCGCAAAATAGACGTTCGCCAGCCCAAGACCACCGCTAAGAAATAGCCCCAACATAAACGGCAGGAGCGTTGCGAGCGTATACGCTCCTTTCCCTTCCGGCCCCAGCCAGCGCGCGACGATCGCCGCATTCAAAACGGTGATGAGCATGCCGGCGATCTGGGTGGTAAAGGTCAACCCTACCTGGCGAAAGAAAGATCTGCGCGTCAACTCGCGCATCCGGTCTAGCGTGTTCAGAGGACGGCCTTTCCTTGTGCCTGGGTCAAGCCTGCGTTTTGACGGCGCGCTCAGCGGTTTCGGCTGCCACCCGAGGCCCTTTTCCCATCGCCCTCAAGAGGTGATCGAGATCCCCGGCTGTTTGGATGCCATGCCGCTGGCGGAAGGCCAGGATCGTCTCAGGGGTGACGTGCTTGAGCACGCGCGCCGGCACGCCCCCGATGACCACGTTGCTCTCAAAACTCATCGTAACGATTGAACCTGCAGCGACCGTCACGTTATCACCTAATACAACGCCGGGGAGGATCACGGCATTCATGCCGATCCAGCAGTTCTTCCCGATCCGCACGGGGCCGTCCGCCGTCGCAAGGTTCCGATGGTAGAGATCGTGATTCGCTGACAGAATGCCGACGTTTGGGCCGATCACGGTGCCATCGCCGATCTCTACCCCATGCGTGCCGGTCACATACAGACCTCCGCTGATCGCAAAGCTGGCGCCAACCCGGCGACCGATGCGAATCGCATTGCCGCAGGTTACTGCCGAACGGAAATTCACTGAGAACGGCGCGCTGGCGTTTAACCGAAAAATGCGCTGAAAGATGAAATTGATCAGGAGCACGCTGAACAGGACGGCTCCGTAGCCCCACTCGATACGTTGCTTGCCCCAGCGCGTCCAGCTTAGCAGGCGTAACCAGCGAGGAACTGGCAGTTCGACTTCAGTTGGTGGTAACAAGGTTCACCTTTCAGAAGGGGGATGATCCGCGGCCTGCTGCTGCGGCCACGCGTCCAACAAGGCGGCAATTCGCCCGGCCGCATGCCCATCCCCGAAGATGTGGGGAGGCACTGCGGTCGGCCAGGGTCGGTGTGCGGCCGCAATCACCGTATCTGCGCCACCCCAGGCCAGCCGATTCCAACCTGCTACCACCGTCTCTGTCCACTCGGTCTCCGGACGCAGGGTGACGCACGGCACAGCAAAGAAGTATGCCTCCTTCTGCACCCCGCCTGAGTCCGTCAGAATGAGCGCGGCTGCCTGTTCCAGCGCCAACATATCTAGGTAACCGACGGGGTCCACGCATTTCAGATTACGGATTGCAGATTGCGGACCGCCCATCTCGGCCAGTCGGTTACGTGTGCGCGGATGGATTGGCATTATCACCGGCATTCCCAGCTCGCCGAACGCAGCGAGCACCTGCATCAGCCGACCGGGATCATCAGTGTTGTACGGCCGGTGGAGGGTCGCCAACGCGTAGGCTTTGGTCTTCAGTTCGAGCTTCGCCAGGACCGCTGAACGATGCCGGGCGACTTCCCCGAATTGCAACGCTGCGTCATACATCACATCGCCCACCAGGTGCACGCCGCGCGTGACCCCTTCAACCCGCAGCAGATCGACCGCGGATTGCGTGGGACACAGGAGCAGGTCGGCGCAGTGATCGGTCAGGACGCGGTTGTGTTCCTCGGGCATGGTACGATTAAAGCTGCGCAGCCCGGCTTCGACATGCGCCGTCGAGATCCCCAGCTTGGTGGCCGCAAGCGCGCCGGCCAGGGTAGAGTTAGTATCGCCATAGACCAGGACCCAATCCGGACGCTCAACCAACAGCACCTCCTCAATGCGGATCAGCATCTGTCCCGTCTGCCAGCCATGGGTGCCCGATCCCACACCCAACTCGTAATCCGGCCGAGGAATAGCCAGTTCCTCGAAGAAGAGGGCCGACATCTCCCAATCATAGTGCTGTCCGGTATGCACCAGCACCTCAACATGACGCGGCCGTAGCGCCCTGCTAACAGGCGCTGCTTTGATGAACTGCGGGCGTGCTCCAACGACGGTGACGACTTTCATAGAGCCTTGTACGCCTCAGCGATCGCACTTACCACCGCCGCCTGCATCTCCTCGGTCAACTCCGGGTAGATGGGCAGCGCCAACGTCTCGGCCGCTGCGCGCTCGCTGGCAGGGAGGCTGCCCGATCGGTAGCCAAGGCGCGCGAAGCATTCCTGCAGGTGCAGCGGTACAGGGTAGTAGATTTCATGGCCGATTTTGCGCTCTTTGAGCGCCGCGATGACTGCTGCGCGTCGCGTGGTGCGAATCACGAATTGATTGTAAATGTGTCGGCGTTCGGGTTCCTCCGTCGGCAGGACGATGTCGGCGATGCCCGCTTGCGCGAAGAGCTGGCGGTAGCGATCGGCGTTGCGTTGCCTGTCAACGGTCCAGCCGTCCAGGTATGGGAGCTTGACGCGCAGGATCGCGGCCTGGAGCGCGTCGAGCCGGAAATTGCCGCCCACCAGCTTATGATAATACTTCGGCTCCGCGCCGTGGTTACGCAGTAACCGCGCCCGCTGGGCCAGGTCGGGATCGTTAGCGGTAATCATCCCGCCGTCGCCGAACGCGCCCAGATTTTTCGATGGGAAGAAGCTGAAGCAGCCGAAGTGGCCGATGCTGCCCGCGCGCCGCCCCTTGTACTCCGAGCCGATAGCCTGCGCAGCGTCTTCGATCACGAACAGGTTATGCCGTGTTGCGATCTCCATGATCGGATCCATATCGGCCATCTGGCCGTACAGATGCACGGGGATGATCGCTCGCGTCCACGGCGTGATGGCCGCCTCGATCTGCGTCGGATCGATGTTGCACGTGGCAGGATTGATATCCACGAAGACCGGCCGGCCGCCCAGCCGGTGGACCGCGCCCGCGGTCGCAAAAAAACTATAGGCGGTTGTGATGACTTCGTCGCCCGGCCGGAGATCGATCGCCATCAGCGCCACCAGCAGCGCATCGGTGCCCGAAGTGACGCCGATGCCGAACCGGGCTTGCGCGTACGCGGCGATCTCCTGCTCCAGCGCTTCGACCTCCGGGCCGCCGATAAAGTGCTGCGCATCGGCCACACGGTCTATAGCTGCGCGGATTTCGTCCCGGATCGGGGCGTACTGGGCCTTTAGATCCAATAAAGGGATCGGATGCGTGTATGACATTGCGAGACGCCTTCTCAAAAATTAGCCGGTCAGCTTCTTCAGCGTGCCAGCGGCTTGTCTTCCGGCCAGTCCAGACAGCGCACGATGCCCGGCTCAACTTCCCAATAGCGCCAACCGCTTTCCGGGCAGAGCATGATGCCCGACCCATCCGGCGGGGGCAGGCGCTGGCCGTGGCGACTGACCCAACCGTGGCGGCGGGCCGGCACGCCGAGCATGAGCGCGTAATCCGGCACGTCGCGCGTGACGACCGCGCCGGCCCCGATGAACGCGTAGCGCCCAATAGTCACGCCGCACACGATGGTGGCGTTTGCGCCGATGGTCGCGCCCTGTCGCACGCGGGTGCGCTCATACAGATGCTGCCGCACGATCTGCGAGCGAGGTGTCGAGACGTTAGTGAACACGCACGACGGCCCGCAAAAGACATCGTCTTCCAGGATCACACCGGCATAGACCGAAACGTTATTCTGGATCTTGACGTTGTTCCCGATCATGGCGTCACTTGCGACAAAAACGTTTTGGCCCAGGTTACACCGCTCGCCGATGCGCGCGCCGGCCATGATGTGGCAGAAATGCCAGATGCGTGTCCCTGCGCCGATCTCGCATGGTTCATCCACGCAGGCGGTCGGATGTGCGAAATAGTCTCCGGCCATGGCTCATTGCCTCAAGAAGGGATGGGTCATATCATCGTGCGGCGCAATCGGAGCCGTGCGGATCCTGTGAACCAGGCTGATCGAAGGCCGGGCGTCGTCGATCCCGAATCCCTGGCCGACCAGGGTCTGCTCATAGACCCGCGTGTGCAGATCGGTAAACCCCTCGGTGAATTCCAGTTCCTGCCCGTCAATCGTGATCGAACGATAGGTGCTCCGCTTGCCGGGCTCAGCCGCAAAAGGCAGATCGTTATGATCCACCGAGAGGAACCACTTCACCCGGGCGCGTTCCAACTCCAGGAAGCCCGCAATCCGCTGCGGATCGGCATGGTATACGCGGCTTTCGCCGGCCGGACCGAACAGCCAGAGAAGTAGATCGAAGAAGTGGATGCCGATATTGGTGGCGATCCCGCCCGATTTCTCGGCTGAACCTTTCCACGAAACGTGATACCAGCCGCCGCGCGCGGTCACGTAAGTGAGCTGCACGTCATGCTGCTGGCTTGGTGGTTCTGCGTGCAGCTTTTGGCGCAACTCCAACAGCTTGGGATGCACCCGCAGTTGGAGGATGGTGTTGATGCGCCGGCCGGTCTCGTTCTCCAACTCCTGGAGCGCGTCGAGGTTCCACGGGTTGATCACTAACGGCTTCTCACAAATGACATCAGCGCCCACACGCAGCGCCAGGCGACAGTGCGCGTCATGCAGATAGTTGGGGGAGCAGATACTGATGCAGTGGATCCGGTTCTCCTCCGGCCCGCGCCGCAGCTTTTCGAGATGCCGATCAAACCGTTCGATCTCGGTGAAGAAGGCGACGTCGAACGCGTAGGTATCCAGAATGCCAACCGAGTCCTTGGGATCTACGGCCGCCACCAGGCGGTTGCCCGTGTCCCTGATCGCTCTCAGGTGGCGCGGGGCGATATATCCACCTGCGCCGATAAGCGCGAAGTTTCGACTCATGCCACTCTCCTGACACTGACGAGGCGCACCCTTTTCGTGCGCATCAGAGCGCTTCCCCGAGCGCGGATTCCGCCAACGCCCGCAACCGAGCCGCCACCATCTCGATCGCGACTTCGTTATGTCCACCTTCAGGGATAATCACGTCGGCGTAGCGTTTGCTGGGCTCGACAAACTCCAGGTGCATCGGCCGCACGGTGTTCAGATACTGGTTGATCACTGACATGGGCGCGCGACCGCGCTCTTCAATATCACGCTGGAGTCGCCGGATAAACCGCAGATCGGCATCGGTATCAATATAGATCTTCATATCCATCAGATCGCGCAACGCCTTGTCCGCAAAGATCAGGATCCCTTCGACCATGATCACAGGCTGCGGGTCCACATGCCGCGTCTCAGCACGGCGGCTGTGTGTCACGAAATCGTAGGTCGGGATCTCCACAGGTTGGCCGCCTTGAAGTTGCCGTAGATGGGCGATCAGTAGGCCATTGTCCAGTGAATCCGGATGATCAAAGTTGAGGCGGGCACGTTCCGCAGGTGGCAAATGGCTGGCATCCCGGTAATATGCGTCGTGCGGCAGATATGCCACACGATCGAACCCCACGCGCTCCAGGATTTTCAACGCCACGGTGGTTTTGCCTGAGCCGGTGCCACCGGCGACGCCAATGGTAATCGGTTTCATGGGCACCTCATAGCAGCCAGGAGGTGGTCTGCAACGCCGCCAGAATCGCCGCAGCGCAGGTCAGCCCTGCCAGCACGGTCGCCAACCAGGCTGGCGAGCGCATAGGCCGCCAACTCGATGTGATATGCAGGTAACTTGCACCCAGCAGCCAAGCCACGATTTGCCATAATGCAGCGGCTGCAATGTACCACGGTGCTACTCGCGCGGCAAGCTGCCAGGCCATGCCAACCAATAGCGCTGCGGTCAACCACGTAAAGCTGATCAATGCGGCCACGCGACCGGGATCATCAGCCGGCCGGCCATGCGCCTGACGTCTGCGCAGCACCCGGATGGCCCAGGGCAGCGAGGCGGCCAGGACAACCAACCAACCGCCCAGGCCGGCCGCGGCCAGCAGGCTATGCAGACCGAACAGCGGCGCACGCGCCGCCCAGGTGGGCGTCGACGCCGGTGTGCGCCAGGCCCACAACATCGCTGCCGCCAGCAACGCGGTCACACCGAAGAGAGTCAGGCCGGTAACGATGTCACGGCCGGCAGGAGTGCGTTGACGAGCAATCAATGCAGAGATGGTCACTGGCTGTTCAGGACTGAGGACTTGAGGCAGTCCTTTACCCCTATCACCGGCTCCGTTGAAACGGATGCGCGCCCAGAACAAGACCACCAATGCGCCGGCAGCCAGCAGGGCCAGCGCGTCGGCGGGAAGATGACCGGGCCATGCACTGGCAACCCACGCGCGCCAACCGATCCCTACCAACACACCTGCCAGCCCTGAGGCGGTAGCGATCAAACTGCCAATGTGACCGCGGCGGCCGCCGATCAACGCCACGATGGCGCCTGCGCCCGTAAGCGCTGCGGCAGCCAGCCAGGGGATGAGCTCAATCGGCATTGGGCGCCTCCGGTGAGCTGTCTCCTGCGCAGACAGCAAGCAGATGCTCGGCCCGATTGCGCGCATTCGCGCACGCGGCGACACGTGCTGCGATCCCCACCACATCCCGATCCGCGGCCAGGTCCAGCCAGGCGCGTTCCGACCCCCAACCGATGCGCCAAGCCACGCCCCCCAACAGCATAGTAGCGCCGACCAGGAGCAACCACAGTCCTGGCAAGTAAGAAGCCACCAACACGACGTAGCTTTCCCGGCGCAACGTAATCGTGGTGTCCTCGACGGTGATGGTCGCCTCAGTCTCAACGAAATCGCCGGCCACGGGCGCAGGATCCGTGCCACGGAAGGCTTCCACCAGGATCACCGGCTGAGTGATGCCTTGATCGGGCAGCGCTGGATACGCGACCGCACGGAGGGCAAGGTTACGCGCCGGGAGCGCGACGGCCTGCTCGCCCTCGGTTTGTCGGAACAGCACGTGAAGGGTTTCACTGATTGAGCCGCCTGCCACGAGCTCCTGCAACAGCAAGGCATTCCCTGAGGCATCGGTGGCCGTGACCGCCAGGGCTAACCCGGTAGCTTCCTGTGCCACCCACAGGTCGCCCAAACGCGCGGGCCGGGCAAATCCTATCCATTGGGTGCGCGAGCTTCGGCCGCTAACCAGCTCGATGAGGGTTTGCGGAGCGGCAACAGTGCCGCCGATTTCCCGTAGCGTGACACGGTTCTCAGAACGCTCGTTCAGGGCTGCGTTGCTCCCGGGCGCCAGGGCGAGATCCGGACTGCGCCAGCCCAGCATGCCATCAACGAGCAAGCCGGTCAACGCCAGAAGGGCGCCAGCCAAGGCAAGCACTGAGGCCCATGCGCTGGCCCGGCGTCGCTCCGCATAAACCTGCGCGCGAGCCGTATCGTTTTCGACCAAAACGACAGGATAGCGGGCACGCAGCCTCTCGGCCGTGTGCGCCAGCGCGTCGCTCAGCGGGCCGGGCGTGCGTGATTCAGCGACGGGCAATCCCATAGGAGGAGAGGCGATCTGGGGAGCACGCAACGTGCTGCGGGCAACGCGCAGCTGATCTGCCAACCGCAGCGCCAGATGGAAGCCAAGCGCAGCCAGCAGCACCCGCAGCCAGACGCTGCTCAAAATCGTGAACGCGCCGGCTGCTTCCAGGAATGTGCCGATCTCGCGGTAGCTGGCTGCTGTGGCCGCCAACCAACTCTCGGCTGCGCCGGCAGTCATCCCAACAGGTTGCTGAGGGATGATCGCAGCCAGGGCGAGGGTCCCGGCCAAGAGTGCCGCCAACGCCACGAAGGTCAAAGGCGCGCTGACGACATGCCAAATCCTATCGAGGGCGTGGGTAAGCAACCGGTTGCGCTGCGGATTCGGTGTCATGATTGGGCGCAGACAAAAGATAGGCCCCAACCGCTGGGCGGATCGGGGCCATGCGAGGGCGGCCTGTTCGCCGTCCGTTGGAGCCACCCGACGGAATTGAACCGTCAACCTAGCGCTTACGAAGCGCTTGCTC
>CAZKEF010000037.1:0-53824 GCA_964551735.1 uncultured Anaerolineales bacterium
AATCGTCCCAACATTGACGTGGGGCTTCGTCCGCTCAAATACTGCCTTTGCCATGATGACTTTGCACTCCTTCTGCAATGGGCCGCCCGACTGAACAGGGGCGGCTATAGTTTTAGAAACAACACTGCCTCGTCATCCAGGGGCGCTGACGAGGCAGTAAAGGACATCCACCGTCGGTTTACATCACCGACAGTCTAGGTACTCCACTCTACGTCGGCGCCTCGCATTCTTGTCTGGGCAAGGCACCTGATGCCGCTCCGAGTCTGTTGCGTGGGCAATGCACGCCATTCAATCGGTGGCAACTTATTCATTGTATCGAAAATCCGCGAATGCGCAAATTTCGCCCCTACCGGCGTTCAAAACGCTAGTCAGGCAAGCCCAGAATCGTGCGTGCCCGCTCCTGGGGCACCAGATCATAATGCTCAAACTCCATGGTGAAGGTGCCTCGTCCCTGAGTGGCCGATCTGAGGGTGGTGGCGTAACCGAACATCTCAGCCAAGGGCACCGTACCCTTGACGGCTTGCATGCCGGCCGAATGCATCTCTAGCCCTGCAATCTGGCCGCGGCGGGCTACAAGGTCACCGATAACATCACCGGTCGCCCCCTCCGGTGCCACGACCTCAAGCCGCATCACAGGCTCCAGCAGCACCGGCCCTGCCTTCTCGGCGCCCTCGCGCAAGGCCATGGACCCGGCCACCTTGAACGCCAGATCTGAGCTATCAACCTCGTGGAAAGAACCGCCTACCAACGTGGCGCGAATGTCCACGAGGGGATAACCGCCCAGGACACCGTTCTCCATGGACTCGCGGATGCCCTGTCCAACGGCGGGGATGAACTCCTTGGGAATCGCACCCCCAACAACCTTGTCCACAAACTCAAAGCCCTTGCCTCGCTCCAGCGGTTCAAGATCAAGGACGATATGCGCGTACTGGCCACGACCGCCCGTCTGGCGAACGAACCGCGTCTCCACCTGGGTCTTGCGGGTGATGGTCTCCCGGTAGGCCACCTGGTGACGGCCGATGTGGGCCTGGACGCCGAACTCACGCTGCATCCGGTCAATAAGCACTTCCAGGTGCAGCTCGCCCATGCCGCGGATAAGGGTCTGCCCGGTCTGCTCATCCACCCGGACGCGGAAAGTGGGGTCTTCCTCGGCCAGGCGCTGCAGCGAATTCGCCAGCTTATCCTGGTCAGCCTTGGTCTTGGGTTCTACAGCGATAGAGATGACAGGTTCCGGAAACTCGATAGCTTCAAGCACGATCGGGGCACGCGGATCGCACAACGTTTCACCGGTGAAGGTCTGCTTCAGGCCGACGATCGCGCCGATATCACCGGCACGGATCTCAGAGATATCTTGCCGCTTCTCAGCATACACCTGCACCAGCCGGCCGATGCGTTCCTTGCGATCTTTGTTGCTGTTCATCAGCATCTGCCCGGTTTGTAGCACGCCCGAATAGACGCGCACGTACGACAGGCGGCCGATGTAGGGGTCGGTCTGGATCTTGAAGACCAACGCTGACGTCGGCGCGGAGGGATCGGCTGGCCGCTCCTCTTCACGGTCATGCACCGGGTTCACGCCGCGCACGGCCGGGATGTCCAGCGGTGACGGCAAATAATCCACGACGGCATCGAGCAGCAATTGCACACCCTTGGTGCGCAGCGACGTGCCACACAATACAGGCACCAGCTTGCTGGCGATGGTTGCAGCGCGCAAAGCCACGCGCAGCTCCTCCTCGGCGATCGCCTCGCCCTCAAGGTACTTCGTCGCCAACGCGTCATCCGTCTCGGCGATGCGTTCAACCAACGACTCACGCAGGGTCTTAACCTGTTCTTCCAACTCAGCCGGGATGGGGATCTCTTGCGGGTTGATGCCGAGCACTTCGGGGAAAGTCCAGGCCCGGCGAGTGATCAAGTCCACCATGCCGACGAACAGATCCTCGGAGCCGATGGGCAGATGTATCGGCAGCGGCGAAGCGCCCAACCGATCCCGGATCATCTCAATGGTGCGCCAGTAATTCGCCCCGGTGCGATCCATCTTATTGACGTAGCAGATGCGCGGCACGCCATAGTGAGAGGCCTGGCGCCAAACGGTCTCAGATTGCGGTTCCACACCAGCGACTGCATCAAAAACCACGACGCCACCATCAAGAACGCGCAGGCTGCGCTGCACTTCAGCCGTGAAATCAATATGACCGGGAGTGTCAATGATGTTGATCTGATGGCCGCGCCATTCACTGGTGATCGCGGCCGATTGGATCGTGATGCCGCGCTCTCGCTCCTGCACCATCCAATCGGTAACTGTTGTCCCCTCATCAACATTGCCCATCCGGTAAGTTTTGCCGGTGTAATAAAGGATGCGTTCGGTGGTGGTAGTCTTGCCCGCGTCAATATGGGCGATGATGCCGATATTACGCAATCGCCGCAGGCGGTCCTCATCGAAGGATGACAATGGTTTGCTTGACATACCACTTCCTGAACTGAACCGACAGAAACCCGGCATCCCCTGCTTGAGCAGGTTATCGAAGGATGCCGGGTCTCGATCTCACAAACTACGCCACATGCCGTGTTGAACGGCTTATGGCATGGTAAAGGTGGCTTGTACGGCTTTTACCAGCGGTAGTGTGCAAAAGCCCGGTTAGCCTCAGCCATCTTGTGGGTATCTTCGCGCTTCTTGATGGTGTTGCCCTGGTTGTTGAAAGCATCAAGCAGCTCACCCGACAGCTTGTCGGCCATGCTCTTTCCGGGACGCTTGCGCGCGTACTGGATCAGCCAACGCAAAGCCAATGCCAGGCGGCGATCCTCGCGGATCTCCATAGGCACCTGATAGGTCGCACCGCCCACACGGCGCGGGCGCACCTCAATGATCGGCGTCGCGTTGCGGATCGCCTGTTCCAAGACCTCGATGCCTGGCTTCTTGGTGCGTTGTTCCAGCGTCTCCACTGCGTGGTAGACGATCTGCTCGGCTGTGGATTTCTTGCCGTTCAACATGATCCGGTTGATCAGATGCGCTACGAGCTGATTGCCGTAGCGCGGATCGGGCAATACCACACGCTTCTCAGGACGATTACGTCGAGACATGACTTACTCCGGTCCCCTCTTACTTCCTGCCGCCCTTAGCAGGCGCGCCCTTGGCAGGTGCACCCTTGCCAGCCTTCGGCACCTTAGCGCCGTACTTGGAACGGCCGCGGCGGCGCGCATCCACACCAGTCGTATCCAAAGCGCCACGCACGATATGATAACGGACGCCGGGCAGGTCCTTCACGCGGCCGCCGCGCACCAACACCACCGAGTGTTCCTGCAGGCTGTGTCCTTCACCCGGGATATACGCAGTGACTTCGATACCGTTGGTCAGGCGCACGCGAGCGATCTTGCGCAGCGCAGAATTCGGCTTCTTCGGCGTCATCGTGCGCACCTGCGTACACACCCCGCGCTTAAAAGGATTGCCCTTATCCATGCGGCGCGTGCGATTCTTGATAGTGTTTTGCGTGAACTGCAAAGCCGGCGCCTTTTCCTTTTTGGCGATCGGCTTGCGGCCCTTGCGAACAAGCTGATTGATGGTCGGCAAGATATCCTCCAGTCAACTACTTCAATCGCGGATAGCCACCGCGAATAAATCACGTGTCTTCTACACAAGTCAGTCTCGTGAACCAACCCACGACCTGTTAGTTTATCATAGGTGCCAATCGAGGTCAAATTGGTTGACCGATCGTTTCCAATGGCTCACACTCACTCCACCAGATCATCGTCAACCAGGTCATCTGCCAAAAGATCGTCGTCCAGGCCGATATCCTCCGCGATCAGTGCCTCATCCAGGGCGAAGTCCTCATCCATGTACTCATCATCTTCGAGAAGCGTATCATCCTCGATGCTCTGCGCTTCCGCAATTGCCCGACGGCGTGTTTCAAAACCCGTGCCCACCGGGATCAGCTTACCGATGATAACGTTTTCCTTGAGGCCACGCAGCGTATCCTTGGCCCCGCGCACCGCTGCGTCAGTTAACACACGGGTCGTCTCCTGGAATGAAGCTGCGGCCAGGAAGCTGTCGGTGTTTAGCGACGCCTTCGTAACGCCCAGCAATACAGGCTCGCCGCGCGCCGGCTCGCCGCCGGTCGCGATCACGGCCGCGTTAGCTTCCTCAAACTCGAAACGATCGATCAGCTCGCCGATCAACATGTCGGTGTCGCCGCTGCGCAATACGCGTACTCGGCGCACCAATTGACGGATAATCACCTCGATGTGCTTGTCATGGATGCTCACGCCCTGGGAGCGATAAACCCGCTGCACTTCGTCCATCAAGTACATTTGGGCTGCTTCACGGCCCTGGATGCGCAGAACCTCGCGCGGGTTCTTGGAGCCTTCGGTGAGCTGCTCACCCACTTCAACACGATCGCCCTTGTCGACGCGCAGACGGGCCGAGGCCGGGATGTCTACGCCCCACTCTTCCACGTCTTCGCGGCGGATAATCGCCTTATACCCGCCATCATCCTCCGGCTCGATGTAGATGTTGCCATCCATCACCGCCAACAGCGTCTGGGGCTCCAGATCAGGCGGCAGGGCGCGAGCGATCACAGTGTTGGCTTGCACGCGGTCATCATTGCGCACCAGCATCTCATAACCGGCCGGGATCATATGGGTCTTGCGCCGCAGCCGCGAGTTGGTCACCTTGAGCTTGCGGACATCGTTCTCCCAGAAGACGTCCACGATGCCGCCGATCTCGCTGATGACAGCCTCGCCTTTGGGTGTGCGAGCCTCGAACAACTCCTCGACGCGCGGCAGACCCTGGGTGATGTCTTCAGCACCAGCCACACCACCAGTATGGAACGTACGTAGGGTGAGCTGCGTACCGGGCTCCCCGATAGACTGCGCGGCGATGATCCCAACCGCCTCGCCCATCTTCGCCATGCCACCCCGGGCCAGATCACTGCCATAGCATTTCTTGCACAAGCCGAAGCGGTTCTCACAGGTCAGGGGCGAACGGACGAACACCTTCTCCACGCCCGCGCGGTCGATGGCTGCCAGGCTCATCTCATCAATGAGCTGACCGCGCTCGATCAGAACCTCACCGGTCCTGGGATCAACAATAGGGGCAGCTGCCACTCGGCCGTAGATCCGTTCGCTGAGCTTCTCGCCGATGGTGGTCGCGCCCGCTTTGGTGAACCAGATGCCGGCCTCGGTGCTGCAATCATCAGAGGTGATGATGACGTCCTGGGCCACATCCACCAGGCGGCGGGTCAGGTACCCCGCATCGGCCGTGCGCAACGCGGTGTCGGCCAGGCCCTTGCGCGCGCCGTGAGTGCTCAGGAAGTACTCCAACGCTGTAAGTCCTTCGCGGAAGTTTGAGCGGATCGGCAGCGCGATGATGCGACCTGAAGGGTCAGCCATGAGGCCGCGCATGCCCGCCAACTGCCGGATGGGCTGGATGCCGCCCTTGGTTGCGCCGGATGTCGCCATGGCGCCAAGGCCACTGGATGGATCCAGCAGGTTCTTCACAGCCTGCGTGATCTCGTCGGTCGCACGCGTCCACAACTCAACAACCTTATTGTACTGCTCTTCTTCGGTGATCAAACCGCGACGATATTGGCGCTCGGTTTCTTCCACCTTGGCCGCGGTCTCATCCAGCACTTGTTGCTTGGTCACAGGCACAGTAATGTCGCTCACCGCGATGGTCATGCCCGAGATCGTAGCATAGGTGAAGCCCATGCGCTTGATCTCATCCACCACATCTGCTGTCACTTGCGCGCCCATCAGCTCATAGCAGACCCCAACAAAGTCGTTGAGCCGCTTCTTATCCATGACGTCATTGATGAATTGCAGCGGCTTGGGCAACGACATATTGAACAGCACCCGACCAACCGTGGTTTCCAGCAAGCCGGTCTGCGGCAACTTGGTGGGCCGCACATGTTGAGCCAGCAGCTTGGCCCGCAGATCTTCCACAGCACGGATGCTGAAACCCAACTTGTCGGTCAACATCTGGCGATCATGCACCAAGACACGCACGATATCGCCGGCTGAATGCATCCCATGCCCTTGCAAAGCGCCGGCCAGCCCAGACTCCAGGCCCAGATCGGTCAAAGGCACCTTATCTGCCCAATCGGTAAACCGCATTTTGATGGGGGCACGCAGGTCGACAACCCCCAAATCATAAGCTAACTTGACCTCATCAGGGTCAGCAAAGACCTTTCCCGCGCCCTTGGCAGTGGGGGCCGCGACAGTCAAGTAGTAACAGCCCAACACCATGTCTTTCGATGGCCCGACAATAGGCTCACCCGAAGAAGGCTTCAACAGATTGGCCGAACTCAGCATCAAATCGCGCGCCTCGGTCACGGCCGCGTCCGAGAGCGGCACGTGCACGGCCATCTGGTCGCCGTCAAAGTCTGCGTTGAACGCCGCGCAGACAAGCGGGTGGATCTGGATCGCACTGCCTTCGATGAGCACAACCTCGAAGGCCTGGATACCTAAGCGGTGCAGCGTCGGCGCACGATTAAGCAGCACGGGACGCTCGTGCGTCACCTCTTCCAGCACATCCCAGACCTCCGGGCTCTCCCGGTCCACCAGCCGCTTGGCGCTCTTAATGTTGTGCGCGAAGTTATAATCTACCAGGCGGCGCATGACAAAGGGCTTGAACAACTCCAACGCCATCTTCTTGGGCAGGCCGCACTGATGCAGCTTCAGCTCGGGGCCGATCACGATCACGGAACGGCCCGAGTAATCCACGCGTTTGCCCAACAGGTTGCGACGGAAGCGGCCCTGCTTGCCTTTGAGGAGGTCAGACAGGCTCTTCAGCTTGCGCTTGCCGCTGCGGCTGACCGCGCGACCGCGACGGCCATTGTCGATCAGGCTGTCAACCGCCTCCTGTAGCATACGCTTTTCATTGCGCACGATGACATCCGGCGCGCCCAACTCCAGCAACCGCTTCAAGCGGTTATTGCGATTGATGACGCGGCGATAGAGGTCGTTCAGATCAGAGGTGGCAAACCGGCCACCATCCAACTGCACCATAGGCCGCAGCTCAGGAGGGAGCACGGGCAACAAGGTCAGGATCATCCACTCGGGACGATTGCCGCTCTTGCGAAACGATTCTGCCACGCGCAACCGCTTGGCGGCCTTCTTCTTACGCTGCTTGGACTGCGTCGTAGCAATCTCGTTGCGCAACTCCTTAACCATGCCATCCAAATCGATCTTCGCGACCAGATCGCGAATCGCCTCCGCGCCCATACCTGCGCGGAAAACGTTGCCCCAACGCTCCTGCAAATCGCGATACTCGCTCTCGGTCAACAGATCGCGCTCCCGCAAACCGCGCAGCTCCTCCAGCGAATCGTTGAGGCCGCTCCGCATCTGGGTCTTCTGAGCTTCCACAGCGCGGCGCTGCTCTTCGGCCGCCTGTTCACCCTCGCGCCGCGCGAGATCGCGCCGGGCAGCGAAGAGGTTGCGAACCGACTCCTGCTCACGGTTGACCGCATCTTCGATATCGCTCAAACGATGTTGGATCGCGTCATTCAGCGCAGCCAGATGCTCGCGCGTGACGACCACCCCCCGGGCAACCAAAGCCTGATCCGCGGGAAACCAGGGGAGCATAACAGCTTCGGCTGCCGGTTTACCCAGGACCTTTTCCAGAGCCACCTGCAATTGCTGGCCGGTGGCGATCACGGCGCTGGTCTCCTGGGTCAGCCGCTCTGATAATGCGGTGAGCTCGGCCTCTTCCTGACCATCCAGTTCGGTCAGATGCCCTGCCTGCGCAGCCTCAGCCTGGTCAAGCTTGGACTGGACCTCGCCTTCAAGGCGAGCAACTTTCAGGTTCAGTTCACGTTCAGCGCGGGTGAGCATCCTGTTACGCGCATCTTCGTCCACATGCGTAATCACGTATTGCGCGAAGTAGAGGATGCGTTCCAGGTTGCGCGGGCTGATATTAAGCAACAGGCCCAGGCGGCTCGGCACGCCTTTGACATACCAGATATGGCTGACCGGACTGGCCAGCTTGATGTGTCCCATGCGCTCGCGACGCACGCGGCTGTGCGCCACCTCAACACCGCATTTGTCGCAGACGATGCCTTTATAGCGGGTACGCTTGTACTTGCCGCACTGGCATTCCCAATCCTTGGTTGGGCCAAAAATCCGCTCACAGAACAGCCCATCACGTTCGGGCCGCAGGGTCCGATAGTTGATGGTTTCGGGCTTGGTCACTTCACCGTGCGACCATTCAAGGATCTGCTCCGGCGAAGCCAGCGAGATACGAATGGCATCAAATTCGTTAACTTCCACAAGTCCTCCATTTCGGATTGCGGATTTGGGATTTCGGATTACCAGGTCTCCGATGCGCTCCGGTTCAACCCACAATCGTCAATCCGTAATCCGCAATCATTCCATGCCCTTGCTCATCGGCCCAGGCAAACTCAGGCTGAAGCCCAGGTTCGGCAGCTTTTCTTCCGTATCCTCGCGGCCGAACTGGATGACCTCTTCCTTAGCGTCCACCACCTCAACTGCCAGGCCCAACGACTGCAATTCCTTCACCAACACACGGAAACTTTCGGGCACACCCGGTGACTCAATTACCTCGCCCTTGACGATAGCTTCGTAGGTCTTCACTCGGCCAGTCACATCGTCTGACTTGACCGTCAGCATCTCTTGCAAGCTATGCGCGGCACCATAGGCCTCCAGCGCCCACACTTCCATTTCACCGAAGCGCTGGCCGCCGAACTGCGCCTTGCCGCCCAGCGGCTGCTGAGTGACCAGGCTGTACGGGCCCGTAGAGCGTGCGTGCACCTTGTCTTCCACCAGGTGATGAAGCTTCATCATGTGGATGATGCCGACCGTTACCGAATGGTCGAAAGACTCGCCGGTCTTACCATCATAAAGCACAGTCTTGCCCCAGGTGGGCAAGGGAAAGCCGGTCTCCCGGCTGACGCGCAAGGCTTCTTCGACAACTTCCTGATCGGTGAGGACCGAAATACGGGCCATTTGCGCATAGATCTGAGCACGTTCTTCGGGTGTCTCCGGCTCTTCAGCATACGCAGCGGCCTCAGCCTGATCGTCAGATTCGACCGCCAGGTTCGTCACGCGCATGCGCTCGCGCTCAACCCACTTGAGCCACTCCCGCAGACACACGAGCCGGGCCATCTCATCCGCCACGGCACGATCCTCCGCCGGACGGTCATCGCCGGGGAAGGAGAGCAGCATCTCGGGATCGTAGTCCTGCGGATCCTCACGCAGCCATTCGCGCAACATCATGCGTCGGGCATAGCCCTCATCACTGTACGCGCGTTCCGCGTCGTAGCCGCGTTCACCCAACCACTCGGCCAGGTAGAGAGCGCGCACCTCGTCATCATCCTGCAAATCGGCCTCGCTGTAGTCGGCCTTGACCGCCCAGTCCCAGGCGCGCCTGGTAGCCTTCTCCCAGGCCCGATCGGCCAGCCAGGCCCGCGCCAGCTCAGCTTCGATTTCAAGCTCAGATGCGCCATCGAACACCGGAGTTTCGGCCCGGAAGCCCAAACGATCGGCCGCCCAACCCAAGTGCGTCTCCAACACTTGGCCGATGTTCATGCGGGCAGGCACACCCAGGGGGTTCAAAATGATGTCAACTGGCGTGCCGTCAGGCAGGAAAGGCATGTCCTCAACAGGCACGATCCGGGAGATGACGCCCTTGTTGCCATGCCGGCCAGCCATTTTGTCGCCTTCCATGAGCTTGCGGCGCTGGGCCACGCTGACGCGCACCATGCGCTCTACACCGGCCGGCAAATCCCGATGCTCGTCGCGGCTGAACTCCTTGATATCCACCACCTTACCGTACTCACCGTGCGGCAGGCGCAAACTAGAGTCCCGCACCTCGCGTGCCTTCTCGCCAAAGATGGCTCGCAGCAGCTTCTCTTCCGGGCTCAGCTCAGTCTCACCCTTCGGCGTGATCTTGCCGACCAGGATATCACCGGGCGCAACCACAGCGCCAATGCGCACCACGCCGAACTCGTCCAAATCCTTCAGCGCATCCTCGCCCACATTGGGGATGTCACGCGTGATCTCCTCCGCGCCCAACTTGGTATCGCGAGCTTCCACTTCATGCTTCTCAATGTGGATGGAGGTGAACTTATCATCTTGCACCAGCCGCTCGCTGATCAAGATCGCATCTTCGTAGTTGCCGCCTTCCCAGCTCAGGAACGCCACCAGGACGTTTTGGCCCAACGCCATTTCACCCAACTGCGTCGAGCTGGAATCGGCCAACACCTGACCCTTATGCACGCGGTCGCCCTTACTCACGACAGGCCGCTGGTCAATACAGGTGCTCTGGTTCGAACGCTGGTATTTGCGCAGCTTATACTGTCGGCGTAAGCCGTCATCCTCCAACACCCAGATTGCTTCGCTAGTCGACTCGATCACCTCACCGGCATTCAGGGCCACTACCACCTGGCCTGAGTCAACCGCGGCCTGCTGCTCGATACCCGTGCCAACAATAGGCGCCTCGGGCCTGAGAAGCGGCACGGCCTGGCGCTGCATGTTGGAGCCCATCAATGCGCGATTGGCATCATCATGTTCCAGGAAGGGGATCAGCGCGGCCGAGACCGAGACGATCTGCTTGGGCGAGACGTCCATGTACTCGATGTGATCGGGTGTTTCGAACAGGAACTTCTGCTGCCGCCGCACAGAAATACGCGACTCAACAAAATGGCCGGCGCCATCGGTCTGTGCGTTGGCCTGGGCAATCGCGTAACGATCTTCCTCGTCGGCCGAAAGATAAACGATCTCGTCCGTGATCTCGGGCACGATGCGTACCTCAGGCAACACATCACCCAACTCAGCAATACGATCGGCCAATGCTTCATCAATCTTGGTGCCGGAAGCGAGCACGGCGCCATCAGGTAGTGTCAGGCGTTCACGCAGAATCCGGCCCACCAGGGCCTCCGGCCGATTCGGGACGCGGTTGATCACCCTGCGATAAGGCGTTTCAATGAAACCAAATTCGTTGATGCGGCCGTAACTGGCCAGCGAGCCGATAAGGCCGATGTTCGGGCCTTCAGGGGTCTCGATGGGGCAGATGCGGCCATAATGGCTGTTGTGCACATCGCGCACATCGAACCCGGCGCGCTCACGGCGCAAGCCGCCAGGACCCAGGGCGCTCAGCCGCCGCTTGTGGGTTAACTCCGCCAGGGGGTTGGTTTGATCCATGAACTGGCTGAGCTGCGAGCCGCCAAAGAACTCTCGAATGGCTGCCACAACCGGCCGGATGTTGATCAACGCCAGGGGGGTGGTCTGATCCGAATCACGGATTGACATGCGCTCGCGCACCACCCGTTCCATGCGCAGGAGGCCGATGCGCAACTGGTTCTGGATCAACTCGCCCACGGTCTTAACACGGCGGTTCCCCAAATGGTCAATATCATCTTCGCCCTCGATGCCGTTGTTAATCTGGATCATCCGGCGGAGCACCGCAACCACATCGCGGTTAGTCAACGTGCGATGGCTCAGCGGGATATCCAGATCAAGGCGTCGGTTGAGCTTGTAGCGCCCCACCTTGCCCAGGTCATAGCGCCGCGGGGCAAAGATAAGGTTCTGCATGAAGTTCTTGGCATTATCCAACGTCGGGGGATCGCCAGGGCGCAACTTCTTGTAAAACTCTAGCAGCGCAGCATCCACGCCCTTTGCCGAATCGCCGCGGTTGGGCGTGCGGGTGATATCGCGCTCCAATGTGGCCGCAATATAGGGGTGATCTGCGTTGGTGTCATCTTCAGCAAACAGCTCCAGGATCTCGTCATCCGAGCCGTAACCGATGGCCCGCAAGAGAACCGTGACCGGCAGCTTGCGCTTGCGATCAACTTTGACCGAGATCACATCGCGTTTGGAGCTCTCGAACTCTAACCACGCGCCACGATTCGGGATCAATTTGGCGAAACATAACGGCCGATCGGTGGCCCGGTCTTCCTCGACAGTGAAATAGACGCCCGGCGACCGAATCAGCTGGCTCACCACGACACGCTCAGCACCGTTGATGATGAACGTACCGTTGTCTGTCATCAAGGGAAAATCACCCATGAAGACGTTTTGTGCGGTCACTTCACCCGTTTCGCGATTGATCAACTTCACTCGCACCCACAGGGGCGCGGCAAAGGTCATATCGCGATCCCGGCAATCCGGCTCGGAATACTTTGGCTCGCCGAACCAGAAACCCTCCGGGCCCGGCGTAGAACCAAAATGCAGCTCCAGATTCTTGTTGAAGCTGACAATAGGTGAGATCTCCTCGAACAGTTCCTGCAAACCCTCAGCCTGAAACCAGCGGAAAGAATCCAACTGCACTTCGATCAGGCGCGGCAGATCGTACGCCCCGCGAATGCGTGCATATGATTTGCGTGGTGCGGAATAACCACCATTTCGGAGATACGGCATGAGGCGTTCACTCCTTTGGAAAACAAAAAAGGCCAAGTCCCCATCCGACTTGGTCGTTCTCGGTCGCTGAGAGCGTGGGGGGATTGACTCATAAACAGCTTATTCAGTTCCTAATCTTCGGACAGCAATCGCTAATACTAGCACCGCGTGGTCAGTTTGTCAAATTCGCGCTGAGGAAAGAGATAGTCAAGGATTTGGGATATCGCGCGCGTCTATCCTTAAAAATAGTGAATTTTTGGGATATTGCCCATTGCAGGCCCTTGCCAATTCGATACAACTCATATACAATGGCGATATGTGGAGAATTGTGCGCTTTTGTGGAGAATAAGGGTGATAACGGGAGAGTCGTCCCTACCCGTCCGATCATGGGTCCCGTATGACCACGCTAAGCGGATGCACATAGCGCACGACCTAAACAATAGTCGAAACCAATTATACACCGATAGGAAAGCTGAGTCAATATGTTCCGTGGCGAGTACGAGTATAACCTGGATGACAAAGGGCGCATCCTGATCCCAGCCAAGCTTCGGGAGGAGCTGGGTGATGTGGTTATCCTGAGCCGCGGCGGTGATGGCCAGATCAATATTTACCCGAAGGTACGCTTCGAAGAAATCGAACAACGGGTGCGGGCCTCAGGTAACACGGCCGGTTTTCGCCAAGCCGATCGTTTTTTGGCTGCAGCCAACGAGTATGAGGTGGATCGCCAGGGGCGCATTGTGCTCCCCGCTCCGTTGCGCAAACATGCCAAGCTGGCCAACGAGGTCGTGATCGTGGGGAATCGCGAGCGGATCGAGGTGTGGAATCCGGAACTATGGCAACAAGTATACGACCAGTGGGTGGCCGACTTCCGATCGAACCAGGATGATTACAACAAGATCGTTGAACTCGGCCTGCCGATCTGAGCTTGACCGATGGAACATGTGCCGGTACTGCTGCATGAAGCCTTGGCTAAGCTGGCGCTTCGGCCAGGTATGAGCTGTATTGACGGCACACTGGGGGGCGCCGGCCACAGTGAAGCGCTATTGCTTGCCACAGCTCCAAACGGCCAGCTTCTAGGGATTGATGCTGACCCGCAGGCTATCGCGCGAGCCGAAGAGCGCCTGGCGCCGTTCAAAGCGCGTGTCGTATTACGCCAGGGCAGCTTTCGAGACCTGGCACTGATCGCCCAGGCAGCAGGGTTCACGCAAGTGCAAGCGATCCTGCTGGATCTGGGCATCTCGTCCTATCAATTAGGGGACGAGACGCGAGGGTTCAGCTTCCAGGCGGTTGGCCCTCTGGATATGCGCATGGATACGTCGGCGCCCCTCACAGCGGCAGAGATCGTGAACGACTGGCCGCAAGATGCGTTGGCCGACGTCATCTATCGCTATGGTGAGGAGCCGCGCTCTCGTCGGGTGGCGCGGGCCATCGTTGAGGCCCGGCCGCTGTCCAGCACTGCCGAACTGGCAGACGTGATCGCCAAGGCGCTTGGGGGCCGGCAGGGGCAACGCACCCACCCGGCGACGCGTGTCTTCCAGGCGCTGCGGATCGCAGTGAATGACGAGTTGGGTGCGCTAGAGGCCGCATTGCCGCAAATCGTCCGGTTATTGACTCCCGGCGGCCGGTTTGCCGTAATCACGTTTCATTCGCTGGAAGACCGCATTGTCAAGCAGTTTATCCAGCGCGAGACACGTGATTGCATTTGTGAGTTGGACCCGCGCGCCTGGCGGACCGTAGGTGAGGCTGCCTGTCGTTGCGGGCACCGGGCCACCTTACGTGCGGTAACACGTAAGCCGATCCAGCCGACCGAAACAGAAATCCGGCAGAACCCACGCAGCCGCAGCGCCAAACTCCGAGTAGCAGAGCGTGTGACTGCATCGTGAAGCCGATAGCCAGCCTAGCACTTTCTTGGGGGAGCACTATGCTGAACAAGACTGCCACTACCTCCATATGGGCGCCGGTGCGCCCCGAACTGCTGGACGGACCGACTTCAGCCCTGCTTCGTTACGCGCTGACACTGCTGATGCTATGTCTGATCAGCTGTCTATACTTTCTACAGGCAAACGAGTTGGCGCGCCTGAACGAAGAAACGTTGTCCCTTGAGGTGCGCGCGGCACAGCTAGAGAGCCAGAATCTGACGCTAAAGCGCCAACTCGCCCAATGGAATTCACCCGCATATGTGCGCGGGGAAGCGTTAAGGCAGAACTACGTCAGGAATCCGAGTATCTTGTATGTCAACATAACCGGCACGGAAGGCAGGGCAGCGAACGCACCTCAATCTGAAAGCCAGACGGCGCAGGCGAGCAGATGACGCCATGAGCAGACGTTCCCAGTGGACGCGTTTCAGCCAGGACATTGCGGAAGCAACACCTGAGCTCAAGCACTCGCATTCCAAACAACAACCCGAAGCCAACCTCACCGGGCGGGTCTTCGTGTTGGCGTTAGGGTTCGTGGCTGTGGTTATCGTGGTGCTGGCGCGCTTGGCGCTGCTCCAGGTATTTGCACCGGTTGCGCGCGGCACAACCGCCAATGCGGCCACACTCAAGGCAGAACGAGGCGAGATCGTCGACCACGATGGCCTTTTGCTGGCGATTGACAGCTACGCGTGGGAAGTCTACCTGTACCCCGCTGAAGTCCGCCGCAAGAACACTTCACCCGAGAAACTGGCGGAATACGCAGGGAAGATCGGAGTACCTGTTGAAGCCATCACCACCGCGGCCAACCAAGAAACCGTGCTGGCAGTGGTGGCAAGGAACGTAAGTGTCGAGCAATGTGCGATCGCCGACTCAGACATGGGGATCCCGGAATGGATCTGGTGCGATGGGAAACGGAAGCGGGTTTACCCCCACGGTGGATTGGCTGCTCACATCCTGGGGTTTACCGATATGGACTTGCAGGGCCGCAGCGGAATTGAGGCGTATTACGATCGCTGGCTGCGCAACACAGAACCGTGGCCGCAAGATCAGCTTCCTGGCCAGGCTGAGGCGTTGCCGAAAGCATGGGCGACCTATCTGCCCTCCTTGAGCGGCCGCGACCTGGCGCTGCACATGGATGCACCGCTGCAACATCTGGTGGAACAGCACCTGGCGGACGCAATCGTTGAGCACCAGGCGAAAAGCGGATCGGTTGTTGTGCTCGATCCGCGCACCGGAGGCGTATTGGCGCTGGCCAACTGGCCGGCTTTCGATCCGAACGATTACACGGCGACAGGAGCAGCTAACTGGCTCAACACCTCGATCAGTGAGGCGTACGAGCCAGGGTCGGTCTTTAAAGTGATCACCTATGCGGCAGCATTGGACAGCGGCAAGATAGCCCCCGACACCATGTTCCACGACTCCGGGAAGCTGGTGGTATCGGGGAAGGAGATCTTCAACGCCGAAAACCGGCAATATGGCCGTGTAACAGCCCGACAGGCACTGGCCAGCTCAATCAACGTCGTCAGCGCTGAGATCTGTCTCGATATGGGTTCGGAGACATTCTATCGTTATGTCCGCCAATTCGGCTTTGGCCGGCTTACCGAGGCTGATCTGGGACCCGAAAGTGGGGGGATCGTCAAATGGCCGGGCACGAAATTCTGGAGCAAGTACGACCAGGCTGCGAACTCTTTCGGCCAGGGCATCTCGGTGACACCGTTACAAATGACCAGCGCGGTTGCTGCCATCGCGAACCAGGGTACGCTCCTGCAACCTCAGTTCACCCAAGCACTGATCTATAATGGTCAGGTACATCGCCTGGCGCCGCGCGTCCTAGGTCAGGCTATCCGACCTGAAACGGCGCATACGCTGGCGCAGATGATGACTTTTACTGTGGACAGCTATGCCGCTGGAGCCACCCTGGTGCCCGGTTACCGGGTGGCCGGCAAAACTGGGACGGCAGAAATACCGCAGAGTGAAGGCTACACGTCAGATCTCACTATCACAACCTTCGTTGGGTTCCTGCCGGCGGCTGATCCGCAGCTCGTGATCCTGGTGAAACTGGCGGAACCCAAGACGTCCCGTTGGGCTGAACAAGTAGCGCTGCCGGTGTTCGGCCGCGTCGCCCGTGACGCCGTGCAGGTATTGCAGATCCCGCCGGATGATCGGCTGCCATGACGGATGCCAACTGCATAGCCAATGAGGACTAAGTGACTAAACTGACGCTACGCGATATCTGGCAGGCGCTGATCGGACCGGATGCCGCGACTTTGGGCCCCTTGGGTGACCATGTTGTATCGGACGTGGTCATCGACTCGCGCATGGCCAGAAAGGATAACCTGTTCGTCGCCTTGCGCGGTGAACGCACCGATGGCCATCTGTTCTTGCAGAATGCGTTCCAAGCCGGCGCGATCGCGGCGATTGCTGAACCAAGCGCGCAGACGCTATGCGATCAGGCAACCTTTGCGCACGCCGATGGGACCCTGCTGGCACCGGCCGGCAAAGAAGCTGGCCTGCCGCTGATCTTCGCCGTGCCCGACAGCCTGGCCGGCCTGCAGCGCGTGGCAGGCTATCGGCGCGCAGGTTTACCGGTGGATGCGATCGGGATCACCGGCAGTGTCGGCAAGACCACCACCAAAGAGACCGTCGCCAACGTGCTGGCGCAGCGGTACGTCACACTGCGCAGCGAAGGGAATCTTAACAATGAAATCGGCCTGCCGCTCACACTGCTACGCTTGACACCTAAACACCAGCGGGTGGTTTTGGAGATGGGCATGTATGCCCCGGGCGAGATCGCGCGGCTATGCGAACTGGCGCAACCGCGCATCGGTATCGTCACCAACGTGGGGCCGGTGCACCTGGAGCGGCTGGGCACCATCGAACGGATCGCCCAAGCGAAAGCAGAGCTGCCCCAGGCGCTGCCGCCGGCCGACGAGGGCGGGGTCGCCATCCTGAACGCGGATGACATGCTGGTGCATGCGATGGCCGGCCTGACCCATGCGCGCGTTTTCACGTATGGGCTGAACCCTGAAGCCGAGCTGTGGGCTGATGAAGTCGAAAGCCAGGGCCTGGACGGCGTCCGCCTCCAGTTCCACTATGCGGATAAGGCATTCCACGTGCGGCTACCGATGCTGGGCCGCCACAGCGTGCACACAGCGTTGCGCGGTGCAGCGGCCGGCCTGGTTGATGGCCTGAGTTGGGCCGAGATCCTGTTAGGCTTGCAAGATGTACGTGGCCAACTGCGACTGATGATCGTTCCCGGTCTCCGGGAGACCACATTGATTGACGACACATACAATGCCAGTCCAGAATCGATGATGGCAGCTTTAAACCTGTTGGAGGACATCGCCAACGGACATCGGCTGATCGCCGTGTTGGGCGACATGTATGAGTTGGGGAGCCATGCAGAGGCAGGGCATCGCCGCGTGGGAGGCCGGGCCGCCCAGATACTGACCAAGCTGATCACCGTGGGCACATTGGCCCGTTGGATCGCCGATGAGGCCCTGGCGTGCGGGATGCGATCAGCAGATGTGCACCCGGTGGACGCCAACACAGATGCCATTGGCGTGCTGCAAGGCATGTTGCGCCCCGGCGATATCATCCTGGTGAAAGGCTCGCGCGCCGCTGCGATGGAAAACATTGTAGATGCACTCTCCCGGCCAAGAGCCGTAGGAGTTGAACCCGCATGATCGCAAACCATCCCATGACCTTCGCCTTGAGCCTGGCCACCGTCTCGTTCTTGCTATCGGTGGTCTGGGGACGGCCTTTGATCAACCTGCTGCGACGCCGGCGCATCGGGAAACAGATACGGTTAGAAGGGCCGAACAGCCATCAGACGAAGATGGGCACACCGACGATGGGCGGCGTGCTCTTCCTTGCGCCCGTGTTCGTGATTACCGTGGTCCTGAACCTGGCAAACTTCCTGAGTGGCGTCGAATGGGGCAAGGCCATCCTACGCATCTTCAACTTTGCTGAGGGCAGCCCGCTCATTGGCAAATCCATCCTGGCACCGCTGCTGGTCTTGGTAGCTTTCGGCGTGTTGGGCGCCCGCGACGATTGGATGGGTATCCACGGCCGGCGCGCCGATGGACAAGGCTTAATGGCGCGCATCAAAGCCTCGTATCAGACGATCCTGGCGCTCCTAACCGCGTTGGGTCTGTACTTCTTCCTGGATCTGCGCAGCGTCGCGATTCCTGGCATCGCTGAAAAAATCGACCTTGGCCTACTTTACATCCCGATTGCAGCCTTCGTCATCGTAGCCGAATCCAACGCGGTCAACCTGACCGACGGCCTGGATGGCCTGGCGGGCTCGATCTCAGCGGTTGCCTTTGCGGCCTACGGCATCATCGCCCACCTGCAAGGGCAGTACCCGTTAAGCTCGTTTTGTTTCACAATGGTGGGCGCCCTGTTCGCGTTCCTGTGGTACAACTCGCACCCGGCCGATTTGTTCATGGGCGACACTGGCGCGCTTGCATTGGGCGCGACGCTGGCTGTGGTAGCGCTGATGACCGGGCAGTGGCTATTACTGCCGATTGTAGGCCTGGTGTTCGTCGCCGTAGCGCTCTCAGATGTGATCCAGGTCTCCTATTTCAAATGGACCAAGAAGCGTACTGGCGTAGGCAAGCGCATCTTCAAGATGGCTCCGCTCCATCACCATTTCGAATTGCTGGGCTGGTCGGAAACGCATATCGTGTGGCGCTTTTTCCTGATCAGCATCCTAGTGGGTATGTTGGGGATCGCATTGGCGCTGTTGTAGGAGACCCGGGACGCGGAGCACCCATTGGCAAGCTCAGGGTGATGACATCCGATAACCTATCGCAAGGAATGCTGAAAGGCGAAAATGCCAGCACAACCGGGGGAGGTAACGCAGTTTCGTGGGGTTCTGCCGCCAGGCGGGCTGGGCCGAACGCGGGCGCACGCATTGCCGCCCAATCGGACAACACCGGCTGGGGTGATCCTGCACGCCCTCCACCCGTTAAGTGGGGAATTGGATGCAGCCCTCGCGCGCGACGACCGGCCGGCCGCCCTGCGCCTGGCTTATGGTGCGCTGGGGCGGGTCGCTGACGCGTTGGCTGCCTACCGCGGTGATCACCTGTTGCCCGGCCAGGCGCGCATCCATGCGCTGCTGGTCGAACTGGAGCCGCTGCCGTTGGAACTGAATCCTGACGGCACGCTGGCCGAGCGCGGCACCGCAGTCTCGGTCAGTTACCGCAACTGGACCATCGGCCATAGTGAGGCCGATACGTGGGCTCAAAGCCTCAGCAAACACTTCAAAAGCCTATGGCCAGGCGCGTGGGTACTGGTCGGTTCGGATGTTGCGGTCGAGGTTGAGGGCAGCACAGGAGCACAACGATGACGCCCGCTATGCGCCGCTATGCCGGCCTGCACGTTGCCATCCTCGGGTTCGCCCGCCAGGGGATAGCGACCGCGCGGTTTCTGCTGGCACAGGGCGCACAAGTGACGCTGAGCGACCTGCGGAGCGCCGACCAGTTGGCGGCCGCGCGCGCAGAACTGACGCGCTACGCCGAGGCACATGGCTACGCGCCGCCGCGCTTCATGTTAGAAGATCATCCATTAACGTTACTGGACGGCACAGATCTGCTGTGCCTCAGCGGCGGGGTCTCACCGGCCAGCCCTGTCGTCCAGGCAGCCGTGAGACGGGGCATCCCGCTCAGCAACGACGGCCAGCTGACCTTGCGCCACTGCCCAGCCCCAGTCATCGGCATCACCGGCTCGGCCGGCAAAACGACGACCACCACTTTGACCGGGCTGATGCTGGCACAGGCCGGCCACACCGTACATGTGGGCGGCAATATCGGCACGCCACTGCTCGACCGGCTGGATGCCATCAGTCCCGGCGATAAAGTGGTCATGGAACTGTCCAGCTTCCAACTGGAACTATTCGATCGCAGCCCAGCCATCGCAGCCCTGCTGAACATCACACCCAACCACCTGGACCGGCACCCATCCATGAGCCATTACGCCGCGGCCAAGGCGAACATCCTGCGCTACCAAGAGCGAGGCGACACCTGCGTATTGAATGCCGATGACAGCTACACCGGCCCCTGGCTGCGCGACGGCCGCTGCATCATCGCCGCCGGCACGGGACAGGAGGCAGTGTACTTCCCGCTGCTGGGCGCGCGGCTCAGCTTTTCCCTGGGGGACGAGACGCCTGCAGGCGCCTTCCTGGCCGGTGACCGGCTGATTTGGCGGGGGCCGGGGCTGTCCGATGCTGAGATCTGCCGCGCAGACGAGGTGCGACTGCGCGGCCGGCACAATCTGGCCAACATCCTCGCAGCCGCCTGCCTGGCCGGCGCGGCCGGCGCCACAGCCGAGGCGATGCGAGCAGTGGCCACCACCTTCGGGGGCGTGGAACACCGGCTGGAAATCGTGCGTCAACGGGATGGTGTACTGTGGGTCAACGACTCCATCGCCACGGCGCCCGAACGCACTGTGGCCGCGGTGCGCGCGTTCGACGAGCCGCTGGTGGTGCTGCTGGGTGGCCGCGATAAACATCTGCCCTGGGACGAATGCGCGGCCGAGATCCGCACCTGCCGCGCCGACGGCGCACCCCGGGTGCGCGCGGCGATCTTGTTCGGAGAGGCAGCCGGGCTGATCGGTGACGCGCTGGCCCAACATGCCGGCGCAGCCGCGATGCCGGTGGTCCACTGCCGTGACCTGGTTGAGGCCGTGGCCGCGGCCGATCGGATCGCACAGCCCGGGGATGTCGTGCTGTTGGCGCCCGGTGGCACGAGCTTCGACGCCTACGTGGATTTCGCTGCCCGCGGCCGACACTTCCGAGAGCTGGTGGAGGCGCTGCCATGAGCGCCCAATCTGCCCAACCGCCTGTGCCGCGCCGTCGCAGCGCGCAGGCCAAACAAAGTGCCGTGGCCCTTGCACTGGACTATCCACTCATCGCCATTGTGCTGACGTTCCTGCTGCTGGGTTTGGTGATGGTGCTCAGTGCCAGTTTCCCGCGCGCCGGCACCTACTACTTCTGGCGGCAGCTCCGCTGGGTGCTGGTGGGCACGGTCGTCTTCGTCGGGATGGCCGCCCTGCCCTACCGTTACTGGACGAGGCTGGCCGTGCCGTTGATGGGCGTCACATTGCTGGCGCTGGCTGCGGTGCTGGTCCTAAACCGCGAGACCTTTGGCGCCGTGCGCACCCTCAGCGGCGGCAGCTTTCAACCCAGTGAGCTGGCTAAGCTGGCCGTGGTGATCTACGTTGCAGCTTGGGCCGCATCGCCCGGCCGGCAGATCAGCCGATTTGAGGATGGCCTTCTGCCGTTCCTGCTGATCATGGCCCTGGTGGGCGGGCTGATTGCGGCCGAACGCAGCTTTAGCGTCACCATCGTGACGCTGAGCATCGGGCTGGTCATTTACTTCGTGAGCGGCGGCAATATCAAGCAGATACTGCTATTGGTGGTGGCAGCCATCCCCGTGCTGGCGTTTCTGATGCATCAGGCCGGTTATCCTTTCAAACGCATCCAGGACTGGTACAACGTCTGGTTCCACCCGAGCCAGGCGCCCGAGGACTTGCTGAGGATTTTTTGGATGCTGCGCGAGGGGCGCGGGATCGGTCACGACCCGGCGTTCTGGCAGGTGAAAGCTGCGGTGCCGGGGCTGTGGAGCGACTACCTCTTCGCCAACATCGGCGCTGACCTTCACATACTGGGCACGTTGCTGGTGCTGGGTTGCTACGTATGGTTCGGCTATCGCGCGCTGGGCATCGCGCTCAACGCGCCTGACCGGTTCGGCGCGTTGCTGGCCATCGGCGTCACCGCGTGGATCCTGATCCAAGCTTCAGTGCATATCGGCGCCTCACTGGCCTTGATCCCCGTCACCGGCCAAACCTTACCTTTCATGAGCTATGGCGGCTCATCGCTGGTGTCGTGTATGGCCGCGGCGGGGTTGCTGATCAGCATCTCGCGCGCAAGAACTGAGAAGAAGGCTGTCTATGCGCATTTTGCTTTCGGGTGGCGGGACAGGCGGCCACGTCTATCCCGTCCTCGCAGTGGTCACCGCGTTGAAGGCGCTGACCGCGCCAGGTCCGGCGGCCGCGTCACCCGAGCAGGCGGACGGCAAAGCACCGGGGGCCGCACGCCAGCCCGTCGCAACGCTGCCCAACGCACCCGTTCCCGACGCTAAGGCACCACCCCCGACCGGCGCGGTCGAATTCTGCTACGTGGGCGAGGCCGGCGGGATCGAGGAGGCGTTGGCAACGCGCGCAGGCATTCCGTTCCGCACGATCGAAACGGGCCAAATTCGCGGCCATGCGCCATGGACCGTAGCACGCAGCCTGGTCCGGATGGTGCGGGGGGCCCGCCAATGCGCCACGCTGATACGTCAGTGGCAACCCGAGGCCGTATTGATGACCGGGGGTTACGTTGCAGCGCCGGTGGCATGGGCCGCGTGGCGCAGCCGGCCGCGCGTGCCGCTGCTGATCTACCTGCCCGACCTCATGCCGGGACACGCCGTCGCGCTGACGAGTCAGTTCGCGGCCAAGGTCGCAGTCTCATTCCCAGAGGTGGCGCGTTATTTCCCAGGGAGGGCAGTCGTCACAGGCTATCCGGTGCGGCCCGAACTGTTGGCGGCCGACAAACAGGCTGCCCGCGCAGCGTTGGGGTTGGCAGCTGACTTACCCGTGGTGCTGGTCTTCGGAGGCAGCCGCGGGGCGCGCAGCCTCAACCGGGCGTTGGTGGCTGCGCTACCCAACATGCTGCCGCGCTGCCAGGTGTTGCATATCAGCGGCCAACTCGATTGGGAGTGGGTGCGCAGTGAGCTCAACCGGCCAGACCTGCTCGCAGCCCCGTGGCAGACGCGCTATCACGCGTACCCCTATCTGCACGACGAGATGGTGCAGGCGTTAGCTGCAGCCGACCTGGCCGTGGCGCGGGCCGGCGCGTCAGTGTTGGGTGAGTTCCCGGCCATCGGGTTGCCCAGCATCCTGGCGCCCTACCCATATGCCGGCCAACACCAGGATACTAACGCCGCATACCTGGCCGACCGCGGCGCAGCGCTGGTGATCGCCGACGCCGATCTGGGAACGCAACTGGCGCCGACCATCATGCGCCTGCTGGAGGCGCCTGTCAAGTTACACGAGATGGCGCAGGCCGCCGGCGCCTTGGCACGGCCCGACGCCGCAGCCAATATTGCGCGCGAGTTATGTCGCCTTGCAGGATATGAGGCCCCATGATACCGCTGATCGTCCTTGCCACCGTCATGGCCCTGTTCGGGGTGCTCGGCTATTTGCGCGGCGTCAAGTCCTCACTGGTCACCGGGGTCTTCATCTGGCTGGGCCTTATCTTGATCAACCAGCTGGGCCCGATTATCGCCCGAACCGTAAACGGCCTGAGCTTCGCCGTTAACTTCGTGCTGGCAGGAGGCCTGGGTGCTTTGGGGGGCAACGGCGATCGCAGCGCGGCGTTGGAGGCGGTGTTTGAACGCATGCCCGACACAAAACCGTTGCTCAATCCAGACGGCTCGGGGATGGGAATGCTCCTCGTCTTCGCGCTCTTCGTGGGGATAGCCTTTCTGCTCGGCACGCTCAAGATCCTGCGCGGCAAAGCCACGATTTGGGGGCTACTGGTCGGGTTGACGAACGGGTTCGCCGTGGGCATGTTCGTGTTATCCAGACTGTCTGGTCCAACGGCCGAGGCGCCCGCCGCTGCCGCAGCGCCTGAGCCAGAAGCGGGTGGCACACTGCTCGAACGCCTGCCCGATATCCTCAACCAATTGGTTGAGGGTGGACAGATCGGCATTGTCATTGCTGTGCTGATCATCCTGTTCGTGCTACTCGCAACGCGCCTGGGCCATCGCAAGAAATAGGGGGATGTCGTGGGACCCGTCGAGTTCATCTTCCTGACAATTCTGATCATCTTCTGCGTCATCGGCATCATCCGGGGCTACAACCGCGAGCTGGGCGTCACCACCATGCTGCTGTTGACCTTGTTTGTGCTGGAATTCTTAAGCGAGACCTTTCCTGGGTTGCTGAACCAGGTGGTCGGGATCGTTGCCGGCGCGGATCCGGCCCGACAGGCTGCGGCGCGCGGGCTGCTCTACTGCGTCATCCTCATCATTATCACCTTCGTCTCTTACGAAGGCGAGACTCTGAGTTTCCCGGGCAAACGCGGCCGGATCCTGTTCGATCTGGGAAGCGGCCTGCTGAACGGTTATCTGTTTGCTGGCAGCCTGTGGTATTATCTGCACGCTGCAGGTTGGCCGCTGCTGAATCCTGCCAAGCCTTTTACGGACTTCTATAATCTGGCGGTCAAGCTCCTGCCACCCCAGGTCTTCGCGTGGCAGTACCTAGTAGGCCTGGCAGTTATCATGTTGATTGCACGGATCTGGAAATGAACGATCTTCCCGCCAACCAACTGAATGTAACGCTCGCAGACGCTCAGCCGCAAGCTGAGCCAGCCTGGGCGCAGATCCTGCGCGCGCCGGCAGCTCAGCGCAGCCAGGCGCGCCTCCACCTGGTGGGCATCGGCGGCGCCGGCCTGTCAGCCATCGCCGGCTACCTCCTGGAGCGCGGCTTCACCGTCTCCGGCTCAGATCAACGCCCCAACGATGCCACCGACGAACTGGCAGCCCGTGGTGCGCCTATCTTCCGCGGCCATCGCGCCGAGCACGTCACCGGCGCGGGCCTGGATCTGCCGGCGGCCGACCTGGTGCTGATCTCTTCGGCCGTGACCGAGGTCAACCCGGAGGTTCTGGCAGCGCAGGCGGCCAACATCCCGGTGGTGAAACGCGCCGACCTGCTGGGGCCCTTGATGGCCGGCCAGCACGGCATCGGCGTCGCCGGCACCCACGGCAAAACCACGACCACCAGCATGATCGCCACCATCTTGCTACGGGCGGGCATGGATCCGAGCTTCATCGTGGGCGGCCGACTGGACTTGGGCCCGGCCGAAGGCGCCCTCAGGTCTACGGCCGTCGCCTCGCGCGCGGGCCTCGGCCCCTTTGTGATCGAGGCAGATGAATACGACGGCATGTTCCTGGGCCTGAACCTCGAAGTTGCAGTTGTGACCAACGTTGAGTGGGATCACGTGGATTGCTACCCCACGCCCGGCGATTTTGCCGCCACTTTCCGGAAGTTCGTCGGGCAACTGCCGGCCGACGGCTTGCTGGTGGTCTGCGCCGACGACGCGGGCGCCCTGGCGCTGCGGGACGCAGTCCGTCCCGGCGTGCAGGTGCGCACCTACGGGATCACCGAGCCGGCCGATTGGACGGCGCGCGCCTTGCAGCCCAACGCCGCGGGCGGGCTCGATGCGGAGGTGTGGTTTGAGGGCCAGCAGGTGGCGGCGCTGAGCCTGCCGGTGCCGGGCCGGCACAACGTGCGCAACGCGCTGGCCGCACTGGCCGTGGCGCACTGGCATCACATCAAAGAGGGGTGGGCCGCGGCCATGCTGCGCGACTTCAAGGGCGCAGGGCGGCGCTTCGAGCTGGTGGGCGAAGCCGGCGGGGTAAAGGTTATTGACGATTACGCGCATCATCCCACCGAAGTGGCGGCCACGCTTTCGGCCGCGCGAATGCGCTACGGCACCCGGCGCATCTGGGCCGTGTTCCAGCCGCACACCTACAGCCGCACCCAAGCGCTGCTGTCTGCCTTCGTAAACAGCTTCGAAGATGCTGATGTGGCGCTGTTCCTGGATATCTATGCCGCGCGGGAGAAGATTGACCTGGGCACGCACAGCCGCCAGCTCGTCGCCGCCGTTGACCATCCCAACGCGCTTTACATCGGTGACATCGAAGCGGCGGCCGATTATCTGCTGGCGCACGTCGAGCCGGACGATGTGGTGATCACCATGAGCGCCGGGGACGGCAATCGGGTGGGAACGTTGCTGCTGGCGGGCCTGCGCACGCGGGAGGCCAGCGCATGAGGGCCACGGTCCGGATTGCGTTCATGGCCGCGGCCCAGGCGCTGGGCGTCAGGGTCGTTGCCGGCGAACCGCTGGCCCGGCACACCACCTTTCGCATCGGCGGCCCGGCCGACCTGTTCGCCCCGGCGACCACGCCTCAGCAGTTGGCCGAGTTAGCCGATCTGGCGGTCGCGCACGGACTCCCGTTCACCGTGCTAGGTGGCGGCAGCAACGTGCTGGTGAGCGACGCAGGCGTCCGCGGCGTGGTCATTGCCAACCAGACCCGCGCGTTTGGTTCGCGGCCAGCCGATTGTGGTCTGGGTGACACCTGGCCAGACGTACCTGCCGCCGACCTGGTCAGTTGCTCCGGGGTGGCGCTGGCTGGCCTGGCCCGCTGGGCCATTCGCAACGGGCGGGCGGGGCTGACCTGGGCGGTGAGCGTGCCCGGCACCGTCGGTGGCGCCGTGATCGGCAACGCGGGCGCACACGGGAGCGACATAGCCGGCAACGTCGCCTGGGTCCTGGTTGCCTATCCTGGCCAGGGCCAACGCTGGCTGAGCAACGCCGACCTGGCCTTCACCTACCGCAGCAGTGCGCTGAAACGCCAGTTGGCCGATGGCAGCGCACGGCCGGTAGTGCTGGCGGTGGGCTGCTGCCTGGCCCAGGGCGATATCGCTGAAATGACCGTGCAGGCCAAGGCATTCCTGGCGCGACGCCGGGCGAGCCAACCCGTAGAGCCGAGCGCCGGCAGCATCTTTCGCAACCCGCCCGGCGATTACGCGGGCCGCCTGGTGGAAACGGCCGGGCTCAAGGGTCACCGCATCGGCGGCGCGCAGATCTCGCCGCTGCACGCGAACTTTATCGTGAACACCGGCGGCGCGCGGGCGACTGATGTGGTCGCCCTGATCAACCTGATGCGGCAACAGGTTTTCGAACGGGGCGGGCCAGTGTTGGTCCCAGAGATCCTGTTCTTGGGCGACTGGCCCGCGCCGCCGTTATTCGTTTTGTAACAGCCAACAGGTACGATCTAAAAATGTATCGGAGCCAAGCGTAGTGCGCAGAATCAGGGTCGGTGTGATTTTCGGCGGGCGATCAGGGGAGCATGAAGTGTCGCTCGCATCAGCGCGTTCAGTGATGAACGTCCTGGATCGGGATAAATACGAGATCGTGCCCATCGGCATTACCCATGAAGGCCGCTGGCTTGCCGGAGGCGACCCGATGGCGGTGCTGATAGGAGGCAACGGACACAATGAGGACTTGTACCCGCCAGCCGTTGCCGGCAACGGCCGCGAGTTGGTGCCCGGCGCCACTGGTGAGAGCTTCCCTTACCTGGATGTCATCTTTCCGGTGCTGCACGGCCCGTACGGCGAGGATGGCACCATCCAGGGATTGCTGGAGCTGGCCGATGTAGCCTACGTGGGGTGTGGCGTGCTGGCCAGCAGCCTGGGCATGGACAAGATCGCCAGCAAACAGATCTTCTTGGCCCACGGCCTACCCGTGACACCGTTTCGCGCTGCAAGACGCTCGGCCTGGGAGACCGCGCCCGAGACGGTGGTCGCCGACATCGAGGCCCATCTGCGCTACCCGGTGTTCGTCAAACCGGCCAACCTGGGCTCCAGCATCGGCATCAACAAGGCGCATGACCGGGCAGAACTACGGGCCGCGCTGGACGAGGCGGCGCGTTACGACCGCCGACTTTTGGTGGAGCAGGCCGTCGTCCAGGCACGCGAGATCGAGTGCAGCGTGCTGGGCAACGAAGACCCCATCGTGTCTGTGCCGGGAGAGATCGTGCCGTGCAACACGTTCTACGACTATGCAGCGAAGTACCTGGATGGCCGCTCCGAGCTGCTGATCCCGGCCCCAATTCGGCCCGAGATAGCAGCGGAGGCGCGCAAGCTGGCGCTGCAGGTCTTCACAGCGTTGGACGGCGCAGGGTTGGCCCGGGTTGACTTTCTATTGGAGGGGACGACCGGCAAGTTGTATCTCAGCGAGGTCAATACCATGCCGGGGTTCACTTCCATCAGCATGTACCCGCGGCTGTGGGAGGCCTCGGGCATATCGTATGGTGAGTTATGCGATCGCCTGATCGAGTTGGCACTGGTCCGACATGCTGACACCCGACGATCGGTGACGTCGTATAGCGGCGCAACGAAGATTGTCTGATGGGGAAGACTCACGAGGAGATTCTGCGCTGACGTCACGCAGCTACAAAAGGCCAGGAACGAATCTGCTCGTAATCACACCAGGACACGGAAACACGTATGGCCACCGCAAAGCGCAAAACACGCGCAACCGCAGGGGAGGAAGCCGCCCGGCCGCCGCAGCCGAGCTGGCGGCAGCCGCCTGCCCAGCCGCGGAAACGGCGGCGGCGCAACCAGGCAACGGCGCCACAACTCATCGCGCGCTCGACTGCGGCGCCCCGGCCGCGCGAGGTTCGAATGCCGCGGCCCAGGCTGGCAGCGCGTGAAACTGCGCGGCGCATCGGCTTGATCCTGTTCACAGCCGGCTTGGCCGTCGGGCTGGTGTTTCTGGTGCGGGCGCCGCAGTTGGCAGTCTCAGCCACCTCGACTCAGATCGGCGGCACGCAGCGCATCACGATGGAACGCATATACCAGGTCAGCGGGCTGGAAGGCCGGAGCATCTTTCTGGTGCGGCCGGGTGAGGTGGCAGCGCGTATCGAAAAGGAGCCTGGCATCGCCGGGGCTGACGTCCATGTACGGCTGCCGAACCAGGTGCTCATTGACGTGCGCGAACATGTGCCCGTGGTCGCCTGGCAGGGCATCACCACCACTGTATGGCTGACCGCCGATGGCATTGAAACGCCGCAGACCGGCGCGCCTCCGCCGTTGCAGCTCAACGACCGCACCGGCCGGACGCTGGATGAAAGCCAGAAGCATTGGTCGCGCGTGCTGCCCGATGTCTTGGCCCTGCACCAGGCATTGCCCCAGGCTACTGAGCTGTATTACGGCCAGCTCGAAGGACTGTACTTCCGCACGCCAGAAGGATGGACGGTGTGGCTAGGCGACGACGGACAGGTTGCGGCCAAGATTGCGCTTCTTGAGAGCGCTGGCGCAGAGATCGCCGTGCGCGGCGCGACACCGAAAGTCATTGACCTACGTTTCAGCGACAACAAAGCGCTATGGTGGTAGCAACGGGGGGATCGTGAGCGAGATGATCTGCGCCCTGGATGTGGGCACTTCGAAGATTTGCGCCCTCATCGGCGAGTTGGATGACAAGAACAATCTCCGTGTCACGGGTGCTAGCCGGGTGCCGGCGCGCGGGCTGCGCCGCGGCGTTGTCGTCAACACGGCTGAAGCGACTGCGGCCATCGGCAAAGCGATTGATGAAGCCGAGGCCGCGGCCGGGACAACGATGGAAGCAGCCTATGTTGGCATCGCAGGGGCGCACATCAACGCGGTGGGCAGCAAAGGGGTCGTGGCAGTGGGTCGCAGCGGCCGCAAGGTGACACATGAAGACTGCTTGCGAGCGCTGGAACAGGCGCGCAACATTGCCCTGCCTCACAATCGGGAGATCATCAACGCGACGCCGCGCTGCTACAAAGTGGATGACCAGGACGGCATCCTAAACCCGACCGGCATGTTCGGCTACCGATTGGAGGTGGATGCCAGCATCATCACCGGCGCCACGTCGGCCGTGGCGAACTTGGTAAACTGCGTGCGCGACAACGGCTTGGAGATTGACGACCTGGTGCTGGAGCCGTTGGCTTCGGGCGAAGCGGTGCTGACGACCGAGGAGCGCCAGGCCGGCGTTGCGGTCGTGGATATCGGCGCGGGCACCACCGATATGGCCATCTACCTGGAGTCGGCGCCCTGGCACACCCATGTGCTGGATGTAGGCGGCGATCACTTCGTGCGCGACGTGGCGTCGGGCCTGCGCATGCCCTACGACAAGGCCGAGGCGCTGTTCCAGCAGTTCGGCCACGCCCTGCCCGACCGTGTGCCCGCGGACGCGGAGGTGCGCAGCGGCGCGTTCGGCGAGGAAGGCCAGCAGATCGTCAACCGCCGCCTGTTAGCAGAAATCATCAACGCGCGCGCCGAAGAAGTCACTGAACTGATCTGCAGCGAAGTGAAACGCAGCGGCTACGACGGCCTGCTGCCGGCCGGCATCGTGTTCACGGGCGGTGTGGCGCAGCTCACCGGCCTGGCGGAGCTAAGCCGCACACAACTGCAATGGCCGGTGCGCATCGGCCGGCCCAACGGCTTGATCACAAGTGTGGTCGACCTAAGCAGCCCGGAATACGCGACCGCTGTTGGGTTGCTGTTGTGGGGCATGCGCCGGGGCACCGAACCGCGCAACACGCCTCCCCCGCCGACTTCCAATTTCTGGAAGCGTATAGTAGAATACCTGAAGCGGTTCCTGCCCGTGCCAACCCCTTAATAAGGCGCCGATGCAGGGAGCGGCCAACGCACACACGTATTGTTGAGAAGGAGCTATCACATGACTGGGAGAGGACAACAACCTGCCTTCGTGGAGAACCCCGCGCAGATCAAGGTTCTAGGTGTGGGCGGCGGTGGTTCCAATGCAGTGAACCGCATGATCGAGCAGGGGATCCGCGGGGTCGAATTCATCGCGATCAACACCGACGCGCAGGCCTTAATGCTGGCCAACGCGCCGCAACGGTTGCGCATCGGCGATAAACTGACCAAAGGGCTCGGCGCCGGCGGCGATCCCGAGATCGGCGAGAAAGCCGCCAGCGAGTCGGCCGAAGAGATCAAAGCGATGCTGAAAGGCACCGATATGGTGTTCGTCACCGGCGGCATGGGCGGCGGCACCGGCACTGGCGCCGCGCCTGTCATCGCCAAGCTGGCCAAGGAAAGCGGCGCGCTGACCATCGGCGTTGTCACCAAGCCGTTCACCTTTGAAGGCGCGCGCCGGCGCCGGCTGGCGGAAGATGGCATCAAGCGGCTGCGGGAAGGCGTAGACACCCTCATCGTCATCCCCAATGACAGGCTGCTCCAGGTCGTAGACAAGAAGGCCAGCATCCAGCAGGCCTTCCTGGTGGCTGATGATGTCCTCCGCCAAGGCATCCAAGGCATCTCCGAACTCATCACCATCCCCGGCCTGATCAACCTGGACTTCGCCGACGTGCGCTCAGTGATGAACGAAGGCGGCAGCGCGCTGATGGCTATCGGCCAGTCCAACGGGGAGAACCGGGCCCAGGCTGCGGCCGAACAAGCGATCCACAGCGCCCTGCTGGATGTCAGCATTGACGGCGCTCAGGGCATCCTGTTCAACATCACGGGCGGAAACGACCTGAGCCTCCACGAGGTCAATGAAGCGGCCGAGATCATCCGCCGCACAGCCGATCCCGACGCCAACATCATCTTTGGCGCCGTGGTCGACCCCAACATGAAGGATGGCATCCGCATCACCGTGATCGCCACCGGCTTCGATGCCCTGAAAGAACAGAAAGTCGCCGGCGCCGAAGAAGGCCGGCGGTTGGAATTCCCCGCCCGCACCTACGACCGCGAAGACCTGGACATCCCGGCCTTCCTGCGGCGCGCACGCCAGCAGTAACGACGCATGGGGCGCGTGCTGAGCAGTCAACACGCGCCCCGCTTCCCCATTTCTGGACATGCCTTAATTACAACCTTAAAGTTTTGCGTCAATCCGGCATGACAGGCTTACACCAGCCTCTCACTTGTGGTATACTCTCCTAGCAACCTGACCACAAGATATTGTATGTCAAGTGCATAGGCATACAGCCAATAGTGTACTATTTTACACATAACTGGTAAACGACGCGCAGATAATCGGCGCCTCCCCGTCACCAGCAACGTAGCTTGCGCTCCACCATCCACACACCCAAAAGGAACGTGCGGGAAGTGGGAAGAGCCCGCCTACAGTCATGGGTGAAGTATCGGCGCTGACCGGGGATTCATCAGGATGTCACCCAGGAGGTAGATCATGCAGTGCCCTTACTGTGGCCAGCCGGACTCACGCGTGGTGGATACCCGCTCAACCGGCGAAAGCATCCGCCGGCGCCGCGAATGCCAGAACTGCCGGAAACGCTTCACCACCTACGAGCAGATCTCGGAGGCGCTGTTAATTGTGAAACGCGATGGGCGCCGCGAGCCGTTCGATCGGCACAAGCTGCTGCAAGGGGTGCGGATCGCCTGCGCCAAGCGGCCGATCGCCATGGCCGATATCGAGCGCATCGTGGATCAGATCGAAGAGCGCCTTTTCAGCCTGGGCAAAGCTGAAGTGCGCAGCGAAGTGATCGGCGAGATGGTGCTGGAAAAACTGAAGGAGCTGGACGCGCTGGCATACATCCGCTTTGCCATGGTCTACATGGAAATGGAGGACATCCAAACTTTGCAGAAAGAGCTTGATCGGTTGATGGCCGAGCGCAAATAGGTTGGCCGTACAGAACCAGCAGATAACTACGATGTAACGGTCTTGCACCGCGTATTACCAAGGAGCCCAGTCATGACAACGGAGACACCCAAGGTCTTCGCGCCGGCGATTCACGCGCCGGCGCAGATCAACCTTGCCGAGAACAGCCGCCAGGTATTGAGGAAACGCTATTTACGCCGCGGCCCAGATGGAAGCCCGGCCGAGACGGTTGAGGGCATGTTCCACCGTGTGGCCGCGGCCGTGGCCGAGCCTGACGCCGCTCACGGCTACGACGTGGCAACCACCGAGGCAAGCTTTTACGGCCTGCTGACCAGCCTGCGCTTTTTCCCGAATTCGCCGACCTTTACGGGCGCGGGGACGCCGCTGGGCCAGCTCGCAGCCTGCTTCGTGCTGCCCATCTCCGATGACATGGGCCGCGACAGCGATGGCATCTTTCAAACCCTGCGCGATGCGGCCCTGATCCAGCAGACTGGCGGCGGCAACGGCTTCTCCTTCTCGCAGTTGCGTCCCAAGGGCGACAGCGTCGCGTCCAGCGCAGGCGTGGCCACCGGCCCGGTGGGGTTTTTGCGCGTCTACGATTCGGCGTTCGGGGAGGTGGCTCAGGGCGGGACAAGGCGGGGCGCCAATATGGCCGTGCTCAGCGTGGACCACCCCGACATCGAGCAGTTCATCACCTGCAAGGCCACAGAAGGCCAGATCGCCAACTTCAACATCTCAGTCGGGATCACCGACGCGTTCATGCGCGCGGTCGAGGCCGACAGCGATTTCGAGCTGGTGAACCCGCGGGATGGCACAACGTGGCGCACCGTGCGGGCGCGCGAGCTGTTTGAGAAGATCGTCACCTTCGCCCACCACAACGGCGAGCCAGGCGCACTCTTCCTGGATGCAGCCAACCGGTCGAACCCGGTGCCGCACCTGTATAAACTAAATGCTACTAACCCATGCGGCGAGCAATTTTTAGGGCCTTATGAAAACTGCTGCCTGGGCTCCATCAACCTCGCCCAACACATCACCCCAGACGGCCAAGTGGACTGGGAGAAGCTGCGCGAGAGTGTGGTGGTCTCCACCCGCTTCCTGGACAACGTGGTGGACGCCAACAAGTACGTGCCGGCCGTGCCGCAGTTACGCGAGTCCGCGCTGCGCGCCCGGCGCATCGGCCTGGGTTTCATGGGCTTGGGGGACCTGATGTACGCACTGGGGGTGCGCTACGGCTCGGAAGAAGGTCAGGAGTTTGCCGCCCAGGTCATGGAGTTCATCCGCTACCACTGCATGCTCACCAGCATCGAGCTGGCGCAGGAGCGCGGCCCGTTCCCGGCGATCAAGGGCAGCATCTACGACCCCGGTAACCTGCTCTGGGAGCCGCCCACACCCATCACCCCTTATACGCACGACTGGGGTCGGCCCGCGGTGGAGTGGGACCGCGTCGTCCAGGGAATCATCAACCACGGCATCCGCAACGCGGCGCAAACCACCGTGGCGCCCACCGGCACCATCGGCACCGTGGCCGGGTGCGAGGGCTACGGCTGCGAGCCGGTCTTCGCGCTGGCCTACACGCGGACGGTGAGAGACGGCGACAAGGATCTGAAACTCACCTACACCAGCCCGCTGTTCGAAAAGGCGCTGACCGAGGCCGGCCTGGACGAGCCCACCCGCCGCCGCATCAGCGAGCAGGTAAGCGTCACCGGCAGCTGCCACGACGCGGTCGAAGTGCCCGACGAGATCCGCCGCGTCTTCGTGGTCGCCAGCGACATCACCGCGGAAGAGCATGTGCGGATGCAGGCCGCGATCCAGGCGTTCGTTGACAATTCGATATCCAAGACGATCAACTTCCCTGCCGCCGCGGCCGTCGAAGATGTCGCCCAGGCCTACCGGCTGGCCTGGCACCTGGGCTGCAAGGGCCTGACTGTCTACGTGACCGGCAGCCGGCAGGATGTGGTGCTGGAGACCAAAGCGACGGCCGAGGCCAAGGGCAAGGGCACGGAGGAGCGGCGGAACGGGGGTTCCGGGGAACAGGAACAGTCCAATGGATATGGCGCCGTGACGGAAGTGACCTACCCGGCCCTGAAGCGGCGACCGCGGCCGGCAGCCTTGCGCGGGCTGACCTATCGCAAAGAGACGCCGCTAGGCACCGCCTACGTCACGGTAAACATCAACGGCGGCGACCAGCCCTTCGAGGTCTTTATGAACGTCGGCAAGGCTGGCAGCGATGTCGCGGCCGTGTCCGAGGCGCTGGGCCGGTTGATCTCGTTGGTGCTGCGCCTCCCCTCACCGCTGGATGCCAACGAACGCCTGAAGATGGTGGTGGATCAGTTGGCGGGCATCGGCGGCGGCCGCTCGCTGGGCTTCGGCGCCAACCGCGTGCGCTCGCTGCCCGACGCGGTGGCCCAGGTGCTGCGCGAACACCTCAACAGCCATTTCGGGGGCGACGAGACGGACGAAGCCCCGGCCGAGGACGCGCACGCTTATGTCGAGCAGCTCCCCCTCCCCATCGCCGACCGCGCCATCGGCGACCTGTGCCCCGACTGCGGCCAGGCGGCCTTCATCCCGACCGAGGGGTGTCGGAAGTGTTATGCGTGTGGGTATAGTGAGTGTTGATGGATCGCAACCCGATGGCCTGGATGATCTCGGTCAACGGCTTCCTCCTGGATGCCCGCACCGCGCCGCGGGAGGTGCAGGAGATCGCGTTTCAGAAGGGGCTGATCCCGTATCTGCCGGAGGAGCGCGGGTAGGGAGGGAGCTGAGTGTCCGCGAAGGAAGCCACAGCCAGAATCAAGATCAACAAGCTGCTCGAAGCAGCCGGGGGGCGCTTCTTTGCCGATGGCAACGGCCCCGCGAACATCCGCCTGGAGCCCTCTGTCGCGCTCAAGCCATCAGACCTGGACGCGCTGGGCGAGAACTTCGAGAAGCCGAGCAAGGGCTTCGTTGATTTTCTACTGCTTGACGAGCGAGGCTTCCCGCTGATCGTGTTGGAGGCCAAGTCGGAGGACAAGAACCCGCTGGTGGGCAAGGAACAGGCCCGCCGCTACGCCCGCTCGCAGAACTGCCGCTTCGTGCTCCTCTCCAAATGATGATGCCCAAACACATTTTCGCAACACCCTTCGCGCAGGTCTATCCGTTGTATGTTCAGAAAGCGGAACGCAAGCAGCGCACGAAAGAAGAGGTTGACCAAATCATCTGCTGGCTGACCGGCTATGACCAGGCAGGCTTACAGCAGCAGCTCGCACAGGAACACGATTTCGAGACCTTCTTTGCGCAAGCGCCAGCCCTGCATCCCAACAGCGTACTCATCAAAGGCGTGGTGTGCGGTGTGCGGGTGGAAGCGATCGCAGATCCGCTGATGCAAAAAATCCGCTATCTGGACAAACTGATTGATGAGCTCGCACAGGGAAAAGCGCTGGAAAGAATCCTGCGGAAATAATACCGTTCAACCAGGCCAACCTACAGCAAACAGAGCGCCCATATCTCCCCTCCTCTCCCTGTCTCCCCCTCTCCCCATCTCCCCATCTCCCATTCCCCCCATCTCCCCCACCTGTGCTATAATCTCGCCCATGCGCCGATTTCTGCGCGCCGCCATGTGCGCGTTGCTGCTGCTGATCGCCCTGGCCGTGCTGGCCTTCGCGTTCCTCGCCGCCCAGGTTGACCGCCTGGGCCGGCAGGATCACGCGCGGCCGTCTGACGTGATTGTGGTGCTGGGCGCGCGGGTGAACGCGGACGGCAGCCCCGGCTCCGACCTGACCAGCCGCACCTACCGGGCGGTGGACCTGTGGCAGGCGGGCTACGCGCCGTATATGATCTGCACCGGCGGCTTCAAGGATGAGCCGCTGTCGGCCGCGGCGGTGTGCAAGCGGTTCGCCGTGTCGCTGGGCGTGCCGGCCGAGCGCATCGGGCTGGCCGACGGCAGCGCCAACACCATCGAGGACGCCCAGGTGACGGCCGCGCTGATGGCCGCCAACAGCCTGCGCACCGCGATCCTGGTCAGCCACCCGCTGCACCTCTACCGCGCCCGCTGGCTCTTTCACCGGGCCGGGGTGGACGCGGTCACCAGCCCCACCACCACCAGCACCGAGCGCATCTTCCTGCCCTTACGCATCTGGTACGCGGTGCGCGAGGCCACAGCCATCGTGCTCACTGCGGTGGGCGGCTGGCGCCTGCTGCCGCAGGAGTGGCTGGCACAGTTGCACGCGTGGACGTATCGGGGGCAGTGAGGATGTGGAATGTCGAATGTGGAATGTGGAATGTCGAATGTCGAATGTCGAATGTCGAATGTGGAATGTGGAATGTGGAATGTGAGAGGCTGGCGGGCTTAAGGCCAGATATGCTGTAAGCAACACGCAACACGCAACACGCACCACGCACCACGCAGCACGCAATACGTGTAAATGAGTAACTGGAAACAAATCGCGGCGCAGAAGGCCGTGTTGAGCCGGGAGACCGGGACGATCCACAAGGACCACGGCGGCAAGCTGACCGTCGCGCTGGCCTATCCCAACACGTACAGCGTGGGGATGTCCAGCCTGGCGGTGCAGATCTTGTACCGCATGTTCAACGCGCGGCCGGATGTGGTGTGCGAGCGGGTCTTCTGGGATGACAAGGCGGGCGACGGGCCGCTGCTGACGCTGGAGTCGGGGACGCCGGTCGCCGGGTTTGCAGCGCTGGCGTTCACCGTCTCGTTCGAGATGGACTACTTCAATGTGGCCGCGATGCTGCGCCGGGCCGGGATCACGCCGCTGGCCGAGGCGCGGGCGCAGGCTGAGAGCGGGCCGCTGCTCATCGGCGGCGGACCGGCGATCAGCATGAACCCGGAACCGCTGGCACCCTTCTTCGACGCGCTGGTGATCGGCGAGGCCGAGGAACTGCTGCCGCGGCTGACCGACCTGCTGATGGCGGGCTGCGCGGGCGACCGGGAGCGCCTGCTCGACGCGCTGGGCGCCCTACCTGGCGTCTATGTGCCCGCGCGGGTGAGCCCTCGACCCGGCGGCCGGCAGATCGAGCGGCTGTGGGTGACTGACGTCCATGCGCTGGAACCGGTCTCCTGCCTCTACACGCCCGACGCCGAGTTCCCCAACCGCCACCTGATCGAGATCGCGCGCGGGTGCGGCCGCGGGTGCCGTTTCTGCTTGGCGGGTTATGTCTACCGGCCGCCGCGCGAGCAGCCGTTGGAACGCATCCTGGCGTGGGCGCGGGAGGGACTGGCGCGGCAACTGCCAGTCTACGCGCACGGCGGGCCCAGCGGCGGCCAGCCGCCCAGCATCGGCCTGGTGTCCGCGGCCGTGTCGGATCACTCGCGCATTGATGAGCTGGCAGCCGAGTTACGGGGCATGGGCGCGCGCATCACCGTGGCCTCCATGCGCACCGACCCCATCAGCGTACCGCTGGTGGAGGCGCTGGCGGCCAGCGGCAGCCAAACGCTGACCATCGCGCCCGAGGCCGGCAGCGAGCGGCTCCGCCGGGTGATCGGTAAGACCCAGGGCGAAGACGACCTGCTGGCCGCGGTCGAGCTGGCGCAGCGGCTCAACTTCCCGCAGCTCAAGCTGTACTTCATGGTCGGCCATCCCACGGAAACCGACGGCGACATCCAGGGCATCGTGGACCTGACCCTGCGGGCGCGGCGTGTCTTCCGCCGCAACATTGCCATCAACGCCACGCCTTTCGTGCCCAAGGCGCACACGCCGTTCCAGTGGACCGCATTGGCGCCGGCCAGGACGCTGGCTGAACGGCAGCGGGCCCTGAAGCGTGGCCTGGCCAAGCACGGCGTGACCGTGGACGCCGACTCGCCGGAGTGGGCGGAGGTGCAAGCTGTGCTCGCGAGGGGCGACCGGCGGCTGGCTCCCGTACTGCTGGACATGGAACGCGTGACGATCCGCAACTTTCACGAAGCGCTGGCCCGCCACGGCCTGTCGGCCGCCGAGTTCACCGGCGAGCGGACGCCCGGCGCGTTCCAGCCGTGGGACGTGATCGAAAGCGGGGTCACGCCCAACTACCTGCGTCACGAGCTGCGCCTGGCCGAGCGTGAGCGCTCCGGCCATCGCTGTCCGCCGGGCGCGGTGGAATGTTTGGCGTGTGGGGTGTGCCGCGAGGGCCTGGATATTAGCGCAGAAGCAACCTTGCCTGTCACCGTGAGCGGGTCTACAGCACAAGGTCAACTACAGCATCAGACCAGCGAAGGGTCTCGGCTCGGCTGATAGAGATGCTTCGCTGGGGTTCCGCCGTAACGAACGTTGAGCCGATAACCCGCTCAGCATGACACCTTGTAAACGAGCGCGATGAACCGACACCTATCAAACGGCCTCGCCTATTACACCTTCGACGTGCTGGACGCGTTCGGGGAACTCGTCCACGCGGTGACCACGCGGCACGGCGGGGTCAGCACGGGCCAATGGGCCAGCTTAAACCTGACCAAGGGGACCGGCGATGACCCCGCGGCCGTGGAGGAGAACCTGCGGCTGACGAGCAACGCGCTGGGCCTGCGGCGGGAGGATCTGGTCAGCCCGAACCAGCGGCACACGGCCAACGTGCGCCGCGTGGGCCGGACCGACCGTGGCCAGATCTTCGCCGGCTACGACATCCTGATCACCGACGAGCCGGGCGTGCCGCTGCTGCTGCGCTACGCCGACTGCACCCCGGTGCTGATCTACGACCCGGCGCAGCGGGCGCTGGCGTTGGTGCACAGCGGCTGGCGCGGCACCGTGCAGGGGGCAGGCCGCGCTGCGGTCGAGGCGCTGCGCGCCGAGTTCGGCAGCCGGCCGGCCGACATGGTGGCGGCCATTGGCCCCAGCATCGGCCCGTGCTGCTACGAGGTGGGCGACGAGGTGGCCGACGCGGTGCGCGCGGCCTTCACGCGGGCCGACGGGCTGCTGCCCAACCCCAACGGCGGCCGGCGCCATTTCGACCTCTGGGCCGCGAACCGGCGCTGGCTGCAGGAGGCCGGCGTGGGGCAGATCGAGGTTGCCGAGGCCTGCAGCGCCTGCCACACCGACGAGTTCTACTCCTATCGCCGCGAGCGAGGCAGGACCGGGCATTTTGGGGCGGTGATGGCGTTGAAACAATGAGGCACTGGCAGGCAGAACGACGAAGGACCAAGGACGAACGACGTGATGGCGCGACGAGCACCGTCAAAAGGGGTGAAAGCTGTGACAACAAAAGCGCCGAGGGTGGGGGTCGGGATTATCATCACGAAGGACGAAAGCGTGCTTCTGCTCCGCCGGAAGAATGTCCACGGTGCTGGGAGCTGGTCAACGCCTGGCGGGCATCTGGAGTACGGCGAATCGCCGGAAGACTGCGCCACCCGCGAGGCAAAAGAAGAAACAGACCTGGACGTTGCCGATATCCGATTCAAGGCAATCACAAACGATGTCTTTGAGGCGGAAGGCAGGCATTACATTACGATCTGGATGGAGGGCAGGTACACCGCAGGTGAGCCCGTCGTCAATGCGGCCTACGAGATGGCGGAGATAGGCTGGTTCCCCTGGGATGCGATGCCCCAGCCGTTGTTTTTGCCTCTCCGGCATCTCCTGGAAAACGATTGTTACCCGCCGCAAGACAGCAATACAGCAAGGTGATAGCGTGACTGTGCAAGACATGGACAGGGAGTTGGTGCAGCGAATCCATCGCGTGCAGGAACGCATCGCCGCGGCCGCGCGGCGGGCCGGGCGCGATCCCGATACGGTCACGCTGGTGGCGGTGAGCAAGATGCAGCCGGCCGAGACGGTGGCCGCGGCGCACCGGGCCGGGCTGCGGTTATTCGGCGAGAACCGCGTCGAAGAGGCCGGGCCGAAGGCGGTGGCGGTGGCCCGACTGCTGGCGCCGGCCCCGTCGCCGGCCTGGCACATGATCGGCCATGTGCAAAGCCGTAAGGCCGCTGACGTATTGCCGTGGGCTTCTATGGTACACTCGGTGGACAGCGTGAAATTGGCGGTGCGTTTGAGCCGGGCAATAACCTCACCCCCCAACCCCCTCTCCTTCGAGGAGAGGGGGAGCACATCCCCCCTTCCCTTGCAGGGAGGGGAGGCGGGGGGGGGAGGTCTTCCCATCCTTCTCGAAGTCAACATCGCCGGCGAGGAGAGCAAATACGGCTTCACGCCAAATGACGTGCCCGCGGCCGTGGAGGCCATCGCCGCGCTGCCGGGGTTGCGCATCGCCGGGCTGATGACCATGGCGCCCATGGTACCCGACCCGGAGCTGGCCCGACCTGTGTTTATCGGGTTGCGCCGCCTGCGGGACGACCTGGCCCGGCGCTATCCCGATCTGAATTGGGAGCACCTGTCCATGGGCATGACCGACGATTTCGAGGTCGCCATCGAGGAAGGGGCGACGTTGGTGCGGATTGGGCGGGCGATCTTCGGGGAATAAGCGCTCGTTCATACTGCGTACTGCATACTCCGTACTCCGTCCATGATAGCAACGGAATACGCAATACGCAGTACGCAATACGCAGCCCACAGGAGTATCCATGTTACGTGACACCACCCTCTCCTTCATCGGCTCCGGCGCGATGGCCGAGGCGATGATTCGAGGGATTCTGGCACAAAAACTGATTGATGCGGGGGATATCGCCGCCAGCGGGCCGCGGCCCGAACGCGCGCAAGAACTGCGCGGCCGCTACGGCGTGCGTGCGCTGACCGATAACTGCGCCGCAGCGCGCGCCGGCAGGATCGTCGTGTTGAGCGTCAAACCGCAGACTGTACCCAAGATCCTGCCGGAGATACGCGACGCCGTTGATGCGGAGGACCTCGTCGTCAGCATCGTCGCCGGCACGCCCATCGATATGTTGAGCCAAGGCCTAGGCAACAACCGCATCGTGCGCGCCATGCCCAACACGCCAGGCCAGGTGGGCCAAGGCATGACCGTGTGGACGGCAACCGCTGCCGTAAATGAGGCCGACCGGCGGCGGGCGCAGGCGATCCTCGGCGCGCTGGGCAAGGAACTCTACGTGGCCGATGAAAGCTACCTGGACATGGCCACGGCCCTGAGCGGCACCGGCCCGGCCTACGTCTTCCTGTTCATGGAGGCGTTGATCGACGCGGGCGTGCACATGGGATTCTCGCGGCGGGTGGCGCAGGAGTTAGTGTATCAAACCATCGAAGGGTCAGTTGCCATCGCGCGCGAGACAGGGGTGCACCCGGTGGAGCTGCGCAACCGCGTCACCTCGCCCGGTGGCACCTCGGCCGAGGCGTTGTATCAACTGGAGAAGGGCGGCCTGCGCACCGTGATCTCACGGGCGGTCTGGGCGGCCTATCAACGTTCAAAAACCTTAGGAGAACTGGCAAAGAAATGAACTATGCACTTGTCCGACTAGTCCTTGCGATCATCGAAGTCTTCAGCATCCTGATCCTGATTGATGTCATCGGCAGTTGGGTGTTGATGATGCGGGTACGCCTGCCCGACATCGTTTACCGGGCGCTGGAAGCCGTGCGCAGCATCACTGGGGTGCTACTGAATCCCATCCGCCGGGTCATTCCCAGCATCGGCGGGCTGGATCTCACGCCCATCGTGGCGCTGATCTTGTTGGATGTAGTTCGCCGCCTTGTGGTCGGCACGCTGCTGCGCTGAGGACAGGACGTTGCGTGCTGCGGAGTTGCGCCATGAAGAGCAACACCAGGTTTACGCCTGGCCCGGTCATCGGGTCTGGTTGTTGCGTGGTCTTAATCATCATGGCGCTGGCCCTGGCGGCGTGTACGCCACCTCACCAGCCCCCAGCGACAGCACAGCCTGAGATGGAGGTCACCGTGCCTCGTCCAACGCCAACGCAACCCAAGCCACTGCCCCAACCCGCCGTGGGCCAGAGCCCGCTACCCACGACCCGCGAAACAGCGCCAGCACACAGCCCCTTGCCCACGCCTGACGAAGCTCAGCCGACCCGCCCCGGCAGCCTGGGGCCGCACCAACTGCGCGATCTGGCCATCGCTGATCTGGCGAGCCGGCTAAACATCGCGCCGGAAACCATCATCGTTCGCGCGGTGGAGAGCGTGGACTGGTCTGATGCGAGCCTGGGCTGCCCGCAGCCAGGTTACATGTACGCGCAAGTGATCACCCCCGGCTACCGCATCACCCTGGAAGCCGGAGGGCAGACCTACGCGTATCACACCAGCTTGCGCGGAATCCGGTTCTGCGCGCAGCCATAGGGACCTCATCTCAGGACCATAGGCAGATATAGGGGCAAGGCGCGCTTGATACTTACATGGAGTGAGGTCTGCAACGGACCCAATGTGGCTGTGATGGTCGCAACACCGGGTGTGTACCCTGGGTCGAAATGCGCGACCGCGCGGCCTGTGCCGTCTACAGTAACGATAGACGGCGTCACACCGCCCAGACTTGACGTGAGCACCACACGCGCACCCAGCCCGGCCGGCGAACCATCCGGCGTCAGGATGTGCACATTAAGGTCAGTGCTGGCGCCTGTGAGCAAGGTGGGCACAGTTGCGGTCAGCTCCAACGTCAGGCCAGGGATAGCTTCGGCCACCGCGCGATACACGTTCAGCCGCCCAGACCCGGTCCAAATGTCGAAGTCACCCTGGTTCACGTCATCAGATGTCGTGCGCAGCAGCGCATGCACGGCGTCCTGCCGCAGGTCGGGCCGCAGCGCGCGCACCAGCGCTGCCGCGCCGGCCGCGTGGGGTGCGGCAAACGAAGTGCCAGAGCCGCTGTAGCCGTAAAGGCCGTAGCTGTCATTACCCGGGTAGAACAGCGTCGAAAAGATACTGACCCCCGGCGCCACCAAATCCAGGCGTTCTCCGTAATTCGAGAAGTACGCCCGCGCATCCGTTGTGGTGCTGGCGCCCACAGCCAGGACACCGGTAAAACATGCCGGGCAGGTAACGATCGCCACATTATCGTTGCCTGTCGACGCCACCACCAGCGCGTCGGCCGCCTGCGCGGCCTCAATGGCCCGCCGCACAGGCGCAACGTCAGGCGAGTCAGGGCCATACTCAGGCGGAAATGTCAGGCTCAGGTTGATCACTCGTACACCGTTCGCGGCCGCGTAATCAATGCCGGACGCCACATCAAAAGCATAACCCAGCCCATCCGAATCCAGCACACGAACTGCCATCAGACCCACCTGGCGCGCCATGCCCGCAATCCCCTCATACGTGCCGGGCGCTGCGGGATCGAGATTATTCGTAGCGGCCGCGGCGATGCCGGCCACCGCAGTGCCGTGGCCTAACTCGTCCGACGGATCTGTGGGATCCATATCGCCAAAGACGAAATCATATCCGCGACAATCGTCCACGTAACCGTTGCCATCGTCGTCAAGTCCGTTGGTCGCGATCTCCACGGCACATGTGCGCTGGCCCGAAAGAGGATCAACCCCGCTTTCGCCGGGATTATACCAGATGTTGCCAGCCAGATCATGATGGCTCAGATGGACGCCGGAGTCCACCACGGCGACGACGACCGAGGAATCGCCCCAGGCCAGATCCCACGCGGCCGGCCCCTGCACGCGGACTGGCCCCCACTGTTGGGGCCAGTGGGGATCCAATGGCACGTCTGCGGCGCGCACCAAGCGCTGATGCTCTGCAACGAAATCCACCAACGGTTCATCGGCCAGCGCAGCGGCGGCGCCGACATCCCCGATCGGGAAGCTGAACAAGGCCAGGCCCAGGCGGGGCAGCCACCGTTCCACCACCCCCCCATACCGGGCAGCCAGCGCTGCTATCTGCTGTGCATCCACCATTTGGGGCGGCACCGCAACGACCAGTTGGCGCATCGCTTCGTCCTCAGCAGACGACATCACACCCTGGCCCGGGGAAGCAGCCGAAAGGACAACGCCCCCTGCAACCAACAGTACACTCGCAACGGCCAAACTCAGCAACAAGCGCGGCAGCGCGCTTCCCATCCCCATACTTCCTCCCGGCTCAATCACCCCACAACAAGCGACCACAGTTTTCGCAATAGACCAACTCATCACTGAAGCGTGCAGCTGCCAGCTTGCTGGGCGGCACGGCCACCAGGCAGACGCTGCACTCATCGCCATCCAGTGCAGCCACCGCTCGCCCCCCGCGCCGAGGCCGGAGCCCGTCGTACAGGGCCAGCAGTTGGACCGGCAGGGCCTGGCGCGCCGCCGTCTGCCGCGCAATGGCGGCCGGCAGCTGCGCCCTAAGCTGGGCCTGCTCTGCGCGCAGTTGGGCTTGTTGAGACTGCCAACCGGCGTTGCGCCGCGCCACCTCGGCCTGTCGCTCGGCGTGCAGCGCAGTGGCCTCCTCACAGGCAATCAATGCTTCGAGGGTATGCTCCTCAGCCTGGGCCTTCTGACTGCGCTGCTGATGTACGTTGCGCTCGGCATCCTCCAGCTCTCGCGGATTACGCGTTTTGCCGCCATACAGTTGCCGCTCTGCCCGCGCCAACTTCTCCTCAGTGGATTGCTGCGCCAACTCGGCATCGGATGCGGCCGCCCGGCAGCGGGCCAACGCGGCTTCTGCCTCAGTCAACGCACGGCGGGCCGCGGCCAGTTCGGCCGGCTCACGCAGCGCGGCCGCGATCTCGGCCAGGCGGCCCTTCAGCGCATCCACCGCCAGGTCCGCTTCGTTCAGTTCAGCCAGCAAGACAACAGGTCGCATCGCTTCGCCTCCTGAGAGCACAATTCATGTCGGGGTCGATGCGTATTATACCCCATCACCCATCATTGTGGAAGCCTTCGCCTCCGGCACATGTAGTTCAGCCCCGGTCTTGGCGTGCATGCGCGGGTTATGTTAGAATAGCGCGCATGATAACCTATCGGGGCACATCATTTCGTGGGCCCAATCGAGGAACGATCTTTGTCCGACCAAAGCCAGCTACGAGGCACGTTGATCGTGCCGACGTACAACGAGCGCGAGAATCTGCCGGCGCTGGTAGCTGCCATCCAGGCTTTACCGGTTCAAATTCGCATCATTGTGGTTGATGACAACTCACCCGACGGCACCGGTGCCCTGGCCGAGGAGTTGGCAGCGCAATACCCGGCAGTGGCGGTGATCCACCGGGCCGGCAAGCTGGGCCTGGGGACCGCCTATGCGGCCGGATTTGCCCAGGCGATGGCCGAAGGCGCAGCGCTGATCCTGACCATGGACGCGGACTTCTCGCACGATCCGCGCTATCTACCGGCAATGTTGGAGGCCAGCCAGCGCTACGAGTTGGTCATCGGTTCGCGTTATGTGCGCGGCGGCGGTGTGCGTAACTGGGGGCCGGAGCGCAAATTGCTGAGTTGGGGCGCCAATACGCTAGCCAAGGCCCTGCTTGACCTGCACGCTCGCGATTGCACCGCAGGCTTTCGGTGCTATAGGCGTTATGTGCTGGAAAAGGTTAACCCAGCCTCTATCCGGGCGAACGGCTACTCCTATCTGATCGAAATGCTATATCAGTGCCAACGCGCGGGGTTCACCATCGGCGAGGTGCCGATCATCTTCGCGGACCGGCGGCTGGGCCAATCGAAAATATCCCAAAACGAAATCTACCGGGCAGGGCGCACCGTGCTCCGATTGGCGCTACGCCGCATCAGCGGGGCGCTGCAGCGTTCAACTGCGCGCGCATGACCCCACTTTTGCATAATGGAGGCAGTGAAGTCAATGCGTAATCAAGGCTCAAGCGCCAGCTTGATCGAGTTGGCGTTGATTATCGTGCTCATCGCCATCATCATCATGGCCATCCTGCTGATCATGGGCGATGATCTGCGCTTGTGGGTAATCAACACCATCCAGGGGCTGTTCACCGGCGGCCAATAGCAGCGGCATCCTAATGGCAGCTAGGCCCATCGTTCGCGAGATCACATGGCCGCAGATCGGGCGCTGGCTGGCAGATGCCGGTCGGGTGCTGCTGGATCTGTTCTACCCGCCGCGCTGTCCGGGATGCGACCGTCTGGGAGCCCTGTTTTGCCAGGCATGCCAGGCCCGCATCGAGTCGCTGCCAGTATGGGGCTGTCACCGCTGCGGAGGCCCGGTGAAGGCGCCTGGACTGTGCGATACGTGCCGGGACATCCCTTCGCACCTGGATGCTATCTTCTCAGCCGCGGTCTTTGCGCATCCCCTGCGCGCCGCCATCCATGACCTCAAGTACAACAACGGTCGCGCCCTGGCTGCGCCCCTGGGGCAATACATGGCTGCTGCCTGGCGCAGCCGTGGCCTGTCGGCAGATCTTGTCGTGCCGGTGCCGCTGCATGCGGGTCGCCAGGCCGAACGCGGCTACAACCAAGCGGCCCTGCTGGCACGCGTGCTGGCGACCGAGGTCGGCGTGTCCCTGGATGAACGGCTTCTGATCCGCCAACGGGCAACAGCGCACCAAGTGGGCTTGGGCCGCGCCGACCGGGCCCAAAACGTGGCCGGCGCATTCAACTGCACGGGCGACACCACCGGCAAGCATGTCATGCTGGTGGACGACGTCGCCACTACCGGCGCCACCCTGGAAGCGTGCGCGGTTGCGCTGCGAGAAGCCGGCGCAAGCACCGTGACCGCGTTCACCCTGGCGCGGGCGCGTTGGGCGCCGGATCAGCGCACGGTATTCGAGACGGAGCGTCTCAGCATCAGAACTGCGACCGCGGCAGACGTGGACCTGTTCCACGCCTTGTGGACCGATCCTCGGGTGATGAAGAATGTGGGTTTCCCGCGCGGGTTGCACGTGGCGCGCAGTGAGATCGAGGAGCGGCTCGTGCGGCAGAGCGGGTCCGAGTTCGAGCAACTCCTGGTCGTAGTGCTTAAGGCCACCGGCCAAGCCATCGGCGAATGCAAGTTGTCAACCCCTGACGATGAAGGCCTCGTGGAGCCGGACCTCAAACTGCTGCCGATGTTCTGGGGGCACCAGTACGGCACAGAGGCGTGGCGGGCGCTAGTAGCCTATCAGTTCGCGCATACCGCTTGCACTGCTGTCCAGGGCACACCCAACATCGAGAACATGGCCTCTATCAAAATGCAGGAGGCCGCGGGCGGGGTGCGGATCGGCGAGGGTGTGTTTGAGTTTCCCGAATCAATGCGGGGTCACACCACACCGGTGCATCATTACGTCTACCGATTATACAGAGCGGACTGGGAGCGTGTGCAGCAAACATAGTCCGAAGGACGCAGCGCGAGCACTGGGGGTATTTTGACAGCCAGCCCCCAACTGCATATAATGTGTTCAGGTACGGCCCGCAAGGCCGTGCCATCGCGTTATTGGCCCTTTCTGAGTAGATGGACCGCCAAGACGAAGTCTCGCCCGGCCTGACCGTGGCGGGCGCGGCCCACAAGGAGCAACAAGGCATGTATGCAGTGGTGGAGACCGGCGGCAAGCAGTATCGTGCGGCGCCGGGTGAGGTCATCCAGGTGGAGAAGCTGCCGGTCGTGCCCGGCGAGCAGGTCACATTGGAGCGGGTGTTGTTGGTCGCTGACGGCGATCAGGTCACGGTCGGGCAGCCGACGGTGGCCGCGGCCACCGTGGTCGCGACGGTATTGCGGCAGACGAAGCTGCGGAAAGTGCTCTTCTTCCACTATGTGCCCAAGAAGCGGCAGCGGAAGAAAGTGGGCCACCGTCAGCCCGTGACCGTGTTACGGATCGACATGATCCAGGCGTAAGTGAGGAGGGATAACGATGGCGCACAAAAAAGGTGGCGGCTCCAGCCGCAACGGTCGTGATAGTGTTGGGCAACGCCTGGGCGTGAAGAAGTTCGGCGGCGAGCACGTCTTGTCGGGCAACATCATCGTCCGGCAGCATGGCACCAAATTCCATCCCGGTCTGAACACCGATCTGGGCAAAGACTATACGCTCTTCGCGACCAGCGAAGGATTCGTCAAGTTCGAGATCAAGAACAATCGCCGGGTGGTGAGCGTTTATCCCGAGGCGACAGCATGAAGGCCAAGATTCACCCAAAATACTACCCCGAGGCGCGGGTCATCTGCGCGTGCGGGAACACCTTCACCGTCGGCTCGACTCATGCCGAGCTGAAGGTGGACATCTGCTCCGCGTGTCACCCGTTCTACACGGGCGAGCAGCGCATCGTGGACACAGCGGGGCAGGTTGACCGCTTCATGAAGCGCCTGGAGCGCACGGCCGACACCGTCGAGCAGATCAAGGCGCAGCAAGAAGCCCTGCGCCGCGCCCAGCAGCAGGCGCGCCTGGCCAAACGCCGCGGCGACGCGTAGAACTAGAAGCCAAAAAGCTAGAAGCTGGATGCTAGAAGCTGGGTACTGACCCTTCATCGGCATCCAGCTTTTTCTTTGCCTACCAGCATCCAGTTTCCAGTCTCCAGTTTTGAGGTGCCCCATGCCCCTGTTCCAACCCAAAGGCGGATGGATCGAGATCATCTGCGGCAGCATGTTCAGCGGCAAGACCGAGGAGCTAATCCGCCGCGTGCGCCGGGCCGAGATCGCCCGCCAGAAGATCCAGGTATTCAAACCGAAGCTGGACGACCGTTACGTCGCCTCGCACGTTTCCTCGCACGACGGCGGGCACCGCGAGGCCGAGGTGATCGAGCAGGCGAGTGAGATCCTCAAACGGTTGAATCCTGACACAACAGTCATCGCGATTGACGAGGCGCAGTTCTTCGACTGGCAGGTAGCCGATGTTGCGCGCGCGCTGGCCGACCGCGGGCTGCGGGTGATCATCACGGGACTGGACCTGGACTTCCGCGGGGAGCCGTTCGGCCCCATGCCGCTGCTGATGGCTGAGGCGGAGATGGTGGACAAGCTGCACGCGATCTGCGTCCAGTGCGGCGCGCCGGCATCGCGCACCCAGCGGCTGATCAACGGCCAGCCAGCCAACTACAATGATCCGGTGATCCTGGTTGGCGCCAGCGAAGTGTACGAGGCGCGCTGCCGCAACTGTCACAAAGTGCCAGGGCGACCGGATTCGTTGGCAGGCGCTCAGCCGTGACACAATCCAACGGATTATGTTACGCCAGGTAATCCAGCACGCGTTGGAGATCTGCGGGCAGGGGCGCGGTGACTTCAACTTCCTCACCGGTGGCCGGCAGGCGGAAGCGCAGCCGATGGGCGTGCAGGAACTGGCGGGGACAGGGGGCCGGAGGCCGGCGCCGGCCCCCATAAGTCTCATCACCCACAATAGGGTGCTTGATGTGCGCCAGATGGACGCGGATCTGATGGGTGCGGCCGGTGAGGGGCCGGCACGATAGCAGCGACAGGCGCTCGCCTGTCGCCGGGGACTTGAGCACATCCAGGGTCTCGTAACGCGTTACCGCCGGCCGCCCCTGGCTCAACGGCACAACCGCCATCCGCTTGCGGTCGCGCACGTCGCGGCCGATCGCGGCGTTGATCTCCCCCTGAGCCGGCGCCATCTGGCCGAAGACCAACGCCAGGTAGGTCTTATGCACCTGTCGGACCTTGAACTGGGCCTGCAATGCCCGGTGAGCATTATCGTTCTTGGCCACCAGGATGACGCCGGATGTGTCCTTGTCCAGCCGATGCACGATCCCCGGCCGTCGCGCGCCCCCCACTCCCTCCAGATCAGGACAGTGATAAAGCACCGCGTTGACCAGTGTGCCGTGCCAGTTGCCGGCGGCCGGATGCACCACCATGCCGGCCGGCTTGTCCACCACCAGCAGGTCCGCGTCCTCATACAGCACCGCCAACGGGATCGGCTCCGGCTCGACCGCGTACGCTTCGGGCGGCGGCACTATTACGCTGATGACCTCGCCGGCCGCGACACGGTAGCTGGCTTTCAGGGGCTGGCCCCGCAGAGTGACGCGATCCGCTTCGATCCAGCGCTGCACTTCGGAGCGCGATCGCTCCGGCAGTTGCACGACCAGCCATTTGTCCAGCCGCTCTCCGCCCGCCTCGACCGTGAGCGTCAGTTCGCTCTCTTCGGCCTCGTCGTCAGAGTCATCAAACAAAACTTCGGAAGCCGTAGGGTCTTCCGAAGCATCTGATGGATACAGCGCGCTGGTCGCCGGGCCGCTCTCAGGGCGCGGCGTCGGTTGTTGAAGGGTCATGCTTCATTCCCTCAGCGGCACGCGTCGCGGCATGCTTGCGCTCGTCCAGCAGCAACAACACGCCCAACAGGATCGTGCCCACCACGATGCTGGCGTCGGCCACGTTCCACGCCGGCCACGAATACACCCGGTTTCCGATGGGCAATGAGAACAACAGGAAATCGGTGACGTGGCCCACCTGCCAGCGGTCAATCAAATTGCCGATCGCGCCGCCCACCTGCAAGCCCATACAGGTGCGGATCGCCCAGTAGCCGGGGGGCAGTGTGCGCGCGTAAAGCAACACCGCCACCGTCACGATCACCGGGATCACCAGCATCACGTAGCGCTGACCGCGCAGGATGCCGAACGCCGCGCCGGTGTTGGTCCAATGGACTATAGTGAAGTATCTTTCCAGCGCGGGAAACGGTGCAAAGCTGCCGTGCAGCGGGATACCGGCCTCGACAAGGCCTTTGGTCCACTGATCGAGCGCGATGACAACGGCTGCCACAGCCCCGATCCACGCCCATCGCAAAACACCACGCATCAGAAACCCCTAGACTTCCCGGCCCAGGCCACACGAACCCGCATCGGTGACGCGGCGCGCCAACGTAACTGTGCAGGTCACCAGCAAGGCCAACATCAACAGTTACAGCTCGGTCAACCGCTGGCATGCCATGCACAGCGTCGCATGGGGCACGGCTTTCAGGCGGGCAAAGTCAATCTCGTCGCCGCAACGGTCGCACCGGCCGTAGGCCCCTGTCACGATCCGCTGCAATGCGCCTTCGACCTGGCGCAGGGCAAGCTCGTGCCCCCGGCGCAGTGAGACGGTGGTGGCCTGGTCGAAGGCCGCGGTGGCATCCTCAGCCATGTGATTGCCCAGGCCAACGTTGGCCTCTTGGGCCGCGTGCGACAACCCGACAAGCTGTTGCTGTAAGCTCGCCTGCTGCTCCAACAGGTAGCCGCGCAGGCGCTCGATCCTCTCCGGTGATAACATACGTACTTCCTTCAAGAACATCCTGGTTCATCGTCGCATTGAAGCGATGCGCGCTGGCCGCATCGCCTCACCTATTGTAACGCAAGAGGCCAGAAACGGGAAGTTGAAAGCCGCCATTATGCCTTCTTCACCCCCAACACCACGCTCTCCCCATCCAGTTTCACCTCAGTCGTGAACGCGTCCGGCGCAGGCGCGGCCGGCACAAACGTGAGCGACAGGGTGTCGCCGGCGATCTCAGCGCCGAAGTGCTGCCACACCGGAGCCAGCGCCGGCCCGGCCTGCACCGTGGTGTGGATGCGATCGCTGATCTCGAAGCCGCTCTTCTTGCGCAGCTCTTGGACGTTGCGCGTGACCTCGCGCGCCCAGCCCTCCCAGCGCAGCATGTCGCTCAGGTCGGTGGTGACGGCAACCAGGTAGCCCGCGTCTTCGGCCACGGCCAGGCCGGGTTTGGGGCTCTTGCGAACCTGGACTTCGTCCGGCAGCACTTCGACCGTCTCACCCTCGACCACCACGGTCACCGGCTGGCCGTGCTCCACGGCCGCGGCCACCGCCAGCGGATCCAACGCAAGCAGCGAGGCCTTGATGGCCGGGAAGCGCCGGCCATGCTTCTGGCCGAGTTGCTTGGGCAGCGGATGGATCGCGACGTCCACCAGGTCACTGTTGGCCGTCACGGTTCGCAGCGCCTTAACGTTCAGCTCCTCTTTGATCACGGGGTCGGCCAGGCGCAGCACCGCCTCGGCTTCGCGCGCGGTGGGCAGGCCTACGACCGCTTCGGCCAGCGGTTGGCGCAGTTTCAAGCTCGCCCCTTCACGTGCCGCACGACCCAGACTCACCACCCGCTGTGCCAGCGCCATGTCAGCCACAAGCTGCGCGTCCATGTATTCCGGTCTAGGCGCCGGCCAATGGCTGAGGTGCACTGATTGCGGATTGCGGATTGCGGATTGCAGATGTGCTTCGCTCTCAGAAATCAATCCGAAACCCACAAGGTTCCGGTAGATTTCGTCCGCGATGAACGGCGTGAACGGGGCCAACAGGTGCGCCAGGGTCACCAACACCTCGTACATAGTCTGGTGCGCGGCTAACGTGTCACCGTCCAACGTTTCAAGGTTGGAACGATCCGCGCTATCCGTATTCCAGAACCGCCGCCGCGACAGGCGCACATACCAATTGCTCAGCTCGTCCACGAAGTCGGCGATGGGCCGGGTGGCGCCGGTGACATCGTAGGCCTCCAGCGCGGCCGTGACCTCGCCAACCAGCGCATTCAGCCGCGCCAGCACCCAACGATCCAGCACCGAGCGCTTGGCCAGCGGGACTTGCGGCGCGGCCGCGTCGAAGTCGTTCAGGTTGGCGTAGGTGACGAAGAAGCTGTAGCTGTTCCATAACGTCAGCAGGAACTTGCCCGCGGCCTCGCGCACCAGATTTCCGGAAAAACGCCGCGCGTTGCCGGGCGGGCTGGCGGTGTACATGTACCAACGGGTGGCGTCAGCGCCGTGCTGATTGAACATGGCCCACGGATCCACGATGTTGCCCCGGCTCTTGGACATCTTGCCGCCGTCCTCAGCCATGATGTGGCCCAGGCAGATGCAGTTCTTGAAGTCCGTCTGGCCGAAGAGCAAGGTGCTGACCGCATGCTGCGTATAAAACCAGCCTCGGGTCTGATCCACCGCCTCGCAGATGTAGTCGGCCGGGAACTGCTCGGCGAAGATCTCCCGGTTCTCGAAGGGATAATGCCACTGCGCCACCGGCATCGCGCCGGAGTCAAACCAGCAATCAGCCACCTCTTTGACGCGGCGCACCGTACCTGACCCGCACTTCGGGCAGGACCAGGTCAGGTCATCCACGGCCGGGCGATGCAGGTCCAACGGCTCAGCATCGGGCTGCGCCGGATCGGGCCACTCCCCGCGCTGCTGGGCCAGGTACTTCGGCAGCATGAAGTTGCGGCCGGTCCTGGCATTCAACTCGGCCACCGAGCCGACACACTCTTGATGATCGCAGCCCGGATTATCGCAGAGCCAGAACGGCAGCGGCGTGCCCCAATAGCGCTCGCGCGCGACGCCCCAATCAATGTTGTTCTCCAGCCACTCACCGAACCGGCCGTCCTTGATATGGTCGGGCACCCAGTTGATCGTCTGGTTATTGGCGACCAGCTGCTCCTTGAGCGCAGTCGTCTTGATGTACCACGTGCTGCGCGCGTAGTAGAGCAACGGCGTATCGCAGCGCCAGCAGAAGGGATAGGTGTGCTCGTAACCGCCCTGCTTAAACATCAGGCCGCGGTCGGTGAGCTCGCGCTGGATCAACGGATCGGCATCCTTGACGAAAATGCCACGCCACGGCGTCACCGCATCAACAAAACGGCCCTGCGCGTCCACAGTCATCAGCGTGGGCAGGCCAAATCTCTGGCCTACGGCCATGTCGTCCGCGCCGAACGCAGGCGCGATGTGCACCAGGCCCGTGCCATCCTCGGTGCTGACGAA
>CAZKEF010000038.1:0-35251 GCA_964551735.1 uncultured Anaerolineales bacterium
CCAGCCAGCGGCACAACCATGACACAGATTTTCCACCGAAAGCGGTACACTATCCTGCGAATTGACCAAACAGCGCAGCAGACGGTATACTCCTGCTGCATCTCAGCGCGCGGAGGCACATGTGGCGCCCCATCTGGTACTGGCCCTCGTGGGCCTGCTCTACATACTTTTCTTCGGCGTGCTCTCCTTCTTCCGGAGGGAGGGCATCTCGATGCGGTTCACCGTTGAGGCCATCCTGCTGATCACGGTCTTTGCTGGCGTGTCGGCGCTTACAGGCGCCGACTTCAACCCCGCATTGTTCGTCGCCGTGCTCTATCTGATCACTATGCGCGTCCGACTGCTGGTGGACCTGGGCAACTTGCTGGCGCGCCGTGGCAATCACACACTGGCCGGCCAGGTATACGCCCTGGCCCTCCGCCTGGGCCCCGATGAGACCGGCCGCTTAATGGTGCAGCTCAACCAGGGCGTGCTCGCGTTGCATAGCGGCCGGCCGGAAGAGGCCGTCGCCACGCTGCGCCAGGTGTTGGCCGCGGCCGACAGCGGTTACCTGGGCGTAAAATGCCTGGCTGCCTGCCACTACAACCTTGGAGTTGCCTATCTGCGCCAGGGACAGGATGCCCAGGCCTCGCTGGCTTTCAACGCCGTGTTGGACACCTGGCCCGCAACCGAATACGCGCGCTACGCGCGCATCGCGCTGGAGAAGCGGAAGAAGAACGAATAGAACGGGGAGAAGGCCATTATGCGCATCGCAATCATGGGCAGTGGCGGGGTAGGCGGCTACTTCGGCGGCCTGCTGGCCCGCGCTGGCTACGATGTCACATTTGTTGCTCGCGGCGCGCACTTGCGGGCGCTGAGAGACCAAGGGCTACATGTCGAAAGCGTGCACGGGGGCTTCACCGTGACACCGGTGCAAGCAACGGACGATCCGGCAGCGGTCGGGCCGGTGGATACCGTGCTGTTCGCCACCAAGACCTACCAACTCGAACCGGCCGCGGCGGCCATGCGGCCGCTCATCGGGCCGGCGACGACCGTACTGCCGCTGCATAACGGCATTGATGCGGCCGAACGCACAGCAGCCGTGTTGGGCGCGGGCCCGGTGCTGGGCGGGTTGTGCTACGTTGGCAGCATGATCTCAGCCCCCGGCCACATCAAGCAGGTCAGCCAGTTCCGCCGCGTGATCGCCGGCGAGCTGCGGGGCGGGATCAGCCCGCGCGTTGAGCGGATCGTGACTGCGCTGGCGGCGGCCGGCGCGCAGGCCGAAGCCACCAACGACATCCAGAACGCCCGCTGGACCAAATTCATCTTCATCGCGCCTTTCAGCGGCGTCGGCTCAGTGGCTCGGGTCCCGGCCGGCAAGATCGTGGGCTGCCCCGAAACACGCGCCCTGCTGGAAGATGCCATGCTGGAAGTGGAGGCCGTGGCGCGCGCAGCCGGCGTTGCACTCGACGCCGATATCGTGGCGACGACCATGACCTTCTGTGATAACATGGCGCCGGGGCAGACCGCTTCCATGCAGCGCGACATCATGGACGGCAAGCCCTCTGAGCTGGAATCGCTCATCGGTGTGATGGTGCGCCTGGGCGCCGAGCTGGGCGTGCCGACCCCCATCTTCCGTTACTTCTACGCGTCGTTGCTGCCGCAGGAACGCGAGGCGGAAGAAGATGCTCAGTAGCCTGCGCGACGAGGTCTACCAGGTGCAGCTCTCCGTCTTCGAGGGGCCGCTGGACCTGCTGCTGCACCTGATCGAACGGGAAAAGCTGGACATCAGCGCTGTCTCGCTGGCACAGGTGGCCGACCAGTTCCTGGCCCACGTCCGCGCGCTCGAGGATGTACGCGCCAGCACGCTGGCCGACTTCCTGGAAGTGGCGGTCAAGCTGGTGTGGATCAAGTCGCGTCTTCTGTTGCCGCAGCCGCGGCGCCAGGAGGAGGAGGACGAGGAAGACCCGGCCGAGGCGCTGGCCAGGCAGTTGCGCGAGTACAAGCGCTTCAAGGAGGCTGCCGCGTCTCTGCGCACCATCGAGGAGGCCGGCCTGCACACTTACGGCCGCGTTGCCCCCCCACCGGAACTGGAGCGCCGGCTGGAAGTTGATGCAGGATCGCTGAACGACCTGCTCGCCGCCGCGCGCTCGGCGCTGGCCTCAATTTCTGCCCGGCCGGAAGAAGTACCGAACGGCATGGTCGTGCCCTTCACCCTCACCATCCAGGATCAGATCGAGCACATCCACCACACCTTGAGTGAGCGTTCACGCATCACCTTCCGCGGGCTGCTCAGCCAAGCGCGTCATCGCATGGAAATCATCGTGACTTTATTGGCCGTGTTGGAGCTAATCAAGCGCGGACAGGCGGTTGTGACGCAGGAGCAGGCGTTCGGGGAAATCTATATCGAGCCAGCGGCGAGTGAGCCGGCCATCGCCAGCGCCCCCGACGAACCTGAATCATAAACCCACCAGGATGAAAGAAGGTCTCTCGGATCACCGCTTGTTGCGCGCACGCAGCCCCACCCATACCAGCGCGCTTGCGGCCCCTGCCGCATCAGTGAGGATATCAAACAGATCCGGATGCCTGCCCGGCACGAAGCTCTGGTGAAACTCATCGCTGAGGCCGTAAAGCAGCGTCAACACAAAGGCCCAGCGCCCAGGTCGTGCAACCCCTGCCCCACTCAACGCCCAGCGCCACAGCAGCGCCAACACACCGTAAGCCACAAAGTGACCCACGATATCCTGGATCTCCGGCCAGCCGCCGGTGAGATCGGGCAGCCGCGACTGCCCGGATAGAAAGAAGATCAACGCCATCCAGGCCGCCACCGCGGCCCAACGCAGCCAAGCGCGCGCCACAAGGGGCGTCACTCTGCATTTCCCAATGTTCATCGCTTGCACACAGATGTCAAATTCATTCCCCGGAATGGATCTTATATAGCCGACTCGCTCAGAGTGACAATGCCGCAGTTACCGAATCCGGCATAGACTTCGAGCGCGCGTCCGGCCAGCACGTCCCAGTTGAACAACGCGGCCACGCGCATACGCGCGGCCCCGCCCAACGCGGCCGCGCGCACCGGGTCGGCCAACAGACCAGCGACCGCGGCCGCAAACGCCTCGGCATCCCCCGGGGACACAAGCACGCCCGCCTCGCCCACCGTCTCGGGCAGCTCGCCCACGGCATAGGCGACCACCGGCATGCCAGCAGCCATCAACTCCAGGACTTTGGCGCTGTGCCGCGCCCGATTGGAAGACGTGTCAGCCCACGGCGCAATCGCCACCGCCGCAGAGGCCAGGGCCGCGGGCAGCTCAGCCGGCTCCATCCAGCCCCGCACCGTGATCCCGTCTACACCACCCAACGTAGCTTCCTCGCCCCCTACCCCACGCCCCAGGACGGTTAAGGTCGCATCAGGCCGCAGCGCGCGCACCCGTGCCCAGAGGGCGGCCACATCGCCCGGCCGGACGCCGGCAAAACGGGTGTAGAGGATGGCCGAAGCTGGTGCGTTGGATGTTGGATGTTGGATGTTGGATGGCTCGATGCCGTTATGTAAAACATAAATGCGTTCGGGGCGGGCGCCGCAGGCGATGGCGCGATCGCGCAGGCAGCGGCTGGTCACGGTCCAGGCGTGGGCGTGGGCCAGGCCGTAGCGTTCCTGCCAGGCGAAGAAGCGGCGTTGGGCTGCGGTGTAACCGGTGCGCGGGTCGTCGTTCCAACCGCCCGGTCCTTCCCAATCGTCGGCGTCTATGATGACACGGGGATGGGGAGAGGGGGAGAAGCGGAGAGACGGAGAAAGCGAGACACGGGGATAGGTAGCAAGATCCCCGCCTCCTTGTCTCCTTGTCACCCCATCTCCTTGTCCCCTTGTCCCCCACTCTCCCAGCCCTCGCGTCGCCCACAGCAACAAGCCAGCCAGCCCCGAAGGCCCCTTCGGCTTGAAAACGTGGGCAACATCAGGCTGCCAGCGGCGCACGGCCAGGAACAGACGCCAGCCGAGCCAAAGGTGCCAGGCCGCGCCACCACGGCCTAGCACAGGCAGCGCCAGGTTGATCACATCCACTCCGCCGTCAGTCCAGCGCCGACCGGCATCCTCCAGGCTGTCATAGGGCGGCAGAAAAAGCGCGACCGTGTGGCCGCGGCGGACCAGCGCACGGCCCAAGGGCAACGCGCGGGCGCGCGCGGTGCCCTTGGCTCGCAAGCCGAACGGAGCGACAAGTGCGGTACGCATGGCGGACATGCTACCACCGATAGGAGCCTGGGACAAATAGCGAGGCCCGACCTCGTCGCGGTTTTGCCCCTACATGTGATGTGTGGTATTATCGCAGCCTGTCGTTCGACCCCCTACCGTGGGACCACCGGGCGGCCGTGTCACAGTCACGACACCCCACTCGAGGCCGAGGTCACACCGTTTCAGGCACATCTGACGCGGTGTGACCTTTCTTTTTGCCCGATGAGCACCAGGAGAAGACAAAGATGAAATGGTCTGCCTACAATCCGCCCGCTGAGGTCGTCCAGGTCCTTGCAGCCTCGCCCAGCCTCACGATTGCCAGCACAACCGATGAATTGCTGGCGCTGTCTTGCCGCACTTGTCAGACCAACGACCGCGGCTACATCGAAGTGGCCTACGATCTTCCCGGCCGCGGCCGCCATGTGGAAGCCACCGTCGCCCATGTGCGCAACGGGATCGCGGTCAACTACACCGAGCCCTACATGCGCCGCCGGGACCCGGACTGCATGGTGATCGGCGACGAGCTGCCGACGGACAAGGAGACCTACGTGCGCAGGTTCGGCGCCCCGTTTGCGCCTGTACGTGAGGCGTCGTTGGCCTGGCTGAGGACGCAAGAGCTGACGCTGTTCGGCTTCCGCGCCGGTCAGGGAGAGATGGGCGTGGATGCCCTGGCGCTGATCCCGACCAACGCGGCGTTCTTTGCACTGGCGCTGGCCCTGCTGCAGGGTATCACTGCCGCGGCTGACTTGCCCCGCACCTTTCACCCCAAGGCCGTGATCTATGTGGCGCCGCCGTTCCGCCACACCCATTTCGCGGGCCGGCAGGTCGTGGTCCACAACCGGCGGCCGGACTACCACGAGATGTTCGCTTACAACCTCTATCCCGGTCCCAGCGCCAAGAAAGGGGTCTACGGCGTCCTTATCGCCCTGGGCGAGCAGAGGGGCTGGGTGGCAGCGCACTGCTCGGCCGTGCAGGTGGTCACGCCCTACGACAACGTGGTGACCATCATGCATGAAGGGGCCAGCGGCGGCGGAAAAAGCGAAATGCTGGAACAGGCACACCGCGAACCTGATGGCCGCCTGCTGCTGGGCCAGAACCTGGTCACCGGGGAGAAGCGCCACCTGGAGATCCCACGCACCTGCGAACTGCACCCGCTGGTAGACGACATCGCGCTGTGTTGTTCGCTGCCCGACGCGGCCAACGGCAAGCTGCACGTGCTGGATGCCGAAGATGGCTGGTTCGTACGGGTGAACCACATTGACCACTACGGCACAGACGTCGTGCTGGAACGCCACACCGCGCAGCCGCCGACACCCTTGGTGTTCCTGAACATCGACGCCGTGCCGAACAGTCGGGCCTTGATCTGGGAACACATCGAGGACGTGCCCGGCAAGCGCTGTCCGAATCCGCGAGTGATCATCCCGCGTCACATTTACCCCGGCGTCATCAGCGGCCCGGTCCCGGTGGATATCCGCAGCCTGGGCGTACGGTGCCCACCCTGCACCCGGGAAAAGCCCAGCTACGGCATCCTGGGGCTGTTCCACGTCTTGCCGCCAGCGCTGGCCTGGCTGTGGCGGCTGGCCGTGCCGCGCGGACACGACAACCCCAGCATCGTTGACAGTGAGGGGATGCAGAATGAAGGTGTGGGCTCCTATTGGCCCTTCGCCACCGGCCGCCGGGTTACCCAGGCCAACCTGCTGCTGGAGCAATTCGCTGACAACCCACGCACGCGCTACATCTTAACCCCTAACCAGCACATCGGCGCCTGGCGGGTCGGCTTCATGCCGCAGTGGGTAGCGCGCGAGTACCTGGCGCGACGCGGCAGCGCCAAGTACAAACCTGAGCAACTGAATCCTGCGCGCTGCTCGCTGCTGGGCTACATCCCTTTACAGCTGAACGTGGAGGGCCGCGCCACGCCCACGCGACTGCTGCAGGTGGAGAGCCAACCGGAAGTGGGCGAGGACGCTTATGACCAGGGGGCTGGGATGTTGTGGGCGTTCTTCCGCTCGTGCTTGGCCGAATACCGGCAGACCGATCTCTCGTCGCTGGGCCGACAGATCATCGAATGCTGCCTGGACGGCGGCTTGGTGGATGACTATCAGGCGTTTATCGTGGGGGGGTAAGTGGATAGCCGCAGCAGCCAATCGGACGATCTTGCGCTCAGGAACCATCTACGGTAAAGTAGAATGGCATTCTGCCACGATGCCCTTGGGCGTGACCACAGACGCCACGACAGAGAGACTGCCATGTCATCCGCAGATACACCCCCTGCCACACCGCAGGAACCCGTCTGGTCCTACCGCGGCTACACCCTGCGGCCATCTGAGTTCACCACGGCGATGGTGCACTACTACCGCGCCGAGATCCAGCGCAGCAACGTATGGCGCAGCCGGCTCGACGCCACCACCAACTGGGCGGTGATCACAGCCGGCGCGGCGCTATCCTTCGCGCTCTCCAGCCCGATGAACCATCACGGCGTCATCATCCTGGACGCCCTGCTGATCACCATCTTCCTGTGGATCGAGGCACGGCGTTACCGCTACTACGAATTGTGGAGCTATCGCGCTCGGCTCATGGAGACCGACTTCTACGCGGCGATGCTGGTGCCGCCTTTCGGCCCGCGGCCGGCGTGGGCCGAGAGCCTGGCCGAGTCGTTGCTTCAGCCGGAATTCCCCATCAGCACCTGGGAGGCGTTCGGCCGCCGCCTGCGGCGCAACTACTTCTGGATTTTCATCGTGCTGGCTATCGCCTGGGTGCTTAAGGGGATCATCCATCCGGTGCCCGTCGCGTCGCTGGCCGAGTTTGTCGCGCGCTCGGCCATCGGCCCCATCGCCGGCCAGATGGTGATCAGCGCGGGGCTGACCTACTTCGGCGGCCTGCTCTTGATCAGCATCATCACGGCCGGTATGCAGCAGGCCACCGGCGAAGTCCTGCCTAAGTATCTGGGATTGGCGCAGCCGCACGCACAGGTCCTCGGCACAGCGTCCGGGCAGTCTTTGCGCGAACGGCTGCGGATCGTGCCCACGCGGCGCAGACGACAACTGCTGGCCATGATCATCACCGGCGAGCCGGAGAAAGTCAGCGCACGGCTGCTGAAGGAAATGGGCCGAGGCATCACCGGGTTGGCCGGCGAGGGGATGTACACGCATTCTGAACGTAGCGTGCTGATCACCGCGCTGACGGTCACCGAGATTGAGCGGCTGAAGGACCTGGTGGCAGCCGAGGACGCCGCCGCGTTCGTGATCGTGGTGCCAGCGCAAGAGGTGCTGGGCCGCGGCTTTGCGCCGCTAGGGGAATGAGAGAGGTAAGAAACCAATGAAACCGGGTTTCTTGCAGAAACCCGGTTTCATTTTGCTCACTCTACCGTCACGCTCTTCGCCAGGTTCCGCGGCTGGTCCACATCCGCGCCGCGGCGGACGGCCACGTGATAGGCCAGCAGTTGCAGCGGGATCACCGTCAGCACGGGGGTCAGCAGCTCTGAGGCTTGGGGGATGTACAGCACGTGGTCGGCTTTGGTGGGGATGAAATCGTCCCCCTCGGTCGCCACCGCGATAACAATGCCGCCCCGCGCCTTCACCTGCTCGATCTGGCTGATCATCTTGTCGTAAACCCGATCGCGCGGCGCGATGGCCACCACCGGCATGTGCTCGTCAATCAGCGCGATGGGGCCGTGTTTCATCTCGCCCGCAGGATAGCCCTCCGCGTGAATATAGCTGATCTCCTTCAGTTTCAACGCGCCCTCCAACGCGATGGGGAAGTTAATTCCCCGGCCCAGATAGAGGAAATCGGTGTGCTGAAAGTAACTGTGGGCCAGCTCCTCGTAGGCCTGGTGCGCTGCCGGGTCCAGCAGTTGCCCCACCAACGCAGGAAGCGCAGCCAGATCATCCAGCAGGGCACGCGCCTGGGTGGGCATCAGCACGCCTCGCAGCCGGCCCAGATGGACCGCCAGCAAATACTGGTCCACCACCGACGCAGTGAACGCCTTGGTGGACGCCACACCGATCTCCGGCCCGGTGTGCATGTAGATCACGCTATCGCTGCTGCGCGCAGCCGCGCTGCCGATCACGTTGACGATAGCCGCCAGGTGCGCGCCCTTTTCGCGGCCCTCATCCATCGCAGCCAGCGTATCCACCGTCTCGCCTGACTGCGTGATCGCCAGCAGCAGGGTGTTGGCGTCGATCACCGGGTTGCGGTAACGCAACTCCGACGCGTACTCCACCCGCACCGGCAACCGCGCCAGTTGTTCGAACATGAACGCACCCACTAACTCGGAGTGATAAGAGGTGCCGCATGCGGTGCTAACGATCTGGGTCAGGCCACGGGCGCGGTCCGCGTCCAGCGTCACCTGCTCCAGATACACCTCGCCGGTGCCCAGATCCACCCGGCCGCGGATGGTGTCGGTAAGCGAGTTGGCCTGCTCGTAGATCTCCTTCTGCATGAAGTGCTTGTACTCGCCCTTGGCCGCGGAGATAGGATCCCAGGGGATGGTGTGGATCTTCGGGGTAAGCGGCTGGCCGGCGAGATCGCAGAAAGACGCGCCACCCTGCATGACCACGGCCATCTGGCGGTTCTCCAGGAACGCCATGCGCCGGGTGTGCTCCAGGATCGCGGGCATATCGGAGGCGATAAACATCTCGCCCTCGCCGAAGCCGATAGCCACGCCGCCCGCGTTGCCCAGCCGGGCCGCGACCAGGATCTCCGGTTCGCGCCGCGCGAGGACGACGACCGCACTGGGACCGCGCAGCTCGGTCATGGCCAAGCGCACCGCCTCGGCCAACGACCGGCCACCTGTGTAGTGCAGCCCTACCAGGTGTGCGATCACCTCGGTGTCGGTGTCCGACTCGAAGCGAACGCCCTCCGCCTCCAGCTCGGCACGCAGCTCGCGGAAGTTCTCCACGATGCCGTTTTGCACCACAACAAGCTGCTTCGCCGCGTCGGCATGGGGGTGGGCGTTGCGCTCGCTGGGCTTGCCATGGGTGGCCCAGCGCGTGTGGCCCACGCCCACGTGGCCCTGGATGGGCGATTCGCTCAATTTGGCCGACAGGTTACTCAATTTACCGACATCGCGGCGCACCGCAATGCCGCCGTTCTCGATCACGGCGATGCCTGCCGAGTCATAGCCGCGATATTCTAACCGGCGCAAGCCGTCCAAGATGACCTGGGCAGCGTTACGCGGGCCGATATAGCCAACGATACCGCACATGAGATGCCCTCCATTTGTTGGTGTTGAATGTTGGAGGGGAGAAATGGGGCAAAGGCCCCGGAGGCATCCGCCGATCTGTTCGATTTCCGGGACGGGCTGTGCGGAACGCACCTCTAATCTTAGACTTCCAGTAACCAGCTTCCAGCCACCGATCCCTTAGCGCCCACCTCGCGATGGGGAACCTCCTCCTCGTCAACCCAGCCAGGCAGCCGGGCCCAGGCGCTGTGTCTCCCCGATACTGTTGTACGCCAGAATGCCTCCTTTCAGTACTGGACTCGGCAGATCTGCTTTCTCCCGCTCCCAAGGGGCTGTGACCGGCAAAGAACGCTCAATCTGGCATTATCGATCGCGCGTCACGATCCAGCGCTGTTGAGCTGGATCTTCGCCGGCATAATCCCCCCGCATCTCCGGCGGCAGGAGTACAGCAAGCTGCACCATCGCCTCATCTACCATTTCGCGCAACACCTCACGGCTGGCGCGTCCATCCGGCCATCCGAGGTCAAACGGCCGACCATAAGTGATAGTAACAAAGGTGCGACTTATCAAGGGCACGCCCCATTTGAACGCTTGGGTGCCGATCACCGCGCATGGGATCAGCCACGCATCAGGAACCTGACGCGCGACGAACGCCAGCCCTTCTTTGGCGCGCTGTAACTTGCCGCTGTGGCTGCGTGTGCCTTCAGGCGAGATGATCGAGAGATGGTCGTTTTTCAGAACCTCCCACGTGGCCTGCAAAGCCGCGCGATCAACCACGCCGCGGGTGATGAAGACGACGTGATACCAGCGCAGCAGCCAGCCCACCACCGGCCAACGGCTGGCTTCGATCTTGGCCAGCGGCACTGCATAACGCGGCAGGCTGTCGCTGATGAGCACAGGATCGAGCCAATGGATATGATTATAGTACACGATCCCGGCGCCGGTTGCCGGGATGTTTTCCGTGCCGTGCACCTCGACCCGCACAAACAACCGGATGAGGAAGCGCAGTACCGCGCCCCAAAAGCGCCTGCCAAGCGAGAGCTGCTTTCGCTCTTGCATGCGATCGCCCCCTACTACGCCACAACCAGCTTTTTGACGCGTTCGAGCACGTTTTCCACGGTGAGGCCAGTGCTGTCCACCACGATGGCATCGGGCGCGGCAGCCAATGGCGCGTACTGGCGGGTGGAATCGATCTCGTCACGACGGCGCACATCGGCCAGGACCTGCGGCATCTCCACTGCTTCGCCCCGAGCCCGCCGCTCCAGGAACCGCCGCCGCGCCCGTTCCGGCAGGCTGGCGTCGAGGTATATTTTCAGATCCGCGTCCGGCAGCACCACTGTGCCGATATCGCGGCCCACCATCACGATCCGGCCGCCTTCGCCGATACGCCGCTGCTGGATGCGCATGGCCTCTCGGACGCCTGCATAGGCAGAAACAGGCGAGACTGCTTTCTCCACCTCGCGGCGGCGAATATCCCAGGTAAAATCCTGGCCATCCACCAACACAGTGACGTCCCGGCCATCCTTGATGGTCGGCGGTAACACCTCGATGCGTATTGTCTCGGCTAACTGGGTGACCGCGACCTCGTCATGAATAGGCACGTGACGCGCCAGCGCGGCGGCAGCCACTGCGCGATACATCACACCGGTGTCGAAATAGAGGTAATCGAGCGCAGCAGCCAACAGGCCGCCGATGGTGCTCTTGCCTGAGGCTGAGGGGCCGTCGATCGCGATGGTGCTTGGCATGGTCGGTTCAGCGTCCCTCTCTGCGGGCAGATCACTGGCGGTAGGGGGCACGGTGCCGTGAAAAGCCGCCTCGCGCAGCGCGCGCACCTCGCCAGAAGTAAGGTCCCGCCATTGGCCGGGGCGCAAATCACCTAAGGCCAACGGCCCCAGGCCGATGCGGATCACGCGCAGCGCAGGATGACCCAGCAGCCCTACCATCCGCCGGATCTGGCGCTTACGTCCCTCCCGGATGATGAATTTCAGCCAACTGGTGATCGGCTTGCGCCCTGCCGCAACCGCTGCGCCCTCACGCCGCGTGACAGCCTTGCGCCTCGGCTCCTTGAATGGCGGCTCGCGCAACAACATCACGCGCGCGGGAAGGGTCGGTCCGTCGTCCAGCATCACACCATGCTGCCAACGACGGAGCTTACGCGGGTTCGGCCACCCCTTGACCTGCACCAGGTAGGTCTTCGAGTGCTCGTAGCGCGGGTGCATCAGGTGCAACGCCAGCTCGCCGTCGTTGGTCAATAACAGCAGCCCCTCGCTGTCTTGATCCAACCGGCCCACCGCATACAGCCGCTCCGGCGCGTCGACCAGGTCAGGCCAGGCCGGGTAGCCCGCACGCGGGTCAGGGGCCGAGAGGTAGCCCGCCGGTTTGTGAAGCATGATGTAACGGAGCGGCTCCAGCCCAACAGGTTCGCCATCCACTGCCAACCGCGCCCTCTGAGGGTTGACCCGGGCACCCAGTTCGGTCACCACTTGGCCGTCCACCGTAACCCGTCCCGCCAGGATCAACTCCTCGCACGCGCGGCGAGACCCGACTCCGGCCCGCGCTAACACCTTTTGCAGACGCTCTTCCAGTTCCCTAGGCTGATCCACCGTATGCGCTCCCTCCACCTTAAAACCGCACAAGTCAGTAGCTTATGTGGCGTTGATCACGGACCTTGCACAACCACCAGGGGTGCTGTCGCCAACACCTGGTCGCCTAGCCACCACGCCACTTGGCCGACCGGCAACGAGCCGGTAATGGGTGCTGATGCGTCGATCTGGCGCACTGGCCGCAGCAAGCGCCACTGCCACGCCGCCAGATGCAACTCCGGGCGCTCGTTTGCCTGAAGGCGATACAGAGCGCCGCCCGGCCCTGGCGTCCAGGCCAACGCATCGGCCGGCAAATCAAGCCGGGCCCATCGCCACCCCGCGGCCGCGAAGTCCAGCAGCGCCCGCACGTCGCCATAGCGGTCGGCGCTGCCCAACACCACCGCGACCACGCGATGGCCGTTCCGGGTCACAGAAGCCACCAGGCACTCGCCCGCAGCATCCGTTGTACCGGTCTTAACGCCGTCTGCGCCCGCGTAGCTGTTCAGCAGCTCATTGGTGTTGCTCACGACGCGGCCGGCAACCGCAGCCGATGGCGTCGCAACGATCTCCGCAAACAGCGGATAGGCCAGCGCGGCCCGCGTCATCCTAACCAAATCGGCCGCGCTGCTGGTCATGCCTGGCGCATCGAGGCCGTTGGCGTTAACAATGCTGGTCGCGGTGAGACCGAGAAATGCGGCCTGCTGGTTCATCAACGCCACGAACGCTTCCTCGGTGCCCGCCACATGTTCGGCCAGCGCCACCGCAGCATCGTTGCCCGAAGGCAGCAGCAAGCCGTACAGAAGGTCACGCACAGTCAACCGTTCAGGCGCAGCCAGGCCCATCTGGCTCCCGGGGGTGGCGGCCGCGTTGTACGATACCGTCACCATATCGTCCACCGACACCTGCTGCATCACCACCAGCGCGGTCAAGATCTTGACGGTGCTGCCTGGCGGCAGCGGGGTGTTTGGGTTAAGCGCGTAGAGAACCTGGTCTGCATCCAGGTCAACCACCAACGCTGCGTCTGCCGTCACCGGGGGTGGTCGGCGCAGTGCAACCAACGCCGCGATCTCGTCCGGGCCCAGGCGCAGGGGCGGATATCCGCCGTCGCTCAACACCGGTGGGCCAAAGCCGGTGCAAAGCAGGCATAATGCCAGCAGCCAGGCCACCGCAGGGAATCCCGGATAAGCCATTTGACGCATGGGTTGGCTTGGACTAAAATGATATCGGCTGCGTGTCACGCGCCCCGCCTCTTATGAGAGCACTGATTTGAGGTCAAACGATGCCGGTTTACGAGTACTACTGCGCCACCTGTGCGAAGCGTTTCGAGGCGCTCCGACCCATGAGTCAAGCTGATGCGGCCATTGCCTGCCCGCGCTGCGGCGCAGCCGAAACCCAGAAAGTGCTTTCGGTTTTCGCAGCTATCAGCCGAGATGGCGGCAGCAGCCGTTTGGTGGCCGGCAGCGCGTCCAGCAGTTGCAGCACCTGCGCCAGCCACAACTGCGCCACGTGCGGCAGCGGTTGAGCTCTCCGGCCCGCACATAACGTCACACAAACAAGGGGCACCGTCGCTGGCGCCCCTTCGTTCTGCCCTCTCCTAACCGCAAGCTTGACATCTACTGGCCGTTGTCGCGCACCAGGATGTCGTAACTGCGAATGTTATCTGCCAGATCAGCATCGCCCTCCACCTGGCCCAGCTGCACCACGAGTTCATAACAGGTACGCACCGGCAATGCTCTTACCTCTGTGAAGCGCAGGACACGCAACTCGCCCGGCGCCAGATCACGAGCAGAGATCGTTTCGTGAAGCAAAATAGACGGCTCATCGGCTTCAACGGGGTCGAGTAAACGTGCTGTTACTTCGACTTCAGGTTCAGCCATCAACCCCCGGTTTTCGATGGCCACCAAGAGCGTCAAACCACCGCCCAAGACAATCTGCGCGTGGTCAAGCGGCGGATCGAAGTCAACCCCAATGATCGCGATCGAACGAGCGGCTGGTGCCACAGTTGCAATCGGCATGGGCAGCGAGGTCTCCGGCTGCAGGACTTCGATGGAAGGCTGGCAGGCAGGTAAGGCCGCAACGACGAACAGCAGCATAACCGCAGCCAACGCCCGTGCAAGTAATCGTGTCGTTGAGATGGCAGTCACACTAAATATCATAGTAATTCCATGATAACTCGCAGGGGCCATTTTGTCAAAGTGCAACCAAGGGGTCAAGGGGCAACCAACACCTTGAGCACCCCCCTGGCACTGGCCTGAGCAAATGCCGCCTCAGCATCGTCCAACGCATACACTGCCGTAATGAGCGGCTGCACGTCCACCAGCCTGCCGGATAGCAGGCGCAGCGCGGGACCAAATGGACCGCACCGTGAGCCGATCAATGTGATCTCATCCACGACCAGCGCACTCATATCAAGCGCAAGATCGCCGTGATACGTGCTCTTCAGCACCAACGTGCCGCGGGGCCTGAGGAGCGTGCGCGCTTGTGCGAACCCTGTTGGGCTGCCAGTACACTCAACAACGATATCGGTCGAACCGCCGGGCAGTTCCTGATCCCCAAGCAGAACAGGGACGCCCCACCCGGTCGCAATGGCCAACTTGTCCGCATGGCGCCCGACCAGGGTCAGGTCGCAGCCGGTGAGGCGGAGCACCGCCGCGACCAGAAGCCCCAGCTTGCCATCGCCCAACACCACGACACGGTCGGTTGGCCGCAGGTGGATCTGCTCCAGGATCTCGCATGCAGCGGCCAGCGGCTCCACAAACACCGCTTCTTCATCCGCGATCCCATCAGGGACCGCGTACAGGTTGGCCTGGGGCAACAACAGGTAATCGGCCAGCGCGCCGTCACGCCTGTCGATGCCCAGGGTGGTGCGGTTGGGGCAATGTGTGTGACGGCCAGCCCGGCAAGTTGCACAGGTGTAGCACGCCGCGTTGATGTCACCCACCACGCGGCGGCCGATCCAGGCCGGATCCGGCCCCTGGAGGACCTCGCCCACGAACTCGTGCCCCAACACCCCGCGAAAGGCCATGTAGCCGCGCACCAACTCCAGGTCGGTGTTGCAGATGCCGGCCAGGCGGACGCGCACTAACGCTTCCCCAGGCCGAGGCACGGGATCAGGGTAGGCCGGTTGGAACCGAAGACCGTTATCGCAGAGGACAGCGCGCATGAGGATAGCCTGAAGAACGTCCTCTCGCCTTGGATGCGAAACTTTGGCCGGCTTCTCGCATGACACGATGCGCCGGCCAAAGCCCTACACCCGAAGATCGTCTGAACAACTGAACTTAAGCTGCCTGCACCTTCTTGGTGCCGAGCAGATCCCTCTCTTCCCAACCGACCAGGACCGGCACGGCATTGAAAATGGAGGAGAAAGTCCCGCTGACCAGGCCGACCAGCATGACCGCGATGAACTGCTTGATGGTGCCGCCGCCGAACAACAGGATGGCGACCATGATGAAGATCGCGTTGAGCTGGGTCGCCAGCGAGCGATGCAGCGTCTCCAGCACACTGCGATTGGCGATAGTGCTGAACGGCTCGCCACGGTATTTCGGGGAGTTCTCGCGAATGCGGTCGAACACGACGATCTTGTCCTGCATCGAGAAGCTGATCACGGTGAGCAGCGCCGTCAGGAACAACGCGTCAGCCTCCCAGCCGAACAACAAGCTCAAGATGCTGAAGATGCCCAGGGTTAAGAGCAGATCGTGAATGACAGCGACGATGGCCACCACACCGTAACGGAACGGGTTAGTGACCTTGCGAAATGCGATGATCATGAAGAACAGGATCACGACCGCCGCCGCAAACACGGCCAATGCCGCTGCCTGCGTCACCTCGCGGCCGATCGCCGGGCCCACAGCGCTGAACTGCTCCTCGCTGACGCCTGAGCCAAACTGCTCCTTTAGGGCCGCGGTAAGAGCCAGTTTCTCAGTCTCGTCGATATCCTTGAGCCGCACCTGGGCCGTGGTGCCGTCACCCAGGGTCGTCACGGCCGTGTCGCCGTAGCCGGCATCCACGAACACCTCGCGCACCTCGGCCGGTTGCACGGGCTGATCGAAGCTCAACTTCCAGATCGCGCCGCCAGTGAAATCAATGGCCAGCTTGAAAGGCAGCCCGGTGGTGATCGCGGAATAGATCATGGCGATCAGGCCCGGGATAATGATCAACGCCGAAACCAAGAAATACCAGCGTCGCTTTTCTACCAGTCGAAACATGGTTATCCTCTCGTTCCTTCGGGGCTCAAACACCCAGGAGCCAGTGCTTTTCGCGCAGGCTCTCGCTGCCGGGCCGGTCGAACACCGCACGCATAAAGGTGCGCGTGATGGTCACCGCGGTGAACATGCTGATCATCACACCGATCGCCAGGTTGACTGCAAACCCCATGACCGCCTGGGCGCCGAAGGTGCGGCCGAACAAAATCAAGATGCCGCAGGTGATCAGCGTGGAGAGGTTGGAGTCGAGGATCGAGGTCCAGGCACGGCTGAAGCCTGCCTCAACCGCCAATCGCAGCGACCGCCCCCAGCGCAACTCCTCCTTCATCCGCTCGAAGATCAGGATGTTGGCGTCCACAGCCATACCGGTGGACAATAGGAAACCGGCGATGCCGGGCAGCGTCAAGGTGACCGGGATCAGCTTGTACAGGGCCAGGTTCAATCCGGCATAGATCAGCAACGCCAATGCAGCCAGCGACCCGGGCAGCCGGTAGTAGACGGTCATGAAGAGCAGCACGGTGATCAGGCCGATGACGCCCGCTGTGATGCTCTTGCGAACCGAATCCGCGCCCAGGGTTGCACCGATGGTGTCGCGACTGACCACATCCAAAGCCACAGGCAGCGCACCGTAGCGCATCTGCACGGCCAGGCTCTCGGCCTCTTCACGGGTGAACCGGCCCTCGATGATGCCCTGGCCGTCGGGGATGGGGCTGTTGATGCGTGGGGCAGACAGCACGACGTTGTCCAGCACGATGGCCAGGATGTTGCCCACGTTTGCAGCCGTGTAGTCACCAAAAATCTGAGGGCCATCGTCCTTGAGCTCAAAGGCGATCTGCGGTGCGCCAAACTGGTCCAGGGTGATCTGGGCATCCTGGAGCATGTCTCCCGTCAGGATCGTTGTGAAGACAACCTCAGGGTACGGGAATGGAATGGCGCCAAGCGCTTCCTGATCAGGGACGCGATCGTTGGTGCTGGTGCGAATGTACACACCCTGGGTCACCTGCGGATAGGGCGAACCTTCCGCAGGCCCGATCTCGACGAACTCAAGCTGGCCGGTGCTCTTGAGGGTCTGCACGGCCTGCTCGGGGTTGTTGATGCCGGGCAGCTCAACAATAATGCGATTCTCGCCCTGGAGCTGCACCAGAGGTTCCGTCACGCCCAAGCCGTTAACACGACGCTCGATGGTGACTTTGGCCGACTGCATGTTATCGGCCGTGATGGTTTGGCCGGTGGCCGGGCGTGCCTCCAGCAAAACCTGGGTGCCGCCCTGCAGATCTAAGCCCTGTTTGATCTTTAGATCACGAAACTCGGCAGGCTGTTGCCAGAACAGCGCCTGCTTGGCCCAGTTCGGATGCTCTATGGGCAAAACGACCCAAACCGTGATCAGGGCCAGCAGGATGATAAAACCAAGGACGATGCTATTGCGATTCCGCATGCGCGCTATCTCCCCCCTAAGAAATCGTCCTGCCCGCCAAGGCGGGGTGGGGCAAAGTGCAGATTGCCCCGCCGAGGCTCTTGGAGCAAAACAGGATGATTATACCCTTGCGCGAGATCGCTGTCAAAAAAACGCAGGGGTGACACCCAGCGCCGTCAAGCCGACGATGGCCTCAGCCAACACTTCTTCGGGCGTCAAGGCATCCGTGCGGATGACGATATCGGCGTGGGCCAGCGCGTGGCGCAACCGATCGCTCTCTTGCGCCAGCAGCCAGGAGGGGAATTCGGGATCGCGGCGCCGCCAACGAATAGTTTCCAGGCCGGCGCCCAGGTAGATCAGCACATCAGGCCTGGTGATGCGCTGCCACATGGTGGGCACGTAGGAGTGCTCTTGCAGGATCGGCCGGGCGTTAAAGCCGTGTGCACGCAACCCTTTGCCCAAGGTCGTCTTACCCGCCGCGCAGGGGCCGACGATGGCGATAAGCGGGTGGGACATGGCTGCGGCTCCTTTCGTGGCACCTACGTCCCCACCCCAACCGGGAAACTGACCCGCATCCGACGCACCTCTACCTCATCCTGCGCACCGGCCTCAAATACGCACACCGCCACCACACTGATATCATCGGCCGGCCGTCCCGCATCCGCTGCCAGGGCAGCGGCCAACAGGCCATCGGCAACCTCGTCGGCCGTGAACGGCGTCATGCCTGTTGACCCGCTCAGCGTGACATCATCATGCGCACCGCCGCTGCTTGCGGCATGAGGGACTGCGCCCCTCGGTGGGCCCGCCAATGCCGCCAGCGCATCCTGATAGACCAACGGCGCTCCACGCCGCGTGCCGGCGTGCAACACCCCATCGGTGAAGGCCACCACCGTCTGGCCGGCAGCCAGGGGAAATTCGGTGATCGCTGGCCGAGAGCGGACGTGGATGCCGATCGGATCGACCGGCTCATCCAGTGACTGCCAGGTGGTATGGGACCGGCCGTCAACCATCTCGATACCGCCCACCAGGACAGGGCACTGGCTGTTGCGGGAGATGACCAGGGTGCGCGTTTCCAGGTCAACGGAAATGATGGTCAATTCGGCCGAAACCTGGCCGCTGCGGGCCGTACGAAGATAGTCGTGGGCCGCGCGCGCTACTGCGCCATCGCGCACCCCTTCGGCCAGGAGGCTGACTGCCTTGCGAACAGCAATGTTGCTGATAGCTTTCGCTGAGCGGCCACTGCGCTGACCATCGGCCATCACGATCGAAAGCCCACCGTGCGGCCGCTCAACCACCTCTACGGTGTCACCGCTCTCCCGCACCGCGTATTTCGGCGCCTTTGCGACGGCAACCTCAGCGATCAACATGCGCGACCCCCTCGGCCGCGCGGCCGGCCAGCCAGGCCCTGGCCTCCTCCGCTGTGTTCACCTCACCGACCGCCTGGGCCTCGCGCAGAGCATCCAACAGCGCGCCGACTAGCGGACCGGGGGCCAGGCCCAACTCGGCCATGATCTGCCGGCCATTGAGCAGCGGTGGCGGGTTGACGCGCTCGTCGCGCTGGCGGAAATAAGCTTCCAACAGGGCGCCAGCAGTCTCCAGTCGCGCACGCCAATGCTCAGGGTCAGGCATGGCTGCCCGCGTAGCCATGCCATCGGCCAGGCTCAACAGCACGCAATCAGGGCCGGTGGTGTCCGCCTCGCGGAAGAAGCGGTAGATAGCGCGCCGGCTGGGCGGGCCAGCGCTGGCCATCAAACCCGGCCGCATGTGCAGGTCAACCAGCCGAGCCACATACGCGATCTCATCGCCGGCGAAACGCAGCGCCGTGAGCCGCGCCTCGGCCAGCAGTGCACCCCAGTGCTCATGGCCGTAGAAGTGCACCTGCTCGTTGTCGGCCACGATCCGCTTGGCAGGTTTGCCCCAATCGTGGGCCAGGGCTGCCCATGTCAATAACGTGCGGCGTGAGTGGCCCGAGGCTAACGGCAGCAACAGGTGGGCACGCAGCTCTTCAGCATAAGTGGAAAGCAACGCAGCCAGGTCGGTCCAGCAATCGGACGCGGCAGGGATGGCCGGATCGCCGGACGTCTCCGCGGACACGGCGTAACCGTGCTCCGGCCAGAGCAGTGCCAGGATGCCCTCCACGTGCCACAACACGCTGCGGGAGTGGTCGAAGACGTCTTGGTAGTGCGGGGATGACTGGGTCACACCAGCCCCCACAGCGGCCTCGGGGAGCACCTGCGCCAGCAGCCCCAGCTCATACAGCAGGCGCACATGCTGCCAGGCGCCGGGCGCAGCCAACACGCGCAGCAACTCGTCACGCACCCGCTCCGGCGCGACCAAGGGCAGCAACTCGGCGTCGCGGCGGATGAGGTTGAACGTCGCGCCTTCGATACGGAACCCGAGCTCCGCCACCATGCGCACCGCGCGCAACATACGCAACGGATCGTCCCGAAACGCTCCCTCGGTAACAGCCCGCAACAAGCCGCGCGTCAGGTCTGCACGGCCGTCGAAGGGGTCGAAATAGAAGGGCCCAGCCCCCGCAGGCGACAGATCCCACACGATGGCGTTCACGGTGAAGTCGCGCAGCGCCAGGTCGTCCAGTAGCTCCGGCACACGCAGGCGGGCGACATCTACCTCCAGCGCCTGGCCGGCCTCGTCGCGCAGGATCGCGCGACCCACATCGCGCACATCATCCAGCACGAAGGACGCGCCACTGAAGGCCACAGCAACCGCGCGCGCCAGCCTGATCCCGCCTTCCGGCACGATCAGGTCGAGGTCATGGCTGGGTCGGCCCAGCAGCCGGTCGCGCACATGGCCGCCCACCACCCAAATGGGGGTAGGTTGGGCTCTGAGAAAGGCAATCACCCGATCGAGCAGGCTGCTTTCCGGTTCGGGCGACATTGCTGTCAACGGCAAAGTGCATTACTCCTGACCCAAGAACGGGACGCGGACGGAATCTGAACCTGTCCGCGTCGTGCCCGACACTGCGGGGCAGGCTCTCCGCGTTCCGGCTGTGCTGATCTACGGCGTCGGCGGCGCGATGCGGACGTAGATCACGATGGGAATCTCGCGCGGCCGCGTGCGGCTGGCCGCGCGCCGCGCCGCATCGGCGGTCCGGCCGGCGCCGCACACTTGACCGCGCACGATGGCAACCCAGCATCCCTCATAGGGGCTGAGGTCCAGTTCGGGCGGCGGCTCGGGTGGAGGAGGCTCAGGCATCGTGAAAAACGCTGCCGCCGGACAAACCAGGTTACTTCGAGAAACCTGGTTTGTCCGGCAACTGAACATCAAATCAGCGCGGCCACCATTTCGGCGATCTCGCCGGGATGCTTGGCGACGCGCACGCCAGCAGCCTCCAGCGCCGCGATCTTGTCGGCCGCCGTGCCTTTACCGCCGCTGATGATGGCGCCGGCATGGCCCATGCGCTTACCGGGCGGCGCGGTCTGGCCCGCGATGAACGCGGTCACCGGCTTGGTCATCCGCGTGCCGATGAACTCGGCCGCTTTCTCTTCGTCGGTGCCGCCGATCTCGCCGATCATGACCACCTGCTGCGTCTCCGGATCATGCTCGAACATGTCCAACACATCCACGAAGCTGGTGCCGTTGATGGGATCGCCGCCGATGCCGACCGCAGTGGACTGGCCGATGCCGCGCAAGGTTAGAGCGTATACAACTTCGTAGGTCAACGTGCCGGAGCGGCTGACCAGGCCCACGTTGCCGCGCGTGTGAATATGGCCTGGCATGATGCCGACCTTGGCCTCGCCGGGCGTAATCAAGCCTGGGCAGTTGGGGCCAATGAGGCGCGCCTTGGTTTGATCCAGGTAGGCGCGTACTTTCAGCATGTCCAGCGCGGGGATGCCCTCGGTGATGCAGATCACCAGAGCAATGCCCGCATCCGCGGCCTCCAGGATGGCATCCGGCGCGAACTTCGCGGGCACGTAGATAATGCTGGTATTGGCGCCGGTGGCGTTCACCGCCTCGGCCACGCTGTCGAAGATGGGCACGTTGCCGACGGCCCAGCCGCCGCCCTTGCCCGGGGTCACGCCCGCTACGACGTTGGTGCCATAAGCGATCATCTGCTCGGTGTGGAATGCACCCTCGCGGCCGGTGATGCCCTGCACAACCAGGCGAGTATCGCTGTTAACCAGGATGCTCATGCTGCCCTCCCCGCCGCTACAGCTTTCTGGGCTGCTTCGGCCAACGTGTCAGCGGTCATCATCTTGGCCTCGGCCAAGATGGCGCGGCCTTCTTCATAGTTCGTGCCCACCAAACGGACCACCATCGGCACCTGGGTCGGCACCTCTTGCAGCGCCTGCAGGATCCCGCGCGCCACCTCGTCGCAGCGGGTGATGCCACCAAAGATGTTCAGGAGCACGACCTTCACGTTGGGATCGGACAGGATGATGCGCAGCGCGGCCGCAACCTTGCTGGCCTTGGCGCCGCCGCCCACATCCAGGAAGTTGGCCGGCGAGCCGCCGAAATGCTTGATGATGTCCATGGTGGCCATGGCGAGGCCCGCACCGTTAACCATGCAGCCGATCTCGCCGTCGAGCTTGACGTAGGAGAGATCGTTGAGCCGCGCCTCGCGCTCTTCGGGCGTCTCCTCGTCCTCATCGCGCATGGCGGCCAGGTCGGCATGACGGAAGAGCGCGCTGTCGTCCAACACCATCTTGCCGTCCAGCGCCTTGAGCGTGCCGTCGCCCAGCTCGGCCAGCGGGTTGATCTCGGCTAGGCTGGCGTCGCAGCCCAGGTAGCAGTTGTAAAGACCCTGGCAGATCTTGGCGAACTGACCCAATTGCTCGCGCGGCAGGCCGATGTTGATCCCCAAGTCACGCGCCTGGTACTCTTTCAGGCCCAGGCAGGGATCTACAGCCACCGTGACGATCCTCTCCGGCGTTGCGGCAGCCACCTCCTCGATGTCCACGCCACCCTCGCTGGAGGCCATCATCACCACGCGGCGCCGCGCCCGGTCGAGCACGATGCCCAGGTAGAGCTCCTTGCGGATATCCGCGGCCGGATCGATCAACACTTTCTTGACTGTCAGGCCCTTGATGTCCATGCCCAGGATGCGGCCGGCCACCTGCCCGGCCTCCTCGGCCGACTTCGCCAGCTTGATGCCGCCGGCCTTACCGCGGCCGCCGACCAGCACCTGCGACTTGACCACCACCGGCCCTCCGATGCGTTCGGCGATAGCGCGGGCCTCAGCCGGCGTCGCGGCCACGTCCCCGCTGGGCACCGAAATGCCGTACTGTCCGAAGATGCGTTTGGCCTGGTACTCTTGTAGCTTCAATCGGAACCTCCTTTGGTTACAGATGGGGATACACCCTTGTTATCCCTGCAAGCGCTCCACCAACTCAATATACGCCTGCATCGCCATATCCTTCGACGTCCCCTTGAGCTTGGCCCAGGCGTCATACTTGGCCTTGCCGACGATGTCGAAGCCGGTCGGCCGGCCGCCGGTCACGTCGCCGACCGTGGCCTGCTTGTAGAACGCATACAGGCTGAGCAAGGTCTTGTCGTCCGGCTTCCGGGCCAGCTTCTGCACATCTTGGGCCGCGGTCTCGAAACGGGTTTTGAGATCAGACATCAGGCACCTCCCAACAATTGACAATCAGTATATCTGTATCCCCGATTGGGGTCAAACAAACGGTTGAGCCACCAGGATTCTCGATCCTTACGACAACGGCGGGAAGATCATGATCCGGTGCGCGTCGCCATCGGCCACGTAGACCTTGCCATCGGTGCCCACGGCGATGCCGGTCGGCAGAGTGAAGGACTCAGCCTCGGTGCCGTACTGGCCCCAGGTCGCTTTAAAGCTGCCGTCAAGCCCAAAGGCCAGGATGCGATAGTTTTCCGGATCTACAGCGTAGACCAGTTTCCGCTCCGGATCTACCGCCAGGGCGGGCTTATTGACCACCGACTGCGAGCCCCAGCCGGACACGGGCCACTGCGCGATGAACTGAAACGCCTCGGTGAATTGCTGGATCCGGCGGTTCCAAGTATCAGCCACGTACCAGTTGCTGCCAGCATCCTGGGCCAGGCCCACCGGCTCGTCAAAGCGGCCATCAACGACACCACCGCCGCCCCACTGGGTGATGAAATACCCCTCGGGAGTGAACACTTGCACCCGCTTGTTGCCGGTGTCCATGACATACAGGTTGCCATCGCGACCGACGACCAGCGTGCGCGGGCCGTAAAGCAGGCTGCCCTGGCCCAATTCGCCGCCTGTGGAGCCGAAAGTGCCCCACTTGGTCACGAATTGGCCTTCATTGGTGAACCTCTGGATGCGGTGGTTCCAGGTATCCGCCACGTAAACACTGCCGTCCTGGCCCACCGCGATGCCCCACGGCTCGTTGAACTGGCCGTCGCCGCCTGCCACGCACCCCTCGCCGGTGTCCAGCTTGCACAGGCTGCCCCACTGGCGCAAAAAGCTGCCGTCCGGGTTGAACACCTGCACCCGGTGATTGCCCGAATCGGCCACGTAGATACGCCCCTCGGCGTCCACAGCCACGGCGCGCGGGAAGCTGAACTGGCCTGCCGCGTTGCCCGCCATGCCGGCCGTGCCGACCTGCTGGATCGCGGGGATGGTGCGCTGCCCGGCTTCGTAGGGGTTGAGATCCACCGCGCCGGGGACGGTCCCAGGCGCTGCGGCCGGCGCGCCCCAGTCCCATACTTGCGCGGCGATGTCCTTGCGGATGAACACGCTGAACCGCTTCATCGGATCCCACTGGGCGGTCTTGGTGGTGTAGCGCCGGTGGATGACCACATCCCAGAACTGCCCGCGCTGCACGGGATCACGCAGGCCATCGCCGATGCGCTGCCAGCTCAACCCCTTGTACGTCTCGCGCGGCCACCAGATCAAGCGATAGCTGAACTCGTAGTAATTGTCACCCAGGTAGGGCTTGACCTTGGCGATGTTGGGATCGGCAGCGATCACCACCGGCGAATCCATGGCGTCCCGGCTGGGGCTGGTGCCGAAGTAAACCTTATTCGGATAGTCGCGGAAGTACCATTCCAGGGGCCACGTTGCCTCATTATCGTAGGCTACACGCAGCGCGTGATCTCCGACGGTCCGCCGCGAAATCTCCTCGAGTTGCGTCATCACCAGCTTGATATCGGGCGTCGCATGCGCGTACACCATCGGTTCGATGGGATAATCATAGTTGATGTAGCTAAAACGATACGACACGCCCACCGTGAACACCAACAGCAACGCAGCCAAGCTCGTCGCAGCCGCGGCAACGCTCTGCCGCCAGCCCAGGGCCATGACCCGGTCATAGATGAAGTAAATCAGCGCCAGGGCCACGATCAGCGCCAACAGCCACTGCGCGGTGTTACTCATGCCGTTGACCGTGACATCTGCAAAAGGTCGTTTCGTGGCAGGCGGCAGCACTGCCTTCAGGGCAAGGAGGAAAAGCGGGACCATGCCCATCAGCCAGACCATGCCCCGCTGCCAGCCACCGCGCCAGTCAATGCCATCAATCACCTTGCCTAGCCACCAGCCGCCCAACGGGGTCATGGACATGGCGAAGTAGACGGTGTGCCATGGCATCTTCTCGCCCACCCAGGTGAACACCGCCCAGGTCGCAGCAGGCCAGAAGACCAGGAAGGCTTCGAAGACGCGTTGGACGGATATGGGGGTGGGGGGATATGGGAGTACGGCCTCGGCCTCTTTCGCACCTTGTTTCCCTATCTCCTTGTCCCCTTGTCCCCTTGTCCCCTTGTCTCCTTGTCTCCCCCTCTCCGCGTCTCTCTCTCCCCGCGTCTCCGCCTCTCCGCGTCTCCGCAGGACTCCAACCAGCCACGCCACCGTCCCCGCCATGCTGAGCAGCCACGGCAGGAACTCGTACAACGGTATCAACAGGTAGAAGTAGTACCACGGCTGGCCCCCGCGCATCACCTCCTGCTGATCGATCCAGTAGCCCAGGGAGCCGATGAAGCCGGTGCCGATGCCCTGACCGTTGGTGAGAAACGTGGTGAAGAAGAGCAACTCAAGCGCCCAGAAAAGGCCGGCCGCGATCAGCCAGCGCCGCCCCAGCCACCAGTAGCCCAGCACGCCGCTGAAGATGAACAACAACCCCAACACCAGCCCACCCTGCCAGACAACGGCAAGCGTGACCTGCCCGGGGTTATTGAACTGGCTGATCTGCCAACCCAACGCCTTCAGCACCACGGCCGACAGGAACGGCATCACTAGTGTGAAGAGCAGCACGATCAGATCGAGTTCGCCGAACGCGGCCAGCCGCCTGCCCCAGCCCAACGCGGCGATGACGACCGCCGCAGCAGCCAGAACGGCGCCCAGCCCCAGGAAAGCAATGCCGACAAGCTGAACCTTGAAGATCACGAGCAGCAGGCCCACCGCCAACAACGGCAGCGCGACCACCACCAACGCCCGGAAGACCCGGCGGCGATTCGCAATGTCATCGCCCGGCCACACGGCTTGCCATAGCTGCGCGGCCAGCGCCAGCAGCAGGAAGATCCCGAAGATGCCGCCGAAGATGAACGATGCCTCCATGGTCAGGAACGCCAGCCCCAGCGCCACAGCAGTCCAGACCAACCACCTGGTGCTGCGCGTCTCAAGGTAATGGAACATGGCAACCGCCAATAACACCAGCAGGCTAGTGAGCATCACCTCGTCCCGGATGTAGCGGCTGTGATACAAGAGCGCAGGCGAGATGGCGAACATCAACGCCGTCAAAAATGCGCCGGTCTTGCCGAGCCAGCGGCGCATCAGCCAGACGAAGGCAACCATCGCGACGCCGAACAGCGCCACCTGGATACGCGCGCTCCAGTCGTTGACGCCGAACAGGAAGTACATGATCGGGTTAAGGATGAACTTCAGCGGCCCGTGCATCATCGGCTGGTGCTGATAGCCCCGGCCGTCGTAGAGCTGCCACGAATAGACCGTGTGCAGGCTTTCATCGTGGCTCATGGGCCGGTCACCCAGGCCGATGGTGCGGCTGAGCAACGCGACCACCAACAGGATGATCCAGGCCAGCTTCTCGCCGTTCAGGCGCAAGAGGCTTAAGAACGCCCGATCCAGGACGTTTGTCTTCTCGGTTTCAACAGTTTCCATCGTTATGTCACCCTATTATTCAGTCTACGCTCCGATCCACCCACAGGATCGCGTTTACCTTCTCCGGCGCGATGCGCGTCTCGCGATACAAGAGCCACCGAATGGCCTGCTGTGCGCTTTCGAACCCGACCGGCCGCCAGCGCTGCAACACGGCGAACTCGGACCCGCTGTAGCGGTCGGCAAGGCGCGACTGCTCTGCCACGGGCGTGATCACCAACGGCGCCGGGTCGGAGGGCACGGACGCGACCCACCGCAGGTTGGGGTAGTCGCGCAACTGCCAACGTAGAGCGGACACCATCGGATCCCCCTGGCGTTCCGGCCAGACAAAATCAATCGCGGCCTCACGCGTCCCACCGCCGTGCAGAGCGGTCACGTCGCGCAAGGTCCGCTGCAAGTCAACCACGTCGGTCGCAGCCACCTGGTGCAGCGCGGCCGGTTGGCGCCATGCGCCGCGATCGTAGCTCAGCGCTGCGACCTGACCCCCACTCCAGGTCAGGCCCAGCAGCAGAGGAACCACCGGCCAAGCGCGCGCCACCACACCCCAACTGCCCAGGACGCCGTAGGCCAGCCAGACCAGCACGGCCAGCAGGAACGTACCGACGCCCACACCGGTGTACAGCGCCCGCCAATCGGCCCGGTTCGCCGGGTTAGCCGCGCTAGGCAGGGCGATGGACGCAGAAAACAAGAAGGTCAGGCTGAGCGCCAGCAGCAACCACACATCGGCCTGCCCGCGCTCCGTCCACACAGCTGCCACCACCCGTGCGATGGCCGGCCCGGCCAGCAAGGCCAGCGTCAGGGCGACCAGTGCCAGATCCAACGGATGGCGGCCACGGCCTACCAGCGCCGGCAGCAATGTCACCGCGACCGCGAAACCGAGCCACTGCCCGGTGCGGTCGCCCCGCCGCCATGCCTGCGCAAGTCCCACAACCCCGAAAGCCAGCAGCAACGGCTCGCTGATGAGCAACCGCCGCGCCTGCTCCCAGGCGCCGTACTCGCCGCTCCCCGGCAGAAGCCCCGCCAGCCACGCGCCCAGCAGGCTCCCGGTCGCGGCCAGACCGGCCGGCGTGAGCATGAAAAACGTGCCGACCAACAGCAGCGTGCCGAGCACCCCGGCCAGCGCCGCGCGGCGGTGCGTTGCCACGGCCGCCCAAACGTCCGCCAGGCCGCCGCGCCACCAGACCAGCGCAATCAGGCCGGCCACGATCGCGGTGTAGGCCGCCGGCCCGGAAAGCAAGAACCCAGCCAGGGCCACGCCGGCCAACGCCACTGTGCGCGCGCCGCCGCGGCCGGCCGCCAGCCCGTTGATCGCCGCCAGCAGCGCCAGCGCGGCCGTTGGGACCAGGGCATCGCCCACGGCCAGGCGGCTGCTCCACACGGCCAGCGGCGAGAGCGCCCACAGGGCCGCCGCAGCCAGCGCGCCGCCCTGCGTCAGCCGGTCGCGCAGCGCGTAAAGCAGCAGCACCGAAAGCCCGCCCAAAAGCGCCGGCCAGAACCGCGCCGCGGTGTCAGTGGCCGGGAAGAGGCTGAAGGTGATCCGCTGCAGCGCGTGCAACAGCGGGCTGACGCCGGCCAAGTCCGGCAGGTTGCCTTGGGCCGCGGCCAAAGCCGACAGCGCGTGCGCAGCCTCGTCCGGCCCCAGGGCCGTCGCGCCCAGCCCCCACAACCGCACGCCCAGTGCGACGATGGCCAGGCCGGTATAGGCTGCCCGTTCTACGGTCAGCCAGTCGGTGGCACGAACTTCTTTTCGTAAATCGCCTATCGCTAACACGCTATCCGCCATCCTCTGTCTATGAATTGGAATCGAGCCTTCAGGCGGTCTCTCGCACAACCGCAGGCTTGCCGCACAACCACCCACCCGGCTGAAGCCGCGATTCCGGAACATGATCCGCATCTACCGCGCGTAAATGCGCACGCCATCCACGTCATACACTAGCGTTAACGCGCGGTCGAACCGTGCCAATACCGGGTCGCCGATCTGATACTTGCTCCGTTCCTGGTTGCCAACGAAGACGTAGTCCACGCCCCACCTGTCCAGCAGTGCAGGCAGCTCCTCGGGCCGGGCCGTCCGATAGATCTGATCCAGCGCCTCCGGCCGGCCCGCGGCCAGTTTGTCATAGCCCTCATTGCCGCGCCACTGCCGCTCGTGGAAGTCCCAGCCGAGCAGGGTGGGGTTCCCGGTCGCCATAGAGACCTGGCTGGCCTGGGTGTACGAGCCGCCCGACGCCTCGACCACCACCGCGTCCGGTGGGACATTGACCCGCAGCCACTCGATGGCGGCCATCGTCGCCGGATCGAAGCGCCGCAGGCTGGCCAGGCCGTCCAGCGTGGGCCGCGGGTCGCCGCTCTCGCGGTTAACCTGGAAGTTATCCGCCTTGCTGGGCGCCGCCAGCAGCGGATACCACAGCCCGGCCACCGTCAGGGCAGCCACCAGCGAAAGGCCCAGCCCTTTGAGCGCCAGTGGCGTCCCCCGCCCCGTCAGCCGGCTCACGCCGTAAGCCGCGACCAGCGCCAGCATGACCCACGCCTGGTAATAAAACTTAAACACGGTGTTCATGCGCGTGCCGAACAGGTCGCGCAGGTACACGAACTCCGGCACGAGCGTCAAGAGCAGCGCCAGGCCGATGAGCGCAACGGCGAAGAGGTCGGAGACTGGGAGATGGGGAGAGGGGGAGAGGGGGAGAGGAGACGCGGTGACGCGCTGACGCGGCGATTGACCATCCCCGTATCTCCCTGTCTCCTGGTCTCCTTGTCTCCTGGTCTCCGTGTCCCCCCCTCCCCGCATTCCCGCCCACAACACCCCGGCCGCCCAGGCGATGAGCACGGCCAGCGCCAGCCAGGTCCACGGGGTCGCGACGCGCAGGCGGACGGCCAGGCCCAGCAGCCCGCCCAGGGTCGGCGCGCTGACGTTGGCCTGCACGCCGGGGGCATTGAGCGCCTGCTCGACCAACAGCCGGCCGTTGGGCAGGACCGCCAACCCCAGGGCGACGGCGGCCATGAGCAGCACGGGGGTCAGCAGCGTCACCGGCAGGGTGATCGCCATGCCGCGCAGCACCGCCCGGCCTCGCCCCCGGCTCAGCAACGCCAAAAAGAAAGCCGCTGCGACCAGAAAGAGGCCAAACATCACAAAGAACTGGCTGAACCGGCTGGGGAAGAGCAGGTTCGGCAGCGCGCCGCCCAGTTGCGACTGGAAACCCAGATAGAACGGCAGGTAGAGCAGCCAGCCCAGGAGCGCCAGGACGACACCCGCGGCCGCCGCGCGGCCGGCTACCCGCCACGTCAATCCCTCAACCGACGCCCACCCGATCCCCAGCGCCAGGGCGGCCAGCCCGACGTAGATAGGGAAGTCCCATGTGTTCAGAAACCCCAGCGCGCCCAGGACCAGGGCGGAGAGGAAGATGCCTGGGCCGCCGAGGCCGGTGACGGTGCCGAGGGAACGCCAAAAGCCTGCTGCGCGATGCGTGATGCGTGAAATGAAGTCCGCTGGAATCGAGGCTTCAGCCGGTAGTTTTCGTCCCGAACAGGCGCCGGTCGAGGCCACCAGCAACAAATTCGCCGCCAACCCAATCGCCAGCAGCGCGAAGGGCAACGCCAGCACGTGCGGGTGCATGTCGCCCAGCAGGAAGCTAAAAAACGGGAACTCGTCGATCACCTCGACCGAATTGCCCAGCAGGTCTTTGTCGTGGATCACCCGCGACGCGCGCCACCACCACCAGAAGCCGCCCGTCCAGTTACCCGTGGGCGGGGCATCGAACATCCCTTTGATATCCAACCAGCGAACGAAACGCTCAGCCAGGACGCCGCGCTGATAGAGACTGTCTATGAACCCCTGCAGGTTGCCGACCACGCCGACAAACAAGGCGCCGAGGAGACCATAGCCGATGGCGCGGGCGTCGCCGGACGTGCTGCGTGCTGCGTGCTGCGTGCTGCGTGTCTCAGGTCCGCACGAGCCAGCTTCCAGCTTCCGGTTTCCAGCCAGCCGCACCAGGTCATAGACGATCCCGAACGCGCCGACCATGACCAGGGCGTACCAGAGCGCGACCCCCAGGTTGAAACCGACCTCCGGCAGCACGCCAGTCAGCCGGATCAGCAAGGCCAGCATCACGTAACCGAAGTAGTAGTAGGAGATGCCGTAGCCGGAAAGCCAGGGGTCTTGGGGCGGAAAGAAACGGCTGCGCAGCACGCCGTTGATGAACGCGAACTCCATCGGCTTCTCGGTGCCGCTGATCTCCGGGTTGTAGGCCCGAAACACGGCCCAACCGGCGAAAACGACCAGGAAGAGCAGCTCCGTGGCCAGCACCAGCCAACGATTGTCGCGCAGCCAGGCCACCAAAGGCCGCACCCCATCGGCGCCGCGGCGCCAGGCGTCACGCCCCAGCCAGGCCGAGGCCCCGGCCACCAGGAACAGCGCGACAGCCGTGCCGCCCAGGTCGTTCGGCAGCAGATGGAAGATCGCACCCAGCCAAAGTACATGGGAGACGAGGAGCAGCCCTAACGCCTTGGCAAACGGATAGCCGCGGCCGGGCAGCCGCGCGAACAGCCGCCAGGTTAACGGCAGCGCGGCCAGGCCCAAGAGCTGGATCACCAACCACCAGAGGATAACTGAAAGCATGGACAGTGATCCTATCTACGGCTTCTGCTGCGCCACACCGGCGCCGGCCCATGCTGCGACCGGGCTCGGCGGCGCGGGCAGCGGCACGGGCGCAACTGCGGTAACGGGCACGACCTCAACGAGAGCGCCGGCATCGCCCTCCAGCCAAGCGATCACGGTGGCCGTGGGAGTCAGGGTCATGGTCGGTGTGGCAGTCGCCACAACGCCGCCCCCAGTCACAGAGGAGAGAAGCAGCCATGCACCGACTAGCAAGGCGAGCACCAGGCTCGCAGGCAGCAGCGCGCGGCCCAGTGCCACACCCCATCCGATCCTCCCGTTGCTCTTTTCGATTCCCGCTGCGGCCTTGTGCTGCGCCGCCACCACGGGCCAGGGATGCTGCAGCCGAACGGGCAGGCGCGGCTCTGGCAGCGCCCGCAAGGCCTCCTCCACCTGTTCATAGCCGGCCAGGCGCGCAGCGCAGGCCGAGCACGTGAGCAGATGTGCGTCCAGGTTCACGCGCGCTGCAGGCTCCAGCCCGCGATAGGCGGCCAACGCCCTCTGGTACTCGCTGTGGCCTCTCATGTGCGTTTCTCCCGTTGATAGGCCCGTTGAAACATCTCTTTGCCCCGATAGACCCGCGTCTTCACCGCGCCCTCGCTGAGGCCCAGGATCGCCGCAGTTTCTGCCACGCTGAATCCGTAGTAACTGAGAAGCAGCAGTGGCGCCCGGTATTGCGGCCCCAGGCTGGCGAGGGCCGTTTCAACCGCGTCCGCCAGCCCCACCTGCTCCGCGATATCGCGTTCCCACCCTGGCGCCCACTCCGCGAACTCCCACGGCAGCCACGCGAACCGCCTGCGGCGGCGCAGTGCACTGAAGGTCGTGTTCGTGGCCACCCGGAACACCCAGGCCCTGAGATTCGCCACCTGGCTCAACCGTGCTCGCGCCTCGAAGATGCGCAGAAAGGTCTCCTGGGTCAGCTCCTCGGCCAGGCCGGCGTCCGCGGTCAGGCGGCAAATGTACGCGAAAATGGCCGACCTGTGTTGCTCGAACAGCTCGGCTACCAACGTCGCGTCACTCTCCGCGCACACCGATCCTGCCATACGTTCACCCGGTATGATACTATGACTCTCGAAGGCCCCCAAAAGTCACAACCAAAGCGCACGTCGCGGCCGCTAACGTGCCACCCGATAGATCGTCACCTGCGGGTTGCGATAGACCACCTGGAGGTCGCCCAGCTCGGCCATAACATCGAACTTCCGCAGTGCTGCCGAGGTGAACAAGGTGCGCTCCGGTTGACCGATATACACATAGCCCACCCGCAGGTCGCGCAGCAACGTGCGCGTCTGTGCGATGTCGGTCGTCGAGAAAAACTGGCGGCCTTGCTGTTCGCGCTGGCCCACCTGCTCACCTGAACGCTGCTCGCCCTGGTGCGCGCCCAGGAAGGTCGGCAGGCCGGTGAAGCTGGCCACCCGCAGGCCGCCCGCACGGTAGTAATCGTAGCCCTGCGGCTGGCCGTTCACCGTGTACCAACCGGCCGGCGCTTCGGCGATGACCGGGGTGCCGCTGACGTTGTCCAGCAGCCAGCGGATCGCCGCGCGCTCGTGGCTGAGATCGATCACGTTGTCTGCGTTCGGCCAGGTGTAGCTGCTCACGGTCATGTATGCGGTCCCGTCCAGCGTGCCGAACGGCGGCCACCGGCCGGGGAAGCGGTCATCAACCCGGGCCCGGACGCCCACTGCCAGGAAAGACAGGCTGCCGACCAGCAACGCAATCAGCGCTGCCTGCCAGGGGATCGCCAGCCAGAGAGGGCCCCGCCGCGCCGCGTTCCACGCCCGGCGCAGCAGCGGGCCGCCGGCCACGCCGAGCAAGAGCCAGGCCGGCACCGAAAACTTGAAGAGGGTGTTCATGCGATACCACTCGCCGCCCTCCAGGAAGTCGCGGACGTAGACGATCTCCGTGCCTGCGATCACGGCCAGCGCCAACGCGACCAACAGCGCCACGAAGCTCTGCGCGACCGGCGCGTTGCGCCGAAGGATCAACGGCAGCAACAGGCAGAACGGCAGCAGAGCAAGCGCAGCCGTGGGCCGACCTAACGCAGCCAGCACTGCCAGCACGCCGATCAGCCCCAGCAACGCGAACAGCGGGCCATCGCGCCGGGCCGAAGGGGCGGCGTCAGCGCCGGAGAGGGTGAGTGTGCGTGGCCGCCGCAGGGCGATGCTCCGCCAGACCACGGCCACGTAACCGGCTACCAGGAACAGCCACGCCCCCCAAACAGTGAGCCAATCGCCCAACGGGCTGGCCGCGCGCACCCAATTCAAGTATCGCGCCACCACCGGGCCCGCCCGCTCGCCCAGGACGGGGTCATAGTTGGCATGGAACGGCCAATAAGCCGCCAGGCTCAGGGCTGCGACGAGCAGTAGCTGGCCGAGAGCACTCGCGATCGCGCGATGGGATCGAGGCTTCAGCCGGTTTCTTGCATCAAGCGGCAGACCCAGCAGATCACGATTTTGATGCTCCAAGCCGGTCTGTCCCAAAGGGAGGCTTCGCACTGACCGGCGGTCGGGGGTCACAGACCCCCTCTGAGCTTGAATCTGTGATCTACTCAGACCGGCTAAAGCCTCGATTCCAGGCACGGACGCCCGCCGCCAACCGGCTAACAGGAACGCGCCTGCCACCAGCAGCCCATAGGTCGGCACATCCCACGTGTTGATTGCACCCAACGCACCCAGAGATAAGGACAGGAGTAGACAAGTTAACAAGGAAACAAGGACGCGGGTAAGGCCTGATGCCGGTACACTGACGCCTGTCCACTGACGCCTGACCCCTGTCCCCTGTCCCCTGACCCAGCTCAGCGCCAGGCCCACCACCAGCAGACCGAACGGCATGGCGATCAGGTGCGGGTGGAGGTCGGCAAAGGTGAAGGTCCAGAGCGGAAACTCGTTGATGGTTTTCGGGATGACCCGGCTGGCGGCCCAATAATCGTACCGCGGCAGCGCGTCCCCGCGCAGCAGGCTGACCAACGCCTTGCCGAACCAATCCAGCCCCTTGAGGTTGCCCATCAGCACGGTCATCCCGACCGAGAGCAACGCGGTCAACGCCGGGTGCCCGCGGCGCTGCAAGAACATACTATTAGTGGGTTTTGCGCAACCGCGAGAGAACAGTCGAGCACCTTGAACCCCAAAGAGCCGTCCGCGCCCGTCCGCGCCCGTCCGCGTCCCAAACTTCACAGCTCGCGGTGCGGCCAGCGTGTATGCCACGCTGAAGACGCCGCCCGCGGTCAACGCGAAGAGGACCGGCACCGCCAGGTTGAACGCCACCTCCGGCGCGATGCCGGTCAGCTTGATGGGCAGGCTGACCAGGTAGAAGCCGTAATAATAGTAGTTGATGACGCCGCCCGCGAAGTAGGGGTCATAGGGCGGGAAGTACGCGCTGCGCAGGGTCGCGTTGAGGAACGCCGACTCCATGAACTTCTCGCCGCCGTTCCAGGGGTGCCACAGGTCGGGGTTGAGCAGGCGGACGCCGACGAAGGCCAGGTAGGCCAGCCCAAACAGCAGCTCGGAACCCAGGAGCAGCCGGCGCCGCGCGGCCCAGAACAGGGCGATCTCCCGCCGCTGCACGCGCCATGCGACCAAGCCGGCGATGATCAGCGCGCCGAGGATGATCGCGATGGGCAGCAGCCGGTTCTCCCACCAGCCCAGGCTGACCCCCAGCCAGTGGACCCACCCTACCAGCAGCCAACCCGCCGGCCGCGCCAGCCCGTAGCCGCGATCGGCCAGCCCGCGCAGCACGGGGAAGAGCAGCAGCCACGCAGGCCAACCAAAGAGACTCACCACCAGCCACCACAACAGCGTCGCCAGGGGCGTGGAGGCGCTGGCTGCGCGGTTCCAGCGAAAATCGGCGACCACGGGCAGCGTGTCCACCGGCTGATCCAGCAGCGCGGAGCCGGGCGCGGCGGCCTGCGGCATCATGCGCGCCAGGCCCGGCGGGCGGGAAACTCGGGGGTTGGAAACCC
>CAZKEF010000038.1:35351-53212 GCA_964551735.1 uncultured Anaerolineales bacterium
CCGCCTCAACCTGAGAAGCGCCCGCAGGCGCTGAAGTGCAGCCGCTGAGGCGGCTTGTCAGGTTCAGACGGGGGATTGCATCCCCCGATGGGGCCGGCGGCAGGGCGTATCGGGGGTTGGAAACCCCCGCCTCAACCTGAGAAGCGCCCGCAGGCGCTGAAGTGCAGCCGCTGAGGCGGCTCGTCAGGTTCAGACGGGGGATTGCATCCCCCGATAAAGTCGCCTGAAAATCGGACGCGGACGAGCGCGGATGAACGCGGATAAACCTACTGTCTTCAGTTGCGTAATGGAGAACCGCTGGAGCCAGATCAGGCTTATCTGCATCCTGACCTGAAACCACACCAGCATCCTGAGCGGGTCTACGAGCCAACATGCCTAACGAATAGTAATCAGTCGAAGGATGCGGCCTTGCCCGAAAGACCGCTCCGCTCCTTCGACTGCGCACCGCGGTGCTCCGCTCAGAGCCTGCCCTGAGCTCGTCGAAGGGATGCTCCGCTACGTTTTCATCGGATGCGGCGCTTGACACCGCCGCCGGCAGATACCGCCCCAGCCGGGCGCGCAGCAGCTCCGGCTTGTACCGCCCTTCGTTCTCGAAGATCAACACCCGCGGGTGGTCGTAGACCGTGAAGCTCTCGTCTGCGTTGTCGTCCGGGATGGTCAGGCCCAGCAGGCTGGGGTAAGCGGTAAACTCGGCGACAGGTTGGTAGCCCAGGTCCCCGGCGAACAGCATCCGATAGTACTGGCTGCCCATGGGGTAGCGGTCGCGCAGACGCTGGACGGGCGCATACAGACGGTTGCTGGCGAGGACGAGATAATCGGCGGTGCTGAGCTCGGCGACCAGGGCATCCACCTTCTCGGTCGTGTCCGGCTCCCACAGCGGCAGCTCGGCGCGATTGTACGCGCGTTTCGCCGGCCGGGACGATAACTCGTCCAGCGCCAGCGGCAGCGCGTCGTCCCAGTGTTCGGTGAGCACTTTGGCGCCTTCGGGGACGTTGGTGTAGATCCACTTGGACGCCGCGATCCAGGGGTGCTCCTGGCGATAGACGCCGGTGAACGCCAGCGCCCACGCCACGGTGAACGCCAGCGTCAGGCCCGCGGCCAGGCCCCAGGCCGCGCGGCCCCGCCCGCCGAAGCGACCAGCGAGCCAGCGCCAGCCCTCGGCCGCCCACCCGGCCGCAAAAACCAGCAGGCACGGCAGCAGCGGCGCCATGTAGCGCAGGAACTTGGCGTGGAAGGCACCGGTGGTGGCGAGATAGGGCAAGGACCACGCCAGCAGGATGATCAGCGCCGGGCGGGGCGCAATCCCCCGCCAACGTAAGGCACGGACGATCGCCCAAACGAACCCGCCCCAGGCTGCCACGCCCAACGGCCAGCCCAACCCCCACTGGCTGAGCTGCTGCACGAAATAGAGATAGGGCAGCGTCCCGATGTACTGCCGCGTATACGGTGCATCCATGACGCCGCTGACCATCGCGTTCTGGGTGAAAATCTGCATGACGTACGCGCGCGCCTCGATCAGGGCAAACGGGTTGGTGAGGGCAAACGCCAGGAACGCGGCCGCGGCCACGGCGGCCATGCGCCCGGCAATGAGCGCCAGCCTGCGGCCGGTCGCCCCCGCCGGCAGACCATACAACCCGGCAACCAACAGCGGCACGGCCAGCAGCACCGCGCTGAACTTCGATCCCACCGCCAGCCCGGCCAGCGCGCCGGCCAGCAGCCACGCGGCCGGCCCGCCCCCCTCTGCCCGCCGCACCGCCAGCGCCAGGGTCGCGGTCACACAGAAGGTCAGCACCGCGTCCACCGCGGCGAAGTGGCTGAGCTGAATGGGGAGCACAGCGAACGCGTAGGCTGCTGCGGCCAGCAAGGGGAGATAGGCTCGAATGCTGCTTTCTCGTGCCTGCGGTCGCGCGGCAAGTGTGGAAATGCTTGCACTGTCACCCTGAGCGGGTTTGTCAGCCAACGTACGGACCGGCGAGGCATCAGCGAAGGGTCTATGCATGGCAATCGAGATGCTTCGCTGGACACTCGCCGCAACAAGACTTGAGCTGTTGACCCGCTCAGCATGACAAAAGATAGTATGACTTACCACCCGCCGCGCCAGGGCATACACCAGCAGCAGCGTCCCCAAGTCCGCCAGCGCGGAGATGGCGCGACCGACCAGGGGCAGATAGTTGTAGCTGATCATCTCACGGCCCACGGTGTGCAGCGGCTGCATCCAGGCAGGAAACGCCAGCGTCGTCTCGCCCAACCAGGTCGCCACGGCCTGCGCCAGGTGCGCGGCGGCTACGAGCAGGTAAAGGGGGAAGTGGCCATAGGCATAGTTGCGCGGCTTGCCGGCCAGCTCATTGTTCGGGTTGGTCGGGTCCGGCGGCCAGCGCAGGGGGTTGAGGGGCGAGCGCGCAGGATCCAGCACGGCTGCGGCGTCTGCGGGCCACGTCACTGTGTCGGCCACCCAGACAATGAAGCGCTCGTCCGGGTGAACGTGCTGAAACTGATCCCAGTTGATGCCGGTGAACCGCAACACTGCGGCCGCGGCCAGCATCAGCAGCAACAGCACCCACCGTACCACGCGCGCCCGACGATTCACATCACCTCTATTCATGTTTTTTGTAGGGGCACGGCCTCGCGCCTGCCCCCCAGGGCGACCGCAGGGTGCGCCCCTGCAACCTCAAACTATCTACTGTACCGGCGACGCAAAGGTCGCCGGGGTCGGCAGCGGCGAGTCGTGGCCCGACGCAGCGGGCTCCGGTGGTGTTTGCGCCGTCGCCGCGCGGGCAACCACTTCGTAGATGATCACCGACCCGCCCACATAGGCGCCCCGCAAGTAGCCCTGGTCCACCAGCAACCCGAACTTCGCCAGCCCTTCGGGGGTGTAATACGCCCGCTCCAGCTCGCCCACGATGATATAGCTGACCTGGTAGGTGTCCAGCAGGTGCTTCGCCCGCGCCAGGTCGGTGGTGTTGTAGAGTTCCTGCGCCTGCTGCACGCGGCGCTCGACCACGGCGGGCACCACGGAGCGCTGCTGGCGCTGATGCCAGTTCCACCCCTGCACGGCCGGCAGCCCGGTGTAGATGCTGAACCGGCTGCCCCAGCGGTATTCCGGCGTCTGCGCCTCCAGGATCACCGGGGAACCCTGGACGTTCGTCAGCAGCCACAGCATCGCGGCCTTGTCGTCGGCCAGCCGCAGATCGCGGCCATTGTCGAAGTACTGCGCCCGATCCATGTAGGCCATGCCATCCAGCCCGCGGGGGGACGCCTCGGCCGAGAAGCGGTCACGGATCTTGGCGCGCGCGGCGGTGGCCGGATAAAGCAGCGCGCCAACGAAAAGCACCAATGTCACGCCCCAGGCCAGCTTACGCCAGCCCGGCCGCCAGGCGAACGCCCGCGGCAGCCAACTCGCCAGCCCGAACGCCATGCTGACCCCGAACAGGGTCCACGCCTGCATGTAAAACTTGAACACGGTGTTCATCCGGCCGATGTCGTCCTTCAGCCGGATCACTTCCACGCCCATGGTGATCGCCAGCGCCAGCGCCAGGAGAAGCAGCCCCAATCTGCGCGCCGGGGGCAGGTTGCGGCCCAGGGCTAGGAAGACGGCCAGCACGAACAGCGGCAGTGCGATCAGCCAGACGCGCACGCCCATGACCCAGCCCCCGGCGACCAGCAGCACCGTGGCGACGATGACCGATGGGACGTTGTCCCACAGCCAGCCCGGCCCCTCCGTTGTGATGCTGAGCGGGTCAGCCCCGTGCGCAGCATCGCGGCGAGAATCCAGCGAAGCATCTCCGTTCGCAACACGAGACCCTTCGCTGGTGTCATGCCGCGGCGCACTTTGGCCGGCCGTCCCGCTCAGGGTGACAGAGGAGGTCGTTTCCGCCACAAGACGCGCCCGCTGCCCCGCTGTCATGCTGAGCGGGTCAGCCCCGTGCGCGACGTTGTGGCGAGAATCCAGCGAAGCATCTCCGTTACGCCGCGCCTGGCGTTGGGCGATCAATTCACTGATCAGATAGATCGCCCCCACCACCAGGAAGAAACCCCACACGGTCAGGTAGTCGGGGATGGTGGTCTTGGCCTCCTTCCAGGATTGCAGCCCGCCGTAGGCCGTGGCGTAGTGCTGCGTGTACGGCACGAACGTCACGGTCGCAACCGCCAGCATGATGCCGGTCCGCCAGACCACCGAGACCGCGGCCCGGAAGAGGAAGGCCAGCCGTTCGGGGAGCGTGACCTCCACGCCGGCCCACCCTGGCATCCGCCCGCGCCGCGCGACTTCCAGCACAAGAATAGCCGCCAGCCCGACCAACGTGTAGGTGGGGAAGTCCCACGTATTCGTCGCCCGCAGCGCGCCGATGACCAGTCCCAGCAGACCGATCGGCAGCAACTCGGGCAACGGGATGCACCAGGGGCTTGGCTCGGCGATGGGGAATGGGGAATCTGGAATGTCGACTGTGGAATATGGAATGTGGAATGTGGAATGTGCACGCACCAGCGCCACCGCGGCGGCCAGCGCCAAAAGCGCCAACGGCAGGGCGATCATGTGCGCGTGCAGGTCGGCGTAGGTAAAGGTGAAGAACGGGAACTCGTTGATTGTGTCGGGGATGGTGCGCGTGGCATTCCAGAACCACCAATCGTTGGCGACGGCTAACTGCTCCTTGCCGGTGAGCACCGCAAAACCGCCGGTGATAGCTCGCAGCAGCTTGGCCAGGCCGAGGGTGGTGCTCTCTAGTTGCAGGGCTGAACGCCCGGCCAACTGGTCGGCCAACAACTTGACGTTGCCCAGATTGCCGATAATGGTCACGAAGAAGACCCCGGCCAGCCCGGCCAGGAGCGAGCCGATGCGCAGCCCCTGGTACGGCTCTTCCTCGTTGGGAAACTCGGTTGCCCGGTCGCCGTCGGCCAGGCTGAACGCCACGGCGAACGCGCCAACCCCGGCCAGCCCGAACAGGGTCGGCACGGCCAGGTTGTAGGCCACCCAGGGCACGATGCCGGTCAGCTTGATCAGCGTGCCGACGATGACGAAGCCGAAGTAGTAGTAATTGATGAAGCCACCCGCGTGCCACGGGTCGTAGGGCGGGAAGGTCGTGGAGCGGATCACCGCGTTGAGGTACGCAAGGTCCATCGGCTTCTCGCCCCCGCGCGCCGGGTGCCACAGGTCCGGGTTGCCGATGCGGATCAGCAAGAACAGCCCGAAGAGGATCAAGAAGATCGCCTCCTCGGTCAGCAGCAGGCTCCGTCGCTGGCGCACGAACGCGATGATGGCGTGTCGTCGCCGCCAACCAATGGCCGCTGAGAGGCCCATCAGCAACCCCAGGCATAGGGCGATCCACCAGCGCGCATACGGCACGAACCTAAGGCTGGGGCCGAGCCAGGTCAGCCAGGCCAACAGCAGCATCCCCAGCGTCTTACTGATCCCGTAGCCCCGGTCGGCCAGGCCGCGCAGCGCCACGAAAGCCAGCGGAAACGTGATCACCCCCAGCAGCAACAGCAGCGCCAGCCAGGTCACCACGGCCAGCGCGGGTGATCGGTTCAGCAGCCCGTCCAGGTCGAAGATCGCGGTCCACGTGCCGCCGGATCGCTGCGTCACGGCCTCGGCCTCGGTGAAGTAAAGCGCGGTAGGGGCTTGAGTGACCTGTTTGGGCCACATCTGGATGGTGTTCTCAAGGTCGATCGCATCAAAGTAACTACGAGCCAGCGGCTCGCTGTAGGCCGGGGTCTTGCGGTAGATGCGCACCTCGGGATGATCGTAGACGCTGAACGCCTCCTCGGCCCCAGTGTCATCGATCCGGATGCCGAAAATCGTGGGGAACGACGTGAAACGGGCCGCCAGCTCAAAGCCCAGCTTCTCCTCGGCCATGAGTTGGTAGTATAACGTGGTCATAGGATAACGCATGGGCAGCCGCGGGATGGAGCCCCATAGCCGATTACTGGACATCACGATCGCGTCCGCTTCGTTCAGCCACTGATAGAGCCGCTCCCGCTTCTCGGGAACGTCCTCCCAGTAGTTCTCGATCTGGCCCTCGCGGCGGCCGCTGTTGGGATCGGTCAAGCCATAATAGGCGCCCATCGGTTTGAACCCGATCTTGCCCTCCACGCCGCCCGGCAGTGGATCGTCCCAGTGCTCGTTCGCCACTACGCTACCTTCCGGGATGTTGGCGTAGATCCACTCCGAGGCAGTGATCCGCGACAGTGGCCGGCGATAGATCGCCAGGAAGCCCCAACCCCAGAGGATGGTGAAGATGGTGACGACGACCAGGAGCGCGTAGATTGCGGGAACCGAAATGCGCCGAAGGCGTTGTATGCGAGTCTGGGGGTGCGGGAGTGCATCTCCCTCATACGCCCATACCCCCATACGCCCATACGCCTTCACTTTCTCCACCAACCACCACAACAGCCACGCCCCCAACATCAGCAGAAACGGATAGATGGGCAGGTAATAGCGCATGGTATAGCTGAACTGCATGCTGTGATACAGGAACATCCCACCGACCCACGCCACCGGCAGAAGCAGTTGCTTCACGGCCCCCGGATCAGGACGCACGGTCAACCCACGCAGGATGCGCGAGAGCGCGGCTACCCAGCCGGTCCACGCGGCCAGGCCGGACGCCAGCCCCATGCCCCACACCACCATATTCACCCAGGGGAAGACGAACGGCGTGCGGTTCGCCCACTGATGCATCGGGGGCTGGTCGGCATCACCCCGGATGATACGGCTGATGGTGCGCATGCTGTCGCGGAATCCGTCGGCCAGGGTGAAGTCAAACAGGCTGGTGCCGCCGAAAGCATAGGGCTGCAACAGGCGAAAGAACGCGATGGCCACCAATCCCATCAGCAGCAGGCGGAACAATGTAGCTTGCAGCAAGGTGCTGAGCCACGCGATTTGCGCCCTGCTGGCCACTCCGGCCACGCGCCAATCATCCCAGACCCGGATGAGCGCGGCCAGCACGGCGATGGCGGCCATCGGAGCCAGGTTAATGCGGCACGCCAGACTGGCGCCCAGGCTGGCACCTAGCGCGGCGTAAGCGACCCATCCACCACCACGGCGCTCGGCCTCGCTGCCTTGGGCCACCCGCACAGCAAAATAGAAGGTGAGGAGGGCAAAAAACGTGGCGAACGTGTCCACCGTGAAGAAATGCGACTGCTGCAGCGCCAACGGCGCGAACGCGTACAATACAGCCGCCAACAACCCCGCTTTTCGGCCGAACAACCGCCGGGCGATCACAAACGTCAACCACACAGAAGCCACATCGAACAGGCCAGAAAGCGCGCGGCCCACCAGGTGCACCCCGTCGTAACCGGTGAGATTCAGCGGAATACCAGGTGCAACTTCCCATAGGGTCACCACTGCGTTAGACTTGTTCGCCACCTCAGCCACCACGCGCACGATGAACAGCGGCAGCGTGCCGTATACAAAGAAGCCGAACCCTACGTTGTGGGGATTCATGGGCGAACGCGTGCTGTCAAAAAACTCCTTCAAGCCGTCAGGCAGCCGCATCGCGCTGGTCACCATCGTCAGGAAGCGCTCATCCGGGTGGATATGCCAGCCTTGATCCCAGTTCAAATGGGTGAGGCGCAGGAACGCGCCGACTATCACGATCAACGCCAACAGCCAGCGCGCCGCACCATCAGTTCGTAACCAGGCCTGCACAGATCGCCACCAGTTCGGTTCCTTGAACACCTGACGTGAGGCCAGTTTGTTGTTCGCCGCATCGGTCATGGTATGTGTCTCCGCGATATGCTCACCAGAACATTATCTAAACGTGATCTCGCGCACATGAATGTGCACCTCTTCGCCAGCATTCAAATGGAACACCTCCAGGCGCACCCTGGAGACGGCCTGTGGCCCACGGTCAAAGGCCATTTCTACAGTCGGGTCCGGCGGGAGTCCGCTGAAGGCCCGCTCATAGACCTGCGGCTCGGAGGAGCCAGCAGCATACAAGCGAGCAGTAAGCGAAAAGTCCATGCTCCCGAAAACCGCTGTAAGACCATTGATCTGGCGCGGCTGCGAGAAGGTGAAATCCAACACCAACGGATTTGCTTCCAATCCGCGCGCTAACGTGAAGGCGTCGCCGTCGAAAAGGTCGCTCAATTGCCCAATATCGAATTGAGAATGGCTGATCGTCACCGGCTGCCCGTCCAATTCGAACTGCGCCACCACCGGGCGGCTGCGCGCCTCGCGCTCACGAGCTAAAGTGGCATCGAAATCGTCAGCATAGGCCAGCCTGGCGAAATAGAAGCCCGGACGGCCGTCAGGGTACGGGATGATCTGCTCCACGTCCACCCGCGCGAATTTGGGGCTGCTTCTGGCCTGCTCATATTCATTAGCGGGCATCACAAACACCATCGCCGGCGTTAGCTCCCGCCGTTTGTCCATGAAGTAACGGATGTCGCGCATCTGGACGCGGGAAAACTGCTGATCCGGTGGCAGGAAGAACCTGACAAATGTGTCGGTTCCGTTGGCCCAGTTCGGGCTGACGAGCACTATGGCCGATGGGTCCGCTTCCAGGTACTGAGGAATCGCCTCAGTGAAGAGATCGCGCGCGCCATACTGCATCCCGTACAACCCATAGTCGTTGTACCATGTCGGGCCGTTGGTCACAGCATCCCGCATCATCCACAGGCTGGCGCCGGACAAAGTCACAAACACGACGAGAGCCAGGGCACGGTACGTGTTCGGCGCCTCGTTCGGCTCAACGCTGCGCCCTCTGTGCAGCGACTGAAACGCATTGCGTACTGCCCCCAACACCAAATCCAGACCCAGACCTGCGAGGATAGTGGCGGGAGGAATGAAAGCCATCATCCGCGTGAGCGCGACTTCTGCGGTAGCAGCTCCCGCCGGTGCCGCCAAGGCCGCCAGCAGAACTGCCCGATGCGGCGCCGAACGGAAACGGCGCAGGCTCAGCAGGACTCCAGCCAGCACCAACGGCAACATCCCTAGGCCCAGATTCCCATACCCCTTCATGCGGTGCCGTATCAGGTCATGCTCATTTGGGAAGAACCAGTAGTTCGGGCTCAACCCATAAAGGTAAGTCCTGCCAAACTGGCGGAGTTTGTCAATTAGCGGGACATCCTGGAACCAGTAGGAGTTGATGACGCGCAGGTGCTTGACCATGGCCCCCGGCTGGTCGAGTTGTAGGCGTATCAAGGGAATGGCCAAAAACGCGATCAGCAGCAGGCCCAGCAGGATGATGCGCCAGTTCTTCAAATGATAACGGATGTCTGAGATGCCTAGCAAGAGCGCTGAAGCAGCCATGACTAACTGGCCGGAGGCATGATTGTAAAACGTCGCGGCACCGAAAGCGATGGCCAGGAACAAGAACTTGGGCGAACGGGTGCGGTAGAGCAGATAGAACAGGATGAAGCATGCGTAGCAAGACGCCATGGTCAGCCACTCGAAGGCTGTGCGCGAGTGCAGGAACCAAGTCGGCACGGCGGCCGCCAGCAGCGCGGCCGCCCACCAATAACGTGCGCGGAAGATGAGCTTGAGGACGAGCGCCACAGCCAGAGGCACGAGAAGGGTCACCAGCGCTGAGGTGGCGCGCACCCCAACGATAGATTTGCCGAATAACGCCACCGCCGGCAGATGCGTGTACACAGCCAATACCGGTGTCCAGCGGTTACCAGCAACCTCGAAGTAAACCGGTAAGAACGTGCCCTGGTTATCACGCAGCCCACGAGCCAATAACTCCTGGGCTAGCAGGGTAAACGTGGCTTCGTCGGCAAAGAAGTTGATCGGAAACCGGTCAATCTGCCACAGGCGAGTCACAAGATAGACCAGCATGCCCAGGCCGAACAACACCGACCCAAAGCGCGCCAGACCCGGAGATCCTATCCCACTGGCCGCCTTTACTGAGGCTCCACCCTCACCCGATGAGGGTAGCACCTCGTAAGGCTCAACAGTAACACGCACTCGGGTGTCTTCTTCGAGCGCCAGAGGACCCTCTGGATGCAACACGCCCCCAGCATAAATCGCGTCCGTCTGAAAGCGCCGTCGTTTCGATCGGCTATCCACCGCCATGAGTATCACCAACCCCAGGATCGTCACCAAGCTCAAGCCCAAGCCCGCCCAGAATGACCAGGGACTGAAACTGAACGCATACTGATGGGCTCCCGGGTCAAGAGTTGCGGCGAGGTAACCGCCCACATTGCGCAGCGGCGCGGGCCGGCCGTCAACTGCAAGCCGCCAACCGTGGTAGGCGTTGGTCAGCACGACCAGCGTCTCGCCCTCAACGCCATCAGCTTGGACAACGATGCGATTCGGACTGGCCAGCGCTGGCGCCAACGGCCGAACGTCGGCGCTGATCAGCTCTGCGCCGCCGGCCGGATCCATCAACACAGCATCCGCTACGACGAACGCAAAGGGCAGGCTTTGAGGCAGGCGCCACAGGGTGTGCTCTGTGAACTCCCGCACCAGTTCGGCCGGCGCATCCGGCTGCTGACCGTTGCCCAATGCGACGTAGTTGGGGCGAGCACGCACCGGACGAACGTTCGTCGCCCCCTGCGTGAGCAAAAACGGCTCCAGGCCGTACCAGGCGTCCAGGTAACGTATACCATTCGAGAAAGTCGCCCCGTGCCAACCATGAGAGGTGCCAAAGTAGAAAACGGAGTTGTCGTATTCGCGCAGCCAGCCCATGAGCTCATATTGCGGCGTGTATGCTTTCCACGTGCGCGCATGCACCCGATTTGTGCTGTAGACATCGGCCACTGACCAGACCAGAAAAGCGACGAGCACGATGGCGCCAAGGCGGGCCACCGTCCAACGCGCTAACGCAGGTACGGAAACACGATCAGGTGGCGACAGCGGCCCGATGCGCCGCCACGCCGCGTCCAGGCCACAACCGGCCAGCGCAATCACCGCCACGGTGCCGTAGATCAGCATCCGCGTCTGATAGCGAAACTGGCTGAGGAGCTCCGACTCCCGATAAAGCTGTGCCCAGGGCATGTACCTGGTCGCAGCATAAGCCACCGCCATCAAGAACAAAAGCGCCAGAAAGAGGAGAGCTCGCCGATTGCCCCGACGGACTGCCAACGGGACGAACGCCAGTGCCAGGAAGGGCCAGACGCCCGTATAGGCGTAGAACTCCTCGGAGGGTAACGTCCGGTAGGCATCTGGCCGCTGATGGTCCTTGGATACGTAGTCGAGCCAGATCTGTTGCAGGTTGTGGGACCCAACCAGCTGCGTATCAGGCGCCTTGTTATAGTTCTTCCAGTAGTCCACCAGCGGCAGCCACTGGATCGCGGTTAGTCCAACCGCCAGTAGTACGATGATGATCACAATGAGCAGTGACCGCCCGTGCAAACGGAACCGACGCGCGGGCCAATCGAAGCCGATAACGCTGGCAAGCACAAAGAGCGCGACAGCAAAAGCCATGTAGAACGTATAGTAGACGTTGCCGGAAAAGAACAGGAGCGCCAGCGACACCACAGCGCCTACCACGTATCGCCGCTGCCGCGTGTGCGTGGCCAATAACAGAAATGCAAGCACCCAGGGGATCCAGGCAAAGCCCAGGACAAAATCGTATTCCCCCTGAAAGAAACGCGCCACCCCCTGACCGGTGAACGCGTACATCAAGCCCATCCAAAGGCGTGCCGGCCGGCCCAGCCTCAACGAAGCAGCCAGCAGCCACATCCCCAGGGCAGCAGCCAGGAACGAAAGGAACAGCGCGACCTGGAACCCGCTCCTCACACCGAGCGCCAGCACTGGCAGCGTAGCTAACGGGTTGTAGACGTGCAGGAACGGATCAGCCACATACGTGAAACCGCTCCGCAGATAGGGGTTCCACAACGGAAACTGGCCGAACTGCTTCAAGCTGTTGACCAGCGTCCAATCCAAAGACTGAAAAACTTCCGCCTCACTGCCGGGCAGGACTCGAGTGCCATCAAAGCTTAGGAAGACTGTGCAGAAAACAAGAACAACGACCGCCAGCAGCGCCCACTCCGTTGCGGCGGCGTGCAGGGGGATACCCAAGCCCGCGTCTGTCTTGCGCGGGGCAAACAGAACCGGGCGCAGGCGCGGTAGCAGGGCCGACTGGGCACGGCCACCGGCTACGCGCTCGTTTTCAGACTCGGGGCTACTATCCGCCATCTGCAAGGTCTCCATAAGCCAGGGCAGAGATGGCTACCGCTGCTCGGCAAACAGCCTTTCATAATCCTCGACTGTGCGCACCATGCTGAAAATATCCGCGATCACAGCCCGGGGCTTCTTGTACTGCGCAGGGTTCCTCAGCACCCTAAGAATACCCTCGGCTAGCCCCTGCGCATCTGCCACCGACACGATCTCGCCCATCCCGGTCATGGTCACCGGTTGGCGCACGCCAGGCAGATCGGTTGCCACCACCGGTGTGCCGCACATGAACGCCTCGACCTGCACCAGGCCAAAAGACTCGGTGTTGTTGATGGACGCCACGGTGATTACGTCGCAGGCCGCGAAGAAATCGGCCATCTGCTCCGGGTTCAGCGCGCCCAGGAAGGTCAGATACGGCTCGTATTGCTTAATAAGCGGCTGCAGCTCGTCCCAGGCCGTCTCACCCAACACACCCAGGTAAGGCCCAGCGAACAGGATGTGAACATTGGGCCGCTCGGCCAGGAGATGCGGTATGGCATTCAGCAGATAGCCCGCCCCCTTCTCGTAAGCAAACCGCGCCGCAAAGCCGACGACAGGCCGGTCGTTCAACCCATAACGCTCACGCAGCGCTCGCGCGCCGTCGCGGGTGGGCTGCGGAATCACTACCGGCGGCAAGATCACCCGCAGCTTGGACGACCCGGCAAAGCGCGATAGCACGCGCGAGTGGCTTGCAAAGTCCTGGGTGTAAGCAACGATCTTGTCGGCCAACCGGCACGCCAGAACGTTATTCCAGTGCGTGACCCAGTCCACAGCCCGGCCATACCAGACGCTGGGCGGCATCTCCAGGTCACAGTGGTAGGTCAGCGTGGGCTTGCGGCCGGCCAGCCGGACCAGGGCGGTGACGGGAGACGCCTCCACCTGCGGCAAGTGGATGCTGACCACATCATGCGCCCGGATCTCCCGCCAGGCCAGCGCCGGGAAGGTGGGCATGAAGACGCCCTTGTTCAGGCGAAACAGCACGGGCGCCCGCACCACGCGCACGCCGTTGAGCATCTCCTCATACGGCAACTGCTTGGCGTAGTGCGACGTCAGCACCGTGACCTGGTGCCCGCGCTCGGCCAACGCCCGCGCCAGGCGCTCGACGTAGATGGTGAGGCCGCTGACGTGCGGCCGGTAGTAGGTGAGGATGAACAGGATGCGCATGATCAATGTTGAATGACGGTCAGTCGAACAGGGCCCGGTTTGCCAGCACCCAGGCGTGCAGGCGGGCGATGCCTTGACGGACGCTGATCTGAGGCGCCCAACCGAACTCGGCCGCGGCCTTGCGGATGTCGGCGACGAACACCGGCTGATCGCCGGGGCGCCAGTCACGGAAAGCGGCCGGCAGAACCTCCCGGCCGGTCAGCTCGCTCAGCAGCGGACCGAACTCCGCCCAAATGGACAGGGTATTAGTCGGCCCGCCGCCCAGGTTATAAGCCTGACCCTGAGTGACGCCGATCCTCTCAGTCGCCAGTTGAAACGCGCGCACCAGGTCGTCCACGTGCAGCAAGTCCCGCACCTGCTTGCCGTCCCCGTAAATGGTGATGGGCTTGCCAGTAACGGCCGCGATCACGAACCAGGCCACCCAGCCCTGGTCTTCCACGCCCATTTGCCGTTGGCCATAGATGCACGACTGGCGGAAAACCACCGACCGCAGACCGTAGATGCGGCTATAGTCGCGCACGTATTGATCCGCGGCTCCCTTGCTACATCCGTAGGGACTGTGGAAATCCAACGGCCGCGCCTCGGATACCCCCTCCGGATAGTCGGGCAAGATGTATCGGGTGGCCAACTCCTGCGCCAGCGCGTCCTCCATGCCGCCGTAGACCTTGTTGGTCGAGGCGTAGATGAAGACCGGATCATGGCCCGCTTGCCGCGCCGCCTCCAAGACGTTGAAAGTGCCCAGCGCGTTGATCTCGAAGTCGGGCCGGGGGTCGGTCACCGAGGTGGTCACGGCCGTCTGCGCGGCCAGGTGGTAGACCGCTTCCTGCCCGGCCATGGCACGGAGGATCGCTGAGTGGTCACGGATGTCGCCCTGGACGAACGCGAACGCTTCCCCGAAGGCATCCCGCAGCCAGGCCAAGTTCGCCGCACTGCCGCGCCGAGACAGGTTGTCGAACAAGGTTACGTGATGGCCAGCTCGGATGCTGGCTGCTGCCAGGTTGCAGCCGATAAACCCGGCGCCGCCGGTAATCAATATGCGCATGGACTGCCATCCTGTTGTATCTTAATCAGACGCCCCGTGCTCTCGCGCATCGGTCAGGTTGCTCCCGTCACTCCGCCAACTGACTGCTCGGCCTGCGGGCCTTCCACCGCGCGCGGATCTGCCCCAGCGACGTGCCATGCACCCACAGGGCAATCACACCCGATAGGCTCAAGAGCAGGTAGTTCGCCGTGTGCCAGAGCAACGCAAAGGTCAGCGCCTGCTCTTGCGGCACGCCGAACTGCATCATGGCCCACGACGCCCAGTAGTGAAACACGCCGAAATAGCCCGGCGATGAAGGCACCAGCATCCAGAGCGTGGTCACCACCACAGCGAAGATGACTGCGGTGAACGATGCCTGAAGCTGCAGCGCCATCGCGGCAGACCAGCCCAAACCAGCCACCGCGTACCAACCGATCAGCGACACCAGGAGCAGCCCGATCCCCAACCCGCCGCGCAGCGTGGCGAAACCATCTATCAAGTGAGCGATCGCATTATAGACTTGCGGGCGATCCAGGAAGCGGACATGGCGCAAAATCGCGTGCGCCCACCTGAGCAGCCGCTCCTTCCAGAAAGAAAGCAGCAACATGCCCATGGCCCCAGCCAACGCAGTCACGGTGATCCCGCGGGCGATAGCCATCAGATCCGCCGGCAGCGTGACGAAGGGCAGCAACAGCGCCAACATCATGATCAGGGAAAGCAGATCGAGCAGGCGTTCCACGATGATGGTGGACAGCGTGCGCGCCACGCTCACCGGCTGCTCGCTGACCAGCAGCACCAGTCGCGCCAACTCGCCCGCGCGCGCCGGAAACACGTTGCTGGCCAGGTAGCCGGCGCACATGGCCGTGAACACCGACCGGAACGGAAGCCGGTGCTCAGGCAGGAACAGCAGTTGCCAGCGCCAGGCCTTCACGAACAGCAACGCCACGATCATCAAGACCCCAGGCAAAAGCCAGAGATACTGCGCCTGACGCAGCGCGTCCCACAGCTCGCGAAAATCAATGCCGCGCACCGCCAGCGCCAAAAACCCCAGGCTGATCACGACCTCGATGAGACGCTGGAGCCGGGCGCGCCCCCTGGCTGGCGTGTCAGATGATTGTTCTGAAGGGGTGGAAGGCGTCAAAATGTCATCTCACGCGTATTCGATGGAATATGAAGCCACAAAAAACAATTATAGCACCGGCCGCGGCCCCTGCCAAAGCGGGACGCTTCGGTATTGGTGTTCACCATTCAAGCCAGGAAGGTCAATCGAACTTAGGCAAGATTCGCACCGCGTCCCGTCCGGAGATGAGGCATGTGGGCACGCCGCCGCCGGGCACAACCCATTGCCCGGCCATGACAAAGCATCCCAAACCGGGCAACGTACGTGGGAGCGCAGTCATCATCTGCGCTGCGGTGGGCAGCCAGCCCATATAAGCGCCGCGCCGGTTCAGGGTATAGCGCCAAGTGGTGCACGGGGTCGCAACGTCGGTCACCTCGACCTGACCGCTGAGGCCTGGGTGATACCTCTCTAAGCGACGCAGGACCTCACCGGCCACGCGGGCCTTCTCCGCGTCGTACGCGGCCCGGTCAGAGCGGTACAAACCATCCCAGTAGTCCCAATCGGCCTCAAACGATGGTTGGATCACGGTCTTGCCCGCGGGCGCGAAGTGCGGGCTGTAGTTGAAGACGCGCACGGCCAACAGATCGACCTGCGTCGGGCCCACGGTGATGGGCTCGGCCAGGCGGTAGGTGGTGAAATGCGGCTCGCCGGGGAACTCTCGGGCCACGCCGAAGCTGATCATCACCCACGGCGGGATCAGCCGCCAGTCGCGGTAGCGCTCCCGAACGCAGTCATCCAGGTAGCGGCCGCCCAGCAGCTTGAACAGGGTCTCGTGGCCGTCGCCGGCCGCGATGACCGCGTCCGCCCGATGCTCGTCGCCGTTCGCCAGCCGGACGCCGATCGCCCGGCCGCCCTCCACCAGGATTTCGGACACGGTAGCGTGGTAGGTAATCTCCCCGCCGAGCTGGCGGAAACGCGCCTCGATAGGCCGCACGAACCCCTCGCACCCGCGCGTCAGCAGGCCCATCTGCCGGTCGGCCAGCAAGCCGAAAAGCATGTAGAGGAACCACAGCGGCGAGTCGGGCATGAACAGGTTGGCGACCATGTGGGCCAGCGCGGGGTCGTGCAGGGTGCGGGCGAATTCGGCCGCGGTGCGGCTGTGCTTGCCGGCGAAGTAGGGCAGCACCGCGCGCATGCCCCAGAACATCTTCAGGCCATCCAGCCGGCCGGCCAGCTCCGGGGGCGCGCCCATGCCGATGTCGAACGCGCCGGCCCGCTGAAACGCGCGGGCGCCGGCGATGAGACCTTCGATGGCCCTGGCGTCGGCCGGAGACAGCCGTATGAGCTCGGCCGCGATGCCGTCCAGATCCGCGCCGATCAAGGCGGACTTGCCGCTGGGCTCGTCCACCCAGCGGCCGTACTCGGCCATGTCACACACGGTGTCGGGCGCGGCTGTGCCCAGGTCCCGGTAGAGGTCATAGATCGTGCCCTCGCGATGGCCCATCAGGAAGTGGATGCCGCCGTCAATGTGATACGCGCCGCGACGCCACCACGCGGCCACCCCGCCGGGCTGCCCCGCGTGCTCGAAGATGTGCGCCCGATAGCCGGCCCGCTGCGCGTACACCCCCGCCGCCAGCCCCGCCAGCCCCGCGCCGATGATGATCACGGTCCTGTCTGACATGTGGAACCTCCTCGCTGGGGAGAAGGGGAGAGGGGGAGACGCGGGGACTGAGCGTCCCCGTGTCACCCCGTCCCCGCCAGCGCGTCCCGCAGCGCAATCAGCAGTTCCCTCAGTTCCGTCAGTTCCTCTGCGTTCAAGCAGTGCCAGGGCGCGTAGAAATAGTGGTCAGTGGCGGCTTCGGCGGCCTGGCGCAGGGCATGGCCCGCGTCGGTGAGGCGGTAGCTGTCCCCTTCGACCGCCAGCCAGCCGCGGCTTACCAGGTCGCCCAGGGCCGCGGCATACGTCTCGCGCGCGTGGCCGCGGAAGGCCAACCGCTCGGCCACCTGCTCCACAGTGTGGGCAGCGCCGCGCCACACGAGCGTGAACGCCTCCCAGCCCGCGCCGCTGATGTTGTAGGGCCGCCAGACCGCCAGGTGCGCGTCGTCGCGGTAGGCGTTCAGGTCGCTGAGGTACTGGTCAATCCAGATCAGCGGTGGCGAGGCCTGGCCGGGGTCAATGCGGCGGGAGAGGCGGAAGCTCCACTTGCCCGGCGGCTCCGGCGCGGCCTGGACGGACTCGACCAGCCGCCGCAGCAGGTCCGCCAGCCGGGCCAGGTCGGCTTCGGGCAGCGGTTCCAGCGGCGCCATCGCGTCATACGCGGCCTGGAAGATGGTCCGGGCCGCGGTCAGGCCGGCCTCAGTCAGGTGGTATTCGCCCGGCCCGGCCGGCGCCAGCAGGCCCAGCGCCGCGCTCTCAGCCAGGCGCTGAGCGTTAAGCGCCAGGGATGTGTAGGGCCCGCGCACGGCGAGCCGCTCGGCCGAGATGGGGGCCGGCGCGAAGCCCGGCGCGGCCAGCATCCAGC
>CAZKEF010000039.1:0-51635 GCA_964551735.1 uncultured Anaerolineales bacterium
GGCCGTCCATGGCGTTGAACCAGAACAGCGGCACCGCGGCCCAGGCGATGTTGATAGTCTCGACGTACATTTCGGCCAGACGGACGAAGTCGTCGGTGCCGGAGTAGGTGCGCAACAGCGGGAAGTTGCCCCGCCGCGAGGCCGCGTAGAGGGCGGCGTAGTCCTCGGCGCGGCGGACCGGCACACCGCCCGCGCCGGTCCGCCGCGGATCCTGTCGCTCGGGCCGGAAGAAATTCTCCTGCGCGTCCTGGTCCACCCCCAGCGAGATCACATCCAGTACCCGCGCGTCGGCGATTTGCGCGATGCCCGCGCGCGTGGCCTCCACGGTGGGCAGGCCGAAGTGGTGGCGGATCAAGGGGAAGGGGGCTTTCCAGGCGATCCGTTCCACCGTGGCCTGGGGATAGTCTGCCTCCGTCGCGGCGACCGGCCTGCCGCGCAGGTATGCCAGCACATCCTCAGTCGTCTCCGACCCGTCGAAGACTTGGTCAAAGAAACCGATGGCCTGGGCCCGCTCGGCCACGGGTGGTGTGCCGCCGAACGCGAAGTGCACGCCACCCGTGCGCAGGTCGTCCGCAGCCTCGGCGAACTCGGCCAGCAGCCGTTCACCGGTTTCCGGGGTCAACCGGTACGAAACGCCCACCAGTGACGCGCCTTCTGCCTGGGCGGCCGCCAGCACCTGCTCCACCGGGATCGCCGGACCCAGGAAGACCGTCCGCCAGCCCGCGCTCTCGGCCAGCCGGAGGAAGTTCATCACGCCGGCCACGTGGACGCACTCGCCCAACGCGGCCGCAACTACAACTTTTCGGTCGTTCAAGATACGCTCCCTTCACAATAAATGTCAATTCAGCGCGCAAATAAAAGTCTAGAGGATATTTTCTTTGTATTTAGCTTGACAAAAAATAAATCCTTTGTTAGGATACCACTTGTGTCTGAGCTTGTCAAACTACCCCATGATGGAGCCGATTTTATGACTGAACCTTCTTCTCGCGCCGCGCGCGGCCGACTCCTGGTGGCGATCCGTGGTCTGCTGCCGGCGCTGAACGAACAGGAGCAAAAAGTGGGCCAGTACGTGCTCGATCAGCCCGGCCAGGTGATTCACCTGGCGATGAGCGACCTGGCACAGCAGTGCGGGGTGAGCGACACCACCGTATTCCGGTTCTGCCGCAAGGTGGGCGCTGAAGGCTACCAGGATTTCAAGATCCGCCTGGCACTGGAGTGGGCGCCGGAGCGGCCGGTTGCGTATGCGGAGTTGGCGGCAGGGGATGATCTGCCGGCGGCGGCGCGCAAGGCGATCGCGGCCGACATCAAGGCGCTGGAGGATACGCTGAGCGTGCTCGACCTGGGGGCGCTGGAACGGGCGGCCGGCGTACTGCTGGCTGCCCGGCGGGTGGATATCTATGGGGCCGGCGGCGGTGCGATCGCGGCTTACGAGCTGCAATACAAGCTCCTGCGCATCGGTGTTCGCGCCGCGTGTCACACCGACAGTGAGATGCAGACCATCTCGGCCACTCTGCTGACGCCGGCCGACGCGGCGGTGGGTATCTCACACTCGGGTGAATCGGCAGACGTCCTGCACGCGCTGAGCGTCGCGCAGCACGGCGGCGCGGCGACGATCGCGATCACCAACCATCCGGCCTCGCCCCTGGCACAGCTTGCCGGCATCGGCCTGTACACCGCGGCCCAAGAGGCGCTGGCGCACGGTTATCCCCTGGGCGCGCGCGTCGCGCAGGTAGGGCTGATCGATCTGCTGTACACAGCGATGGCGTTGAAACGACAAGCAGAGGTGGCCGAGAATCAAGCGCGCATCGGATCGGCCCTGGGCCAACGGCCTGGGTAGGCGTAGGGGCGGGTTTTTGCCCGGTTACCGTCAGCTCGCCGTGCTCGGCAGCCGCGTGAGAGCGACCGGCTTGCCGTTGCTGTGGAGAAACCCGCCCCTACAAAAGCTGTCGCGCCAGGCGCAACGCGCCCTGCGCCGGCTCAACGACCGGCGTGACGGGATCGAGTTCGAGACTGGCGGCCTGGGCCGCGGCGAGGAAGTGTTGGCGCAGTGCCTTGCCTTTCACGATCAGGCCGCCGGCCAGCGCGCACGGCACGGGCGGGGGCAGGTTCAGGGCGCGGATGACCGCAGCGGCAGCCAACGCCAGTTCACGGCCCGCGTCGGCCAGGATCGCGCCCGCCACAGCATCCCCTGCGACCGCGGCCGCCTCCACCAGAGGGGCCAGCGCGGCCAGGTCGGCCGGCGTCAGCGTCTGGCGATAGGCCCGCCCCACCAAGTCCGGCGGCGCGGTCAGGCCCCAGCGTCCTAAGACCGCCTGGGTCAGCGCGGTCGCCGGCGCCCGGCCATCGAACGCGCGCATGATCGCCCGCAGGGCCGCCAGGCCTACGGCATAGCCGCTGCCCTCGTCCCCCAGCACGTGCCCCCACCCACCCGCGCGCGCCTGATGGCCAGCCGCATCGCGCCCATAGGCGATGGACCCGGTGCCGCAGATCAGCGCGGCGCCCCAGCCGGCCGGGGTGCCGGCCGCCAGCACCAGTTGCGCATCGTTGACGATGGCCAGGGGCACGCGGGGCAGCCGGCGGTCGGCCCAGGCTTGCAGCAGCGCGCGATCCTCGGGCCGATCCACCCCGGCCATGCCGACGCACGCGGCGTGGAACGTTGGCGCTGTCAGGCCGGCAGAGGCGACCGCCCGCGCGATAGCATCGTCTAGCGCAGCCTGGGCCCGCTCGATGCCCACCGACTGATAGTTGGACGGGCCGGCCGTCCCGCGGCCGAGCACGCGCAGCTTGTCATCGGCCACCAACGCCAGCGTCTTGCTGCCGCCGCCGTCTATCCCCAAAATGCAGCCGGCCCGGTTCACCGTCATGTTATTAGCACCTTCCGCACGTCCCCGCCCGCCGCGGCCAACCGCGTACGCGCGACTTCCGGTGGCACCCCGGCCAGGTGGGCCACGATGGCCGCCTTGACCTGCCCGTCGCAGGCGCGTAGCAGGGTCTCAGCCTCCGCGTCCGTAACGCCGCACGCTTCGGCTACGATGCGTCGGGCGCGGGCCTGCAGCTTGCGGTTGGTGGGCTGGACGTCCACCATCAGGTTGCCGTAGGTCTTGCCCAGGCGGATCATGACGCCGGTGGATAGCATGTTGAGGACCAGTTTCTGCGCGGTGCCGGCCTTGAGCCGCGTGGAGCCGGTGATCACCTCGGGGCCGACCACGGGCGCGATCGCGATGTCGGCGGCTTCAGCCATGGGGGAAGGGTGCGCGCACGCGAGGCTGAGCACCAGCGCGCCGCGGCATCGCGCCTCGGCCATGCCGCCCAGCACATACGGCGTGCGGCCACTGGCCGCGATGCCTACCACGCTGTCGCGTTCGGTCACGTCCAGGGTGATGATCTCCCGCATGCCGGCCTCCTGGTCATCCTCCACGCCTTCGATCGCGTGGGTGAGCGCATACGAGCCGCCCGCGATGATCCCCATCACCTGCTCCGGTGGGGTGCTGAAGGTGGGCGGGCACTCAGAAGCGTCCAGCACCCCCAGGCGCCCCGAGGTGCCCGCGCCGACATAGATCAGCCGGCCGCCTTTTCGCATCCGCGCGGTGATGGCGTCAATGGCCCGGGCGATGGCCGGCAGTTCTGCCGCGACCGCGGGCGCCACATGTGCATCTTCCGCGCTGATCAACCGTACCATTTCGAGTGTGGGCAGGGTGTCGATGTCCATCGTCGCCGGGTTGCGCGCCTCGGTGACCGGGAGCGTGGTGCGTACTGCGGGCTGTGTATTGCGTATTGCGTATTGCGTGCTGTCCCCTGATTCTTGACCCCTGACACCTGATGCCTGTCCCCTGCCCCCTGGCGTGATATGGCCCAGCACCACGGGATGCCGCGCGCCGGTGGCTGCGGGCAGGTTGCCGGGCCGGCCGTGCCAGGTCTCGTAGGCCAGTACGGCGAACGCGACGGCTTCCTTGGCCTCGACCGGCAGCCCCAGGTCGGCGCTGGTGAGGACGCGGGCCGGGGCAAGGCTTTCCCGGACCAGCGCCATCAGGCTGGGATTGCGCGCACCGCCGCCGCTGACGATGACCTCGTCGGGGAAGCGGGGCAGGAAATCGTGATAGGCCTGGGCGATGGAACGCGCGGTGAACGCCGTAAGGGTGGCGACAATGTCGGCCGGGGCCAGGCCGGCGGCGCTCCCGCGCGCCCAGACCCGCGCGCCGAACTGTGCGCCGAACAGCTCGCGGCCGGTGGTCTTGGGCGGCGGCTGATGCAGATAGGGCTCGGCCAGCAGCTCGGCCAGCAGCGCTTCGTCTACGCGGCCCTGGGCCGCCAGCACACCGTCATGGTCATAGGCCCAGGCGCCGCCGGTGGCGCGGCCGGCCGCGTCGTCAAGCAGCATGTTGCCGGGACCGGTGTCGAAGGCAAGTGCGTCCTCACCCTCACCCCCCTGGCCCCCCTCTCCCGTTTCCATCAGAAACGGGAGAGGGAGAGGAGGCAGGTAAGTGATATTGGCGATGCCGCCGATGTTTTGCAGGGCACGCGCACGGGTCGGATGGGTGAAGAGCAGGCGATCCACATAGGCCACCAGCGGAGCGCCCTGGCCGCCGGCCGCCATGTCGCGCGGCCGGAAGTTGCTGACGACGGGAGTCCCGGTGCGCTCGGCGATGACGGCCGCTTCGCCGAATTGCAGCGTCGAGGCGTCCGGGCCGGCCGGGATGTGCCAGACCGTCTGGCCGTGGCTGCCGATGAGGTCAACCTGCTCCGGCGTCAGCCCGGCCGCGGCCATCACCCGATCCGCGGCGTCGGCGAACGCGCGGCCCAGCGCGAAGTTGAGCGCACAGAGCCGGTCGGCGCCCGTTTCCGGCCGGAACGCGGCGAAGATCGCTTCCCGGAGCGCGGGCGGATGCGGGACCTCGCAATGGGCCAGCAACTCCCACGCAAGGCCGGGGGGTGCGCCCTTGATGCGGATGGCGGCGGCCGATGTGCCGTCGGCCGATGTGCCGGACATGAGACCGATGACGATCATGGGTGAGACCTCGTGCGTGTTGCGTAGTGCGTACTGCATCAGGATGTGGCTTCGACGATCGCGCGGTGCAGGGCGACGCGGAATTGGAGGATGCCGCCGCCGGCGCGGCCGTAATAGACCCGGTTGGTCAGGCAGGCGACGACCAGGTCGCGGGCGGGGTCAATCCACAGCGACGTGCCGGTGAAGCCGGTGTGGCCGAACGCGGCCGGGCCGAAGGGATTGCCGCTGGCCTCCGGGTCGGGGCACCACAGGGCGAAACCCAGGCCCCGGCGGGTCATGCCATCTTCTGCCTGCAGGCGCACCATCTCGGCCACGGTGTGGGGCCGCAGCACGGCCGGGCCGCGGGCGCCCAGCGCGTTCAGGAAGGACTGGCCGAACGCGGCCACATCATCGGCGGTCGAAAACAGCCCTGCGTGGCCCGCGATCCCGCCCAGGCCGGCCGCGTTCTCGTCGTGCACCTCGCCCACGATGCGCCGGCCGCGCCACGCGCAGATTTCGGTGGGTGCGACGTTGATTGCAGATTGCGGATTGGGGACTATAGTCCCCGTAGCGCAGCGAAGTGGGATTGGAGATTCGGCGATCGGCAGGTAACGCGTGTGCGCCAGGCCCAACGGGCCCGTCACCCGCTCAGCGACCGCCCGATCCAACCGCTGGCCGGTCAACTGCGCCACGCTCAGGCCCAGCAGGATCAGGCCAACGTCGCAATAGATGGCGCGCGCGGCGATGGGGTAGGAGAAATGGGTCGCCAGCGCCAGCTGCCGCGCGGCCTCAGGGCTGCCCTCGCGGTACAGCGGCCGCCATGCGGGCAGGCCCGAGGTGTGGGTCAGCAAGTGGCGGAAGGTCACCCGGCCGGCGTCGGCAGTTTCATCTGCGCCCCCGGCCGCCGCCACCGAGACGAACGCGCCTGGCTGCAGCGGATCCTCGTAGGGGCGGATCGGCCGCGGCCCGCTGAAATCGGGCAGGACGCTGCAAACCGGCTGATCCAGCCCGACCCGGCCTGCTTCGACCAGCGTCATGAACGCCGTCACCACGAACAGCTTGGTCACCGAGGCCAGGTCGAACAGCGAATCGGGCCGGACGGGCCGCTGCTGCGTCTCGGGATCCAGCCAGCCGTACGCGCCGGAGAAGACGGGCGCGCCGTGCTGCCACACTGCAACCTGGGCGGCCGGGAAAACCCGGCCCAACGCCTGGTGGATAACTGGCTTCATACCAGATGAAATTATCATATGACGAGTCTCAGATCTTCACCAACATCTCATACTGCCGATACGGCTGAAACCCGAACTTGCCGTAGAAATCCAACAGGCTCGTCCAATCAATCACGCAACCGGCGATGCCGTGGTCGCGCAGGCGGCGGAGGCCGCCATCCAGCAGCGCCGCGCCGTAGCCGCCCCCGCGTCGCGCCGCGGCCACGCCGATGGGGCCGAGCTGGCCCCAGGGCCGGGGCAGGCGGTGCATGAAGAAGCGATCCAGCGGCCGCAGCGAGTCCTCGAACGTGAGCTGGCAGAACCCCTCGACACCGGCTTCGGTCAGGAGCAGCATGTAATCCGTGACGCGGCCGCCGGCGCGCAGGTGCTCCCGGCACTCAAAGTGCCACCGGCCGGGGAAGTCGTGGTGAAGGAACGCTAGCAGCGCGGCCTCGTCGCCGGGCCGCGCGGGCCGGACCGCGCAGGGCAGATCCACGCGCACGCCCGGCGGCGTGACGTAAGCGCGCAGATCGCGCGCCACGTCCCAGTCGCGCGGGGCATCCGGCCGGGCCGCGTAGCCGCGGCGGGCAAAGAAGCGGTCGCTGCCCAGCGTGGACGGCAGGCCCGGCGTGAACGGCCGCAGGCTGCCGCCCAGCCGGAACCGCGTGCAGCCCTGGTCGGCCAGCCAGCCCTCGGCCCACGCCAGCAGCGCGGCGCCGATGCCCCGGCCCTGGTACGGCGGGCCCACCGCGATGGCGTCAATCCAGCCGGCCTCCCGCGCCGAGACCTGCGGATCACCTGCGGGGTACGCGCTGGCCAGCACGAAGCCGGCCGGCTCCCCGCCGACCAGCGCCAGCCGGCCGACCTGGGTACCGCCGGCCGTGGGCAGGGTGTTGAAGCCGACCGCAGCCGGCGTGATGGCGAGATCCGGCCCGCACGCCGCGTTCCAGATGGCCGCGGCCGCGGTGTGATGGAGGGGATCATCCAGTGCAAAGACCCTTAGTTTCATTGTGTTTCATTTCCAAACATACTTGCCCATACCGGGGCGGCGCCCCGGCGGATGAAAATACGGGTGACCGGAATCGAGCCTTCAGGCGGTTTCTCCCGTTGAGCGACAGACCGGCTGAAGCCTCGATTCCAGCCTATCGCACGAAATCCGTCACCCCCGCGCCAACCGGATACAACCCCGGCAGTTCAACCGGCAGCCGGCCGGCAGGCTTCACCTTCCCGTACAGCACCGCAGCCAGCGCATCCAGCGTTGGCGGGTTTGCGCCGTAGCTGGCCAGGTAGGTGGGCGCTGCGGGGAACGCCATCAGGTCGTAGGGGCCGCGCACGGCCACGACGATGACCGGCGCGCCTGCGGCGAGCAGCGCTTGCACCAGGCGGACCTGGCCGGGGTTCTGCCGCGCGTCCGTGGTGGCGACGATGACCATGCGGCCCGGCGCCATCCCGGCGGCGGTGCGGATCTCGGCTGCGGAGGGGTCTGCGCTGACCGCAAAGGTCGTCGCGTCCAGCGCCTTGCCCAGCCCGGCTCCCGCCGGCGGTTCGACCACCAGCAGTTTCGCGCCAGGGGCCAGCGGCAGCAGGTGCGCGTCATCCCGCAGCAGCGTGATGGCCGCGCCCGCGATCTCTCGCGCCAGCGCCCGATGCTCCGCCGTGCCCACCCGCTCGCTGACACCTGACGCCTGATCCCTGCCCCCTGACCCCCGGACAAGCAGCCCAAACCGTTCCTTCGCCGCAAGCACCCGCGCCGCAGCCTCATCCAGCCGGCCAGGGGGGAGCTGCCCGCGCGCCAACCGATCCAGGATCAGGGCGTGGGCCTGGCGGTGGAGCGCGTGGCCGTGGTTGAACAGCAGCACATCGGCGCCGGCGGCCAGCGCGGTCGCCGCGGCCACGGGCACGGGGTAGCCGCTCTGGGCTAGCGCGCCCATCTCCAGCGAGTCGGTGAGGATCAGGCCGTCGTAGCCGAGCTCGTCCCGCAGCAGCCCGGTGAGGACCCTGGGCGACAGCGTAGCGGCCAGGCCGGGGGTCGGGTCAATGGCCGGGAAGGTGACGTGGGCCGACATGATGCCGGCGATGGCCCTCACCCCTGGCCCCTCGCCCGTCGCGACGGGCGAGGGGAATTCGATGGCAGCTACGAAAGGGACGAATTCGACAGTCGCCAACCGGTCGCGGCCGTGGGGGACCGTGGGCAGGGCGACGTGGGAATCCACGCCGGTGTCGCCGTGGCCGGGGAAGTGTTTGCCCACGGCCAGCACGCCTGCCTCCTGCAAGCCCTCGGCGAACGCGCGGCCGAACGCGGCCACGGTCGCCGGGTTGGAGCTGAAGGAGCGGATGCCGATGACGGGGTTGTCCGGGTTGTTGTTGACGTCCAGGTCGGGCGCCAGGTTCATGTTGATGCCTACGGCCAGGAGCTCGGCCGCCAATGCGCGGGCCACGCGGCGCGCGTTCTCGGCCTGGCCGGTGGCGGCGATGGCCATCGCGCTGGGGAACTCGGTGAAGCCTTTTGTCTCTTTCAACCGCGCGACGCGGCCCCCTTCCTGGTCAATGGCGATGAGCAGTGGCGGGTCGCCGTTGGCCTGCGTCAGGGCCTGCAGGTCGGCGGTGAGCTGCGCCAGCTCGTCCGGCGAGCCGACGTTGCGCTCGAAGATGATCACGCCACCGACGTGGAGGTCGGTCACGGCCGCCCGGAGCTCCGGGGTCAACGATGTGCCGTCGAAGCCGATCATCATGACCTGGCCGGCTTTTTGCGCGGGGGTCATGTCGGCGGTCGCAGGGGCGGGGTAGCCCCGCCCGGAGACATCGGCGGCGGTGGGCGCGGGAACAGCGATCGGTGTCATCATGGGGGCACATCCGATGGGCAGGGTGATGAGCAGCAGCGCACAGGTCAGCCAATGCGCCGGGCAACCGCGTGATTTGAGCATGAATTAATGGCCGGGCCGGAATCGAGCCTTCAGGCGGTCACTCACGTCATGCGGTCAACCGGCTGACACTTGCACCTGCGCTGCGCTTCGGCGCAAGTGCAAGTGAGCCTCGATTCCGGACGGAACTTTACTGCACCATCTCGATCTTCCAATCCGCCGCGAAGAAGGGGATATACTTCCCTTCGTTCACATCGTAGTACGTGAAGGGCGGATACAGGAAGTTGCTCAGCACGGCGCCGTTGGTCAAGACAGTGTCGGTGGAGTACAGGTTGTAGTTCGCCTTGGGCGGCTGCACATACGGATAGCTGGTCTTGAACTCCTTGGCCGCGTTGGTGTCGCTGGGTTTCAGCGTGCCGGACAGGAACTGGCGCGCCACCGGCGAGTTGTTCTGGTTGTTCTTGTAGATCGGGTCGTCGGGCGGCAGCCAGCCGACCACGCGGGTCACAGTGTCAATGGGGTCGGTCAGGTAGCGCTCGAACATCTGCACCACCGGCAGGTTCTCGTTGAACATTGAAGCCATATCGGCGACATACGGCTTCTGGGCCTCCATGTCGAAGCCTTCGGCCATCTTGTCCACCCATTCCTTGATGTTGATCTCTTTGCCGTCGGCCGTTTTCTGCAGGAATGGCATGTTCATGCCGCGCGCGCCCTCGGCGCCTTCGGGGTCGTTCTTGAAGCCGATGCCGGGGCGGACGTTGTAGTCATACGACACGAACGGATGGAAGTAGGTGAAGCGCATGCCGATGTCCATGGACATCTGGTAGGCGCCGGCCTTGTGCATGTTGTTGCGCTCAGACGATTGATATGGTTTGACGCTGACCTTGATGCCGAACTTGCCGAGCTGCTGCGCCACGTTCTCGGACGAGGCCAGGTACTCGGTGAAATCGGCCGGCACGCTCAGCTCGAACTCCATCTTCTTGCCCTTGTCGTCCACCCAGATGCCATCGCTGCCCTTGGTGAAACCCAGGCCCGTCAGCAGCGCCTCGGCCTTGGCCAGGTCGTAGCCGTAGGTGTTCAGCTTGGCCATCTGGTCTTCGGAGAGCCAGGTGGGCACGGCGGCATCGGTGAAGCCGACCATGTACTTGATGGGCCGGCAGCTCTCGCCGAACGCGACGGTGCAGTTTTCGACGCGGTCAATGGCGTAGGCGATGGCCTGGCGCACCTCTTTCAGGTTCAGCGGGTAGACGTCATGGTTGAAGTAGATGCCGGGGCCGTTGGTCGCCGGACCGCCTAACACCACCATCTGCGGGCCCATGGCCCGGATGGCGTCCAGGTTGGCCGGGCTGTACGCGTTGGATGAGTAGTCCATGTCGCCGGAGAGGTACAGCGGCATATCCTGCGCAGTGTCACCCCAGTAGACCGTCACCTTATCGAAGTCAATCTTGCCCGCGTTGAAGCCGGTGGGCACTTTCACCATGGTGAACTGCGCCTCAGTGACGGAAGCCGGGTCAATGTTGTAGGGACCGTAGACGACGCCGATATCGGGCTTGAAGGCGTTCAGCTCGTCGTTGACCTTTTTGACCTCATCACCATCGCGATCGGCGGCCGCCTTGCGGAACGCCGCGGCCGCGTCCATCCACTTGCCATATTGCGAGTAGGGCCGCGTGGTGGTGGAGCGGATGATGGTATCCAGGATGGCCGGGCCCGGCTTAGTGACCTGGAACTGCACGGTCTGGTCGTCCACGGCGACCACATCGGCCAGCGAGTTCCAGTTGCCGCTCTTGCGCATCCACAAGATGTCCCAGGTGCCGACCACTTCTTTGGCCAGCACGGGGGCGCCGTCGCTCCACACCGCGCCCTTCGACAGGGTGATGGTGATGAGCGCCTTGACATCGGGCGAGAGGGCCGGCGCCGGCGCAGCGGTAGGCGGCACAGCGGTCGGTTCCGGGGCCTTGGTCGGCTCAGGCGCCTTCGTGGGGTCCGGGGCCTTGGTCGGTTCCGCGGCCTTGGGCGGCTCAGTGGGCGCAGGGGCCGGGGTGGCAGCAGGTTGGGTGCACGCGCCCAACACCAGGGTGATCAGCATGATCAGGCTGATCAGGGCAAAGATGTTCTTACGCATGGGTCATTCCTCCTGAAGGATAGTGATCTGTGCTGCGTGATACGTGTCGCGTGATACGTGATTCGTGAGACGCATGATCGTTGAAGGCTATCACCTCCTCTCATAACCAATCACCGGCTGCCGCGACGGACGGCTACGGCAATCATGCCGATGAACACCAGGCCGATGACCAGCGTGGTCACTGTGACAATAAACTCAGCGGTGCCAGGCTCGACGATGAAGAGCAAGGCGCCTGACACCAGCGTGAGCAGCATGGCGATGCGGAACCAGGCCTGGCCGGCTTCAGGGTTCATTTTACTTCACCAAGTGGCACGCCACGTCACTGCCGCCCGCAGCCGGTTTGAGGGGCGGCACGACCTTCTCGCACACCTCGCCCAAAAAGGCGGGGCAACGGGGATGGAACGCACAGCCGGGCGGCAGCCGCAGCAGGCTGGGCACGTCCATGCTGCGCAGCTCGATGCGCTTCTTGGCCCGCGTGACATCCGGGTCGGCCTCGGGGATGGCGGACAGCAGTACCTGGGTGTAGGGATGCTGCGGCTGGTCCACCACCTGCCGCGCGGGGCCGATCTCCACCAGGCGGCCCAGGTACATGACGCCGATGCGGCCATCCCACGCAAAGTACTTGGCCAGCGCCAGGTCATGGGTGATGAACAGCACGCCGACCCCCATCTCGTCCCGCAGCCGGCCGAACATCTTCAGCAGGCTGATGCGGATCGAGACATCCACCATGGAGACCGCCTCGTCCGCGATGATAAACGAGGGCAGCACGGTGAGCGCGCGCGCCACCGAAACCCGTTGGCGCTGCCCGCCGCTGAGCTGGTGCGGATACTTGTCCAGGAAGTCATCGGGCGGGGTCAGGTCCACCGTGGTCAGCAGTTGGCGCACGCGGCGCCGCGTGTCCGTCTCGCCGCGGGTGAAGCGATGATGTAGCAGCGGCGCCGAGATGATGTCGTAGATGGTCTGCACTGGGTTAAGCGAGGCATACGGGTCCTGGTGCACCATCTGCACGCCCAGGCGATACTTCGCGCGATCGGCCCGGTTCATTCGGGCGATATCCTGGCCCCGGTAAAGCACGCGGCCGGCCGAGGTCGCCAGTAGCCCGGCGATCATCTTGCCCGTGGTGGTCTTGCCGCAGCCCGATTCGCCCACCAGGCACAACACCTCGCCTTCGGGGATCGCCAGGCTCACGTCATCCACCGCCTTGATGGTCTGGCGCTTGACATCGAAGGTGCGGGTCACGTGGTCGAGTGTGATGAGTGGTTCGGACATTCGGATATCCTTTTCACGCCTGATACGCCTTCAGCACCTCGCGCGCGTCGCGCCAGCGCCAACAGGCCACCTTGTGGCCCGTCTCCGTCTCCTCCAGGTCCGGCTCATGATCCCGACACCGGGCGTCGGCCAGCGGGCAGCGCGGGTGGAACTTGCAGCCCGTGGGCATCTCGATCAGGTCGGGCGGCGAGCCGGGGATGGAGGTCAGCGCCGCTTTGTCGCTGGTCAGGGTCGGCACAGCCCTGATCAGGCCGATGGTGTACGGGTGATGCGGGTTGCGGAAGATGGTGTAGACCTCACCAGTCTCCACCACCCTGCCCGCGTACACCGTCGCCACGCGGTCGGCCAGCTCGGCCGCCAGCGACAGGTCGTGGGAGATGAAAATCAGCGAGAAGTCGAGTTGGGACCGCAGCTCTTTCAGCACGTCCATGATGTTGCGCTGGGTCAAGATGTCCAGCGCGGTGGTTGGTTCGTCGAGGATCAGCAGTTGCGGCATCAGCAGCAGCGATAGGGCGATCAGCACGCGCTGGCGCATGCCGCCGGACAGCTCGTGCGGGAACGCGCGCCACACCCGGTCGGGGTCCAGCCGCACCAGCGACAGCAGGTGCCGCGAACGTTCGGTCAGGATGCCCCCCTGCCGCGGGCCGGAGAGGTAGCCGTGGGCCCTGGCCGTGTCGGCGAACTGATCCGAGATGCGCAGCACCGGATTGAGCGCGTTGAGCGCGGATTGAAACACCATGGCGCACTCGCCCCAGCGGAAGCGGCGCAGGTCGTTGCCCCGCAGCTTGAGCACCTCGGTCTCGCGCGCCGACTGGCCCTCGCCGTCACCGTAGCGCCGGTAGACGATGCTGCCGCCGGCGATGCGCGCAGTGGAAGGCAGCAGCCGCACGATGCCCAGGCCCAAGGTGGTCTTGCCGGAGCCGCTTTCGCCGATCAGCGCCAGCGCCTCGCCCCGCTGCACGTCAAACGAGACGTTGCGGATGGCCTGCACCTGGCCGCGCTTGGCGGCGTATTCGATGGAAAGGTCGCGGACGGAAAGGGTCGGTTCCATATCACACGCTCGTGCGCAGGCGGGGGTTGAAAACTTCGTCCAGCGAGCGGGCGAACGACACCAACGCCAACTGGAAGAGGACGATCGCGCCCATGGGCGCCAGGATGCTCCACGCGGCCTGGGGGTTGAAGAGCACGCCGCGGCGCTCGGCCGCGCTGATCATCACGCCCCAGTTGGCGCTGGAATAGGGCACAATGCCCAGGAACACCAGGCCGGTCTGCTGGTAGATGGCGTGGGTCATCTCGAAGATGGTCGAGATGGCGATGAACGACATCATGTTGGGCAGCAGCTCACGGAAGACGATCTTGGGCGTGCCCAGGTCCAGCATGGTCGCGGCCTCGATATAGTCGCGACGCTTCAACGACAGCACCTGGCTGCGCACCTGCCGCGCCAGGCCGGGCCAGTCCAGGATCGCCATCAGCACCGAGAGCGTGATCACGTCCTTGAGCTCCAGCACGGTCGCCAGCACGGCCAGCAGCGGAAATTTGGGGATGGTCAGCCAGATGTTGACCAGCTCCATCAGCACGCTGTCCACCTTGCCGCCGATGAACGCGCTGAACGACCCGACGACCACGGCGATCAGCATGGAGAGGAGGCCGGTCACCAGGGCGATGGTCACGATGTCCCGGCCGCCGTTGATAACCTTGCGCAGGTTGTCCTGGCCTTGGAAGTCGGTGCCCAGCCAATGTTGGGCCGAGATGCCCTTGTTGATGGCGTTGACGTTGGCCGAGGTCTCCGGGGGCCAGATGAGCGGGCCCAGGAACGAGAGCAGGAAGATCAGGACGACCATGATGAAGCCGAACAGCCCCATCTTGTTGCGGCTGAGGATCTTCAGGGTCTTGCCGGTCTCGCGGCCGAAGGTAGCGAGGCTTTCGCGCAGTGCGTTCATGTCAGTTCCCTCCGCCCGCGATGCGCACGCGCGGATCAAGCCAGCCGTACACGTAATCCGCCAGCAGGTTCGCAACGACCACCGAGACGGTGATGATCAGGAACACGCCCTGCATCACGGGGTAGTCACGCTCGGAGATGGAGCGGGCCAGCAAGAACCCGACCCCGCGGTAGGTGAACAGCGTCTCCAGCAGCACCGAGCCGCCGACCACAAAGCCAACGGAGATGGCCAGGCGGGTGAACAGGGGCAGCGTCGCGTTGCGGCCCACGTAGGCTGTCAGGATGCGGCCATCGGTGAGGCCGCGCGCCCGCGCCACGGTGACGTAATCCTCGCCCAGCGTCGCCACGGTGTTGCTCTTCATTTGCAGCATCCACGAGCCGACCGATGACAGCACGTAGACCAGCAGCAGCACCCGCACGTGCTTGAAGATGTCGGCGAAGAACGCCAGCGAGAACTCCGGCTTCATGCCCGGCGACATGGCCCCGCGCATCTCCATGATGGGCACGATCTTCCACGTGATGCCGAACAGCAGGATCGCCAGCAGGCCGATCAGGTAGGGCGAGACCGCGTCCAGGGTCGCGGCCAGGTTGCTCAGCAGGTGGTCGAGCCAGGTGTCGCGCCGGTATGCCATGATCGCGCCCAAGGCGATGCCAAGCACGAAGGTGATCAGCAGCGCCAGGCCCACGCTGAACAGGGTCCACGGCAGCACCTGGGCGATCATCGCCGTCACCGACATACCGGCCGATTTGTACGACGTGCCCAGGTCCCCGCGCGCGACGTTGCCCAGGTAGTCCAGATATTGGCCCATGATCGGCTGATCCAGGTCAATCCCCATCATGGCCGCGGCCTGCGCCTCGGCGTCCGCGGGCGACACGCCCTGGGTGGTTAGATCCTGGATGAGGATGTCCACCGCGTTGCCTGGCATAGCGCGGATCACGAAGAAGGTGATGGACGCCACCAGCCAGATGGTGAACAGCGCCTTGGCCAGGCGACGCAGCAGGTAATTGGACGTGAGCTTCTGCAACACATCCAGCACGGTTCGGGGCGAGGGTTGCGATGTCGCGATCGTGGTCATGGCATGTCCCTTCCAGGGGTTTCAGGACGGCGTAACCCCGTCCCGGAGATTTCGATCACCTGCACTGACCGGCCAGGGATAGCGCCCTCAAAAACCAGCCCATCGCCAGCCACACGCCCCAGAGGCGCGCGGCCGTGGCCGTCGATCAAGTATGTTTGCTGCCCGCCGGTGACATCGTCCGATCGCCAGGCGATTCGGTGTGCATCAGCGCTGATGTTCGCCAGCGCCAGCCCCAGCCGGCCGTCCGGCGCGGCCCAGAAAGACGCCAGCACTGCCGGCAGCCGGCGCTGGACCACATGCTCCCTGGTCGGCGGCGTGTAGATGCCCCGCACCAGGAAATCTACCGGCACATCCGGCACGTCCAGCCGGGGCGGCCGGCGCCACGTCCCGTAGATCAGGAAGGGTGCCGCGTGCAGCCGGGTCTGCACCAGCTCCCGCAGGAAGCGCCAGTGCGGGCTCAGGGCCGGGTCGTCCAGCTCGCCCAGGTACACGTTGGACACCATGGGCTGCGCGCCGGCCACGAAAGCCCGGCCCAGCTCGGCGTAGAAGGCATCCGCGAAATCACGTTCGCGGAAGCGGGGGGAGCGGACCGGGCCGGCCGGCCGCGGCCACAGGTCATCGTAGGGCGGCGCAGCCAGCGAGGCGTAGGAGCCGAACTGCAGGGCATAGTCGTGGTAGACCGCGGCGAAGAGGGGCACGCCCTCCCAGTTGAGATCGAGCTTGCTGTAGAACCCCAGGCGCTCGTAGGAGTTGTCGAGCACCAGGAACGCGTCGAACAGGTCGAGGTAGGCCTCGCACGCGCCTTCGGTGGGCAGGATAGCCTCGGGGTGCGCTCTCGCCGCGGCCCGGATCCGTCGCATCAGCGCCCGGTAGCCGTCGCACCAGTGCGTGCCGCCCCCCGCCGGGTGGCCGTGCGCGGGGTCGTGACAGGGCTCCGGCTCGGTGTGGGCAATCTGATCCAGGTAGACGCCATCCAAGCCGTAGTCGAGGATGTCGCGCACCAGCTCCGCCACGGTGGACTGCCACAGATCGGCCGCCGGGCACATGGGCGTCACCTCGGCTTCGGCGGGGTCGAAGATGCAGTACAGCTCGCGGTAGATCTCGCCGTCCGCGGCCTTGCAGGCGGCCCGCTCGGCTTGTTTCGCCGGCCAGCTTGGGGCGCGCGTCCCCCATAGCCGGCCGTTGATGTAGACGATGGCGCGCAGGCCGGCCGCATGGAGGTCGTTCACCGCACCCCGGAAGGTCTCCCCGCCCTCGCGCGGGGGCAGGTAGTCGGGGAAGTGGGTGTCGTAGGGCGTGTGATGCCACCAGTACCAGTCCAGTGCGACTGGCGCCCCCACCACCTCGTGGAGGCGCTGCGCACCGGGCAGCACGACGTGTGACGGCCCGCGGTTCCAGACCCACAGGCCGTTGGCCAGCAGCCAGGCGGGGAGGTCACGGCGGGCGTGCAGGGGGCCGCGGGCGCACCAGGGCTGGCAGATGGCCCAGGCGCGGTACTGCGCGGCCGCATCCGTCCAGTCGCCGCTGAAGGCCGAAAGGACAACCGGGTAAGGCGGCGAGAAGCGCCCGCCAGCGAACGGCATCCCGGCCGGGAAATGCGCCACGGCCAGCGTCAGCCCGCGGCCCTCCTCCCGGTGCAGCGCGAACCGCTTGTAATAGCCAGCGGGATCCTGGGCCATCACAAGCAAGCCGTCATCGCCTTCGCGGTAACAGGCCACGAACTGCATGGTCAGGTCGCACGGGTACGAGAAGCTGCCGGCGTCCGCGTCCAGCTCCGACAGCCGCGCCCGCGCGAGGTTGTGGATAACCTGGCCGCCGGCCTTGGGCGCCAGCAGCCGTAAATCAGCGCTGGGGGGTTGTTGCTCCGCGCTCGGCCCAGATGCACCCAGCCCCGGCAGCACGGGGTAATCAGCCTGCCACAAGGCGGCATCGGGATGCAGCCCCTCCACCGCCAGCCGGCACGCCAGGTCGTCTGCTTGTGGCGCGATCTCGGCGCGCACGACGAGGCCCGGCGCAGCATCAATTTCGCCCCAGGTCAGCCGCAGCCCCTTGCCCACGGCCACAACCTCACAGGCGCGGGCATCATGCGCGGTCACCACCCACGACCGGCCGGCCCGGTCGCGCAGATCCAGGCGCCACGGCGTGTAGGGGCGGGTTTCACGCCCGCCCTTGGCGCACGGGCGGGCGCGAGACCCGCCCCTACGGATCGCCCTCAGCAGCCCACGGTCGTCGAATTCAAGCACCAGGCCGCCACCCGACACGACTGGCATCGCCTACCCTTTCACCGCGCCGATGCGCAGGCCCTGCATGAAGTAGCGCTGGAACGCGAAGAAAAAGACGATCATAGGAACCGCCGCCAGCGCCGCGCCGGCCAGCAGCAGGCCGTAGTTGGTGCCGAACTCGCTGGTGTTCACATACGACAGTCCGACTTGCAGGGTGAATTTGTCCGGGCTCTGCATGACGACCAGGGGCCACAGGAAGCTGTTCCAATAGCGTTGAAACGCGAAGATTGCGGTCACCGCCAAGCCGGGCGCAGACAGCGGCAGAACGATGCGCCAGAACGCGCCCCATTCGCTGGCGCCATCAATGCGCGCGGCCTCCATCAGCTCGCTGGGCAAAGTCTGAATGTACTGCTTCAGCAGGAAGATGCCGATCACGTCCGCCAGGCCCGGCAGGATCACGCCGGTGAAGCTGTTGATCAGCTTGAACTTAGCGGTCATCAGGTAGAGCGGCACCAGCGTCACCTGGCCGGGGATCATCAGCGCGGCCAGGATCAGCCAGAAGAAGAGGTTGGAGCCGGGAAACTTGCGCTTGGCGAACGCGTAACCGGCCATGGCATCGAACAGGACATGCACGGCCGTGGAGAAGATCGCGATGAACGCCGTGTTGACGAACCAGAGCAGCAGGCGCGGCATCTGGATGAAGGTGTCACCCAACAGCGTCAGCTTGCCCCGGCCGCTGATGCGGATGATCTCACGCACGTTTTCCAGGGTGGGCGGGAGCGGGATCAGGTCGGGCGGCAGTTTCACGGTCGAGCTGGCGGGCGTCAGCGCGGTGTTGAACATCCAATAGAGCGGAAACAGGCTGACGATGGCAACCGCGGTCAGCAAAATGATGATGAGCGCCCGCGGCAGGCGCCGGCGCAGACGCAGGAGGAAAGGGGCGCCGTCTTGCACAGGCATGAGCGCAGGTGGGCGGCTGACTTGGCTGATGGTCATCTTCTACCCCTCCGGCTGGGCTGCTCAATACTCAATATCCGTGCTCAACCATTTGAACTGGATGAACGAGATGGTGGCGATGATGGCGAAGAGGATCAACGCCTGCGCGCTGGCCCGGCCATAGTTGAAATCGCTGAACGCGGTCTGGAAGATCAACTGGACGATGGTCATAGTCGAGTTGATGGGCCCGCCGCCGGTCATGATGTAAACCCGCTCGAAGATCTGAAAGCCGGCGATGGTGTAGATGACCATCAGGTACAGGGTGGTGGGCCGCAGCAGGGGGATGGTGATGCTGAGCCATTTCCTGAAGGCGCTGGCGCCCTCGACCTCGGCTGCCTCGTACAGCTCCGGCGGGATGGCGCCGATCGCGGCCGAATAGAGCACCACGCCGCTGCCGGGCACGATCAGCACCGTGCTGAGCACGATGGACCACAGCGCGATGTCCGGGTTTTGCAGCCAGAGCACCCGCTCCAGGCCCAGGGTGCGCAGCAGGTAATTGAAGAAACCGTATTCCGGCTCGAAGATCCAGATCCAGACCAGCGAGATGACCACAATGGAGGTGACATTGGGCAGGTAGAATGCGCCCCGGAAAAGGGATTGTGCGCGGTTGGAAAGCGGCTGGATCAGCGCGGCGACCCCCAACGAGGTGGTGATCCAGGCAGCGACGACAAAGAACGCGTAGATCGCCGTGTGCTGCATGGTGGCCCAGAACAGCTTGCTGTTCATTAAGTCCGTGAAGTTCTTCAGGCCCACCCAGGAGGCGCCCCGCAGATCCACCTTCTGAAAGGCAAACAGAAAGGCCTGCAAGACAGGATATGCAATGAAGATGAAGAATAAGATCATGCTGGGCGCGATAAAGAAGTAGCTCCACTTGTAGCGGTTCCAGAAGCGCGCGGCGCGCCCCAGGGGACTGAGTGACGTCAGATGGGATGCGGTCATGGGCCTGGCTCCTCTTGGTGGGGTCGGGGATCAGGGAGTTGGGTCGCTGGTGGCCGCTCCCTGATCCCCGGTTTCCGTTCCCTATTGGCTCAACGCGTCCAATTCCTTCTGGTAATCGGGCGCGATCTCATCCATGGCCTCCTTGGGCGTCTGCACGCCCAGGATAATGGCCTGGAGCGCAGCGCCGTAGCGGCTGCCGATCTCGGCCGAGGTCGCAACCGGCGCTTCGTACACGCCGTATTCCACCAGCTTGGCGATGACCTCGCGGTTGGCGTTGGTGGCGTAGCCGGTGTTGCTGCGGCGCAGGCCGGGCGCCAGCTGCCAGCCCGTCACGTCCTGGGCCACCTGGCTGCCCGTCAGATACTTGGCCAGCTCGTGCGCGGCCTTCAGCTTGTCCTGGTCGTCTATCTTGACCACGGCAAAGAGGCCGAACGCGCCGTTGGTGACGGTCTTGCCCAGGTCGCCCACCGGCGGCGGGAGGACCGCCAACGGGAAGTTCTCCTTCTCCAGGTCAGGAACGAAGCCGGGGGTGCTCATCAGCATGGCCACCGTCTTGCGATCCTTGAACTGGGCGCGTACGCCGGCTTGATCCACAGTGCCGAAGTCGGGGGGTGTAACCTTGTGGACCAACGCCAGGTCGGCGATCTTTTGCAGGGCCGAGAGGCCAGCCGGTTCGTTCTGCACGAACTTCTTGCCGTCCGCGCTGAGGATGCGGCCGCCGTCAAGGTACATCAACGGGTAATACTCGACCGCGCCCCACTTCGAGGACGAGGAGAAGCCGTAGACCTGTGTGCCGTCCGCCTTGGTGTAGGTCAGCTTTTTGGCCGCCTCGACGAACTCGTCCCAGGTCCAGGGATCATCCAACGAAGGCAGCTCTACACCCTGCTCCTTGAAGATGTCGGTGTTGGCGAAGATCGAGATGGCCGTCACCCACAACGGCCAGGCCCAGACCTTGCCGTCCACGGTGGCGACCTGGAAGCCGCTGGGATAGAAGTCGGCCTTGTCCTCTTCGGTCAGGAAAGGCGAGATCTCGGACAGCACCCCCTGCTTGGCGTAGCGCGGCAGGTTGGGGCTGGTCACGCGGAAGACATTGATGTCGGTGCCGGCGGCCAGGGCCGCTTCCAGCTTGGTGTCGCCTTCAGCGGTCCACGGGATGCCGACGATGTTCACCGTGACGTTGGGGTTGTTCTTTATGAACTGCTGCACGGCCTTATCGGTGTTCATCGTGCCGGCGTCGGTCGCGCCTTCGGTGTAGCCGCGCTGGTAGAAGGTGATGGTGACCGGCTTGGCTTCGGGCGCGGGCGCAGCGGCCTGCGGTTCGGCCGGCGCAGCGGCCGGCGTCGGGGCGGCGGCCGGCACGCAGGCCAACACCACCTGGCTGACGATCACCAGCATGGTGATCAGGACAAACGTGCGCTTCATTGAGTCGTTCTCCTTTCTTGGTCTCAGATGTTGCAGGGACAAGGGTGTGCGTTCGCTTTCGTGCGGGTGTTCCGTTCGGACCTCCTTTCAGCGTTAACTGGTCGCCGGGGCAAAGCCGGGCAGATAACCCGACCGCTGCACCCAGGATCCGGTCGGCGCCATCAATGCGACCGCCTTGCGAAACCCGCCCAGGCAGCCGCGCATCGTGCCCAGTGCGTCGTAGTAATCCAGGTAGCGGAAGCTGGAGATGCCGCCCCGCATCAGTTCGTGCGAGCGCAGCACCGCCAGGTAACCGTCCCAGACATCGCTCACGTCCACGTACAAGTCGGCCCGCCAGCCGTCCATGTCCTCCCAGTTTTCCGGGAAATACAGGGCCCGCACGCGGTGCGCGGGCCGGTCGCGCCGGATCGCGGGCAGCGCCGCGTAGAAGATGGCATCGCGCACGATGTCATAGGTTGCGGTGTGATCCTTGTGCATGCTCCCGCGCCAGTGGGTCAGGATGACGGACGGCTGCTGTTGGCGGATCAGGTCGCACACCGCGAACTTGACCTCCTCGGCCGCCGGCAGCTCGCCGTCCCGGTAGGGCAGGGCGACGAATTCGGCCCCCATAAGCCCCGCAGATGCGGCGATCTCGCGGCGTCGCTGCTCGGCGTAGATCTCGGGGGCCAGCGTGGGATGCCCCGCTTCGCCCAGCGTCATGTGCACCACGGTCGCCCGGTGCCCCGCGCGCGTATGCTTCAGCACCACCGCGCCGGCCATGTTCTCCGCGTCCCCCGCGTGCGCAGCGATGACCATCAAGTGATCCGCCGCCAAAGGCGTATTGCTCACGGTAACTCGTGCTCCATCACAGCAAACCGCCGGACCTGCTGAAAACCGGCCAGTCGATAGAGCCGGGCCGCGTCCTGGCCCGTCCACAAGAACCAGGCGCAGTGGAAACCGTGCGCCAGCGCCAGTTCCAGGCAATGGAACAGCAGTACCCGGCCGATCCCCTTGCGCCGCAGCGCCGGCAGCACGCCGAATGGGCCGAAGCGTTCCCGCCGCTGCTGGCAGTAGCCGACAATGCGCCCCTGTTGCGTCGCCACCAGGAAGACGATGTCGTCCGCGCCGGGGCCGAACAGGATCGCCAGGTACTCCTGCGCGAACCGCAGCCAGTCCCAGCCGAAGTGGCCCTGGATGAAAGGCATCAGCTCCGGCAGGTCGGCCGAAGTCACCGGCCGCACGGCGATCCCCTCAGCGGCCAGCACCTCGGCCAGCTCGGCCACGTCGGGCGGTGTGCGGAAGCCCGTTAGCTCGGCGCGCATCGAGATCGGTGTTGATGTGGTCTGCCACCCCCGTGTTTGCAGGAACGCCAGCGCCTCGCCGTAGGCATCCACGTCAACGCCGGGGATGAAATAGTTGGGCGTGTAGGGCGAGATCAGCACCCGCCGCCGGCCCAACCCGGCGAGGCGATCCAACGCCGCATCGAACAGCGCCGTGCCGATCCCCTGCCGCCGCCGCCCAGGCGCGACCCCGAAGGCGGTGATCCAACCGAGTTCCGGTTCCAGGCCCTGGCCATACAGCGGCACCCGCCGCGTCAGCGAGAGCACGAAGCCTGCCAGTCCGGCCCCGTCCTCGGCCAGCAGCAACCCCTCGGGGCTGAGGTTTGGGTCGAGCAGCACCCTGGTGCCAAATGTCGCGGGGGTGATGCGATCGTGGGTCAGCGTGGCGTTCCATAACGCCAGCAGCGCGGCCTCGTCGGTCCCGCGGTAGGGTCGGATCGTCAATGGGTTCATGGGTACAACAGGTAAGGCTGCCGCTGCCGCTCAAACGCAGCAACGACCGCCGGCCAATGGGCCGTCAATTCCGCCACCGGCGCGCCCGCGGCCAACCCTTCTCGGAGCGCAGCGTCCCCTGCCAGCAGGTCGAAGTGCGGCGGCCGGCCCTCCCAACTGGTGGACAGGAACGCGAAACGCTCAGGAGCCTGGGCCTGGCACGCGGCCACTACGTGCAACCCGGCCTCCACCGGTCGCAACGCATCGCGATCCGTCACGTGGATCTGGACCCCCTGGCACATGGCCCCAGCGTGCTTGCTGGCCGACGGCTCGAAATGAGCCGGCCGGAAGCGGACGCCTGGCAATGCCAACCGATTCAACGCCTCAGCTAACGTATAGCCGTCCAGCCACGGCGCGCCGGCCACCTCGAAGGGCAGCGCGGTGCCCCGGCCTTCGGAGAGGTTGGTTCCCTCGAGGAAACACGTGCCCGGATAGACCGTGGCCGTGGACAGGTGCGGGATGGCCGGCGAGGTCGTCACCCACGGCAGCCCGGTCTCGTCGAACCACATCGCCCGGCGCCAGCCACGCATGTCGATGACCGTCAGCTCGGCGCCCAGGCGGTGCTCAGCGTTCAGGTAGCGCGCTAGCTCGCCGACGGTCATGCCGTGGCGGATCGGCATGGGCACGATGCCCACGAACGACTCGTAGCCCGGCGCGACGGACGGCCCCTCCACCGCCAGCCCATTGATCGGGTTGGGGCGATCTAAGACGATCACGGAGACGCCGTGCTGACATGCAGTACGCAGTATGTAGTACAACGTGCTGATAAAGGTGTAGAAACGCACTCCCACGTCTTGCACATCGAAGAGCAACACGTCCACTTCTGCCAGCATCTCAGCCGTGGGTTCCCGAGTTGCGCCGTAGAGGCTGAATACCGGCAGTCTCGTGCGGGCATCCCTGGCGTGCCCCACCGCGGCCCCGTCAGCCGCCGCGCCGGCGAAGCCGTGCTCCATACCGAACAGCGCGGTCACCCGCACCCCGGCCGCAAGCAGCGCGTCCAGCGACGAGGTCAGATCCGGCAGCACCGCGGCCGGATGCGTGATCAGCCCGACCCGCCGGCCTGCCAACAGGTCGCGCCGATCGCTGAAGAACACCTGGAGCCCTGTGCGCACGCTCATAGCGGCCTCCCGGTCCCAGCTTGCAGCGCCGAGCGAAACCTATAACGGTCGCCCCGGTAGGCGGACTGCACGAACTCGACCGGCACGCCGTCGCTCGTGAAGGTCAGGCGCTGGATGCGGAGCACGGCCGCGGGCGGGGTCAGCTCCAGCAGCTCCAGCTCGCGCGGCTCGGCCAGCGCGGCTTCGATGGTCTGCTGGGCCCCAACCAGGGTCATGGCGTATTCGTCCTCCAACACGTGGTAGAGTGAGGCGGTGGAGAAGTCGTGCTGCAGCAGGTTCGGGCAGAGGCTGAAGGGCAGGTAAGCGGTCTCGATGGCCAGGGGGAGGCCGTCGGCCAGGCGCAGGCGAGCCAACCTGATGACTTCGGCGCCAGGCGCAACACGCAACGCCGCCGCGACCTCCGGCATCGCCGGTATGGCCCGTGCCTCCAGCACCCGGCTGCCGGGACGTCCCCCGCGCGCCCGCACATCCTGAGTGAAGCCGGTGAGCGCGCGCAACTGCTGATCGATCTTGGGCTCGGCCACGAATGTGCCTTTGCCCACCCGTGTGTAGATCACGCCATCGCGCGCCAGTTGCAGGAGCGCCTGCCGCGCGGTCATCCGGCTGACCTGGAAACGATCGGCAAGCTCCCGCTCAGAAGGCAGGCGTTGGTGCGCCGTGTAGCGGCCCGACCGGATGTCAGCCACCAGTGAGTCTTTGAGCTGGATATAAAGGGGATCGGGCGCCTCGCGGTGCAGTCGCATCGTCTTCCTCGTCGTGCTGACTGGTCAAGAATGGTATAGACCAGCATAGCACGAGCAACGAAGTGTGTCAAGCCCCTAATTCGCTGTTTCTGTGGAATTTCCCGGTTTCGGGGATGGTGCTATAATCGTCCGGCGAGAAAGGAGCGTGAATATGCTAAGGAAAGGTTTGAGTATTGCTTTGCTTGTAGTCCTGGTGCTCTTCGGCCTGATCCAGCTCGTCCCCTTTGGCCGCGATCACACCAACCCGCCCGTGGCCGACGAACTGCCCTGGGATTCACCCCAGACCCGCGGCCTGGCCCAGCGCGCCTGCTTCGACTGTCACAGCAACGAAACCGTCTGGCCGTGGTACAGCAACATCGCGCCCGTGTCGTGGCTGGTGGCGCGGGATGTGACCGAAGGCCGGGATGAGATGAACTTCTCCGACTGGAGCCGCACCAGCCAGCGCGCCCAGAAGATCATCCGGGAGATCGAGGAGGGCCGCATGCCGCCCTCTTTCTATCTGCCGCTGCATCCTGAGGCCCGGCTGAGCGCGGACGAGAAGGCGCAGTTGATCCAGGGGTTCCGGGACAGCCTGCCGTGACGGATCGCAACGGGTCCTTTATCCGGTCTTTACTGAATCTTGACAGCCTCCTGCTACACTAACGAAAAGCCAACGCCTGCTTTATCGTACCTTTACAACGGTTTGCTACAGTGAAGACAACAGGCGGGCGCGCTCGCACGAGCGAGCAGCATTGAAAATGGAGGTGACGAGATAACAATGTCAATCAAGAAGTTGGCAACCGTGGTGGGCGTCTTGGCGCTCATCGCCGTTATTGGGCTTGGGGTGTTTGGCGTGAGCACAGCGCTGGCGCAGACCGATACCCCCACTACACCCGACGCGACGCAGGGGACCGAAAAGACTGCGCCGTGGCTTGGCGGGCGTTGGTTCGGTTTTGGCGGCCGCGGCGGATCATTCCAGAACTTCGACGCCATCGCCGAGGCGCTGAACCTGACCCCCACACAACTGTTTGAGGAACTGCACAGCGGCAAGACGCTGGCGGAGATCGCCGAGGCTCAGGGTGTTGACCTGGCCGCGGTGCAGGAAGCGGCCAACGCGGCCCGGGTGCAAGCCATGAAAGATGCCATCGCCCAGGCCGTAGAGGATGGGAAGATCACCCAGGAGCACGCGGACTGGCTTCTGCAGGGGCTGGATAAGGGCTTCGTGGGTAAGGGCCGGGGCTTCGACTTCGGTTTCGGATCACGCGGGCACGGCGGTATGCGGGGCGGTGGCATGCGCGGCTTTGCGCCGGTGGCCCCGACAACTACGCCTGGCACATCATCGTAAAGGTGGCGCTATGCCGCCCTTACGGTATCGGAAGCTAAGCACGCTCGCCTGATGTGTGCGGGGGGGGGACGAAAGCCACGCTTTTGTCCCCCCTTTGAATGTTTAGGGAGCATCGTGGAAGATCGCCAGCCGCTGATCGATCTCAGGGACGTCACCAGGGTTTACCGCATGGGTGATGTCGAGGTGCACGCCCTGCGCGGCGTCTCACTTCGGGTCTACCCCGGCGAGATGGTCGCCATCATGGGCGCGTCCGGTTCCGGCAAGTCGACCCTGATGAACATCATCGGCGCGCTGGATGTGCCCACCAGCGGCGTCTACCTGCTGGAAGGCCAGGATGTGGGCAAGATGAATGACCGCCGCCTGGCCGATATCCGCAACCGCAAGATCGGGTTCGTCTTCCAGACTTTCAACCTGCTGCCGCGCACCAGCGCCCTGGCTAACGTGGAGCTGCCGCTGATCTACGCGGGCGTCAGCAACGGGCGACCGCGCTGCGAGGCCGCGCTGGCAAGCGTCGGCCTCAGCGATCGCATGCGCCACAAGCCCAACGAGCTCTCCGGCGGCCAGCAGCAGCGGGTGGCCATCGCCCGCGCGCTGGTCAATAACCCCGCGCTGATCCTGGCCGACGAGCCAACCGGCAACCTCGACTCGAAATCCGGCGCTGAGGTCATGCAGATCTTCCTGGAACTCAATCAATCCAGGGGCATCACCATCGTCTTTGTCACCCATGAGCCGGATATCGCAGCGTATACCCGCCGCACCATCCGCTTGCAGGATGGCCTGATTGTGAGCGACATGCCAACAGAGGGACGTCAAGGATGAATCGCACCGTCAAAATCATCGTTACTATCGTGGTGTTGCTGGCGGTTGCCGGCGGCAGTTTCTATGGCGGCACGCTCTACGGCAAGAGCCAGCTACAGGCCAGTTTTGCTGCCGCTCGCGGGCGGGGTGGCGCGTTTCCCGGTGGCGCCGGCAGCATTGTGGTTGGCGAGCTGCCGTCCGGCGCTGGTCAAGGGGAAGGCCAAACCCTGGGCGGCGCGCTGTTCGGTCAGATCAAGGAGATCGGCGACGGCGCGATGGTGATCAGCGATAACAACGGCAAGCAGATCCAGGTGAAGGTGACCGACACCACCCTGATCGAGAAGCAGGCATCGGTATCGCTGGCCGACCTGGCCGCCGGCGAGACGGTGCTCATCTCGGGCAGCACTGCGGCCGATGGCACGGTCACCGCGCGCTCGGTGCAGGTGGCGCCCGCGGGCCGGTTCGGCATGGGCCGACCGATGGGCGGCCTGCCCGGCGCAACCCCTGTGCCGTGAGTGACGACCATGAAATGGCTTTTGCGTATCCTGGGCCTTGTGCTCGTGCTGGCGCTGGCCGGGGCCGGCTATTGGTATCTACGTAACCGCAGCACGGCCGCGACGGCCGGCGCCGTTTACACGCAGATCGTCACCGTGGAACGCGGCGACCTCAAGTCGGCGATCACCGTGGTCGGCGAGTTGGCCGCGGTGCAGAGCGCTACCGTGGTCTTTGAGCACGCAAAGGGCCTGGCCGAGTTGCTCACGCTGTCCATCGCGCCCGGTGACAGCGTCCAGGCCGGTGACGTGCTGGCGACCATTGACCCGACGCCCTACCAACAGACGTTGGATCAGGCGCGCAACGACTTGCAGGAGGCGGAACAACAACTGGCGGAGCTCCAAACCCCGGCCACTTCGCTCGCCATTGCCCAGGCCGACCAGATGGTCGCCAAGGCCGAACATGATCGGGCCCAGGCGCAGGCCGACCTGGCCGACTTGCGCGCGCCTGATCTGAGCGACCTGCAGGAAACGGTGCGCACCGCGCTGGACAACCTGGCCTTGGCCCAGCTCCAGCAGACCCTGGCCGAGCACGACAGCCTGGCCAGGAGCGAGCGTGACCTGGGGTATGCCGTCAACTGGCATCAGCGCCGCGTCGCTGAGCTCGGCGCCCTGGTGGCCGCGGGCGAGGCCAACGCTGAGCAGGTGCAGGAACTGGCCGACGAGCGGGTTGCCCTGGGCGATGCCCAGGCCGACCTGGCGCGCGTCCAGGCTGAGCGGCGGCTGGCGCTGGCAGCCGCCGCGGCCGAGGTGGCGAAATCGCAGACCGCCCTGGCCGACGCCCAGGCGGCTTTGCGCGATGCCCGGGCCGCGACTGCTCCTGCCGGTGGCACGGCCCTTTCGACCAGCACGGCGTTGGCGCTTGCCAGGGCGGAGTTGGCTGTGAAGGATGCGGAGGTGGCGTTGTTGGCGGCGCGGGAGGCGCGGGCGAAGCTGGATGCGGGGCCGGAGGCGGCGACGCTGGCGGCGGCGCAGACGGACGTGGCGCGGAAGCGGCTGGCGGTGGCGGATGCGGAGGCGGCGCTGACGGGTGCGACGCTGCGGGCGCCGTTTGCGGGCACAGTGTTGGAGGTGCCCGTGGCGGCCGGCGATGGGGTGACGGCGAACACCAACATTGCGACCATCGCGGACCTGGGCCGGCTGCGGGTGGTGGCATCGGTGGACGAGACGACGATCCGGCGGGTGGCGGCGGGGCAGACGGCGGAGGTGACGTTCGACGCGTTGCCGGGGCAGGCGCTGGCGGGCGTGGTGGAGAGCGTGCCGCTGCAGGGGAAACTGCAAGGGGGTGTGACGGTGTACCAGGTGCCGGTGGCGCTGGCGGACACGGCGGGGCTGCCGCTGCTGGTGGGGCTGACCGCGAACGTGGCGGTGCAGACGGGGCAGGTGACGGATGCGCTGCTGGTGCCGGCGTTGGCGCTGCAGAAGGTGGGTGGGATGTACCAGGTGCAGGTGCCGAACACGGTGGATCCGGCGGGTGCGGCAGAGACGGTGCCGGTGGAGGTGGGGCTGAGCGACGGTACATACACGCAGGTGCTGCGCGGGTTGAACGAGGGCAACCAGGTGATCGTGACGCTGTCGGAGGGCGATGACATGTTCGGCTTCGGTTCCATGCGGGGAGAACGCCGCCGCGTGGTAGGCCCATGAGAGGAGAGGGGACATGACGCGCGTCTTGCGGTTCTTCGGGGCGCTCCTCCTGGTCGGGGCATTGGCCGGCGGCGGGTACTGGCTGTATCGCAGCCGGGGCGGCGCGGCGGGCGACACGGCGACCGGCACTTACACACAGATCGTCACCGTGACGCGGGGCGACCTCCGTTCGGCCGTCACCGTGGTGGGCGAGCTGGCCGCGGTGCAAAGCGCCGACCTGACCTTCGCACGGCTGAGCGGCACGGCGCCCTTGCTGACCCTTGACATCCAGCCCGGCAACACCGTGACCGCGGGCCAGGTGTTGGCAGCGGTGGATCCCGCGCCCTCTCAACAGGCGTTGGATCAGGCCCGCAGCGACCTGCAGGCGGCCGAGAAGAAGCTGGCCGATCTGGCAACCCCGACCACCGCGCTGGACATTGCCAGGGCTGACCTGGCGATCGCCCGGGCCGAGCTGCAAGTGCAACAGGCCCAAAACACCCTGGCTGACCTGCTGCAGCCCGACATCGCCGCGCTGCGCGTCGCGGCCGCTGACGCCCAGGTGGCGCTGGCGCAGGCCCGGGCCGATCTGCTGGCCCAGCAGGACAACGCCGCGGCCGCGGAGCAACTGGCGAGGCTGAAGGACGTGGAAGCGACGGCCGCCGCGGAACACGCGCGGCTGGCCCGCGAAACCTACAGCGATGTCTACCATCAAGACCGTTTGCTGGTGGCCTTCAACGAGATGCTGGACGCGGCCGACGCGCGCATCACGGCCGAGACGCAGGCGCAGGTCGCCGCGCTGAGGGCGCAGATGCAGGTGCGCAAGGCCGAGCGCACGCTGGCGGACGCCCAGGCGGCCCTGCGCGACGCGCAGGCCGCGAACGATCCGACGAGCAGCGCGGGCCTGAAGCTGGCGCGGGCGCGGCTCGATGTCAGGGATGCGGAGGTGGCGTTGTTGGCGGCGCGGGAGGCGCGGGCGAAGCTGGATGCGGGGCCGGAGGCGGCGACGCTGGCGGCGGCGCAGACGGACGTGGCGCGGAAGCGGCTGGCGGTGGCGGATGCGGAGGCGGCGCTGACGGGTGCGACGCTGCGGGCGCCGTTTGCGGGCACAGTGTTGGAGGTGCCCGTGGCGGCCGGCGATGGGGTGACGGCGAACACCAACATTGCGACCATCGCGGACCTGGGCCGGCTGCGGGTGGTGGCATCGGTGGACGAGACGACGATCCGGCGGGTGGCGGCGGGGCAGACGGCGGAGGTGACGTTCGACGCGTTGCCGGGGCAGGCGCTGGCGGGCGTGGTGGAGAGCGTGCCGCTGCAGGGGAAACTGCAAGGGGGTGTGACGGTGTACCAGGTGCCGGTGGCGCTGGCGGACACGGCGGGGCTGCCGCTGCTGGTGGGGCTGACCGCGAACGTGGCGGTGCAGACGGGGCAGGTGACGGATGCGCTGCTGGTGCCGGCGTTGGCGCTGCAGAAGGTGGGTGGGATGTACCAGGTGCAGGTGCCGAACACGGTGGATCCGGCGGGTGCGGCAGAGACGGTGCCGGTGGAGGTGGGGCTGAGCGACGGTACATACACGCAGGTGCTGCGCGGGTTGAACGAGGGGGACCAGGTGATCGTGACGCTGTCGGAGGGCGATGACATGTTCGGCTTCGGCTTCATGCGGAGCAGCCGGCCGCCCCGGGGGCCGTGAAGGAGGAGCTGACGCCATGCGCAAATGGATCATGGTTCTCCGCGTGGCCGCGCAATCGTTGGTGGCGCACAAGATGCGGTCCATCCTCACCATGCTGGGCATCGTCATCGGCGTGGCCGCGGTCATCGCGCTGGTGGCCGTGGGCCAGGGCGCCCAGGCCCAGGTTGTCAGCCAGTTCGAGTCGCTGGGCTCCAACCTGCTGATGGTGTCGGCCGCGGAATCGTTCGGGTTCTCGAGCCAGGGCTTGCAGCAGAGCTCGCGCAAACTGACCAACGCGGACGTCGACGCGATCCGCGGGCTGGCAAGCGCCGTCGCGTTGAGCGCGCCGGAGTACAGCGCCAACGCGGGCGGCTTGTCCTACAGCGGCGTCGCGGCCTACGCCAACATCACCGGCGTCACCCCTGAGTACGCGGCTGTGCGCAACTGGAGCGTGAGCCGGGGCCGTTTCATCACGGCGGAAGATAGCGAGAAGCTGGCGATGGTGGCTGTCCTGGGCGTGACCGTGGTCGAGGACCTTTTCGGCAGCAAGTCCGTCAACCCGCTGGGGGAAACCATCCGTATCAACCGCCAGAATTACACCGTTGTGGGCGTGCTGAAAGCCAAGGGGACCAGCAGCTTTTTCGGCGAGGATAGCGTCATTTTCCTGCCGCTGCGCACCGCACAGGTGAAGCTGGGCGGCGCGGGCACGACCTCGGTGGACACCATCAACCTGCAGGTGCGTTCGGCCGAGGCGATGGGCCTGGCGCAGGCGCAGGTGCGGGCCATCCTGCGCGCGCGGCGCGGCCTGGAGCCCGGCGTGGAAGATGATTTCATGGTGCAGAACCAGGCGGAGATCATGGACATGGTGAATGAGGCCACCGGTACGTTTACCGTCCTGTTGGGCAGCATCGCGGCCATCTCGCTGCTGGTGGGCGGCATCGGCATCATGAACATCATGCTGGTCAGCGTCACCGAGCGCACGCGCGAGATCGGCCTGCGCAAGGCCGTGGGCGCCCGGCGGGGCGACATCCTGATCCAGTTCCTGGCCGAGGCCGTGGTGCTCAGCGTGCTGGGCGGCGCGATCGGGGTCGGGGTCGGGTTCGGCGGCGCGCAGCTCATCTCGCCGCTGCTGGGCGAAGGGGGCGCGCTGGTCACCGGGCAGAGCGTGGCCCTGGCGCTGGCCGTGTCGCTGGGCATCGGCATCTTCTTTGGGTTTTACCCTGCCAACCGCGCCGCGCGGCTCAACCCGATTGACGCCCTGCGCTACGAGTAGATTCCAGATTCGACATTCCAGATTCGACACTCCAGATGCGAGATTCCAGAACCCATGAACCGCACTATCCTGGTCGTTGACGACGACAAAAAGATCGTAGACCTGGTCACGCTCTACCTGAAGCGGGACGGCTACAGCGTGCTGGCCGCGTACGACGGCCGGCAGGCGCTGGACCTGGCGCGGCATAAGCTGCCCGACCTGGTCGTGCTGGACCTGATGCTGCCGGAGCTGGACGGCGCTGACGTTTGCCGGCTGCTCCGCGCGGAGTCGCGCGTGCCCATCATCATGCTGACCGCTCGCGCGGCCGACGACGACAAGCTGCGCGGGCTGGACATCGGCGCGGACGACTATGTCACCAAGCCGTTCAACCCGCGTGAGCTGGTGGCGCGCGTCCGCGCGGTGCTGCGCCGAGCGACCCCGGAAACACCGCCGCCGGAGGATGTGCAGTTCGGCGATGTCGTGGTCAGCTTCGTGCGCCACGAGGCCCGCGTCGCTGGCCGGCCGGCGGCCCTGACCCCCACCGAGTTCCGCCTGCTGGAGGCGCTGATCCGCGAGCCGGGTCGCGCCTTCTCTCGCGCAGAGCTGCTGGACCGGGTCTTCGGCTACGACTACGAAGGGGTCGAGCGCACCATTGACGTCCACGTGATGAACCTGCGGCGCAAGATCGAGCCGGCCGCGGCCCAGCCCCGCTACATCGTCACCGTGCCCGGCGTCGGCTATCGGTTCGAGGGGGAGCATGAGAACTAGCCTGCGCGTCCGCCTGCTGCTGGCCACTATCCTGGTCGTAGTGATCGCGGTGGGCGCCACCGCGGTCGTCGCCAGCCGGCGGACGGTGGGCGAGTTTCAGCGCTACGTTGAGCGTCGCGGCATGATGGAGGATCGGCGCCTGGGCTTCGTGCTGGCGCGCGCCTACGACCAAACCCGGAGCTGGGAGCAGGTTCAGCCGGAGATCGAGAGCCTGGGCCAGGCCAGCGGCGAGCGCATCGTCATCGCGGACACTGCGGGCAAGATCGTGGCCGACTCAGAGCGCAAGCTGCTGGGCAAATCGGTGGATGTCACCTGGCCCCAGCCCCTGGCCATCATCCGGGCCGATGGCGTCGCGGTGGGCAGCCTCTACATCAACCCGGTGACCGGGACCAGCCCGGCCGCGCTGCTGTTTCTGGCCAACGTCAACCGCTCCCTGCTCTACGGCGCGCTGCTGGCCGCCCTGGCCGCGGTCATCGTCACCTTTGCCGTGTCCGGCCGCATCCTGCGCCCCGTGGAGCGGCTGACCGAGGCCGCGCGGCGCATGGAGCGGGGGGATCGCACGGTGCGTGTGGCCATCGAGTCGGAGGACGAGATCGGCCAGTTGGCCCACGCGTTCAACGCCCTGGCCGGCAGCCTGGCCCAGCAGGAGCAGTTGCGCCGCAACATGGTCAGCGACGTGGCCCACGAGCTGCGCACCCCCCTCACCAACCTGCGCGGCTACCTGGAAGCGGCCCGCGATGGTCTGCTGGCCCCCGACGCAGCGCTGGTGGACAACCTGTACGAAGAGACCATGCTGCTGAACCGGCTGGTGGCCGACCTGCAAGAGCTGGCCCAGGCCGAGGCCGGGCAGTTGACCCTGCTGCGCCAGCCCGTGGCGCTGCCGGCCGTCATCGAGCAGGCGGCCGCCATGTTCCGCCCCCAGGCCGACGCCAGGGGCCTGGCGCTGGACGTGGCGCTGCCCCCCGGCCTGCCCCCCGTGGACGCCGACCCCGAGCGGGTGGGCCAGGTGCTGCGCAACCTGCTGGCCAACGCCTTCGCCTACACCCCCGCGGGCGGCCGCATTATCGTCACGGCCGAAACCTGGCCCGGCCAGGTGGCCGTCTCGGTGCGCGACACCGGCGCGGGCATCGCGGCCGAGCACCTGCCCCACATCTTCGACCGCTTCTACCGCGCCGACCGCGCCCGCGCGCGGCAGACCGGCGGCGCGGGGTTGGGCCTGGCCATCGCCCGCCAATTGATCCGCGCCCACGGTGGCGACATCACCGCAACCAGCGCGCCCGGCGCGGGCAGCACGTTCACCTTCACGCTGCCGGCCGCCGCGGAGATAGCGTAACCCGATCGCCTGCCCCTGGACTCCTGACCCCTGCCCCCAGTTTCGCTGAATTTCGCGCCCCAGTGTAAGGAACACCTGCCAACGCGCCCACAACATACCAAGCAAGGGGGCAACCTCTTGCGGTCTTGCCTCGATGGGGCCGGTGGTCGCTGGGGAGCAGAGCGCCGGCCTCGGGAGACCCCCTTTCTGGTTGGCGCGCGCCTCTCCCAGAGGTTCGCGCCGGCCAGGTCTCCCTGGGATCTGTGCACTGTTCGTAAGAGCGCGGGCCTGGTCCTGATCGTGGTGTTCACCGGCGCCTGGCTGGAGGGGCTGGGCGCCGGATTGATGTTCGATGTTCGATGGACGATGTTCGATGTTCGATGTTCGATGTTCGATGGACATAGCCGCTGGGGCCGCGCGGCGGGGCGCCGGCGCGGCAGTTTGATTTAATGGGCTGAATTCGCCAGTGGTGTTGCCGTACCGGCAACATGCCTCCTGTAAAGTAGGGCCAAGATGAGGCCTGAGTTTGCAGGAGGAGCGATGAAGGCGCAAGCAGACCCCCATACCGCCGAGCAGCCATTGGCGCCTGGGCAGGCGCTGGCCCTGAGCAGGGCTGCGCTGGCCGGACCGGCACGGCTCGCCCCCGAGATGCAGCCAGCGGATCCCTGGGCCGATCGCCTGGCGGAGGTCCTGATCACCAACGTGGCCACGGGACGCTTCAGGGCCGCGCGCACGCACAACAGCGGCGGGCCTGACGGGGCGCAGATGGCGTTATTGGACTATGCCAGGCAGGTGCTGCCCGTGCTCCAGGCCGAGGCCGACCGGGTGGCGCGGCTGGCCGCCGGTGAGACGGACGCGTGGGCGCCGGTGCTCGACCGGCTGGAGCGCATGGCCTATCGCTGGCTGGGTCCGGTTGGCCGCGAGGCCTGGGCCGCCGGGGAGGCGCGTGAGACCGCGGCGACCACCTGCGCCGACCTGTGGCGCTGGTTGCAGACCAATCCCTATCCCTTCGATGTCCCCTTCGACCGCTGGGCGGCGCGCGCATTGGTGAACCGGCTGCAGAACGCGGCGCGGCGCCGCCAGCGCCGCGCAGAGGGCATCACGGAAATCTCGCTGGACCGCGCGGTGGCGCGGGGCGCGGATGACACCCTGGCCGACCTGGTGCTCGACGAGCAGACGACAGCGTGGCAAGCGCGGCTGCTGGCACGCGATGCCCTGCTCGCTGCGATTGCAGGGCTTCCGGTCCGGCAGGCTGCAGTTGTCCGACTGTGGTACCTGGAGCAGTGGCGTGCCGACGAGATCGCGGCCCACCTGGGCGCATCGGTGGGCGCCGTCTACCTGCTGCGCTGTCGCGGGCTGAAAAAGCTGCGCCGGACATGGGACCAGGATCGCTTTTCGCGCAGCAACGCGAAGCCGTCGATCATTTCTCAAAATCAGTCGCCCGGTGTTGCCGTACCGGCAACAGGCCTCCTGTAAGCTGAAGCCAAGATCAGACTTCACTTACAGGAGGCCACCATGGGCAGGCAAACCGATCATGAGCGTGTGCAGCAGATCAACGACTACGTGCAGCAGCATCCCGGCGTCCGGCCGGCCGAGATCGCGCGGCAGCTCGACGTGCCCCGTTCCAGCGTGACGCGGGCGCTGCCGGCGCTGGAGGAGCGGGGGTATCTGCTCAGCGAGGATCACCGGGGGCGGCTGTGGCCGTTTCGAGGGTGAAATTTGGAACGAACATGCGAATTGTTGCGGAATCCTGGACGTGGTTGTGGTAGAATTAGCCAATATTGTGTTCCGGTTTCCATTGGAGGAAGCGGATGAACCGAGACGAAACCAAAGCCCAACGCCTGTTGCAGATCGAGAAGCTGCTGTGGGCGCACCCCGAAGGGCTGACCCGCGCGGAGGTCGCGCGGCGGCTGAACGTGAATCGCTCCACCATCACCAAGTACCTTGACAACGACCAGTTGCCGCCTGGCATCTACGAGGAAGAGGATGGCACGCACCGGCTCAAGATGGACAAGGATGCCGATCTGACCCGCGCCTCCTTTAGCCTGCACGAGGTGCTGGCGATCCACCTGGCGACGCGGCTGCTGGCCACGCGCACCGACAAGCAGAACCCGCACGCGGCTTCCGCGCTGCGCAAGCTGGGCGTGGCGCTGCAACGGCTGGACAGGAACGTCAGCACCCACCTGCTGCGCTCGGCCGATGTGATGGACGAGGCGGCCAGCTACCGCGACCCGGTCTACCTGAAGGTGCTGGAAACGCTGACCGAGGCGTGGTCGGCGGGGCGGAAGGTGCAGCTCAGCCATCAGAAGGCGGACGGCAAGATCAGCGACTATCTCTTCTCGCCCTATTTCATCGAGCCGTATGCCGTGGGCCAGACCGCGCACGCCATCGGCTGGCGCGAGGCGGCCGACCCGGGCGCGACCCTGCCGCCCGCGCTGCGCACCTTGAAGATCGAGCGCATCCGCGCCGCGGCCATCACCCACGATCGCTACGAGATCCCGGCCGATTTCGACCCCGGCACGCTGCTGCGGGACGCCTGGGGCATCTGGTACAGCGACGACCCGCCGGTGGAGGTGACGCTGCGCTTCCACCCCCGCGTGGCCCTGCGCGTGCGCGAGACCCGATGGCACCCGTCGCAGCAGATCGAGGAGCAGGCGGACGGGTATCTGCTGTGGCGCGCGCGGATCGCGGAGCCGCAGGAGATGCTTAATTGGATTCGCGGGTGGGGCAAGGATTGTGTCTGCCTGGCGCCGGAGTGGTTGAGAAGGGAGTTGGCGGAGGAGGCGGGGGTGATGGTGGGGAATTACGGTGTGAATCTGCCCGCTGGTTGACCTCTCCCCCAACCCCTCTCCTGCGAGGAAGGGGGTTGGGGGAGATTAGTATCCTCAATCGGATCGAAAATTTACCTGTAAAGACAATTATTATGTTTCAGTATTCTCTTATGTGAATCGAAACCGATGACACTCAGTTTTCTTACAAGTCTTGACAAGGCACGAAATCCATGATATGTTATACCCATATAAATACAATTATTATAGGAATGAAGCATTATAACGAAACACTAAATACAGCACTTTTTTCGAGTTACGGTTGGTCTAAAATCATGTGGCAAGTTCGATAATTCAATAGTCTGAGTTTGAGAAGGATGCTACCACGGAGGATGGAACCCGTCAAGTAGAACTTGCGGGCCATTGCTCAAAGCCAACAAGCTGCTATGGAGGATTCTTATGAATCTTGATACAGTGCGCCAGAAAGCTATTGAATGGATGATCTCACGTGGCTGGAAAAATAAGTGGGGCAAACGCGGTGCCTTTATGCAGAGTCTATTCCAGCACACGGATATTGAATTGAATGCGTTATGCACCTTGCTGCCAATACTCGCTGACAAGGCACATTATGGGCTAACTGAACGGGAGCAGCAGGCGCTGCTGGTGGCTGTGATTGCGCATGATACGGGCAAAGAAACGCCAGAGTGGCAGGCCTATGTGCAGTTATCAGAGAATGACCAGCGGGGTAAGTTTGTCCCCCACATCATTCCAACCCTAACAGAAGATGTTGTTCCACAGCTAATTAACCTCTTCAATTTCGATTCTGCCATCAAGGCGGATGCGGTTGCTTGCGTTAACCTACATATGACGGCAGCCCGTTCCACGCCAACGTTATTGGGAACACTGGCTGGCATGACGCAGCAGCTGGGAAGTCAACGTTGGAATGCGCTTGCGCGTATCGTTGAGGCAGTGGATAAGTTCTGCTCCATTGATGGATTGCTGCCCACGCGTGATTATCTGACCCAAGGACGCGATAACGGGGTGATCAGCCCGCACTTGCGGCTGGGATATCATCTTTCGGCATTGCGTGGCGTCTCCACGATCTTACTGCACAGGGCGGCCGATGACGTCTACCGGGCAGTTGGTTGGCAGCCGATTTTGTACTTCAGCAATGGCACGCTCTATGTGATGGACAGTTGCTCAGATGTGCAAGAGCCGTCTCCTGAAACTGTGTTGGCACGCTTAGGAGAAGTTATCGAAGAGGTGATGCCTTCACGGTTCTTCCCCAAAATGGTGGTTGGTACGCCGATTAGTACCCTGATTCCCAAACCGGAGTTTTTCGACTATCGCGAATTCAAGGTTTACCTGCGCGAAGCTACACAGCGGGTCAAGCGTGGCTCGTTCCTGCGAAAACCAGCAGCAACGCGCCTATCTAAACTCCAAGGAGAAAGAGGCTATTGGGCATTGAGTGGACGCCCGCTTGCCGAGCAAAGTCTAGAAACCGATAGTGAACGAATTGATCGGGCGCAGCCTTTGATAATGTTGTTCAAATTCTTCCGTGATGCCATGAAACCGGAACTGGTCGGGCGCGTTGCTGGCTTGGCCGATCCGGCAAGGCTGGCGACACTGAGACAGGATTATGAGGCGCGCATTGATCTTGGCGAAAACCCCGACGAGGCGCAGGCGCGTTACGATAGAGCAGTGCAAAAGCTTGAAAGGGAGGCTGCAAAAGCATTTACAGATCGAGTGACGGCCATCTATGATTGTATATTTGGGATGGGCGCTTATGCGCGGCTGCGTTCTACAAGCACTTTGATGCCCGCGCAAGACATGGTAGCGCTCATCGATCCGCTATGGGCCTTACCCGGCTCGACGTTGGGGTTGAACACACCTACATTGGAAACCGTGCTGGATGAGCAACTTGAAGAAGCCCTCATCACCAAACTTAACACATTGGCGCAAGAGATTTACGCTCAGTTGCCGGAAGTGCAGCGCCCGATTCGCACCAGCACCACTGAAATTGCCGCGCGTTTCGCTGACGATCTCGTTCATCCGGCGCGACTACAAGATGTTCGCTTACTTGCACAAATGCAACAACGTGCCTATACACAGAGTAAACCTGAGGTTTTTCGTGATCGAGCTACATCACGACTGTGCCCCCTGTGCAACGCACAGTTCGAGCGGGGAACCGCGGCAACGGCGGATTTTGTGGACAAACCTGATTCGCACACAAATCGTGCAGTGTCGCACGGTCGCACCGGGAAAGTTGTGATCTGTGATGCCTGCAAGTACGAACGCTTCTTGGCGCAGCTACTCCTTGGCGAAAAAGTCGGACGTGTTCTGGTGCTAATGCCGCGTATGCACATCGGTTACTGGACCGGGCAGTCATTTCGCGCTGAGGCGCTAAGATTCTACGAGCAAGCATATGACCTGATGACAAACAGCACAGGCGACCCTAGCAAGAACATTACCCTCACACTGACCAATCTTATCGCCAGCAAGTTGCTGAAAGAAGAGGACGAAGGATTCCTGTTACAACGCGCTGTTCGCGAGGGATTAACCGGTGATGCATTGGTCCGTTTGCTTGTTTACACCACGAGTTCAGAAACGCAGAAAACGCGACGGCGCGAGTTGAGTCAGGCAGTACACGAGGCATATGAACTTGAGGAAGGCCGTGAAGATCTGGACATGCTTAACCAAGAATGGAGTACAACATTTACTACTTGGGAGGAGGTTCTTGATGGTATTATCGCAGGTAAGGTGAGTAATGAGAGTGTTGACACGATTCGAACGCAAATCTACCGTTTGTATGCGCAGTTCCGCGTAGTTTGCCAGACACCCAACTTCGTGCTCGTTCCGCTGGTCTCCGATTTTAGAGTTGGTGACAAGGAATCTGAGACCAACATCGCGTTGCGCGAGCTGTTCATCCTGCTGCTCATAGGCCTGACGTTGGACTGCTCGGTGGCAGCGATGGACTTCGGCGCGCCACTGCTATTTTATGGCGGCGAAGGAGTAGCTCGGGTTCGGGCCGTCCCATCAGTACGTGAATTGGTGGGTGGAGATTGGGTAGGATTGACCGCAGCTGCTACCTGGTTGGAAAAAATCGGCGCTGCCAGTCTCCTGCAGCGAGACTGGGATGGACGGGACAAGTCGTCGGGGCGCTCGACGCTATACCAGATCCTTACGGCAGCCTCTCCGGGACATGTTCTACGACGAATCGAAATGCAAAATGAGCGAGGTGCGGACTCACATCACGTTGATCTGATTCTCAAATCACTACAGGAGGTTCCCAATGCGTAGAGTCATAGCTCTCGAAGTCGAAACGTCCTCAATTACCCAGGATGAAATCAAACGGCGAGTGGAAGAGATCGTCTCGCTGTTTGATGCATATCTGGACGAGTACCCAACCAAAGGCGGACGCAGCAAGCACACGCTGATGGGGCCAGTTGCAAAGGTGCTAGATCGCGCCCAAGCTGGACAGTGGGAGGCCGAACCACTTACAGGCTTTGCTGTACGGATGCACGAGATGAATCCACTGGCCGGTGGTCGAGTCTCGCACCTCGCGGTAGCCCATTTACGCGAGGGCACAGAGAAACTACTGATCCTCTGTCGTACCGTGCCGGTCACAGCGTTAGCAAGCACGGTGGAGCAAATTGATTATAACATCTACTTTCGGCGCTGGATCAAGAGCCGCCAGTGGCTGGAGGAACGCAAAAGAGAACTGGTCACGTTCCTAACTGCCCGATACGATGGCGATGATGCTGCGTTCGCCAAGGCTTGGGGCCTCAAGAAAGGGGGACGGATCGTCGATCAGTACTTCTTCGGTTCTAGCAGCAAGACTTACAAAAACGGCACCACAGCGTTGCGCGCCGACATGGATGTATTCTATCGGCTGATGGCCGACAAAGGCGAAGAAATCACTAGCACTGAAGAGGAGGCGTAAAGTGAATCTGCAACACACTCTAGGTTCCTATGTCGTTGAACAGCCTCATCCTTTGTGGGAGGCAAAAACCATCCAGATTATCCTGCTGCGCGAGATTCTAGATTATACCGTGCTGCGAACTGAAGAAACACGCGAGCTCAACACCGTAGCGACGCCACTTTCGATCAAGGGTGGTACCAACGAACGGCGCGTGGCGTTCTTGGCGACCAAGCAGAAGGCGGCAGAATCGCGTGAGATGGAGCGTATGTTGCGCACAGCCACACGGGAGGCAGGCATGCTCCCATCCGAATGCTACTTGAAAGATCGGTTGTGCCTGGCGTGTCCGCGTTGTGGGCTTTTTGGCGGCACGAATGTGGAAGCTGGTGCGGACAAAATCGGCAATATCAAGCACCGTTTAGAGTACAGCACGGCGTTTTCGCTTATGCCATTCAAGGAGATCGGCAGTGCTATCACATTCAATGGGATTGTAGATGTCACGCAGCAGACCGGACAAACGTTAGGAACACGCTACGCCATTATCCCCGCCACGATATTCCCCAGCATTGTCACATTGCGCAGTGTGACCTGGCGCGAGGTAGTGCTGACCATGAAGACGCTGTTGGCAAGCAAGAGCTACGGCGCAGAATCGCGCATCGGGGGCGACGCACGGAACACAATCGTGGGATTGGTGGGTGGTTGGGAAGAGATAATAACTCCACTGGAAATGACTTTGGAACTCTACGCACGCTGTGTTGAGCCGATTGAACCCGCTCAACGTGCAGCTTTGGATGGCGAGACTGTGGAAGCTGTGTTGAAAGACTATACGGCCTACGCCGGCAATCCGGGCAAAGTCAGAGTCTTCACGCCGCAGGAAATGGACGCGATAGTCTCCGCAGCGGCAGCAGCGGAGCTTGACAAGCCATTCTTGGAGGCGGCCTATGCTGATGTTCGTGCGTATCGCCAGGTGCAAGCCGACGCCGGTAAGAAGAAGTAACTTGAGATATGCTGGGCCAACTTGTTGCCTGTCAGATCCTCCAGGGGGTGTGGGATGAGCGACGCATTGAAACTAGCCGGACGAGTGCGGCTGTTCGTCGGACGGCTCTACAACCACGATTATCTATGGTTTTCGTCTAACGAAATTAGCAAAGTCTCGGTTACACTTCCCGTCTTGCACAACTACGCGCTGTGCTATGCTATCGCCGGCCACGAACGCGGTGTCGCCTTGGGTTCGACGCCTGCCTATGCCGATGATCTGGCGCGGATACCGCTTTATGTTACACCTGCTCAGTCTGACAGATTGGTGGAGCGAACAGCGGTGACATTCAATGCGCTAGACAGCATCTCGCTGCGCACTGACTTGAAACCCAACGTCAATACGCCTGACATCGGCAAGCGCATTTATCTTGATCCGGTGTTCGAGCGCCGCACAGAAGAACGGCCACACTGGGGCTACACTTGTTACCTGTTCACATTCGATCGCAGTCAGCCACGTGGTGCATTCCGATTGGGCAAGAAGGGCTGTCCAATGCGGGTGCATTGGGAAGAGATCGAATGGGCGAAGGCTGAGTTCAGCGCAGATGCCAAAAGGCCTAGCCACATAGTCAATCCGCTGGATGTTACTGGGCGCGTCTTGCGTTATGAACCGGCAGCGTTGCCGCCACATCTCCTGTTGCGTTCTGCTGAAATCGCAGAGGACTGGTTCATCGAACGCGGTTTGCATATCATCCATGTGCCTAAGTCCGTGCTCGTGCGGCTGCAAGCCTAAGTTTGGGTGACCTGTCAGGTCTCTGCGTTCTGGCAGGTCGCCTTATCCAATAGGAGCTCCCTCGGATGGAGATCACAGGATACTCACTGCCTTTGGTCAATTATCCCGACGTTTCTGCGCCGCTTTATCCTCATCAGGCAGCCATGCTGGATGCGTGGAATACTCATGACGCGCTTTTGCTGGTCACAAAAACGGGCAGCGGAAAGACAGCAGCGACCGCTTTGCCCGTGGCCCTCAATCGTCATAAGTCGGGCGACAACTGTGCTGTATTTGTTTACCCCACCAACGAACTCATTCGCGATCAGGAACGCAGTATCCACGAATGGTATGAAACACGACTGGGGATACGTGTGAGAAGCCTGACACCAGAGAACGCCAACGAACCAGCCGGCGACGAAGAAATCATTCTAGTACGCGCTGACGCCGCTGTGCTGGAAGCATTTTGCGAAAAATGGGGATTGATACGGGGCGGGAAGCCGCAAAAGGGACGCGCTTTGGAACGTCTGCTGATTCCAAACAAGGCCAAAATACTGCTTACCAATCCCGATATGCTTTATCTGCTGTTCAGTCTCAGGTATGGACGACAAGCGGGCAACGTGTTGGCCCAGCTACAGGCATACCAGACCATAGTGTTTGATGAGTTTCACCTGTACAGCGGTGTGGAATTAGCCCACGTGCTATACCTGATCCATGCAGCGCGTAAGTTCGGCGCGTTTCAACGGGTGGCGCTGCTCTCGGCAACGCCGCATCCCGATGTACGTCAATGGATTGAGCGCTTGTTGCATCCTCACGAACTCACTTTGCAGACCGAAGTTGATTACCCTCAGGTCAGTATGCGGACAGTAGCTCACGATGTGCGGCTAACCCCACTGTTGGCGCATCGTGATCCGGTTGCCGCCGCGCTGGCAAAACTACAAGTTCTCGCGCCGCTCTTACGACAATTGCGCGCCGCGAAATCTCGGGTGGATTACGTGCCTGCGGTAGTCATCCTGAATTCGGTGGTGAAGGCTATTGACTTAGAAGATCAACTACGTGCCAATGGCTTTACCAATGAGGAAATTGTTCCCATTCGCGGAATGAGCGCACGACAGACGCGACGGTTGCGCCCGGAGCAACTGATCGTAGTGGGAACGTCTGCCATCGAGGTCGGCATTGATTTTCAATGTGATTACCTGCTGTTTGAGGCCGGCGACGCGGCGGCCTTTATGCAACGGTTTGGTCGGTTGGGAAGGCATCAACCTGGCGCGGCTTATCTGTTGGGAAGTGATCGTGAGTGTCGAGCATTACAGGAGCGAGGGGAAGTGCTCTCTCGCGTACAACTGGAGGAAGTTGTCGCTCAGACTTATCCCCAGGCCGATGCGCGCGCCTGGTTTGTAGGCACGGAACTGGGCACGTTTGCAGCACTCACGCAAGCATTCAATATCCGTGAGGCGATATGGCAGGCAAATGACCGCACGCTGGGCGCAGAGGAAACCAAAGAACAAGTGTACGAAACACTTAAAATGATGATGGCCGATTATGGCGAAGCCCTGCAGATTAAGCCGCAGGTTGCCCAAGCGCAGCGCATCTACTGGCAATGTAAGCGCGGGCTGGGGCACAAGTGGGTGGATGGTTACCTGCGGCTTGACACCTTCCGCACCTCGCTGCCCAGTGTGGAAATATATGACCGTGGCGCTGAGCAACGGTATGGTAGTGCGACGCTGGCTCGCTACTCCGTAGATGTAAAATCGCTAATGACGCGCGCCATATCTATTAAATTGAATCGCGGTCGCTATGAAATCGCAGGATATGGCCCGTCCCATCGGGTTTCAGTCAACAAGGGTTTTCGAAACGAGGAAGATCTCGCAGGTCAATTGCTTACAACGGCTGATTATCCCAACCTGATGTTGAAGCGAGATGATGACTTGGAAGATTGCTCTCACATCATGTCGCGACTTTGGGAAAAACACGCCTTTGTTTTTGTGCCCTATGATGATGTGCGCGAGGAGTTGGACTGGAAGCTGGCGACATTTTCATGCGGACCGGGCCATGCGCCGAAATTCGTCTTGGCCTTTGATGGAGACGCGTTGCTGATGAAAGAGATTTGGAGACGGGTGATGAACGGGAGACGAACCTAACCCCCCAACCCCCTTCCCTCGCAGGGAAGGGGGAGCCAACCGCACGCCGGCAACTCTCCTCCCCTCGCAGGGGAGGGGTGAACCGGCATCCAGGTCAGGAGGTTTTCACCATGCCCGTTCCCAACATCGTCCGCGGCCAGCGCGTGAACCCTGGCATGCTCGACCGGGCCAAAGAGATGCGCCGGGAGATGACGCCGCACGAGCGCATCCTGTGGCACGCGCTACGGCGCAACCAGCTCGACGGCCATCACTTCCGCCGCCAGCAGGTGATTGACGGTTACATTGTGGACTTCTACTGTCACGCGGCCAGCCTGGTGGTGGAGACCGATGGGCCGATCCACGACCAACAGCGCGGGTACGACGAGGAGCGCGACGAGACGCTGGCGCGGCGCGGGCTGCTGATCCTGCGGGTGCGGAACGAGGAGGTGGAGCGGGATCTGGCGGGGGTGTTGGAGCGGATACGGAGGGCGTGTCGCACCTAACCCCCCAGCCCCCTTCCCTCGCAGGGAAGGGGGTGCGCAAGCTCCTCTCTCCTCGCAGGAGAGGGGGTGGGGGAGAGGTCAACGCAAGGAAAGGAGTAGTGGCTGCACGCGCACCACACAAGTTTTCAACGCATAACAAGTACGATCCATTTCGCGGATGCTATCACCAAGGAGACAATCGCATGGACACCTTCCAAGTCAACCAACTGCGCATCCACTGCACCGTGCAGACGCCGATCCGGCTGAACGAGCACAAGGGTTCGGCCATCCGCGGCGCGCTGTTCGATGCGCTGCGCGGTTCACCCAATCCCCGCGCGGCGTGGAGCGGCTTCTGCGCCAACAAGGCCGCGACCAGTTGCACGGTTTGCCCGGTTAACGCGGTCTGCCCGGTGATGCGGCTGGTCTCGACCCTGGACGAGCAGGGCACGCACGGCCAGCAGGCCCCGCGGCCCTACATCATTAACCCGCCGCTGGGCGATGGCCGCACGGTCTACGGGTCGGGCGAGCACCTGGTCTTCGATCTGCTGCTGGCCGGCGACGCGACCGACCTGTTCCCCTATGTGGTGCTGGCGGTGGATCGGCTGGCCTACGAGGGGTTGGGCGCGCGGGTTGACAACGGCAACGGCCAGCCGCGGCGCGGCACCGCGCGCGTGACCCGGATTGACGCGGTACACCCGTTGACCGGCGAATGCGGGCCGGTGTTGCGGCCCAACAGCCGCACGGTGCACGTGCCTTCGCTGCCGGTTTCTCATGCCCAGGTGTTGGCGACCGCTGACCGGCTGCCGCGGTCGGGCGACCTGCGGCTCTACTTCATCACGCCGCTGCGCCTGGTGGAGCGTGAGCAGTTGGTGAAGACGCCCTACTTCCGGCCGCTGCTGCACCGGCTGGTCGAGCGGATCAAGAGCCTGGCGGACAACTTCGGCGGCGGCCCCGTTCCTTTCCAGATCCGGGAGCTGCGCGATCTGGCCGATGGCGTGGCGCTGGTGGAGGATCACACGAGCTGGCTGGACCTGTACGGCTACAGCACGCGCCTACGGCAGCAGCAGAAGATTGGCGGGCTGGTGGGGTGGGCCACCTACCGCGCCGCAGACTGGACGCCTTTCCTGCCGTGGCTGGTCTGGGGCACGATCTTGCACGCCGGCAAGAATGCAGTGAAAGGGGACGGCTGGTTCGGGATCGAGGCCGGGGAGACGCGGGTCGGGTTGCCGGGGCAGGGGTGAGGTGTCAACGCCACCTCTCCCCCGGCCCCTCTCCATCGCAGGGAGCCACCTCTCCCCCAACCCCTCTCCTGCGAGGAGAGGGGCGCTTAACTCCCCCCTTCCCTCGCAGGGAGGGGGGCAGGGGGGTAGGTGTCCCTCGCAGGGAGGGGGGCAGGGGGGTAGGTGTCCCTCGCAGGGAGGGGGGCAGGGGGGTAGGTGTCCATCAAGCGGAGGTCCGAAAAATGCCCATCATCCAACATCTCGTCGTGGAAACTTTCGGCAAGCACGTCGGCAAATATCAGGAGCGGCTGCGGGTTACGGACATCAAGACCGGGGCGAAGGAGATCGACGCGCCGCTGCTGCACCTGGAAGACGTGCTGATCGGCAGCCGGGGCATCAGCATCTCTGCGGATGCGATCGCCGCGTGTACCGAGCGCGGCATCCCGATCAACTTCCTGGATGGCCACGGCACGCCGTTCGCCGCGTTGTACAGCGCGGGGCTGACCGGCACAGTGCTCACCCGCCGCGCACAACTGCAAGCGGCCAACGATGCCCGGGGGCGCGTGGCTGCGGCCGCGTTCTGCATCGGCAAGCTGCGCAACCAGGCCAACCTGCTGCGCTACATGGCCAAGTATCGCAAAGAGGCCGCGCCCGATGTGTATGATGAGCTGCGTCGGCTGGCGACTGAGGTGCTGGATCACGTCTCGGAGATCGAGCGGCTGAGGGGCGACACAGCCGAGGCGATCCGGTTTGAGCTGCTCTCGGCCGAGGGGCGGGGCGCGCAGCGCTACTGGGAAGGGTTCCGGCTGCTGTTGAAGGATAGCTACGACTGGCCGGGACGGCAAACGCAAGGCGCGACGGATCCGATCAATGCGGCGCTGAATTACGGTTACGGCATCTTGTACGGCCAGGTGGAGCGCAACGCCGTGCTGGCCGGCCTGGATCCGTATGCCGGGTTCCTGCACGTGGATCGGTCGGGCAAACCCAGCCTGGTGCTGGACCTGATCGAGGAGTTCCGCGCGGCCGTGGTTGACCGGGCGCTGCTCGGCATCGTCAACAAGGGCAGCCCCCTGGCGCTGGACGACCGCGGCCGGCTGGATGAACCGACGCGCAAGCTGATCGCCGAGCGGGTGTGCGAGCGGCTGGACGGCCCGGTGCGTTACGCAGGCAAACAAAACACCCTGCGCACCGTAATGCAGACGCAAGCGCGCCATCTGGCCGTCTACCTGCGCGGCGACCGGCCGGCCTACGAGCCATTCGTGGCGAACTGGTGACTTATGCGCGGCACACGCATCCCGGTCCTGGTGATCTACGACATCTCGCACGACGGCACGCGCACCAAAGTCGCGGACGTGTGCCTCGACTACGGGCTGGATCGCATCCAATACAGCGCCTTTGCGGGCGAGCTCACACGCACCCACCAGGAAGAACTCTGGCTTCGTATCAAGCGCAAAGTGGGCAAACGCGCGGCCAAGGTCTTCATCGTGCCGATGGCGAGCGACACTTGGGCGCGGCGGCTGGTGTTGGAGCAAGGCGAACCCGACCCGGCCGGGCCGGCTGTGCCGCCGGCGCCTGGGCTGACGTCGTTGGCGGCCAGCGTTGTGCTGGGCAGCGGAGGAGGCAAGGCGCCATGACCTGGACTTTGACCGTTACTGATCTCAAACAATACGCGTATTGCCCGCGTATCCTCTACTTCACGCGCTGCCTGCCGCACGTCCGGCCAGTCACCGCTAAAATGGCCGAGGGCATCCAGGCCCAGGAAGCAGAAGAAGCGCGTGAACAGCGGCGCCAGTTACGCAGCTACGGCTTCACAACCGGGGCACGCCATTTCGCGGTATCACTTTACTCGGCGACTCTGGGGCTGACCGCGCTGGTGGACATGGTGATCAGCCAGCCGGACGGCAAAGCGATCGTGATCCCGGTGGACTACAAAATGAGTGACCTGGCAGGGCCGCACTTCAGGCTGCAACTGGCCTGTTACGGGCTGCTGCTGGAGGAGGAGATGGGCTTGCCCGCGCCCTACGGCTTCCTGTACCTGATTCCCGAGCGCCGCGCTGAACGGATCCCGCTGTCGGCCGCGCTCAAACTGGAAGCGCGCACGTTATTGGCTGAGATGCGCCGGGTGGTGGAGGCGGAGATCATGCCCGAACCTACGCTGCAGGCTGCGCGCTGCGTCAACTGCGAGTTTCGGAGATTCTGCAATGATGTGGTATGATTGTGGTGGCATCCACACCAGACCGCTACGGTGTCTCCTGAGGCGTGTTTGCGCAAATCAGCGGGTCAGCGAAGCGCTGGCTGGCCTGGAGAGGCGTCAGGAGCCTCCTGGAGGCAAAAAAGGGCCTTTGGAGATACGCAGATCATGGCGGTGGCGGTGCAAACGCAGATTTGCGCTTTTCGTCGGTGCGAATGCTTTTTTGAGAGATGATAGCTACCGGAACGACGCGTCAGGAAGCCCACAGTGGCCTGCAAAACAACGCACAGGTCATTTTTGCCCTCAGAAAAATTTCGCAGGTAAGCGGCTTCAACCAAACGATCCGACTCGCGGATACTGAAACATACTGCGCAATGTGTGGCCGCAACTCGACCTCGGGCTTCAACCAAACGATCCGACTCGCGGATACTGAAACCGGCATCACGCTGCTGCCCCCGCCCAACGAGCCGCGGCTTCAACCAAACGATCCGACTCGCGGATACTGAAACCTCACCGTCCTCGATGCCCCGACGGCCGCGCCATTGCTTCAACCAAACGATCCGACTCGCGGATACTGAAACAACGCCGTGCTCAGCACATAGGTGAAGCTCATCGTTGCTTCAACCAAACGATCCGACTCGCGGATACTGAAACATGAGACAACTGTGGCGGTCACGGATCCGACGGCTGGCTTCAACCAAACGATCCGACTCGCGGATACTGAAACCTTGTTGTCCCAGGCGTAGAACATCTTATCGCCCTGCTTCAACCAAACGATCCGACTCGCGGATACTGAAACACGATCAACCAGTGGGGCCGGGTGACCGGATCCACAGCTTCAACCAAACGATCCGACTCGCGGATACTGAAACAATCAGCGCCTTGAGGTATTCGCCGGGCAGCACGTGCTTCAACCAAACGATCCGACTCGCGGATACTGAAACGCCACACGCCGCGCGGTACAGCCTGCCACTCATCCAGCTTCAACCAAACGATCCGACTCGCGGATACTGAAACCACGGCTGTCCAGGCCGCCCGCTGGGCTGCACCGTAGCTTCAACCAAACGATCCGACTCGCGGATACTGAAACTTCAGTCCAGGTGCCCAGCGCCGTCATGCCACTGAAGGCGCTTCAACCAAACGATCCGACTCGCGGATACTGAAACTTGACCAGCTCGTAGGCGAGCCGGTGGGCATACATTGCTTCAACCAAACGATCCGACTCGCGGATACTGAAACTAGCACATACGGCGTTGTAATCACATCGCCCGTCGCGCTTCAACCAAACGATCCGACTCGCGGATACTGAAACATGATAATGCTGAGTTGGATACTGCCGCCATCGCACACGCTTCAACCAAACGATCCGACTCGCGGATACTGAAACTCGACGGTTACGGTTACTGACTCGTCGCCCTTACCGCGGCTTCAACCAAACGATCCGACTCGCGGATACTGAAACTCAGTATCAAGCCGTTGTGGGTGCAAACCGACTTCGTGCTTCAACCAAACGATCCGACTCGCGGATACTGAAACATTACCTCCGGGGTAAACAAGCCCTGCTGAAAATCGGCGCTTCAACCAAACGATCCGACTCGCGGATACTGAAACCGGTTGCAGCTTGATGGTGTCCGTCCATAGCACATCGCTTCAACCAAACGATCCGACTCGCGGATACTGAAACTCGACGGTTACGGTTACTGACTCGTCGCCCTTACCGCGCTTCAACCAAACGATCCGACTCGCGGATACTGAAACAATAGCCGGTGATGGTGATGCTGTTTTCCGGCTCGTGCTTCAACCAAACGATCCGACTCGCGGATACTGAAACTTCTTCGCCACCGGCCCCCGCTCCGCAAAGCGCACAGCTTCAACCAAACGATCCGACTCGCGGATACTGAAACATGACCATGCCGGTGGCCGTGTCAGCCACATGGATAGCTTCAACCAAACGATCCGACTCGCGGATACTGAAACAGGTAAAAGCGGGATGTAACGGCGAGCCTGGTGCACGCTTCAACCAAACGATCCGACTCGCGGATACTGAAACTACGGCACCCTGATGGGCCGGCCCATCCTGCCCATCGGCTTCAACCAAACGATCCGACTCGCGGATACTGAAACAATGCGGGCAAGGCGGACGTCGCGTTGATCGGCCATGCTTCAACCAAACGATCCGACTCGCGGATACTGAAACGCTCATCTGCCATCCCATTGCACCTCTACGACGGTGCGGCTTCAACCAAACGATCCGACTCGCGGATACTGAAACCACCGTTTGAAACACCCCCACGGCGCCAGCCACAAAGCTTCAACCAAACGATCCGACTCGCGGATACTGAAACACTGGTAGTAGATTTTGCTGCCCTTGCGCGTGAGGGGCTTCAACCAAACGATCCGACTCGCGGATACTGAAACAGCGTAATGTGCTGCGCCCCGTCCGCTAGTTCAACGCTTCAACCAAACGATCCGACTCGCGGATACTGAAACACAGCCCGCCACGGCGCTTCCAATGCTGTGCCAGGGCTTCAACCAAACGATCCGACTCGCGGATACTGAAACGCCATTCGTGCCGCTGTTGTTTTTCATCCGCAAATTGCTTCAACCAAACGATCCGACTCGCGGATACTGAAACACAGCCCGCCACGGCGCTTCCAATGCTGTGCCAGGGCTTCAACCAAACGATCCGACTCGCGGATACTGAAACTGTACAACATCCAGAACGGCCTGATGAAAAACGTGGCTTCAACCAAACGATCCGACTCGCGGATACTGAAACGCCAACTGCCGCCGACATAAGCGCCAAGCAGCGCGGGCTTCAACCAAACGATCCGACTCGCGGATACTGAAACATCGCGCGGGGAACCGTTCTGCGGCGAGCGTTCAGTGCTTCAACCAAACGATCCGACTCGCGGATACTGAAACACCAGAGCATTTCTGGCATCCGTTCAACTTCATCAGCTTCAACCAAACGATCCGACTCGCGGATACTGAAACTGGCTGCGGCCCGCCGTTGGGCAAGGTCTGCACCCGGCTTCAACCAAACGATCCGACTCGCGGATACTGAAACGAATCGGTACAGGAAGATGATCTGCTCATCTTCCACAGCTTCAACCAAACGATCCGACTCGCGGAGGGTTAGACCAGTCAGGACTGGTTACGGACTGGTTACGTTTGGGGAGCCCGA
>CAZKEF010000040.1:0-51234 GCA_964551735.1 uncultured Anaerolineales bacterium
GGCTGGTGGCGAGGACCGGGTCCTCGGGCAGGAACGCCTTGCCGCCGAAGCGCGTCAGCAGCGCCTCGCGCAAGAGCAAGGCCCCGCCGCCCACCACCACGATCGCGGCGAAGCGCCGGTAGTCGCGGCCCCAACGCCGCTCGATCAGGCCGGTAACCTCGCTGGCCCAGATCGGCAGCGCCAGGCCGATGTCCAGCCGACCAGCGCGGAGCTGGGCGTCCAGCTCGCCCAGGGTGTAGAAACCGTCCGGCGCGGCCAGCTCCAGCAGGCGCCGCACGCCGAAGGTCTGCCCCGCGGTGAAGCGGTTGACCGGCGCGCCGTTGCGCGCGACCAGCAGCTCGACGGTGGACATGCCGACCGAGACGACGCCGATCTCCTTGGCGAAGAGCAGCTTGCGGGCCGGGATGAAGCCGCCCGCGGCGTCGAGCAGGAAGTCGAACAGCGCGCCGGCCGGCTGCGAGGAGATCTTGGCCTCGGTGACGGCGACCTCGCAGGCTGCGCCGTCCGCGGTCCAGGCCTGGCTGCCCACCAGCCAGCGGCGCACCCCGGCCGCCAGACCGGCAGTCTCGCTCTCCGGGCCGGTGAGCGATTCGAGCGGCAGACCGATGGTGACGTTCAGGGCAGCTGCCGGCAGGCCGGACTGCTGGAAGTAGCGGGTCAGCCCGCCGTAGGTCAGCGCCTGGAGTTCCGGCGAGCCGGTGAAGCGATCGTGGTCCAGGTTCTCGACCACCCGGCCCCAGTCGGCCGCGCGCTCGCCGACCCAGAAGGTGCCGGCCCTGGTGGCGATGCGCAGCGGCGGCTTGGCCTGCGCCAGGCCGGCCATCCGGCTCAAGGTGCGGCTGCCGTCGGTGGCCACGATGGACGGGAGCTGGATGCCACCACCCGGCCCGTAGATTTTGATCGCGCCGGCGCCCGGATCGAGGCCCAGCAGGACCTCCGGCGCCGCGTCGGCGAGGGCTGGCGGACCGCCCTCCCGGCGATAGGGTGTTGTTGTCTGCATGCGATTCTCCTTATCCGTGCTGACTCACAGTGTCAGCACGCGCCAAAGTCGTGTGGTGTGGGCAGCGCCGGCGGGAGGACCGGGGTGGTCCCTGCCAAAGCCTCGGTGTGCGCGGACGGCAGCGCGGCCGCGGTCAGGTGGCCGGGTTCGTCTGGGACCTGCCGGTGCTGCTCGGCCCCGACGGCCAGGCCATGTGCGGCCAGGAAGTCGTGGGCCCTGGCGGCGATCTGCAGGATCTCAGCCTGGGCCAGGGTCCAGAGGTTGAAGGTTCGGCTCATAGGATGCTCCTCATCGGTGCCATGGCTGCCCGTCCTGGCCTGCTTCGCCGACGGACTCGCCAATAGCCGGTCCGACCGCAGCGATCAGCTCGGCGATGCTGCGCGGGTCGTCGGTGAGACCCAGCAGATATTCGATGGTCGTGTCCAGGACCTGGGCGATCGCGGCCAAGGTGATGGCCGCGGCGTGTTGGTACCTGCCGGACTCCAGGCGCCAGATGTGGCGCGAGTTGAAGCCGGCGTGCCAGGCGAGCGCATCGGCCGAGAAGCCGCGCGCCTTGCGCAGGGCGCGCATGCGCTTGCCGTCCACGGCGATGGGTGTGTGTTGGTCTGCCATGTGTCTGCTCCGTGTGGTGAGATACGGACACAGCGAGGGGAGCCTGACGGTGGGCAACAAAAAGCGGATAGCGCATGACCCCGCTGATCGAAATCGAGCCTGCGCTCGATCCCGCATCAAGGAATCATTCGCTATCCGCTATTCGTAGGGTAGGAGAAGCCGCCTACCGGCCTGATTCGATCAGTTTCCGGTCGGGTTTAGCCACTGGTGCGTCATCTTCGGGGAGCAACTGGATATTTGCCCAGAGACGGCACGACCCGTCGTCCCCGCTGGGACAATGTCGCATCAGTGGAAAGAATGGAAGCTTCACCACAAGTGCGGTAAGCGAATGTCCCTTGATTTGAGCTCCTGCGAGGATCAGTCGCAGGAGCTCATTCTTTGCCAAGGGCGTTTCCGCTGCCGCCCACCGTTGGGCGAACCCCTCAAGCACGTGTCCGGCCTCTATGATAGCATCCAATGCCCGATCCAGGATACTGGGCAGCTTGCGGCGCTGGGTGATCTCGGGAAATGTGCCGTGATTCAAGTACCGGCGCACGGTTTGGCGGCCCATACCCAGTTGCTGTGCGATCTGGCGCACGCTCACACCTTCCTGGTGTAGGCGCATGACCTCTTCGTAACGAGACAGCCGCCGCTGACGTCGTTGTTGGCGTAGCAACTGGTCTTTGGTCACATCCACCGCTGGCGGCTCGTCGGTCCGCCTGGCTGCACCGACCGGGTCCAAAACGGTGGCATTCGTCTCAGCCGCTGCGCCGGTGGCAGCAGTTGCCATCTCTGCCGTGTCGCCCACAGTTGGCGGTGTTGCGCACTTGGGCGCCTGATCATGGGCGCGGGGTACGCTAGGCAAAACCGCATGTTTGCGGGTCAGCAGACGTTCCAGCGCCTCGCGCAGATTGGCCAGCAGATGCCAGCGATCAGCGACTTGCACTGCGTCCGGCGCGCCACGCCGCGCCCCTTCGGCGTAACTGCCGCCGCGATCACGACTGATGATCTCAACGCCGGGATGGGCCTGCAACCAGGTCGCCAGCGTGTCGGCTGTACGGTCTGCGAGCAGATCAACAACACAGCGCTGCTCCAAGTCAACCAGAATCGTGCCGTAGGTTTGGCCTTTCTTCCAAGCCCAATCGTCGACGCCCAATACCTTCGGGATGGCAGCCGGCGCCAACTCGGTATAGCTGGCCAACCGCAGCAGGGTGTCAGCACTGACCGGCATGGCCTGCCGCAGCGCGCTGCGGGCGCCGGCTTCACCGCCCAGCGCCAGCCCGATCTGGCGTTGGGTCTCGGCCAAGCGGGTGGTCCGGCGGGCAAAGCGGCGGATCACCCCGGGCAGCCGCTCGACGAAAGTCTGTTGCTGACACGCTGGATTATCGCAGAAGAAACGGCGCACGTTGAGCTGCAGGCGCACCTGTCGCCCGAGGCACGCTAAGTCGCCCGGTCGCCGTGTATATCGGCTATGCTCACGCGTTGCGACCACTCCGCAACTCGGGCAGCAGGGCGTTGTCCGGCACGATGTCGTCACAATCGTGACGTCCTGGCCGTCGATAACAATCTCATCCAGACGCAGGTAATCTACTTCTGGTAGTGGTAACTTCGCTGTCAGCGAAGCCGGAATAGTGGCGTCAACGCAGGTGTTGGTAGACATGCCAACAGGTTACCAGACTCCAGGCCGTTGGCCATTTCACGCGAACTGCGGGAGAACCCCTTTTCGCTTGACAAATACACCCGATCGGCCCCAGTCCGCCAACAGGCACGCGTGCCCCGTGCCGGCGATCACGGCCGCAGGGTCGGGTATGGGATCGGGCGCGCGCCACAGGATCGCTCACGCCAACGCCGAGCGCAGGATGGGCATGTCCGCCGGCACGGCCGGCCGCACGCTGACGTCAAGCGTTCTCACGACGCCCCATCCTCCACCAGTTTCATCACCCGAAACGCCTCCGCGTACGGCAGCCCCGCCGGCTTCCCCGTCTCCGCCGCCCAGTCGCGCAGCCACCGCCCGTCGCCCGGATCTACCTGGCTCTTGTGACAGCGCAGCGCCGCGATCTTGCGCTCCAGCGTGCTCGAGATGTCCACGTAGGTGTTGACGTGCGCTGTGTCGCTCGTCATGTAGAGCTCTTTGACCTGGTGCGGCGCCAGCCCTTCACTCAGCAGTTCGGGGAAGATCGGCCGGCTGGGCGCCGAGGGGAAGACCGCATAGAGCGCGGCCTCGGCCGCGGCGCGATGATCGGGGTGATTGATGTAGTCGTTGCCGTAGAACAACACCGACGGATCGCCGCAGATCACCCGGTCGGGCTTGAGCCGGCGGATGACGCGGGTCAGCGCACGGCGCAGGTCGAGGGTCGGCTCCAGGACGCCGTCAGGATAATCCAGGAACAGCACGTCCCGAACGCCCAGCACCGCGCAGGCCGCGGTCTGTTCGGCCTGGCGGATGCGCACGAGCTCGGCCAGGCTTTGGGCCGGGTCGTTGCTCCCGGCGCCGCCGTTCGTCACCACCACATACGTGATGTGTGCGCCCTGGCTGGCCCACAGCGCGGCGCTGCCGGCGACGGTGAACTCGGCGTCATCGGGGTGGGCGAAGATGCCGAGGATGCGGTGGGTTGGGGGAATGGTCTCAGTCATCAAGGATCTGGCCGAACCTCTACTTCATATACGTGTGCGCGCTGCGCTGTGATAAGGTTTCGCCCGATAATCCGGCGCAGGGCGCCCCATAGCACAGCCAGTTCGCCGGCGCGAGTATAGCCGATCCGGATAGCGCGTGCAAAAGGCCCGGCTTCGGTTAGCTGGCATATGACGGCCGCCATTTCTCCACCGGCGCGGCGCGCACGGGCACGTGCTCCAGGCCTGTCCTACGAAGTCCCGCGCAGTTTGCGGGGAGCTCGCCGCAGGAACGGCCGCAGCGAGCGAGAAGCAGGTGCGCGCCATTCTCGCCGAACTCGGCCATCTGATGTATGATGAACGGCAATGGTGCGGCAGTGTCGAGATTCGGACCCGGTCCGCTCCCCATGTCGCCATCGCTGCCAGCCGGAACATACACCATGAGATGACCGATGACCAGCGAATCCACCAACACCCAAAATCTGCTCTACCAGACCCTGCCGACCCGCGCCTGCGCAGACGAATGGGACATCCGCTACACCGCCGAACTCGACACGGGCCTGACGCAGAAGTTTGCCGCCCGCCACAAGGCCACGGGCCAGCGCGGGATCGTCAAGTGCGGCTGGCCGGGCACCATCGTCAAGGAATATCTCTGGCCGCGCATCGTGCGCAGTTTGGATCTGCCGGCCGCGCCGGCCCAGCTCGCGCCGATCCCGGACGTGCTGCTGTTGCGGGAGTTCGGCGGCCGCGCTCGGAGACGACCCGGAACCGAGGAAGATGGCCGCAGCACCTGCACGCCCATCGGCACGTTGATCCACTGGATCGCGCCGGCCGAGAGCGCGGCCTGGCTGTGGGATGCGACTGCTGAGGAGTGTAGCGCGCGCGGCGTCGCCCCGGCGGTGGTCGTCAGCTTGCAGACTCTGGCCTTGTGGGCGGGCGGCCTGGAGCCGGGGGAGTTCATGTTGGTTCCAGGCGGGCGGCCGGGAACCAACATGGCCGGCCAGACGCCGTTTGTGATCGATATGCAGGATGGTCTATTCATTGACAGCTTCGGCGCTCCGCTGGATCCCTTGGGGGAACCGAAACACGCGCAAGCCGTCACCTGGCTTCAAGAGCGCGTTGCCGGACGCCCGTGGAATGCCGACGATCGCCGGCAAGCTGTGATCACTATTCGGTCTCTACAAGCCCTGTCAGCGGACCAGGTCGACTGGATCGCCGAAGACGCCGGCCGTGCGGTCATCGAGGCGGCCCTGCCGAAAGGGCTGGCGGACGTGATTTTGCCCGCAGGACAGGCGGCACAACTCCAGGCCGCGCTCCGGAGCCACCTGACCCGGCTGACGCAGGACTGGGCCGAGCAGGTGGCGATCGTCATCCGACAGACGGCCAGCTCGCAGATGTGAACTGTAGTGTGAAGGAGAATCATGGGCAACGCCACGAAGAAGCTCACCTGGAACAAGCTGATCAAAATGGAGCCGCGGCTGCTGGCCCTGTACAACGAAGCCGGGGCCATAGACGGCAGTGCAGAGCGCTTCTGCGCCAACACCGTTTGGTACGAGCACTTCAAGCCGCGGCTGTTCCCCCTGGTGGGTTGGGAGTGCAGCAACCCGGCGCTCAGGACCCAAGAGGCCTGGGATCTGGCCTATGAGACGATCTACGAGGCCCTGCCGCCTTGCCGGGACTGCCTGTGCCTGTAGCGAGACTGACGACCTGACGAAGAATCAACGGGATGAGAGAGTCTGCATGCCGATCACGCTGTTGGCCCGCTATTGGAACGATCTGAAGCATTACTTCCAGATACCCGACGACGTGGTCCCGGTTGACATCACCGAGACGGCCCGCTGGTTCTTCGAGGAAGACGAGGCCGACTATCACGACTACCGGGAAGACTTCCCCTGAGTCGTGTCGCCCTGGCCGGCAGCGTGGTTCGAGTTCCCCGCGCCGGAGTGGTCGAACCAGGACGGCCAGCTCATCAAGCTGCCGACCCTGCCGGGGCTGCGTTACGGCTTCTTCGTACAGGCCCAGGAGCTGTCCGAAGAGGTGCGCGCCGACGCCCTGCGGCAAGACATGCTGCTGGCGGCCGAGGAACGCGCCGGTCGGATCTACACTGCGCCCGAGATTCGCGCCCAGCGCCAGGAGATGATCGCCCACTACCTTGCCAACGATATCCTGCCGCGCTGGGTGCAGCGCGTCGGCTTCTGCATCGGGGACGACGACCGCTGCGAAGTAATCGCTGCACCGCACTTCCGCCTACGGCGTGGACGGCGACGGCCGCATCCTGAGCCGGCTGGCCGTCCTGACCGGCGCGTCGCCGGACTCGAGCCTCGACATCGGCATGGTGCAGCCGGTATTTTTCGCGCTCTCGCTCCTGCACTGCCGCAACGTCACCACGGAGGACCAGCCGCCGACCCCGGCGAAGGTCGCCAAGAAGCGCCGCGAGCGCGGCATCCGCGATGTGCAGTTCAAGACCCTGGTCGTCAAGCCGCTCCGGCGGCAGCTACGCACAGTGGGCAAAGGGGAAGGCCCCCAGCAAGCGCTGCACTTCGTGCGCGCCCACTTCAAGGAGTACACGGCCGATGCGCCGCTGTTTGGTAAGCACATCGGCCGGTACTTCTGGGGCATGCACGCCGCCGGCCGCACGCAGCAGGGCGTGGTCGTCAAAGACTACGATGTGAGGCCCCGGTAGCAAAACTGTTGCTGGCGGCTGCGAGACGCATTCTCGGAATACTGCAAAATTCAGCTGCCAGGATCGTCAGGCAGCAGTGTCCCGACACATTAGGTACGACTGCGCAACGAGTGAGGTGACGAGATGGTGGATTCACACGCTTCAGCAGCTAGTGATGCGAAGGTAACGCTGCGCCCGGTCAATCAAAGCAACTGGCGCGCTATCGCCAACCTGAAGGTCTTCGAGGCCCAACGCGAGTTCGTTGCCGAACCATCTTACTACCTGGCCCTCTGCTGCTATGGAAACGACTGGCAGCCGCTGGCGATCTACCTGGCTGAGCAGGTAATCGGATTCATGATGTGGACCACAGACCCGGCCGATGGCAGCTGTTGGCTGGGTGGCATCCTCGTCGATCAAGGGATGCAGAGGCATGGGTATGGCGCACAAGCAGTGCGCGCAGCAATCGCCATGTTGCGGGGAGAGCATAGTTATCGGGACTTCGCCCTGTCCTATCAACCCGCTAACCTTGTCGCAAGAAAGCTCTACCAGAAGCTGGGCTTTGTAGAAACGAATGAATGGGAAGACGATGAGGTGGTCGCGCGCTTGTCGCTTGCAGTGTAGCAGAGGAGCCGATTGCCACCGCTGCACCCACGTCTGCGCGCCCCTGGAACGCGGCATGGTCGTGGAGGACGCGCAGATACAGTGCCCGCTGCACGGCATACACGATCGCCCTGCCTACTCGACCGCGGCATCAATGACCTCGAAGCGCTGGCTCTCTGCATCAATCCGGGCACGGCAGCCCACTGGCAGCGTGAGCTGCGGCGCCGTGTGTCCGAAATCCATGTCCGCAACGACGGGAAACGCGTACCCGTGCGTCCGCTCCAGGATCACTTCGCGCAACTCCTGCTTGTCGGCCTCGCTGTAGCGCATGGGCCGGCCAACGATCAAGCCACGCAGCTTGCGCAGAACGCCCATGTTCTCGTAATCCATCAGCAGGCTGTCCACCCGCTCCGGCGGCGGCGCCTCTTCCGATGTCTCAAAGAACAGGATCGCATCCTGCCACTCCGGCCAGAACCGGGTCCCGCGCAGATGCTCCAATGACTCCAGGCAGCCGCCGATCAATACCCCCTCCGCCACCCCGCCTCGCAGCCAGCTCCAGCCCGCGGAGTTCTGCCGTGTGCGCGGCCGCGTCAGATCCTCCTGGTTCTCCCAGTCAAGGAATTCCTCCGTCCACCAGGGCGACGGCTCGATGACGCCCAGCGGCTGCGCGTCACACAGCGCCCGCAGCATGTGCGTTTCCGTATACTCGAACATCCTGGGATACTCGGCGAGGTCGGTCAGCAGCGCCGGCCCGTTGAAGGTCACCAGGCCGGCTGCCTGCCAGATCGCCACGTTCAGCACCGTCATGTCCGAGAAGCCCATGAAGATCTTCGGCTGCCGCCTGATCAAGGCGAAGTCCAACAGCGGCAACAAATGACAGGCATGATCGCCGCCGATCGCCGCGACGATCGCCTTGACTTGGGGATCAGCGACCAGGCTGTGAATGTCAGCGACCCGGTTCTGCGGCGTGTCGGAGACGAACCCGCGCTGGTTGAGGGCATGCGGCCCCAGCCGCACCTTGAAGCCGAGCGCCTGCAGGTGCTGCACCCCGCGTTCGACGCGGTGGGGAAACCGGCCTGCCCCACCCCAAGAGGGACTGATAATGCCCACCGTATCTCCGGGCCGTAACCTGGGTGGTCTGATCACTTCGTCTCCCGCGGTGAGATTCCGGTCAATGTCCGATGCGCCGTTCACGGCACATCCTCAACCCAGAGACAAGACTGACCCCACGGGGTGTCTTTCACCGCGTTGTAGAAACGCAAGTCGGCCGTGACCAGCGGGCAGCCATTGCTCATGGCTAATGCCAGGTAGAGGCTATCGTAGAACGTCCGGCCGCTCCCGCGGGCCACCGGCCACGCCACGTCGTACAACGACTCGCCGGAGCAGATGCGCAGCGGGTAGCGGCGGAAGTCGTTCAGGATGCCTTCCACGTCTTCGGCTGCCAGCTCCTTGTCGCGCCACTTGCGCCAGAGTGCGTTGGCCACCTCGGCCCAGATCAGGTCGGGCGCAAGCAACGCGCTGCCCGGCCGCAGCAGACGGCGCGCCGCGCCAGCATGGATCTCAGGCACGAACCACTTGATCGCCACACTGGCGTCGACAACAACACGCTGGATGGCAACCAACGTCTCGCCAGGCGCACTCATCGCTCGCGATCCTCGCGGATAGCCGCGGCGCTGTCCGTATAGGCGCCGCCAGCCAGTTTGCGCTGCCACCCCTCCGCCACACTGCCCGCCTCGCTCATGGAGAAGGTTGCCGCCGCCTGCAAGATCGCTTTGACCTCACCCTGCAGAGAGCGGCCATGCCGCTGCGCGCGCAGTTTCAACCGTTCCACCGTGCCGGCATCCAGGTCCCGCACCAATAACTGAGGCATCGTCTCACCCTTTCGGCATCTCGCCATATCACTCGTATACAGAGGTCGCGTTTCCGGCGAGTACGCTATCAAAATGCTATCATACATGCCCTGTCTTGTCCAATATGCCCTGTCCCCCACTTACCCCAGCTTATCCACCGCCCGGATCATGTCCGCCTCACCGGGCCGGGTGTAGATCTGCGTCGTCGCGATGCTGGCGTGACCCAGCAGCGCGGCCACGGTCACCAGGTCGGCGCCGGACTCGCGCAGCAGCCGGGTCGCAAACGTATGCCGGAGCATGTGCGGCGTCACGGTGACGCCCGCGGCCTGGCCCAGCGCCGCCAACTGCATCTGGATGCCGCGGCTGCCCAACGGGCCGCGCTGGCCGAGGAACAAGTGATCGCCCTGATCGGCCGGTCGCACCTGCATGTATGCAGCCAACGCCTGGCGGGCATCCTTGTGCAGCGGGACCTCGCGATACCTCAGGCCCTTGCCGGAGCGTACGGTGACTTTCGCGGCCTTGCCGTTCAACACCAAATCGTCGAGCCGTAGCGCCGCCGCCTCGCCCACTCGCAGGCCGGTGTAGAGCAGCAGGTTGAGCAGCGCCTCATCGCGCCAGGCGGCGATCACGGCCGGGGTGACCGCCTCACCGGCCCTGGCTGCGGCAAGCTGCCGCTGGCCGGCTGCGGTCCGCTGCAGCCGGTAGACCTCCTGGGCCGTGAGCGCCGTGGGCACGCGGCGGTCCTGCTTGACCCCTTGCAGGGCCTGCGCCGGGTTCGTCGTCACCCGCTTCTCTTCAATCGCCCAGTTGAAGAACGTGCTGCAGATGGCCGGCCACATGACGCCGGCCCCCGCCCCGGCCTGGCCCCCGGAGCTGGTGGCACCGCCCACGCGCGGCCGCCCACCAGTTCTCCCAGGAAGTCGCAGACTTGGGCGCCACGACGGCCAGCCTGCCCCGCCCGGTGCGCCGCGGGGTGCTCCAGTGGCTGCGCCAGCTGCTGGCGTTGTTCCGGCTGGGCCGACGGGTCTTCAGCCCGCCCACGCCCGCCCCCCAGCCGCCTGACCGGCAATCGGGTGGTCGCGCGGAGCAGGGGCACGACACATGAGGACTAACCCCCAAAGGAGAGCAGATCCATGACAACCTTCACCGCATGGCTGCGCCAACAACTGCGCCAGGAACGCCTGAACTGCCGCACCCTGGCGCGGCGCTGTGGCCTCACCGCCACCCAGATCAGGCTCGCAGTCGCCCAGGCAGCGCCGCCGAGCGCCCACGCCGAGCGGGAACTCGTCTGCGCGCTCTATGTCATGCCGCCCGCCCGCGTGCGCCAATTCAACCGGGCGCTGACGGCCGCACAAGGCTGACCGGCGCTTCACCCAGGGGGCGCCGCGCGGCGCCCCTGTCTGACCCCCACATGGTGACACCGCCTGCCACGCACCCCTGAGTTTGGCCGGCGTGCGCCGGGCCTCACCCAAGCGCGTGTTCATCCCGCCGGAGCGCTACCAGAGCGTTCGCCCGGGCCGCCCGTTTACGCGCCTGGTACGCCCGGGCATAAACGCATTCGCACTGTTTGCAATAGGAGCGCCGGCGGTCGCGACGATCGCCATCGCGGGCAAACGCCGTCCGGGGCTGCACCTGGCCGCATTTCCGGCCGGTTTTCGTGTGCTCGGTGTCGCCCGGGTCGTGCGGACGCCGCCGGTCAGTTTTGTTGCGATTGGTGCAGCGTTTCGTCAGCATCGCAGCCTCCATCGTTGCGTGCGCAGGCAGAACAGAGCTTTGAACGCAAAGCGCGCCGTGCGTACCTGGTTTTCCCCTACCAACCGTGCTATACTACCATCACACCGACCATCAGCCGGCCGCTGGGTTGCCCCGCTGGCGGTCGCCTGCACCCCGTGAGGAAGCCATGTCAGTGCTGAACCGCATTGCTGCCGCCCAGGGCCGCCGCGACGAGGCGCCCAACCAGGCGTTGGCGCGCGAGCTGGCCGAACGAGAGGATCGGGAGGGCATCTACGAGCTGGTCGCCAACCTGCACCACGCCGACCCGAACGTGCGGAGCGATTGCCTGAAGACGCTGTACGAGGTCGGCTATCTCAAGCCCGAGCTCATCGCCGACTACGCCGACGAGTTCGTCCGGCTGCTGCGCGACCGCAACAATCGCATGATCTGGGGCGCGATGCTGGCGCTGGCAACAATCGCGCCGCTGCGCGCCGGCGAGCTGTACCCGCAGCGCCAGCGGATCGAGCAGGCGATGGCCGAAGGCTCGGTGATTACGGTGGACAGCGGCGTCAAGGTCCTGACCGCGCTCGCAGCCGCGGACGATGCCTACCGCGCCGATCTGCTCCCTTATCTATTCCACCATCTGCAGACCTGCCGGCCGAAGGACGTGCCCCAGCACGCGGAGGCGATCGTACCGGCCGTGGACGCGGCGCACGCCAATGCGTTCGTTGCCATCTTGGAGCGGCGGCAGCCGAACATGTCGGCCGGACAGACGGCCAGGGTGAGACGGGTGATCGCAAAGGCCCGCCAAGTGGTGAATGAAATGGGAGGATAAGCATGCAATGGCGCATCAAGCACATCTTCAACTTCCCGCCTGACAAACCCTGGGAGCACGGTTACGTCAACTTCGGCTTCCACGGCCGGAGCGGCGCACAGTACTTCCTCCACTACAACGAGCACTGGCTGGGCCGCCTCACCGCCAACGATGCGTGGCTTTGGACGGCTGGCGCGGTGGACAAGGGCCTGAGCCGCGTCCACATCCCGTTCGATATCAAACACCCGCACTACATCACCGAGCTGCCGGATGGCTCCCTGCTGGTCTCCAGCAACGGCACCAACGAGATCTACCGCATCCGGCCCGACCAGGCTGCCGTGGAGCTGTTCGCCGATACCGGTCGGCTCGGCTTCCGGGACCTCGGCAACTGCGTGTACGACGGTGTGAACAGCGTGTGGGCGCACGAGATCGAGGGCTGCCGGGTCTGGCAGCTTGACCTCGTCGGCCGGCCCCTGGCTGTCCTGGGCCGCGGCGAACCCGGCTTCCAGCGGGAGACCGTCCCCTTCGCGGCGGCCCGCTTCAACTGGATCTACGATCTGCGCCTGGGGCCGGACGGGGACCTCTACGTGTTGGACAGCCGGAACTACTGCGTGCGGCGGATCGAGGTCGGTCGCGGCGTGGTCTCGCTCGTGGCCGGTACGGGCGAGCCAGGCCCCGCGGCCGACAACGTCCCGGCGCTGGCGGCCACCTTTGGCAGCGATCCGAGCGCGCGCTTCGACGGGCCGTTCGCGCTGGCGTTGGACGAGGCGGGCAACGTTTTCATCGGCGACACGTATAATCATGTAGTACGCATGGTGGAACGGGCCACCGGGCGCACGACCATCATCGCCGGCAAGCACGAGGTCGCGCCGGGCGTCCGCAACGATCCGGCCGAAACCGACCCGCGCAGGCTCAACCTGCCCTTGATCTGCAGCCTGGACACCTATGGCGGCTGTCTGTTCGTTCCAGATTGGAGCGACGACCTGGTCGTATTGGAGCAGCAAGGAAAAGGGACGCCGTAAGCGAGATTAGGAGTCGTAGCCAAGGAGGTCGTTATGTGGCGCAGCTTGCTGAAAACCATCCTGCTCCTACCGGTCGTCCTGGTCGCCTGGCACACGCCGGTGCGGATCATCCGGCGGTTCTACAAGTTCCCCATCCCGCAGTTCCTCGCGAACCTCATTGACAACCCGCTGCGGCGCCGGATCCAGCCGCCCGACGCGACGGCGATCCGGCACGGCATTGAGCCCGGCATGACGGTCCTGGATGTGGGGCCGGGCAACGGCCGCTACAGCATCGCCGCGGCCCGACACATCGGGCCGGCCGGCTGCCTGCACGCCATTGACATCGAGCCGAAGATGATCGAGCGGGTGCAGGCACGCGCGGCCGCGGAGGGCTTGACCAACATCCAGGCGCGTGTGGCCAGCGCCTACGAGCTGCCCTACCCCGAGGCGTTCTTCGACACGATCTACATGATCACCGTGACAGGCGAGATTCCTGACCCGGTGCGCGCCCTGCGGGAGTTCCGCCGGGTGCTCAAGCCGTCAGGGACGCTGGCGGTCAGCGAGATCCTGATGGACCCCGATTATCCGCGGGCTGCCACCGTGACCCGGTGGGCGACCGCTGCGGGCCTGCATCCCCGCAAGCAGATCGGGAACTTCTTCTACTACACACTGATCTTCGGGCCGGTTGAACTGGCAGCGGGCGGATTAGTGCAAGAAGACCCATCAGGAGGACATACACCATGAAGATCCTGGTCTGTGGCGCTGGCCCCCTGGGCAGCCTGTTCGCCGCGCGGCTGCACCAGGGCGGGCACGACGTGACGCTGCTCGCGCGCGGCCGACGCCTGGCCGACCTGCGGCAGCACGGCATCGTGCTGCACGACGTGCAGACGGATGCGTGGACGACGGATCACGTGACGACCATCGAACAGCTCGCGCCCGACGATCCCTACGACCTGGCGCTGGTCATCATGCGCAAGAACCAGGCGCTGGCGCTCCTCCCCGTCCTGGCGGCGAACCCGCACATCCCGCACATGCTGTTCCTGATGAACAACGCGGCCGGGCCGGACGCGCTGGCGCAGGCGGTGGGCCGCGAGCGGGTGCTGATCGGCTTCCCATCCTCGGCCGGCTACCGGGACGGGCACGTCATGCACGTGCTGACCGGCCAGCCGGGCGACGAGCGGGAGGTTCCCATCGGCGAGATTGACGGCCGCGCCACCGACCGCATCCGGCAGATCGCCGCCGCGCTGGGGCGTATGCCCGGCTTCGAGGTCGAGGTGCGGCCCGACATGGACGCCTGGCTGAAGTATCACGTGGCGCTGCTCATGCCGGCGCTGGCCCCGGCATTCTACGGCTGCGGCAGCGATCGCATCCGCCTGGCCGGCACGCGCGACGCGCTGGTGCTGGCCCTGCGCGCGGTGCGGGAGGGGTTTCGCGTCCTGCAGGCCCTGGGCCACCCGATCACGCCGAAGGAGCTGGGCATCTTCGCGTGGGCGCCGGAGCCGCTGCTGATCGCCATCTTCCAGCGCCGGCTGCGCCATCCGCTGGTGGAGGTCGCGCTGGCCAGGCACGCGGCCGCGGCCCGGGATGAGGTCCAGCACCTGGCAGAGGAGTTCCTGGAGCTGGCCCGGCTGACCACCGTGCCCACGCCGGCGATCGGCCGGCTGTACGCGCACTTCGATCCGGCCGCGCCGCTGATCCCGGCGGGCAGCGCCGAAATCCCGCTCGACTGGCGCGCGGTGCGGATCGGTCTGGCCGTGGCAGGCGCCCTGGTCGGCGTGGCCGTTAGTGGCTGGCTCATCAGGAGCAGGCAGGGGGCGAGACGTGGGTGACAGGGGATCCGCTTCGACGCAACCGCCCATGTCCATGCATGAAAGTGGACGTACTGAGCCGGCTTCCACACCTCAGCGCGCGGGCGTGCGGCCGCGCCTGTTGGCCTTTGCACTGGACTACCTCGTGATCGCCGCCTACGCGCTTGCGCTGGTCGCAGTGACCTTACTGGTTGCCAATCCGCTGCGCGGCCTGCTGACCGTTCTCCTGGCAACGCCGGCCTCCCGCGATGCCGTGGCATTCGTGACCGTCATTCTGCCCGTCATCCTTTACTTTGCCCTGCAGGAAGGTTCGGCCCGGCAAGGCACGTGGGGCAAACGCAAGCTGGGGCTGCGCGTAACCGGGTTGGACGGCGGGCCATTACCGTTGGGCCGCGCGCTCCTCCGCTCGGCTGTGAAATTCCTGCCGTGGCAGATCGCCCATACCTGCCTGTTTCACATCCCCGGTTGGCCGCTGGCGCCAGCTGCGCCGCCAGGCTGGGTCAATGTGGGCTTCGCCCTGGTGTGGCTGCTGGTGATCACTTATCTGGCGATGTTAGGATTCAGCAAGTCCCACCGAACGCTTTATGATCGGTTGGCCGGCTCGCAGGTGTTGGTCAAGGTCCAGCCAGCAGATAACCCATTACACGAAGGGAGGTTGTGATTATGAAACCGATCTATTGGATCCCCCTCCTGGCGTTGCTCGGCGGCATCCTCGGCTATGCCGTCTTCCGAGCCACCGGCTGGCTGGGCGCGACGACCGGCGTGATTGCCGGCGCCCTGATCGGCGCGCTGCTCTACAGCCGCGGCCGCAAGGGCCGCGGCCCGGCAGGATAAGGGAAGGTTGGTGGGCGCACCGCGCTCCTGAGTTCCTGGAGGCTCTATGAACGCGCCAAACACATCTGCAAGCACAGCCAGGCCGGCCGGGCGTCTTGTGGCCGCGCAGCTGCTCCAGACGCTGGTGACGTTTCTCGTCATCGGCGGCGTCCTGTTTCTCGCCGCCGGCCGCCTGGATTGGCCGGCCGCGTGGGCCTTCCTGATCGTCTACTTCCTGATCGCACTCGTGACCGCCGTCTGGATGCTGCGCACGAACCCGGAACTGACCCAGGAACGGGCCAGGCCGGGCCGCAACGCCAAGTCGTGGGACAACCTGCTGGTGGGGCTCAACCTGCTGCTGACCCTGGCGTTGTTCGCCGTGATCGGCCTGGACGCCGGGCGCTACGGCTGGTCAGAGGTCCCACTCGGAGTGCGCGCCCTGGGCTTGCTGGGGTTCATCCCGGCCTTCGGCCTGCCGCTGTGGGCCGCACGGATGAACACCTACCTATCGAGCCGGGTGCGGATCCAGGAGGAGCGGGGCCATGTGGTGGTTGCGTCAGGGCCCTACCGGTATGTGCGGCACCCCATGTATGCCGGCATGATCTGGTATGCTGTGAGCGTGCCGCTACTGCTGGGCTCCTGGTGGGGACTGGCAGTGGGAGCCGTCATGATCGCAGCCGTCATCCTGCGCACCGCGTTGGAGGACCGGACGCTCCAGCGGGAGCTGCCGGGGTACGCAGCGTACAGCCGGCAGGTGCGCTATCGGCTGCTGCCGGGAGTGTGGTAGTCACACCCCAGGGCGAGATGAAGCGGGGTTGAAGGATAGGCCGGGGGCCGCCCCAGGGAAGGTAAATCATGTGGGCTACGATTGCGTTTCTCGTTGGGGTCGCCTGTGCCGGCATCGTGCTCGCGGTCTGCCGCGCGCGTGAACCCGGCTCGGCCGATCCCGCGGCCAGACCAACGGCCCTCGGTTGGTTGACGTTGGCGTTTGGTGTCATGGCCGCCGTCGCCCTCGTCAGCGGGATATTGAGAGAGGCCGGCGGCGGCTACCTGGCTTCCATCGCGTGCGCGTCCGCCGCAGTGATCATCGGCGTCGGGGCCGTGCTGCGCGGCGACCGCCGTTGGCCAACCTGGGTTGGCCTGGCCGCCGGCGTGATTCCGGCCGTATTTTGGATCGCATTCGCAGCCGGGAACATACTTGGCCTCGGCAGTTAAGGAAGGATTCAAAGAAGTATGGCTGCAAGCATCAGCAATCCGGCATACCAGGACCGCACCGGTTGGTTCAAGGTCAGCGGAGTCCTTCTCCTGGTGAGTGGCATCGCCGTTGGCCTTTTGGGCCCGCTTGAGATGTATTGCTTCTACCTCTTCTCGGAGGGCGGCCGCTTTCACTACCCAGGGTTTGGGTTCGGCTCTTTTATGTTCGGCAACATCGCGGCCCAGATCGCAGGTTACTATCTGATCGCAGCCCTGCTCATCCCCCTGGGCTACGGACACTTGAAGATGAGGCGCTGGGTCAGGCCGCTCACTCTGGCCCTGCTGGGGGCCTGGCTGGTCGTCGGCGCGCCGTTGAGCGTTGTGGCCTCCTTCATCCTGGTCGCCTCCAAAGACCTGTCGCTGCCGGCAGTCCTGATGGTGCTGGTCTTGCTCGGTCTGTCCTATCTGGTGGCGCCGGGACTGCTGATCCGGTTCTACCGCGGCCAAAATGCCAGGCAAACCCTGGCGGCCCAAGATCCCCGGACGTATTGGATTGAGGCCCTGCCCACGCCCATCCTGGTGTTGAGCGCTTTGTATGCGTTCTACATCATCATGCTCCACATCCTCATCTTGTTCAATGGCATGTACCCGGTGTTCGGCGTCTTCCGGTACGGGCTGCAAGGGATCCTCCTGCTCGATCTCACCAGCGCAGGCCTGGCGTGCATCACGTGGGGTACGTTGCAGCGACAGCCCTGGGCGTGGTGGGGGTCTGTGATCCTGCTGGGCTTGTTCACGTGCTCGACCGTGCTCACCTTCTGCCGATCGAGCTACCCGGCCGTGCTGGCGGGGCTGGCATTTCCGCCGCGGGAGCTGGAATTCCTGGGCAACGTGCCGGCGCAGGGTTACCATTTCGCGCTCCTGGTCGGGCTGCCGCTCCTGATCACCTGGGGTATGGCGCTGCTGTCGAAACGCTGTTTCCGACATGAGTGAGGAGAGATATGAGCAATCAACAACGGACCATCAAACTACGTCTGATCCTCCAAATGCTGTTGGTCATCGTCGTCGCGCCATTTCTGCCGCTGCTGATCGCCGGGCGCTTGGGCTGGTGGGAGGCCTGGGCTTACGCTATCATCAGCATCGCCGGGTTCATCATCAGCCGGGTGCTGGCCGCGCGGCGCCATCCGGACCTGATCGCTGAACGCGCCCAGCACATGCAGCAAGCGAACATCAAGCCGTGGGACAAGCGCCTGACCGCGTGGCTTATGCTCGGCGGCATCCTGGTCCCGTTGATCGCCGGGCTGGACGAGCGGTTCGGTTGGTCACCCGCCTTCGGCCCGCCGGTGAAGCTCCTGGCGCTGGTCATGATCCTGGCGGGCTATGTCTTGAGTTCCTATGCCTTGATCGAGAACCGCTTCTTCGCCAGCACAGTGCGCATCCAGGCCGAGCGCGGCCACCACGTGATATCGAGCGGCCCCTATCGCTGGGTACGGCATCCCGGCTATGCGGGGGGGCTGCTGACCTACCTGGCTGCACCGCTCCTGCTGGATGCACCGTGGGCCTGCGTGCCGACGCTGTTGGTCGTGGCGCTCACGATCGTCCGCACCGCGTTGGAGGATCGGACCTTGCAGGCGGAGCTGGCAGGCTATCGCGCTTATGCCGGCCGCGTGCGTTACCGCTTGCTGCCCGGAGTCTGGTGAATGAAGCGCGTCGGCGACCTGACCACCCCGCCTATCATGGTCTCAAGGCCGGCGTCTTACCTGGTCGCCGGATTGCTTTTGCTTGTCGTCGCCTGGCGCATCTTCTGCGTCCTCGTCCCGCGCGATTACCGCCAACAGGGCCGCCTGGCGCCGCACACCGGTCTCCTGGAGCTGATCGCCTGGCTGCTGTTCGTCGCCTTCCCGTTCATCTACAACCCGCGCGATTGGTGGCTGATCTGCTGGGCGACCACGCCGGCCGCTCCCTGGCAGAAGAGCGCCGGTTCAGCGTTGGTCATCGGCGGCATGGGGCTGGCGGTGGTCGCTGTGGCCAGCCTGGGCGCCGCCACGAGCTTCGGGCAACGCGCGGCAGGGCTGCACGAGCGCGGACTGTATCGCTGGAGCCGCAATCCGCAACTGCTGGGCGGCTTCCTGGCGGTGACCGGCGTGGTGGTGCTCTGGCCCTCCCCGTATGCGCTGGGCTGGGCGGCCATGTATGGTATCATGGGACAATGGAAGTCCTGATCCGGTCGGTATGAGAATTCGGGAGGCGTATGACCGAAGCAACGGCAAAGGCGCAAGCCTATCTGCACCATCTCTGCGTTGAGATCCCCAACCGCCGCACCGGCAGCCCCGGCAACCGGGAGGCCACGACGTTCTTCGCTGAGATCGCGCGGTCACATGGTTGGTCGATCGCCGCTCCCGGCTTCGATTGCATGGACTGGGAGCAAGCGGGCGTGACGCTCAGGGTGGGCGACGACGCTTTCGCGACCTGCGCCAGCCCCTATGCGGCCGGCTGCCGCGTCGAGGCGGCGTTGGCCGCGGTCTCGACCGTCGAGGAGCTGGCAGCGGCCGAGGCTGCCGGCAAGGTCCTGCTGCTGACGGGCGACCTGACCCGAGAGCAGCTGATGCCCAAGAACTTCCCCTTCTACAACCCCGAAGAACATCAGCGGATCATCCGGGCGCTGGAACAGCAAGCGCCGGCCGCCATCATCGCGGCCACCACGCGCGATCCGGCGATGATGGGCGGCGGCGTTTATCCCTTCCCCCTCATTGTCGACGGCGATTTCGCCATCCCCTCGGTGTACATGACCGCCGAGGAAGGCAGCCGGCTCGCCGGCCACGTAGGTCAGCGGGTCGCGCTGGAAAGCCGGGCGACGCGCATCCCGGCCACCGGCTGCAACATCATCGCCAGCAAGGGCGGCCGGTCAGGACGGCGAATTGTGGCCTTCGCGCACATAGATGCCTGGCTGGAAACGCCGGGCGCGGGCGATAACGCCAGCGGCACGGTCGTGCTGTTGCTGCTGGCCGAGCTGCTGGCCGGTTATGCCGGCGGCCTGGGCATCGAACTCGTGGCGATGAACGGCGAGGACTACTATGCCAACCCCGGCGAGCAGCAATGGCTCGCCCTGAACGCCAGCCGCTTCAGCGATATTCTGCTGGGGATCAACGTGGATGATGTGGGCTACTACCGGGGCAAGGTGGGCTATTCGCTGTACAACTGCCCGGCCGACGTGGCTGCGGTCGTCCAGCAGACCTTTGCCGCCTACGATGGCCTGGTCGCGGGCGAGCCCTGGTATCAGGGGGACCATGGGCTCTTCCTGCTCAACGGCATCCCCGCCCTGGCGCTCACGTCGGATCAATTGGCGGAACTGATGGGCGGGATCACGCACACGCCCCATGATACGCCTGCGGTCGTGGATGTCGCCAGGCTGGCTGAGGTCGCGTGCGCGCTCCAGGATCTATTGTTGCGCCTGGACGAACTGGCCGCGGCCGCGAAGGTCTGACAGGAGGCGCGGGTGAACGGCTCAACGGACATCATGCCCGGCCTGCGCGACCCCGTTCCGGCGCTGCTGGCCGCGGGCGACCCCGCGCTGGCCTACTTCGTGCGCCGTGACCTGCTGGGCGAGCCGGTGGGACCGGCTTCCACGCTGTGGGAGCTGCCCGAGCCGCAGCGGCTCCTGCACAAACAGCAGGCGGATGGCTCGTGGCGCTACCCGGGCGGCAACCCGGCGTCCACGCCCGGCAGCAACTATGCCGTGCTGGAGACCTTCCGCAGCCTGGGCGTGCTGATCGAGAAGTTCGGCTGCGATCGTAGCCACCCGGCGATACAGGCCGCGGCGGAGTATCTCTTCTCGTGCCAGACGGCCGAGGGCGACATCCGCGGCATCCTGGGCAACCAGTACATGCCCTACTACCACGGCGCAATCCTGGAGCTGCTGGTCGTGGCTGGCTATGCCGAGGACGCGCGGGTGATCCGTGGCCTGGAATGGCTCCTGGCGCAACGCCAGGCCGACGGCGGCTGGATCGTGCCGCTGCAGGCCGTACCGGCGAAGCAGCGCACGCGTGACCTGTGGCCGGGGCCGGCCATCCCGCCGGATCGGGCGCGGCCGTCCTCGCACCTGGCGACCGGTATGGTGCTGCGCGCGTTTGCCGCGCACCCGACCTACCGGCGTCACCCGGCCGCGCTGGCGGCCGCGACCCTGCTCAAGGGCCGCTTCTTCCGGGCCGACAAGTACGGTGACCGCCAGGCGCCCGCGTACTGGTTCAAGTTCCAGCACCCCTTCTGGTGGACCAACTTGCTGACCGGCCTGGACACCCTGGCGCGGATGGGCTTTGGCGCCGCTGACGCGGATGTGCGCCGCGGCCTGCACTGGTTCGCCGCCAACCAGGGGCCGGATAGCCTGTGGGAGCATGGCTACGGCGCCGGCAAAGGCGCGCACGCGCTGCGGCTCTGGGTGGCACTGGCGGTCGGCCGGGTCTTCCGGAGATTCCGCCGCAACACCGAGACGAGATCATGATCGCACTGCTGAACACCCCACGACTGACGCTGCGGCGCTTCCGGCCCGATGATGCCGGCGACCTGTACGCGTATCTCTCGGATCCGCGCGTGTACCGCTTCGAGCCGGGCGAGCCGCTGGACCGGGCGCAGGCCAGCCAACGCGCGGCCGAACTAGCGGACTCACCCGCTTTCTGGGCAGTCGAGCTGCGCCGCGCGAGCAAAGTGATCGGCCAAATCTACATCGAGCAGATCAAGCCGCCGGAGCATATGACCTGCGAGCTGGGCTACATCCTGCACCCGGCCTACCAGCGCCAGGGTTACGCTGCGGAGGCCGCGGCCGCAGTGGTGCGCCAGGCGCTCACAGCCGGCGGGATGCACCGGGTCGTGGCCCACTGCAACCCGGAGAACGTCGCCTCATGGCGGCTGCTGGAGAAGATCGGCTTCCACCGCGAAGCGCTGCACCGGCAGGATGTCTTTTTTCGCCGGGACGCGGCCGGCGCGCCGCTGTGGACCGATACATATGTGTACGCCCTGCTGGACGCCGAGGTTGCCAGGCTGCCGCACGACGATACAGCGAGACCATGACGGAAGAGGAGGATGCTCCTTGATCGCAGCCGTCAATCTGGCTGAAAAGTTCACCCTGTTCGCCGACCACTGGCGCCCGCGCATCGTGGGTGAGCTGAACGGCCAGCAAGTCAAGCTGGCCCGGCTCAAGGGCGAGTTCATCTGGCATCAGCACGACGATGCCGACGAGCTGTTCCTCGTCGTCCAGGGCACGCTCCGCATGCAGCTGCCGGATGGCGAGGCTCAGATCAGGGCCGGTGAGTTCATCATCGTCCCACGCGGGGTGGCGCACCTGCCTATCGCCGACGACGAAGTGCTGGTCTTGCTGTTCGAGCCGGCCGCGACGCGCAACACCGGCAACATCGAAAACGACCGCACCGTGGCCGATCCGGAGAGAATCTGACCCCAGATTCCAAGGTAAGTGGGACCTGGTGCAGCCCAAGGATGCGTGACGCCGCCCAGGGCGCAAGGAGGAGCATGGCCCATTTCGAGATCGTCGCCCATCGCGGGATTGCATCGGAAGCACCGGAGAACACGATTACGGCCTTCCAGCGCGCGCTCGAGCTGGGCGCAGATGCGATCGAGCTGGACGTGCGTCTGACTGCCGACCGCGTGCCGGTAATCTATCACTACTTCTATCTGGATGAGATCACGACGGGCCGCGGGCCGATCTTCGCGCGCTCCCTCGCACAGCTCGGCGCGGAACGTGTGCTGTGCCGGGCCAATCTCGCGGCAGCGCCTGAGCCCATCCCAACCTTACGCGAGGTTCTGGAGCACTTCGGCGGGCGCATCGGCCTGGAAATAGAAGTCAAGGGACCAGAGCCGGAAGCGGCGGAAGTCATCGGGGCTGAACTGCGATGCTTCCGGCAGCATTGGCCGCGGCTGGAACTCACCTCGTATGAACCGGCGCTGCTGTTGGCGCTCCAGGGACTCTGCCCGGGCCTGACCACCGATCTGCTCATACCGCGCTCTGAGAGTTGGATGCAACTGGACGTCGTGGCCTATCAGGCGGGGCAGCGGGCGCGCCTGGCTCACGCCCATGCCGTGCACCTGCACCCGACTCAACTGACACCCGCCGTGCTGGCGCACCTGCGCGAACAGAACGTGCAGGTCCACGCCTGGGATGTCAATGATGCGGCAGGGCTGGCAACGATCGCCGCCTGTGGCATCCCCCGCATCTGCACCGATAACTTCAACCTGGCGTGGGCGTTTCGCAAGTCGCATGCCGCCGAGGACAAAGCGCCGCGGCCCAGATCCTCGTCGAACCACTGAGCGTCACCAATCGGACCGCAACCGCTGCGACAACTCGTTCACCGGCCGCGGCGTCATGCCGGGAACACGCGAGATCGCCCTGTTCTGGTATCTGTTGTTCCAGAGATAGTGCAGATACCTTGAAAATCCTGCTTGACATGCGGGATTTTCAAGGTGTAATCAGACTCCCATGCGGCCCACTAATCCGGGATGCGGTCCAGGTGGCGCCAACTGACAAACGCGCCGCTGCCGGTTTGCAGCGACTGCTCCCCGCCGTAGACCACGTAGCCTTGCTCTTCCGGCAGGCCGGCCAGCGGCCGCCAGTATTTGAGGTTGTCGAAGTAACTGGCCGACAGCGTCTTGCCGGCCTTGATTTCAACCGGCGTGACCCGTTCACCGTCCACCAGCAGGCAATCAATCTCCTTCCCGTGATTGTCCTGCCAGAAATAGGGCTGGCGATTATCACCGCGGTGGAAGCTGCGCTTGATGAACTCGTTGATGATCAGGTTCTCAAACAGCGCCCCTTTCATGTAGTGGAGGGCCACCTGGTCCGCGTCACGGATGCCCAGCAGCGAACAAGCCACCCCCGTATCATAGAAATAGAGCTTGGGCGATTTGACCAACCGCTTGTTGAAATTGCGGTAGTAAGGCTCCAGACGGTAGAGGATGTAAGTGCCCTCCAACACGGAGAGCCAGGCTCTGGCCGTGTTCGGGCTGATGCCGGCGTCGTCGGCCAGGCTGGCCAGGTTGAGCAGTTGCCCGACCCGGCCGGCGCACAGCCGGATGAACTGGATGAAGGCATTGATGTCCCCGATGTTCTTCAGCAGGCGCACATCTCGCTCGACGTAGGTCTGGATGTAGGCCGGGTAGAAATCGGTGGGCGCGAGGTCACGGTCGTAGATGCGCGGGTAGCGGCCCTTGAAGATCAGGGCCTCATACGGCTCGGCGCCTGGCGCCAACTCCGCAAAGGAGAACGGCAGCAGGTGCAGCACGGCCGTGCGCCCCGCCAACGTCTGGCTGATCTTCTCCAGCAACAGGAAGTTCGAGGAGCCGGTCAGGATGTACTGGACCTGCCGGTCCTCATCCACCAGCCTTTGGATGTAGGAAAACAGGTCAGGGGTGTTCTGGACCTCATCCAGGATGGCGCCGGCCGGGTAGTTGGCAAGAAACCCGCGCGGATCGGTCAACGCGATCTGGCGGATGTCCGGCTCCTCCAGGGAGACGTAGGGTAGGGCCGGGAAGGCGGCCCGCACGAGGGTGGTCTTGCCGGACTGGCGCGGCCCGGTGAGGGTGATGACCTGGAATTTCTGTGCCAGGGCCAGCACCTTGGCGGTCAGGGTTCTGGTAATCATCGCAGCGCTCCATGCACCGAAAGGTTGAGTCAAAGGGCACTTGCATTATAGCACAAGTTGTACAAATATGCAACCATACTGCAAAATTGTACAGGCGTCCGAAAGTCGGTGCAGCCACTGCACCGACTTTCGGACATTGTGGTATTATCTCCCAAACGCGGCCACACGGCCGACCCGGAGGCGACGCACTCATGCCACCTGCCCAACACTACCCCGAACCCACCGTCGGCGCGCTGATCTTCGATCCCGCCGGCCGGCTGTTCCTGATGCGGTCCCACAAATGGGGCGGCCGGTACGTGGTGCCCGGCGGCCACGTCGAGCTGGGCGAGACGCTGGAGGCCGCGCTGCGCCGCGAGGTGGCCGAGGAGACCGGCCTCGCCATCCACGACATCCGGTTCGTGTGCACCCAGGAGTTCATCTACGACCCGGCGTTCTGGCAGCCCAGACACTTCATCTTTTTTGACTTCGCCTGCCGGGCCGACCAGGCCGATGTCACCCTGAACGACGAGGCGGAGGCATACGTCTGGGCGCCGGTGGACGAGGCGCTGCGCTTGCCGGTGGAGCCGTACACGGAGCGGGCGATCCGGGCGTATCTGGCGCAGCAGGCTGCAAGGTAGCCCCAGCGGGGCCAGCCCATGCCGACCCACAACAGCCCTGACCCCCAGCGCACCAGCTTCGCGCGCACCAACCGGCAGACCATCGCCCAGCGCGCCGCGTTGATCCGCGCGCTGCTGCCCGAGACCCGCAGCATTGCCGAACTGTGCTGTGGCGACTGCGCCGCGCAGTGGGAGCTTTACCGTGCTGCGCTGCCCGGCCTGGCCTTCTGCGGCCTGGACGTGGCGCCGGCCATCGTCGCTGCGAACCGGGCGGCGGGCGCGTCTTGCGCCTGCGGCGACGCATTGGACCCGGCCGTGCTCCGGCATTTCCTGGCCGACGATGTCGTCTTCTTCGGACCGCCGCTGTCGGCCGGCTGCGACGGCCACCACGCGCTGGCATTCGACGCGGTGCAACCCGGCTTCGCGGCGTTCACCGATCTGTTCCTCGGCCAGCTCGGCTACACCGGCACGCTGGTCTGCATCGGCCCGAAACCGACGCACCTGGGCGACGTCCGCTGCCTCTATGACCGCATCCGGACGCGGCGAGCCGACATCGGCCTGCGCCTGATCCACTACAGCCACGCGACCGTGACCGGCGCGGGGATCGTCACCGAACCGCGGCTCAAGTACGTCGAGCTGTGGTTCTCCAGCCGGCTGCCCGATGCGTGGGAAGTCCGGCGGTCAGGTCTGAACCCAGCACCCGCGCCGTTGGCGTTCGCCTGACGCCAATACGCTCGGGGGAGTGAACATAGCTGAACCCGGCGTGATGCCGGTCATGCACCGGCTGGAAGCGCGCATCTCATCATGGACTCACTTTGGACCCTGTCTCAGATGCGCCTGGCCGCGGCGACGGATACCTTCCAGCATCGTCACGCTCCAGGGCGATTTCATGTTGCGGCTGACCACACGGGCCGGCCGTTGAAACTGCGCCTACCGTTGCAAAACCGGCCTGCGCCGGTTGGTCTCCGGTCTGCGAAGGCAGACCTTGCACGGGTAGCCGCAACTTCAGTTGCCAGGCAGGGCGCCCGCCGCACAATGACTTCGCCCTGGTCGCGCTCGTTTTGCGCTTGACACGCCTGAAGCGTGATGCGATAATCGATATCAACGGATGGGCTCGGCGAAGAGAAGAATCGGCTACGCGCCGCCAGGCGGCCCAAACCAGGGGGTAAAAAATGGCAGATAGCGTCTACAAGTTGATCGAGCTGGTGGGAACCAGCACCGAATCCTGGGAGAAGGCCGCGCGCAGGGCGGTCGAAACGGCCGCGAAAACGGTGCGCGGCATCCGCAAGGCGGAGGTCATGGAGCAGGACATCCACTTCGAGGATGGCGAGTTCGTGGCCTACCGTGCCAAGGTGAAGGTGTCTTTCAAGTACGAAGGGAAAGACTGAGACCTCTTTTGTTGCCCGGCGACGAGCAGAGCTGAAGACGGCAGCCAGATCATACGCCGCCTGGTGCCCGCGCGCGCTGACGCCAAGCCGTTCGGCCGCGGGAGCGGAAGAGATGGTATCAGCCATGACCAAAGCAAGCCGTTGGACAGCCGGTTATCGTGTGCTCCTCATCGGCCTATGCAGTTATGCGATCCTGGCCTATTCCGGCGCCCTGGAAGGACGCTTCAACGGCGAGATATTCAGCTACTTCACGATCCTCAGCGTCCTCCTGGCGCTGGCCTATTTCAGCGCGTTGGTGCTCCTGGCGTTGGGCAGGCGCACTGCAGCGAGGGATGTAGCCAGGGCAGGTCTTGCACCTGCCCTGGCGCATTTCAAGGGCGGTGTCACCCTGGCGGTGACGATCACTATGACCGTCTATCACTTCCTGTTGGCCCGCGTGATCTTCGAGATGGTCGGCTACAAGCCGTTCAGCCCCAACGACATCATTGTCCACTACGCGATCCCGCTCTTGGTGATCCTGGATTGGCTCCTATTCGACCCCAAACCCACCTACGGGCCGGCCGATCCGCTCAAGTGGCTGGGCATCCCGCTGGCCTATTTCATCTTCGCCGTGCTGCGGGCCCAACTGGGCGGCGAACTGCGCGGGGTGCAGAGCCGCTACCCCTACTTCTTCATGGATATTGATGCGCTGGGCCTCGGCCCGGTGCTGCTGAACGTCCTGCTGCTGGCGGTCGGGTTCCTCTTCATCGGCTACGTGCTGTTCGGCGTGGACAAGCTACTGGGGCGAAGCAAGAACGCCTGAGCCAAGGCCCGAGGCCGGAGCCGGCTGCTTTGGCCGCGATTGGCCGTTCTTGACCTTGACATAGGGCCTCCCTTAAGACAAAATCACTTATGCGAATCTGACTTCACGCACGAAAAGAGGCCCGATGACGGACACTGCGCTCACCCCGACCACCCCCGCGCCGGCCTGGACGGCCCTCCGTGACATCCCCGCGGACTGCAATCCGGCGCTCGTTTACCTGGCGGGCCTGGGCAGCCCGGCCGCCGTGCGCACCATGCGCCAGGCGCTGGCGGTGAGCGCGACGATCCTGACCAACGGCGCGCTGACCGCCGCGGAGCTGCCCTGGGGCAGCCTGCGCTTCCAGCACACGACTGCGCTGCAAGCGGCCCTGCGCCAGCGCTACACCGCGGCCGGGGCCAACAAGATCCTCTCTGCGGTGCGGGGTGTGCTGCGCGTCGCCTGGCGGCTGGAGTACATGACGGCCGAGGATTTCCACGCCGCGGCCGCAGTCAAGTCGGTCAAGGGCAGCCAGGAGGAACCGGCCGGCCGCGCGCTGGCCGCCGGCGAGATCCTGGCGCTGCTGGACGCCTGCCTGGCCGACCCCACGCCCGCGGGCTACCGGGACGCGGCGATCATCGCCCTGCTCTACGCGTGCGGGCCGCGCCGCGCCGAGCTGGTCGGGCTCGACCTGGCCGACGTGAGCATGGCCGAGGAGAACGGCGAACGGTGGGGCAAGCTGGCCGTGCGCGGCAAGGGCAACCAGGCACGGAGCCTCCCGGTCGCGGGCGGCGCGCTGGACGCCCTGCAGGACTGGCTGATCGTGCGCGGGGACGCGCCTGGCCCGCTGTTCGTGCCGATCAACAAGGGCGGCGTGCTGGCGCTCGACCGGCGGCTGACCAGCCAGGCGATCTATGACCTGCTGGCCAAGCGCGGCGCGGCGGCCAAGCTGACCGGCTTCTCGCCGCACGATCTACGGCGCACGTTCATCAGCGACCTGCTCGACAAGGGCGCCGACATCGCCACCGTCCAGAAGCTGGCCGGCCACGCGCAGGTGACCACCACCGCGCGCTACGATCGCCGCGGGGAGCGGGCGAAGCGGAAGGCGGTCAGTTTGCTGCACGTGCCGTACACGCGGCGAAGAGCCGACGGAATTGCGTCAAATGCCTGACCCGCAGCGCCGGCGCGCCTCTCTAATCGTCGGCATCATCGCCGCTATCCTGCTGGCAGCCGCGGCGCACCGCGCGGCCGGCGAGCTGATCTTCGCACCCCGCTTCGCCAGCCCGGACGCCGGCGAGGTCGTGCGCGCCTATTTCACTGCGCGGCAGTGGGGCTACCGGGGACTCAGCGAACGCGCGCTGGCGCCGGAAGTCCGGGAGGAGCTGCACGCGCCGAACATGGTTCACCCGCTGATTGACGACCCCTTCCTGGCGCGCGACCTGGCCGTGTCCCCGCCCCAAACGGCCCCGCTGTACGGCGAGTACGACGAGGAGTTGCTCTTCGTGGTGACCTACCGGTCGCGCTGGCGTGAAGTCACCGGCGCGCCCCCCGGCCCGCGCGGCTGGTTCGTGTATGCCGGCCAGGACGCCAGCGGGCGGTGGTGGATCCTGGGGCAGGGGACCGGGCCGTGAAGCCGGAATCCACATCGGAGCAAGATGAGGATGGGTGGAGGAGAAGATGAATACAACTGCTGCGGCCGAGGCGCCCGGGACGGACAGCCTCGCGTTCACATCCTACCCGAACCGGAACACGCAGCTCGGCGATCTGGCTATCAGCCGGGCGCTGCCGCGGCGGGAACGCCGCACGGTCGGCCCCTGGTGTTTCCTCGACCGCTTCGGGCCGCTGGCTTTCAGCGCCGGCAAACCGATGGACGTCCCGCCCCATCCGCACATCGGGCTGCAGACCGTGTCATGGCTGCTGGAGGGTGAGGTGCTGCATACCGACAGCCTGGGCTGCGAGGCCACCGTGCGGCCGGGCGGCGTCAACATTATGACCGCCGGCCGGGGCATCAGCCACGCCGAACAGACGCCAACCCACCACAGCGGGAGCCTGAACGGAGTCCAGCTCTGGATCGCGCTGCCAGATGCCCATCGAGACGTCGAGCCTTCGTTCGCGGGGATCGCGGAGACGCCGCTGTGCGAGCTACCCGGGGGCCTCCTCCGAGTGTTTGCCGGCGCGCTGGGCAAGGTGCGCTCGCCCGCGCCGCATTTCTCACCGCTCGTCGGCGCGGATGTGCAGATACATCCCGGCGCGAACGTTGAGATCGCACTGGATCCGACCTTCGAGCATGGCCTCCTGGTGCTCGACGGCGAGTGCCTGCTTGACAGCCAACGGCTGGACAGCCGCGCCCTACATGTCACAGCCCCGGGCCGCAGCGCCGCCGCCTTTGCCAGTCCGTCAGGCGCCCGCCTGCTGCTCATCGGTGGGCCACCATTCGCCGAACAAATCTTGATGTGGTGGAACTTCGTCGCCCGCACACCGGAGGAGATCGCCGCCGCGCGCGCGGATTGGGAAACGGGACGCCGCTTCGGTGAGGTGCGCGGCTACCCCAAGCCGCGACTTGCCGCGCCGGAATTGGTGCGCGTCGCCCGGCCCAATCCGTTGAGTTGATGGCGGCGCACGTCGCGGCGGCCGCCATCGTGGCCCCAAATCCCATCCCGGTCGCAGCGACAGACCGCGCGCTGCCTGGTGGCGGGAAACAGGTGTATAATCAATGCGCCGACCTGGTCGGCGCCGTACCATCCGCAGACGAGCGAGGAGGAAAGCAATGATCCCCATCAACATCGAGGCTGAGGAGAACGCGATAGTTCACCACATCGAAGCTTTGGAGGCCGCCGAGAACCGGAAGGATATCGAAGGCATGGTGGCCCTGGTTGTCGAGGATTTCGAGTTCATTTTCGGCAAGCGGAAGCTCAAGGGCAAAGCCGAGCTGCGCGAGATGCTGCGCGACGCGGTCGAGGACTATGTATCGTCCAAGCACGTTCCTCTACGCGTCGAGGTTGCAGGATCCGGCGATATGGGGTGGGTCCTGGGCTATGAGCTGAATCGCCGGCAGCGAGCCGAGGGCATCGTCGAGACGAAGCAGCATTACATCCTTACCTTCAAGAAAATCGATGGCTCGTGGAAGGAGGTTGCAGTCTGCCTGACCTGAAGCGCGCCGTCGCCCACTGGCCGAAGAACTGGGTGAGACTGCATGACGACTGCGCTCTGTGATGCCGGCCCACCGATGCGATGACTTGGCCCTACTGGCAGGCGCAGGCGTAATCTTCATCCTCATCCTTCCGCTGGCGCTCATCCGCCTGGGCGGCCAGCGGGATGCCGGCGTCCACGTCCGCCTGGGTCAGCGTGGTGAGCTGCGTGCAGTAGGCGCTGACCGTTGAGCACGCCGGCCGGACGGGGATTCTCCGCCGCTCCACGCGTTCGAACGCGGCCATACCCACCACGCATAGGCCGATCTCGATTCCTTCGACTATCGCTCAGGACTCGCTCATCTGACCGGGCGGCGGCTCCCCTCCCAACAGGTGGACTCCACGTCCACCACCAGGATGCAATCCAGTCTACGCGCCATCGTCGTTCACCACAGGCTCATCTGCCCGTTGTCGTCGCCGGCTTTGGCCTCCGCCTCGCGCTGGGCCAGGAACTGATGCAGCGCGGCCAGCGGGGTGTCGCTCTTGGCGAGGATGTCCCGATTCCAGATGAACAGCAGCGACCGCCGATCTTCCGGCGCCAGCTTGTCGTAGCCGCCCTCGAACCACTCGCAGACCTGCCGCATGAACGCTTCCGCGCGCCGCTTGTCGGCCAGGGTGCGCCGGCGCTTGTGATAGAGGTCGTGATACCACAGGAGCAGCTTCTCGAAGTTGAAGCCCCGCACGAGCGTTTCGGCAGCCTCCCGCTCCTGCTCGATGCCGATCACGCCTTCGGCGCCCGCGGTAGACCGCCAGGTAGTAGCGCGTGGTGAACGCCTTGCACGCGTTGCAGTACAGTTCGTCGCCGACGAGGCGGATCTCCTCGGCGTGCGCGACGCAGTCGCCGATGCGGTAGTCGTCAAGCGTACACTCGAAGACCTTGGTCTGATCCGAGCGGATCTCGGCCCCGCACTTGGCGCAGGGGATCGGCCGGTCGAAGCTGATGGTGTCGAACATGCCCATGGTTAGCCTCGTGGTTCGCGTGTTGATGCAAAGGAACGACTTGACAGACGAATGATAGCACCTTTGTTCGACTCAATCAAGTCATCAATGATCTGTCTCCTTCACGCAGATCAACAACTCGTGTGAGCCTCACTGAGGCGCTTGTCGTTTTTCTATGATAACGAGATTGTGGTATTATGGGATGCTAGTAACCAACGCACCTCCTGTTCTCTTGGGAGTCCTTTTGCAGGAATTTTACGCATCGTTATGACTCAACCTTCGACCCTACAGAGTTTCCCTCTCGAAGCCGGCATTCAGGCTATCAAGGATAGCGTGAACTTCACGGACTTTGAGGCATTCTACCGTCATTTGCTCGAGAGTCTGCCCCAGAACTCCCCAGAGACGCGCAAACGCTACGCATCACTGGTGGTGCGGTGGCTGTTCCCCGAACGGAAGCTGGGGGGCTTATTGCCGCGCACCTGGCAGGCCTATCGCGATGATCGGCTCCTGTTGGAGCTTGCGCGCGTGACCGTGCTGGAGGTCGAGCCTGTCATCGCACGCTTCGTGACCGAAGTAATTCAACCCATGCCGGTCGGCCAGGATTTTGGCCAGGCGCAGGCACGAGATTTCATCACGGGCATTTTTGGGGCTTTTAAACAGGATTCATACAAACGCTTGCTCTTCTCAACCAAGCATCTCGGCTTTCTGGAAAGGCTCAGCAGCAGCGATTGGATAGTTGCTGCCGTACCGCCACCAGTAGACGCGCTGCTGATCCTGCTGCATGCCCGCTTGGCGCCTACGCCGCGCATCGTGCGCGTGTCCGATTTGCTATCCGAGCTGTTCTGGCGTTACTTGGGCTTGCGCCAACCGGATGAGGTGCGTGCAATACTCCACGACGCCCATGCGGCCGGGTTGCTGGCCCGCTACAGCACTGTGGATCAGCTTGAGCAGGTTACGACAAGATACACTTTGGACGAATACCTTGGCCGCGCGTTGCGGTGCCGTTCCTAGTGCCGTTCGTAGTGCGCACTTTAGTGCGCTGAAGCGCACACTACCAACAAAACTCGGTTTTCACGATGAACAAGACCGACTTCGCTGCACTTCTAGCGCAACTTGCTGAACGTCCCGTTCCGCCGCTGGTTGACCGCCACGTTTACCTGTGGCACGGCGATCCGGCAGACTTACGCGGCTTGGCGCCGACCGGTCTCACCACCGAGCTGGACTTGTACGCTCTTTCCGCTACCTTATCGAAAACACCGTTTGCGCTGGACGAGGCGCGGCGTTTGCTTCAGGCCGGCATTGCCACGTGGCTGCGCCAGCATACCCCGACCTCCGGCGTGCCACAGGTCATCATAGTCACCGGCAATTCCTTGCTGATGCGCTACCGCGTAACGCTGGATGCCTTCTTTCAGGCCAGCAGTGAAACTCGGATGATTGTCTTCGTCGTACCGCGTCGGGAGACCGATTTCAAGCCCGCACGTCCGCTGCCTGCCTATGTCGAGATCGAACCCGGCGCCACCTCTGAGTACCTGAGGACGAAGCTGAGCGATCATGCCACCATTGGAGAGACGAACCCATGAGCCTCCTACCCCTTGCCGATCTTATCGTCCAGAAACCTCGGCCTGAGACAACACTGGCCTTGATCCCGGCCTATTGGGACCACGGCCGCGAGATGGTGGAATCGTACATCTTCACGGATACGATCCGCCAGTACTTCGCGCAGATCCTGGAGTCGGTGGCTACGGGCGCCGGTCAAGGTTTCTGGGTGCAGGCGGAATACGGCGCGGGCAAGACGCACTTCTTGGCTACGTTGGCAGCGCTGATCGCCAACGGCCAGGATGGGCTCTGGGACGCGGTGCATAACGAGGAAATCCGCAATTACCGGCGGCGACTGGAGGGGGTGCGCCTGTTTCCGGTAATCGTCTCTTTGCGGGGGATGGGCGAAGCCGACGCGTATGCCGGGCGAACGCTCCTAGATGTGATCCTGGAGGAGGGCTTCGGACAGGCGTTGAACAAAGCGGGATTGGAGGGCCAGATTCAAGTCACGGCCGCCGAGGACTACATCACCTGGCTGGAACGAGACACTACGCTGGAACTGCGGCAGGCTATAGAAGCGTATGTCCGGCGGGTGACGGGACAAGGGATCCACGAGTATCGCGACTACGAAGGCGCCTCGGCGCTGGCGCGCTTGATCGCCGACTATTGCAGCCAGAATGCCATGCGGCCGCGCATCGCCGGCAGTGTGAAGGAGCGGCTGGCCCACGTCTATCGCCAGCTGGTCGGATTGAAGCCGAAACGCTACGATGGCGTGCTCGTCGTCATTGATGAATACGAGGGCTGGGAGAAATCTCACGCAAGCCCGGCCGCGCGCGCCAACGACGAAGACGTGCTGGAGACATTGGCTTATCTGCTGCCGCGCGATCTTGGCTTGCGCGTCTACACGGTCGTGGCATCACAGAGCGCCGTGCCGGCCAAGCTGCGCGGCAGCCAGGGCGGCGATCGCTTCATCCAGATTCCACTCCTGGCTTCACAGAACGAGCATGATTACGATGTGATTGTGTCGCACCGGGTGCGAGGCTTGAACGAAGACCGCGCCCCTGAGATCAGCGAGCACTACCAGCACTACCGCCGGCATTTTGAGTTCGCCAAGAACCTGCGTGAGGCGGAATTCCGAGATGTGTTCCCGTTTCAACCCCGCTGCTTTGAGGTTGCCCGGCGCATCACTGCGCGTGAGCTGCCGACTGCGCGCTCCGGCATCGCGATTTTCTACGAAGCAGTCAACAATCGAGAGCTGCTGGCGCGCATCGACCTGATCCGCGTGGCCGACCTCTTGCGCAGCCCGCACTTGACGCAGGACTGCCTGTCGGCGCCGGTGTACAAGGGCGCCCACAGCATCTACAAAGACACGCGCGAGGCGCTGGGGGATCTGGGGCTGGAGCCTGAGGATATGCGTCTGGCCGAAGACATCCTGGACACGCTGTTCCTATGGCATGTGGCCTATCAAGATACCCCCCGGCCGATGTCGCTGAAAGACCTGGCCCAGGCAACGCTAACGACCGACGATGTGCTGCGCGCCGGGGACAATGTCGCCTACGTGCTGGATCAAATGCGGCCGCTGCCCCAGGTGCAGTTCGAGAACCAGCAAGCCAGCTTTGTCCCCGTGGGCGGCGGCACCCCGCCCACCAAGATCTTCGGGAAATATCGCCGTGATGCGCTCAAGAATGAGTACTCAGTGAGCGGCGAATGGTCGAGAGCATTGTTCCTGACCACGCAGGAGACTCGCGGGCAAGCGGGGCTGTTCAGTGGGTTCACTGCCGACCAGGCGCAGCCCCAGCGCGTGACGCACCGCCACCTGGACTATGCCGGACAGGTGATCATCGCCTCCCGCTGGCAGCTTGACTGGGGCATGGCGCTGGCAAAGGATGACCAGCACTTCCGGCTGGTCATCATGACCGCCGAAGCCGCTGAATCGGTGAAACCCGAAACACTACAAGATCCTCGTATTGCGGTGGTCTATCCCGCGGCGTTGAGCGAGGAGGCGCAGCGCGCGGCCGCCGATTACCTGGCCTGGCACGCGATGAACGACGATTACGCGCCGAATAAGCGCCAGGACAAAGATGCGGAGGATGTGCGCAAATGGCTGGAACGCCAGCGCTCGTCCTATCTGGACAACCTGCTGCGCACCCAACTCCGCCAATATCAAAACGGCAAGATTGTGACACGCGACTCGTTGGCAATCAGCGCTCGCGAAGCTTTCGGCGCGGCGAGCAATGATCGGCGCATCGCAGCCATCATCGAGCCGCTGCTGGCCGCGGCATACCCACAACTGCCGTTGGACTGGGAACGCCTGCGTGGCGACGTGCGAACGGCGGAGATCAACCGTGTCTTCGATGGCTACTTCGGCCGCACGCCAAGCACCGCCGAGAAAGCCGCGACACGCAACTTCGGCGCCGGCCTGGGCCTATCGCTGGACGCACGACCGGAGCATTTCTCGCCACAAGCATCGCCCGCGTTGGATGCGATCACCGAGCTGCTGGCTGAGCGTCAGGGCGAGATCCCTGTGTGGCGTGTTTTCGAGAAACTGTCGGAGCCACCCTATGGGGCGCCCTACCCGCTGATCCAGCTCTACCTGCTGGCTTTTGTGCGTCGCGGCGACCCGCGTGCGGAGATCACGCTCAAGCGCGATCACAAGCTGCGCTCGCGGAACGGCCAACCGTTCCCCGCCAACCGGTTGACCTCCGGCAACGTGATTGAGCTGGACTTCAAGCCCGGGCTGGATCGCTACTTTGATGCCCTGGTTGCCGCTGCCGGGCCGAGCTGGAATGATGCCGTGGGGTTCGCCCAGGAGGTCTTCCGTGACCTGCGCGCCACCCATGACCCGTCGGAGATCGAGCATCAATCCCGCCGGTTGCAGGACGAGTTGGCCCGCCTTAGTGAAGCAGTAGTGGTGACCCGCCGCAACCTCACCCTTCTGGCCCAAAGTCTGGGCGATCCGATCCCTGAGCAGGCGGCCGATGTGCTGGACAACCTGGCTGCACTGGCCGGAACGGCGGAAGCGGGTTATCAGGTCTTCTACGAACGGGCAAGTGAAACCTACGCGACGGCCGACGATCTCCGTGACCACCAGCGCACCTTTGCGGCGCTGCGCGAGCTCTCAGATCTGGCGGTTGAGATCACAGCGGTGGACGGCTATCTCGATGCCGTGCTGTTGCGGCCCACGGATCGGGAACTGCTGGCAGACAGGACCGCCATCCGGGGACAACTGGATGTGGCGAGCCTAGCGGTTAACCCGAGCTTGTGGCCCGGCATCCGGTCACAGTTCGAGCATTTTCGTGATCGGTATCGCATCCAGTATCAGATTCACCATCGGGACACGTCGGTTGGGCGACAACGCCTGGGCGAGAAACTGGCGGACGCGCCGCGGCGGCTGGAAGCGCTGGCGTTATTGAACGGCATCGAGGAGTTGGGCAGCGCGACCGGCGCCGACCTGCCCGGACGATTGCGCAGCCTGCAAGACCGCATCCGGCCTTGCCCGGCGCCGTTCCAGAGCCTGACACTGGAAGACAAACCGGCCTGCGCATGCGGGCTCACACTGACCGACGAACTGCCGACGACCGACGTGGATGGGTTATTGCGCGATCTTGACCGGGCGCTGCAGACGCAGCAGCGCCGGCTGGCCAGCGAAGCCATCCATCGGGTGCTGGCCAAGAGCGATGAGGGGCGCGTGACCTCCTTCGTCAAGGCCGTGCAAACGGCCAACATGGCCGCGCTGGTGGATGTGATGGATGACAAGCTGGCGGCCTTCATCCGGGGACTCCTGGCCGAACAGGAGGTAGGCACGGGTGACGCTGATGTGCTGCGCCGCTTTGCCGAGGCCTACCCGACATTGGAAGAAACCGACCTGCCCAAGGCCGTGCGCGAGTTTGAGCGGCTGTTGAAGGAATCGTTTGAGGCCGCGCGCCGCGCGAATCCTGGCAAGAAGATCGTGCGACTGACGCTGCGCTAAGGTTCGTAGTGCGCGCTTTAGCGCGCTGAAGCGCGCACTACCAACGACCATCTGCTAAGGATACCGAGCATGACACCAACTGACGATTTGTTGGCCCTCATCGCGGCCGGCGAAGGGGAGACCCTGGAGTTCAAGCGGTCTGTGGCTGAGCTTGACAAGATTGTCGAGACCGTAGCGGCGTTTGCCAATACCCGCGGCGGCATCGTGCTGATCGGAATCGGTCCGAATGGCAGTGTTTTGGGTGTGGACTTGGGGCAGGTCACCGGCGAGCGCATTGCTGGCCGCATTACAGGGAATACTGACCCTACCGTTTACCCATCCATAGAGTACGCGACCATCACAGACCGGACCATCGTTGTGATCAAGGTGTCGGAGAGCGACAGCAAGCCGCATCTAGCCTCCGGCCGCGCCTTCAAGCGCGTGGGTGCGACCACTCTCCAGATGCATCGTGAAGAATACGAGCGGCTCTTACTGGATCGGCGCCAGTCACCGTTCGACCATCGCGAACTGCTGGAAGCTACCTGGGACGACATTGATGAGGGCAAGGTAGGCTGGTATCTGGAACGGGCGGCCCGCGAGCGAAACATCCCCGTTGATCTGGCTCTGCCTGCGCAGGAGAATCTGAAACGTCTGGGGCTGGCATCAGAGCGGGAAGGCCGGGCCGTCTTGACCACCGCCGCGTTGCTGTTTTTCGGGAAGCACCCGCAGCGGTTCGCGCCCCACAGCTTGATCCGGTTGGCCCGCTTTCAAGGCACCACGCCGCTGAACTTCATTGACCGGCTCGACTGTGTCGGCACCTTGCCGGAGATGATCGACGAGGCGGAACGGTTCATACGGCGCAACACGCGCGTTGCTGCCAAAGTCACGGGGTTCGAGCGCCGCGAGATCACCGAGTACCCATCCCCGGCTATCCGAGAGGCGATTGCCAACGCGGTGGCGCATCGCGACTACGAGCGCACGGATGTTGAAGTACGCGTGTCGATTTTCGACGATCGGATCGAGATACAGAGCCCTGGCCGGCTGCCTGCGCCACTCACGCTGGAGACGTTGAGCGAGGAATACGCGTTGCGCAATCGGGTTATTGCCGAGTTGCTGTTCAATATTCGTTACATCGAACGCTGGAACACCGGGATCCTGCGTATGCGCCGCTGGATGCGCGAGCATGGCCTGCCCGAGCCGATCTTCCAGGAAATCGGCCAGACCTTCCGGGTTACGTTCATCGGGCCTGGGGAAGGTATTGTGGACTTGATCCCCGAAGCGGGTGTCACCGACCTGCGCTCCCAGGGCTTGAACGAGCGGCAGATCGAGGCGCTGCGATTGATGGTGAACGAAGGGCAGTCGCTGACCAACCTCCGGTATCGCGAGATGTTCGGTGTCACAGGGCGCACCGCTCTGCGAGACCTGGAGGCCCTGGTGGCAACCGGCTATGCTCGCCAGACGGGAGAACGGCGGGGGGCACGCTACACAGCCGCGTGAATGTCCAAATAAGGCCAGCAATGTCCGAATGCCTGTCCGAATCTCATTCAAAGGTAACTCATGACCGACCAAACGAGCAACCTGGCCGCCTTCATCGCCGAACACGCCCATCCCTATGATCCGGCGACCGATGCCTATCGCCGCGCACCGTTCGCCGAATCCATTCAGGAAGGGCGCTCTGGCGTGATCTATGATGCTCACACCTACCACACCAAAGTTCCACCTGAAGGAATCGGCCCATTTATTCGGCACTACAGCGAGCCAGGCGACCTGATCCTCGATCCATTTTGCGGCAGCGGCATGACCGGCGTCGCCGCGCTGATGACCGGGCGGCACGCGATCCTCAATGACCTGTCGCCTGCGGCGGCCCACATCGCGCGCAATTACTGCACGCCGGTGGATGTGGCCGCGCTGCGCGCCGAGTTCGAGCGCATCAAGGCCGCGGTCAAGGAGGAGTTCGACTGGCTGTACGGCACGACCTGTGACCGCTGCGGCAACACCTCACTCATCCAGTATACTATATGGAGTGACGTTTTTGAATGTCAACGCTGCGGATCACCGATTGTCTTATGGGACGTTGCCGTTGATCGCCTTAATGGTAAGGTGCTTGACCAATTCTCATGTCCGACCTGTAGCTGTGTTCAATCCAAACGAGATGTTCGATTCCTGCAGTCACAACCTGTGCTTGTAAACTATAAATGTACAAGGTGCAAACCTCGACGCTATGAACGAAAACCAAACACGACCGAACTACAACGTATAGAAGAAATAGAACAACAACCGATTCAATTCTGGTATCCTGAAGTAGCCTTCGGAGAATCCTGGGAGATGTGGCGGGGTGTTCATGGACAGCAGGGTGTTGAGAGCATTGGTCGGTTTTATACTCGGCGTAACTTACGAGCTTTGGCGCGCCTATGGGCTGAAATTGCGGCGGTGTCAGACACGCGTGTGCGCACAGCCCTCAGATTTATCTTCACCAGTCTTAGTCTCAAGCACGCCACACGAATGAGCAGTATGATACTGAAGGGTGGCGCTCGACAAGTACTAACAGGCAATCAACCTGGCACCCTATACCTCCCGTCGCTCTCGGTTGAAAAGAACATCCTCGAGCTTTGGCAAAGAAAAGGCGACGCTATTCTCAAAGCGCTTGTTGTGATTAATGACCTGCTGGGGCAAAGTCAGGTCATGGTCCGAATAGGAAGTGCGACGGACCTAGCAGAGATCATTACAAACAGCATCGATTACATCTTCACTGACCCACCCTTCGGCTCCAACATCTTCTACGCGGACTGCAATCTGATCTGGGAGGCCTGGCTGGATGAGGGCTTCACGGATCAAACTCAGGAAGCCGTAGTCCACGTCAAGCACAAGAGCAAGAATACCCTGCCGGACTACGCCCGCCTGATGACCGACTCATTCCGCGAGATGCACCGGGTGCTCAAGCCGGGGCGTTGGGCCAGCGTGGTGTTCCACAATTCGGACGACCGCATCTGGGAAACGATCCTGGAGGCCGCCCGAACGGCCGGTTTCGAGATGGCCGAGATCAACGCCTTCGACAAGGAGCAGCTTTCCTTCAAGGGCATCCGCGGGCAGAAGGGCCTGGAACGCGTCACCAACAAGGACATCGTCCTTAACCTGCGCAAGCCGAAACCGGGCGAGCACGCCACGGCCAACGGCAAGTCCTATGCCGACGAAGCCGAGAAACGCGTCGTCGAGGCGATTGCCACATTCCTGGATACCGATCCCGATCCCAGGGATCGAACGCTGCAAGGCTTATGGAACCGCGCGCTCTTCGATATGCTGCGCGAAGGCAGCGTACAAATCAGCATGGCGCAGGTGGGCGAGATGCTACCCCACTACTTCAAGGAAGTGGATGGCAGCTGGTATCTGCGCGGGGAGGCTGTCATCGGCGGCAATGCGTTCGATCTGAAGACCGATACCGACGCCATCGCCTGGCTGACCCAGATCCTCAGCGACGAGCCGCAGACTACCGGCGAACTGATCCCGCGCTGGCAGGCCGAAACAGCCCACCTCTCTGGCTCCGACGCCGGCCGGCTGGACCGCTTGCTCCAGCAGAACTTCTGGCAGGATCAACGCGCCGGCCGCTGGCGCGTCCCCACCGCGGCCGAGCGGGAGAAGATGTCAAACCGCCAGTCGCTGGCCGACGAAGCGCACCTGCGCGTCATCGAGAGATTCTTACAGGGCGACCTTGATCGCCGTCCCAACGATTGGGAACTCTCGGAATGGCTGCGGTTCTGTTACCGCCGCGAGGCCTACGCTCAGGCAGTCGCGCTCTTCCAGCACATCCAGGGGGATCAGGTGGAGCCGGAGCGGTACAAGGAGATCAAGAAGATTGTGGCGGTTTGCCGGATGAAGGCACAGACTTGAGTTCGTAGTGCACGCTTCAGCGCGCCAAGCGAAAGGAGGAATCGTCAATGCCAAGACGCGGGAGCAATTTTCTCGATGCAGCCAGACAGATCCTACAAGAGAGAGGTGAACCGATGCGGGGAGAAGAGATCGTCCACATCGGTCTGGAACGCGGGCTCTTTACCACTCGGTCGCCAAACGAGGAAGCCGCTTGTCGCTCGCTGATCAATACGCTTAACTCAGAGATCACGCGCCACTCTAACGAGCGAGGTTTTGCCCGTTATGGCCACAGCATGTTCGGACTTGAGGAGTGGGGTGACTCCCGGCAGCCATCTGCAGCGCATCAGCCCCGACGAAGGAGTGCGCTCCCCCCGATGCCTGTCTCAGTAGGCACACTCGGCGGCATCACCCTGGACAAACTGGAACGCATCCGCCAGGTGATGGCCGCTGACGAGTTTAGGCGCGACTGGGGTGACATTTACGATCAACTGCTCGCTGCGGAACGCGCCAAGGCTATCACACCCATCAATGACCGGTATCTCTTGGAGCGAATACGGCCCGTTATCCAGCGGATCCAGGACTTCCTCCAAGGACGCGGCAATGAAAGTCCAAAGTCAGAGACCGTATGCGACTGGATCTTTCTCTGCTACACCGCGGAGTTACACCGGGAAGGCGCAGCCTTGTGGCGCTACGTCAACCAGGATGAAGTCAACCCCTGGCAATATGAACGGACAGCAAAGTTCAGCACGGTTTGTCGAGTGAACGCGGGATTGTAGCTTAGGCTCAGGCTCGTAGTGCGCGCTTCGGCGCGATGGCTATCACAAGAGGTGGAACAATGTCGCCTCCGAGCAAGGGCTTCCTCGATGCAGCCTATCAAATCCTCAAAGAGGCGGGGCACCCGATGCACGGCCGCGAGATCGTCCAGGCATGTCTCGAACGAGGGCTCTGGACAACAAACGCGCTCGATCCGAACGTCGCCGGCACAACCACTTTATACTCAGAAATTCGTCGTAATCCCGACAGGCGAGGATTCACGATGCTCGGCAAGGGTCAGTTCGGGTTAAAAGAGTGGTCCGACGCTGAGAACATGACGACCGCCGGGACGTCCGGCACAACGCCGATTGATCCGGCTCTTGCCCAACCGATCACTTTCTCCGCCGCCGGGCGGGCTCTGACTCTCACCGGCCAACAGGTATTGGACGCAGCGCGTGGCGCACTGGCAGACGGCCTACCGCCCGAATCACAAGGCTATTTGTCGTGGGCTGTGGCGATAGATGAGCACCTCGTGGGCGTCAAGTGGCTTTTCAGCCTGGTCACAGGTGCGCCGCGGTACACCTTCAAAACCGGTGAAGTGACGCCGATCTTCCGGCGTATGGGGTTGATAATACGTCAGCTACGCGCCGAGCCGGAAGCCGAACCTGGCGGAACAGCAACAGCCGAACTTACAAAGCAAGAGTTCCTGGAACGTGGTCGCGCGGCCCTGGCAGTTCTTGTTTCCGGCCTGGAATACGACGTTCAGACCCTTGTCCCCGATGCGAGACTTCTGAAGGCGACCCTCGCGCCATTCCCGGGCGCCTATTACCAGCTTTGGCTTCGGCCCAAAGGACACGAACTCGGCCTCGATTTCGGCAGCAGCCAGAAGTTGAATCAGGAACGCATGCAGGCGTTTCTACCCCACCGTGATGCCCTATGTCAGGCGCTGGGCGAACAAGTACAGGTGGGACCCTGGGGCAACTCCTGGGCGCGCGTGTGGTACGAACTGCCGAAAGCGCCGCTGACCGAGGCGCTTGCAAACGCATACGCCGGCCGCCTGCACCGACTAATCCAGACCACGTTGCCGGTCTTGCGGCAGATATACGCCGTTCGCACTGCGCCGGTGCAGATCCAGGGCCGCACGGTGGCGCCCCCAAGTGCTTACGCGATCCTGGATGCCCAGGTCACGACCGTGCGGGACTTCCTAAACGGACGCTCGGGCCGGCCCAGCGATGAACGGCTGTGTGACTGGGTCAACTTCTGTTACGACTTCGGCCTGTTTCGCGAAGGGCGCGACCTGTTCAGGCTAATTGACCCATCGCAGGTGAACGATTGGTACTATGAACGCACAAAGCGATTGGCAAGAGTGTGTGCAATGAAGGTGGTCGGACAAGCATGATGAGCCAGCTTCCAGGAAGCGTTTATGAACACATTCCGCAACTACGCTGACTATGAAATACCGCTGTTGCAGGTCCTGAACGAACTACCGGGCGGGAAGGGCACAACCAGAGAGGTCAAGGACCGCTTTGGCGAGCGCTTCGATGATCGCATCCCGGAGGAACAGCGCGTTTACATTGAGAGTGTCGACGAGGCGAAGTGGCGTAACATGGTGGCATGGACGCGAAACAACCTGGTCAAGCGCGGACTGATGGATTCTCCTGCTTACGGCGTCTGGCGCATCACCGATGCGGGGCGCGCATATTTGGCTCAGGTCGACACCGCCACTCGGCCCGTGGTTGCGCCAATGCCCACGGCACAGCCTCCCGAGGATGCCGACAAGAATGTCGCCCCCCTAATAAACAAAGCAGATCTGGTAGAACTAGAGGAGGCCGAGTTCTTGCCGGCGGTGCGCGAGGAATTCGAGTCCCTTTCATCGAAGTGGGAGACACTAACTCCTTCTTGTAGCTTGCCGCAGGATGGAGTCTTGCAGGTTCGTTTCTCCGCCTTCACCGGTCTCCTGTATCAACTCCACCTCTTGGGCAGCAGTGCCGAATTTACGCTGCACTTCGCAGGTCCCCCGGAGTTGAACGCTGCATGTAGCAAGGCTTTCATGTCTCACAAAGGCAAGCTAAGCGGAATTCTCAAGAAGCGGGTAACCGTCGAGGAACAGACGAGCGAATACACGCGAGTATTGTGGAATATGGCCGCCAGGGAGCCCCTTTGGGCGGTTACGGCGAGACTCCGCGCTCTAAACCTCTCTTTGTTCATACTCCAGACCCTGCCCATCTTGAAGGCGGTGCTTGATCAGAAAGAAAACATCAATGGGAAAGCGCTCGTTGACGAACTCACCAAGGCGGCGTTCATCGAGCAGGTACGTGCGGAACTCGATAAGCAGCTCGTCAAAGCAGGGCCACATGCCACGGCAAAAGCTCCCCGGGAGCAGCTCCTGCATGTTGATTTCTCAGCCTACTCTGGCTGTCATTATGCGGTTTGGGTTCATGCACGCACGATTGAGGTTGGGCTTCATCTTCAATCCAGCCGTAAACTCAATTATGCCCGCTTGGAACGGTTCCTTCCCCACCATGAGGCACTCAGCAAGGCGCTTGGTGAACAACTACGCGTAGAGAAGTGGGGCAAAAATGCCGCCCGCGTCTGCTACGAGTTGCCTAGGCCACCTCTCTCAACAACGGCGGCGGATGAGTTTGCTAAACGTCTGGTAGTATTGATTCGAGAGACGCTGCCTATCCTACGTGAAGGATTTACCCGTAAGGCGGAGCGTACCCGGGCTGAAGCTCGTAGCGAACCGCCAGAGCGCGCCCATACAATGATCGATGCCCAGATCGAAGCCATCCTGGACTTCCTTAACGGCCGCGCCGGCCGGCCAAGTGATGAACGGCTCTGCGACTGGGTGCATCTGTGCTACGAATTCGAGCTGTACCGCGAGGGACGAGATCTCTTCGCGTTGGTTGACCCCATGCAAGTAAACCCCTGGTACTATGAACGCGCTAAACGCCTGGCAAAGGTGTGTGCGATGAAGGTTGTAGGACACGCATGAGCGACGATTCTATTCCACAAAGCCTGGACGAGCACCTTTACCGCAAGCTGGCAGGTCTGCACGCCAATGCACGCCTGGTCTTCGTGTTCGATCCTGCCGGCCGGTTAGGTCTGGGGCCAGAGATCACGGCCGGCGGGCAGGTATGGCCGGTGCAACTTTATGATGGTAACGACCTGAGTCTGCGCGCCTCGCTGGCACAGGCCGGTTGGACGGCCTTCCGGCCGGGGAAGCGGGTTTTGATCTGGACGACTGCGCCGCGGGGCTCCGACCTCGGCAGCAACGCGCGCATCCGCCTCAACAGCTTGACCGATCTCCTGGCCCTTGCCGACGAGATCCTCGACCTCAGCCTGTGCGGGGTGCTGGCCGAACTGATCCCCAACGAAAGCTGGCCGCCGGAGGCATTAACGCGCCACGAGGCGGTTTTCGCTGCCAACCTGCCCCTCGTGGTCTCCGGCCATGCCGAGCTGCGCCGGCATCTCCCGCGCGGCGCTGTGCTTGACATCCATGCCGTGCGCGCGCTGGCGCTACACGTCAGCAAGCCAGACCTACCCGTCGGCGAGTTTCTGTTCCACCGCGATTCCCCTGAGCAAGTCCTTCGTCGCTATATCAAGCTGGCCTGGAGCGCGGATTGGGATGCGCAAAGCCACGAACTGCTGCGCCAGCATGCGCGTTCATCGCCGCAAGTCACCTTGGGCAACGTCGCCGCCTGGTTCGAGCCGACTCCTGAAAACCTGGCCATCTACCTCTACGTGCGTCGCATCCTCGGCCAGGCGCAGGTATCTAACATCGCGAACCAAGTGCGTGGCCTGGGCATTCTAGGCTTCGACCCCGAGCCGCTGGAGCCCTGGGTTGAGACGGTGCTGAGACGCTGGGAGCGTGATCCCGCTTGGCGCGGCCAGGTCATCGCTGGTGCCGAAGATCGCCTGACCGAAGGCGATCTGCAAAAGATCGCGGGGATCCTGCCCATTCGCAGCCCGGATGAACTTTGGACAGTGCTCAAACAGGCCGAGACGCCGGCGGCGATTTACGAGCTGGCGAGGCGACTGCTCGACATGATGCCCGAACCGGAGCTTGATACGGTGCTGGGCGCCTGGCCCGTGCATCGGCCGCCGAAGCTGGATGAGCTGCCGGCTGCACGTCATCATGCAGCAGCCAAGGCGATCGCCGGGTTCCTGGATGAAGCGGCGGCGGTGGTATCGGCATTGAACACTTACACCGAACCGCCATCCGGTCTCTCCAGCATCTTGGACTGGTACGTGGAGGGGCGATACTACGACCTGGAGTTTGCCTGCGCCCGTGCTGCGGGCCATTTACGTCGCGTGCCCGATCATGGCCTGGAAAGCCGCTTACAACGCTATCTGGATGGCTTGCGAAACCGTGTGCGCGCACTCCTGGGGGCTGCCGACGAGCGACTTGCCGAGCAAATCCGAGCTAACTGGGGCAAGTATCTAAACGACCCACGCCTATCTACGCATGTGCTTTGGGACCTCGTCAGACAGCGCCGGCTGCGTCCCACACCGGAAGCTCGTCTTTGGATAGTGGTCTTCGATGGGATGCGGTGGGACACCTGGCAGCGCGTCGTGAAGCCCAGACTACTGGAACTCTTCGAGGCAAAAGCCCCGGAAAAGGCTTACCTGAGCCTGCTGCCTTCCTGGACGCCGATCGCACGCACGGGTCTGTTGGCGGGCCGACCTCCTGCTGAATGGCAAGGGCCGGATGGCCGCCCCACCCGAGATCAGGCGCTTTTGGCCGCGCGCTTCTTCGAGATTCCGGCCGGGGAGCGGGAGGCCAAGCTTCAGTTCTATTCCGGTATGGAAAGCGACCGCATCTACCGGCAGCTTGACCAGGATCACCGCTATCCATGGAATGTACTGATCTTCAACATCAGCGATGATGGCCTCCACCAGGAGCGAGGGGACCTGGTTGCATTGAACGAAGGCATCGAGACAAAGCTCAAGGGCATCATGCTCACGCTCAACGGTCTGGTAGGCCCAGAAGATACCGTCGTGGTGTCGAGTGATCACGGTTTTGTCGAGCTGGAGAACGATGGCAACGGTATCACAATCCAAGAAGATGACCGCTTGTCGCGGCAGGCGGCCGGACAAGCGGATCCTGTCCGATATCGTTACATCGTCGGACTAGACCACCCGGCGGGACTGAGTGTCCAGCACCGTGGCCTGCGCGACTCATCGTTCACCGTGGCCGTCGGCCGTCGCTGGTTCAGGCGGGCCGACAGTGGGTACCGCGCGCCCGACCGTTACGCGCATGGAGGACTCTCGCTGGCCGAGATGGTCGTACCTGGCATCTCATTGCGCCGCATCGTTGAGAAGCGGATCGAGCTAGATTTCATCGAACCCTCAGCCCCGGCAGTGACGGTGCAAGAGGGCGAATTGCTGCCGCTGAACATCATAATCGAAAACAGCGGCAACCAGCCGGCCAAGTTCGCGCTGGAAGTCCAGGCAAACACGGATGCGCAGCCGCAGACTTTCCAGGGCAGAGCTGATCCTATGGGGCGCTGGGGAGTCAATGCTACGGTACGACCCATATACAAGGAACGCGGCGACTCGACGGAACTCGTCAAGATCGTGTTGTGCTACACTGACGCCAAAGAGAGCGCAGTGATCAGGCGTCTCGAAGTCCCCGTCAAGATTATGGTGCGGCGTGATCGGGTCGAAATCGAGTTCGGTGGCCTGGATGAGCTTGACGATCTGGTGTAGGGTTAGGAAGGCGGAACCGGCGCTGGCCAGCCCGAGGGGATTGACACTTTGAACGCAACATTGACACCTACCGACGAAAAGGTCCAACACCTGATGGGCGACCGGGTGGTGCTCAAACCGCTCACCCGCTGGAACGAGGCGTATAAGGAATTCCCGCGCTACGTGTTGGAGTACCTGTGTGCGCGCTACGTCGATCCGGGCAACCCGGTGGCCGGCCAGGCGCGGATAGATCGCCTGCTTCAGGAGCACTACGTCGAGAGCGACGCGCGCGAGCTGATCAAAAGCCGCATCAAGGAGAAGAGCGAGTACATTCTGCTCGGCTCTCTGCAAGTACGCCTGGACGCGGCGCGCGATCATTACTGGGCGGAGGTGCCCGCCCTGGGCGATAGCTTCGTGCGCGTCAGCCAGCGCGTGCTGACCGAGTACGGCGAAGCCCTCATGACGGGTGGGGCCTGGGGCACCATGACCATCGAGTACGATGCGAAGTACGAGCTCAAGGGGCGCATCTACCCCTTCTTCGTGCGTGACTTCAAGCCGTTTCAGATCACTCGTTTGGATTTGGACGACTACCTGGACAAGCGCCGGCAGTTCGAGACCGGCGAATGGATCGACCTGCTCGTCCAGACGGTCGGCTTCAACCCGGCGCGGTTCAGCGACCGCGAAAAGCTGTTGATGCTGTTGCGCCTGGTGCCTTTCGTCGAGGCCAACTACAACTTGATCGAGTTGGGCCCACGCGAGACCGGCAAAACCTACACCTACCGCAACACCTCCAGCCGGGCTTTCGTCATCTCAGGCGGCAAGGCCACACCGGCCACCCTTTTCTACAACGTTGCCTCCCGCAAGATCGGCATCCTGGGCTACCGGGATGTTGTATTCTTCGACGAGATCGCCAGCACCAGCTTCACCGATCCGGAAGCGACAGTCAGCGTGCTCAAGGACTACATGCAGACCGGTCATTTCAGCCGCGGCCCGATGGAGTTCACAGCGCAAGCGAGCATCGTCCTCGGCGGCAACATAGACTCGGACCTGGAACGCAAGGCGCCGTCGGCCCGCTATCGCCACCTGTTCGAGTCCATGCCGCCCGAACTCGGCGCCGACACCGCGTTCCTGGACCGGCTGCACGCCTTCCTGCCCGGCTGGGAGCTGCCCAAGATTCAACCCGGTAACTATGCCCAGGGCTATGGCTTCATCACCGATTACCTGGCGGAGATTTTCAACCGCCTGCGCCGGCGCAATTACCAGACCGTTATTAACGCTCGCGCGGACTTCAGCGGCCTCACCGGCCGCAACCAGGATGCCATTCGCAAAACTGCAGCGGGCCTACTCAAGCTGATCCATCCGCACCGAACCGCGGATGATCTGCCGGACGAAGAGCTCAAGCCCTGCCTTGATCTTGCCGTGGAGTGCCGCGGGCGGGTGGTGGATCAGCTCGCAGTGCTGGCGCCGACGGAGTTTAGGCCGGCACATTTTCAAGTCACTCTGCATCCGTTCACTGTTTGATCGGGAGACAGGCTCATTGAGCAGCCGGGGGTGGCTCAGAGTGAATCCAAGAAGCATCAGTTGTCCTCATTCCAGCCGAGTGTTTTCTGGTTGCCACCCCAACATTGACACCACCCCGACCCTGATGTAAAGTCATCCCAGGGTCGCCACCCAGCAACCGATCTCACCGTCCAGCGGATCCTCGCTCCGCCAAGTCGCTTGCGGCCCGAGAGCAGATCACCTCGGCGAGGTGATCTGCTCTCGGGCCGCAAACATCTCACAAGGAGCGAGAGCCATGTTGCACAGTCCGCTGTTCTTCATCTGGGTCGGCTGGGTGCTGGTGATCGGCGCCGTCGCGGTGGTGCGCGGGATCTGCGCCAGGCGTGAGGGGGCTGAACGGGAACAGAGGCGCGCAGACCGTGCCTCGCGACGGGTCGGACGCACTCAGCATCCGATCAATCTCCCGCAACACCATTCCCTGCCGCCCGGCTACCGCCAACACCTGATTGACGTCGGCATCATCAAACCTGCGGGCGATCCCACCTGACCGGGCTTACATCCCGGATGCGCGAGCATACGCTCGCACGAACGCCAGACACCTGCACTGGCGTTTCTTCTTTGAGCCACCGTCATGGACTTCGAGCAGGCGCCCGATAGCTTCGGCTACATCGTCTTCGACCGCACCGACCGGGAGGCGGACGCGCGGCGCTTCTACATGATCGCCTGGGAAGCCACCCTCATCGACGACGGCGCGGTGGTGCGCACCTTCGGCCGCAAGGGACGCTGGAAGCGCGTCATCACCACGCCCTACCCCTCGCTGCAAGCCGCCTGGCCTTTGATCCGCGCCACGGTCAAGACCCGCCTCCGCCATCAGTACCGCATCGTCGAATCCGGCTGATCCCGCCGCTGACCAACTTCGACCTCTCGTGATCGCCGGGCGCGCCGTCCCGAAACGCCTGATCACTGACAATCGACACCAAAGAAAGCGCCTAGCGGACCGCGCATCGGCCGCCACGCGCCTGCCGCAGTGAAGCGAATCGTGAACCAAACCGCCACAACAGCGAAACCCGCTTCACAAAAATCCTCGATAGCGTGGTCGGCTGCATGCGCTGGTTGGGCCGCCACTTTGTTGACCCGATTGACCGGCCCCTCAGTAGTGTTTCTCGATGCCACCAAACCCAAACTGCTTGTTCTGCTCCGTCATCTGGATGAAGTATCGCAAGCGCTTCTCGAACTCCTGCGGCCTCTTGCGCGCCGCGTCGATGAAGGCAATGCGGATGCGAATGTACGCTGGCGAAAAGCCTTGAAAGTTCTGCCAGGCCGTCTGGCTGGCCTTGAGCGCCTTGAGGATGTCCGGCGGAATCTCGAACGCCTCTTCGTCCAGGACATCCTCCAAGGTGGCCAGCACCTCTGTGGCTACCTTCCCCTGCTTGACCAGAGCCCTCAGCCGCTCCTTGTTCGCCTGGGAGTAGCGACTCTTGGGCTTCCGCACTGAAAATCTTTGAGCGAAGCTGTCCTCGTCGATCGTCTTGACCGTGCTGTCGATCCAACCGAAGCAGAGCGCTTCCTCCACGGCATCATTGTAGGGGATGCGCGGTTTGCCGGCGTGCTTCTTGTAGTAGATGAGCCAGACTTCTGTCTCGGACTTGTAGTGCTTCTCCAGCCAGGTGCGCCACTCTTGGCGAGTGGTGACATATAGCATCTTGTTCTTGTCTGGGTTACGTGTCATGGTCGATTCAGCAATGCTATGAACGTTCGGTCGTTGTGTTCGGCGGCCCACTCATTGTCCTGCATGTCGCAGCATATGCGGACCCGGATGGTCAATCTGCAGCGAGGCGCCGCGGCGGCCGCCTTGCGCGACTGACCCGTCACCATTCCCCGGAGTCAGCACTATTGTACCACCAGTCTTTGGACCGGTGGCAATGCCAATCGCCCGGAACGTGCAGCAGCAGGTCGCGTGCGATAGCCCAACAAAAAAGGCCCAGCCGAAGCTGAGCCTCTGGCCTGACACGAAGATCAGGCCGCAGTGCCGGGACGTAAGCCCGGCGGTAGTCAGGCGACCGTGGCCCGGGGGACGGGAAACTGCACCGCATATGTGAGCAGCGCCATCGCCCAGGGCAGGTCGCGCGGGTCTTTGAGCACGATCACCGAGCTGCAGATCTCCGCCATCTTCTCCGGCTTGCCGTCAGGGATCACCACCGCCCCGGTGCGCGCCCGGTCGGGCGTCGCGGCGTAGGGCACGTAGCCGTCCCCGTCGGTGACCAGCACCACCCAATGGTTCGGGTAGCGCCGCCACAGGTCGGCCAGGAAGGCGAAGGTGGTGCCGCCCTCGGTGGGCCAGGCCGCCGGCGCAAACAGGAGCGCATCGCCCCACCCCGCGGCGATCAGCCACGTGTCGTCGAACAGCACCCCGACCACGTCCCCGCCGGCGTCACGCACGGCCAGAGCGATGGCCTGGGCCGCCACCCGCGCCGCCCAGATCTTGCCCTTCGAGTACCACATGGACTCGCTGACGTCCAGGCAGATGACCACCTGGGGTCGGGGCGCCGAGCGGCCGGGCAGGTCCAGGCGAAACGGGATGCCGTCCCCGCGGGCCGCCTCCCGGCGGTCCAGCCGGCCGGGCGCGACCACCTCGACGCCGCCCTTGGGGACGGCGAAGCGCAGCCGGATCGCCCGGGCGATGGTCACCGCCTCGGGTTCCGGCGGGCCGGGCTGGACGGGCAGCTCCTTGCGCTCCTGGCTGTCCAGCGGCT
>CAZKEF010000041.1:0-50407 GCA_964551735.1 uncultured Anaerolineales bacterium
CGTTTGACGTCTGCGTCAGCGATGGTGCGTTATCGGATTGCGAGACGATCACGGTCACGGTGGACGAGGTGAACCAGGCGCCGGTGTTGGGGGCGATTGGGGCCAAGAGTGTTGACGAGGAGACCGAGCTGAGCTTCACGGCGGTTGCGACGGATGCGGATGAGCCGGCGAACACGTTGACCTTCAGTCTTGCCGCTGGTGCGAGCGGCAGTGTGCCGGCGGGTGCGAGCATCGGCGCGGCCACGGGGGCCTTCAGTTGGACGCCGACCGAGGCGGAGGGGCCTGGCGCGTACACGTTTGACGTCTGCGTCAGCGATGGTGCGTTATCGGATTGCGAGACGATCACGGTGACGGTGGACGAAGTGAACCAGGCGCCAGTGTTGGATGCGATTGGGGCCAAGAGTGTTGACGAGGAGACCGAGCTGAGCTTCACGGCGGTTGCGACGGATGCGGATGAGCCGGCGAACACGTTGACCTTCAGTCTTGCCGCTGGTGCGAGCGGCAGTGTGCCGGCGGGTGCGAGCATCGGCGCGGCCACGGGGGCCTTCAGTTGGACGCCGACCGAGGCGGAGGGGCCTGGCGCGTACACGTTTGACGTCTGCGTCAGCGATGGTGCGTTATCGGATTGCGAGACGATCACGGTGACGGTGGACAAGGTCAACGATGCGCCGGTGGCAGAAAACGATACCTACAGCACAACGGTGGATACACCCTTGAACGAATCTGCGCCAGGGGTGTTGAATAACGATAGTGATGCGGATGACGATCCGTTGACGGCGATCCTTATAACTGACGTTACGAATGGATCTCTGACCCTGAACAGCGACGGCTCCTTCACCTACACGCCGGGAACCGGGTACGCCGGGTCTGACAGCTTCACATACAAGGCAAACGACGGGACAACCGATTCGAACGAGGCCACGGTGGACATCACCGTTACTACTCTCAATAGCCAACCGGTTGCGTCGGCGCCGATGGCGCCTGCACCGGCCTTGCCGGCTCAGGCAACTGCCTTGAGTGCAGCATCGGCCGTGGCGGTCGTCAACGAGGGCGCGTATGTGCGTTGGGACTACAATGCGGTGACTTACGTCGTCCGCTCAAATTCGGCGCTGAACGGGCTTATCGTTTTCCTGCCCCTCATCATGCGGTAGGTTGGGGGGCGCCATACGCGCGTTTTACCGCTCAGATGACAGAGGCTTTGCCGGCAACCTGAAGGGTGCGGAAAGAGATAGGCAACTGCATCCAGATCATCGTTGATCGCTGAGCAAGGAAGCGCAGGTGAGGATGCCAGTTATGGAAGGTCCACAGAGACAGCAGTTCATCATCACGGGGGTTGTTGTGCTGCTTCTGGCCGGGCTGACCGGGCTTGCTGTGGCACTGTTCGCCGGGAGCGCGTCCGATTCGGCGCTCCCGGTGGCATGGACACCGCGGCCCACCCAGGCCGAGGTCGCCCGCCTGGCGGTCACTGCGACGTCGCTGCCGGTGCGCGCGACCAGCGCGCCCGCGGCAACAGTGACCCCTCGGCCGTCACCGACCCCGTCGTCGCCGCCGCCGACCGAGACGCTCCCTCCAACGCGAGCTGTGTCTCCAGGGGCGACAACGGGGGCCACAGGGGTCGCCTCGCCGACTGCGCTGCCCGCCACCGCCACGCCCCGGCCGACGGCCACCGAGACCGCCATGCCGGTTCCCACTCGCGTGCCCCCGACGCCATTGCCTATAGCTACGACGCGGGTGTTGGCGGCAGCGCGCGCGCCGACCCCTACACGAGAAGTCATTGAATCCCCCATCTTGCTTTGGCCCGAGCCGGAAGCCAACTTGGGTGGCCTGGTGCTGTTCCGCTGGGAGCCTCTGGGCCCGTTGCCGCCGGCGGCAGGCTATGAGGTGGTGGCCTGGCAACCGGGGGAGGCGCCCGCGGCAGCTCGCGGCCTGGCCGCGCCCACTCAGGCACACACGCTGACCATTGACCTGGATGCCCTGTCGCGCACCAACCAGTTGCCCGGCACGCGTCTGCTGTGGGCCGTGATCGTGGTGCAGACTGAGCCGTATGCGCGATTGACGCAGCCCGAGGTGAGCCGCGCACGTTTGATCAACTACCAAGCGCCGGTTCCGACACCTGCGCCGCCCAGGTCTGGGTAAAAAGCCTCACGCGAAGGTGTCTTCAGGTAAGCACAAGGCCGCCTGCGACGGAAAGAGCGCCATCCGTCGCAGGCGGCCTTTTGTTTAATGCCGATGTCAGGGTAGGGCGTTATGAGCCGGCGATGAGAGAGTATTCGAAGAGCCCAACTTCGTTGGAGGGTTCGACCGTTACAGTGCTTCCTGTTTGGCCTTGCACCACATAGAAGTAGGCATCGGCGATACCGTTGTTGAAGATGTCTGTCTCAGTGTATGCTTGGGCGGTAACGACTGCGCGCTCGGTGTAGCCCGCCATGTCGTAAGGTGTCGCGGCTTGCATGACCGCGTAGTCCTCACTTTGTGCAGTCAGGTTCCAAGTGAGGAGCGCGTTGTTGCTGCCTGCTGGCCGCTCGATGGTGAGCTCGGCCGGGATCGGCTTGCCTTCGGGGATGTTCCAGCCCAGCGACGCAGTTGAATCGAGAAATTTGGTGACCAACCCGCCGAACTTCGGATACTCGAAGGTGGTAAAGCGGATGTTAACCAGATTCTTACAGTCTACCACAGCACCCGGCGGGTCTTCTCCAGTGATTGGCAACTCTTGTATGGGCACACTCCACTCGATATAGGCGTCTATGCGTTGTCCGGCTGCCTTTGGATCGATGGAGGTATTGATGTCGTAACCGTACGCCTGATCCCCTGTGTATACCCGCACCAAGTCAGAAGGCGGCGCGAACGGGGGGGGTGAGCTAGTGACGAAATAGGTGATAATTCGATCCTGGCGTTCAGTGTCTACGTGGTTGCGATCGCAGTCAATGACGGCAGCAATTGCCCGCAAGTTCTCGTTGAGCGCAGGCGACGCATTCATCTGTGCGCGGAAGAACAGGCTGTCAAGGCCTGTCTGTCCTGTGCCACTGGCGACCCAGGCTGCGATGATGTCATCATCTGCACGGCCCCCAGACGTGCCGTCAGGCTTCAGTGCGTCTTCAACCGGATCCGACTGAAACTGGACGATACTCTGTGTTTCCCATTCTGCTACTGAGCTATCGTTGGTATTAATGTTGTACAAGACTGCGTGTGCTGTGCCGGCAAATATCAGGAACACTACACAGATGGAAATGAAGCTCTTGAGCGATGCAGGTGAGCTGTACCGCATGATGCACCTCCAATCATTTATACATCATATTGGAAAAAGAATGCGTCAACGACACATGGCCGATTAACTCCCATCATAGCAGAGTTATGGCCACAGGTCAAGAGCTCCTGGGTGATTTCAGTTCTCGGCGAGAGTCACGTTGAGCGGGACTAAGACACAACAAGACACCAGCGAAGCATCCCGCGCCGCGCACCGAGATCCCTTCGGCTTCGCTCGGGGCAGGTTCTTCGCTAGAGGCTGAGCAAATTCAATCGCTCTTCGTTAACCCGCTCAGGGAGACTTGCTAATGAGAACTGAAGGCCCCTGCAAGCCTCCCCAATCGCGTTTCGGCTCATGTGTTTGTGTTTTTGCCCTAGAACGCGCCTGTGCGACAATGTCAGCGGAGGTGACCATGCCTTTCGCACACGTGAACGGGATCCGTCTGCGCTACGAAACGTGGGGCGTGGGGGAGGCGGCGCCGCTGCTGCTGCTCCACGGCCTGGGCTCGTCGGCCGATGACTGGTTCTTGCAGTTGCCCGCGTTCGCGCCACGCTATCGCTGCGTTGCGGTTGACCTGCGCGGCCACGGCTTGTCGGACAAGCCGGCCGGCGCATACTCGATGGCGCTGTTTGCAGCCGATGTGGCCGGGTTGCTACGCGTGCTGGGCGAGGGGCCAACCCATGTGTTGGGCCTCAGCCTGGGTGGGATGGTGGCGCAACAACTGGCGATCACGTATCCCGACCTGGTCCGTAGCCTGATCCTGCTGAACACGCTGCCGGGCCTGTGGCCGCCGACGCGCGGGATCGCGCGCCTGGCCGCGCGGCGGCTGGCGGTCCCGTGGCGCCGGCGCACCATGGCGCAGCAGGCCGCGCGCGTCGTGGCCGACCTGTTTCCATCCCCCCAACATGCCGTCCTGAAGGCTCAGGCCGAAGCCCGGCTGGCGGCCAACGACCCGGCAGCCTATCAGCGGGCCATGCGTGCCATCCTGCGGTTCCGGCCCGGCGCCGCGCTGAGCCGGATCGCGTGCCCCGTCTTGATCATCGCCGGGACCGCGGATCGGGTGGTGCCGGCCGCCTACCAGGCGAGGCTGCGCCGCGCACTGCCCCAGGCCCGGTTCGTGCCGATCCCCGGCGGCGGGCACGCGTGCAACATCGAGCACCCCGAGGCGGTGAATGCCGCAGTGTTGGGGTTTCTGCGCGAGGTGGACGCCGCGGCGTTGGGGTAAGGCACGCTGATCGCAGCGAGTGCTTGGTAGGCACCCCTGCGCCCTGGTTTGACATCTGCCGCGATGGGTGCGAAAATCGCCCTGGTTGCTTGTCGCCAACATCTTGTATTTGGACCATCAATTGTCTGTTCTCACGCGGGCGAGCGAGGCGCGCCCTCCTGATCCTTCGCTGCGGCCAGCATATTTTACAAACAGTGGCCGGGATCTGCGGCTGGATATCCTGCGCGGCTACTATGTGTTCGCGATGATCGTCGACCACCTGGCAGGATTCTCGCTGCTTCATTTCCTTTCGGGCAGCAATCGGTTCTTTACGTCGGCAGCCGAAGGTTTCATCCTGGTTTCCGGGATCACGGCCGGTTTCGTTTACCGGCGGTTGATCAGCCGGAGCGGGTTTGCGGTCGCGGCGCGCAAAGGTCTCAACCGGGCATTCGATCTTTACCTGCTTGCCGTTAGCCTTGCGTTATTGGTGCTGTTCACGATCAAGGTGTATCACCTGCCTGGCGCACAGGAGCTTGACTGGGGGCGCCAATTGCGTTTCCTGATCAACGTGTTTACGCTCCGCCAGACCAGCACCTTTGCGGACGTGATGCTGCTCTACGCGTTGCTGTTGGTGCTGATGCCGTTGGCGCTGGCCCTTCTGGTGCGGGGTCATACGGTGATTCTGCTGGCTGGCTCAGGGCTGGCCTGGCTGGTGTACCAGCTCTGGCCGGAGCAGGTCGTATTTCCCTGGGCGATAGCGGGCGACAACTACTTCCCCTTCGCGGCGTGGCAGATGCTTTTCTACGGCGGATTGGCGGTTGGGTATCACCGCGATCGGGTGTCCAGCTACGTGGCGCAGCGCCGGCGCACCCTGCATCTGGTAGCCGGTTTCGCCACTGCGGCGTTGGTGGCGCTGTTCGTGGTGCTCAGCCTGTCCCCGGATCAACACGCGTGGGCCCCCTTGTCCTCGGCGGGGCAGGCCTGGATCCGTGAGCAACTGTTCGCCAGGACGCAGGTCGCGCCAGGCCGGATTCTTGCTACGGTAGTGGTCTTTACATTCTTCCACCTGAGCCTGACCCGCTGGTGGCGCGTGTTGCAGCGCCCCCTCACGGTGCTGCTGTTGCCGCTCGGCCAAAACGCGCTTTACGCTTTCACGCTCCACGTGATCATCTGTCTTATCACATGGGTGGTGGGGACAGAGTACGGATTCTGGCTCAACGCCGTGTTTGAGGTGGTAGTGCTGGGGGTGATCTGGTGGCTGGCGCGCCGGCGCTTCCTGATCCCGACGTCCCGAACCCGGCTTTACTGGCGCGCAGTTCCCTTTGGTATCGCCTGGCTGCTGTTGATCGTCTTGCTGTACTCCGCCTTCTTTGCGACCCCGCTCTGACGGTCGCAGCCAACAGCAAGGGCGGGGCCGAGCTGCCGAAGCAACACCTGTCCCGCCCTCATCATCGTGCCTTACTTGCCTGCTATCGCAGGATGCGTATCAGCCGCTGGGCGCTTACATGATATCTCTCTCTGCGTCTATTCCGTCACCGTGAACACGCCCCCTGCCCCGCGACCCCACACCTCGGGGAAGTACATCTGATACGTGGTTGTGGGCAGGGTCAGGAATGTGCCGGGCAGGCTGGCGCGCGCCTGGTAGGTGAATTCGTAGGTGCCGGGGTCGAGATAAGTCGCGAACAACACGGCTTTCTCGTCCCGTAGCTCGACGTGGGTGGGGGTCCACCACCAGTCGTACCACGCATTCTCACCTTCGGATTCCTCCCCCATACCCGGCCCCTCAGCCGTCTGGCTGGTGATGCGCAGGCTGGTGTCAACCGGCTCCAGGCCGGCCGGCAGCGGGTCTTCGGTGACGACGTAGTAGCTGCTGTGCGGCACGATCACGGTCACTTTGACGCGCAGCACATCGCCCACGCGGGCGCTATCCACCGGTGGACAGGCGGCCTCGGGGTCTTTGGCCCCGGCCTGCTTCTGCGCGGCCAGGCAGTCGGCCAGGCGGTACTCCCGGCTCACGGTCAGGCCGCGGCTGCGCGGGGTGATATCGGGCACGGGGAGGTAAGTCTTCAGGTGCGCGGTGTAGTAGAGCTGGCCGGGGCCGGCCGAGCGGCTGAGCACCAGGCCGTTGGTCTGATCCAGCAGCAGTTGCGCAATGTCAGCCCGCAGCGTCGTCACATCACCCACGGTGGCCGGTTTGACCGCCCCCTCGCCCAGGGTCCCGCCGTTGAGTGTCACCGCCCAGGTGTAGTCCCCTTGCAGTTCGCCCGTGGCCGCCATCCACTCGGTGAGGGCGATGATGGCCCAAGCGTTCTCCTGGGTGGTCTCCCAGCGGTCGGCCTTGCGCGCGGTCATCAGCCAGCGCACGGCGTTCGGCCCCAAGCTGTTCTCGGGGTCGAGTTTGGCGATGGCCAGGATGGCCAGGGCGGTGCTGCGGGTGTCGGTGTTCATGTTCCAGTAGTCCACCAGCCCTTCTTCCCAGTGCGCGGAGGTGGCGGTGACCACGGCCTCGTTGCCCAGGTCCGTCATCAGCGTCTTGATGCGCGCGGGCGCGGCCGCGTCGTTGATCAGGTCCAACGCCAGCGCCAGGTAGACCTTGCCGAACTTCGCCAACTTGGCGTTTTCGGCGAACAGCGCACCGGCCCGGTTCGGCTCCATCTGGCCCGCCTCAGCCAGCGCGTAGAGAATGAACGCTTGCTGGTCAAGCTGCCACTCGCGCAGGTCCTTGGGCGCCTTCAGGTTGCGCTGCAGGAACTGGATGCCGCGCTTGAGCACGTTCTCATCCACCGCGAAGCCGGCCTGTTTGGCCGTGGCCAGGCCGAACACCACATACGAGCTGACCGCCACGCTGCTCTCGTCGCGTTGCCACCAGCCCCAGCCGCCGTCCACGTGCTGCTGGTTGTAGATGCGCTGCAAGCCCACGCCCACCTGTTGCGGCAGTCTGGCCTCAAGCTCGGGGTTCGACTGGCCCAGCCGCTTCAGCGCTGTGTAGCTGACCACGTTGGGTAGGAAGCGGCTCATGGTCTGTTCGACGCACTCGTAGGGGTAGTGCTCCAGGTAGGTCAAGCCGCCGATCATGCCCGCGGCCAGGCTTGGCTCCAGGGTGACGTCCAGCTCGGCGCGGGTGGGATCAATGCCTGCGGGCAACCGCACCAGTTCCAGTACGTCGGTGTCCGCGGCGATCTGGCCGCTGGTCCCCACCACCTCCGGGGTTGAGTACCGGTGGACCGGCAGCGTGATCGCTACGGCGTCGCGTAGGGGCGGGGTTACTCCGCCCGCACCGCCCGTGCTCTCGGCGCGCATCTCCACGGCCACTTCGGCCGCCTCGGCCTGCACCGTCACCGGCCAGACCGCCTTGTAGGTGCCGCCCGCGGGCACGTTCACCGTCTCCGCGGCCGTTGCCGGCAGATCCAGCCCCATGGCGCTGAGGTTGACGCGCACGATGACAGGGTCGGCGGTGGTGTTATGCACCACGCCCGCGATCTCGGCCCGGTCGCCGGCCACGAAGAAGCGGGGCAGCACCGGCCGCACCAGCAAGTCCTTGGTGGCGATGATCTCGGCCAGCGCCTGGCCCACCAGCGTGTCGGCCGTGACTGCGCGCGCGTCCATGACCCAGGTGGTCAGGTTGTCGGGCAGGGTCACCTCGACCGAGGCCTTGCCGCTGGCATCGGTGCTGAGCGAGGCGCGCCATAGGGCGATGTCCGGAAACTCGCGGCGGACCTCGCTGATCCCCGGCCCGTCACCGCCGCCACCGCCGCCCTTGCCCTCCTCGGCAAGCTGCGCCACCAGGCGGTCGGCGTTAAGCACCAGGGTGAGGCCGGTCTGCACGCCCAGCCCGCGTTGGCTGTAGAAGCGATCCACCAGCGCGCCGGCATTGTCGTTCGCCAGCGTCAGCACAGCCTTGTCCACCAACGCCAGCGACACGTCGGCCTGCACCGGTTTGCCCGCCGCGTCCAACGTCTGCACGTCCCACGTCACCGTCTCGCGCGGCGCGAACTGTAGGGGCGCACCCTCGGCGGTCGCCCCAGGGGCGGGCGCAGAGGCCGCGCCCCTACGCGGCGTCAACACGACCTGCACGACCTTGTCGGCGATGGAGACCTTGAGCTGCGCCATGCCCATCTTGAACGACGGCGCGAGGTTGGTCTCATCCATGCCCTTCATGACGATCACAGACACGTAGATGTTGGGCGCGTGGCCCGCGACGATGGGCAGCTTCAGCACCTGGCTGTTGCCCGCCAGCTCGATGACCTGATGACTGAGCACCCGGCCGCGCTCCACCGTGACCAACGCCTTGACCTTGCCTTGATATGGGCTGGGGATCAGGATTTCGGCCGTGTCACCGACTTCGTATTCGTTCTTGTCAGCCACCAGCTTGATGCGGTCGTTGTTTTCCTGGCGCCACGGCACGAAGTCGCGGCCGCTAATCCACACGTAGGTCGCGCTGCCGATCTGATGGCCGGCCTTGTCGCGCGCTGTGGCTGCGATCTTGTACTCGCCGGGCGCGGCCGGCGACCAGGTCACCAGGGTCGCGCCCGCGGCGTCGGTGGTCAGCGTCTTGGTGACGACCGGCGTATATTTCGGCCTCGTGACCCAGTAGAAGTTGCCGTCTTCGGCCTGCTCGCGCACGCTCTTCCACTCCACCTGGCTGACCACTGCGGTGACGGCGACGCCGGGCGCGGGCTTGCTCTGTGGGTTAACGGTGATGATATCCACCTCGCTGGTTTCGCCGGCCGTCTGCACGTAGGAGCGGGGGCTGAGGCCGATGTAGAACTCGCCCTTGTGGATTATGGCCGTGGCCTGGGTGGCGACGGCCTGGTTGTTCACGTCTTCGATGGTGATGTCGAAGGTGAAGCGCTGGCTGGTCCGGTACTTGGCGATGTCGGCCGGCACGCTAAAGGTGAAGCGGCCTTGGTCGTCGGTGCGCCCCTCGCCCTGGCTCACCTGCCCGCCGAACGGGCTGGGCCGCATGACATCCCACCACGCCCAATCCTCGAAGCTCCAGTAGCCCTCGCCGGTGTAATTGAAGCCGGCGTCCGCGGTCAGCAGGGCCCAGCGCGCCTTGGCATTTTTCACCGGCCCGCCAAAGAAGTAGTTGGCCTGCACGGTGACGTTGATCTGCTCGCCCTGGGTGTATTCCGGCCTGTCGGTCTGCGCGGCCAGTTCGTACTCCGGCTTGCGGTACTCGGCCACTTGGAAGCCGACCCCGAAGTTGACATCCTCGTTCAGGCGGAGGCTCACGTAGTAGTAGCCCAACGTCGCATCCGGCCCCAGCGCCAGCGAGCCGTCCACCGCGCCCAGCGCGTTCAGGGCCAGCTCCTGCTGCAGCACGAGGTTGCCCTGGTCGTCGTTGATGGTGACGGTGACCGGCTGGCCGGTTGGGGGCAGGGTGTAAGCGGCATCGCTGTCGCGACGGATGATGCCCTTCCAGTACACGCTCTGGCCGGGCCGATAGATGGGCCGGTCGGTGTAGATATAACCGATGTGCGATTGTGCCTCTGCACCCCCCATCAGGTTGAAGTCCCACGGGCTGATGCCGTTCTGCCAGTTGCTGGACGCCACGCCGAAGCCGCCGGCCGCGGTGGTGGCGACCGCCAGCAGCGGATTCCACGTCTGGCGCTTGCCGGTCAGTTTCACGGCCGCGATGCCGTCATCGGCGGTGGTTGCAGTGTGGTCTTCGCCCACGTTATCGGTGAAGCGGACGGCGGCGCCGGGCACGGGCTGGCCGGTTTGCAGGTCGGTGACCCAGGCCAGCGCTTCATCGCTGCTGGCCTTCAGCGTTACGTTGAGGTCGGTGCGCACCAAGAGCTGGCGCGGAGCGCGTTGGCCTCGCGGCAACACACCACCCAGCTCCAGCCAGTAGATGCCCGCTGGCAGGGCGTCGCCGGCCTCGTCCACCAGCGGCTCGCGCATGAAGCCGACCGTGTTACGCGGCGCGGTGGCGGCGCGCGCCCACTCGCGTACGCGCGCCTCGGGCTTGGGCCGATATTTGTCCCAGGCCGACCAGTATTCGCCGCCCGTCACGCTGATAAACTCATCCGCGCTGACAACGTACAGGTCGAACCGCACTTCGGGCATGTTGCGGTATGTCACCACGGCCTGCGTGGCGGTGTAGGCGTTGTAAGTAGCAACCTGATTCTGTTCGTTGAGGTACAGCATCGGCTGCAGGTCACCGGTGCGGAAACGGATCACCGTGTCCTGCCCCAGGGTGTTGCCGTAGAGGTCGGCCACCTTGCCCGACAGTGTGACCGTGTAGGCTGTGGCCGGGCGCTTGGCGAAGTCGAGGTACAGATAGTTCTCGTACTCGTTGTAGTAGGTATAGACCCGAGTCGGTTTCGGCAGGATGGTGATGGTGCCGCTGACGAAGCTGGCCGGGTTCATGGGGCCGGCAAACTCAAAGCGCACTGAGTCATCGGGCGCGTAGGACTGCTGGCCGTCGCGTGGCGCGGTGCGCGTGACCTTGGGCAGCGGGACGGTCGTGAACGTGAATTGCCGGCTGCCGGTGTCCTGCAGCGTGCCCTCGCCCGTCGCGGCCCGCGCGGTGAGCGCGATCTCGGCTCTGTAACGCGTGCCCATCTTCAGCGCGTCCGTCGGTTTGAAGCCCAATTCCGCACTGTCACTCCGCCAGTTGAAGGTCCCAGCGACCGCCGCACCGTTGTCGTCGGTCAGGGAAAACGCGGCTTCGGTGCTTGGCCTGTCCATGGGCATGGAGAATGTAACCGAGATCGGCTTTTCGATGCGGAGGTTGAGCGTGTTCTCTGGGAACCAGCGCAGCAACACGGGATCGCTGGTGCGGAAGGAGAAGGTGTGAGGCGTGGCCAGAACGCCGCCGGTGGTGTCTTGCAATCCTGCAGCCACGGTGACGGTGTAGGTCTGCGACGCATCGAAGCCGGGGTTGGGTGCGAAGCGGTAAAGGCTGGTGTTGATCCATTCGCCTGCGCCGGCCACGGTCGGGGTGATGGTCAACGGCCGCGGCAGGCTGGCCTGTTCGTCCACGCCGACCAGGGGGACGACGGGCCGGTTGAAGGCGATCGTGATGGCGCTGTCCACCGGCACACCGGTGGTCCCGTCAGCGGGCTGGGTGCTGGTGACCTCCAGGAAGCCGACCGTTTTAAACTTGAACGCGATCGGCTGGAGCAGGCGCAGTCCACTGGCACTGGCCGCGCTGGCGGCTACGGTGATGCGGTATTCCAGCCCGCGCTCCAGGCGTTCGGTGGGCGTGAAGGTGAGCTGGCGGCCCTTCACCTGGACGTCGCCCGGCACCGGCGGCTCGATCGCGAACGCGCTGCTGGTGCTGGCCGGGTCCATGGGTTGGTCGAAGGTCACTACAACCGGCGCCGCGATGAACTGTTCCTCCCCGCGGTCGGGGGTCACACTGACCACGGTGGGCGGCAGCGGTTCGCGCGTCGGCGTGGGCGCGGGGGCCTGCGTCGGCGCCGCGGGCTGCACGGCCGGTTTGGTGTTCGTCGGCGCAGCCGGTGGCGCGGCGGCCGCAGCAGGAGCCGTTGGGGCTGGCGCTATCGGCGTTCCAGCAGGCGCGCAGGCCGCCAGGGTCATGAATACCACGATGGCGATCATAGAAAGGGTTCGTTGGCGATACATGGGAACCTCCATGCTTGATTGCGGACTAAACGACAGGGAACTTAGGGAACCAAAGAAACTCAGGGAACTCCTTGGACGCCAGGTCAGCAACTTTTCCGGTTGTGATAAAAGAGATGACGTCAAGCTCCCTATCGAAGTTCCGCCCATTCCCAAGATCTCCCTGGGTCCTTCAATTCCCTCATTCCCTTGTTTCTTTTGTTTCCCTCGTTTCCCTTTACTCTACAAACACCACTACTTCCTCACTTCGCGCCTCGCGGCCATCAGGAGAGGTGGCGACGGCCTGGAAGGTATGGCGGCCCGGTTGCAGGGGCCACCAGGCCGTGTAGTCAGGGCTGGATACGACAGCCAATGGCGCGCCGTCCACCAACAGCGTCACGCTTGAGACTGGCGACGCGCTGACTAACGCCGTCACCGGCGCGGCCTGCGCCTCCCGCGGCAGCCCCGGGTCAATGCGGTAGACGCGCTGCGGGTCAGGGCTGGTGAGTTGGAGATTGCGGATTGCCATCTGCGATGTGCCACCCGGAGGGGTCATCTGCCGTTCGCCATCAGCCAATTGCGGGATGCCGTTGGCGCGGGCCCAGGCCTGGTATTCCGCCGGGAGCTGCCAGATGGTGTGCATCGCGACCGCGCTGGGCGGAGTTGCCGCATCGGCGAGCTGGCCTGTCCGGACGTCAATGGGCACGCGCAAATGAGCGCGGTCAACCTCAGTTGGCTCCGTGCCCGCGAGGAACCATTCCAGGCGGCGGTGGGGGCAGGGGATGATTTCGGAATTCGGAATGCGGAATTCGGATTGACGTGATGAAGCTATCGGGATCGCATCGAATCCGCAATTCGCAATTGACGCTCCACAATCTGGCAACAGGCCGGAGTCGGCGCAGACCTCCACCTGAACCAGGCCATCCGGCACAGGGAAGCTGCTTGCCGGCGTGTCCTTGAGCACTGTCAGCATGAAGTCGCGCCAGATGGGGCCGGCGCCGCTGATGCCGCTGACGTCTTTCATGGGCATATTGTCCGCGTTGCCCACCCAGACGCCCGTGACCAGCCCTGGTGTGTAGCCCACCGTCCAGTTGTCGCGCCAGTCGCTGGTGGTGCCGGTTTTGGCAGCGGCCGGCCGCCCGATCTCCAACACATTGCCTGCGCCGAACGCCGGCAGCCGCGCGTTGTTGTCGCTGAGGATATCGGTGATCAAGTAGGCGACTCGGGGGTCGAGGGTGGGTGTGGAGGTGTGTGAGTGCGTGAGTGTGCGAGGGTGGGCGTGCGAGGGTGTGGGCGCGTTCGATGTTTGCCTATCATACTCCGTCACTTCCACACTCCCATACTCCGTCACTTCCACACTTCCATACTCCCACACCATTGCACCTCCATCCAGGGTCTCGATGCGCGTGATGGCGAAGGGCGTGATGCGATAGCCGCCATTGGCGAACGCGGCGTAGGTCGCGGTCAGGTCCAGCAGCCGCACCTCCCCGCCACCGAGAGTGAGGGAGAGGCCGTAGCGGGATGTTGGATGCTGGATACTGGATACTGGATACTGGATACTGGATACTGGCTGTTGCCCTCCGGCTTCTGCTTCTTGGTTCCCATTCTTCAGCATCGAGCCATCGGTTTCCAGCATCGTGCTGCTAGCTTCCAGCATCGAGCTCCCAGCTTCCAGTTGCCAGCCGATGCCCAGCGCGTTCGCCTGTTCGATGAGTGCATCAATGCCGATGGCGTCCAGGGTTTTCACGGCCGGGATGTTGTAGGAGTTGGCCAGCGCGGTCCGCAGTGTGACAGGGCCGTGATAGGCTCGGTCGTAGTTGTTGGGCACGTAGGGCTCGCCTTCGGCGGTGAGGAAGGCGAGCCGCAGGTCGGCGATGACAGTGGCCGCGGTGAAGGCGGGCCGGCCGTCGCGCGCGGCGCGGGCAGGATCCAATGCGGCCGCGTAGGTCAGCGGCTTGATGGCCGAGCCGGGCTGGCGGAGGCTGAGCGCGGCGTTGACCGCGCCGCTGATGGTGGGGTCGAAATAGTCCGGGCTGCCGACCAGCGCCAGCACCGCGCCGGTGTGGGGGTTCAGCGCGACCAGCGCGGCGTTCTCGGCGCGGCGCGTGGGATCGGCTGTGGCGTCGCAGGTCACGCCGGGGGTCGCGCCGGGCGCGGATGCGCACGGCCGGAGCTGCGCCAGCCGGCGACGCACCGCGTCCTCGGCCGCGGCTTGCCAGTCCAGGTCCAGGGTGGTGGTCACGCGCAGGCCGCCGGCACGCACCTCATCGGCCGGCAGCAGCGCTTCAAGCTGGCTCTGGACCCACATCACGAAGTGCGGCGCGGCGATGGGGAAGGGAGTGCCGGCAAACGCCAAGCGTTCGCCGCGGGCATCCTGGGCTTGTGTCTCGGTGATGTACCCCTGCTCGGCCATGAGCGCCAGTACCGTGGCCTGGCGTCCCTGCGCGGCCTCCAGGTTCTCGATGGGGTTATAGCCGGCCGGGTATTGGGGCAGGCCTGCCAGCAGCGCACACTGCGCCAGATCGAGCTCGGCCGCGTGCATGCCGAAGTAGGCTTCCGCTGCCGCCTCGATCCCCACCGCATAGTGGCCGTAGTAGGTGGTGTTCAGGTAGAGCGCCAGGAGTTCATCTTTGCTGTAGCGACGCTCCAGCCGCCACGCCAGCCACGCTTCCCGCATCTTACGCCGCAGCGTCTGCTCGGTCCGTTCCCCGGCCGACAGGAACAGGTTGCGCGCCAACTGCTGCGTCAGCGTGCTGGCCCCGGAGACGGTGTAGCCGCCCCGGAGGTTCTGCCAGGCCGCGCGGGCGATGGCCAGTGGGTCCACGCCGGGGTGGCGGTGGAAGTTGCTATCCTCGGTGGCGATCGTGGCTTGCTGGCAGGCCAGGGGAATCTGGCTCAGCGCCAGCGGCACGTGCTTGCTGCCGGCCGGGTCAATCACCTCGTACAGCAGCCGGCCGTGGCAGTCGGTGATCAGGATGCTGGCTGCTGGCGCGTTCGCGTTCCCGCCGGATAGTCTGGCCGGGTCAGGCAGGTCGGCCAGCAGGCCGAAGTAAACCAGGAGCGCGCTGATGACCAGAGCGACCGGCGGGATCAGTAACCACCAACGGATGCGGCGCATAGCAGATAAACCCACGGGACTCGCGTTGACTGGAATCGAGCCTCACTTGCACCTGCGCCGCGCTTCGGCGCAACGGTAGGTGTCAGGCGGTCTGTCATGCTAAGCACGCAACCGCCTGCAGCCTCGATCCCGTTTTGTTTTGTAACGTCCCGCGCCTGACAAACGTTCCACGTCCCATCTACCACTCGAAATTCCCGGCGTGCGCGTCCCAGTCCACCTCCAGCACGGTGGCGGCTACGTGGCCCAGGACGTCGGCCGGGAACGCGTCGGTGTACCAGCAAACGTTCAACTCCGACGACTCCTCCTCTTTCCCGCCTTTCACGGGTTGCTCCGAGGAGAGCTGAGCGATAAACGTCAGCGCAGGCAGGTCGCCTTCAGGCGGCTCGATCAACAGGTAGGGCGCATCGTCGTCGTTAAGCGTCACCACGCGTTCGTAGGGGATGTCCAGCAGCATGTTGCGGCGCTCTTCCGGCGTGCCGCCCTCGACTTCAAGGTAGGTGTCTTCGATGATCAGCCGGTCCAGCCGGACGGTCCGGCCGGAAGCCAGGGTGATGGTGGGCGCGTTGCTCATGGCATACCTCGTTTGCGAATACGTTTTGCCGGCGCTGGGGTTGCGCCAGGTGATCCCCAGTTTATCACTGCACGGGCGATCTGTCACGCGGCGCGGGCTCCACTCTCGCCCTCCCACAATCCCCGCATTTCCGCTGATGTCACCAGTAGCTCGTCAAGCGTCCCCTGCGCGGCGACCTGGCCTTCCCGGAGCACGATGATGCGGTCCGCCCGGCGCAGCGCGGCGTGGCGGTGGGAGACGGCGAGAATGGCTGAAGGTTGAAGGTCCGAAGGTTGGTCGCTGCTACTTTGAGCCTGTACCGCGGAGCCTGCTGCAACCTGCACCCCAACGCGTTCCCACAGGCTTTGCTCCGTCTCCACATCGAGCGCGCTGGAGAGGTCATCCATCACCAGGAGCTCTGGCTCGCGGGCGAACATGCGCGCGGCCGCGACGCGCTGCACCTGCCCGCCGCTGAGCCGCACCCCGCGCGGGCCGACCACCGTGTCCAGGTCGCGCTCCAGGGCCCCGACGTCCGGCTCCAGCACCGCTCGCCAGATAGCGGCCGTGAGGCGTGCTGCGTGCTGCGTGTTTCGTGAGGTGTCCTGCGTGCCGCGTCCATCATCCATCGTGCATCGTCCATCCCCAGGGGAGGCGACGTGCTCGTCCATCAGGATGTTTTCTCGCAGCGTCGTGCTGAAGAGGCGCGGCACCTGGGCCGTATACGCGGCGCGCGGCCGTGGGGGCGGGGTTTCCTCGCCCAGGGTCTTCCCGCCCGTCTTCGTTGCGGCCAACAGTGCACCGGGGTCCGCCGCCGGCTGCCCAGCCCAGAAGATCTCGCCCGCGTCCCGAGGCAGTAGACCCAGCACGGCGCGCAGCAGCGTGCTTTTGCCCGAGCCGACCTGCCCGGTGATAACGACGAAGCCCCCACGCGGCACGGTGAAGCTGACGTCCCGCACGCCGTGGTCCGTGCCGGGGTGCAGGCAGGTGAGGCCGCGCACTTCGAGGAGGGGAGGGTTGTCGGCTGTCACCCTGAGCGGCGTTGCGGCAGAAGCCTCATCGCGACGCGCATCAAGCGAAGCGTCCATCGTTATGGCGGGGGAGATGCTTCGCTGGATATTCGCCGTAATGCGTCCTGAGTGGTTAACCCGCTCAGCATGACATAAGGTAGGCGAGGTCGCCGTGATAGGCTGTGCCACCAACATTTCTGGCGGCTCCTCCGGGATCAGCTCGACAAGCCGGCCGATGGCGACCTCCTGCTGCTTGATGTCACCCACGAAGCTGCCCAGGTAGGAGGGAAGCTCGGTGGTGAACCACAGATAGTAGGTGAAGAGCGCGAAATCGCCCACGGTGAACGCGCCGCGAGCCATGGCCTGGCCCGCCAGCAGCAGCATCATGCCCACGCCGACCACGACCGCCGTGTTGTTCATGGAAAAGGCGATCTCGTGCAGTAGCTCGGCGCGGACCGTGGCCTGCTTGCGCGTCTCGGCCAGCCGGGAGAAGTGGGCCACGGCCTGCGCCTCGGCTCCCGCCACTTTGACCGCCTGGGCCGCGGCGAACAGCTCGGCCAGGAAGCCGGTTACCGCGTCCTCGGCCAGTCCCTGCTCCCGGCGGTAGCGCAGCATCCGGCCCCAGATCGCGCGGCCGATGCCATAGGCGACGACCAGCGGCAGGAAGGCGAACAGCGTCACCCGCCAGTTGATCGAGAGCATGATGGCGACAGCGAGCACGAAGGAGACCAGCGTGCCGGTCACGTCGGGCAGCCAGGTGGGGAAGTCGCAAACCTCGGCCACGTCGTTGCGATAGCGGTTCACCGCCTCGCCCGGCGCGACCGGCTGCGGCGCCGCGCCGGGCCGGCGCAGATGGGCCGCGAACAAGTTGCGGCGCAGTAGCGCGGCCGCAGTATAGCGGAAGGTCCAGCCGAACCAGGTCTCCGCGTAGGTGGCGACCGTGCGCGCCAGGCCGATGCTCGCATACAGCGCGATCAGCGCCCACAGGTCAAGCCGCACCGCAGCCGCACCGGTTATCTTATCGAAGACCGCCTTCTCCACCAGGCCGGGCAGCACGCGCGACCCCAGGAAGAAGATCTGCAAGGCCGCGTGCGCCGCAAACGGCCGTCGGACATGGGCCATCAGCCGCCACATGAAGGGCCAGGTGGGCATTGTCTTCATGCCAACGCCTCCGTCATGCCGGCGCGCAGCAGGCGACTGAGACGCGAGGCCGGGTCGGCTGCCAGTTGCGTCCGCGAGCCGAATTCGACCACGCGGCCGGCCTCCAGGATCAGGATGTCATCGGCGCGTTGCACGGTGCTGAGGCGGTGGGCGATGATGATGGCCGTGCGCTGTGGTGACGGCGTTTCGCCGTTCCTGCGGTCACCGCCCAATACCCGATCGAGCGCCTGTTCCAGCCGCGCCTCGGTCACCGGATCCAGCCGCGACGCCGCCTCGTCCAGTATCACCAGGCCGGGATCGCGCAGCAGCAGGCGGGCGATGGCCAATAGCTGCGCCTCGCCGGCCGAGATGCCCCCGCCGCCTGCCTCCAGACGGGCATCCAGGCCTCCTGGCATCGCCTCCACCCACGCCAGGAGTCCCAACTCCGCCAGGGCCCCGCGGATCGCGTCATCGCTGACCGCGGGATCGAACAAGCTGATGTTATCGCGCACGCTGGCGCCGAAAAGCTGCACGTCCTGGGTTACCAGCCCAACGCGGCGCCGCAGGTCGGCGAACGCGACGTCTCGCAGGTCGACCCCGCCCAAGCGGATCGCGCCGGCCTGCGGGTCGTACAGCCGGAACAGCAGCCGGGTCAGGGTGGTCTTGCCGCTGCCCGTGCGCCCCAACACGCCGAGCACGCGGCCGGGCGCGAGGGCGAAGGAGATGTGGGAGAGGGTATTGCGTATTGCATACTGCGTACTGCGTAATTCGCCATTCGCTGATTCGTCATCGTACGCGAACGCCACATCCTCGAAAACCACTTCCAGCGGGCCGGGGGGCAGGGTGACGCGGGGGGGTTCGCGCACCTGGGGGCGCAGGGCGAACAGGGCGTTGATCCGCCCCACGCAGGCGCTGGCCTGCTGCAGGTCCTCGGCCTGGTGGCGGATCTCGTCCAGCGGCGCGGCCAGCATGCCGATGTAGTAGACCAGCAGGAAGGCGGAGCCGATGGTCACCTCGCCGCGCGTGTAGAGCAGCGCGCCGAGGGCGAGGCCCAGGCCATAGCCGGCCACGTAGAGGACGTTGGTGATGCTGCCGCTCAACGCCTGCGCCATCCGGCTGCTGCGAGCCCGCTCGAACACGGCCCGCAGCAGGCGTTCGAGTTTGCCCAGCGCATACGCCTCCGCACCGACCCCACGGATGTCCTCGGCGCCCGCGATGTGTTCCTCCAGGAAACCGGTCTGGTCGGCCCAGGCCTGACGGGCCGCACCCCAACGCCGCGCGCCCAGGGCCTGCAACGCCAGCAGGGCCACGACGGTCAGCATGGTGTACACGGTCAACACCAGACCTACGCGGCTGTCTTCCCGGTAGAGCAATGCCACGATCGCGGCCGCCAGCAGCGCGTTGCCGGCGACCTTGACCGTCATTTGCGCGAAGAACTCACCCAACGCGGTCGCGTCGCCATCAATCCGCTCGATCAGCTCGCCGGGGGTGTGGGTTTTGTGGAAGGGCATATCCAGCCGCAGCACGTGGCCGGTCAGGTCGGTCCGTAGGCGGTTGGTGGCGGTCCAGGCCACCTGCTGGCCCGCGTAGAAAGTTGCCAGCGCCAGCCCGCGGCCGGCCAGGCCGATCCCCAGATAAGCAAGGCCGGCCAGCACCAGGGCGCGCGCCGGCCCGCCCGCTTGCGCGGTGTCAATAAACCCGCGGATGATCTGCGGGTTCAGCAGTTGCAGGCCGATGCCGGCCAGCAGAAGGCCGGCCAGCAGCGCGCTCTGGAGGCCTTGGGGTTTCAAGTAAGCGCCGAGCAAGCGGAGGTGCCCGGCGAAGGGGCGTTGCATTGGACGCTCCGGGAATGGCTTCGGCGCCCAGTGTAACACCGGTGGGCTGATCTGTCACGCCCCAGGAAGGAGGCCTCAGCTTTCGGCGGCCGAAGGGAGCTGGGCGGCGGCTACCGCCGCCCAGCTCAGCCGCTTACAGGCCTTTTAGGATCAGAGGCAAATGGTATAGGCAGCCGGTAGCCGGCGCGCTGCTGTTGCCGGCATTGTCAATCGCCACCGCATAGACACAGCCTGTGCCTGCCGGCAGCGTGAACGGCGCGGTGTAGGCACTATAGGGGGCGGGCGGCGCTACGGTGCTGTACAGGATCTCAGCGATGCCGCTGCCCCCTTCGCCGTCGCCGGCCACAATCGTGACTTGCCGCGAGGTCGGATCGATGCCCACCGCCACGGCCGGCGGTGTCATGTCGTTGGCTGCAGTGCCCGTGAGCATGTTGGCATCCTGTGTTTCCACAGGGGCGCCCGCCGTAGGCTGGTATTGCATCGCCACGCTCGGCGGCAAGCCGGGCAGAGTCAAGGTAAGGGTCGCCGCCGTCCCGGCGGTCACGGCGAAGCCAGGGTAGACCGCAGCGTCGGCGATGTCATCACCGACCCGATCCGAGAGGCGTAGGTAGGCGCCGCCCTCGCCCGCACCGCGCACGGCCACGGTGTAGGTCCCGGCCGCGCTGATGAGGGCCTGGTACGTGGCGCCGTTGCGCGCCATGAACACACCGGCCGCGTTGTTCTCGACGGCCGAGGATGCGCCGATGGTCTTGCCGGCGTGGCCGCCCGCGCTGTCGTAGATGTGCAGCTCCGCGTCGCCGAAGAGCCGCACCTCGGAAATGAGGGGCGGGGATTCGTTACCGGCCGCGCTTGTGGCTGCGGTCGGCGCACTCGAGACTTCGCCGGCGCGATCTTCCGGGGCGGGACAATCATATCCGCTGACCTGGCTGTTGCTGCACACTTCACCGGCCAACATGCCCATCAGCAGGTCACCTTGCACCCCCCAATCGTTCGGCAGATCACCGTGCCGCACGCCATCAACACAGTAGTAACGGTCGTCCCAGGCCGGCAGGTTGCCGCCGATGGCGCTGCGCACCAGCACCGTGTCATCACCGACGTTGGTGTAGGATACGACCTCCAGGAACTCCTTGGGGTCGCCGCAGATGATGAGCGGCGGGATGCCAAAACAGAGCTGGCGGGTCCCGAAATCCATCTCGCGGGGGGTCCAGACGGTGGTCCACCAGCCGAATGTGCCCGCAATGCGCTGTGCGAAGTACTGGTCGGTGAGATAGGACATATCGCCCAGGCGCTGGCTCAGCAATTCGGTGTCGGCCGTATTCATCAGCGTGGCGTTATGGCGTTGGCGCATCGCATTCAGCACGCCATTGTAGTCCATGTATTGGCGCGCGTTGGCGTTCCACAACCAGTTCGGGTTCAGCCGGCCCTCGTAAGGGTAGACCGTGTACCATTCCGGCGGGGGCAGCATGCTGTACAGCCCGCCCCAGTTTTGCATCAGCTTCTTAATCTCGGCCGGGTCCATGCCCACCCCAACGCTGCCCAGGTGGAACCCGATGCCTGAGTCGTCGCCGACCTCGATCCCTTTGAAATACTTGGGGATGCCCAGGTAGGGGGTGCCCATGGTGATGACCTGGTCCACATAGCGCGTGCCGCGCTTGACGACGTAGTTGCGCGTGACGATGCCGCCCGCGCTGTGCGCCAGGATCGTAACTTTCTTGCCGCCGGACGCGTGCAGCGCGTGAATGATGGTCCGCTCCAGCGCGTCCTCAGGCAGGCTGAGGTCCTTGCGCCAGTCATAGGCGAAGGGGAAGAAGTTCACGCCTTCCCGGTACCCGATGGCCTCAAGGAAGTCGAACAGCCCGCCGTAGATCTGTTGCTCGATGTAAGTCCAGCCCCAACCGCTCACGGTGGGGAAGATGACCTTTTCCAGGGGCCGCAGCACTTCCAGGTCGGGCGCGGTGCCGTGGCGGTCTTTGAGCGGCGCGAGGCCGTCGCGGTCCAGCAGCAGGGCGTCGAAGTAGCGTGACTCCCACTCCAGGAACCCATTGGAGTGCTCCAACCCCACCTTGTCAATCCAGACCACATCGCCCTTGTTGTAGGTGAACCACTTGGTATCATACTTGAGCTGGGTCGGGTCCTTTTCCACCTCCAGGCTGAAGGTGGATTTGGCCGTGATCGCGCCGCCGCCCCCGCCGTGGAGGAAGACGATGGGCGAATCGAGCCGCGGGGTGCGCAGCGGCGCCGTCGCCAGCACGGTCGGCGCGCCGGAGAGCGCCGCGATGAGCTTTTTCTGGCCGCCCGCGGTCGGCAGGGTGGGATAGCCGGTGAACGCGCCGCTGGCTACGGCCGGCGTGGCGAGCAAGATGCCGTCAACGTAGATCTGGGCCGTGCCCAGGTTGGCCGGCATGAAGTTCTGGCCGTTCACCCGGATGCCCAGGCCCGAACAGCCGCTGTCTTGCGAGAGGGTGATGCCGGGCGCGGCGTAGTCCGGCGACCAGCCGTCGAACTGGCGGGCCAGGTTGTGAGCGCCCCGCAGGACAATGTACGCGTAACCGCTCGCCGGGTCAATGGCTGCGCCGAAAGGATCCGCGCCGATGGCAAGGGTGGTGAGGATCTGCTGCGCGGCGTTGACGACCGTCACCGTGCCGGCCGCGCTATTGGTGAAGAAGACGTGCCCGGTGGCCGGGTTGGCCGCCACGCCGCCGCCGCCGTTGGCGCCGCCGCTCGGCATGGTCAGCACGCCGCGATTGAGCCACGAGCCACTCGGCTGGCGCTCCAGCACCACCAGGCGGTTGACCGTGCCCCCCACCGCGCACGCGATGTAGAGCTTGTCGTTGACCGGGTTGTAGTCCATGCCGTACAGCTCACCGCTCGCGCAGGGGTAAGGCGGCACGCTGGCGAGCGCGGCCCAACCCGCGTTGCCGTCAAAGGCGACCAGCTTGCCGGTGACGCCGCTGGCCGGCGCGCCGCGGTGGCTGACGAACACGATGTTGCGCGCCGGATCCACGGCCAGCCCCCAGGCGCCGCCGGCGCCCGTGGCGATGGTTCGCTCCACGGCCAGTGACGTCCGGTCAATCACCTGAAGCGTGTTGCTGCCGTGATTCACGACGAACGCCTTGCCGGTCTTGTGGTTGAAGCGCACCAGCGTCGGCTGATCCCCTACCGTGATGGTGTTCAGCGTGGCCAGGGTGGTTGCATCCAGCACGCTCACCGTGTCCGATGCGAAGTTGGCGACGTAGACGCGTTTGGCCGCCGGGTTCAGGTCGAGGGTGACGCCCCACGGCTGCGCTCCGACGGGCGCCCGGTTCAGGAGCTTCAGCGCGCCTCCTTCGCCCTGTTGGAAGATGGCCAGCAAATTGGTGTCCCGGTTCGTCACGTAGAGGCGCCCCGTGAACGGATCGGCTGCCACATCGTTGGGGGTGTGCAGGCCGGCCGCGTAGGCGTCGGGGATCAGCGAAATGTTGTTGGCGACCCGATTGCCCACCAGGACCACGTTGGTAACGGGGTCCAGCGCGGCGCCGAATGGATCGTAGCCGACCGGAACCGTCGCCAGCACGCCGCTCCCTGGGTTCAGCACGGTCACTGTGCTGGCCGCGCTGTTGGTGTAGAACGCGTTGCCGGTGGCCGGGTTCACGACGATGCCGCCGCCGCCGTCATCGCCACCGTTGCCCAGGGCATAGCGCCAGTGTGAGGTGAGGCCACCTGCGGTCGCCAGGTAGATGGCAGCCTCGTTCACGCTATTGCCGTGCGCGCAGGCCACGTGCAGGTAATCACGGGCCGGATCGTAGGTCAGACCATAGGGGGCATCCCCCGCGGCCGTGCCGCACGGTGTGATGGTCTGGCTGCCCTGCACCTGCCAGCTCAACGGGTCGCTGGTGGCGCGCTTCAGGGTCAGCAGCGTCTGGCTGTTGCGCATGGTCACGTAGATCAGGCCCAGCTCCCGGTTGACCGCCAGCCCCCACGCGCCGGAACCGGGGAGGGGCACCGTCTGGACCACTTCGTCTTTCGTTGCGTCAATTACCAGCAGCTCATTGGTCCAATTGCTGACGGTGAAGACCCACTGATTCCACGATTCGAGGAACGTCTCATTGCGCGTCATGGGGGTGATCTTCTTGACAAACGCCAGCGAAATCGCATCGTAGACGTAGATGTCACCCCAGAAGAAGTCGGCGGCGTAGACCTTGCTGGTGGCGAAGTTGATGCTGAGGCCCCAGGGCCGGTCGCCGGCGGCCAGGCTGCTGATCGTCTGGCCGGTGTCGCCGTTCACCACCAGCAGCTTCCCGTTGCTGCGGCTGGTGACGTACACGCGGTGCAGCACCGGGTCCACGGCGAGCGCGTTGGGTGTGCTGAGGCCGGAAGGTTGCCAGATGGCCGCGTCAGGGGCAGCCGCCGTCGCGGGCGCCTCTTGGGCCGTGACCTGCCCGGCGTTCGCCGGGATCAAGGCCAGGATGAGGAGCAGGGTGAGCAGTAATGACAGGCGCAAAGTGCGGGATCGGCGTGGGTGAAAGACATTGCGGTTCATGGCGCCCTCCTGTGGTGAGCCGAGTGGCTGACGGTGGGCTCTCCTGCGGGGGCAAATCGCAGGTTCGAACTCGTGCGCAGCTTATTGATGAAGACGTTGTCAGAGAAAGAAAGTGACGAAAGGCCCAAGTTCCCCGGCCTGTCCCACCGTGCTTTGCGCAGGGTGCTTCAGTTTCGGGGCGCGAGCATCCTGAGCGGGTCTGAAAGCCAAAACGCTTAACATAGATTGTCCAGTCGAAGGAAGCGGCCTTGCCCTGAGCCGCTCCGCACCCTTCGACTCCGGGCTGCGGCCCTTCGCTCAGGGTGCTCCGCTACGGTCTGCCCCAGACGTGAAACACACCCCTTTGCGCAAAGTCATTTGCTGTATCCGCAAGAAGTAAGTTATAATTTCATCAATGTGGTACAATCTCTCTCGTCCTTCGACTACGTCTCGCGAACTGCTGCGGGATTCCGCTCAGGATGCTTCGAGTGCTGTTGTCAGGACAAGCAGTGAGATTGCTCGAATCATGTTGCCGCGGTAGGCCGATTTGCTTCATCCGGCGGACTCGTTGTCTTCTACCTCGAAAGGGCAGACCATGATTGATAACTGCCCCCAAGCCCTGGCCCTGGTCGAACGCATGAATGCCAGCCTGCCGATCCCAGCCCGGCCGACGCGCCAGGTGGCGGATCTGTTGCGTAGTAAAGGCGCGTCACTGGGCGCCGACCCCAGGCTGGAGATCAAGAAGGTGTTCTACGGCGGCGACGAGGGCGGGATCATGTGTGATGTGACGCCGGGCGCCGAGAGCAAGGAAGTAGTGGTCTGCTCGCTGACGCACCTGCGCGTCCACCCCAGGCATCCGCTGGCCGGCGAGATTCGGACGTATCAAGCGACGCGCACGCGCCGCCTGGCGTTTTCAAGCGGCAGGCCGGGCATGATAACTTTCGAGCGCGGTAAAGGCAGCCGGTGAGGTGGGTATGACAGCGAACAGCACCTCTGATCCCATTCCCTCTGAATTGCTCAAGCATCTCAACAAGGGGGACTGCGTCCTCTTCCTGGGCGCCGACCTGCCCCTGGATTACCCCGGCGCGCCGCCCAGCCGGCCTGAGCTGGCCCGCGCGCTGGCTGAGGCGTACGGCCTGCCGGCCGGCCTGCCCTGGCCTGAGACCTGCCAGGCGTACCTGGGCAGGTTCCCCAACGACCGTCACGGGTTGATCTCCTTCGTGCGGGCGCGGTGCAGCGGCCCCGGCGTGCAGCCCGGCCCGCTGCACCGCGCGGTGGCAGACGCCGGCTTCCGGGTGATCGTCACCGCCTGGTACGATGAACTGACGGAGATCGCGCTGCGGGAAGCCGGTTACCGGGTCAACCGGGTGGCCCGCGACACCCAACTGCCGTATGCCGGCGAGGGCAAGCGCGAGGCCATTGTGGTCAAGCTATACGGCTGCGCCAGCGACCCCGAGTCGTTGGCCTTGACGCCGTGGGATGTCGAGGAGCTGATGTACCGGCTGCCGCGCAAGCTGGAGGTGGTGACCGCGTTCTGCGCGCTGCGGCCGCCGTTCCTGGCCGGCTTCGACCCGGCTGACCGGATGCCCATGCGCCTGTACGTGCATGCGTCGGCCAACCTGGCCCAGCACATGCGCCGCGCCTACGTCGTCTGGGAGGGCGATACCGCCGCGGCCGAGGCGGCCTGGCAGGGCAAGAACGTGGCGTTGATCCGGGCCGAGGCCGCGGCGCTGCTGGCCGGGCTGGCGAGCCAGATGCCCGCGGCCGCGGCCGCCCGCGCCGCGATCCACGTCAGCCGGCCGCCTTACAAGTTCCTGGACTACTACACCCCCGGCGATGCTGACCTGTTCTGCGGCCGCGACGTCGAGAGCCAGGTGGTGACCCGGCTGGCCCTGGAACACCGCCTGCTGACGCTGTTCGGCCCCTCGGGCGCGGGCAAGACCTCGCTGCTGCTGGCCGGCGTGGTGCCGCGGCTGGCAGCCGAGGGCTACCGCCACGTCTATGTGCGCGCGCTGGACGATCCGCTGGCCGCGCTGCGCAAGGCGCTGGCCCGGCAGGCGCTACACGGTGACCCGGAGGCCGGGGCCGACCTGGCGGCGTTCCTGGCGCAGGCGATACCCCCTGACGGCCGCTGGCTGGCGATCCTGGACCAGTTCGAGGAGCTGTTCCTGCGGGTGGGCAGCCGCCAGCGGGACGCGTTCTTCGCGGAGCTGGGCGCGGTGGTGGCCGATCCCCCGGCCGAGGTCCGCTTCATCCTGAGCCTGCGCGAGGACTTCCTGGCCCGGCTGGACGAGGCGCGGCCGTGGCTGCCGGACGTGCTGGGCACCAGCTATCGGCTGGACGTGCTGAACCGGGGCAACGCCCGGCTGGCCATCACCGAGCCGGCCGCGCGCGCAGGGGTGCGGGTTGACCCGAAGCTGGTGGATGCGCTGGTGGGCGCGGAGGGGCGAGCCGGGGCCGGGCAGGCCGGTGACCTGGCCCAGACGGACGGCCGGGTGCCGCCGGCCGCGCTGCAGATCGTGGTCGATCGGCTCTATCGGGCCGCGCTGCCCGCGGGCCATCCGGCCGATGACCCGCCGCCGCCGGGCGTGGCGCTGACCGTGGGGCGCTACCGCACCTTCCAGTATCGGCCGGCCGGGGGCGACGAAACCCTGTACGGCGCACGAGCCATCCTGGCCGGCTACGTGGCCGACGGCCTGGCGCGGCTGCCGCAGTTGGCCCAGGAAGACGGTGCGCCGTTGGCCGCGGACCCCGCGTTGGGCCGGGAGATCCTCAAGGCCATGGTGACCGGCCAGCGCACCAAGGCGGCGTTGACCCATGCTGAGATCGTGGCGCTGCTGGACGAGGCCGGCGCCATCCGCTGCGCGGACCCGGCCGACTGTTGGACCGTGGAGGCGACCCGGTTGGGGCTGGAGCGGGTGCGCCTGCTGCGCGGCTTCGAGCGGGACGGCGCGGCGCTGTACGAGCTGGCCCACGACCACCTGGCTGCAGAGATCGCCACCTGGATCGGCCAGGAGGAGCTGGCCGGCCGCCTGGCGCGCGAGCTGCTGGGCCGCGAGTTGGACAACTGGCGCCACAACCGGCTGCTGATCCCCCAGGAGGCGCTGCGCCTGATCCACGAGCGCCGCGACCAACTCAAGCGGCTGAGCGCGGACGAGCTGGGGCTGCTCCTCCGTTCCGCCCTGGCCCACGGCTTCGAGGTCCCCACCTGGTTCGAGCGCGCGGGCGCGGCCGGCGTCCCGGCCGACGCGATCGCACTGGAGGGGTTGGGGGGCGCCAGTTTCCGCACCCGCGCCGCGGCCGTGACTGCGCTGGCCGGGCTGGGCGAGCGTTTCGCTGAACCGTTGCTGCCCATGCTGGCCGACCTTTACCCCCAGGTGCGCGCCGCGGCCATCGCCGCGTTGGAGCGCCTGCGGCCCGACGGCGGGTGGCGGGGCCACCTGAAGTACGAGTGTTTCGTGCCGGCGGGCGAGTTCATCATGGGCGAGGGCAATGAAGCTCATTCCGTCCCCCTGGACGCTTTCTACATCGGCAAATACCCCGTGACCAACGCGGAGTATGCGCGTTTCATGGCCGACCGCGAGCGGGGCTTCGAGATGCCCCGGGGCAAGGAGCAGCATCCGGTGGTCAACGTGTCCTGGTATGATGCGAAGGAGTACGCCGAGTGGGCCGGGATACGGCTGCCGACTGAGGCGGAGTGGGAAAAGGCGGCGTCGTGGGACACGGGGATGGGGGGACGCGGAGACGCGGAGATGGGGAGACGCGGGGAGATGGCGAGGGAGCGGAAGCGGAAGCGGAAGTATCCGTGGGGGGACACGTTCGACAAGAGGAAGTGCAACACGGCGGAGTCGGGCATCGGGGGCACGACGCCGGTGGGGCAGTACTCGCCGGCCGGCGACAGTCCGTGCGGCTGTGCGGATATGGCGGGCAACGTGTGGGAGTGGTGCAGCAGCCTGTACGAGGCCTACCCTTACCGCGCGGATGACGGGCGTGAGGATCCGACGTCCAGCGGCGAGCGCGTGCTGCGGGGCGGCTCGTGGCACAACGGTGTAGGGCTCGCCTCGGCGCTCGCCCGCGCCAGGGACTGGACCAACCTCCGTGACGACTACGACGGTTTTCGGGTGGTGGTGGCGGGGGTCGTCCCCTTCAGCTCTGCGCTCTGGCGCTCTGAACTCTGGCCTCTGATGGGGGAGAGTCCAGAGAGGGGGCGCAGCCCCCTCTCTGGCGCGCGGGTTTTGTGAGGGTGGGGATGGTGGGATAGAGCAACGAATCGGCGGGATTGATCGAATCATGTCGCCGCGGGGGCAGGTTTTGCGCCGTTGGCACGGTATTGCCGGCAATGGGCGTCTGTGGTGGGCACGGGTTCCGCCGTCAAACCACGGAAACCTGCCCCTACGATGCGTGGCGCGGGGTGTAGGGGCGGGTTTGGCCGGCATACGATGTGTGGTGGTTGCCCGCACGTAATCGGGTGACGGCGGGTGGTGGTTCGGTGCACGTAAGACCCGCCCTCCCTCCTCATCCCGGATGATCGGAAGGAGCAAGCCATGACCATTGTTGATGATCTCCAACGGAGCCTGGCTACCGGCAACGTCTGCGCCTTTGTCGGCGCGGGTCTGTCGGTCGGCGCGGGGCTGCCCGGCTGGTACGACCTGATCGCGGAGCTATCCGCCCGAATCGGCCACAAGCTGGCCCCGCGCGAGTGGGCGACCGGCGACGCGCTGATCGAGGCGGCCCAGGTCTACGTCAACCGCCAGGGGCTGTTCGGGCTGATCAGCCACCTCAAGGAGCGGCTTGACACCACCGGCGTGCAGCCGACGGCCGCGCACCGCGCCCTGGCAGCGCTGCCCATCTCGCTGGTCTTCACCGCTAATTTCGACAACCTGCTTGAACGCGCGTTCCGCGACGCGGGCAAGCGGGTCGAGATGGTGGCGCGCGACAGCTCGATTCCTTTCCTGCGTCGCGGGCCGGGCGTCGTCAACATCGTCAAGCTCTACGGCGACCTGGATCAGCCGGATACGATCGTGCTGACCAGGGATCAATGCGGGGCCTACCCCATGCAGCGGTCCCACACCATCGGGCTGGTGCAAAACGCGCTGGCCACCAGCGATATGCTCTACCTGGGCTGGGGCGGCGCCGACCCGGACCCCTACTTCGACCAGCTCTTCGGCCGGCTGCTCAGCAGCTTTGGCCAGATGATGCGGCCGGGCTACGCGGTCCTGTTCGACGTGACCGGCGCGCAGCGGGATGAGCTCCGGCGCAAGCAGATCCGGCTGGTGGAGCTGCCGACCGGGGATCGGACGGGGCAGCTTGCAGCGTGGCTGGCAGGGTTGGCGCCGGACAGAGCAGCTCTGCCCGTGAGCGGCCCGGAGGTGGTGGCAACCTCGCCCAGGGACGGAGAAACCGGCGTGGACTGCGGGCTGACCCGGCTCACCCTCACCTTCGACCGCGTGATGGCGCAAACAAGCTGGAGCATCCGCCACCGCGGCGGGTTCGTCGTCGGCGGCCAGACGCCCGAGCGCAGCCCCGATGGCAAGAGCCTGACCTTCACGCGGGACTTCCCCGGCCCGCTGCCGCCCAACACGGCCTTCCAGCTGACCTTCAACTCGCCGGACGAGTCGGGCCCCGGCTTCACGGATCTCGCTGGCGTCTCCGCCCGGCCCTTTGACCTGCACTTCACCACCGGCGCAGCAGTTCAGGCGCCGCCACGCGATCGGCCTGCCCCCTCGCCAGCGCCCCCTGCCCGGCGGCCGCCTGATTTGCAGTTGTTGATCATGCTCTCGGCCGACACCAAGACCCTCAGCTTCACGCTGAACAGCCCCGACGGCGACTACAACTTCCTGCCGGTCGGCGCGACATCCCTGACCGCATCCCCGCGCGAGCTCTTGCAGCGCGCCTTCGACCGCCTGAGCACCTGGGCCCGCCTGGCGCCGGACGCGCGCACCCCTGCGCAGACCGCGCAGGCGATCCGCGAGATGGCCGACGCCGGCAGCAACCTGTACGACGAGCTCTTCCCGCCGGAGTTCAAGCAGGAGTATCCGGCGCTGCGGGAGAAGCACCTGGGCGGCAACCTGCTGATCACCAGCAACGAGCCGTGGATCCCGTGGGAGATCGTGCGGCCGCTGGCGTACGACCGCCGCGGCCAGGCCCTCTACGATGACCCGCCGCTGTGTGAGAGCTACCAACTGGCCCGCTGGGCTGCGGGCGCGGCCGCCCCCGCGCAGCTTGCGCTCAACAACGCGGTCGTGATCCAGCCCGCAGCCAACCTGGCGGCGGCTCGGAGCGAGCGGGAGTACTTCACTGCTCTGTCGGCGGCAGGGATCGCGGTGGCCCTGCCGCTGCAGTCCGCGGCCGACGCGCTGGCATCGTTCAGCGCAGGACAGACGCAGCTCTATCACTTCGCCTGTCATGGTAACTTCGACCTGACCGACCCCAACGAGTCCAGGCTCAAGCTGGCCGATGGCTTCCTGCTCCCGTCGCAGCTCACCGGCGACCGCAAGAGCGGGCTCCTGCGCAGCCGGCCGGTGGTCTTCGTGAACGCGTGCCACTCCGGCGGCCGCGGCTTCGGGCTGACCCGGCTGGGCGGCTGGGCCGAGCGCTTCGTCGGCGCCGGCGCCAGCGCATTCATCGGGTCGCTGTGGGAGATCAACGACGTGCTGGCGGCGCGCTTTGCCAGTGAGTTCTACAACCGGATATTTGGTCTGGACGGGCATGAACGGCTGCCGTTGGCCGCAGCCTTCCGCGCGGCACGTTTGGTGTTGAAGGAACTCGATCCCGCCAATCCGACCTGGCTGGCCTATGTGCTGTACGGAAATCCGCGCGCCGAGCTGGCCTGAACAGCATCCAGGGTGGATTCAGTGTGCGACCGCGGTTGCACGCCGCCGGAGCACGCATCCCATAGACGAGTTGTGCGCCATCGTGGCGCCAGGAAACGCCGTTTGACGGCGATGGCCGTCACGCCGCACAGTTTGCTCCTGAACGTCGCCCGCTGCTTGGCCGCAGCGGGGATCGCTATCATACCGGTCAATCCCCAGGAAGCAGCGCCGATATGCTGATGACCCTACCGGAAGCCGTCCACGCCCTGGTCCGGCCACCAGCGCATCAAATCGTACACCTCGGCGCGCACGTTGGGGTTCTCCCAGTTCAAGTACAGCGGGATCAGGTCCTCGATTACGGCGAACTCCCGGCCGCGGCGCTCGGGGATGTAGTGTAGCAGGTGCAGGACGAGCCGGCGCTGCGCCGGCCCTGGCTCCTAGCCGGACGGGAAACCACACCGCAACTGTGCCAATAGTCTGCGTGCACCTCTAAAGCAATTGCCCACGCCTTGAGGCTTTCACCTGTGAGCAAAGATTACCCTTCTGGATGGTAATCGTGTGAATTACTGTCCGGAAAAGTAATCTTTGGTATCAGCTCAAGTCAACTTCGCTTTACGTAACCGCTCCTGAAAAGCCGGGCGGCTGGTATACTGCGCCTGCAAGGCGGCCAGTCTGGCCTGGAATTCCGGCAGCCGATCCTGGAAGACGGCAAGATCGCGCAGCTTGACCAACAGCGCCACCGCCTCGTCGTAGGGCCGCGCTTTCTTCTCCTCGATTAACGCCTGGACAGCGCGCCAGGCCTGCGCAGCGCGGGGCGCAAAGTCCTGCAACTCTTTGATCCGCCGGGCCTCCGCCTCGGCTTGTTGGCGGCGCTCTGCCGGCTGGCGCAGTTGTTCAGTTGGGAGGTCTCACAGCGAGAAGTACAGCGCGCGGCGATCAAGCATCACGCCGACCCAACTGAGCACCCCCACCAGCAACGCGGCCTGCAGCGCTATCAACCACGGCGCCGCGCCGACGTACCACCAGTCCACCTGCGGTAGGGCAAACAACCCGATAAAGACCCCGTGCAGTAGGTACAGCAACAACGCGTTGCGCCCCCAGGCGCTGAGCACCGGCAGGCCGCGGCCGAAGCGGGCAACCAGCCAGTTGACCCCCAGGAAGGTGAGGCCGCTCAGCCCGAGGCTCAACAGCACATAGCTGATCGAGGCGCGCTCTTTGCTTATGGGGAAGGGGATTGCCAGCGCCAGCCCGGCAGCCGCGGCTGCGAGACAGATCCACGGCACAAGCCGGCGCCTGGCAGGATTATGGTACAGATCGGCCGCGCAGGTGGCGAGGATCAACATGGCCGCCCAGCTCAGGGCGCCCCACGGCCCGTTGTGCGGCGCAGCCCGCACCAGGTCGAGCCAGGAGCGATCCAGCAGCGCCTGATACGTTCCGAGCAGTAGCAGCGCAACGAGCGCCCTCGGCGCGGCCGCGAGAGGGATGACAAGGAGGGTGAGCAGCCCGGCTGCGCCCAGGGCCTGCAGGAGGCCCCAATTCACGCTGCTCTCGTAAACGCCGGTCAGGTTGCCTCCCAGCGTCAAGAGAAGGCCCAACCCCAGCAGTGCCAGGTTACGCGAGATGAAATGGGTGTAGGTTGCCCAACGACCATCCCGCGCGAGCCTCCTGCGAAAGGACACACCGGTGGTTAACCCGATTGCGAACACGAACAGAGGCGCGATCAGGTCAACCACCGTGTAGCCGATGTCGTCGGCGTGTTTCAGCCAGGCAGGCGCCGTAGCAACTCCGGCCAGGTAGTCGGCCAGCACCATCAGAAGAATGGCGAACCCCCTGAATTGATCGATGGCCTCGCTCCGGCCAGCCGTTTGAGATCGGACTTCTGTCACCTGGCGCCCTCACGAACGGCCGCGCTTTCTGGTCTGACGATCCGGAATCGAGGCTGCAGCCGGTTTTTCAGAACCATGAGGCTGACCAGCCAAAGCCTCGACTCCGGAAGATGATCTGAACATCTATGGTGATTTTGGCGTGTTTCCCAGCTCTGGCCGGTCGCCCACCGAGCCAGGGCTTTGGAACCCTACCGGTTGTGCTGCCTGGTCGGCTTGACGACCCCAAGCTGGAACGCGATGCCGACGACCGCCAGCACGACGAAGACGATCGCCTGGATCGTGCCGCTGAAGCTAAACAGTTCGCCGCCCAACGCGGACAGCGTTCCTGCGCCGGAGAGCGCCGAGAGGATCACCAGCGCCAGGTCGAAGAACTTGACGGCCAGGTAGATGCCGACCAGGCCGCCGATGATGAAAACGACCCAGTGGACCACGTTGCTCAATTGCGCCAGGCTGCCGACTAAGGCGGACAGGGCGTAGCCGCCGGCCAGGAAGCCGATGATCGCAGCGATGAGGTTGGGCGCGGCCTGTGAAAGCAGCGCCCCCACCAGGCCAAGCCCGACGCCCACCAGGATGTGGATCAGCGAGCCCGAACCGGGCAACAGCCTCTGGCCGATCGCAAACCCGGCCAGGAAGCCTACGATCGCGACGAAGAGCCAGAACACGCGGCGGCCGAAGAGGAGAGCGACTGCGCCGCCAGCCGCCCGCAACACGGTTGCAAGGATTTCCATTTGTGCAGACGTCCTTTCGCTAGGGGAGTGTGATTGCCACCCAGGGCATGGTATCCACCGGCCCCTGACCGGGCCGGATGGTCGCGTTGAAGTGCAAGCGCTCGGGATCGCCAAGCAGGTCACGGGGGATGCGCACTTCGATCATCGCCTGCGTGCTGGCCACCCGCACGGAGTCGGCCGGTTGTCGTTGCTTCCGCTCCGAGACCTGGTGGCTGCTGCCTTTCACGTGGATCGCCAGCTTGGGCATCTCGACAAAGGGGCGGTCTGACCGATGCCCCATCACGTGCATTTCCACACTCGCCGCGCCGGGCTGCTGGCTGAGATCGAAGGAGAAGACGAGGTCATCTCCCTCTATCTGCACCTGGCGCGGGATGCCTGTCGCAGCCGCATCAGGCGCCGGTTGGGCGCCAACGAATCCGGTTCCGCTCGGCAGGATCACAGCGCTCGAGGCCCCGGCGCTCAGGTTGATGTCCTTCATCCTGTCGAACAGCTCGTTTGCGCGCATGAAGGACTCCAAATACGGCCTGGCTGCACCGTACTGTGTCTTGTGCCGCTTCATTGCCTCCAGTTTCGTCTTGACCTGGTCGGGCTCCAACGGCAGCACCACCCACCGGCCCGGCTCATCGAACTGCGCGGGAGGCTCGTGCGGTGCATCGAATAACAGGCCGCGCGGCTGCGGCCACTCGCCGTAGTGCGTGATGTACGCGTAGACGTCCACCTGGACTTCGCCTGCCAGATCCCACAGCGCGGTGCGGAGGAAGAGGTAGAGCGCCACATGGTCGGGGTTCTTGTCCGCCGGGTGCGAAACGAAAACCTTGGTGGGTTTGAAGTCGGACAAGACCTCAGTGATTTCGGCCAGGAGCGACTCGCCTTTGTAGGGCGCGTCCGGGGTGCGGGCGAACCAGTAGGGCACCTTGTTCTGTTCGGAGAACATGCTGCGGAACGCCTCGCGATCGTCCCCCCAGCGGTTGAGCCACATCTCCAGGGTCCCGAAGTCAGGATACCCGAGGAAGGTTTCGTTGGAGGTCTCCAGGCCGAGCTCGCGGCCCGCGCGCAGCGCTTCGAGGGCGCGCACCTGACCGGCATAGACGGCGGCCCTGGCATCCAGGGTGAACGCCTTGCTGAAGAACAGGAACGCGAACTCGTTGTTGTCACCATTGGTCAGGAAGACGACCTGCACGGGCAGGCCCCTGGCCAGCGCCTGCTGCACCAGGCCGCCGGTGGCCAGGATCTCATCATCCGGGTGCGGGGCCAGGACCAGGATCCGGTCGTCATCCGCCAGCGTGAGCTCGGGCCGGTCAGGCGGGCTGGCCGGGGCCGCGGGATCATAGAGGAACTGCGGGCTGGCCCCGGGCACTTCGCCGGCGCAGCCTGCCGAGATGACCGCCACCAGGAGCAGCATGAACGCGGCGAACCAGCGAGCTGCCCGCTGAGGGTAGAATCTGTACAGATGGCGTTGGGTGCTCATCATGCCTGCGCCCCCTGCGCCTGCGATGAGGCGGGGTTAGCGCAATCCGCCGGATTGCGGTACAGTGGCGCTCCCTGCGCCTGGGGTGAGGCGCCCTTGCGCTGGCGGCGTTCCCGCCAGAGCTGAAAGCCGATCCCGGCCAGCGCCAGCAGGACGTACACCTGGAAGCGATGGGCTTCATCAACTCCCAACGGTTCGATCAAGTTGTCGGTCAGTACCCCGGCTCCCACCAGCGCGGAGAGGACAATTGTGGCGGTTGCGCGATTGTTCAACGCCCAAACCGCGCCCGCGATGCCGCCCGCCCCGATCAATGCCAGCACCAACCAGTTCGGTGCCGGATTGAGCAGCGGTCCCAACACTTGGACGATGATGAGGCTGGCGGCCAGGAGGCCGCCGAGAACCAGGACGATCCTCTGATGCCGCCGCTGGAGCAGGAGTGCCAACACGGCGGCCAGAAGGCCGCCTGCCAGGCCGAGGACCCCACGCACCGCGTCGGTCTCCTGGTAGAGCGCGATGGTCAACAGCTTACTGACCGTCTCGAGGACGGCCAGGGCGAACCAGATCCACGGCAGCTTGCGGCCAAGGAAGAGCGCGCCGATGGCACCACCGAACTGCACCACCAATAGCGCGATGAGCACGACGAGCGCCAGGAGTCCCGTGATCACAGTCATAACCATACCTCCGTAAGGTGGAAGGAGTCGGCGATGCAGAGATGAGAAAGCCGACTTCCCGTGCAATCTAGCACAGGAAGCCGGCATTGTTCAGCAAGCGCTAACCCCTGGGAAACGGAACAGGCAGTTGCTGGGTGGCAGAGCCGCCGAACTCGGTGTCCACCTTCAACTCATAGAGCTGCGTCTTCCCCTGATCCTTGACGGATACGCAGTCCTGATAACCGGATGGCACGTCCGGGCCGGCGATCAGGATGCCATTGCGGCTGAGCCAGACCGCGGTAATCCCTTGCCCCGAGATCTGCCACTCCAACACAGTGCAGTTGGCGCCCGCGCTAAGCTGCGGCGGGGTGGCGATGAAGCGGTTGATGCGCGGTGGCTGGGGCGCCGGCACAGCGGTCGGCGGCGCGAAGCCGGGGCGGACCATCAGGTCCCGCTGGGTCTTGATGAACCCGCCCGGCCCCCAGGCCTGCAGCTCATAGTTCTTCTGACCTGCGCCGGGTGGGCAGTCGTTGAACGACCCAGAGACCGGCGCATAATCCCAGAGCGGGGCGCCGTCGCGCACCAGGGCCACACGCGATACATTGCCATCGACGCGCCAGAAGAATCCGACGCACTGCCCGGCGTCGATCTCGTTGGCAGGTGAGGAGTAGAACTCGGCAATGATCGGCCCGCCCGCCACCGCGTTCACGTTGATCTGGATCTGCCGAACTTCCACAGAGCCATTCAGCCGTTCGACGCGCAGTTCGAAGATGGCCGTATTGGCTGGACAGACCTGCTTGCCGCTCTGCCCGGCCACACCGTTATTCTCATATGGCTGGCCCTGCTGATAGAAGTAAACAGCCCGGACGCCGGTTACATTCCAGTTGAAGTTGACGCATTCGCCTGCGTTGATGTTCGTGCGATCAACGCCGAAGAAGAGGCCGGGCGCGGGGGGCTGCGTCGGCGGCGGGATCGGCGTCGGCGGCGCAGGCAGCCGGATGCCGACCCAGATGCGCTCGCCGAACGGCTTGCCGCTGGGGTTGGCCATCTGCCAGAAGCCCTGGTAAGTGCCTGGTGCTTGCGGCGCCACCAGGTTGACGCTCAGGTCAATGGTCTGGCCCGGGGCCACGGTCTTTCCGATCTTGAAGTTACTGCCGCCCATCTTGGCTGCTGGCGTATTGCCCGAGCGATAGGTGAGCGAGAAGTCGGCCGTCCAGTCGCACGTGCCGGCGTTGCGTACGCGCCAGCTCTTGGTAAACGCCTGACCCGGCTGGAGCACGGGCGGCGCGGTCATGTTCTTGTCGTCCAGGTTGAGATCTGCCACCCACGCCATGCCATCAATGCAGGGGACCGGGGTCGGCGACGCGGCCGGCGTTGGGATCGCCGTGGGCATGGGCACGGGCGTGATCGGAATCACGCTCTCCTCCGGGATATCCAGATAGGTCTCAATCAGATGCCCGGCCGTGCCGTCGGTCTGCACCTCGAACAGCACCCGGTTCAACTCGGCCAGGAGCGACGAATCTTTACGGACGGCGATGCTGTAGACCTGCTGGTTAAGGCCCCGGCCAACCAGTTTGGCCTTGCCTTGCCGGGCGAAAACTTCCGCCGGCTGCAGATCCATCACCAGGATATCTACCAGGCCTTCATCCAGGTCTTCCACGGCGGTCTCCGGGCTGACATAGGAGAGCAGGTTGGCGCGCGGCAGTTGGCCGGTCTGCACGATGGTTTCTTGCAGCCAGCTTTCATAGGTCGAGCCGCGCTGGACGCCGACCCGGCGCTTGCCGAAATCGGTCAGTGAGCGGATGGATGTGATGGTCGAGTCCGGCCCTGCCAGAATCCCGTCCTCGCCGACATAGTAGGGCGCCGTGAAGTCCACCAGCCCCGTACGTTCCGGGGTGACTGACAGCGCGGCAATGGCTACGTCCACCTGCTTCAGGTGCAGCGCATCCAGCAGCCCTTCAAAGGCAAAATCCTCTACCTCAACCCGGAGGCCGAGCCGGCGGCCGAGCTCGGTGATCAGCGCGACGTCGAACCCTGCGGGGCGAAACTGGTCGCTGTAGAACGAGAAGGGCGGGTTATCCAACGAGCTGCCCACCAGCAGCAGGCCCTCAGCCTTCGCCTTGGCCAGGTCGTCGCCCGGCGCGGCCTCTGTCGGTGCGCTGGGCGGCGTCGGCACGACCGGGGCTGCGGTCGGGGCCTCCGGCTGGGCTGTCGGCGCAGGGGGTTGTGCGGTGGCCGCAACCGCCGGCGCTGTCGGCGCCGGTGTGGCGGTGGGCGACGCGGTGCACGCGCCCAGCACCAGCAATCCCAGCATCAGGAGCAGTGAGATGGTGCTGAATCGAATATTCATCTTGCCTCTATATCCTTTCATCGGTGATGGCGTCACGAACATGCGTTTCCGTGCAGACATCACCAGACAATCATGCTGGATACTATGCCAGAGCAACGTAACGAGATCGTAACGCCTGCCCTGGAAGTGCCGACCGCCGACCGCTGACGGCTGACCGTAATTACGTTTTCATCCGCCGTGGCGCCGCGCGCGGCATGAAAAACTGATCTGAAAATGGGACGCGGACTACGCCGACGACGCGGACGACGCGGATGAAATCTGAGTCTGTCCGCGTGGTCCGCGGTATCCGCGTTGTCCGCGTTCCGGTTTTCATCTCTGCTTGTGTCGCCTGCGACATGGCCGCTAACCCGAAAATGGGACGCGGACGAGCGCGGATGAACGCGGATGGCTGCATTTCCATCTCCGCTGGTGTCGCCCGTGACATGGACACTGCACTGAAAATGCCGACGGACGACCGGTGACCGACAACGGTTGACTGCAAGGGTATTTTCAGGGGCCGCTGGGCCGCGCGCCGACAAATAACACGGCGGCCACCTCACGATGACCGCCGTGCCACGTGACGTCCTTTTGCTCGCTATCAATCGCGGAAACGGTAGGGCCGTGTCGCTACTGCTGCCCGCCGTCCAGGAGATTCAGTGGGTCGGGTATGCCCAACGGGCTGCCCGCGCGCACCTCCAGCGCCGCCTCGTAGGCGACCGCCGGCGGTTCGTAGGGCTTGCGATCCTGCGCTGCGTTTATCGTTGTTGGTTCCATCGAAGATCCTTTCGCGCAAAACTGCAGGGCGCCGCTGTTTCATGCGCGTGCGGCCGGACGAACGGCGCCCTTGATCGGCTTAGCGGCCCGTCAGCAGCCGCCACAACTGCGCCACCGCCTCCATCAACCCGGCCGGCCGCGCGGTCAAGCTCGTCACCTCCACGGCGTTCGGCGTGAAGCTCAGCACATGGTCTTCCACCTCACCGCCAGTGGCGCCGCCGGTGGCCGCGAGCGAGCCGCACGCGCCATCCACTGCGCGCAGGCGCAGGTAGGCCGAGGCGGGGAAGCTGCCCGCACCGGGCATGTTAGCGTCGGCAGGGAAGTTGATGGTGGCCGCGCCGTTGGCAGCCACGGCGACCTGGCCTTTGGAGTCGCTGCCTGCCCCGAACCCGTCGTCGTCCCAGTCCACCCAGGCGTAGACGCAGGCGCCGCCGGCCTGCACGTTGTTCACCGTGACCTGAATCGCGCCGCCATCGCTCCAATTGGGGTCAATGCCGATAAAGCCCGTCAGGCCGTCCTCATCGTCCGTGTTGTCCATGTCATCGCCATTGGCGCTGGCGTTCGGAATGCCGTTGCTTTCCGCATCCGGCGCGTTCGCGCCCAGGTGAACCGAGGCGGCCGACAGAGTGTGATAGGCCCGGTTGGCGCCCGCGGTCTGGAGGTTGGTGTCGGGCGCGTCGCCGAAGTCCGCCTGCACATTCGTATACGTACAGGTCACCGTTTCGGCAGACTCCAGCAGGATGGTAGCCTTACGTGTGATCACGTCCACAAAGGAGTTAGCGTCATCACAGACGATGCTCTCCAGCGTCCACCCGGGCTCAGCCTCCTCGGTGACGACATACACCCCGGGCGCCTCGTTAGTGTCAAAGAAGTTCGACCCGCTGCCGTCGTCCACCAGTGTGTAGTCCGTCCCGACGACAGGCCCTGCCACGTAGAAGTCGAACACGGTCGGCCCCTCGGGCTGCGCCTCCTTGACGATCCGGATCGTCCCGGGTTGCACATTGGTGAAGGTGCAGGTCACCGACTCGTCGATCTCCAGGTTGATTGTGGCCGTGGCGCTGGTAACGTCGCCCCACGAGTTCTGGCTCGCTGTTTCGACACAGGTGATGTCGATCAACTCCCACGGGGCGGCAGCCGCCAGCTCGGTCACACGATAGGGGCCCGGGAGCACATTGAGGAAGACGGCCGTGTCCGTGGTCGGATCCGACAGGGTGAAGTCGCCGGACCCATCGATGTTCTGGCGGAAGGTGAAGGGCGTGTCATCGGACGGGTTCGCCTCCTTGACGATCGTGATCGTCCCGGGTTTCACATTGGTGAAGGTGCAGGTCACCGTTTCGCCATCCTCCAGCAGGATGGTCGCCTTGCGAGCGGTTACGTCCACGAAGGAGTTGGCGTCATCACAGACGATGTTCTGCACAGCCCACCCGAGCTCCGCCTCCTCGGTGACGACATACACTCCGGGCGTCTCGGTGGTCTCAAAGAAGTTCGGCCCGCTGCCGTCGTCCACCAGCGTGTAGTCCGTCCCGACGACAGGCCCCGCCACGTAGAAGTCGAACACGGTCGGCCCCTCGGGCTGCGCCTCCTTGACGATCCGGATCGTCCCGGCCGGGCAGGGCACGCCGAAGTTGTCGATAAACGCCGTCTCATCGCCGCCATTGTAGGTCTCAATGCCGATGGCAATGTGGTCCAGATCGTTCAGCACGGCCGCAAACTGGGCGGGCGACGGCGCACCCGTGGCGGGCGGAGTGCCGACATTCAGGACGGTGCGCCACTGATCGGCCACCATGGGGACGGTCACCGTGCGCCAGCCAGTGCCCGTGCCGAGCTGGTCTTTGAAGTAGAAATAGTAGGCAGTCCCGTTGCTGCCCACGATGGCGACATAGGGGCTCAGTGTTCCGAGCCCGTTAAGGTAATCGAACCGGAGGTTCTTGCCGTTCAGATTGGAGAAGTTGAGGGTGGTCAGAAAGGCCGGCGTCCAGACCTCCTGCAGCGCGTCGTCCATATCGTCGGCGCGCAGGTTGCCGTCCGGGTTGCCGCCGGTGCTTTCCCACCGGAAGACATAGCCGTTCAGGGTGTAGGGCGCGTCGTGCGGACCGGTTTCTCCCTTGGTCCGGAAGCCGCCGGCATCCGCGTCAAAAGGCTCGATGCCGCAGCTCAGCAGCGCTGACTCAGCCCTCGTCGGAACGGGGGGGCCGGCGTCCACTTCATAGGCGCCGACGTCGCACTGGTTGCTGCCGCTCGGCTCGGGCCGGACGTAGCCGCGCTGGTCGGTCTTGATGCCGGTGCCGTTGCAGGAGCCGTCGACCAGCGGGATCCGGTCCATGGCCGGACTGCCCGTTTGCAGGGCGCGGGTCTGGGTCGGGCCGCCGTTGTCGGCCAGAGCGCCGAGCAGTGGGTTGGTGCTCTGCTGGTCGGTGGCTTGGGTGAAGCTGCAGGTGGCGTCGCCAGAAACGTTGTAACCCTGTGACTCGATGCCCACCACCGACACTGAGAACTTGTCGCATCCGTCAGCGATGATGGTGTTGGCCACCCGCATTCTGGTCGCGTTGGGCGACATTATGTTGGTAATCACCCCTGAGCCATGCGTGGCCGAGTTGCCGGCGATCGTCGTATGCACCAACTGGACAGAGCCAGTCCCATCGGAGAAGGTGGCCTGAACGAATATGCCGCCGCCCTGCGATTCGCCGAAGGTGCCAGCCACGGCAGTATTGCCGCTGATGGTGCTGTTTCTGATGGTGAGACTCCCCCCCGTGCTACTCGCCAGAAAAGATATGGCGCCGGCAATGGCGTTGGTTCCGGTGCCTCCGGTGGCGGTGTTGCCCGAGAAGGTGCTCCTTTCGATGGTCGCAGTGCTCCCAACTATCTCCATGCCACCACCGGCTTGGGCAGTATTGTCGCGGATCGTGCTGTCCCGGATGGTCGCCGTACCCTGCGCAGCACCTTCATACATCACCAAGATCCCACCGCCACCCGAGGCGCGATTGCTTTCGATGACGCTGCGCTCCACGAGCAGGTGACCGCCCCGCGTCGCGATTCCACCCCCAAAGTCAGCATTGCCGTTGGCGATGGTGAGGTGGCGCACGGTCAGACTGGCGCCCGCCGGCACGCGCAGGACGCGGTTGGCGTTGTTGCCGCTCAGGGTGACACTGTGGCCGGTCGCGTCCAGCACGGTGTCGCTGCTGATCACGATCTCGGGCACGACGATGGTGCCGTTGCAGGCGAAGGTGACGGCGCCGCCGCCGGCCAGGGCATCGGCAAGCGTGCCCGCCGTGCCCACCGATCCGTAGGCGGTGCAGTCGGTCACCGTGCCCGAGGCATGGGCCATGGGCACGGCAAAGACGGCCGCGGCCAGCAGGAGCAGGGCCACGGGCAGGATGAGCCGAAAGACTCGTAACTGTGTGAGTTGGGTTGAGAGCGTTGACATGGTGTTTTCCTCCTGATAGTTACAGTGCGTCGGATGCCGAGATGACGAACCGCCTGGCCGGGTTCACTTCCTCGCGGTGCGGTTACGCGGCGGTCATCTCCAGTTCAGTCTAGCAAAAACACGAGGAACGTCGCCTCACCGGTCGCGCCGCGGCGGCCGGCCACCAGGATGCCCGACATCGCGCCGCCGTCCCCCAGGTTGTAGATCCGCAGCTCGGTCACGGCCGGGTCGTCGAACGCGGCCACTAACGCAGCTTTGGCTGCCGCCGCATCCGGCACGACATCCAGAATCATCGGCGCCGAGTTGCGGGCGTCAATATCGGTGATGCCGCGCAGCTCGGCCACAATGTCCGGCTTGGCGCCGGTCGGGCGGGCGTACACCTCTTTCCACGGCCCCATCCACGCCGCTTCGCCCCAGCGCTCCCACAGCTCGCCGGTGAAGTACTTGTACTTCGCCAGCGCCGCCTGGGTCAGGTTGTCATCTGTCTTCATCTGCTCGAAGAACACGGCGCTGCCAAAACCGGCCTGGCTCGGCGCGCCGTAGGCCGCTTCCAGGTCGGCCACGTAGGCCGGTTTCGTTGCATCAGACTTCGGTTGCTTTGTCGCTGCCATCTCGTTGTTCTCCTTTTGGATTGGCGTAGCTGGCCTGGGCTGCCCATTGCAGGCTGCCAGGACGAACAGGATCGCTAACAGGTTGAGCAAGATCGTAGATTTCATGTGCGCAACTGCCGCAAATCCTGCCGCCAGGCCTGCACCACGGGGTCGGCGTCCACCGGCCGGCCGCGCAGCAGCAGCCGGAACTTGCGCTTGGCCAGGTTGGCCTGCGCGGTGAAGATCGCCCGCGCGGTCTGGTCGCCGCGCGGGGGCTCGCATTTACCCTCGATCTGCTGGTATTCGTCGGCCGTGACGGTTGGCGTGCCCACTTCGTCACGCAACTGCTCGGCCATGACCCCGCGTTCCCAGCGGGCGCTGCGCCGCAGCCCGAGAAGGATGATCAGGTAGGCGAGGCCGTTGGCGACGAGGAGCGCCAGCACGTTCGCCAGCCAACTGAGCCAGAACGGCATATTCGCGAGATCCTTGCCAATCGAATCCATGACCGCGGGTGGCATGGCCAGCCTGCCGATCACATTGGCCGCCAAGGCCGTGATCACGGTGCCCAACCCGTTCCACGCCATGTGCGACAGCGCGGCCAGCACGTAGCCGATCACCGGCCAGGTGAGCTTGCGCAGCCAGCTCTTCTGGATGAGCGCAAAGCCGATGAACGTGCCCGTGAGGCCGGTGTAGATGGCGTGGCCGTTGAGGCCGGCCAGGACGTAGCGGGAGCCGAGCTGAAAGGCCCAGTCGACCGTCCCCTTCTCATCGAAGCTCCGCACGATATAGACCGATGACTCCAGCCAGATGAACCCCAGGCCGATCAGCGCGCCGTAGATGAAGCCGTCGCGCGGGCCGTCGAACTCGTCGCGCAGCAGCAGTACGAAGACCAGCAGGCCCAGCCCCTTGGCCGCCTCTTCCACCCACGGCGCGGTCAGGATGGCGCCAAACAGCCCCGGCAGCACCTCTTCAAGCCCCGTGTTGATGTGCGCGGAGATCGCGGTGGCGATCAGCCCGCCCCAGGCGAAGGCCAGCACGTAGAAGAGCCACGGCTCCGGCTCCCGCCGGTCCAGCCAGCGCAGGATCAGCACCGGGATGGCGGTGATGGCGCCGGTGACGGCCAGCGCGGTGACGAAGACGCGCAGATGCTGCGGATTGCCGGCGTTGAAGAAGGGCAGCAGGTTCTGCAAGCTGTAGATGATCAGCGCGGCCAGGCCGGCGGCCAGCAGCCAGCCGATCACCGGCTTGCGCAGCGGGGAGCCGTAGCTCGACAGCACCAGGTCGTTGGAACGCCGAGCGTTGGTGTTCTGTTTCATCCTCCGGCTCCGGTAACGAGGTTGGCGATGGCGGGCACGAGCGCGCGACTGGCATTGCTCTCGGCTGCGTTGCTCCACATTACGATCGTCACATCCTTGTCGGGGATAGTGCCGCCATCGCTCTGGAAGCCCAGCGTTTGGCCGCCATGCCCCAGCACGCCGTTGTTGTTGAGCATGCCGTGCGCATAGATGACGCCCGGCCCCAGCTTGTCCACGCCGGCCGAGGTATGTTGCTGCATCAGATCAAGCGTCCCCGGCTGCATGAAGAATTTGCCGGTGAACAGGGCCTTCAGGAAGAGGGCGAACTCGTCAGGTGTAGACACCACCGCGCCGGCCGCCCAGCCCTGGCTGGCGTTCCATTCACCGGTGGTGAAGGCAAAGGGCGCCTTGTAGTACGCCTGCGGCAGCGCGCCCGCCGCCGGCTGGCCCGTTTGCAGGTAGGTCTGCTTCAGCCCCAGGGGCTCGAAGATGCGCGCCTTGAGGTTTTCTTCGTACGACTTGCCGGTGGCCTTCTCGATGATGCGGCCGAGCAGCATGTAGCCGGTGTTGCTGTATTTCCATTTCCCTTCCGCTGCTGGCTCGAAGTCGCTGCGACCGAAGTCGGCAACCAGTTGGATCAGCTCCTCCGGCGTGAAGCCGCGAGCCAGCATGGCCTTGTCCTTGACGCCATCCGCGATGGTTGCGCCGTCCGTGGTCGGCACGTCGAAGTAGTCGGGCAGGCCGCTGGTGTGGGTGAGCAGCATGTCAATGGTAATTTTGTCGCCGTTGGGCAGCCGCGCGGCCAGGTCGGGCAGCCACTTGCTCAGCAGATCGGAGGTTGACAGCACGCCCTCCTCCTGGAGCTGGAAGAGGATGGCGGAGGTCATCAGCTTCGTGTTGCTGCCGATCTGATAGGGGGAATCGGCCGGCAGCGGCGCGCAGGTGGTCACGTCGGCGACCCCGACGGACTTGAGATAGCGTCCCTCGGGCGTGATGATCAGCAGCACCGCGCCCGGGCCCGGTCGCTGGCCCTCCTGCACCAGGCCCACCAGCACCTCGTCCAGGCTGGCGCTGAGCTTCGGGGCCAGCGTGTCCTCGAGCGTGTTGAGCGCCAGCGCCTTCTCGCCGCAGAGATCAACGACCGTGGGGGGCGCGGCGTCGAAGAGCAGCGTGCTGCCTTCAGTCTTCAGCGCGAAAAACAGGGTGCCCTCGGTGACATCAAACTGCGCTACATCGCCGAGCGCCTTGATGAGCTGTTCGCTGCGTGAGTCGCCGGGGCAGGCGGCCAGGGTGGTCGGGCCGATTTCGATGCTGATGTTGCCGCCGTCGAGGGTGTACTTGCCCTGGGCGCGGTTGCAGTCCGCCTTGATTTCAACCGCGCCATCGGCGTGAAAGGTCACCAGGTAGCTGGTGGGCGTCTCGATCTCGCCCTGCTCGGTCGCGGTGGCGAAGTAGCTCCATTTCCACGGTTGAGCCTGCAAGGCGCTGGCGTTAGCGCGCGCGCGGGCGGCTTCAGCCGCGTCGGTGGTCGGGGGAGGTGGTTCTTCACCGGCGACAGTCTCGGCCGCGGGATCAAGCCGCATGACGCCGGCGTCGGCCAGCAGGTCAATGAACAGGGCGCCGTCCGCGAAGAAGTACCTGGCCGCGCTGCCGAGCAGGGTAACGAACTGCTCGCCCCGCGAGCCGGGCGGGCACGCGGCCAGCGTCATCGGCCCCGGCTTGATGGTGAGGGCGCCGGCATCCGCGGTGTAGTCCGCGAACGCGTTGTTGCAGTCGGCCACGATCGCCGCCGTCCCATCGTCCTGGAATGTCAGGAGGTAGCTGGCTGGCTGCTCGAGCTTGAACTGCTCGGCCGCGCCGGTGAACGATGTCCACTGCCACGGGTTGGCCGTGAGCGCCGCGGCCGCGGGCGCGCCCGCCGGGGTCGGGGCCGGCGCCGTCGGCGCTTCTGTCGGCGCCACGGTTGGCGCAGGCGGAACGCACGCCGCCAACAGCAACGCGGCGACGATCACGATCAGTCCAAGATATGTCTTCATTCGAGAGTTCCCCTTCAGTATCATGCGTTCTTACTTCTCCTCCGGCGCCGCCAGCAGGAAGTCGCCCGAATCAGCTGAATGACCCTGACTCGCCTCTGGCGCCTATTTGACGGGCGCAAACACCAGCGTGCTGCCGTCGGCCATTGTCACCTGCAGGTTGCCGTCCTGAATGGCGTATGTCGCGCTCAGCGCCGAGCCGGTCAACAGCTTCAGCAGTTGCTCGCCGCGCGAGTTCGCCGGGCAGGCGCCCGGCTTGGGCGCCTCCAGTTGCAGCACCAGTTGGTCGAGGGTCGCGCCGTACATGCCGGCAGCCGTGGCGCAATCGGTCTTGATCTCCGCCTTGCCCTCCGCCGGTTTGCTGAGCGTCAGCACGTAGTTCTTGGGCGTCTCGACCTCGAATTCATCCTTCGGGCCTTTGAACGACACCCACTGCCACGGCTGGGCCGACAAGCGCCCGGCAAGCGCACTGCTCTGCCGGTCCAGCTCGGCGATGGCCGCTTGCATCACCGGGTCCTCGCCCTTGAGCTCAGCCGCCTCGGTTTCCAGGGTCACCGGTACGCGGATGTCCGGCACGACGCCCTTCGCCTCAAGGTTCAGTTCCTTGGTCCCCGCGAAGGTGGTCTGGCCCATGGTGTACTGGAACATGAGGCCGCCTGGCATCTGGATCCGATCCACCGGGCCCCCGGCGCCCTCGGTGCTGTACTGGCCGACCACCGCAGCGCGCCCGAGCTTCTGGATGTGCTGGCTGAAGTACTCGCACGAGCTGGCGCAGTTCTGGTCGACCAGGATCACCAGGGGACCGGTGTAGGCCAGCTCGGGCTTGGGTGCGCTCAACATATAGTTCGGGGAGTAAGACTTGATCAAGCCGCCGGCCTTCGCATCGTATTTGTACCAGTCGAACAGGGCGGAGGGCATGGGCTTGTCTGGCTTGAAGAAGTAGGAAGCCATGGTCATGTAGAGTGCGGCCGCGCCGCCCCCATTGCCGCGCAAGTCCAGGATGACGCCAGGCTTCGACGCCCCTTTCACCCACCCCAGGGCCTCTTCGAGCACGGCGATCTTGACCGGCATGTTGTCCATGAAGTTGTTCCACTTCAGCACGGCGGTGTCGCCAAGCTGCCGGTAGCTGATCGGCGTGGCCGGTTCCGCAGCGGGCGGGGCCGGCGTATCCCAGGTGTAGTCGCCGGCGGTCATCGTCGCGGTCATAACCTGCGCCGAATCAGGCAGCCGGTAGCCGATGGTGACCGTCTGGCTGACCGGGAACTGCAATACCATAGGCGCCAATTGGGCGCGCACGCCCTCCTTGGTGCCCACCGACTTGATCAGGGGCAGGCTGTCGTAGCGCTCGGCCACTGGCTTGCCGTCCACGGAAACGATCTCGGTGCCGGTCACCCAACCGGCCTTGGCGGCGGGGGTATCCTTCGCCACAAATCGCACCACGGTTCTCGCCGTAGGCCCTGCCTTGGGATCGGCCGGGTCCGATACGGTGATCGTATCTGCGCCCAGGTTGCCGCTGAACAGCGCGTTGCGCGCCGTCCCATCGGCCAGGACCGCCTCGACATTCGCCCCCGGAATGGCCGCGACGTGCGCATCGCGGATCGAGTGGGCCAGGGTATTGAGTGTCACAAAGTAGGCGGCGGTGTCCTTGGCAGCGTCTGCCTTCTGCACCTCAGGCAGATACCTGACCCGGATCTTCTCCCAATCCAGCTTGCGCAGATCCGTATAGGCATACCGCTTCTTCAGGGTGTCAATCAACGAGTTGTAACTCTCCAGGATGCCCTGCTTCGAGAAATTGGGCGAAGCGACCTCCTTGTGCTCGATGGTGTTGATCACCGGCTCGGACGAGCGATCCAATGTCACCTTGCCGTCCGCGCTGAGCCGCGCCACGCTGTACCCCTGGAGCAGCGGGGCGGTCGGATCATCGGTCGTGAACCACTTCTTGTCGGCCCCGTAGCCCGTGGGAAAACCCTGCTGCGCGTCGGGCGCGTAGACCACGAAAGCGCCTTCGGTAACGGCGCCCGTGACAAGGTCTGTCAAGTAGGAGAGCATGCCGTTCTGGTCGAGCTGCTGCAGGTACGAGTCACCGGTGAAGTTATTGGCTACGATGACCCCAAAAACCTGCACGCCCGCATCCGCCCTGCCGTTGTTGCCATGGAGGTCCAGGCTCGCCCCGGTCGGCCTGATCGGCAGGTTGATGCTGAACTTGGCCGGCAGGGGAAACATCCCCGTGTCGAAGGCGCCCAGAATCTGTCCCTTGGCGCCCGCAAAGACCGGCTGCTGCTTGATCACGTTCGAGACGTCGAGCAGTGCGACGACCGGCTCCGGGAACGTATCCGGCGAGGCGTAGAAATTGGCGGAGCCGGCCTCACCGACGATCGCGACCGGGCCACTATCGGTTGCAGGTGCGACGGCTGTTGGGGAGGCCGTCTGAGCAAGAGCCGGCAGCGGCGCGACGCATGCCGACAGGATCATCAACACCGCCAGCGCGGCAGTCAGAAGGAAATTGGGCTTTCTTTGATTCATAGCTATCATCTCTCCTAAGCTTGATGGGACCCACTGACACGGATATCTGCTACGTCTTGCGAAACGCTCCTCTTCGCCACAGCACAAAGACCGCGACCCAGCCGACCACGCCCATCACATATACGAGCGGAGTCGCTACAAGGTGAATGGTCTGGAAAAACGGGTTGGAAAGATCCGGTGCGACCTGGGTCAAGACCAGCTTGCTGAAATCCCACACGAAGTGCCAGATCACCAACGGTACCAGGTTCCCGCTCAGCAGCGCCAGCGGCGCGAGACACAGCCCTAAGATCAGGGTGTCCCGCAGTTGGCCCAACATTTCCGTCGGCGCCATCCCGGCGAAGACATTCACACTGTGCAGCAGGGAGAAACCGATCGCGCTGACCAACAGCGCCACGAAGACGTTGCGGCCGGCCGCCAACTCGCCGCGCAGCAGGATGCCCCGGAACGTCGTCTCCTCGACGAAGCCCACCAACAGGGTCATCAGCGCGACGGCCCCCACGCCCAGAAGCTCCAAGCCGCTCGGTTTGGCTGCTCCAATGGCCGAGAACAGGTAGGCCCCGTAGATCAGCGCTGGCAGCACGATGGGCGCCCCCCACAGCGCGCGGCGCCAACTGAAGGCCCCATAGCCGGCCTCGGGCCACGAGGCATGGCGCCGGATGTAATAGAGCACCATCAGCGCCAGGATGGTCTCCGAGATGACCGAGAAACGCGCCTCTTGGGCCGACGCGTACCGGTAGCCAAAGCCGTACCACGTCACCGCGAAGGTGAGGCCCTGGACGAGGATGAAGATCAAAACGAACAGGATGTGTTTCTTGAGTTTCATTGCGCGATTTCCTTTGCCATTCTACGTCCATCCCACCGTATCGCTGTCGAAAAGATGGCGGCCGAAGATGAGAAACAGGATCGAAGCGACGAGTAATACCAGGAATGAAGCAAGCTGGATATCCAGCACCTTGTCTGGCAAACTCCCACCCACGGCATAGGCGCCGGTCAGCAAGTAGAAGGCTGTATCATAAAATGCGTGGAGAACTATGGGCACCAACAGATTGCCGAACACTCTTCGGCTCACGTACAGGAGGGTGCCCCCGGTGACCACCACGAGAACAATCACGGGATTCCCCCCACCAACCACATTCACCAGATGATACGCTGAAAAGACCACGAGTGAAATCAGCCACGCCTTCCACTCAACGAAGCGGCTGTTGCGCAAACCGACCAGCAAGATGCCGCGGGTGACGATTTCCTCACTGACAGCGATAGCCAGTGCCGCAATGATGACCCGCAGAACGATGCCAAATGAGTACGCCGCAAAATCCACATTGAGCAGAGCGACCACCGCTGCTCCCGCCCACGCCAATGGAAAAAGGTAATACAGCTTCGATAACGCGAACTGGCGCCTTTCGAAGAAGATATCCCGTGTACTGTCGCTAAAGACGTAGATGCTCACAAAGAGAAGAACGATGCTGACGATGATCGTTCCATACATGCCGGCGCCGACGACCTTATAGATGCTGGCATCGCTTTGGGGTGCAGCGCCGCCGCCGAACAACATGCTGGCAAGAAGGCTGGCGGCAATGCCGAGCACCGGGTACAACAGAGCGACCAGGAAGGCGGACTTGACAGTCAGTCTTGATTTCATGCATGTAACCTGAGATGAAACTCTATCCACGGTCTGTGGTAAGGTAGGTTCAGCGGCGTTGGCTCGGCCGATGACCGGCCGAGCCAAC